>QOCQ01000040.1 GCA_003574685.1 Rhodospirillaceae bacterium SYSU D60007
GGGCGCGCTCTGGATGGCGTCGTGAGGTCAGCTCAGAAATAGGCGGGCGGCTTCGAGGGCGCGGCGGGCGCGGGCGAGGGGGGCCATCTTGCGCGCGACGGGGATCTCGAGGCTCACTGGGAGGTCCGGCGGCAAGGCGTGCACCAGGGCGCGCAGGTCGAGGCCGCCTTCGCCGGGAAACAGCCGGTCGCTTCGGGCCTGGCGGATCAGTTCCGCTGTGTCGGCGGGGCGCTCGGCAGGGGCGTCGCAGAGCTGCATGTAGTGCAGGCGATGGCGCGGCAGGCCGGCGAGGTCTGACAGGCGGTTGTCGGCGCGGAAGAAATGGATGGCATCGACCAGCACACCGGCAGGCTGATCTACGCCTTCGATGATGCGCTGCGCCGCCTGCACTGTCGGCACGTCGGTCCACGGCATCGGTTCCAGCGACGGCGTGAGGCCATAGCGTGCCGCCAACTCGGCGAGCCGTGCGAAGCTGTCGCGCAACCGTGCCGGTTCCGGATCGTTGCCTGCCACCAGCATGTGCCGCGCGCCCAGCCGGGCGGCGGTTGCCATCGCCGGCTCGAATGCGTCGAGCCGCACATCCAGCGTCAGCCGGAAGATCTCGACGTCCAGCACCTTCATGCCCGTATCGGCGAGGAGGCGCTCAACCTCGCGCACCATCGGCGTGTCGCCGACGATGGGATGGCGCACTTCCTCGGCGGTTGCGGGGATTAACCGCAGACCGACATGGCTGTAGCCGGCTTCCGCCGCGATGGCGATTTGTACCGGCGGCGCCACGTCCAGCACCGTCAGTGCGGCGAGGCCCAGCGCGCGAGTCACCGGGCGTTCTTCGTTGTGAGCTCGGCGCGGACATGCTCGCGATCGCCGTCAAGGGCGGGCGGGTCCTGGCGCAGCGGCAGCGTCTTGCCGTCAAGCCGCACCGGAAAGCCGAAGGTGCGGGTCGCGACGCCGGAGGGCAGGGTGATCGGCTGCACCCAGCCCATGTGGGCTACCTGCGGATCGTCGAGCACCTGCGAATAGGCGTTGATGCGTCCGTGCGGCACGCCGGCCGCGGCGAAGGCGACGATCCAGTGATCGACAGGATGGCGTGCAAACGCTGCTTCCAGCAGCGCCTTCAGCGCCGCCTGATTCTGCGCCCGCAGCGACGTCGTGGCGAAGCGCGGGTCGGCCAGCAAATCGGGACGCGCAACGACCTCGCAGACGGCCTGCCACAGCCGGTCATTGCCGGCAGCGATCACGAAGTAGCCGTCCTGTGCCTTGAACGCCTGGTAGGGCGCGTTGCGGGGATGGGCCGAGCCCAGCTTCTGCGGATCACGGCCGGTGCCGAAGAACTCGCTGGTCTGCAACGCGGCGATGCCGAGGCTGGCGCCCAGCATCGAGACATCGATATGGCCGCCGCGCCCGCCCGCCTGCACCTCGCGCAGCTTCGCGGCAATGGCGAAGGCGCCGTACAGGCCGGCCGCGAAATCCGAGACCGGCACGCCGCACTTCACCGGTGCGCCGCCCGGCTCGCCGGTCACGCTCATGATGCCCGACATCGCCTGCACGGTGACGTCGAAGCCGCCCTCGCCGCTGCGCGGTCCGCTCTGGCCGAAGGCGGAGATCGAGCAATACACCAGACGAGGGTACTCGTCCCGGAAAGCGGCGTAACCCAGACCCAGACGGTCCATCACGCCGGGGCGGTTGTTCTCGATCACGACGTCGGCCGATCGGATCAGCCCCTGCGCCAGCGCCTTGTCATCGGTGTTCTTCAGGTCCAGGGCAATGGATCGCTTGTTGCGGTTCAGCGAGGCAAAGTTCTCGCTGTAGCCTTTAGAGATCGGCGGCCATTGCCGCAGCATGTCGCCTTCCGGCGGCTCGACCTTGATCACGTCGGCGCCCATGTCGGCCAGCAACATGCCGCAGAACGGCCCTGCCGCCACCTGGCAGAACTCGATCACCTTGATGCCTGCCAGCGGCAACATGCGCACGCCCTCACCGCCGCGTGTCGCGGGCGACGTGGGTGGGCCATTGATGCTGCGCGATCTGGTCGAGCGAGTCGGCCTTCTGGCCCAGCCGCATGCGGTAGATCCAGTAATTGGCCAGCACGCCCTGCACGTAGCCCCGTGTCTCGTTCACCGGGATGGCGGCCACGAACAGCAGCGGGTCGCTGGCGGTGTCGGTGGCCAGCCAGCGGTTCACGTTGCCCGGCCCCGCGTTGTAGGCAGGCACGGCGTGGAACAGGTTGTTGCCGTACTCGTCGAGCAGCATGCGCAGATAGGTCTGGCCCAGCGAGATGCTATGGGCGGGATCGTAACGGTCGGTGCCGGCACGCTCGGGCATGTACTGCCGCTCGACGGTAGCGGCGGTGCCCGGCATGAGCTGCATCAGACCCATGGCGCCCGCCCAGGAGCGTGCCCGCGGATTGAATGCCGATTCCTGGCGCATCACCGCGAAGACGAGCGCGCGGTCGACGGTAAATCCTTCGCGCGGCACATAGGGCGGGACGGGGTAAAGCGCGCTGTCCAGCCCCTCGATCCGGTCCGGCCGCTCGCGCGCCGAGCTAGCCACCTTGTAGGCCAACCCGGGCAGCTTCGCGTCTTCCGCCAGCGCCAGCACGGCTTCGACCAGCCGCGGATCGGCATCGATCGAGGCGGCATGCAGCTCGAGCTCGGCATTGCTCACGGCGCGCAGTTGCAGCAGCGCGAGGCCGCGGCGAGTCGTGCGGTCCTCGCGCAGCAAGGCGCGGCGCGCGCTCGTCAGCTCGGCCGCCTTCCAGTGCGGGCGCGGTTCGACTCCCAGCATGCGCAGCGCGATCAGCCCGTAGAAGGTGCGGTCGTAGATGGCGGCGCGTCGCATCCACAGCGCGAAGCGTTCGGGGTTGCCCGCCATCAGGTTGGCGCGCGCCGCCCAGAAGGCGCCGGCCGCAATCGTGGCTGAGTAAGCCCGGTCGCCCGGCGTTTCGGCGACGCGCTCGAACTGCCGCACGGCTTCGCTGAAATCGCCCTTGCGCCAGGCCTCGATGCCGGCCTGGAAGGCGGCGGAGGGGCGCTCCTCGTATTCCAGCACGATGGGCTGGTCCTCGCCGCCGCTTTCGACCTGCCGGCTGCCGATCTCGGCCCGCCAGCGCTCGATCTCCTCAGGCGGCAGGGCGCGCTGCGTATCGGGCAGCTCCAGCAGGCGGCGCGCGGCGGAAAAGCCGCGGTCCTCGATCATGCGGGCGAGACGGCCGCGAATGGCGGCAGCCTGCACCGACTGGCCGCCCATCATGCGCGCGTCGGGGGCGATGCTGCCGCGCGCGGTGCTCACGAAAGTCGCAGGCAGCGGCTCGGGTGCGCCGCGCGGCTTGCGGGCCAGTGCCGCCTTGTAGATGTTGGGCGCGTCGGGATGATCGCCATAGTCGCGCAGCCAGTCGCTGAGCTGCTCGTAGCTGGCGTGGTAACCGGACGACAGGTAGCGCTGCGCCAGCATGTACCCCAGCAGCACCGGATCGCGCAGGGAGCGGATGTCGGCATCCGCCGCCGCCCAGTTGCCGGCCGCCTGCGCCGCGACAATGCGCTGGTAGCGGGCGACATCGGTTGCGTCGAGCACCGTGGGTGGGTTGCCCGCCACCGGCATTGCCGGATCGATGTCGATCACCGGCGGCGGCGGTACGTAGGCGCGCCGCGGCGCGGCTTGCGGTCGGAATGCCGTGCGTTTGGCGGGTTTCGCGGTCGGCCGGCTGGCGACGGGACGTTTGGCTACGGGCCGTTTCGCTGTCGGCCGCTTGGTGGCCTGACGCTTGGCTACCGGACGTGTCTTGCTGTGGCGTTTGACCGTGGAGCGCGCCACGGCGGGCTTGGCCGTGGCCACGGCCGGACGCACCTGCGAGCGTGTCGCCTGCGCCCACGCTTCGGCGGCCGGTCCGAATGCCATCAGCATCAGCGCACCGATGACCCCCAGCACGACATGTCGCATGATCGTGGTCTCCCCCGCGCAGCCGCTGCGGCCGATGCTTCGTTACTGGATTGCCAGCGTGGCGGCAAGCGGCAGCCATGCGATGGCGGCACATTGACCGTCATCTGCCCGGTCCTATAGTCCGCCGGGAACTTCCGAGGAGACAGACATGTCGCTGTGGAACGAGCGCGCCGCGGCAGCGCGCGAGATGCTCGCGAACGTGCGCCGGATCGAGGGCAGCGAAGGCGTCACGCGCGAGGCCCTGGCGAAGATCGGCGAGGCGCTGACCGGGCTGGCGGTGCGCACCGAACTCTTTCCGCTGGAGCAGTTCCCGGTGCGTGCCGACGGCGGCATCTACCGCATCTCGGAGGATCCAGATCATCGCTTCGCGCTCTATGCCTCGGCAGGGCTGGAGGGCAAGCTCGTGCCGCCGCACAACCACACGACCTGGGCCTGCATCGCCGGTGTGCACGGCCAGGAGCACAATGTGCGCTACGCCCGTGTTGCGGACGGCCGCAACGATCCGGAGTTCGTGACGCTGGAACGCGAGGGCGAGCGCACCATCGTCAAGGGCAATTGCATCGAATACCTGCCCGACGACTTCCACACCATCCAGGTGCCGGAAGGCGGTGCGCCGGCGCTGCACCTGCATCTCTACGGGCTAAGCCTGGAGCATCTGCCCGACCGCGTGACGGTCGATCAGCAGAGCGGCCGCGCGCAGCGCTTCATGGCGCGTCCGAAGATCCTGACGCCTCTGATCGCCGTGCAAGAGGTGAAGACCACGCTGGCCGGCGAAAGCGAGCTGGGGTTCTTCGACGTGCGCGAGGAGGGCGAGTTCAACGAGGGCCATCCGCTGTTCGCCACGCCGCTGCCGCTGTCGAAGCTGGAGCTGCGGGTGCGCGCGCTGGTGCCTGGCCCCGACGTCCGCATCGTGCTGATGGATAGCGGCGAGGAAGGGCAGACGGGCCGCGCCAACCGGGCCGCCGCGCGGCTCTCGCAATGCGGCTACAACAATCTCGCGGTGATGGATGGCGGACTGAAGGCCTGGCGCGAGGCGGGCTACGAGGTGTTCGGCGGCGTCAACGTGCCCAGCAAGGCGTTCGGCGAGGTGGTGGAGCATGCCTGCGACACGCCCCGCATCGAGGCCGCGGAGCTGAAAAAGCTGGTCGACGAGGGCACGGACCTGGTGATCCTCGACAGCCGGCCGATGGACGAGTTCCGCAACATGTCGATCCCCGGCGGCATCGATTGCCCCGGCGCCGAGCTGGTCTATCGCGTGAAGGACCTGGCGCCGAAACCCGAGACGCTGGTGGTGGTGAACTGTGCCGGCCGCACGCGCTCCATCATCGGCGCGCAGTCGCTGATCAATGCCGGCCTGCCCAACAAGGTGATGGCGCTGAAGAACGGCACCATGGGCTGGCACCTTGCGGGCCTCAAAGTGGCGCGCGGCCGTCACGACACCTATCGCGGCCAGAGCCAGGCGGCAGCAGGCTGGGCGCGCGAAGCAGCGGCGCGGGTGGCGCAGAAGGCCGGCGTGCGCACCATCCCGATGAGCGCGCTGCGGCAGCTCGAGCAGGAGGCGGCGGCGAGCGGCGGCACGGTGTTCCGCTTCGACGTGCGTGATCCGGTGGAGTATAGCCGCGGCCATCTCGCCGGCTTCCGCCACGCGCCGGGCGGCCAGCTTGTGCAGGCCACGGATCAATATGTCGGCGTGCGCAACGCCACCATCGTGCTGCACGACAATGACGGCGTGCGCGCCACCATGACGGCCCACTGGCTGACGCAGATGGGCTGGCCCAAAGTCCTCGTGCTGAAGCACCGTCCCCTTACCGACGAGATCGAGACCGGACACGAACGGCGCGCCGTGCCGGATCTGGGCCGCGTGCCGGTTGCGAGCATCGCCGCGTCCGACCTGAAGCCGCTGGTCGAAGCCGGCGAGGCGGTGGTGGTCGATCTTGACACCTCGATCCGCTATCGCGACGGGCACATCCCCGGTGCCTTCTTCGCGGTGCGCGCCAATCTCGCACGCACCGTGCCGGAGATGCTGGCGCAGGTGCCGCAGGCGAAGCAGATCGTGGTGGTGTCGCCCGACGGCGTGCTCGCGCGCCTGGCGGCCGCCGACCTGATCGAGAGCGGTGTGACATCGCTGCCGGTCGTGGCCCTGGAGGGCGGCATGCGCGCCTGGCGCGATGCACGGCTGCCGCTGGAGAAAGGCCAGACCCGCATGGCCGATCCGCCGACCGATGTCTGGTACCGCCCCTACGACCGCAGCGAAGGCGTCGAAGACGCAATGAACCAGTACCTCACCTGGGAAGTCGACCTCGTCGCCCAGGTCCAGCGCGACGGCGACGCCCGGTTCAACGTCCTGAAGATGTAGCGCTGCACCATCCGCGTCGGACTAGCCTTCATGGTGAGCCTGTCGAACCATGAAGGCGCCGCACAGCCGCCCGCTTCATGGTTCGACAAGCTCACCATGAAGCGGCTTTATCCAGCCGCTGGAGGAAGGCGCGCAACATGGGCGCCCACTGGTCGGCGTCGGCGTGGCTGGCGAGGTGGCCCTTGTCGGTGACCAGCTCGACATAGGTGATGTCGATCCCGGCGCGGCGCATGTCGGCGGCGAAGCCCGGTCCGATGCTACCGGGAAACAGCCGGTCGTTGGGCGCGATCACGTACAACACCCTGGCGCGGATCTTCGCGTAGTCGCCGGTGATATCGAAGCGGCTGATGGCCTTGCGCAGCGCCACCAGCGAATGCCCGTCGTAATTCTCTGCCCATGTCTTCGCGGCGGCGCGGATCGCCGTCTCGCGCGCGGCGGGATCGGGGATGGTGGGCGCCAGCAACTCGCGCTGGCCGTACTGCACCAGCGTGTCGTAGCGGATCTCCGCTAGCACCTTCGCAATCCCACCCTTGTCGTAGTACCAGCCGTCGTTCCAGTTGGGATCGGTCGAGAGCTGCTTGGTCAACGCCTCGATCGGTTCCAGCCCACCGCGCATTTTCGGCGCCGTCACCGTGGCCACGATGCCGCGCATGAAGTCGGGAAAGGTGACGGCCCACTGGAAGGCCTGGAAGCCGCCCATCGACGGGCCGGCCACCGCGTGCAGGCGCTTCACGCCCAGGCTGTCCAGCAGCAGCTTCTGCGCGCGCACCGAATCCTGCAGCGTGACCTCGGGGAAGGTGGGCCCGTAAGGCTTGCCGGTTCGGGGATCGATCGTGTTGGGGCCGGAGGAGCCGTGCGCCGATCCCAGCGCATTGGCGCCGACCACGAAATAGCGCTGCGTGTCGATCGCCTTGTCCGGCCCGATCAGCGCATCCCACCAGCCCGGCTGGTCCCGCGGCACGCCGCGCGCCGCCTTGCCCGGCGCATAGCGGCCCGCGGCATGCGCGCTCGACGTGTAGCCGTGGGTGATCAGGATCGCATTGTCGCCGGCGGCATTGAGCCTGCCGCAGGTTTCGTAGGCGACATGGCATTGCGGCAACGTACCGCCCAGCTCCAGCGCGAAATCGGCGGTGGTGAAGATCCGCCCTTCGACGGCGTCAAGCTCCGTTGCCATCCATGTCCTCCTGTTGCAGGAATAGTTGTAGGGGGAAGGACATGGCAGAGGAAGCACAGCAGATGCCGCGTTCTTCATACCTGCCCCGCCGCGTCGCGATGCGCGGTCTTGCTGCAGCCGGCGCGGCTGCGATGCTGCGGCCTGTCGGTGCCATCGCGCGGCCCGGCACGATCATCACGCGGCCCATCCCGTCGAGCGGCGAGGCGCTGCCCGTGATCGGCCTGGGGACCTGGATCACGTTCAACGTCGGCGAAGATCCCGCGGCGCGCGATGCCTGTGCCGAGGTCATGCGGCATTTCTTCGATGCCGGCGGCCGCGCGATCGACTCCTCGCCGATGTATGCGTCCTCCCAGCCGGTGATCGGACACGGGCTGCGCAAGCTCGGCCGCACCAAAGAGGTGTTCTCCGCCGACAAGGTCTGGATCCGGGGCGGATCGCGCGGGCCGGCGCAGATCGAACAGTCGCGGCAGTATTGGGGCGTGCCACGGTTCGACCTGATGCAGGTGCACAACCTCGTGTCCTGGGAGGAGCACCTGCCGGCGCTGCTGGCGATGAAAGCCGCGGGGCAGTTGCGCTATGTCGGCATCACCACATCGGAGGGCCGCCGCCATCGCGAGATCGAGCAGATCATGCGGGACCATCCCATCGATTTCGTGCAGGTCACCTACAACGTGCTCGACCGTGAGGTGGAGGCGCGCATCCTGCCGCTGGCGCAGGAGCGCGGCATCGGCGTGATCGTGAACCGCCCCTTCCGCCAGGGCGTGCTGATCCGGCGCATCGAGCGCCAGCGGCTGCCGGACTGGGCGGCGGAATTCGAGGCCGCCAACTGGGCGCAGTTCCTGCTGAAGTTCATTGTCTCGCACCCGGCCGTCACCTGCGCCATCCCCGCCACCTCGCGCGTGGAGCATGTGCGCGAGAACATGGGTGCCGCCCGTGGCCGTCTGCCGGACGCGGCGATGCGCCGGCGCATGGTTGCCCATGTCGAGGCGCTGTGATGTCGGAGTGGTGGACTTACCGCCTTTCCGACTTTCTGCTCTTCGCGCCGCGCACCTACTACCGCCTCTTCGAACTCTACAACGCCGACATCTGGCCCGCGCAGATCGCCGCGCTGGCGCTGGGCGTGGCGATCGTGGTGCTGCTGTATCGCGGTGGTGCAGGGGCGAGCCGCGGCATCGCGGCGATCCTGGCGGCGGGCTGGCTATGGGTGGCCTGGGCGTTCCATCTGGAACGCTACGCCACCATCAACTGGGCCGCCGTGTACTTCGCCGCAGGTTTCGCCGTCCAGGCGCTGCTGCTGGTATGGACCGGCGTGCTGCGTGGCGGTCTGCGCTTCCAGGCGCCATCCGGCATCCCGGGCCGTATCGGGCTGGGTGTGTTCCTGTTCGCCCTGGTGATGCAGCCCCTGATCGGTCCGCTGCTGGGCCGCGCCTGGACCCATGCCGAGCTGTTCGGCCTCGCGCCGGATCCCACCGCCGTCGCAACCCTGGGCGCACTGCTGCTGGCCAACCGTACCCGCTGGCTGCTGCTGGCGATCCCGCTGCTCTGGTGCGCCATTAGCGGTGCGACGCTGTGGACAATGGGAGCGCCGGACTGGTTCGTGTCGCCTGTCCTCGCGGCGGCGCCTATAGGTGTCGCGCTGTGGAAGCGGTCCTGACCTGTGCGGTCAGGCAGTGGCGAGGCTAGGAGGTCAGGATCTGATCCAGCCGTTCGCGCAGGTTGAGCAGGTCGCCCCAGGTCTGGCGCTTCAGGGCGGGGGCGCGCAGCAGATAGGCCGGGTGGAAGATCGGCATGGCGGGAATGGTGGTGCCGTCGGCCAGCGTGTACTCGAACCAGCGGCCGCGCAGGCGGGTGATGCCGGTTTCGGCCTCCAGCAGGCTTTTGGTCGGCACGTTGCCGGCCAGCACCAGAAGCCGCGGCCGCTTCAACTCGATGTGGCGCCGGGCAAAGGCGACGCAGATCGCAACGTCGCTGAGGTTGGGCGTGCGGTTGCCCGGAGGCCGCCAGTTGATGATGTTTGTGATGTAGAAGTCGCGCGCGCGCGTCCAGCCGATCGCGGCGAACATGCGGTCCAGCAACTGGCCGCTGACGCCCACGAAAGGTTTGCCCTGGCGGTCCTCGTCCTCGCCTGGAGCCTCACCCACGATCATCACCGGCGCGTCGGGCGCGCCATCGGCAAAGACGGTGTTCTTGGCCAGCCGCTTCAGCGAGCAGCCCTCGAAGGCGCGGATGGCGGCCTCAAGCTCGGGCAGCGTCTGGGCGCGTGCGGCCGCCGTGCGCGCGTCCTCCACAAGCTGCGGCGACTCCAGCGGCACGCGGGCTGGCGCCGCCACCGGAGCCTCGCGCGACGGCGGCTTTTCCCGTGCCGGCGCGGCCGGCAGTGCAGGCGCGGCGGGGCTGGCAGACGGAACCCTTGCCGCCACCGCGGCTGCGCTGGCGGCATAGCGGTCAAGCGGCGCTTCGCCGATCGCCTCATCGACGCCGGCCTCGATGTACCAGCGCAGCAGGGCCTCGATGTCGGTGCGGGCGGTTGACTGGCTCATGGCATTCCGCAATGCGGCGGAGGGCGGCGGGGTGCCGCAGGTGGCGCACCGCTACCTTGTACGCTATTGCTTGGGAATTGCCAGAGGGAGCCTCGAATGTCGCGCGAGTCCATGGAATACGACGTCGTGATCGTCGGCGGCGGACCGGCCGGCCTCGCCGCGGCCATCCGGCTCAAGCAGCTCGCGGCGGAGCAGGGGCATGAGGTGTCGGTGTGCCTCCTGGAGAAGGGATCGGAGATCGGCGCGCATATCCTGTCGGGCGCGGTCATCGACCCCATTGCGCTCAACGAGCTGCTTCCCGACTGGAAGGACCGGGACGCGCCGATCCGGACCCAGGTCACGGACGACAGGTTCCTGTGGCTGACGCAACCCTCTTCGATCCGCTTTCCCAATTTCTCGATGCCACCGCTGATGAACAATCACGGCAACTACATCGTGAGCCTCGGCAATGTGTGCCGCTGGCTGGGACAGCAGGCCGAGGCGCTGGGCGTGGAGATCTACCCCGGCTTCGCTGTTGCCGAGGTGCTCTATAACGAGGACGGCAGCCTCAAGGGCGTCGCCACCGGCGACATGGGTGTCGCGAGGGACGGCCATCACAAGGACAGCTACACGCCGGGCATGGAGCTGCACGCGAAATACACCTTGATTGCCGAGGGTGCGCGCGGCTCGCTGACCAAGATGCTGTTCGAGAAGTTCAGGCTGCGCGAGGGCGTCGATCCGCAAAAATTTGGTATCGGCCTGAAGGAGCTGTGGGAGGTCCCGAAGGACAAGCACAAGCCGGGGCTGGTCGTGCATACCCAGGGCTGGCCGCTCAGCGAATCGAAATCGCAGGGCGGCTCGTTCATGTATCACTACGACGACAATCTGGTGTCGATCGGCTTCGTGGTGCACCTCAACTACGAAAACCCGTATGTCTCGCCGTTCGACGAGTTCCAGCGCTTCAAGACGCATCCCGAGATCCGCCGCTATCTCGAGGGCGGCAAGCGCATCGCCTATGGCTCGCGCGCCATCAACGAGGGCGGCCTGCAGTCGATCCCCAAGCTGGTCTTCCCGGGCGGCGCGCTGATCGGCTGCGCCGCCGGCTTTGTGAACGTGCCGCGCATCAAGGGCAGCCACAACGCCATGAAGAGCGGCATGCTGGCGGCGGAGGCGGCGTTCGCGGCCCTGAAAGGTGGCAGCGAGGGACGCGATGAGCTCAAGGCCTATCCCGAAGCGCTGCGCCGGTCCTGGGTGTGGAAGGATCTGGACCGGGTGCGCAATGTAAAACCCGCACTGCGCTGGGGCACCATGGCCGGCACCATCTATGGCGGCTTCGACATGTGGATGCACAATCTCGGCATCCGGCTGCCGTGGACGCTGCGCCACCACAAGGCCGATCACGAGACGCTGAAGCCGGCGGCCGAATGCAAGCCGATCGCCTATCCCCGTCCGGACGGCGTGGTGAGCTTCGACAAGCTCTCCTCCGTGTTCCTGTCGGCCACCAATCACGAGGAAGATCAGCCGGTCCACCTGAAGCTGAAGGACCCGTCGATTCCCATCGGCGTGAACTTGCCCAAGTGGGCTGAACCGGCGCAGCGCTATTGTCCCGCGGGAGTTTACGAAGTGGTGGACGCCGAGGACGGCAAGAAGCGCTTCCAGATCAACGCCCAGAACTGCGTTCACTGCAAGACATGCGACATCAAGGATCCGTCGCAAAACATCAACTGGGCGGTTCCGGAAGGCGGCGGGGGTCCCAACTACTCCAGCATGTAAGAAACCGGCACAATCCTGCGGCTTTTTTGTGTCTGCGAATGGCGGATGAGACGCGCGGGGCTGTGCATGGACGTTGCGCGCGGCCCCTGCTATGCGGGCGCTGGCATGCTGATCTAACGATTCGGAGTCGCTGCGCATGACTGCCAAGGCCGGACGGCTGCTCATCGTCGCTTCCTTCGCCGTGCTTGCCCTGGGGGCCGGCACCGTGATCGGCCTGGACCTGCTGAGTCGCGACTATCCCGCGCTGGCGCAGGGCGGCCGCGGTGGCGATGCACGTGTGCGCGCATCACGCAGCGTCGATGGCCTTTACCTCTCGGCCCGCGCGGCCGAGCAGGCGCACGATTTCGACCATGCACTGGCGCAGGCCGAACAGGCACTGCGCCGCCGGCCCGACGATCCGCACCTCCAGCTCTTCACATTCCGCCTGAGGCTGCTGGCCGGCAAAGTCCCGGCGGCGGCCGAGCTCGCGCCGAAGCTGCTGGCAGCCAGCGCCAGCGAAGGACTGCCGAATCTCGCGCTGGTGGCGGTGTCGGTACGCAAGGGTGATTTCAAGGCCGCCGAGCAATACGCTGCGGGGCTTGGCGATGACGCCTCGACGGGCATCCTTCGCCCGATCGTGGAAGCCTGGCTCAAGGCCGGCCAGAAAGATTTCGCCGCCGCCCGCGCCAGGCTGGAGGGATCGAGGCCCGACGACGAGCGGCTGCGGGCGGTGTACCACCTGCACGAGGCCATGCTCGACGACGCGGCCGGTGACCGGGCCGCGGCAGAGCGCAAGCTGCGCGAGCTGGTGAAGGACGAGGAAGCTGCGCCGCTTCGCGCCATTCTGGCGCTGGCCGGCGTGCTGCGCCGTGCCGGCAAGGGCGAGGAGGCGCGCAACCTGCTGCGCCGGTACGCCGAGGCAAACGCCGATGCGGTGGTGATGGAGGCGCTGATCCGCAGCGACTCGCTGCCCCGTCAGCCCTCTCCGGCCGACATGATTGCCGCGATCCTGGTGGATATCGGCGGCGCCGTCGCGGTCGCGCAGCGCGAGAACGCCAGTGAACTCGGCCTGGTATTCGCGTGGCTGGCGCTGGAGATGGCGCCGTCTTCCGACAACGCGCGGCTGCTGGCGGCCGAACTGCTGGAGCGGCTGGGCCTGACGGAGAAGGCAATCGTTCAGCTCAATGCCGTCGATCCGGCCTCTCCGCTGCAATGGCGGGCGCGGATGCGCGCGGCAGCGGCGCTGGCGGAAACCAGCAAGACCGACGATGCCGTCAAGGCCTTGCAGGCAATGGTCGGCGAGCGTCCCGAGCGGATCGACGCCGCCGCCGCGCTAGGGGATCTGCTGCGCGGCAAGGAACGCTACGCGGAGGCGGCGAAGGCCTACGATACGGCGGTCGAGCGTCTGCGCAATCCGGAGGATCGTCACTGGGCGCTGTTCTATGCGCGCGGCATCGCGCTGGAGCGCACGAAGAATTGGGGCCGCGCCGAAGCCGACTTCAAGCGCGCACTCTCCATGCTTTCGGCGGAGGACCGGACCAAGCGCCGCAGCCGCGCTTTCGTGCTGAACTATCTGGGCTATTCGTGGATCGACCAGGGCATGAACCTGGACGAGGGTCTCAAGCTCCTGAAGGAGGCGGTGCAACTTGTGCCCGATGACGGCGCCATCACCGACTCGCTGGGCTGGGCCTACTACCGCCTCGGACAGTTCGAGCAGGCGGTGGACCTGCTGGAGCAGGCGGTCCATCTCAAGGCCGACGATGCCACGATCATCGAGCATCTTGGCGATGCGTACTGGCACGTGGGACGTCGCCGCGAAGCCCGCTTCCAGTGGGAGCGTGCACTGCGCCAGGATCCGGAGAAGGACCGCGTAGAGCCGCTCAAACGCAAGCTGGCCGAAGGCCTGACGCCAGAGCTGGACAAGCCCACCATCATAAAGCCGCCCGCCGAGGCGACGCCTGCCAGCCCGTCCCCCGACACGCCGAGCGAAAAGAAATAGGATTTGTGAAAGCCCTTGTCATGAATCTTGTTCCACACGGAGCGCAGGCGTCTCGCCCGCATCGGCGCGTGAGCGCCGAGGGGTTGTCGCCCTTCGCCTGCGCTTCGGGCGATGCGGGCAGGATGCCCGCGCTCCCGGCATGATTGCGCGCACGGCGCCGGCGAAGGTGAATTTGTATCTGCGCGTCGTGGGGCGCCGCGGGGACGGCTATCACCTGCTGGATTCGCTCGTCGCCTTCGCCGGGCTGGCCGACCGGCTTGAAGCCGAAGATGCCGGCGACCTGTCGCTGCAGCTCGACGGGCCCTTCGCCTATACGCTTGCGGTCGAGGCGAGTGACGATAACCTCGTGCTGCGTGCTGCACGCCTGCTGGCCGCGCGCATGGGCGTGGCGCCGCGCGCGCGACTGCGCCTGACGAAGAACATTCCCGTTGGCGCGGGGCTGGGCGGCGGCTCTGCCGATGCGGCGGCGGTGTTGCGTCTGCTGAGCGCGCTCTGGCAGGTTGAGCCGTCCGACGCGGATATGGCCGGTATTGCAGAAGAACTGGGCGCGGACGTTCCGGTATGCCTTGCAGGGCGGACGGCCAGCGTCTCGGGCATTGGCGAACGTGTGGAGCCGGCGCCGCGCCTGCCCGATTGCGGGCTGGTCCTGGTTCATCCGCTGGCGCCCCTGCCGACCGCCTCCGTGTTCCGCGCCTTCGCGCAGCACATGTCGGCACCGCCAGCCTCGGCGCCGCTGCCGATCCTGCGTATGCCCGACACGGTTTCAGGCTTGGCGCAGGCGCTGGCGGCACGCGGCAACGAGCTGACGGAGGCGGCGATTTCGCTGGTGCCGCAGATCGGCACGATGCTGGCCACGCTGCATGCCACGCCGGGCTGCCGCTATGCCGCGATGAGCGGCAGCGGTGCAGCCTGCTTTGCACTCTATGATGATGTCATGACGGCGGAGGTGGCGCGGCTCGACGTCGAGCGGGCCCATCCCGCATTGTGGACCTACGCCGGCGCTTTCATCTGAACTACCGCTTTGGCTTCGGAGCTGCCTGCTTGCGCAGGCGATCGAGAAGCTCGGGTGAGGGTTCGCCGGTCTGCGGCAGGCCCGCCTGGCGCTGGAAGGCCAGGATCGCCTTGCGTGTGAGAGGTCCCATCAGCCCGTCGGGCCTGCCCGTGTACAGGCGCATGCCCAACAGCAATTTCTGGATCTCGACGAACTGCTCCCTGGCCGTCGCAGGTGGCGGTTCCGGCGCGGGCGGCGTCGCGCGGGCCGTCCTCTCATCCGGCGGCCTGGCCGTGGCGCGCATGGTATCCGCGATCAGCCGGTATTCGCGCTCGCCGATCGATTGCGCCTGCGCCATCTCGGCGGCCGACAGCACCTGCTGTAGTTCCCTCACCTTTTCGCCGGCGCGGCGGGCGAGATCGGCGCTGCCCGTGCCCGGATTGAGGCGCTGAAACTGCACGACCATCGCGTACCAGACAATCGCCTCGACCAGGTCCTTCTGCCGCCCGTGGCTGCCGGCCTCGCTCATACTGCCCAGCACGAACATCGAGGCGCCCATGCCCTGGCGTGCCGCGCGCAGCAGCAGCTCGTGCGCCCGCCTGCTATCGGGGGGAACGCCGGTCCCCTCGCGGTACATCAGCGCCATGTTGTGCGTGGCCATGGCCACCCCGGCAGCCGATGCCTTGGCGTACCACTCCAGCGCCCGGGCTGGATCGCGCTCCAGCACGAGTCCGCGCTCGTACATGACGCCGATATTGAACATCGCACCGGGCGCCCCGCGCTCGGCGGCGCGTTGCAGCCATTTCGCGCCTTCGACCGCATCGGCCTTGACGCCGGCCCCCTCGATGTAGCGCCGTGCCAGCTCTTCCATGGCGTCGGTTTCGCCGGCATCAGCGCGGCGCTGCACCAGATCAAGCGGCTCGTCGGCAATCGGCCCCGTGCGCGGTGGCGAATCCGCTGATGGCGGTGCCGCAGCCGCTGCTTCCGGCTGATGGCTCATAGCCCAGAACAGCGCCGCGGCCACGCTGGCAAGGCGAACCGCCGTTCCGCCGACGGCACCGGGCCGAGCCATTTGGGCTGGGCGCGTGCGGCGCAGGACGAGGACGAGGCTGGAGACCAGCAGCACGGCACCGGCCTGGTGCAGCGTGGCCAGCGCGATCTGCGCACCCGTCAGGATCGTGGCGATGCCCAGGCCGAGCTGGATCGTCGTCATGGCCGCCATCATGGTCGCGGCCCGTCGCACCGGCGGCGAGGCATTGGCGCGGTGGGTCCAAAGCCACAGGGCGATGCACAGGACGACGAGCAGCTTCGCCAGCCAGCGGTGGGCGAACTGCGTACCGGTCTGGGTGGCGACGAAGTTCAGCCATGCCGGCGACAGCTCCAGCAGGCCCGGCGGCACCCAGTAGCCCGACATGGTGGGAAACGTCGTGTGTACCTGGCCGGCGCGCAGCCCCGCGACAAAGGCGCCAAACGTCAGCACCACGAACAGCAGGGCGATCAACCCGTCTGTGGCCCGGCCGATCCGCCGGTCGGCTGGCGCCGCAGCGGACGCGTCGCGCTGCAGCAGTCCGATCGCAAGCCAGAGGATGTAGGCATAGAGGCCGACCGCCAGCACAAGGTGCAGGGCCAGCTTGTAGTGGCTGACGGCGGGCAGGTCCTGCAGGCCGCTGGCCACCATGATCCAGCCCACGGCGCCCTGCAGACCGCCGAGGAACAGCAGCGCGACCAGCCGCGGCTTCAGCCAGCCCGGCACGCGGCCACGCACGAAGAACCACAGCATCGGCAGCGCGAAGGCCAGTCCAATCAGGCGGCCCCACAGCCGGTGCAGGTACTCCAGCCAAAAGATCTCCTTGAACTGGGCAACGGTGATGCCCTGGTTCACCAGCCGGCCCTGCGGGGACTGTGCGTATTTTGCGAGCTCGGCCTGCCACGCCGCCTCGCTGAGCGGCGGCAGCCAGCCAGTCACCGGCCGCCATTCGACCATGGACAGGCCGGATTCGGTCAGACGGGTCAGCGCCCCGAGCACGATCATGGCGAAGATCATCGCTGCCACGACCGCCAGCCAGCGCCCGATGGCGCGTGCATCCGCCGGGTTCGTGGCACTGCCGGCGGGCAGGTCTGCCGTGGATGACAGCGCAGTCATGGGGCGCCCTTGTGGGCAGCGTCGGGGCCGGAGTCAACATGACCCGCCGTCGCGCGCGCCACGATGGACCGAATACCGCCGGAACAAGCCTGTTGCCGGTCCGTTGGCTCGCCATGTCATAAACGGCAGTACAGCATGGCTACGCGAATCCTGCCGGCAATGGCCCTTGCAGCCGCCACAAGCGTACTCGTGGCCAGCCCCGCCCTCGCGCAGCAGCAGGACCGGCAATCTCACGGAACAGGAAGTGAAACGCTTCTTGACACTACCGAGAAGGACATGACGGAGGCGGTGCGTGGAGGCCAGTCGAAACGTCTGATGGAGTGGGCGCGCAAGCACGTCGCCGACGAGGCCACCTTCATGATCAGTGCCGAAGTCTATGCTGGCGAACAGCGCAAGAGCTTCTCGGTCAGCACCCTGGACAAGAAAGACGTGATGCGGCTGGGGACACGTCATCACCGGCGCGATGTCCGGCATGGAGGGCCACCGCGTCCAGGACTATGATCTCGAGATGGACGTGACCAGGGTCGATCCGATCGGGCCCCGACGCCGCTATAGTGACAGGGCGCATCAAGGAGAGCGGCAAGCTTGCCATGGGGTCCCGGGCGGACAGTTCAGACAAGGGCGGGGAACAGAAGGGCCAGTCCCGTTCGCTCACGTTCGAAGCAACGGGCGAATGCCGGTATCTCGTGCGCCGCGGCGATGAGGCCGGCCAGCTCATGATCAGCATGACAAACTGCGAGGTCCGTACCCGGCTGTGAGAGCTGCCTTGGGAGCGTCGGCAAGATGCCCGCGCTCCTGGCGAACTAGCGGCGGAGGCTGGTGGTCATGCGGTCGAGCAGGGCGTCGAGGATGGGCATGGACGTGGCGAAATTGAAGCGCACGAACTGGCTGCAGGCCGGGTCGAAGGCTTCACCGGGGCTGAAGGCAATGCGCGCCTTGTCATGGAAGAAGTCGAAAGCCGACGTGTTCAGCCCCAGCGCCGTGCAGTCGAGCCAGGCGAGGAACGTGCCCTCCGGAGCATGGCAGCGGATCTGCGGAACGTCGGCGTGCAGCCGCGCGATCAGCCGATCGCGGGCCCGCAGCAGATGCGCCAGCACGGCGTCCAGCCAGGGCTGGCCCTGCGTCCAGGCCGCGACCGTGGCGTCGACGCCAATGGCATTGGGATCGCCCATCAGCCGGGCCGGAATGCGTTTCAGGAAGCGCTCGCGCAGCGCGGCGGAGCCGAAATGCAGCACCGCGCAGCGCAGCCCCGGAATGTTGAAGCTCTTGGTCGGCGATGTGATCGTCACGGTGCGCGCCGCGATGTCAGGGCCCAGCGAGGCGAACGGAATGTGCCGGTGACCGGGATAGACCAGGTCGGCATGGATCTCGTCGGAAATGACGGTCAGGTCGCGTTCGATCGCAAAACGCGCCATGGCCATCAGCTCCTCGCGCGTGAAGACGCGGCCGGTGGGATTCTGCGGATTGCACAGCACGAAGATGCGCGTGCGGGCATCGACGGCATTCGCGATCTCCGCCGTATCGCAGATGAAGCGCGAGCCCACATCGCGCATGGGCAGCGCGATCAGCTTGCGGCCAGTGGTCTGGATCACGTCGCGGAAGGGCGGATAGTTCGGCACCTGCAGGACTACGCCGTCGCCGGGTTCGGAGAAGGCCAGCACTGGGGCATAGGTGCCCTGGACCAGATCGGCCAGCGGCAGCACCATGGCCGGGTCGATCTCCCAGCCGAAGCGCTCCTTCATCCGCGTCGCAAAGGCGATGGCAACAGCCACGCCGGCCTTGTCGCCGCCACGCATGGGATAGCCGTAGTCCTGCGCATCCACGATACGGCGCACAGCCTGCTGGATCGGCTCGGCCACGGCGAAGTCCATCTCTGCCACCCACGCCGGCAGGATTTCGGGGCCGTATTTGCTCCACTTGGAATTGCGCATCCGGCGCAGGGCCGATTCGGGCAGGTCGAACGGGTTTGAGCGGGTAATGGCTTGCTCGGCTCTGGCTTCTGCGGCGGCCACGTCGTCCTCATTCGGTTCAGTACAGCGTCCCCTTTTCGCGGACGATGCCGTCCGCTGCAACACCGCTGCCGGCGGTGTCGGCACATGCCCGACTTGCATTGTGTCTGGCTAGCCGGTGCGAACCCGCTTGCGATATGCGTGCGGGCGCTCGAACTCGCCGGCCCACAGGCCGCGCCGTGCGGCGCGCGCCTCGTTTTCCTGCTCCAGGTAGAGCGCGGTATAGGCGACGGCGTAACCCGAGCGGACCATCTCCGCGTTGAGCTCCAGCGCGCCAGCCCAGCATCGCGCCAGCGGGCGGGCCCATTTGTGGTCCCAGCCGGTCTGCTCGCAGTGTACGCGTTTGCCCGCCATCAGCTTGCCGAGATGCGCACGTGACTCGGTGGCGCAGTCGTAGGGGTAGGAGTCGCGGGTGCAGACCTGCCCGCGCTCGGGCGTGTCGATGCCGACCAGGCCGATCCGGGTTTCGCCGAACTCAAGCGTATCGCCGTCGATGATCCGGGCGGGCCCGGTCCAGGAATCGGCCCACGCCGGACTGGCGAGGAGGGCCACCGCGAGGAGGGTTGCGGTAAATCGCATGGACGGAATCGACCGCGAAACGGGTCCGCCGTCCAGTGATTTTCGCCCGGAGCGGCAACACGCGCGATCGTTGCACGGCAATGAAGCATGTCGCCGCCCAAGACCGCTGGACGGCGCGCCTCGCGCAGGCCAGCCTTGGGACAGCGAAGGAGACGGCAATGGGCAAGCTCGAAGGCCGTGTCGCGATTGTCACCGGTGCGTCACGCGGCATTGGTCGGGCGATTGCGGAGCTGTTCGCGGCGGAAGGGGCGCGGGTTGTCTGCGCCGCGCGTACGCTCAACGAAGGCGAGCACAGGCTGGCCGGCTCGCTGGCCACGACCGTCGGCGCCATCCGCGACGCTGGCCGCGAGGCCAGTCCTGTTGCCGCCGACATTTCCCTGGAGCCGGAGTGCCTGGCGTTGGTGGAGCGCAGCCGGGCGCTCTATGGGTCGGTGGACATCCTCGTGAACAACGCGGCGCTGAACTACTACATCCCGACCGCCGAATACCCGACCAGCCGGTGGATCAAGGCGTTTGCGATCAACGTGCACGCACCCTTCATTCTGTCCAAAGCGGTACTGCCGGACATGATCGCCGCGAAGCGCGGCGCGATCGTCAACATCAGTTCCGGAGCGGCGATCGGTCCGGGCCGCGGGCCTTACGCGGACAAGACGGTGCGCGGAGGCGTGATGTATGGCGCGAGCAAGGCGGCGCTGGAACGCCTCACCCAGGGGCTCGCCCAGGAGGTAGCGCAGCATGACGGGATTGCGGTGAGCTGCGTCTCGCCGGCGAAGGTGGTGGCGACGCCGGGCACCATGTTCCACAAGCTCGTCAGCGGCCCCGACGATCCGCGCGGTGAGTCGCCCTCGATGATGGCCCGGGCCGCGCTGCTGCTGGCCAGCGAACCAGCGGATCGGGTCAACGGCCGCGTGACCTACAGCCAGCAGATCCTCAAGGAGTTCGGCTGGATCAACCAGGCCGCCGGCCGCGGCACCGAGACACCCGGCAGCGGCTATTCGCAAATCTGAACGGAGGCCCGTACGTCAGTCGGGCTTTACAGTAACGCCGGCCATCTGTTCGAAGATCTTCACGATCGCCGAGCCGTCGTGCTTGTTCAGTCCTTGCGCACGGGCCATCTGATAAATCTGCTGGGTCAGGTTTGCCAGCAGCAGCGGCACACCCAGCCGCTTGGCGAAGGCGGTTTCCAGCTCCTGGTCCTTGTACGATATGTCGACAGTACCGCCCGGGGCGTAGTCGCCCTTCAGGATGCGGGGCACGCGCAGCTCCCACGCGGCGCTGGCACCGGTCGATACGCGCACCACCTCGTAGATGGTCTGCGGGTCAAGGCCGGCCTTCACGCCGAGCACCATGGCCTCCGCCACGGCGACGGTGTTGACCTGCACCAGCATGTTGTTGACCAGTTTCATCGCGAGCCCGCTGCCCAGCGGCCCGACGTGAAACGACCGGCTGCCCATCGCGTCGAACAGGTCCTTGCACCGGGCAAACACGTCGGCGGCACCGCCGACGATGACCGAAAGGTCGCCGGCTTCCGCACGCGCCGTGCCGCCGCTGACGGGCGCATCGAGCATCGCAATGCCCAGCCCTGCGAGCCGGTCCGCGAAGGTACGGGCCGCGAAGGGATCGATGGTCGACATGCAGAGCACGACATGTCCCGCGCGGGCGCCACGGATGATGCCATGTGCGCCAATCATCACGGTTTCCGCCTGCTCCGTTGTCTCGACCATGACAATGGTGCGCTCGCTGGTGCCGGCCACGGCTTGCGCCGAGGCGGCCATCTCCGCGCCTTGCGCCGTCAGCGCCCTTGTTGGGGCAGGATCGATGTCGTGGACAACCAGCGGAAAGCCGGCCTTGACGAGGTTGAGGGCCATGGGCTTTCCCATGGCGCCGAGCCCGATGAACCCCACCTTGCCCGCCATGCCGACCTCCGCAAGCCCGCTTTTCTACCAGCCCTGCGCGCCGATCAGCGGTACGAAGCTGACCGGCGCGAGATATTCTTCCTGGTCCTCGCCGCCGGCCCCGCGCGTGACGCGGATCAGGCTCTGACCGTAGGAGTCCGGGCCGACGGGCATGACCAGGCACCCGCCTTCCCGCAATTGCTGGCGCAAAGCCTGCGGGATGGAGGGCCCGCCAGCGGTGACGACAATCGCGTCGTACGGCGCCGCCGCCGGCCAACCCAGCGTACCGTCTCCAACCACGACTTCGATATTGCGGTAGCCAAGCCGGTCCAGCGTTGCCCGCGCCCTGTCGGCGAGTTCGGCCAGCCGTTCCACCGTGACGACATCGCCTGCGATTTCGGCCACCACAGCGGCGGCGTAGCCTGATCCGGTGCCGATCTCCAGCACATGCTCGCCGCCGCGCAGGCGCAGCGCTTCGATCATGTAGGCGACGATGTAGGGCTGCGAGATGGTTTGCCCGTCGCCAATGGGCAGCGGCCCGTCATTGTACGCCGCGTCTCTCAGCCAGTCGGGCACGAACGCGTGCCGCGGTACCTTGCGCATCGCCGCCAGCACCGCCGGATCGCCGACACCCATTGCGGCGATCTGGCGGTCCACCATCGCCTGGCGCTGCGCCTGGTAGGGATCGGCATCTGCCATGGACGCACGCTACCCCGAACGGCCGCTATCGTCACCGCCGGTGCGGGGCCGGCGTACCGCGCCGCTTACGTGCGCGGCAACTGGTGCTTCAGCACCTTGCCCGTGGCGTTGTGTGGCAGCTCGCCCAGGAAGCGCACTTCCTTCGGCACCTTGTAGCGGGCAAGCTGGGAGCCGCAGTGGCCGATCACAGCCTCCTCGTCCAGGTTGGCGCCTGGCTTGAGCACGACATAGGCGCGGCCGACCTCGCCCCACTTCTCGTGCGGCACGCCGATGACGGCGTTCTCCAGCACGCCGTCGAGCTGGTAGATCACGTTTTCGACCTCGGCGGGATAGACGTTCTCGCCGCCGGAGATGAACATGTCCTTCCAGCGATCGACGATGTAGTAGTAGCCGTCGTCGTCCTGCCGCGCCGCATCGCCGGTATGGAACCAGCCGTCGGCGGTGAAGGACGTGCGGTTGGCCTCCGGCCGGTTCCAGTAGCCGGGAGTGACGGTCGGGCCCTTGATCATCAGCTCGCCAGTTTCGCCGCGCGGGACGTCGTTGCCTTCGGCGTCGCAGATCCGGAGCCTGACATAGAGCGGCGGCAGCCCCGACGAGCCGACTTTCTCCAGCGCCATTTCGCCCGACAGCATCAGGCCCAGCGGCCCGGTTTCGGTCATGCCCCAGCCCTGCTGCAGCCTGATGCCCTTGCGCCCATACTCCTCGAGCAGCGCCAGCGGCGAGGCGGCGCCGCCGACGCCGATGCAGGCGATATGCGAGAGGTCGGCGGCCGCGAAGCCCTTCTCCTGCGCCAGCATCAGGAAGTTGGTCGGCACGCCCAGCAGATGGGTCAGGTGCAACTCCTTGTCGGTTATCAGCCGCAGGAAATGCCCCGGATCGAAGCTGCGCATCACCACGTTGCAGCCGCCGCTATGAAACGTCGGGTTCGCATAAACGTTGAGCCCGCCGGTGTGGAAGGTCGGCAGCAGCACCAGGTTCTTGGTCTGCGCCGTCAGACCGACGGTCATGGCGCACTGAATGGCGTTGAACACCGTCATCTTGTAGGTGATCTGCGCGCCCTTGGGCCGTCCGGTGGTGCCGGACGTGTACATGATCGTCCAGATATCATCGAGATCGAGCACCGGAGGATCGAGTGTACCTGCAGCCGCCGCCAGGCCCGCCTCGTAGGCGCTCGGCTTGCCGTTGGCGAGATTGGCGGTGTGGGGCACGCCGGCCAGCTGCGCCACCTGGCGTGCGGCATCGGCGAACTCCTCGCCATGGATCAGCACCACCGGGCCCGCGTCCTTGCAGATGAACTCCAGCTCGGGCACGGCCAGCCGCCAGTTCAGGGGCAGGAAGATCGCGCCCAGCCGCCGGCAGGCGAATTGCAGCTCGAAGACATCGGTGTCGTTCATGCTCAACACCGCCACGCGCGCGCCCTGCGTGACGCCGAAGGCGCCCTTCAGCCACAGCGCGGCGCGGCTGACGCGCTCGTCGAACGCGGCATAGGTGAAGCGCCGGCCCGAGGCCAGGTCATGCGCTGCCTCAGACTGCGGCGCGAAACGGGCGTGATGGGCAATCCAGTCTTCAGCGGGAATCCCCGTCGTCATGCGTTTCCTCGTCGTCTCGCAATTTCTAAGACGATTTAGATGTTCGCGCCCGCCATTGGCAAGACGGCGGCCTCGCTACGCTGCAGGGCTGTCCGGGGAAGATCTGGCCGGAGCCCAATGAAGCGTAATGTCGCCTGCATGCGATGCTCGCGATGCCAAAAGAGACTCCGATTCTGCCTTCTCCCCGCGAAGGCGGGGAGAAGGTGCCCGAAGGGCGGATGAGGGGCTTCGCGGCCTTGCAACAAGGATGTCATCCCGAGCGCCAGCGAGGGATCTCCCGCACAGTGACGAGCCTGCTCTCGCAACGGGGAGATCCCTCGCTGACGCTCGGGATGACGAATGGAACAGCACAGCGCGGCGATCGCGCCGCCGTGCCTGCCGCAAGGCCGCGAAGCCCCTCACCTCCCATCGCTGCCGCGATGGGCCCCTGTACAAACCGGATAGATCGGTGACGGAACAGACCGGATAGATCGGTAACA
>QOCQ01000041.1 GCA_003574685.1 Rhodospirillaceae bacterium SYSU D60007
GGTTTTCGGGACGGGGCAGGCCGAGGTTTTCGCGCAAGGTACGGCCCTCGTACTCGCGGCGGAAGAGGCCGCGGCGCTGCAGCTCGGGCACGACCTGATCGACGAAATCGTCCAGCCCCGCCGGCAGGTACGGGAACATCACGTTGAAGCCATCGCAGCCATCGCTGTGCAGCCATTCCTCCATCTGCTCGGCGATCATCGCGGGCGTGCCCACCATCGCCAGCCCGGCGAAGCCGCCCAGGCGCTGCGCGAGCTGGCGCACCGTGAGATTCTCGCGCCGCGCCAGCGCGATGGCGCGCTCGCGGCCGCTCTGGCTGGCATTGGTTTCGGGGATGTCGGGCAGCGGTCCATCGGGATCGAACTTCGAGGCATCGGTGCCGAGCGCGATCGACAGCGAGGCGATGGCGCTGTCGTAGTGCACCAGGCTGTCGAGCAGGGCACGTTTGCGGCGTGCTTCCTCGGCCGTTTCGCCGACGACGACAAAGCAGCCCGGCAGGATCTTCAGGTGATCGGGATCGCGGCCCAGCGCCTTCATGCGGCCCTTGATGTCGGCATAGAGGCGCTGCCCGTCAGCGAGGTTGCCAACGCCGGCGAACACCGCCTCGGCGGTTTCGGCGGCGAGCTGCTTGCCTGCTTCCGAGGCGCCAGCCTGCACGATCACCGGCCAGCCCTGCACCGGACGCGCCACGTTCAGCGGCCCGCGCACGGAGTAGTACTTGCCCTTGTGGCCGAGCACATGAAGCTTGTCCGGATCGAAGAAGATGCCCGACTCCGCGTCGCGGACGAAGGCATCGTCGGCCCAGCTATCCCACAGGCCGGTGACGACGTCGTAGAACTCGCGCGCGCGGCGGTAGCGCTCGTCGTGCTCCATATGGTCCTCGAGCCCGAAATTGAGCGCAGCGTCGGGATTCGAGGTGGTGACGATGTTCCAGCCCGCACGCCCTTGGCTGAGGTGGTCGAGCGCGGCGAAGCGCCGGGCCACATGATAGGGCGCATCGAAGGTGGTGGAGGCGGTGGCGATCAGGCCGAGATGTTCGGTGACGGCCGCCAGCGCCGGCAGCAGCGTCGCGGGATCGAACGAGGTCGCGGTGGCGCTGCGCTTGAGCGCCTCCATCGGCATGTTCAGCACCGCAAGATGATCGGCCATGAAGAACGCATCGAAGCGCCCGCGTTCCAGCGTCTGCGCCAGCCGCTTCAGCTTCGAGAAGCTGAAATTGGCGTCAGGCCAGGCGCCGGGGTAGCGCCACGCCGCGGTGTGGATGCTGACCGGCCGCATGAACGCGCCCAGACGCAACTGACGTGAACCCGCCATCTTCGAACCTCTGATCGTCTCCTGGAGCCAGTTTGCCACAGCATCTGTGCCGCGGCGCCGCTGCCCACCACCGAGAATTCCTCGGAGCCGGATAAGTTTGTTTGGCGCCGCGGCGAAAGTCTCATTGACTTACCATAAGATGTTCTCTATACGTTCGAGACATGACCTCCCGTGTCGCGATCTACAACATGGCGCTCTCCCGGCTGGGCACGCGCGCCCGCGTCGCCGATCCCGACGAGGAGTCGGTCGAGGCGCAGAACCTCTCGGTGTGGTTCGACCAGGCGCGCGACTCGGCGCTGCGCGCGCATGACTGGAACTTCGCGCGCCGCTACCTGACGCTGGCCGAGAACGGCGACGTGGCCAGGCCCTCGATCTGGGCCTACGCCTATAGCTGGCCGGCGGATTGCCTGCGCTTCCGCGGCATCCTGCCGGACATGCGCCCGCCGGTGCGCTTCGAGGTCGCCTCGGCGCTCGACGGCAGCAGCAACCGCGTGAAGGTGATCTTCAGCAACGCCGCGCAGGCGGGAGGCTGGTACACCGCGCGCATCGAGGACACCGAGCTGTGGGATGCGGGCTTTACCGCCGCCATGGCCGCGGTGCTCGCCGCGCATGTGGCGCTGCCGATCACCCAGAACGAGAGCATCGCCAAGGCCAAGCAGGCCGAAGCCCGGCAGGCGCTCATGGAAGCCGCCGCGGCCGATGCCAATGAAGGCGTGAACCAGGTGCACGAGCACACGCCGGAAACGCTGGCGGTGCGCGGCTACACGGCCGACGACGGGGGCGTCTGATGGCCGTCCCGCTGATCCAGCCCAGCTTTGCCGCGGGAGAGCTGGCGCCCAGCCTGCACGCGCGGGTCGATCTGGCGAAGTACCATGTCGGGCTGGCGACCTGCCTCAACTGGTTCATCCAGCCGCAGGGCGGGGCGGTGACGCGGGCCGGCACGAAGCTGGTCGACAAGGTGATCAGCCACAGCAAGCGCAGCCGGCTGATCCCGTTCCAGTTCAACACCGAGCAGACCTATGCGCTGGAGTTCGGCGACCTGAAAATGCGGGTGATCAAGGATGGCGCCTATGTGCTGGAATCGTCCAAGGTCATATCAGGCATCACGCAGGCCAACCCGGCGGTGGTGACGGCCAACGCCCACGGCTTCAGCAGCGACGATCAGGTCTTCACCCGCAACGTGAACGGCATGACGCAGGTCAACGACCGTTCCTTCACGGTCGCCAACCCGACCGCCAACACCTTCGAGCTGCAAAGCACCGACAGCACGGGCTTCGCGGCCTACATCTCGGGCGGCACGGTGGCGCGCTACTTCACGCTCACCACGCCCTATGCCGAAGCCGACCTGCCGACCCTGAAATACATGCAGTCGGCGGACACCATGACGCTGACACACCCGTCCTATGCGCCGCGCGATCTCACCCGCAGCGCGCACGATAGCTGGTCGCTCAGCACCATCACCTTTGCCGCCGAGCAGGCCGCGCCCGATAACGTGGCCGCCACGCCCTCCAGCGTCAGCGGCGCGACCGACTATTTCTACCGCGTCACCGCCATCAGTGCGGCCAACGGCGAGGAGAGCCTGCAATCCGACGCCGCCACCGCCACCTTCAAGGCCATCCACACCTGGGACCCGTCAGCCGGCGACCATATCGACGTGACCTGGGACGCCGCGGCCGGTGCGGAGTCCTACAACGTCTACCGGGCCAAGAACGGCGCCTATGGCTTCATCGGCACCGCGCAGGGCACGTCCTTCCGGGACGACAAGATCGACCCCGACACCACGCGCACGCCGCCCAAGGCCAAGAACCCGTTCAACAGCGCCAACAACTACCCGGCCTGCGCCACCTATCACGAGGAGCGCCGCTGGTTTGCCGGCACCAACAACGCGCCGCAGTCCATCTGGGCCACCGTCTCGGGCGCCTATGGCAACATGAACGTCTCGGTGCCGACCAAGGACGACGACGCCATCACCCGCACGCTGATCTCCCGGCAGGTCAACGAAATCCGCCATCTCGTCAGCATGAACGTGCTGATCGCGCTGACCTCGGGCGCGGAGTGGAAGATCTGGCCCGGCACCCAGGCCGACGTGCTGACACCCGCCGCCTTCAGCGCCAAGCAGCAGTCCTTCGCCGGCTGCTCGCACGTGCCGCCGATCATCGTCAACGACAGCCTGGTGTTCATCCAGGAGAAGGGCAGCGTGGTGCGGGACTTCCGCTACCGCTTCGACACCGACGGCTACGCCGGCATTGATCTGTCGGTGCTGGCCGGCCACCTGTTCATGGGCCACACGATCGAGGAATGGGCCTTCGCGCAGGAGCCGCACAAGCTGATCTGGGCGGTCAGGGACGACGGCGACCTGCTAAGCCTCGCCTATCTGAAGGACCAGGAGGTCTATGCCTGGTCGCGGCACACGACCGATGGCGCGGTGGAGAGCGTCTGCGTCATCAGCGAGGGTGGCGAGGATGCGGTCTACCTGATCGTCAGGCGCTTCATCGACGGGGAAATCCGCCGCTACGTCGAGCGCATGCAGAGCCGGATCGTCAGCGACGTGGTGGAGGCATGGTGCGTCGATAGCGGGCTGGAGTACGACGGCCGCAACACCGTGACCGACGACTTCCTGCGCATCACCGGCGGCAGCTACAGCATGGGCGCCAGCGTCACCTTGCAGGCCACCGGGCACGAGCCGTTCACGCAGGCGTCGGTCGGGCGCAAGTTCCGGCTGGGCAGCGGCGTGGCGGCCGTTTCGTCGGTCACCGTCACGATCACGTCCGTGGCCGACAGCAACACCGCCGCCGCGACCCTGGACACCAACGCGCCGGCCGCGCTGCAGAACGCTGATACCGCCACGTGGGCGCTGCTGGCCGGCACGGTGAGCGCGCTGGAGCATCTGGAGGGCCAGACGGTGGCGATCCTGGGCGACGGGAACGTCTTCCCCGAGCAGACGGTGGTGGACGGCGCGGTGAGCCTCGATCCGCCCTGTGCGCGCATCGTGGTGGGCCTGCCCTACACCTGCGATCTGGAGACGCTCAACATCGACGCCGGGCAGCCCACCGTGCAGGGCCGGCAGAAGGCGATCGGCAAGCTGGTGCTGCGGCTGGAGAAGTCGCGCGGGCTCAAGGCCGGGCCCACCAGCGAGCGCCTGACCGAAATCAAGGAGCGCAGCACCGAGGCCATGGGCCAGCCGATCCCGCTCTACACCGGCGACCGCGAGGTGCTGATCGACCCGAGCTGGAACAGCAACGGCCGGGTGTTCATCCGGCAATCCAACCCGCTGCCGGCCACCGTGCTGGCGGTCATACCGAGGGTGGCGGTCGGTGACTGAGAACAACATGCCGGGGGCGCGCCGCTCCAGTGGCGCGTCTTCACTGCGCGAAGAGCATGACGCGCCACTGGAGTGGCGCGCCCCCGGCTTCTGCATCCTCCCCGCCAGCGAGGCGCACGCCGTGGCGATGGCCCCGCACCTGCGGCTGGCCGATGCCGCCGAGGTCTACGCCACGTCCGGCCGCACGGCCGAAGCGGCGCTGCTGGCGGCCCTGCGCCGATCCACGCAGGCGTGGACCTGCCTGGTCGACGGCGAGCCCGGCTGCATGTGGGGTGTGGGCCCGCTGTCGCTGGTGGCCGGCCGCGGCTGCCCGTGGCTGCTGGGCACGGTCGCGATCGAGCAGCACCCCATGACCTTTTTGCGCCAGTCGCGGGCCTACTTGCGGCAGATGCTCCACACGTACAGCCGGCTCGAGAACCACGTCGATGCGCGTAACACGGTGAGCATCCGCTGGCTGCGCTGGCTGGGCTTCACGATCGAGCCGCCGGCGCCCTATGGCTTTCTCCAGTTGCCCTTTCATCGTTTCCACATGGAGCGCGCCGATGTGTGAACCGATCACTGCCACCGCTGCCGCCGTGCCGGCGTGGCTGAGCTACGCAACGTTGGGTTTGAGCGCGCTTGGCACCGCTGCCGGTATCGCCGGCCAGTATCAGCAGGGCCGCTATCAGGCGGCGGTGGCCAGGAACAACGCGGCGCTGGCCGAGATGCAGGCACAGGACGCCGAGCGTCGCGGCAGGATCGCCGAGGACCAGCAGCGCCGGCGCACCGCGCAGCTTCTCGGCACGCAGCGCGCGGCGCTGGGCGGACAGGGCACAGCGCTGGACGCGGGCAGCCCGCTGGACATTCTCGGCGACACCGCGGCGACCGGAGAATTCGACGCGCTCACCATCCGCAGCAATGCCGCGCGCCAGGCCTGGGGCTTGCGCGCCCGCTCGAACAACTTCGCAGCGCAGGCCCGTATGGCCGAACCCGGCTTCCTCGGCACCGGCGCCTCGCTGCTGGGCGGCGCATCGAGCGTGGCCGATCGCTGGCTGCGCTATCGCCGCGCAGGACTGGTCTAGCGGCAAGCGGAACTCACTGGATTCGGAGCGGGTGTGATGACGGTCAGTACCTCGTCCTCAAAAGTGATCGGCAATGGCAACGGCGCCACGATGACCTGGCCTTTCACCTTCAGGGTGCTGGCCGCGGCCGATCTCGAGGTGATCCATACCGATGCGCTGGGCGTCGAGACGGTGCTCGATCCGAGCACCTGGAGCGTGGCGCTCAACAACAACCAGGATGCCAGCCCCGGCGGCAGCATCACCTATCCGCTGGCCGGCAGCGCGATTGCCAGCGGCACGAAGCTCACCATCCGCCGTGTGGTGGCGTTCACGCAGCCGACCGACCTGAAGAACCAGGGCGGTTTCTATCCGGAGGTGCTGGAGGCGGCGGATGACCGCGCCGTGATGCTGCTCCAGCAGCTCAGGGAGGAGAGCGAGCGCAGCCTGCGCGTGCCGGTGAGCGAAGGCGCGGCCGGCGCGCTGCCGCGCGTGCAGCACCGCGCCAATGCGCTGCTGGGCTTCGATGCCGGCGGCGAACCGGTCGCGGTGCCGTACGGCGATGTCGGAGAGGTGCTGCCGCTGCCGCCGATTGCCGGCATCGATGTCACGCTGACGGGCGGGCGCACGCTGGCCGCCAAGCTCGCCGGCTGGAAGGAGCCGGAGGATTACGGCGCGGTGGGCGACGGCGTTAGCGACGATGGGCCGGCGCTGCAGCTCTTTATCGATGCGCTGGCGTCGAGCGGCGGCAGCCTCGGCGGACGGCTCGGCGCCAAAACGTACCTCACGGGCCAGACGCTGATCTGGAAGAGCGGCGTGCACGTCATCGGCGCCGGCCGTGGCCGCTCGACGATCCGGCTGGCCGATGGCGCCAACGTCGACGTGATCCGCAGCGACGGCTTTTCGACACCCGAGGCAATCGAGGATTTCGAGCTGCGCGACTTCACCATCGACGGCAACTATCTCGCCGACGACTGGAGTGCCGCCAGCAACGTGGTCAACAACAGCAGCGGCTACGGCCTGAAGCTCTACGGCTACGGCTTCGACATCGACATCGAGATGAAGAACATCGCGGGGGTCGGCGCATACATCGACGGCCCCGCGATCCCCCAGGACGATGAAGGCTTCTCGCGGCTGTCTCTGGCGGGCCGCGTGTTCGGCAAGGAAGCCTGCATCGTCAAAGGCCCCAACGATTTCATTATCCCGCACCTGTTCCTGGGCCTGTCGGGCCTGCTGCCGCGGCCGAGCGCCGAGACCACCTTCGCCACCTCCGACGAATATCCCGGTGAGACCGTCGATGGCGTGGTGCTGGACGGCGTCAATGTCGAGATCGGCAAGCTGCACACCTACGCCCACTGGTCCGGCCGCGGCCTGCGCACGCGGGGTACGGTGCGCATCGAGGGCGACCAGATCATCAGCGAGAGCAACAACGGGCAGATCGACCTTTCGTCCGGCACCTTCGGCGCGGTCGGCACGGTCAGCATCCGCAACCTCTCGCTGATCCATCCGGACTGGACCGCCGCGATCCCGTCCTACAGCAGTCCCGATGCGCGCTGGGACGGTATGACCGTTCCCGGATTCGGCTTCACCTGCAAGCTGCGGGCGCATCGCACGATCACCGCCACCAAGCGGGTGCCCGGCACGAACGCGCTGGTGCTGTCCGGCCAGGCAAACGCGATCGACATGATTTTCAACAACTCGACGGCGCCTGTCGGCGATGCAGAGGCCGGCAGCGTCTATTCCGGCGGCGTGGCGCTGGTGTCTGGCACCAGCAACCGCCTGACCGCCGTGAGCCGCAACCAGCGCGGCAGTGTCGGCATCATGGTGTCCGGCAACCGGAACATCGTCGATGCCACGCTGATCGCGCCGGTTGGTAACGGCGTGGTGGTGACCGGCGACAACAACATTGTGGACGCCATCTGCACCAGCCAGACACAGAACGCCGGCACGGGTGCGGCCTTCCACAATGACGGCAACAGCAATCTGTGGCGCACGTCGGGCGCCTCGAATGCCGTGCCCTTCGAGTCGACGGCGGGGCTGGCGCGCTGCCTCGGCACCAACGTCTATAGCAGCGCCCGCAGCTTTACCATCGCCGGCGGCGCCGTCACCGTTACCAGCTTCGATTCGCTGGTGCTGATCGACACCGAAGGCGCGGCCGCGACTGACGACCTCGACACCATCAATGGCGGGGCGCGGGAGCAGCGGCTGATCGTGATGGCGGCCAATGCCGGGCGCGACGTGGTGCTGAAGGACGGCATCGGCAATCTGCGGCTGTCGGCCGACATGACCCTGACGCACGACCAGGACCGCATCGAGCTGATCTTCGACGGCACCAACTGGTGCGAGCTCTCGCGGTCGGACAATTCGGCATGACCGCGCGACGGCGGCAAGGGAGGGGCGGATGACTGATCGCCACGACACCTGGCCGGTGCTGCCCAACGAGGCGCAGAGCCTGCCGACGCATGTCGGCCGCTGCGCCGAGCGCTACCTGGCGCTGGTGCGCTTTCATCACGAGCTGTCGCGCCGCATGCGCCGGCTGGCGATCGAGGCGCGCATTTACACCGCGCTCAACGTCGCGGCGGTCGGTGCTGTCGCCTGGCTGCTGAAACAACTGCTGGAGAAGGTGTGATGAACGACAGCATGACCCCGCGGCATCTGCGCACGCCGGCAGCGCTCAACAACAATCCGCTGAACCTGCGGCCGCTGCCGCGCGGCCAGATGTGGCAGGGCCAGACCGGCGTGGCGCGCTACGCGGCGTCCGGCGCGTTCTGCACCTTCGCTACGCCCGAGGACGGCATTGCCGCTGCCGTGCAGAACCTGCGCAGCTACGTGAAGGCCGGCGTGCACACCATCGAGCGGGTGATCTACCGCTGGGCACCGCCTGATGATCCCCACATGGCAAACCACACCGAGGCCTATATCGCCGCAGTGTGCCGGCATGCCGGCGTGCGGCGCGACCACTCCATCGCCTGGATCGCCACCCAGGCGCGCGAGGACGACGACATCGCGACGCTGGCCAGCATCATTGCTGCGATGAACATCGTCGAGGCCGGCGGGCGCACCGTGACGCAGGAGCAGATCCTCGCGGGCATCGGCCGCCGGCTGGGCTATCCGGCGCCGAGGCAGGCCGCGCCGCCGGGCTATGTCCGCGACGAGCACGGCAACGTCACGCGCCGGCGCGTTGAGGACTCAACCATCGTGACCGACAGCAGCAAGGGCGCGGTGGCCGGCACGCTGGCGGCCGGCGCCGCAGCGGCCGCGCCGGTGGTGACGGCGTTGGCCGGCGCCGACTGGCGCACCGCCGCCGTGATCGGGGCGGTGATCGTGGTGCTGGCCGCGGCGGCGGTGTTCTACGCCCTGCGTGTGCGGCGCCGGCGTCGGGCCATGCACGCGCTGGGCATCGCCTGATGCTGTGGTTCGCGAGCACGTGGCGCCTGGTGCGCACGCACTGGAAGGCCGCGCTGCTTGCGGCAGCACTGCTCGTGCTGGCCGTGCTGCGTGTGCGCTGGACGGCGGCCGGCCAGGCTCTGGAGCAGGCCGCGCAGCATGAGCGCAACACCAGGGCACGCAAGGAGGCAGGCGATGCGCGTGATCGCGCTCTTGGTGCTGACGACCCTCGCAGCGAGCTGCTCCGCCGGTTCCGCCGCCCCGACGGCGCGTGATCCCGCGTGGGTCCCGTGCGACCAGCTCTTCGCCGTGCGCCACTCCGCCGGCGCGATCATGGCCATGACCGGCCGCGAAGCCGCCGAAACGCTCGCCAACGCCGAAGTCATCCGCGCGAGGTGCGGGAGGTGAGCAGGGCACGCCGTCGAAATCAGTGGTTTCGCTTGTGGTGCAGATTCCTGCACCCGGGTGAGCCTTGTCCATTACGGACCCGAGTCTGCGCGACAGTATTCGTGCTGGCCTTTATCAAGGAGGACGACGAACCGGCCGACACCAGAGGCAGCGCTGTGATGTCCAAGAGGTTTTATCCGGAAACCGGCTACATGGTGCGCAAGGGCGCCTTCTGGTACGACCACCGCGTGCTCTTGAGCGTGGAGCACGGAGAGCGGATCGATATCGTGCGCCGCTCCTATGCCAACAAGCCAAGCCTGCGGCTGGGCAGCTACAGCTACGATCAGCTTGATCCGCGCAACCCGCCCATCGGCCTGCGCGACGTCGATATGCCCGAGGCGGCGCCGAATCCTTTTGCGGTGCTGGTGGGCAAGACCGCCTGACAGAGTGTCCGAACCTCCGCGGAACCCGGCCGGCATGGCGTCGTTGGCGCGCCGAGACCGGATCAACGGAGGCCAATCATGGCAGGAGAACTTGCAGGCCGCCGCGTGGCGGTTCTGGCGACCGATGGCGTCGAACAGGTTGAACTGACGCAGCCTGCAGACGCGCTGCGCGATGCCGGCGCCAGGGTCGAGGTTGTTGCCCCGAAGACGGGCGCGATCCAGGGCTTCAATCATCACGACAAGGGACAGCAGATCCCGGTCGATCGCGCGCTCGATGCGGCGTCCGTCAACGACTACGATGCGCTGCTGTTGCCGGGCGGGGTGATCAACCCCGACGCGTTGCGCCTGGAGCCGAAGGCCATCGCCTTCGTGCGGCATTTCGTCGAGAGCAAGAAGCCGATCGCCGCGATTTGCCACGGACCGTGGACGCTGATCGACGCTGGCGGCGTGCGCGGCCGTCGCATGACATCGTGGCCGTCGCTGAAGGCCGATCTGGTGAACGCCGGCGCGAAGTGGACTGACGCGGAAGTGGTGACGGACCAGGGGCTGGTGACGTCACGCAAGCCGCAGGACCTGCCGGCCTTCATCCGCAAGATGATGGAGGAGTTCCGCGAGGGCCGCCACGAGCGGCGTAGCGCGGCGTAGACCTCTGTCATCCCGAGCGTAGCGAGGGATCTTTCGGCGATTGAAAGATCCCTCGCTTGCGCTCGGGATGACAGGAAGGTTCCAAACGGCGAGCGCTCTCTGCTTCAGTCGTGCAGCTTTCTCTCCTCGCGCTCGGGCTGCGCGTCGTAGCCGTGGCGGTGGCTGTAGAAGATGAGCGCCATCAATCCGCAGCCGATGACCACGGCGCCAAAGATTCCGGCCGCCAGCGCCCCGTAGCCTGCCGCGGGCACGTCGGCGTCGGTGCCGGTCCAGCCGAACCACGCGAAGGCCAGCGCCGCCAGCAGGATCAGCACGAGCGCGGCAATCGTCAGAGTAGTGCGCATGATCCGGACCTCCGGCACGAGGGTGCACTCTCCATGTGGGGACCGGGGGCGGGGCGGTTCAACCTTTCCGGCGGCGCGCGTCGGATTTGTCGCGCTCCATTCGTCCTCTGGCGGGATGCTATGATCCGCGAGAGGAACGGGAGACTGCCATGCCGCCAGATCGGGTCCTGCTGCTGGTAGCCACGCGCAAGGGCGCCTTCATCATCCGCACCGACTCCGCACGCGAGCACTTCGCGATCGACGGGCCGCATTTTCTCGGCCACACGATCCATCACATGCGGCTGGATCCGCGCGATGGCAACACCATTCTGATGGCGGCACGCACCGGCCATCTCGGGCCGACGGTGTTCCGCTCGCACGATTTCGGCAAGACGTGGAAGGAGGCGCAGCGCCCGCCGCAATTCCCGAAGGCAGCGCAAGGTGCACGGCAGCGCACGGTCGATCACGTCTTCTGGCTGACGCCCGGACACGCCAGCGAACCGGGCGTGTGGTACGCCGGCACCTCGCCGCAGGGCCTGTTCCGTTCCGAGGATGGCGGCCAGACGTGGGAAGGCGTGCGCGGCTTCAACGATCATCCGCTCTACGAGAAATGGGTCGGCGGCGACCAGGACGGCACGCCGGATGGCCCCAAGACGCACTCGATCCTGGTCGACCCGCGCAATCCGCGACGCATGTATTTCGGCCTCTCCGGCGGCGGCGTCTTCGTCAGCGACGACCAGGGCGCGGACTGGCGGCCGATGAACCGCGGCTCGCGCGCCGATTTCTTTCCCGACCCGCTGCCCGAGTACGGCCAGGATCCGCATTGCATGGCGCTTCATCCGCTGAAGCCGGACCGGCTCTACCAGCAGAACCATTGCGGCATCTACCGTCTCGACCGGCCGGACGAGACCTGGGTGCGCATCGGCGAGAACATGCCGGCCGACGTGGGCGATATCGGCTTTCCCGTCGTGCTGCATCCGCGCGACCCTGATACGGTCTGGGTGTTTCCGATGGACGGTTCCGACGTGTGGCCGCGCGTAAGCCCCGGCGGCAAGCCGGCGGTGTACATGTCGCGCGACGCCGGCCGTCGCTGGCAGCGCCAGGACCGCGGCCTGCCGCGCGAGCAGGCGTGGTTCACGGTGATGCGCCAGGCCTTCAGCGCCGATGCGCTCGATCCGGTGGGGCTCTATTTCGGCACCACCGCCGGCGCGCTGTGGGCCAGTGCCGATGAAGGTGCGAGCTGGCGCTGCCCGGTGCCGCACCTGCCGGAGATCTTTGCGGTCGCGGCCGAAACGCTATGAGCACGGGCACGGTGGAGGTACGTCTGGCCGCGCTGCTGCACAGCTACACCAGGGGCGCGCGCGTCGTGCACGCGCCAGGGGCAACGCTGGGCGAAGTATTCGACGCGCTCGACGAGCGCTATCCGGGCATTCGCTTCCGCATCGTCGACGAGCAGGATCGCATGCGCCGCCACGTGCGGGTGTTCGTCAACGGCGCCGACGCGCGCGATCTCGCAACACCGCTGGCCGACGGCGACAAGCTGTACATCGTCGGCGCGCTGTCGGGTGGCTGAAGCTGTCATGGTTCGACAAGCTCACCATGAAGACTTGGTAGACTGGAACCGCTTCATGGTGAGCCTGTCGAACCTCACCATGAAGGCTTTTCCCGGACCATAGGCACCGCTTCATGGTGAGCCTGTCGAACCTCACCATGAAGGCTTTTCCCGGACCATAGGCACCGCTTCATGGTGAGCCTGTCGAACCATGAAGCGGCCAGGCGGCGCTACTCGGCCATCGCCTTGCGCAGCTTCTCGGGGTCGACGGCGATGTCGACGCCGGCGCGCTCCTGCTGCAGCTTCATGATGATGCGCGAGTCGCGGTCGGCCCAGCCGCGGCCCAGCGCCTCCGTCATCTCCTCCAGCGCGAGATTGCAGAGCCGCATGGGCACGTCCACCTCGCGGCCCAGCGCCGTGGCCAGCGACACGTCCTTGTGAGCCAGGCGCAGGGCGAAGGCGGGCGGGTCGTATTTACCGGGCAGGAACTGGTCCACGAGATAGTCGTAGGTGCGCCGCCGGCCGATGGCGCCGGCGCGGATGGCCTCGAACAGGGTCTGGGGATCGACGCCTGCCTTGACGCCCATGGTGAAGGCCTCGGCGATGGCCGCGGTGATGGCGTAGCCGGTGACGTTATGCACCAGCTTGGCCACCGTGGCCTGCCCGACCGGACCGATATAGCGGACCTGGTCGCCGATGGCGTCCAGCACCGGCTTGCAGCGCTCGAAGACGGCGCGCTCGCCGCCGATCCACAGCGCCAGCTTGCGGGTGGCCGCACCGCGCGGTCCGCCGCTGACCGGCGCGTCCAGCATGTGCGCGCCCTTGTCGGCGAAGGCGGCGCTGATGCGGCGCACGGTGGCGCGTGCGTTGGTCGAAAGATCGAAATACGCCGCATCCGCCCGCACACCCTCGATCAGCCCGTCGCGGCCCAGCGCCACCGCCTCGACCTCCGGCGGGCCGGGCAGGGAGGTGAAGATCACGTCGCACTGTGCTGCCAGTGCGCGCGGCGTGTCGGCCCATGTCGCGCCCCCGGCCAGATGCGCCTCGGCGGCCGCGCGCCTGACGTCGTTCACGATCAGCCGGAAGCCGGCCTTCTGGAGGTTGGCGGCCATATGCCCGCCCATCGTACCCAGCCCGATGAATCCGACCTGCATGGTCCACCTCGCTGCCTGCCTGTCCGGCAATGAGTTTGCCACAGCCGGCGGCCGCAATTGGCCGCAATGTCGCCACATTCCTGACGGTTTACTGTCTAATCGTCAGGTAACTGACGACTCACTGACTGTCGTTGGCACCGCAAGGAGGTCTACATGGCAGCCAATGCCAATAACAAACTTTACATCGTGATCGGGGCGATCGCGGCCGTCGTGGTTGTGGCCGGCATCGTGTTCTTCACCGGCGGCGGTGAAGAGACTCCGTCCACGGCCGAGCAACCCAAGACCGAGACGCCCTCCGCGACGCCTCCAGCCCCTTCTTCGACACCGTCCACACCCTCGACGCCATCGACTCCTTCCACGCCGCCGAGCGACTCGAGCACGCCGGCGAGCCCGACGAAGTGATTGTCGTCCTGTAAGCGTTTCGCGAATCAGTCGGCGACGTTGTCTCGGGTTCGTTGCCGGCTGAGGAGAACCGGGCCGTCCTGGTTCTCCAGGGAGGGTAATCTCCCCCGAGCTGCCCTCTCTTGATACTCAAGGCCCCGCCATTCCTTTCGAGTGGCGGGGCGTTTTTTGTCCGGATCAGGCGGCCTCGCGCCGGCACAGGCACGAGGCGCGCACCGGCACCTCCGTCCGGGCCAGCGCCAAATCGAGCCGCGCCTTGATCAGCGGCGCTTCCACCGTGTCGCCGCGGCGCACGAGGCATTCATGCAGGCCGTGCAGGCTCCAGACATTCTCCGGATGCTGGCAGGCGCGGCTCAGCGTGTTGTCGAAGCCGAGATCGGCGCGGTAGACCGCCTCCGCCTCGGCCAACCGGCCCTGTTCCAGCAGCAGCGCGCCGAGCGCATGGCGCGTCGGCTGCATCCAGCCCCACGGCTCGTCGTAGGGAAGGGCATCGTCGAGCTCGACCGCGCGCCTCAGATGCGCGAAGGCGAGGTCGATATTGCCGCGGCGGTATTCCAGCTCGCCGGTCAGCATCTCCTCGGCGATCGCCAGCAGATCGACCACCGTATTGTTGTGCACGCGCCGCGTCTCGGGCACGCGTGCCCGGGCTTCGCGGAACGCCGCGCGGGCCCGCTCCGCCTCGGCGATCTCGCCCAGGATCGAGTGCGCCACGCCCTTGGCATAGAGCATCATCGCCGTGGTCGAGCAGTAGAGGTTCTGGTCCTTCGGCAGTTCCTGCGCGATGATCTCGCGCCACTTGCCGAAGCGGATCAGGACGTGCTGCTTCATCGGCAGATAGCCTTCGATGAAGTCGGCCATTGGCGGCGAGGGGATGCGCAGCAGCTCCTCGGGCGTGGTGTCGATCAGCTCCTGGGCCGCCTGGAGCGCCGGCGTGTACTGGCCGAGGAACATCGCGCCATAGATCGCAAAGTGATGGTTGTGCGTGCGGTAGAGCGAATAGACGTTCATCGCCCCTTCGCGCTCAAGGTACTTGCGATCGACGGCGATCGCCTTCTGGTTATAGACCAGCACGTCGCGGTAGAGGCCGCACAGCACGTCGAGATGCGTGGGCATGTGGATCAGATGCCCGGCGTCGGGCACCAGCTCGCGCAGCCGGTCGCCGGCGCGCAGCGCGCGCTGCGGGAAGGGCGACATCTCCATCAGATGGACATAGAGATGCAGCAGGCCGGGATGATCCCACGACGCCGGCACCTGCGCGAACAGCCCCTCGAGCAGATCGACCGCCTCGCGGGTGCCGGCGTCCGCCGCGACGTCGCCGGTCGACAGGTCCCACATCTTCCACGGCGTCTCGTTCATGATCGCTTCGGCGAAGACGCAGGCGACATCGAGATCGTCGCGGAAATCGCCGTACACTGCGCGCATCACCCTGGTGTAGGCCTTGTCCCACCCGGACTGGTCCTCGATCGCCTCGCGCTGCGGATAGCGTGCCGGCAAGGCGCGGATCAGCGCCCGCTCGACCGGCGTCGCGCCGTCGGCGAGCGCCAGCGCCACCTGCATGGCGTCATACGCGGTGGCCAGCGCCTGGGCCTTGCCGGCCGGATCGTAGAGGTGCCACGGCAGGTTGTAGTTGGGACCGGCCGCGTAGGCGATCCCCCACTGCGCCATGGCGCAGCCCGGATCATGCTCCAGCGCCTTGCCGAAGCACTTGATCGCTTCCGCGTGGTTGAAGCCGAAGACCCAGTTGAGTCCGCGGTCGAACCAGATCTGTGCCTCGGCAGAATTCGTCGTGACGGGACGGGAGTAGGTCCCGAGATCGTAGTAGGTCATGTGGTATCCCCAAAGCCGGCTTGTCGTTGTGACGCGCTACTCTGGTCCGCCCGGAACGGAGCGTAGGCCGCGCCGGGGCAAGCAGCAAGGCGGCCGTGGCGGCTATAGCAGCGCCTCGCCGCGCAGCACCTCGACGCAATTGCCCGCCACGGTGGCACGGATGCCCTCAGGCGTGCGCTCCGCGGTTGTGCGCAGCACGCTGGGTCGGCCCATCTCGATGCCTTGATGGATCTCGAAACGGCCGCGTTCGTCCTGCGTGAAGGAGAGCAGCAGGGCGGCAAGCGGCGTGGCCGCGCTGCCGGTGGCCGGGTCCTCCCAGGTGCCGGCCAGCGGCGCGAACATGCGGGCGCGGATTGTCGTGCCTTGCGGATCGCGCGCATAGAGGTAGAGCGCATAGCGATCGTTCAGTGCCGGGTTCCGCGCCAGCGCGTCGCGAAACGCCGCCAGATCGGGAGCGGCGCGGCCCAGAGCCGGGGGCGACACCTCGGCGATCACGAAGGGATTGCCGACCGAGGCCTGCACCGGCTGATGCGTCGTGGTGAGGATGTCAGCCGTCCGCAGTCCGGCGCAGGGCGCCACGATCGCGGGCGGCAGCGTCGGCCCCAGCGACAGCGGCTGTGGCGCAGCGATCGTGGCGCCGCGCACGACGCCGGTACTGTCGCGCTCGACGGATATCCTCACGAGGCCGGCGATCTCCTCGAACAGCAGCACGCCGTCGCGGCCGCGTCCCTGCTGTGCCAGCACGAACGCCGTGCCGACATTGGGATGCCCGGCAAACGGCATCTCGGCGGTACGGTTGAAGATGCGCACGCGCGCGGTATGGGCGAAATCCGCCGGCGGCAGCACGAAGGTGGTCTCGCTGAGATTGAACTCCGCCGCCAGCGCCTGCATCTCCGCGTCGGAGAGCCCGGTGGCATCCGGAAACACGGCCAGCGGATTACCGCCAAACCGCCGGTCGGTGAAAACGTCGACAGTGACGAAAGGACAGGTTCTCATGGCACCCGCTGGAGCCGAAAGCAGGCACAGCGTGCAAGCGGTCGCCGCCAGATACCAGCCTTCGATTGTCCCCCTCGCCGGCCGGACATTTCAGGAAGCCGCTTCATGGTGAGCCCAGGTGGATGCTTCGCATCCACCGGGTCGAACCATCAAGCGGCCCGCGCTGCTGGCGGTGCGCAGCCTTCATGGTTCGACAAAGCTCATCATGAAGGCCCAACTCGACGCTTTTCTCGCCACGGAACAATCGTCAGGTAACCCTCAGCGCTTTGAGACGCCGGATGACTGCCGCCTTGACTGAGGCGTGGATAGCCTCGGGGAATCTCTTTGGCAGTTCGTGTTCGACTTTTGCGAGCGCCGCTTGTGCGGTGTCGACGGTCGCTTCGATAGCGTTGTGAACGAGCGTCTTCGGCAGGCCGGCCGCTTCGGCGGTTTGCACGAAGTGACGGCCGACAATATCATCGGTGTGGTAGTGACGGTTCGTTCCCACCGACATCGCGAGTTTCATCTGCCTGCGGCGGATCTGCCCTGCATCGAGGCTGGGCTGCGCCGTCAGGATGTCATAGAGCGGCGTCAGTCCGTATCGGCCGCCCGGGCCAAGAAAGATGCTGAAATTCTTGGCATGCCCGTCGGTGGCGCCGATCAGCCAGAAGAGAATCTGCGCCTTGACGACGGTCGCCTGATCGGCAGCCGGATCATCGCTGCCCTTGAGCAGCGTGAGGACCGCCTTCAGGTCGGGACCGCCGTCGCTCTGATATTTTCTGGTGGGGGGAACGGCAAGCGCCTGGCAGCAATCTTCCTGCGGAACGCGCAGCAGCCTTCCATCCCTGGTCCAGCGCCGGTCAAAGCGCTCCACCACAAGCGCAGTGGCTTTTCCGAACGTGGCGATCTCGGCCTTGCTGACCGGCAGCCCGAACGCCGCTGCCAGCCTGAGACAGTAGTACTCGTTCTCGACGCTGTTGGAGAGGTCGATCCCGTTTGGCAGCGCGCCGATTTGCGGCTTCAGGATGTGCGTCGTTGGAGTCGTGCCGTGCGGCTTGAGCCACTTTCCTCCGTGACGAAGGAGCGCCGTCTTTTCCTGTGCTCCCGCGATGGAGATCCGGAAATCGTCGCCGCGGGTGAGGCCCAGCGGCGCGTTCGCAAGGCCCTTGAGCAGCCTTTCGATGGCAGCGGCATCGACGCTCTCTCCGCTGAGTCCATCGTCATGGACTTCATCGCCCATGACGAATTGCAATGCGCCAACACAGTCGCGGCCAATGGCGGCGAGCAGGCTCCAGGCATCGGTGCCGGCGGCTCCGACCCTGTCGGCGATGCGCCTCCTCAACGCGTCCGAGTCCGGCAGCAGATTGTCGAACACGGCAGCAACCGTCTGGCCGCGGAATGCATCTTCGCGCAAGGGCATGGACAGCGAGACCGGCAGCGCCTGCTCCCATTCCAGCCAGCTCAGATCGTAGCGGAATTCAGTCGCGCCGCTTGCTGCCTTACGGAGCTGGCCTACAAGGCGGTTGTTCAGCAGCACGCGCAAGGGTTCGTGGCGCGCCCGCCGCGGCATCAGAAGATGGCCTCAAGATCCTCGGCAGCGCCCCGGGTGCGCGGACCGATGCGCATCTCAAGCTCCAGCGCGGCGAGGACCGCGAGAATGGTATCCAGCCTGGCCGCAGAATGGCCGGTCTCGATCAGCGAGATCGTTTCCTGGCGCAGGCCCGACCGCTCTCCAAGTTGCGACTGGCTGAGGCCCCGTTTCTTGCGCGTGCGGCGGATCAGATTGCCGATCTGGCTGGGTGTGCGGGCTAGGTCCATCATCTTCAGGTCCGCCCTTCATATGTGTTATTTCCGATAAAATAGCAATATCGGAATTGGCGCATATTTTGGCATTATGTGCCTTCTCGTGTAAATCCCGTTAACTGGGTTTCGGCGGGCGGGTGAGGGTGAAGGCGTCGGGGGCGATGCCGCGTTGCAGGGCGGGCCAGCTTGCCGGCGCGGCGACGGGGAAGCCGGGGCGGGCGCGCGGCGACCAGGCGCCGATGGCGGTGGCGCCGCGAGTGTTATAGCACCCGTTGACGCCTGCGACGCGTTCGGCGATCGCCTGGCTGTAGGCGTGCATCTCCTGCCAATCGAGATCGGGTTCGACGGGGGCCACCACATGCAGGCCCTTGTCGCCGGTGAGCATCGGCCAGCACTCGAGTTCCTCGCCGCGCAGCACGTCGCGCAGCTTCAGGGCCGCTTCGATAACGCGCGCCGGGCTGGCGCCTTCAAGGGCGAACACCAGGGTGTCGGGGTGCTCGATGTCGTCTACCGTCGCGCCCCAGGGATGCAGCTCGACCGTGCCAATCTCGACGAGGCCGAGCAATCCGTCGAGGCTGTCCACCCATGGCCAGATTTCCTCGCCGCCGTCGGGATTGCGAATGCTGATCTGGTGAACGGTATCCGGCAGCGGCGGCAGTTCTCCTTTATGAAAGAACGTGACGCCGTTCTCGTGTCGCACGAGCCGCAGCGGCCGGCGGCCGAGCACTGGCAGTGCGTGCTTCGCGACCTTCTTCCAGTACGCGGCAAGCCGGGCCTTCGGCGGGACGATGGCATCGGGCAGCGTTTCGCCGACGGGACGAGACGCGGACCGCTTCGCAGGCTTCGCGGTGGAGACGGGCAGATTCTGCCGCAGCGACAGGAAGCCTTCCCACGGATCGGCATCGAGGAAGGCGAGCCGTTTGGCCAGGTTCGCCAGCGTGAAGTGGTTGGAGCGGATGCCGGGTCCCAGCTCGTCCCAGCTCAGCGGCGTGGACACCGCTGCGCCCGCCCGCGCCCGGGTCGAGTACGCGCCGACCGCCGTCGCGCCCCGGCCGTTGCGCAGATAATCGACGTAGATCCGCCCGTGACGGTCGCGCTTGGCCATGTTGGCGGTGTAGCGGTCGGGCCGCTCCGCGGCCATGCGCTCGGCAATCGATTGGGTGTAGCGCTTCAGCGTCTCCCAGTCCGGGCCCGGCGTCAGCGGAAAGACCACGTGCAGCCCCTTGCCGCCGGTAGTCTTGACGAAGCTGCGCAGACCCTCCGCCGCCAGACGGTCGCGCACATCGCAGGCGGCTTCGACGACGTGCGGCCACGGAACACCCTCGCCGGGATCCAGATCGATGGTGGCGCGGTCCGGCAGGTCCGGGCGATCGGCTTTCGCGCCCCAGGGATGGATCTCCAGCACACTCACCTGCACGAGCTCCAGCAGGCCGGCGAGATCGTCGATGGCGACCATCGGCTCGTCCTCGCCGGGCACCTGAACCAGACGCACCGCATCGCCCAGCCCGGCCCAGCGGTGCTTCTGAAAGAAGCATTGCGCGTTCACGCCGTCGGGGCAGCGCAGCAGGCTCAGCGGCCGGCCGGCGATATGCGGCAGGATCCAGTCGGCGATTTCCATGTAGAAATCCGCCAGCCCCTGCTTGGTGATGCCCTGCTCGGGCCACAGCAGGCGGGCCGGGCTGGTCAGGCGCACAGCCGGTGCCGCGTCCTTCTGGCGGCTGAGGGTACCGGCAGCAGCGGCGGCGTCGCGCGTTACGTCCTTTGCGTCCTTGCCCTCGTTCAGTTCGCGAAACACCGCGTGCCGGATCAGGTTGCTGCCGGTGCGGCTGCCGTATTCGATCTCCGCACTCAGCACCGGCTCGACCCATTTCACGCCCTTGGCCAGCGCCGTCTCATCCTTCAGCGGCGCGGCCTTCACGCGCAGGGGGTCGAGCTTCTGCCACAGCTCCCGCGCCATCGCGGCGCTGAAGCCGCTGCCGACATGTCCCGATGGCACCAGCTTGCCGTTCGCATACTCGCCCAGTACCAGCGCGCCGATGGCCCGCTTGTCCACCGTCGAGGGGATGTAGCCGGCGATCACGAAGGTACCGCTGAGGGCGGTCTTCAGCTTCAGCCATGCCTTCGAGCGTCCTGAGCGATAGGGCGATGACGCCAGCTTGGAGACGATGCCTTCAAGTCCCAACCGTGCGGCGTGGCGGAAGATCGTCTCGCCATCGCCCGCGAGGTGCTCGCTGAGGCGAATGCGGCTGTCGCCTTTCTCCGCGATGATCTTGCCCAGCGCGGCCTTGCGATCGACAAGGGGCGTTTCGCGCAGGTCGAAGCCGTCGAGATGCAGCAGGTCGAAGCCGTAGAAGACGAGGTTGCCGGCGCCCTGCTTGAGGACATCGACCAGCGCGGTGAAGCTGGCGATGCCGTCTTCCGTTTGAACCACGATCTCGCCGTCCATCAGCGCCGCTTTCACAGGCAGTCCGGCCAGCACCGGCGCGATGCCGGGAAAGCGCGCGGTCCAGTCGAGGCCCTGGCGCGTCAGCAGCGCGACGCGGCCGCCCTCGATGCGGGCCTGCACGCGGTAGCCGTCATATTTGATCTCGTGGACCCAGTCCTTGCCCGACGGCGCCCTTTCGACCGGCGACGGCAGGCAGGGCTCGACCCAGGGGGGCAGGGGACCAGCCTTCGCCTTGCGCAGCTTCGCAGGATTCACCGCCGGTTTGCTGCGTCGCTGGGCTGCCGCTGGAGGTTCGACAGGTCCGCCCCGACGTGACGACCAAACGCGGTCCTGCGCCTGGGCGATCGCCTCCATGTCACGGCCGGTGGCGACGGATTCCGGCCGCTCGTCGAGGATGTCCGGCGCCTCGGCTGGCCGCGCCGCGGCGTCGTCAGACTTGAACAGCAGCCACGCCTCTTGCTTCTCGCGCGGCTTTGGCGCCATGCGCACGAGGTGCCAGCCGCCTTTCAGCTTCTCGCCGTCGAGCGTGAACCGGAGATGGCCCTTGCGCAGGCCCAGCTCTGGATCAAACTCCGGCGTCCAGGTGCCGCGATCCCACACCATCACCGTGCCGCCGCCATATTCGCCGCGCGGGATCACGCCTTCGAAACCGCCGTACTCCAGCGGATGGTCCTCGACATGCACTGCCAGCCGTTTCTTGCCCGGCACGAGACTGGGTCCTTCCGGCACCGCCCAGCTCAGCAGCACACCATTCAGCTCCAGGCGGAAGTCATAGTGCAGGCGGCGCGCCGCGTGCTTCTGGATCACGAAGCTGTTGCCGCCCCTGGCCGGACGGCGCGCGCCGGCCGGCTCCGGCGTCTTCGAAAAATCCCGCTTCGCCCGGTAGGCATCCAGAGACTTGTCCACGGCGTAAACTTACTGGATGAAGGCCATCCGGAAAACAGCGGGACGCACGATGAGCCTCAGGGAAATCCGCAACTTTGACTACGCCATCCTGCTGTGCAGGAACATCAAGGAGACGCGCCGCTTCTATAAGGACGTGATGGGCTTCCCGCTCGAGCACGACCGCGAGAACTGGGTCAGCTTCAGGGTGGGCGCGACGCTGCTCACGCTGCGGCAGCGGGGGCGCTCGCCGGCTGGTGAGGATGGTTTGGCGGCAGCAGGGTCGGCCGCGGTGCAACTCGCCTTCCGCGTGCCACCGCCGGCAGTCGATGCCTGTCACGCCGAGCTGGTGGCCAGAGGTGTTCCGGTCATGCACCCGCCGACCGATTTGCCGGACTGGCGCCACCGCACGCTCTTCTTCCGCGATCCCGAAGGCAACGTCATCGAAATCTACGCCGAGTACTGAGCGAAGCCGGCAACCTTCCCGCTCTGCCTTCCCCCGGAGGGGGAAGGTGGCGCGCAGCGCCGGAAGGGGGATGCCTCAACAAGCACGGTGCCTGTTGCGAGATCCCCCTTCCGCCCTTCGGGCACCTTCCCCCTCCGGGGGAAGGAGAAGCGGACCATGAGGGAAAACCTGCAGCTCGCATAAGAAGCTCTTATCGGATCGCACCGGATGGTTCTTCCAGGTGTCGGTGTTACCCAATCGACGCAGCGATGCAGTCGATCGGGGGGAACCGTGACAATTCGTTTCGTCACGCCGGAACAATGGCTGGGTCCGCCGGGCGGCAAGACCAAAGTCATTTCCGACAAGGACCTGCCGCTGGCCTCAAACGACATATTGTGGGTCGGCCTCGTGGGCGACTCCCAGAACAATATCAAGACAGTGAGTCCGGATATCCCGGGTGCCGTGGCCATCGTGGAGGCGAGCCCGATCGGTGATACCCGCTGGTTTCGGGTGTCGCAGCCTCACGGATCAGAGTGTCGGGTTCAGGCCGCGGACAGCAGCGGCAGGGTGTTTACCGGGTTTCACCTCTCGTTCATCCACCTGCCCAAGGGCCGGGGGCGGATCGACTTCGATATCGGGCCGGACGGGATTCCTGTTCATACCGCGCCGAAAGCCCGTGCGGACTACATCGACCTGCGGATGGAGGGGATCGGCTACAACATCTATCTGGGCGGCTTCCAGGTCTATTGCACCGGCATGAACACGCCGATCGAGGTGCCGTACGCGCTGGTCGATCTGAACCTGAACGAAGCCGAAGCGGTCGATGCCACTGTCTACGACACGCTGGCGCAGGCCAATGACGCGATTCAGAAGGCGCCGGTGAGGGCCAAGGGGCCCAAGCGTATCGCCTACTATAGCGGCGCCGGCGGTGTCGTGATCGCACCGACCGTCTTTTCGCCCGCCACGACGCCACGCATCATCGCCACGTACTATGAGGCGCGCAGGCTCTATGCCGACTATGTGATCCAGGCGCTGAGCGGTATCGCCATTGGCATCGTCGGGGGAATCGTCCTTCGCACGTTCCTCGGCCGCTTCCTGCGCAAGATGTCCGAGGATCCCAAGCCGCCGTCGCGCCCGCCGCTGCTGCCGGCGCCCAAGAAGATCGAACCCGTCAACGGCACGGTCAATGTGGGCGGCGGCGGAGAAATCCCCAATGTCACCAACCTCAACCCGATCAAGCCCGGCTCCGGCGGTCCCGTCCGCGGGATCCCCAATCACGTCCCCGCCCCGATGGAGAAGATGGACGAGATCTTCGTGCCCGGCTCGGTCAAGGAGATGAATTCGATCAGGTTGCGGTACATGGATGTTGACTGGCCCACAGCCACGAAGGCAGCGGCGAAGGTGATGCCGAAGGGCGGCAAGGTGCAGATGAACGTCTGGACGCGAAACCAGCAGGAAGTCGATGCCCTCAAGGCGGCCTTCGAGCGCGCAGGCTTCAAGAACGTCCGCACAGACAAGAGATTTCCGCCAGGACCGGGCACCATGCTGGAAGCCGAGCGATAGGAGCCAATGGCCGAACGCTCCTCGGGACCGTGGCAGGGCATCGCATAGGTCGGAGTTGGTACAGCGCCGAATTAGCCTTCATGCTGAGCACAGGTGGATGC
>QOCQ01000042.1 GCA_003574685.1 Rhodospirillaceae bacterium SYSU D60007
GTAGAAGCGGGCGAAGCGCTCGGCCCAGCCATGGTCCGCGTCAGACGTCGCCCGTTTGCCCCGTCTGGCGCGGCGAGTCCTCATACGTCATGGAAAACACCATGTCGTTCAGCCAGCGCCGGAACTCCGGGTCGTCGCTGAATCGCCGGTACAGCTCAGCATCGTCCTTCAGCACCGCCGTCATCACGCGCGCCAGCGCCTTGTCGTGCTCGATGCGCGCGTTCTGTTTGTCGGAGTTCTGCCGCGCGTTCTGATACGCCCTGTCGGCCGACACCTTCGAGGGAATTTCTTCGGTCAGCAGCTTTCTGATGCGGTCATTGTCCGTCCACTTGATGTTGCCGAACTGGTCGTTGAAGGCCTTGAGGATGCTCGACAGACGGTCGAGTTTCGGCTCCGGCCTTGCGCCGCCGGCATCGGTCGGCACCGGCTCGATCTCGGCATCCTGGTCCGGTAACAGGATACGCATCGCCGCATTCTTTTCGGCGCGGTAGCTGTCCATATCGATGGTTTCGAGAATGCCCGCTGAAAGGTCCTCTTCCTTCGGGGCCGGCAGCTTGGGAACGAGGCGGGTCAGCAGGATCGACAGTTTCTCCCATTCGGCGTTGGTGTAGGGCAGGATCGCCGAAAGAAAGCCGTAGCTGCGCACGAACGCCTTCGCCTTGCCCTTGAAGGCGACCTGCCCGTCCTCGTCGAGCGTGGTGTTATAGACGGCCACGCAGCCATCGAGCAGGGGATCGAGCGTATCGCGGGCCGCGCCGGTCAGATACAGCGTCACGAATGGCTCGACCACCGCCGGCGTATAGACGCCCGCACCGTCCAGATCCGCCTTCAGGTCGTGCAGCTTGTTGGCGTCGGTTTCCTCCGCCAGCATCGTCGTCCGGTAGTAGGGCTCGAACGCCGCCTCGATGGTGTCCACATCATTCATGAAGTCGAGCACGAAGGTATCGAGCTTTTTCGGATGCGCCCGGTTGAGCCGCGACAGGGTTTGCACCGCCTTGATGCCGGACAGCACCTTGTCCACGTACATCGTGTGCAGCAGCGGCTCATCATAGCCGGTTTGGAACTTGTCGGCGCAGATCAGGAAGCGGTAGGGGTCCTCCTGGATCCGCTCGGGAATGTCCTTTGACCGGAAGCCGTTGAGCGACGCTTCCGTGACCTTCGTGCCCCCGTACTCATGCTCGCCCGAAAAGGCGACGATGGCCTTGTACGGGCTCTTGCGTTCGCTGAGATAGTCGCGGATGGCGTGGAAATACTGGATGGCGCGATGGATGCTGCCCGTCACCACCATGGCGCGGGCCTCGCCGCCGATCTTCCGTCTGTCGATCACCTGCTCGTGGAAGTGATCCACCATGATTTCCGCCTTCACGCCGATCGCATACTCGTGGCTTTCGACGTACCGCCGGAGCTTCTTCTTCGCCTTCCTTGTGTCGAACTCCGGATCGTCCTCGGCGGTCTTCACCAGCCGGTAATAGCTGTCGACGGTCGTATAGCTCTTGAGCACGTCGAGGATGAACCCTTCCTCGATCGCCTGCTTCATCGTGTAGCTGTGGAACGGCCGGAACTTGGTCTTGTCGCCGTCCTGATACGGCTCGCCGAAGAGCTCCAGAGTCTTGCCCTTGGGCGTCGCCGTGAACGCGAAGTAGCTGGCGTTGGGCAGCAGCTTCCTCGCCTCCATGATGCGGTTGATCCTGTCCTCGACCGTTTCCTCTTCGTCTTCCTCTCCGGCGACGGAGAGGGCGCCGCTCACGGCCGCCGAGGCCTTGCCGCCCTGGCTGGAATGCGCCTCGTCGATGATGATGGCGAACGGCCGGCCGCGATGCTCGTTGCCGATCTCGTTCAACACGAAGGGAAATTTCTGCACCGTCGAAACAATGATCTTCTTGCCGCTTTCGATGAACCGGCGCAGGTCACCCGAATGATCGGCGTGGCCGACCGTGGCACCCACCTGCATGAAGTTCCGGATGGTGCTGTTCAACTGGTCGTCGAGGATCGTGCGATCGGTCACGACGATCACCGATTCAAACACGGGCGCGTCGTTGCGGGTCAGGCCAACAAGCTGATGTGCCAGCCAGGCGATCGAGTTGGATTTGCCGCTGCCCGCCGAGTGCTCGATCAGATAGCGCTGGCCGGCGCCGTGCGCGCCCGCATGCGCCAGCAGCTTGCGCACGACGTCAAGCTGGTGGAACCGCGGAAAGATCTGTTCGCGCTTCTTGCGGCCCGTCTTACGGTCGGTGGTTTCGACGATCTGCGCATAATTCCCGATGATGTTGACGAGGCTGGCGGGCCGTAGCGTTTCCTTCCAGAAATAGTCGGTCTTCAGCCCGGCGGGATTGGGTGGATTGCCGGCGCCGTCGTTCCAGCCCTTGTTGAAGGGCAGGAACCACGAGTCCGCGCCCTTGAGAGCGGTGCAGAAACGCACCTCCGCATCGTCGATCGCGAAATGCGCGATGCAGCGCCCGAACTGGAACAGCAGCTCGCTCGGATGGCGGTCGCGCTTATATTGCTCGATGGCGTCCGCCACCGTCTGCCGGGTGAGGCTGTTCTTCAGCTCGAAGGTCGCAATGGGCAGCCCGTTGACGAACAGCGCCACGTCGAGGGCATTCAGGGTTTCATCGAGGCCGTAGCGCAACTGGCGCGTGACGCTGAAGCGGTTGGCGGCGTAGCAATCCTCCGCCTTGGTGTTGCCGGGCGTGGGCGTCCCATAGAACAGGTCCAGCGCGTGCGGCCCGTGCTTCACGCCCTTGCGCAGCACGTCGATGACGCCGCGCTTGGCGATCTCGCCCTGCAGCCGCATCAGGAATTTCTGCCGTGTGGAGCCGTCGCTATCGAGGTCGAAGGCATCGACCAGTGGCGGCTGCGTGGCCGCGATAAACGCCCGCAACTGCACCAGATCGATGGCATGGTTGCGGTTGTAGTCAGCCGGATTGCCGGCAATCCAGCCATCGGCCGTCATGTGGCTGACGATCAGCGCCTCCAGTCCCTTTTCGCTGATATCCGTCGTCATGCTGCGTCTTCGGCGACAAGCTCCTTGATCTCGGCCGACTCTTCATCTTGTGACAGGTCGTCGCCTTCGTCCAGCGGCTCAACCTCAGGTATTTCGTCGGGTAGCCTCGTCGCCGCCTCGCGCACGTCCAGCTTGCCGGTCACGACATCCGAAATCAGGCGAGTGCGAAACTCACGAAGCAAGCGAACATCGCTTAGCGTGGTAGCAATCGCCTGATCCTGCTTCAAAGTAGACGCGCGGACAGTCGCCAAGATCCTTGCTTGTTCGCATAAGGGAGGGACGGGAAGGACAATTTCCCGAACCCACGTGCAATTGAGGTGGGGGTGAAGGGCGCCTGTTTGAATGCTCTTGAGACAGTCAAATCCATACCGTGATCGGAGAGCGACATCGAGATAGTCTCCTGTCATCACCCGTGGATTGGTTCCAATTATTATCAACGCATGACACCCTGCGCCTTCGAACTCCTCTGGTACACACGCGACCTGACCAATGTCGCCAGTTTGAACCAGTAGAACATCACCTCGTCGCACCTGAATCTTGCTGCGACCTGCGAGCCATTCAGGCTTCACGTAGTACTTTCGGTTAAACAGGATCGCTCCGCTCTTTATATGCAAGGACTGAATGTAGGGAGTGCCAGATTCTGAGAGAATGTCTCTAGTTGGGCCAACCCATCCGTTTGTAATTTTCGGGGAGAATGATGCAATGCGCCTAAGCGTCCAATGCTCCGGTATGTCGCCCATCTTCATCGTCTCCATCGCCGATAAGCCATTTTTCGATCTTGTGGCGTACCGTGCCAAAATTCTCGAAGACTGCTTCGCCGAACAGGTCGTAGATCTTTGCGCGCAAGGCTTCATCACCAGATGCGAACCGGAGTGATTCTATCGCCTTGCGCGTCATTTTGCTGTGAAGCCGGAGCGGCTTTTCGACCGTCACCTTCCAGTAGCCAAACGCCGCGTTGTCGAAAATCCGGGACTGTTCCGTCTCCTCGAAATCGAGGAAGGTCCTGACGATGCGATCGATATCGTCGGGTGACAGCTCGCAGTTCTTCTTGCCGAGGTTCTTGCGCAGCGGCCTGTACCAGCCGGTGGCGTCGATGAGCTGCACCTTGCCCCGGCGGTACGCGGGCTTGCGGTTCGTCAGCACCCAGATGTAGGTCGCAATTCCGGTGTTGTAGAACATGTTGAGCGGCAGGGCGACGATCGCTTCGAGCCAGTCCTTCTCGATGATCCAGCGGCGGATGTTGCTTTCGCCCTGGCCGGCGTCGCCGGTGAACAGCGACGAGCCGTTGTGCACCTCGGCAATACGGCTGCCGAGCTTTGTGCCGTGCTTCATCTTCGACACCAGATTGGCGAGGAACAGCATCTGGCCGTCGCTGGAGCGCGTCACCAGCGAATATTCGGAATCGTCGTGCTCGATCAGGAAGCGCGGATCCTTGATGCCTTTCTTACCGCCCATGCGTTCGAGGTCGCTCTTCCAGCTCTTGCCGTAAGGCGGATTCGAAACCATGAAGTCGAATTCGCGCGAGCGAAACGCGTCATTGGCCAACGTCGAGTATTCCGGGCCGCCCACGACGTTGTCCGCGGCCTCGCCTTCGCCTTTCAGCAGCAGGTCGGCCTTACAGATGGCATAGGTTTCAGAATTGATCTCCTGGCCGTAGAGGTGCGTCGCGACCTCCTTGCCGTGCTCTTTGGCTAGCTGCTGCAGCGTCTCCTCGGCGACCGTCAACATGCCGCCGGTGCCAAGCGCGCCGTCGTAGAGCAGGTACGTGCCCGATTCGATCTGCTCGGCGATCGGCATGAAGATCAGGTTGGCCATCAGCCGCACTGCGTCGCGCGGGGTCCAGTGCTGGCCCGCCTCCTCGTTGTTTTCCTCGTTGAAGCGGCGCACCAGCTCCTCGAAGATCGTGCCCATGGCGTGATTGTCGAGGCCGGGCTGCCTGACCGAACCGTCGGCGTTGAGCACGGGGCTGGGGCCGAGATTGATCGAGGGGTCGAGGAATTTCACGATCAGCGTGCCGAGCGCATCGGCCTTCGAGAGCCGCGGGATCTGGTTGCGGAACTCGAACTTTTCGAGAATGTCCTGGACGTTGGGCGAGAAGCCGTCGAGGTAGGCCTCGAAATCCGAACGCAATTGTTGCTGCGTGCCCCGGTTGCGCAGGTCGCGCAGCGTGAATTTCGAGGTGTTGTAGAAGCTCTGCCCGGCAGCGGCGCGCAGGGCTGCGTCCTGGTTGGCGATCCTGGCCTTGTCGAGGCTGTCCTTGGCATCGAGCACGACCTTCTTGGTCGGCTCCAGCACCGCGTCCAGCCGCCGCAGCACCGTCATGGGCAATATCACATCGCGGTACTTGCCCCGCACATAGAGGTCGCGCAGCACATCGTCCGCAATTCCCCAGATGAAATTGGTGATCCAGCCAAAGTCTCCGTTCACCACCCTAATCCTTCCACCGTTCGTTGTGTTCATTATTCCTTCCAATGCTACCACAAGAATGCCCGCGCTCTGTGTGGATCAAGCAGTCTCTTCCGCCTGGTCCCCCGGCAGCATGGCGCGCACCGGGGCGGCCCATTCCAGGGCCACGTCCTCGACCAGGGGTGCGTTGGCGCTTTCCAGGTTGAAGCGGCCGGCGGTGGGGCCGCGGCGCACGCGCTTGAGCATCACCGGGCCGTCGGCCTGCTTGACGATGCACAGCCTGCCGACCACGGCGGCGGCGTCGGGTTCGGGGTCGCGGCTGTAGAAGATGATCCAGCCGTCGGTGATCATGGGCGCCTGGCTGTCGCCGCGCACGATCACGGCGATGGTCTTGGCCGGGTTCAGCCCGCGCGGGCAGGGGACCTCCTTCAGCCCGCCGCCCTTGGGGTAGGGATCGACCAGCTCGACCGTGGCGCCGGCGCCGACATAGCCCACCACCGGCACCACCGGATCGCGCCCGCCATACATCAGCCGCGCCGGGTCGACGTCATAGAAGCGGGCGAAGCGCTCGGCCCAGCCATGGTCCAGCCGTTCCGGCTTCGTTTCATATTTGTGCACGTTGGACCGCGAGGTGCCGATGGCGCGCGCCACCTGCTCCAGGGTGAGCCCGCGCGCCTCGCGCAACCGGGTCAGGCCGCTCACGGGCCGGCCGGGATCGCGCTTGCGGCCGCGCCGCAGCGGTGTCTTCGGGCCTTCCATCTGTCCACGACTGTCCACCGGTCCACAATTGTCCACGGCGCGGGAAAAGTCTCTCCGCAATTTGCGAACAAGTCATCCTTGCTATTGTTCGCAAAATAAGGACTATATGATAGGGAACATATCACGAACGAGTTGCAGCGAGGAGGGGCCGATGGAAAGGCGCCAGAGCGTCAGTTACGTCAACCGCGTGCTGCCGCCGGACGCGGCACGGCAGAACCTCGCCAGCTACGCCCATCTGCATGGCGTGGTGCTGACGCGGGGCGGCGAGCCGGCGGGCACGATGAGCGCCGCCCGCTTCTGCCGCATCCTGCGCGCGGCGGTCGAGAATTCCGCCGGCACGCGCCGGCTGCGCGCGGTGACGCTGGTGCGCCGCATCGCGCAGAGCCTGCGCGGACAGGGCGGGCCGCTTTGCGTGCCGCGGGCGGCCCTGAACGCGCTGCGGCGCTACGGCCGCGTGCGCGGCGGGGATGCGCGATGAGACGCATCCGCACCATCAAGCCGGAATTCCCGCAGTCGGAATCGATGGGCCGCGTCAGCCGCGATGCCCGGCTGCTGTTCATCCAGCTCTGGACCATCGCCGACGATGTCGGCCGCGCGCGGGCCGCGCCGCGCATGCTGGCGGGTCTGCTGTTTCCCTACGACGACGACGCGGCCGGGCAGATCGAAGCATGGCTTGCCGAGCTGGAGCGCGAGGGCTGCATCCGCCGCTACGAAGCCGGCGGCACGCGCTACCTGCAGATCTGCAACTGGGCGCGCCATCAGCGCATCGACCGGCCCAGCGCCAGCAAGCTGCCGCCGCCCGACGGCACGCCGGACGAGCCCGCACCGGATGACGCGAAGCCTCGCGAGGCCTCGCGAGCCGTCGCGCCGGATCAGGAAGGGGACCGGGACAAGGAAAAGGAAAGGGATCAGGGACCGGCGCGCGGAATTCCGACGGCGTCGGCGGACAAGCCGCCCGATGTCGCTTCGCTCTTGTTCAATTCAGGGCTGCAATGGCTGGCGCGCCACAGCGGACGGCCTGAGCAGACCTGCCGGCAATTGCTCGGCAAGTGGCGGCGCGACTATGGCGACGAGGCGCTGCTGGCCGCCCTGGGCGCGGCCCAGCGCGAGGGGCCGATCCATCCGGTGGCGTGGCTGGAGCGCGCCTTGCAGACGGCGCGGTGGGCGAAGAAGGGCGGCGGCGCGACGGCGGGCGCGGCCAGCGGCCTGCCGGCGGAGGAGCCGTGGGAGCAGCGCGTGGCCGATTTCCGCGCCGAGCTCGACGCCGGCCGTAGCCTCGCGAACACCTTCTGGCAGCGGCAGATGGCGCGCCACTGGGGCCCGCCGCCGACGGTGCCCGGCTGCCATGCGCCGCGCGAGGTGCTGCATCGCCACGGCTTTGCCGGCCCCGCCGCAGGCACGAGTTGAATCGCGGCTGGCGCTCCGACAGGATCGCCGCGCGTTTTGTTGTGGAGGCGAGCGGAAGATGGACGATCTGGCCGGCAGGATTGCGGTGATCACGGGCGGCGGCACGGGCATGGGGCGGGAGCTGGCGCGCCAGCTCGCGGCCGAAGGTTGTCACGTCGCGATGTGCGACGTGTCATCGGCGGCGATGGCGGAAACGCAGCGCCTGTGCGCCGCCGACGGGCTGCCGCAGGGTCTGCGCGTGACGGCGCATGTCGCTGACGTCTCGGACGAGGCGCAGATCCTGCGCTTCCGCGACGAGATGGCGCGCCAGCACGACACCGACCGCATCCACCTGCTGTTCAACAACGCCGGCATCGGCGGCGGCGGCAGCCTGTTCGACAGCACGCGCGAGCAGTGGGAGCGCACCTTCAACATCTGCTGGGGCGGTGTGTACTACGCCACGCGCGCCTTCCTGCCGCTGCTGCGCAACGCCGACAAGGGCCACATCGTCAACACCAGCAGTGTCAACGGCTTCTGGGCCTCGGTCGGGCCCAGCGTGCCGCATACCGCCTATTGCGCCGCCAAGTTCGCCGTGAAGGGCTTCACCGAGGCGCTGATCACCGATCTGCGCCTGCACGCGCCGCACATCAAATGCTCGGTGGTGATGCCGGGCCATATCGGCACCTCGATCGTGGCCAATTCCGGCCGCCTGCACAGCGGCAGCGAGTCGGGCGCGCTCACGGCGCGGCAGATCGAGCAGGCGCGGGCACAGATCGCGCGCAACGGCGGCGATCCCGCCGGCCTGTCGGACGACGACATCCGCCGCATCGTGGCCGAGCGGGCGCGGCGCTTCCTCGAGGACGCGCCGACCACGGCGGCGGAAGCCGCGCGCATCATCCTCGATGGCGTGAAGGCCGATCGCTGGCGCATCCTGGTGGGCAAGGACGCGCTCGTCATCGACACCATGGTGCGCCGCGCGCCGGAAGAGGCCTACGAGCCCGAGTTCTTCCAGCAGCTCGCCCAGGAGACAGGCTGGCGCGTCGGCCGCTGAACGCCGGGGGCGCGCCACTCCAGTGGCGCATTGGCGAAGCGTCAGCGAAGCCAACTCTTTGCGAGGGCTGCCCTGCGCTGGCGCTCCGGGCAGTGCGCCACTGGAGTGGCGCGCCCCCAGCCAGGATTCACTTGCCCTTCAGCAGGCGGTCGAGGAGGGGGTCGCTTTCGGGCGTGGGCGTGGTGGGCGGCTGCAGCAGCTTGTCGAGAACCGAGTCGGGCGTCTGGCCGGGCGTGCCCGGCGTCCCGGGCGCCACAGCGGCCGGCTCGGGGAACAGCGTGCTGGGCAGCCATGTGGCGAGCTCGGGAAGGACCCACAGCACGGCGATGCCCGTCACCTGCAGGGCAACGAAGGGAATGACGCCGCGGTAGATGTCCATGGTGGTGATCGAGGGCGGCGCCACGCCGCGCATGTAGAACAGCGCGAATCCCACCGGCGGCGTCAGGAAGGCCGTCTGGAGGTTCATGCCGATCATCACGCCCAGCCACACCGCATCCACACCCATGCCGAGAATGGCCGGGGCCGTGACCGGCACCACGATCAGGATGATCTCCAGCGTGTCCATGAAGAAGCCGAGCACGAACATCACCAGCATCACCGACAGCACCGCGCCGAAGGCGCCGCCGGGGACGTCGGTCAGGACCTGCTCGATCATGTGCTCGCCGCCCAGCCCGCGGAAGACCAGCGAGAATACCGACACGCCGAGCACAATGCCGAACACCATGGCGCTGATGACGGCGGTGTTGCGCATCACCGTCAGCAGCATGCCCCAGGAGAAGGCGCGGTTGAGCGCCGCCAGCACCATGGCGCCCAGCGCGCCGATCGAGGCTGCCTCGGTGGGGGTGGCGATGCCGCTCAGGATCGAGCCCAGCACGGCGATGATCAGCACCAGCGGCGGCACCAGCGCGCGCACGAAGCGGCGGCCCAGCGATGCCTTCTCCTCGGCGCTCATGACCAGCGCCGGACAGCTTCGGGGCCGCACCACCGCCAGGATCAGGATCCAGAGGATGTAGAGCCCGACCAGCGCGAGGCCGGGCAGGAAGGCGCCGGCGAACAGGTCGCCCACCGACACCGGCGCCAGCGCCACGCCGCGCTTCATGGCCGCGAGCTGGTTGGCGCCCATCAGCAGGTCGCCGATAAAGATCAGCACGATGGAGGGCGGGATGATCTGGCCCAGCGTACCCGAGGCGCAAATGACGCCGGTGGCCAGCTTGGGATCGTAGCCCGCCCGCATCATCGCCGGCAGGCTCAGCATGCCCATGGTGACGACAGTGGCGCCGACCACGCCGGTGGAGGCGGCCAGCAGCGCGCCCACGATCACCACCGAAATGGCCAGCCCGCCGCGCAGCGAGCCGAACATCTGGCCCATGGTCTCCAGCAGCGCCTCGGCGATCTTGGAGCGCTCCAGCACCGAGCCCATGAAGATGAACAGCGGGACGGCGACCAGCACCTCGTTGGTCATCAGCCCGAAATAGCGCGACGGCAGGCTGGTGAGGATGATCGGATCGAACACGCCCAGCGACCAACCCAGCGCCGCGAAGAAGAGCGAGAAGCCGGCCAGCGAGAAGGAGATCGGGAAGCCCAGCAGCACCCCGAAGACGCTGACCACGAACAGGGCGATGGCGAGGATATCGGCGAGGAGGGCAGGCGACATCGCGGCGGCGCCTCAGCCGGTAGGGCCCGACAGGCCCTCGGCGGGCGGCGGCTCGCGGCCCCTGATCACCAGAATGCAGCGGCCGATCCAGGCCAGCCCCTGCAGGCCCAGCAGCACGGCAAAGCCGATGATCGCGCTCTTGAGCACGAACACGCCCACCATGCCGTTGTTCTGCACCGAGATCTCGCGGATCGCCCAGGAATACGCCACGTAGTCCCAGCCCGCCCAGACGATCAGCGCCAGCCAGGGGAAGAGCAGGAAGATGACGCCGAACAGGTCGATCCATGCCTTGGTGCGCGCCGAGGCGGCGGCATAGAAGATGTCGACCCGGACATGGGCGTTGCGCAGGAAGGCATAGCCGGCGCACAGCATGAACACGGCCGCGTGCATCCAGACGTAAAGCTCCTGCATCCAGACATAGCCGACGCCGGCCGCGTAGCGCAGCGCCACGACGCCGCCGCAGACCAGAACGGTCGCCAACGTGAGCCAGGCGACCGTCTTGCCCACCCCCTCGTTGACCTTGTCGATGGCCTTGATGCCCAGCACGAGTCTGTCCACGACGCCTCCCGGTTACGGCTCTTGCGGCGGCCGGGCGGCACCAGAACACAAAACCTGTCGCCCGCGCAATGCGGCAGCCTCCTGACTGCCATGTGCATGTCCGTCATAGTCCTTCCCCCGGAGGGGGAAGGTGGCGCGTCAGCGCCGGAAGGGGGATGCCTCAACAAGCACGGCATCCGATGCGAGACACCGAGCGTGTTGCACCATCCCCCTTCCGCCCCTTCGGGGCACCTTCCCCCTCCGGGGGAAGGCTGTTGTGTCCAGAGGTGAGTCAATGCTGCTCGATCTTGATCGTATCCGCCGGGAGACGCCGGCCGCCGAACGCCAGGCCTATCTGCACAATGCCGGCGCGGCGCTGATGCCTCAGCCGGTCGTCGAGGCGATGAAGCGCCACATCGACCTTGAGGCGGCGATCGGCGGCTATGCCGCGGCGGGGCGCGAGGCGGAACGGCTGCAGGCGCTCTATGGCTCCATCGCGCGGCTGCTCAACGCCGCGCCCGACGAAATCGCCATCACCGAGAACGCCACCGTCGCGTGGCAGATGGCGTTCTATGCGCTCGCCTTCGCGCCGGGCGACCGCATCCTGACGGCGCAGGCGGAGTACGCCGCCAACTACGTGGCCTACCTGCAGGTCGCGCGTCGCACCGGCTGCGTGGTCGAGGTGGTGCCCAGTGATGCAAGCGGCCAGCTCGACGTGGAGGCGCTTCAGCGCATGATCGATGCGCGCGTGAAGCTGATCGCCATCACCTGGGTGCCGACCAATGGCGGGCTGGTCAATCCCGCGGCCGAGGTGGGCCGCATCGCCCGCGCGCACGGCATTGTCTACCTGCTCGATGCCTGCCAGGCGGTGGGGCAGATGCCGGTCGATGTGCAGGCGCTGGGCTGCGACATGCTCTCGGCCACCGGGCGGAAGTTCCTGCGCGGCCCGCGCGGCACCGGCTTTCTGTATGTGCGCCGCGACCTGCTGCGTCGCCTGGAGCCGCCGATGATCGACCACTTCGCCGCCCCCTGGGTGGCGCGCGACCGCTACAAGCTGCGCGATGATGCGCGGCGTTTCGAGACATGGGAGAACAACTACGCGGCGCGGCTGGGGCTGGCGGCGGCAGTGGACTACGCGCTGGCGCTGGGACTGGAGCCGATCGAGGCGCGCTGCCGGTTGCTGGCGGGCCGCCTGCGCGCCGGGCTGGCGGAAATCAAGGCCGTCACCCTGCGCGATCTCGGCCCGTCACCCTCGGCCATCGTCAGCTTCACGATGCAGGACCACGACGCTGCCTGCATCGTGGCGCAGGCCGCGCGCGAGGGCATCACCATCGGCGCCTCCAACCCGTCCAGCACGCGCCTCGACGCCGAGGCCCGCAACCTGCCGCCGCTGGTGCGCGCCTCGCCCCACTACTACAACACCGAAGCCGACATCGACCGCCTCCTCACCTGCGTCGCGGCGCTGGCCGGGGATTGATGAACTATACAGAAAGACGTATATTTGTATGAGCGATACACGGGCAGAACTGACATGGCCAGGCGGACCAGAGACAGGATTGAGGAGAGCAGCGGCAACGTGTTTGCCGACCTTGGCTTCCCCAACGCCGGGCGCGAGCAGCTCAAGGCGCATCTCACCCTGCAAATCTATCGCCTCATCAAGGGCCGCAAGCTTACGCAGGAGGCAGCCGGCGAGATTCTGGGGATCAGGCAGCCGCATGTCTCCAGCCTGATGCGCGGCCAGTCCGGTGCGTTCTCCGTCGAACGGCTCATGGAGTTTCTGACAGCGCTTGGGCAAGACGTGGAAATCACGGTCCGGCCGAAGCGGAAGTCACAAGCCGCAGTGTCAGTTGTGGTGCGCTGAGGACTGCCAGCCTGCCACCGCATGAAAGGATCGGCGGTGCTTGACCGGGGCTGTTGCGATCACGCAGGATGCGGGTCCCCGAGTGCAACTACAAAACGGTATCAGCCGGGATTATTGCGCCGGTCCGGCGCCAGGGGGTGACGTCATGAAACGGATGCATCTGATGCGGGGCGCGCTCTGCGCCCTTGTGGTGGCGGCGATGGCGGCCGGTCCTGCGGCCTTCGCGCAGGGCAAGGAATTGACGATGGGCAACGTCAATCCGCCCAAGCACGGCACGTCGCAGGCCGCCCAGCAATTCATCGACAAGCTGGGCGAGCTCTCCGGCGGCAAGCTCAAGGTGGTGCACCACCATTCCGGCGCGCTCGGCGGCGAGCGCGAGGTGGCGCAGCAGATCCAGCTCGGCACGGTCGATTTCGGGCCGATCACCACGGCGCCGCTGTCGACGCTGGTGCCGGAGATGTCGGTGTTCCAGCTTCCCTACATCTTCCGCGATTACGACCACGTGTTCAAGGCGCTGGACGGCGGCGACACGCTCACGAAGTACTATGACGGCGTGCTCGACAAGAAGGGCTTCAAGCTGATCGGCTTCATCGCCGCGGGCTATCGCGGCATCTATGGCCACGAGCCGATCAACAGCATTGCCGACGTGAAGGGCAAGAAGATCCGCGTGCAGGAGGACAAGATCCTCGTCGCCACCTTCAAGGCGCTGGGCATGATCTCCACCCCGATCGCCTTCCCCGAGGTGGCCACGGCATTGCAGACGAAGGTGATCGACTACGCCGAGGGCGGCATCAACACCTTCTACCACAACAAGTTCTACGACATCGTCAAGAACGTCGCCGACGTGCGCCACACGCACCAGGCGGTGGCGCTGGTGATGTCCAAGGCGTCGTGGCTGAAGCTCGACGACGCCGGCCGCAAGGCGGTGATGGAGGCGTGGCAGCATGCGCGCGACTTCAACCGCAAGTTCATCCTCGACGAGGACAAGAGCATCCAGGACCAGGTCAAGGCCAAGGGCGTGGCCATCACCAAGCCCGACGCCACGCCGTTCCGCGACGCCACCAAGGGCGTGTACGAGGATTTCTACGCCACGCCGGCCGGCAAGGATGCGCGCAAGATGGTTGATTACATCCTGTCGGTGAAATAGCCGCATGGCGGATGAGGGGCAGTCCGCGCAGGAAGCGGCGGGCGAGCAGGGCGGTGCCGGCGTCTGGCACCGCCTGTACGAGGGGCTGGGTCATCTCGGCGGGCTGATCCTCGCGGTGATGACCGGCGCGGTGTTCCTGCAGGTGGCGATGCGCTACCTCGGGCTGGGCGCGATCGACGGCATCGACGAGGTGCCGCGCTATCTCTTCGTCTGGCTGGTGATGATCGGCGGCGCCGCCGCCATGTACCGCAGCGAGCATACGGTGCTCGACTATTTCCTCAACCGCATGCCGCTGCGCCTGCGCGCGCTGGTGCTGCTGCTGACCACGGGGCTGGGCATCGCGCTGTTCGTGGTGCTGATCGACGTCAGCCTGGTGCTGGTGCCCAACGCGCAGCTTCAGAGCAGCCCCGGGCTGGGCCTGCCGCTGGGTTACGTCTACGCCGCCATTCCCGCCGGCGCCGTGCTGATCATCGCCCCCATGCTGCGCAGCCTCGTCTCGGCCCTGCGCATGCTGTGGGCCGGGCGGACGTGATGACAGGCATCCTCATAAACCTTCCCCCGGAGGGGGAAGGTGGCGCGCAGCGCCGGAAGGGGGATGCCTCAACAAGCACGGCGCCGCAGGTGTTGCACCATCCCCCTTCCGCCCCTTCGGGGCACCTTCCCCCTCCGGGGGAAGGGAGGCTTCCGAGGCGCTGATGGCCGAGACGCTGCTGATCGTGTTCGTGATCATGATTCTGCTGGGCATGCCCATCAGCTTCTCGCTGGGCGTGGGCGCGCTGGCGGCGGCGATCATGTATCCCGTGCTGAACCCGATCATCATCCCCACGCGCTTCGTCGGCCTGCTGTCGGACTCCTTCCTGCTGCTGGCGGCGCCGCTCTTTATCCTTGCCGGCAACATTGCCGCGCGCGGTGGCGTGGCGCGTGTCCTCATCGATCTGGCGACGGCGCTGGTCGGCCGTTTCCGCGGCGGGCTGGCCTACGTCAACGTCGCCGACAGCATGTTCTTCGGCGGCATCTCCGGCTCGGCCGTGGCCGACGTCTCGGCGCTGGGCACGTTTCTGATCCCGCAGATGGTGCGCAAGGGGTACGACAAGGATTTCGCGACGGCGCTTACCGTGTGCACCGCCGTGGTGGCGCCCATCATTCCGCCCTCGATCATCGCCGTGGTCTATGCCTGGATGGCCGAGGAGTCGGTGGCCGCCATGTTCGCGGCCGGCGTGATCCCCGGCCTGCTCATAGGGCTGGGCATGGCGGTGCCGGTGTTCGTCATCGCCCGCAAGCGCAACTACCCCAAGGAGCCGCCGCCCAGCCTGCCCGAATTCATGCGCGCGGTGTGGCGGGCGCTGCCGGCGCTGGCGATCCCGGTGATCATCATGGGCGGCATTCTCGTGGGCCTGTTCACGCCCACCGAGGCGGCGGCTGTGGCGGTGGTCTATGCGCTCGTCGTGCCGCCGATCTTCTACCGCGAGCCGTCATGGCGCGAGCTGCCGAAGATCTTCGCCGACTCGGCGCGGCTGTCGGGTGTGATCGGCATGATCATCGGCTTCGTCGGCGCCTTCGGCTGGGTGCTGACCTATTCCAAGTTCCCGTTCCGCGTCGCCGAGGCGGTGGCGGCGATCGCGCCACACTGGGCGGTGTTCGTGCTGCTGGTGATCGTGCTCTACCTGTTCCTCGGCACGTTCCTCACACCCTCGGAGATCATCCTGGTGACGGTGCCGGTGATGCTGCCGGTGGCGCAGACCATGGGCGTGCATCCCGTGCATTTCGGCATGGTGTGCATGATCGCCTCGGCCATCGGCCACATCACGCCGCCGGTGGGGCTCTGCCTGTTCGTCGGCATGGCCATCAGCGGCCTGCCGATGGAAAAGCTGGTCCGCCCGGTGCTGCCGTTCCTGGCTGCCATCATCGCCACGCTGGTGGCCGTGGCCATGCTGCCCGACATCACCCTCTTCGTGCCACGCCTGCTGGGCTTCGTGCAGTAGCTTTTCCGTCGTCCTTATATGGGCGCAGGGAAGGACCTAGCGGTGATTTGGCACGGAATGGCGACAGTGGTGAATCGCCGGCACCATCTTTCAATATAGCGAAACCGCAGGGGTCCGTCACTGCGCTCAGACGACGAAAAACCGATGAAGGTCTGGCCGAAAAAACGCGCCGACCGCGGCGTTCCCCATCATATCAGTATGTAGCCGCTGCTGGCGAAGCCAGCTTTTTGAACTACGGAAAAGCCATTGAAACACCTGTCCGCGGTTCTATATAAAATTTATAGAATGAAAGGGAGGTATGGCAGGATCGGTATCGAGCGGCGACGTGATCAGGGCGTTGCGCCGGGAAGGCTGGGAACTGGTGAGAGTCAAGGGTTCGCATCACCACTTTCAGCACCCCACCAAGCCCGGCACGGTCACCGTCCCGCACCCAAAAAAAGACGTGTCGATCAAGACACGTCGCAGCATCGAAAAAGCTGCGGGGATCAGGATCGACTGATCCCCCGCCCCTGAGCAGGAGAACGCCATGCACACCCGCTACTATCCCGCCATCATCGACAGGGATGCTGGCGGCGGCTTCTGGGTGACCTTTCCCGACCTCCCCGGCTGCACCAGCGCCGGCGACACGATCGAGGAAGCCATGGCCAACGCGGAAGAGGCGCTGGCCGGTCATATCGAGCTGGAGCTGGAACGCGCCGCCACGCTCCCCGAACCCTCGGACCTGACCGCGATCGGACCGGATGAGGACGGCAGCGAGGTTGCCCGCGTCCTGGTGCGCGCCGATATGCCTGGCGCTGCCAGGGTGCTCAGCATTTCATTGCCGGAGGGCCTGGTCGCGCGCATCGACCGCAAGGCAGAGCTGATGGGCTACAGCCGATCGGCCTTCCTCGCCGAGGGCGCTCGGCGCATGCTGGCGGCCGAGGTGCCAGGGCGAAAGGGGAAACCCCGTCGCGCGCGTGCTTGAAACTGCCGGGCCAAGAGGATCTCTTCCCGCGCAACCCAGGGGCATTCACATATGGCCTCCTGGGAGCGCGGGTTTTTCTGTCGTCCTGAGCGAAGCGAAGGACCCTGCGGGCGTGCAATGTTGAACAATGGCGGCGGTGACTCACAAATGCCGCCAGCCTTTGGCTGAACCACCGCTAGATCCTTCGCTTCGCTCAGGACGACGGGAAGGCGGTATAATTGAGCGGTCGGAACGACAGGAAACAGGTGAATCCATCGTGGCAGGACCTGATGCCGCCAGAGAGCACAACGCTGTCGTCCTGAGCGCATCGAAGGACCCTGCGGTGATCGGGCAAGGATTGGCGGCGGCGGTGATTCGCCGGCACCATCGTTCGGCATCGCGCGATCGCAAGGTCCTTCGCTTCGCTCAGGACGACGGCAAGTCGTCACCCCTTCCAGAATCTCGGCACAAACAGGATGAGGACGGTGAAGAGGTCGAGACGGCCCAGCAGCATGGCGAAGCAGAGCAGCCACTTGGCGGCGTCGGGCAGCGGGCCGTAGCTGCCGGCGGGGCCGATGGTCAGACCCAGCCCCGGCCCGACATTGGAGAGGGCGGAGGCGGCGGCGCTGGCGCTGGTGAGGAAATCGAGATCCAGGCCCATCAGCGCGATGGTGATGGCGCTGTAGCAGGCGAAGTACAGCGAGAAGAACACCACCACCGATACCATCACCTCGTCGGGCAGCGGCCGGCCGGCATAGGTGCGGGGAAAGACGCCGCGCGGGTAGAGCAGGCGCAGGAAGTGGCCGCGCAGCAGGCGGGCCATCACCTCGAAGCGGAAGACCTTGATGCCGCCCGACGTGGAGCCGGTGCAGCCGCCGATGAAGATCAGCCCGAAGAACACGCCCACCGCGGCGTTGCCCCACAGCATGTAGTCGGTGGTGGCATAGCCGGTGGTGGTGACGATGGAGACGACGTTGAAGGCGGCGTAGCGCAGCGCGTCGGCGGGGCCGTAGCGGCCGGTCAGCACCAGCCATGCCGTCAGCAGCAGCGTGACGGTCACGACGAAGCCCAGCAGGGTACGGACCTGGCTGCTGCGCAGCGCCGACATGTCGCGATGCAGCAGCCGGACGTAGAGCACGAAGGGCAGGGCGCCGGAGAGCATGAAGACGATGGCGATCCAGTCGACGGCCGGGCTCGACCAGTTGCCGATCGAGAGGTCGGAGGTCGAGAAGCCGGCGGTCGAGACGGTGGTCAGCGCATGCGCCAGCGCATCGAACGGCGCCATGCCGGCGCTCCAGTAGGCCAGCCCGCAGGCGATGGTGAAGGCGCAGTAGACGGCGGCAATCATGCCGGCGATCTCGCGCACCCGCGGGCGTACCTTCTCCGAGCGGTCCGAGGATTCGGTGCGGAAGAGCTGCATGCCGCCAACGCCCAGGGCGGGCAGGATGGCGATGGCCGTGGCGATGATGCCGATGCCGCCCAGCCATTGCAGCAGCGCCCGCCACAGCAGGATGCCGGGCGGCGCGCGGTCCAGCCCGGTGAGGACGGTGGCACCGGTCGTGGTCAGGCCGGCCATGGCCTCGAAGAAGGCGTCGGTGAAGCTCTCGCCCACCCGGCCATAGCCGGAGAAGTAGAGCGGCATCGCGGCGAACAGCGTAACGGTGAGCCACGCCAGCGGCGTCAGCACGAAGGCCTGCCGCAGGCTGAGCCCGCCGGCAAGGCTGCTGCGGGTGCGCCGGAACAGCAGGCCACCGCAGATGAAGGTGGCCAGCGCGGAAAGCGCGAAAGAGCGCCAGTCGGGGTGACGCGACAGCCCGTCCGCCGCCGCCGGCAGCAGCATCGTGCCCGACAGCACCAGCAGCATACCGCTCACCAGGTGCAGCACCGGGCGCAGGCGCGGCGGCGACCAGGCGCCCACGCGGCCGCGGGCCGCTGCCGGCAGCAGCTCACGCATCGGCGGGCGCCTGCGCGCCGGCCAGCAGCTCCTCTGCCTCGTGCAGCGCGGCGTAGGTGATGAGCGCGATGACGTGGTCCCCGGGTTCGATGCGGAAAGTCCCGTGCGGGATGATGACCTCCTCGCCGCGCACCACGGCGCCGACCAGCATGCCCCGGGGCAGGCCGATGTCATGCAGCGCGCCGGAGACCAGGCGGGAGCCGGGCTGGGCGACGGTTTCGACCACCTCGCCGAAATCCTCGCGCAGATTGTAGAGCGCCGAGATCGAGCGCGGCCGCACATGGCGCAGGATGGTCGAGATGGTGATGGCGTTGGGGCTCACCACCGCGTCGATGCCCAGCGCCGGCAGGATCGGCTCGTAGGAGCTCTTGTTGACCAGCGTCACCGCCCGGCCGCAGCCCTCGCGCTTGGCCAGCGCCGAGGAGAAGATGTTCGTCTCGTCGTCGTTGGTGACGGCCACGATGGTGTCGGCGGTGCCGGCATTGGCCTCGCGAAGCACCTCCCGGTCGAGGGCATCGCCGTGCAGCACCACGGCCACCTTGCCCAGTTCACGCGACACGAACTCGGCCCGGCTGCGGCCGCTTTCGATCACCGTCAGCGACACCAGCGGCGCGCTGCGGCCCAGCTCGCGCGCCAGCGTCAGCCCGACATTGCCGCCGCCGACGATGACCAGGCGATGCGCCGGCCGCTCGCGGTGACCGAGGAACGCCAGCACGCGGTCGGCCTGGGCCGGCTCGGTGACCAGGTATATGTCGTCATTCGGCTCGATCGCGTCGCGGCCGGCCGGCACGAACGCCTTGCCCTGGCGCACGATCGCCATCACCACGAAGTCGTGATGGGGCAGCATCGTCGGCAGATCCATCAGCCGCTTGCCGATCATGCGGCAGCCGGCGGTATTGCAGTGCACACCCAGAAGCTGCACCCGGCCGTCGGCCAGCGACACGGTGTCGAAGGCGCCGGGGGTGCGCAGGCGCCGGGCGATGCCGGTGGCGACCTCGATCTCGGGCGAAATCAGCACGTCGATCGGCAACTGGTCGCTGCCGTAAAGCGCGCGCCAGATCGGCCGGAGGTAGCCGTGATGGCGCACGCGCGCGATGCGGCGGCGCACCTTGAACAGCGAGTACGCGACCTGGCAGGCCACCATGTTCACTTCGTCGGAGCGGGTGACGGCGATCAGCATGTCGGCCCCGTCGGCGCCGGCGCGTTGCAGCACCTCGGGATGCGCGGCGTGCCCCTCCATGCCGCGCACGTCGTAGTTCTCGTCGATGCGGCGGGCCTGCTCCGGCGCGATATCCACCACCGTGACGTCGTTGCCTTCCGATGCCAGGTGCCGCGCGATGGTCGAGCCCACCTGCCCCGCGCCGCAAACGATCACCCGCATCGCACCGCTGCTCCCGTCCATTCGCCGCTGCGGCCAGACTACTCCGTCATCCCGAGCGCAGCGAGGGATCTCCTGCGGATGACACACAGTGCCTCAAGCCGCGGGAGATCCCTCGCTGCGCTCGGGATGACGGCTTTCTTTTATGCGATCGCGCGGGAGTGAATTCCTATCCCACCAGCCTGAAGCCGACCACGGCGAAGTGGTGATCGAACGTGAATGCTATTCGAATGCCCGCACGCTTCATGATCACGAAGCTGGTGGCATCGACGGCCTACAGCTTGTGCGTCCAGCGCCAGCGCAATCCATGCGCCACTATCGATGAAGACTGAATCGCCTGGCGCATCAGGGCTCATCGTAGACGCTGTCATGATCGACGGACGTACGCTTCGGCTCACCGTCCCAGATGGCGACCGGACCTGCGGCCTGCGGCGCGAGCACGGTCTTGCGGATGGCATCGCGGACAAGGGCGGCGACGCTGCACCCCGACCGCACGGCCGCCTTGCGCAGCGCCTCAAGCTCTTCCTCGCGCAGATAGATTTGCATCTTTTCCATGTATGTCACTATAGGTCTTGATGTGACATACGTCATGCGTGGTGTGCGGAAGACAGTGTCTCAGGCGGCGGGAGATCCCTCGCTGCGCTCGGGATGACGGGACTGGGGATGGTGGTTTCCTTTTCTGCCATTGCACGGCATTCTGCCGGACATGGAGCTGGATTTTCTGCTGACGTCCTTCATCGTCGTGGTGTCGCCCGGCACCGGCGTGCTCTACACGCTGGCGGCAGGTCTGGCGCGCGGCGCAAGAGCCAGCATGGTGGCGGCCTTCGGCTGCACGCTCGGCATCGTGCCGCACATGGCGGCGGCAATCCTCGGGCTGGCGGCGCTGCTGCACACCAGCGCGCTGGCGTTCCAGCTCTTCAAGTACGCCGGCGTCGCGTATCTGCTCTACATGGCATGGAATACGCTGCGCGAACGCGGCGCGCTCAGCGTCGAACGGGCAGAGGGCGCGCGTCCGGCGCTGCAGGTGACCGTCGAGGCTATCCTGATCAACATCCTCAATCCCAAGCTGTCGATCTTCTTCCTCGCCTTCCTGCCGCAATTCGTGCGCGCCGACGAAGCCCGGCCGCTGTCGCGCATGCTGGTGTTGAGTGCGATCTTCATGGCGATGACGTTCGCGGTGTTCGTCGGCTACGGCCTGTTCGCCGCCGCGATCCGCGACCACGTGATCTCGCGTCCCCGGGTGATGACCTGGATGCGCCGCACCTTCGCCGGCGCCTTCGCCGCCCTGGGCGCAAAGCTGGCGCTCGCCGAGCGCTGACTCTTCTTCATAGACCTTCCCCCGTGTACGGACCGGGGAGATGGGTGACAGGTGTTCGGAGACATGGGTGACAGTTGCTCGATGGGAATGATCGAGCAACGGGGGACCGGATGCCTTGGCGGGAGCTGTCTGTGAAGGAGC
>QOCQ01000043.1 GCA_003574685.1 Rhodospirillaceae bacterium SYSU D60007
GAGCAGCCGACGGGCATACCCCCAGGCGACGCACCGAGGGTCCGGGCGCCGATCGACGACAACCTGTCCGTCGATCTCGGCAATGGCCTGACGTTGTACTTCGCGACGCCGATTCTGCGGCTGATTATGCCAGATGCCGCATCAATCAACGCCGGCTTGCGCGCAACCATCCTGCAGAAGGCACGCCAGGACGCGGGAAAAGTCATCAGCAACGTCGGCGGCTGGCAGTCCAGGAACGACTTGCTCGAATGGGGCACACCGGAGATCGATACGCTAAAGAGGTGGATCGCCGACTCCGTCCGGCAGATGGCGCATCTCTCGTCGCACTTCCGGACCCGGCCGGCCGGGACGACGCGGTTCCACGCCTACGCCTGGGCGAACGTCAACCGCGACGGACACTTCAATTCGATGCACCTGCATCCCGGGGAACACTGGTCGGGAGTCTACTACGTCGATCCTGGCGAGCCCGACCGCGCAATACCGCTCAATGGCGTCATCGAGTTCCCCGATCCGCGGCCAGCGGCCCGCGCCATGCCGGTGCCGGGCTTCAAGTTCGACGGCGGCCTGTCGGTCATCCCGCAGGCCGGCACGCTCCTGCTCTTCCCGAGCTGGCTCGAACACGGGGTAACCCCCTACCGCGGCACCGGCGAACGCATCTCGATCGCCTTCAACTGCACACTGGCGTGACGGCTGGTGCACTGCAATTAAGCATCATGTCTATATTTTAGGCATGCACGAAGCCGCGGAACTGGGCTATAGCACGCCGCGTCGGCAACTGACTGGAGTTTGTTCACCTGCGGCCCGGCTGGCATGGAACGTGCTGTCTGTGGCGCATCGGCGCCGTCCGGCGGCCGTGGGTGGGGGTGCGTGCGGACATGGGCGGACGGGAACGATGAAAAAGATCGAGGCGATCATCAAGCCGTTCAAGCTGGACGAGGTAAAGGAAGCGTTGAACGACATCGGGCTCAAGGGCATCACCGTGCTCGAGGCCAAGGGCTTCGGCCGGCAGAAGGGCCATACCGAGCTCTACCGCGGCGCGGAGTATGTCGTGGACTTCCTGCCCAAGGTGAAGCTCGAACTGGTGATCGAGGACGAGATGGTCGAGAAGGCGGTGGATGCGATCCGCACCGCCGCCCAGACCGGACGCATCGGCGACGGGAAGATCTTCGTGTCGCCCATCGAGGAGGCGGTGCGCATCCGCACCGGCGAACGCGGCAACGAGGCGGTCTGACGGAGCCGTTTGACAGCGCCGCGCGGGCACGCGCCGGCGAGGACCAGCACAGCGACTTGTAACAGGCAATGAGAAAGGACGCAGGGACCATGGCCGACGCCAAATCCGTTCTGCAGATGATCAAGGAGAAGGACGTCAAGTTCGTGTCCTTCCGCTTCACCGATCCGCGCGGCAAGTGGCAGCACACCGCCTACACGGCGCACTCGGTCGACGAGGGCACGTTCCAGGACGGCGTGATGTTCGACGGCTCTTCCATCGCCGGCTGGAAGGCGATCAACGAGTCCGACATGATCCTGATGCCGGATGCCAAGACGGCGGTGCTCGATCCGTTCGCGGCGCAGACCACGCTGATCCTGTTCTGCGACGTGGTCGAACCCTCGACCATGCAGGGCTACGCGCGCTGCCCGCGCGCCACCGCCAAGCGCGCCGAGGCCTATCTGCGGCAGGCGGGCGTGGGCGATGCAGCCTATTTCGGGCCGGAGCTCGAGTTCTTCGTGTTCGACGACGTCAAGTATGACGTGCAGATGCGCGGCTCGTTCTACAAGCTCGACTATGTTGAGGCGCCGCACAATACCGGCGCCGACATCGAGGGAGGCAATCTCGGCCATCGCCCCGGCGTGAAGGGCGGCTACTTCCCGGTGCCGCCGGTCGACTCGCTGATGGACCTGCGCTCGGAGATCTGCTCGGTGCTGGGCGAGATGGGTCTCAACATGATGATCCATCACCACGAGGTGGCGCCGGGCCAGAACGAGCTGGGCTTCGGCTTCTCGACCCTGGTCGCGACGGCCGACAACGTGCAGAAGTACAAGTACGGCGTGCACAACGTCGCCGCCCAGTGGGGCAAGACCGCGACCTTCATGCCCAAGCCGCTCTATGGAGACAACGGTTCGGGCATGCACACGCACCAGTCGATCTGGAAGGAAGGAAAGCCGCTGTTCGCGGGCAACGGCTATGCCGACCTGTCGGAGACGGCGCTGTACTACATCGGCGGCATCATCAAGCACGCCAAGGCGCTCAACGCCTTCTGCAACGCCTCGACCAACAGCTACAAGCGGGTGATCCCCGGCTTCGAGGCACCGGTGCTGCTGGCCTATTCGGCGCGCAACCGCTCGGCCTCCTGCCGCATCCCCTACGCGGCCTCGCCCAAGGGGAAGCGGGTAGAGGTGCGCTTCCCCGATCCCAGCGCCAACCCCTATCTCGCCTTCGCCGGCATGCTGCTGGCCGGCATCGACGGCATCCAGAACAAGATCCATCCCGGCGATGCCATCGACAAGAATCTCTACGAGCTGCCGCCGGAGGAGCTGCGCAAGGTGCCGACCGTGTGCGGCTCGCTGCGCGAGGCACTGAACTGCCTCGATGCCGACCGCAGCTTCCTGACCAAGGGCGGCGTCTTCACCGACGACCAGATCGACGGCTACATGGAGCTGAAGTGGGAGGAGGTCTACAACTGGGAACACCAGCCTTCCCCCGCCGAATACAAGATGTACTACTCGATCTGACCTCGCAGCATCCTGCGAACGCGAAGGGGCCGCCACCGCGGCCCCTTCTTTCTTCGCCGGGAGCGACTATACTGTGGTGAACGGAAGCCGGAATTGCCATGGACTGGCGCGAACGCATCACGATTGAACCGGGCAAGCGCAGCGGCAAGCCTTGTGTCCGCGGCACGCGAATCACGGTGGCCGACATCCTGTCATATCTGGCGGGCGGCGAGACGGAAGACTCCCTGTTGAAGGAGTTCCCCCAGCTCTCGCGCGAGGACGTCCGCGCCGCGCTGGCCTATTCGAATTCCTCTCTCAACAGTTCGGTGCTCCTCCCAAGGTAGTCCTGCTGAGGATCGGTCCCGCCGCCTGAAAGGGGCCGTCACCGCGGCTCTTTTTGCCGGGAGCGCGCCACTCCAGTGGCGCACCGGCCGAAGGGCCGGCTCATGAGTTGGCGCTGCGCGCCAAGGCGCCACTGGAGTGGCGCGCTCCCGGCAGTTCCCTTCACCGTTGTCACGCGGCTGTTGCGGCGGTTGGCTACAGTCGTGGCATGATGCCGTGCATGAGCTTGTCGTTGCCTCGTCGCCGGGCGTTAGGCGCCGCGCTCGCAGGCCTTGCGCTGCCGGCGGTGGCGCGGGCGCAGCCAGGGCCGTTGACGCGCATCGCCTTTGGCTCGTGCGCCGATCAGACGAACCCGCAGCCGGTGTGGGACTCGGTGCTGGCGTATAGGCCCGACCTGTTCCTGTTTATGGGCGACAATGTCTATGCCGATCACATGGTAAGGCCGGCCGACGCCCAAAGCCTGCGCGCCGCCTATGCTGCCACCGGCGAGATCGAAGGCCATGTGCGACTGCGCCGCGATGTGCCGCATCTGGCCGTGTGGGACGATCACGATTACGGGCAGAATGACGGCGGCGCCGACTACGCGCTGAAGGAAATCTCCAAGTCGATCTTCCTCGAATTCTGGCAGGCGCCGCCCGACGACCCGCGCCGCGGCCGGGACGGCATCTACGATTCGCGGCTCTACGGCGAGACGGGCCAGCGCGTGCAGGTGATCCTGCTGGACATACGCTGGTTCAAGTCGCCATGGCGACCGACCGACTCGCGCAATGCGCCGGGCAAGGAGCGCTATCTGCCGGACGATGATCCCGGGAAGACAATCCTCGGCGAGAGACAATGGGCGTGGCTGGCCGCCGAGCTTCGCGTGCCGGCCGAGCTGCGGGTGATCGTCTCCAGCATCCAGGTGCTGGCTGACGGCCATGGCTGGGAGCGCTGGGGCAATTTTCCGCGCCAGCGGCAGAAGCTGTTCGACACCCTCCGCGCCAGCGGCGCCAATGGCGTGGTGCTGCTCTCCGGCGACCGCCATCTGGGCGCGCTCTACAAGGAGACGCGCGGCACGCCCTACCCGCTGCTGGAAGCGACCTCCAGCGGCATCAACAAGTTCTTCCCCGATTCGCGCGAGGAAGGTTCGAACCGCCTGGGCGCGGTCTATGGCCGGCCCAATTTCGGCACCATCGACATCGACTGGCGTGAAGGCCGCATCGCGCTCTCGATCCGCGACGAGACCGGCCAGCCCGTCCGCCGCACCGACGCCCGCCTGGCCGAGCTGAAGGTGGTGTGATCGGAAGACGCTTCATGGTGAGCCTGTCGAACCATGAAGCGCCTCGCGCTGGCGCCCTGTGACGCCTTTATGGTTCGACAGGCTCACCATGAAGGCTATTGGCGCCGGCGTCCCTAGGCCACCAGTAACGTCGCTGGTCCTTCGGTCTGGCGTTCGACGAGGCGGCGGTAGAGGCCGTCGGGGCGCGCCATCAGGCTGGCATGATCGCCCTGCTCGGCGATGCGGCCGTCGTCGAACACCAGGATGCGATCGAGGCGGCGCACGGTGGAGAGGCGGTGCGCGATCACCAGGGTCGTGCGGCCCTGCATCAGGCGCTGCATGGCCTGCTGGATCAACGCCTCTGATTCGCTGTCCAGACTCGACGTCGCCTCGTCGAGGATCAGGATCGGCGCATTCGCCAGAAAGGCGCGCGCCAGCGCCACCCTCTGGCGTTCGCCGCCTGAGAGCTTCACGCCGCGCTCGCCCACCAACGTGCCGTAGCCCTTCGGCAGGCGCGCGATGAAGTCATGCGCATGCGCCAGCCGCGCGGCCTGTTCGATCTCGGCGGCGCTGGCGCCGGGCCGCGCATAGGCGATGTTCTCGGCCAGCGTGCGGTGAAAGAGGATCGGCTCCTGCGGCACAATCGCGACCTGCCGCCGCAGGCTCTCCTGCGTGACGGTGGCGATGTCCTGGCCGTCGATCAGAACGCGGCCGGCGTCGATGTCGTGCAGCCGCTGCACCAGCTTCACGAAGGTCGTCTTGCCCGAGCCGGAATGGCCGACCAGCCCGACGCGCGCACCGGCGGGGATCTGCAGCGAGAAATTCTCGTAGACCGGCCGCGCCTGCCCGGCATAGCCGAACGTGACGTTCTCGAAGGCGATGCGCCCGCCGCTCACGCGCAAGGATCCAGCGTGCGGCCGGTCCTCGACGCGCAGCTTCTGGGCGTGGAAGGCCGCCAGCTCCTCCAGATCGTCGATCGAGCGCTGCAGGTTCTCGACGTGGCTGCCGATGTTGTGCAGGTAGCCGTTGATCAGGCCGTAGGTCGTGAGCACGTAGGCGACCTCGCCCGGCGTCGCGCGGCCCTGCCACCACAGCAGGATAACGCCGCCGATGATCGAGGCGCGGATCACCAGCAGCACGATCTGCTGCACGGTGCCGTTGATGACGGCGCGGTGCCACGTCAGCCGCGTGCGCGACTGCCAGCGCGCCAGCACGCGCTCCAGGCGTGCGTCCTCGCGGGGCTCGGCACCGAAGGCCTTGACCACGGCGTTGCAGGTGATGGCGTCGGCCAGCGCACCGCCCACACGGCTGTCCCAGCGGTTGGAGAGCTGCGCGACGGGCGCCACGTAACGGAGCGACAGGCTGGCGGCGAGCGTGACATAGAGGGCGCTGCCGATGCCGACCAGCAGGCCCATCACCGGCCAGTGCAGGCCCAGCCCGATGGTGGCCAGCAGCAGCACCGACATCGAGGGCAGCAGGGCGGCCAGCAGCGTGTCGTTCAGCATGTCGAACGCCCACATGCCGCGGCTGATCTTGCGCACGGTGGCGCCGGCGAAGTTGTTGGCGTGCCAGTCGGTGGAGAAGCGCTGCACGCGCCAGAACGCCTCCTCCGCCACCTGCTTCATGATGCGAAGCGTGAAACGGCAGATGCCGAGGAACGTCGCGTGGCGCAGGCCGACCACGGCCAGGCCCAGCGCCGCCATGCCGGCGAACACCATCAGCGCACTGTTGAGCGACGCGGCGCGATCAGCGAGCCGGTCCGCAACAATGTCGATCAGCCGGCCGGCCAGCAGCGGTGCGGCCACCTCGGCAAGGGTCAGCGCGGTGACGGTGGCGGCGATCGCCAGCGCCAGACGCGGCTGGCGCCGCCATTGCGCGAAGACGAAGGCCATGGTCCGGCGGAACGGACCGTCGCCTTCCGAAGACGAACGGGAACTCATGACGCAATTCCGGTCGACGCGCACGCAGCCGCGCGGACGCGACGTGCGAACGGGTCGCTGAACTCAGGGAATGTGATGAAGCGGGTGCGGCCGCGTCGCTGGCCGCTACCCCGGCAGACCTAATGACCGGTCAGCGAACCGGCCAGGCGGGGAAAGGCGATAGCGCTGATCAACAACATGCACGCCTCCCGCAGGTGAGGTCTCAGGGGGCGCGGTACATAACGCAAAACGCCCCGTGCTGCAAGCTCGCGGGGATGGCAACGCCGCACGTCGCGTAGGCAGATGCAGGACTGGCAGGTTTGGAGGGCGCAGATGTTCCCGATGAAGCTCAACGCCCTGGTGCTGGCGGCGATCGCCGCAACGGCGTTGTCGGCAACGCCGGCGCTGGCGCATGACCGCGACGGCAACCCGCCAGGCTGGCGCGGGGGCCCGGGCAGCAACTGGGAAAATCCGCCAGGCTGGCGCGGCGGGCCCGGTGTCTCGCCCGACCGGCGCTACCATCGCCACCATCGCCGCCCGTGGTGGGCGCGTCCCGGTGACAACAATCCGCCGGGCTATATCGGCGGCCCCGGCACGAACTGGGAGAACCCGCCCGGCTGGCGCGGCGGCCGCGGCGCCTCCCCCGACCGCCGCCCTTTCTGGCGCGGCTGGTGGTAAAGCCCCACTGGGACCGCGTCACTCCTTCGACGCACCGGCGCGCAGCGCCGGGTCATGAGCGCGGCGGAAGCCGCGCGGTCCCAGTCGCTACGTCGTCGTCAGGGCCTTGCCTTGCCGCGGAACGGCAGCGTGGGCAGATCGTTTGTGGCTCATGCGGCGCCTTGTCAGGATCGCAGCGTGGACGGCCGGGGTCGTTGTCGGACTGATCGTGGTCGCGGCCGGCGGGATCTATGTATTTGTCAGCTCCGAAGGCTTTCGCGGCCGGGTCGAGAGCTATGCCGGCAGCTATGCCGGGCGCACGACACGGATCGGCGACATCTCGATCGACTGGGGTTCCACCGCGCATGTCACGCTGAGCAACGTCGAAGTCGCCAACGCGGAATGGGGCAAGGAGCCTCACATGCTCAAGGCGGCGCAGGTTGATTTCGACATCCGCCTGTGGCCCCTGCTCAAGGGCGACGTCGTTCTGCCGCGGCTCGTGCTGCGGAAACCGGAAATCGCGGTCGAGGTCAGCGACAAGGGGCAACGCAACTGGAGCCGGGGCGAAGCGCCCGTAACGAAAGCGACGGTCGAGGCCGCCAAACCCGAGCATCGCTTCGAAACGCCGTTGGTCGGCCACATCGAAATCACCGATGGCCGGGTCGTCTATCGCGATCCCAGGCGCAAGCTTGAACTCGACGGCACCATCGCGACAGCAACCGGCAAGGCGGGCGACCAGCCGACGGCGGAGTTGCAACTCAAGGGCAAGCTGGAGGGCCAGCCGCTGACCGTCCATTTCGTCGGCGGCTCGGCGCTGATGCTGCGCGAGACATCGCAACCCTATCCGCTCGATCTCGACGTTGCTTTCGGCGCGACCCGGTTTGCGCTCAAGGGCACCGTGCAGGATCCTTTCCAGTGGACCGGCGCCAATGTCGAGCTCGCACTCTCCGGACCGGATCTTTCGGACATTTTCCCGCTGCTCGGCATTCCCGGCCCGCCCACGCCGCCCTACAGCATTCATGGCAAGCTCGATCGCGAGGACGGCGTCTGGAAGCTTCACTCCAGCAAGTGGCGTGTCGGCGAAAGCGACCTCACCGGCGAGGTGCAGATCGACGAGCGCAGGAAGCCGAAATTCCTGACGGCGCGGCTGACATCGAAGAAGCTTGTTTTCGCTGACCTCGCGCCGCTGGTCGGAGCGCCGCCGGACCGGCCCGGCAAGGTTTCGCCGCAGCAACGCAAGACCCAGCAGCAGCTTGAGGCGGCCGGCGATCTCTTCCCCAACGTGCCGCTGAAGGTCGAACGGCTGCGGGTCATGAACGCCGACGTCACGCTCGACGCCGCGCGCGTCATCGCGCCCGACTATCTGCCGGTGCAGGCGCTCAGCTTCCGCGTTCTTGTCGACAATGGCGTCGCGACCGTGAAGCCGCTGAAACTGGCACTGGTCGGCAGCGGCAGCATCACCGGCGAGCTGGGTGTCGATGCGCGCAACGAGGTGCCCAGGGTCCGCGCCGTGCTCACGGGGTCGAACATGGAATTCGGCATGTTCTTCCGCAACTCGCGCTTCTTCGACACCTCGCGCGGCAAGATCCGCACGCACGTCAGGCTGGCCGGTTCCGGCAAATCCCTGGCCCAGGTGATGGGCAACGCGGATGGCCATATCGAGGTGGCGTTCGCCGAAGGCTCGGTGAGCGCCCTGATGGTGAGCCTCGCCAGCCTGCAGCTCTTCGATGCGCTGATTCTCTACGTCACCGGCGACAAGCGCATTCCGATCCTTTGCGCGCTGGGCCAGCTCAATTTCAAGAATGGCGTTGTCACCTTTGACCGCACGCTGCTCGACACGCAGAAATCAGTCCTGCACGTGACGGGCACGGTCTCGTTGCGCAGCCAGGTCGTGCAGGTTGCCGTCAAGGCCGACCCCAAATCGTTCGACCTCCTGAACCTGCATGGTCCGGTCTACGTCGTCGGCAAGATCCGCGAGCCTGCCATCACGTTCGGCCGCTCCTTCCCGATTCCGACGCCGGCATTCGGCGACGCCCAAAGCGTGCCCTGCCAGACGCTGACCCGGCAGATCTTCTCGAAGTAACACCACACGCGCTAACCCTTTCCTCGCGCTCCCGGCTGTTCTTACGCCGTCTTGACAGCCTCGACGATGGCGCGGGTGAGGTCGCGCGTGCCGCCGTTGCCACCGAGGTCGGGCGTTTTTGGACCGCCGCCGGCCAGCACGATCTCGATGGCGCGCACCACAGCGTCGGCGGCGTCCTTGTGGCCGAGATGCTCCAGCATCATGGCGCCCGACCACACCTGGCCGATGGGATTGGCGATGCCCTTGCCGGCGATGTCGGGCGCCGAGCCGTGCACCGGCTCGAACATCGAGGGATGCGTGCGTTCGGGATTGATGTTGCCGCTGGGCGCGATGCCGATGGAGCCTACCACCGCCGGCCCGAGATCGCTCAGGATGTCGCCGAACAAATTGCTGCCCACCACCACGTCGAACCAGTGCGGATTGCGCACGAAGTGCGCGGTGAGAATATCGATGTGGAACTGGTCGGTGGTGACGTCGGGATATTGCGCCTTCATCGCCGCGAAGCGCTCGTCCCAGAACGGCATGGTGTGGATGATACCGTTCGACTTCGTGGCCGAGGTGACGTGCTTGCGCTGGCGCGTGCGGGCCATCTCGAAGGCGTATTTCAGGATGCGGTCAATGCCAGTGCGGGTGAAGATCGACTCCTGCACCACGAACTCGCGCTCCGTGCCTTCGAACATGCGCCCGCCGCTCGACGAATATTCGCCCTCGGTGTTCTCGCGCACGACGTAGAAATCGATCTCGCCCGGCTTGCGGCCCGCGAGCGGACACTGCACGCCCTCGAACAGGCGCACCGGACGCACGTTGGCGTACTGGTCGAAATGGCGCCGGATGGGGATCAGCAGGCCCCATAGCGAGACGTGATCCGGCACGCCCGGCCAGCCCACCGCGCCGAGAAAGATCGACTCGAAACCGCGCAGCCGGTCGAGCCCGTCCTTCGGCATCATCTCGCCGGTCTTCGCGTAGCGCTCGCAGCTCCAGTCGAATTCCGTCCACTGGAACGCGACGCCGAAGCGGCGGCCCGCGGCCTCCAGCACCTCGATGCCGGCCGGCACGACCTCCTTGCCGATTCCGTCGCCGGCGATCACCGCGATTTTGTGCTTCGCCATGAGCTCTTCCTTTCGCGCCTTCCAGTAAGCTTCCACGTCGAGACCGTAGCACAGCCGAGGTGCCGTCCGCGTCGCCGGTATTGCGCCGCAGCGAGCGCGCGTCCGCCCGCCACGATCGGGGGCTGTCGTGCAGGCCAAACAGGCGTATTCTCGGCCAGCGTTGCCTCCGCGAGCACCGGCCGAACGTTCCGGCTGCGAGGTCCCGCCGAGGCGGTGGTAGCCCAGATCAAACACGCACAGTTGGCAAACGACGCCTCGGCGCGCGCAAGCGCGCGACCGAGCGCGCGTAACTCCAGCGCACCACAACGACGGGAGGAAATCATGGCTCGCATCGCGCGGCGGAGACTTCTGAAATTGTCCGGATCAGGCGCCGTCGCGGCGCGAACGGGCGGACTTGCGGCTATCCTGGCCACCGGACGGGCGCCGGCCTTCGCGCAGGAGACGACCGTCCACTGGCTGCGTTGGGCCGACTTCGTGCCGGCCTCCGACGCGCTGCTGAAAGGCAAGATCACGCAGGATTGCAAGAAGGCGCTTGGCATCACGCTCAAACTCGAGACCGTCAACGCCAACGACCTGCAGTCACGCATCACTGCGGCGATCCAGTCCGGAAACGGCGCGGACATTATCATGGCTATCGGAAACTGGCCGCAGCTCTATGCCGAAAGCCTCGCCGACAGCGGCGACGTGGCCGAGGAAATCGGCAATGCCCAGGGCGGCTACTACGACGTTTCCCGGCGGGTCGCCACGGTCGGCAAGAAATGGATCGGCGTGCCGTGGACGGCCGGCGGCGGGCTGGTTGCCTATCGCAAATCCTGGTTCGAGGAAGTCGGGCACAAGGCCTTCCCGGAGACCTGGGACGCCTTCCGCGACGCCGGCAAGAAACTGAAGGCCCAGGGGCGGCCGATCGGTCAGACCGCCGGTCACACCTTCGGCGACGCGCCGGGCTGGTGGTACCCCTTCCTCTGGTCCTGGGGCGGCAAGGAGGTCGAGGCTGACGGCAAGCCCGTCCTGAACAGCAAGGAGACAGTTGAGTCGATCAAGTTCGCGGTCGCGCTCTGGAAGGAGACCTGCGACGAAGGCGGCCTCGCCTGGGACGACACCAACAACAACCGCGCCTTCCTGTCGAACAGCATCAGCGCCACCAACAACGGCGCCTCGATCTACATCGAAGCCAAACGCAAGCCCGACACGTATCGGACCGAGAAGGGCACACCGATGTGGCAGGACATCCGGCACGCGAACATCCCGAGGGGTCCGGGTGGCCAGTTCAACTACGCGGGCGTGTCCACTGACATGCTGATGGGCTACTCCAGGAACCAGACCGCGGCCAAGAATTTCCTGCGCTGGATTCACTCGAAGCCGGTCTTCGACGAGTGGTTCACCTCGCAACAGGGCTACACCTGCGGCGCCACCAGGGTGTGGGAGAAACACAAGGTGTGGGATGTCGATCCGGTGTTGAAGCCGTTCCACGACTTGCCGACGCGCGGTCGGCTGGCGGGCTACGCCGGGCCGCCCGACCGCAAGTCCGCAGAAGTGGTGACGAAATACATCATCGTCGACATGTACGCGAAGGCAATCCAGGGCATGCCAGCGGAGGAAGCGGCGAAGTGGGCACACGCCGAGGCCGCCAAGGTCTATGTATGATCTGCTTCAGTGCCGTTCTGCCAACAGCCGCATCTGACAATTGGTGATGCAGGCTACCGGGTATCGGCCGGCTGACCATCGGACCGAGGGTCTGCCGGCCGATACCCAGCCATGCACGGCGCGCCCGTTGCCGCCCCTGCCGGCCGCCGGCACAATGCCGGCCATAAACATCCGTTCACATCGAATACCGGCCCGCACGGGAGAGCGCCATGGCTTTTGATCTGAAAATCACCGGCGGCACCATCGTCGACGGCAGCGGCAAGCCCGGCTTCGCGGGCGATGTCGCGGTCAAGGGCGGCAGGATTGTGGCGCTGGGCAAGGCCGAGGGCGAGGCACGCACCACCATCGATGCCGCCGGCCGTGTCGTGGCGCCGGGCTTCGTCGACGTGCACACGCATTACGACGCGCAGGTGCTGTGGGACCGCATGCTCAGCATCTCGCCCTGGCATGGCGTGACGACGACCGTGATCGGCAATTGCGGCTTCGGTGTTGCGCCCACGCGCGCGGCGCACCGCAAGCTGATCCTGCAGACGCTGGAGAAGGTCGAGGGCATGAGCCTTGACGCGCTGCAGGCCGGGCTGGGCGACGAATGGCCGTTCGAGACCTTCCCGCAATATCTCGATGCGCTGCAGAAGCGCGGCAGCGCGATCAACATCGCCGCCCTGTTCGGCCACACGCCGCTCAGGCTCTATGTGATGGGCGAGGAGTCGACGGAACGGGCCGCCACGCCGGACGAGATCACGCGCATGAAGACGCTGGTGCGCGAGGCGATGGAGGCCGGCGCCATCGGTTTCGGCACCTCGGCCTCGATCACCCATAATGGCTATGCCGGCAAGCCGGTCCCCAGCCGCCAGGCCACGGTCGAGGAGATGGATGCGCTGGCCTCGGTGATGGGCGAGCTCAAGCGCGGTCTGATGCAGGTGACCATCGGCAAGTCGTTCTCGACACGCGAAATGGCCGAGGTCAGCCGCAAGCACGGCATTCCCGTCACGTGGACGGCGCTCTTGTCCTATATGTATGGTGCGGGTGGCCATCGCCGGCAGCTCGAGCTGGCGGCCGAGCAGCGGCGCAGTGGGGCGATCGTGATCCCGCAGGTGAGCTGCCGGCCGCTCAATTTCGAGTTCACCTTCGGCGAGCCGTTCATCTTCGACGTGATGAAGATGATGAACGAGCTGGCGGCCGAAGAATCGCGCTCGCCGGGCGCGCGCGAACGCGCCTATTGCGACAAGGCGTGGCGCGAGCGCTTCACCGCCGAGCTGACGCCGGTGTTCCGCAACTGGTGGGACCGCACCGTGATCGCCTGGGCGCCGTCGGCGCGCGAGCTGGAGGAAATGCCGCTGGCCGCGGCGGCCCGGCAGCGCGGCATGGATCCCGTGGATCTCGCCCTCGATCTCAGCCTCGACAACAAGCTGGGCGCGCGCTTCCGCATGGCGGTGCTGAACTTCGACGAGAACGAAGTCGCCGACCTGATTACAGATCCGCATACCGTGATCGCGCTGTCGGATGCCGGCGCGCATGCCAGCCAGCTCTGCGATGCCTGCTACTCGACCTATCTGCTGGGCCACTGGGTGCGCGAGAAGAAGACGCTGAGCATCCAGCAGGCGGTGCATCATCTGACGCAGCGGCCGGCGGAAATGTTCGGCATCACCGATCGCGGCCTGCTCGCCAAGGGACGCCCGGCCGATATCGTGGTGTTCGATCCCGCCACCGTGGCGCCCGGCCCGCTGCGCCGGGTCTACGACATGCCGGCCGGCGCCGACCGGCTGATCTCCGAAGCGCATGGCATCGACGCGGTCATCGTCAACGGCAGCGTCATCCGGCGCAACGGCAGCGATGCCGTCGCGGCCGATGCCGCGCTGCCCGGCCGCGTGCTGCGCCACGGCCGGGCCGCGTAGACGACAACCGACAGGGAGAACCCGCATGATCCACGTTCTTGCCATCATCACTGCCAAGCCCGGCATGCGCGAGGCGATCCTCAAGGAGTTCCGCGCCAACATCCCGAACGTGCACGCCGAGAAGGGCTGCATCGAGTACGGGCCGGCAACGGACGCCGAAGGCTTCGCGGCCGGCACGAAGCTGGGCCCCGATACCTTCGTGGTGATCGAAAAGTGGGAAAGCCTCGATGCGCTGAAGGCGCATGCCGCCGCGCCGCACATGGCCGCCTACGCCGCCAAGACCCGCGAGATGATCGCCACCCGCACCATCCACGTGCTGTCCCCGGCGTAGCGCAACTGCCTTCCCCCGGAGGGGGAAGGTGCCCGAAGGGCGGAAGGGGGATGCCTCAACACGCTCGGTATGTCGCCTTTGACACCGCGCTTGTTGCACCATCCCCTTCCGGCGCTGGCGCGCCACCTTCCCCCTCCGGGGGAAGGCCCGTGGTGCGACATGTTGCAATGGCACGAATCGACGGTCTAACATCCGGTCATTCCCGAGCGGCGGTCAACGCCGCTCGTTCTCTGTTGGGAGGATTTTCATGATGCTCGGTTGGAGAGTGACGGCCGGGGCGCTGGCGCTGACGTTCGCGGCGGCATCCGGCGCCAGCGCGCAGACCGTGGACGGGCCCAAGGTGAGCTGGAAGCTCGGGACCTGGGGCAAGCCGCGCGCGGTGACCGCCGGGGTCGAGACGCTGGCCAAATATGTCAAGGAGAAGACCGGCGGCAAGTTCACCATCGCCATCGGCTATGAAAGCTTCGGCGGTCCCAAGGAGCTGGTCGACACGCTCTCGGTCGGCGGGCTCGACATGACGATGATGTGCTCGTCATACCACCCCGACAAGCAGCCGGCCTATACCGGGCTGGACCTGCCGTTCCTGCCGCTGCCGAACTTCGACGTGCAGTGGAAGGTGCACGAGGCGTACCACAAGCATCCCTACATCCAGAAGGAGATGAGCAAGTGGAACGCCATCTACTACACGTCGAACCTGCTGCCGCAGTATGAGTTCATCGGCCGCGGCAAGCCGCCCAAGGCCCTGGCCGACTGGAAGGGCATGCGCGTGCGCGCCATCGGCGGCATCGGCGATGCCATGCGCAATCTCGGCGCTGTGCCAACATCGGTCGATGCCACGGAGGTCTACACCTCGCTGGAGCGCGGCGCGGTCGATGCCGTGTCCTTCCCCAGCACCTACGCGCACGGCTCGTACAAGACCTACGAGATCGGCAAGTGGTTCACGGCCAATCTGGCGCCCGGCACCCAGGCCTGCCCGACGCTGATCAACAAGGACGCCTGGGCCAAGCTGCCGGACGCCTACAAGAAGCTGTTCGACGAGGTGAAGCCGCAGATCAAGGAGAACCTCACCAAGGCCTATGGCGAGGCTGACGACAAGTACATCCCCATGTTCAAGAAGAAGGGGCTGGAGTTCATCACCTACTCCGACAAGGACCTCGAGGAGTTCCGCCGGGTGGGCGCCAAGCCGGTGTGGGAGGCCTGGGTCAAGGAAATGTCGGGCAAGGACATCCCGGCCCAGGAGCTGCTTGACCTGATCCTCAAGACGGCGGCGGAAGCCAGCAAGAAGAGCTGAACAGAAGTCGCCTTCATGGTGAGCCTGTCGAACCATGAAGGCATCGCACAGCGATCCTCGCGGCGCTTCATGGTTCGACAGGCTCACCATGAAGCGCTCTCCGCCGGTCGGTGTCCGTCATCGGCCCGATCTGCACGCCAGGAGGCGCCGTGGCCACCGCCCATGGAACATCGCCCGAGGGGCCGCCCGCCGCCGGCGCGCCGCTGATCACCCGTCTCGACTACTGGTACGGCCAGATCGAGGAAAAGCTCAATCTGATTGCCGCGCTCTCGATCTTCGTCCTGATGGTCGTGGGCATGGTCCAGATTCTGGGCCGCACCCTCTTCGACTTCCCGATCTACGGCTACATCGACTGGATCGAATCCTTCGCCATCCTCTACGCCATTCTTGGCATTTCGTACTGCCAGCGGCAGGGCAGCCACATCCGGATGGAAATTCTGCTGGTGCAGCTTCGCGGCCGCGGGCTGTGGCTGCTGGAAATGCTGGGTATCCTGCTCGCGCTGATCGTGATCGGCGCGCTGGTCTACAGCACCTGGGAGAATTTCGAGCGTGCCTGGCGGATCGGCGATTCCAGCATGGATATCAAGCTGCCGCTGTGGCCGTCGAAGCTGGTGGTGCCGGTGGCGCTCGCCGTGCTGTGGCTGCGCCTGCTGCTGCAGCTTGCCGGCTATCTCCGCCTTGTGGCCAACCCGCGCCAGCCGCCGCTGGCGGTGCCCGTGCCGCACAGCGTCGCCGAGGCGGCGCGGCTTGAGATCGAGGAAATCGAACGGCTGGCCGCCGCCGAGCGCCACAGGACGGGGGGCTGAGCCGTGGAACCGCTGACCATCGGCATCATCGGCGCCGCCTGCCTCGTCGGACTGGCGGTGCTTGGCATGCGCATCGGCTACGCCGCCGCGCTCGTGGGCACGGTGGGCCTCATGGTGATGATGCCCAACCCGGTCGCCGGCCTGCTGACGGCCGGCACGGTGCCCTACGACAAGTCCGTCAAGTACACGCTGTCCGTGCTGCCGATGTTCATCCTCATCGGCTATCTCGCCTATTACGCTCGCATGACGGAAACCAGCTTCGAGGCGGCGCGGCGCTGGTTCGGCTGGCTGCCTGGCGGACTGGCCATCGGCACGGTCTACGCCGTGGCCGCCTTCAGCGCCGTGTCCGGAGCCTCGACGGCGGCCGCCGCCGTGTTCGCACGCATCGCCATCCCGGAGATGCTGAAGGCGAAGTACGACCGCCGTCTGGCCGCGGGTGTCGTGGCCGCCGGTTCGACGCTCGATTCGCTCATCCCGCCCTCGGCGCTGCTGGTGATCTACGGCATCATCGTCGAGGTTTCGATCGGCAAGCTGCTGGTGGCCGGCTTCGTGCCCGGCATCATCTCTGCCCTGGTCTATTCGTTCATCGTGCTGGGGCGCTGCGTGCGCGACCCCGCCATGGGTCCGCGTATCACCGGTTACACCTGGCCCCAGCGCTTCCAGTCCCTCCCCGGCACGGCGCCGATCTGGATCGTGATCGGCCTCATCTTCAGCGGCATGTACTGGGGCTGGGCGACGCCCACCGAGGCCGGCGCGCTGGGTGCCTTCTCGGTGTTCTGCTTCGCCCTCTACTACGGCATGCGCTGGGCCGAGCTGAAGGAGGCGCTGCTCGATGCCGCCAAGCTGACAGTGATGATCTTCACCATCATCTGGGGCATCCTGATCTTCGTGCGCTTCCTCGGCTTCGCGCGGCTGCCCGACGCCTTCGCCGAATGGGTGGTGGGTCTCGCCCTGCCGCCGGTCGTGATCATCCTGATCATCTACCTGGTCTACATCATCCTCGGCATGTTCATGGATGCCATCGGCATGATGCTGCTGACGCTGCCGGTGTTCTATCCGGTGGTGATCTCGCTGGGCTACGATCCGATCTGGTTCGGCATCATGGTGGTGAAGCTGGCCGGCATCGGCCTGCTGACGCCGCCGGTGGGGCTGGCCTGCTTCGTCGTCAACGGCGTGCGTCCGGACATACCGCTGGGCGACGTGTTCCGCGGCATCTGGCCCTTCGTGCTGGCCGACATGGTGACCGTGGCCCTGCTCACGGCTTTCCCTGACCTGGTGACTTTCATCGTCGCGGATTGAGGAATGAGATGACAGGTATTGCCGAGCTGACCCTGACCGGGCTGTCCGCCGGTCTCGCCGCCAAAGAATTTTCCAGCCGCCAGATCGTCGATGCCTTCCTCGACCGCATCGAGCGGGCCGACGGCAAGCTGCATGCCTTCATTGAGGTCTATCGCGATGAAGCACGCGCGCTGGCGGATGCGGCCGACAAGGTGCGCGGCACCGGGCTGCCCTGCGGACCGCTGCATGGTCTGCCGGTGGCGCTGAAGGATCTGTGCGACATCGCCGGGCGCACCGGCACCGGCGGCTCGAAGGCGTGGGAGAAGCGCACCGCCACCGAAACCTCGGCCACCGCCGAACGCCTGCTGGCCGCGGGCATGATCCCGCTGGGCAAGCTGCATATGGTCGAATGGGCCTATGGCGGCTGGGGCACCAACCCGCTGATGGGCACGCCATGGAATCCCTGGGATCTGAAAACCCAGCGCGTGCCCGGCGGCTCCTCCAGCGGCACCGGCGTTGCCGTGGCGGCGCGGCTGGTGCCGGCCGGGATCGGCAGCGACACCGGCGGCTCGGTGCGCATTCCCAGCGCCTTCAACGGCATCGTCGGGCTGAAAGTCACGTTTGGCCGCATCAGCCTGCACGGCACGCTGCTGCTGAGCTGGACGCTCGACTCGATCGGCCCGATGGCGCGCTGCGTCGAGGATTGCGCCCTGATGCTAAATGCGCTCGCCGGCCCCGACCCGCGCGATCCCGTCACGCTCGCCCAGCCGCTGGAGGATTTCGCGGCGGCCGTGCGCGGCCCGGCCGACATCAGCGGCATGCGCATCGCGTTGCCGGACGCGGCGGTCCTGCCCGCCGCCACGCACGCCGATGTCAAGGCGGCGTGGCAGGCCGCCGCCCGCACTTTCGAGACGCTGGGTGCGCGGGTGGAGACGCTGCGCCTGCCCGACTGGTTCTTTGACATCATCCCCAGCACCACGGCGATCACCGGCTCGGAGGCCTGGGCGCTGCACAAGGACTATATCGACGACATGAAGCTGCCGATCGGACCCGCGGTGCGCGCGCGCGTCCAGAACGGCCGCACCATTCCGCCCGGCGCCTATGCCGCCGAACTCCGGTTGATGGACCAGCGGCGCCGCGCCTTCATAGAGCAGCTCCGCTACCACGATGCGCTGCTGCTACCGACCGTCCCCATTCCCGCGGCGGCGGTGGCCGAGATCGAGGAGATGGCGCCGATCCCGCCGCTCTACACCCGCATCGGCAACTATCTCGGCCTGTGCGGGCTTGCCATGCCGGCCGGCTTCTCCGGCGGCCTGCCTGTTTCAGTCCAGATCCTCGGCAAGCCTTATGCCGAAGCCACGGTCCTGAAACTCGGCAAGGCCTTCCAGGACGCCACCGCCTTCCACAAGGCTCGCCCCGACCTCGGATCGCTGGGGATCTGAACGCCTCAAAACCTTCCCCCGTGTACGGACCGGGGAGATGGGTGACAGGTGTTCGGAGACATGGGTGACACATTCATGGCGTCAGGCGAGCCGGTTGTCGATGCGGTTGCGCCTGTGGGTTTGTGGGCATGGTGTCGA
>QOCQ01000044.1 GCA_003574685.1 Rhodospirillaceae bacterium SYSU D60007
CCGTCTTCGCCAGCACCTTCGTGATCGCCGCCGTCAGCGACGTCTTGCCGTGGTCCACGTGCCCGATCGTCCCGATGTTGCAGTGCGGCTTCGTCCGCTCAAACTTGCTCTTCGACATTGTCCTGTTCCTTCCGGGATCACGCCAGTTTGGCAACCACTTCGTCCGCCACGGCCTGCGGCACAGGCGCGTAGTGGTCGAACACCATCGAATAGGCCGCGCGGCCCTGGGTCATCGAGCGCAGCGTGTTGACATAGCCGAACATGTTGGCCAGCGGCACCATGGCATTGATGACCTGCGCGTTGCCGCGCGCTTCCATGCCCTGGATCATGCCGCGCCGGCTGTTCAGGTCGCCGATCACGTCGCCCATGTAGTCTTCGGGCGTCACGACCTCGACCTTCATGATCGGCTCGAGCAGCTTGCACTGGGCTTTCTGCAGCGCTTCGCGGAAAGCAGAGCGGGCAGCGATCTCGAAGGCAAGCACGCTCGAATCGACGTCGTGGTAGGCGCCGTCGACCAGCTTCACGCTGAAATCGATCACGGGGAAGCCGGCAAGAACGCCGCTTTCGCGCGCCGCCGCCAGGCCCTTCTCGACACCGGGGATGTACTCCTTCGGCACGACGCCGCCGACGATGGCGCTCTCGAAGTTGTAGCCTGAGCCCGCCTCCCCCGGCTCGAACACGAGCTTGATGCGGGCGAACTGGCCGGAACCGCCAGTCTGCTTCTTGTGCGTGTAGTCGTGCTCGACGCGGCGGCCCAGCGTCTCGCGATAGGCAACCTGCGGCGCGCCAACGTTGCAGTCGACCTTGTAGGTGCGCTTGAGGATATCGACCTTGATCTCGAGATGCAGCTCGCCCATGCCCTTGATGATGGTCTGGCCGCTTTCCGGATCGGTCTGGACGCGGAAGGTGGGATCCTCCTGGACCAGCTTGCCCAGCGCCTGGGACATCTTCTCCTGGTCGCCTTTGGTCTTGGGCTCGATCGCAAGCTCGATGACCGGGTCGGGGAAATCCATCTTCTCGAGGATCACGGGCGACTTCGGATCGCACAGCGTGTCGCCGGTGGTCACCGTCTTCAGGCCGGTCAGTGCCACGATGTCGCCGGCGCGGGCCTCATCGATGTCCTCGCGGTTGTTGGCGTGCATCAGCAGCATGCGTCCGACGCGCTCGGATTTTTCCTTGGTGCTGTTGAGCACGCCGGTGCTCTTTTGCAGCACGCCGGAATAGACGCGCACAAACGTCAGCGATCCGACATGCGGATCGGTCATGATCTTGAAGGCCAGGCCCGAGAACGGCGCGTCGTCGGTGCTGGGCCGCGTGTCGGGCTCGCCGGTCTTGACGTTGGTGCCCCTGACGTCGGGACGGTCGTTAGGCGCCGGCAGATAGTTCACGACGGCGTCCAGCATCGGCTGCACGCCCTTGTTCTTGAACGCCGAACCGCACAGCACCGGCACGAAGGCGTAGGAAATGGTGCCCTTGCGAATGCACTTGATCAGCGTGGCGTAGTCCGGCTCTTCGCCGCCCAGGTACTTCTCGAGCGCCTCGTCGTCCTGCTCGACTGCCTGCTCGATCAGCTTGCTGCGGTATTCGGCGGCCTGTTCCTTCAGGTCGTCAGGGATATCCGTGATCTCGAACTTGGCGCCCAGCGTCTCCTCAAGCCACACCATCGCCTTGTTGGCAACGAGGTCGACCACCCCCTTGTGTCCTGACTCGGTGCCAACAGGGATCTGCGTAACCAGCGGCACCGAGCCCAGGCGATCGCGGATCATGTCCACCGTGCGCCAGAAATTGGCGCCCGTGCGATCCATCTTGTTGACGAAGCAGATGCGCGGCACGCCGTACTTGTCAGCCTGGCGCCACACGGTCTCGGATTGCGGCTCGACCCCCGCCACCGAATCGAACACGCAGACGGCGCCGTCGAGCACGCGCAGCGAACGCTCAACCTCGATGGTGAAGTCGACGTGGCCCGGCGTGTCGATGATATTGATCCGGTACATCTGGCCGCTGAACGGCCCCTCGGCGGGCTTCCAGAAGGCAGTGGTGGCCGCCGACGTGATCGTGATGCCGCGTTCCTGCTCCTGCTCCATGAAGTCCATGGTCGCAGCGCCGTCGTGCACTTCCCCGATCTTGTAGTTCTTGCCGGTGTAATACAGGACGCGCTCGGTCGTGGTCGTCTTGCCGGCGTCGATATGCGCCATGATACCGATGTTTCGGTAGCGCTCGATGGGGGTGGTTCGGGCCATGGTGGCGACTTTCTTGGCGTAGGGCTTCGCGATCCGGAGGGACGGACGGCTACCAGCGATAGTGGGCGAACGCCTTGTTGGCGTCGGCCATGCGATGGGTGTCCTCGCGCTTCTTCACTGCGGCGCCACGGCGGTTGGCGGCGTCCAGCAGCTCGGCGCTGAGCTTGTCGACCATGCTGTTCTCGGAGCGGCTGCGGGCGGCCTGGATGATCCAGCGGATGGCCAGTGCCTGACGCCGCTCCGGACGAACCTCGACGGGAACCTGATAGGTGGCGCCGCCGACCCGGCGGGAGCGCACCTCTACCGCCGGCTTCACGTTTTCGATGGCCTCGTGGAAGACCGGCAGGGGTTCCTGCTTGGCGCGATCGCGGATCCGGTCAAGGGCCCCATAGACGATGCCTTCGGCGACTGACTTCTTGCCGTCGTACATCAGCGTATTCATGAACTTGCTGAGCACGAGGTCGCCGAACTTGGCGTCCGGATTGATCTCGCGTTTCTCGGCGCGGCGGCGGCGGGACATGGCGGACTCCTACTTCGGCCGCTTGGCGCCGTACTTGGAACGGCGCTGCTTGCGGTCCTTGACGCCCTGGGTGTCAAGCGTGCCGCGGATGATATGGTAGCGCACGCCCGGCAAGTCCTTGACGCGGCCGCCGCGGATCATCACCACCGAGTGCTCCTGCAGGTTGTGGCCCTCGCCCGGGATGTAGCTCACCACCTCGTAGCCGTTGGTCAGGCGCACCTTGGCCACCTTGCGCAGGGCCGAGTTCGGCTTCTTCGGCGTCGTCGTGTACACGCGCGTGCAGACACCCCGCTTCTGGGGGCACGCCTGCATCGCTGGCACCTTGTTGCGGTATACCGGAGAAACCCGCGCGCGGCGGATCAACTGGTTGATGGTGGGCATCCGTCTCCGATCCTCGACCGATCGCCTGAGCCTGCCGCCGTCTGCCGCCCGGCCTGTACAGGATCGCCCCTCTTCCCAACCGGAAAGCCGAAAAGGACAAAAAGCCAACGCGCGCTGGCTTTGCCCTTTCGGGTGGACGGCCTGACCAGTTCGGCCGGAACAGTGTCTGTCGCGGTACTTGCCGGTCGAAACTGCGTCTAGGCTCCCGCCTACCGCCAGTCCTTCCCGAAAAGTGGCCGGGTTATATGGGCCGCTGTTCGCGGCGTCAAGCACGGCGCAGCAAAAACCTGCGATTTTTCCGATGCTTGGCCGGCGGTTCGAACCGCAACGGCGAGCATACGCCTACAGCAACTTACTTTCGCTTCCATGAACGTATAACAAATAATTGGGCCGTTCCGACACCGGAACGGCCCATATGTAGTGGCAACCTGGGCGAACGCTATTCGGCCGGCACCTTTTCGCGCAGGCCGCGCTCGTCCGGCTGGTCCAGATCCTGGTCCGGCCGGGTCTCCAGCATCTCGCGATCGCGACGGGCCGCGATCTCCTTCAGCCGGTTCATCACGCCGCCAGTGCCGGCCGGAATGAGGCGGCCAACAATGACGTTCTCCTTGAGACCCTTCAGGTCATCGATGCGACCGGAAACGGCCGCCTCGGTCAGTACGCGCGTGGTCTCCTGGAACGAAGCCGCCGAGATGAACGACTTTGTCTGCAGGCTCGCCTTGGTGATGCCGAGCAGCACCGGTTCACCTCTCGCCGGCTTCAGGTTTTCGCTCTCGAGCTTGGCATTGACCTCCTCGAACTCGAGTTTCTCGACCTGCTCGCCGATCAGGAACGTCGATTCGCCGGGATCGACGACCTCGATCTTCTGCAGCATCTGGCGCGCGATCGTCTCGATGTGCTTGTCGTTGATCTTCACGCCCTGCAGCCGATAGACGTCCTGGATCTCGTTGACCAGGTACTTGGCGAGCTCCTCGATGCCGAGCACGCGCAGAATGTCGTGCGGCACGGGGTTGCCGTCCATCAGCAGGTCACCGCGCTCGACGTAGTCACCTTCCTGGACGCTGATGCGCTTGCCCTTGGGGATCAGATACTCCACGGGCTCGCCACCATCGGCCGGCACCACGATCAGGCGGCGCTTGTTCTTGTAGTCCTTGCCGAACTCGACCCGGCCCGCAACCTCGCTGATGATGGCGAAGTCCTTGGGCTTGCGGGCCTCGAACAGCTCGGCCACGCGCGGCAGACCGCCGGTGATATCGCGCGTCTTGCTGCCTTCGCGCGGGATGCGGGCGAGCACGTCGCCGGCCTTCACCGGCTGCCCGTTCTCGACCGACAGCACCGAGTCGATCAGCAGGTTGTACCGGGCCTCCTGGCCATTGGCGAGCAGGACCGGCTTGCCATCCTCGTCCATGATGGCGATGCGCGGCCGCAGGTCGCCGCCGCGCGACTGGCCCTTCCAGTCCACGACCACGCGGTTGGAAATGCCCGTCGCCTCGTCGATTACCTCGCGCATCGAGACGCCCTCGACCAGGTCGCCGTAGACCGCCACGCCGCTCTTCTCGGTGATCACCGGCAGGGTGTAGGGATCCCACTCCGCCAGCTTCTGGCTCTTGACGACCTGGGCATCGTTGTCGGCCAGCAGGCGCGATCCGTACGGGACGCGAAAGCGGGCACGCTCGCGGTCGTTGGCGTCGATCACCACCAGCTCGGTGTTGCGGCCCATCACGATGGGCACCCCTTCGCCGTTGATGACCACGTTGCGGTTCTTCACCAGCAGGCGACCGTCATGGGAGGCCTCGACGCTGGACTGCTCGGCAGCCCGCTGCGCGGCGCCGCCGATGTGGAAGGTACGCATGGTGAGCTGCGTGCCCGGCTCACCGATCGACTGGGCAGCGATGACGCCCACCGCCTCGCCGATGTTGACCGGCGTGCCGCGTGCCAGATCGCGGCCATAGCAGGCCGCACAGACGCCCCACTTGGTCTCGCAGGTCAGCACCGAGCGGATCTTCACCTCCTCGATGCCAGCCTTGTCGATGGCATCGACGTGATCCTCGCCGATCAACTGCCCGCCCTTGACGATCACCGTGCCGTTGAGCGGATCGACAACATCCTCCATCGCCGTGCGGCCAAGGATGCGCTCGCTGAGCGGCTCGATCACGTCGCTGCCGTTCATCACGGCCCGCATGGCAAGACCGTGCCCGGTGCCGCAGTCGGGCTCCGTTACGATGCAGTCCTGCGCCACGTCCACCAGACGGCGCGTCAGGTACCCCGAGTTCGCCGTCTTCAGCGCGGTGTCGGCGAGGCCCTTTCGCGCGCCGTGCGTCGAGTTGAAGTACTCGAGGACCGACAGGCCTTCCTTGAAGTTGGCAATGATCGGCGTCTCGATGATTTCGCCAGACGGCTTGGTCATCAGGCCGCGCATGCCGGCGAGCTGCTTCATCTGGGTTGACGAGCCGCGCGCGCCGGAATGCGCCATCATGTACACGGAGTTGATGGGCTCGCCCTTCTTCGAGGTCGAGATCCCCCGCATCATCTCCTCGGCCACCTTGTCGGAGCAACGCGACCAGGCGTCCACCACCTTGTTGTACTTCTCACCGGAGGTGATCAGACCGTCCTGGTACTGCTGCTCGTACTCCTTGACCTCCTTCTGGGTATCGGAAACGAGCTTCTCCTTGCGGGCGGGGATCACAAGATCGTCCTTGCCGAAGGAGAGGCCGGCCTTGCATGCCTGGTTGAAGCCCAGCGCCATCAGGCGGTCGGCGAAGATTACCGTCTCCTTCTGGCCGCAGTGACGGTAGACCGTATCGATGACGTTCTGCACGTCCTTCTTGGTCAGCAGGCGGTTGATCAGCGAGAACGGCACGTTCTGGTGCTTCGGCAGGATCTCCGACAGAAGCATGCGGCCGGGCGTCGTACCGACGACGCGCGTCACCGGCGTGCCCTGTTCATCCACCGTATGCAGGCGCGCCTTGATGCGGGTATGCAGGGTGATGACGCCTGACTCCAGCGCATGCTGGATCTCGCCCATGTCGGTGAAGGCCATGCCCTCGCCCGGCTCGCCCTCGCGCTCCATGGTGATGTAGTAGATGCCGAGCACGATGTCCTGCGACGGCACGATGATCGGCTTGCCGTTCGCCGGGCTGAGGATGTTGTTGGTCGACATCATCAGCACGCGGGCTTCGAGCTGGGCTTCCAGCGACAGCGGCACGTGCACCGCCATCTGGTCGCCGTCGAAATCGGCGTTGAAGGCAGTGCAGACGAGGGGGTGAAGCTGGATCGCCTTGCCCTCGATCAGCACCGGCTCGAAGGCCTGGATGCCAAGCCGGTGAAGGGTCGGTGCGCGGTTCAGCAGAACGGGATGCTCGCGGATCACCTCCTCGAGGATGTCCCACACCTCCGGCCGCTCCTTCTCGACCATGCGCTTGGCGGCCTTGATGGTGTTGGCCATGCCGTACGCCTGCAGGCGCGAGTAGATGAACGGCTTGAACAGCTCCAGCGCCATCTTCTTGGGCAGGCCGCACTGGTGCAGTTTCAGCTCCGGACCAACCACGATCACCGAGCGGCCGGAGTAGTCGACGCGCTTGCCGAGCAGGTTCTGCCGGAAACGGCCCTGCTTGCCCTTGAGCATGTCGCTGAGTGACTTCAGTGGCCGCTTGTTGGCCCCGGTAATGACGCGGCCACGGCGGCCATTGTCAAACAGCGCGTCTACGGCCTCCTGCAGCATGCGCTTTTCGTTGCGCACGATGATGTCCGGGGCCCGCAGCTCGATCAGCCGCTTCAGGCGGTTGTTGCGGTTAATGACCCGCCGGTAAAGATCGTTGAGATCCGAGGTGGCGAACCTGCCACCGTCCAGCGGCACCAGGGGGCGCAGTTCCGGCGGGATCACCGGCACGATGTCGAGGATCATCCACTCAGGACGGGCGCCCGACTCGATGAAGGCCTCGATCATCTTCAGCCGCTTGACCAGCTTCTTGCGCTTTGCCTCGGAGCTGGTTTCCTTCAGGTCCTCACGCAGCGTCTTGCGCTCGGTATCGAGGTCGATGGCCACCAGCATGTCCTTGATGGCCTCGGCACCGATCTTGGCGGTGAAGCTGTCCTCGCCGTGCTCCTCCTGGGCGCGCAGGTACTGCTCCTCGGTAAGCAGTTCGCGGTACTTGAGAGTCGTCATGCCCGGTTCGGTGACGACGTAGTTCTCGAAATAGAGGATGCGCTCGAGATCCTTGAGCGTCATGTCGAGCAGCAGGCCGATGCGGCTGGGCAGCGACTTGAGGAACCAGATGTGGGCCACCGGCGAGGCCAGCTCGATGTGGCCCATGCGCTCGCGGCGCACCTTGGTCAGGGTCACCTCGACGCCGCACTTCTCGCAGACGATGCCGCGGAACTTCATCCGCTTGTACTTGCCGCACAGGCACTCGTAGTCCTTGATCGGGCCGAAGATGCGGGCACAGAACAGCCCGTCCCGCTCCGGCTTGAACGTGCGGTAGTTGATGGTTTCCGGCTTCTTGATTTCGCCATAGCTCCACGTGCGGATGCGCTCCGGGCTGGCGATCGCGATGCGGATGTGATCGAAGGTCTGCGGGCCCTGCGGCTGGCCCAGGACGTTGATCAGGTCGGTCATGGTCCGGTTCTCCTCACAGGCCGCCTTGGCGGCTCTTGTTCCGGAAGTGGTCGAAAGGCGGGACGGCGCGGCGCCGTCCCTAGAGGGGCTTCTGTTCGAGTTCGACGTCCAGGCCGAGCGAGCGCAGCTCCTTGACCAGCACGTTGAACGATTCGGGGATGCCGGCCTCGAAGGTGTCGTCGCCGCGCACGATGGCCTCGTAGACCTTGGTGCGCCCCGACACGTCGTCGGACTTCACGGTCAGCATTTCCTGCAGCGTGTAGGCGGCGCCGTAGGCTTCCAGCGCCCAGACCTCCATCTCGCCGAAGCGCTGGCCGCCGAACTGCGCCTTGCCGCCGAGCGGCTGCTGCGTGACCAGGCTGTACGGCCCGATCGAACGGGCGTGGATCTTGTCGTCCACCAGGTGGTGCAGCTTCAGCATGTAAATGTAGCCGACTGTCACCTTGCGTGCGAACGGTTCCCCGGTACGGCCATCGACAAGGGTCACCTGGCCCGACTTGTCGAGCCCGGCCTGCTCCAGCATGTGGACGATATCGTCTTCGCGCGCACCGTCGAACACCGGCGATGCGAAGGGCACGCCGTGCCGCAGGTTGCCGCTTAGCTGAACGACCTGCTCATCGTCGAGCTCGGCCACCTCCGACTTGTAGGCCCGCTCGCCGTAGACCTCCTTGAGCCACCGGCGCAGATCCGCCGACTTCGCGGCTCCCTCGCGTACCTGCCCGGCAAGCTGCCCGATCCTGCGCCCGAGCCCGGCCGACGCCCAGCCGAGATGGGTCTCAAGGATCTGGCCGACGTTCATGCGGCTGGGCACGCCCAGCGGATTGAGCACGATGTCGACCGGCGTGCCGTCCTCGAGATAGGGCATGTCCTCGACCGGCATGATGCGCGAGATCACGCCCTTGTTGCCATGACGGCCGGCCATCTTGTCGCCGGGCTGCAGCTTGCGCTTCACGGCAACAAACACCTTGACCATCTTCATGACGCCGGGCGGCAACTCGTCGCCGCGCTGCAGCTTGTCGACCTTGTTCTCGAAGCGGTCCTGCAGACGCTTCAGCGATTCGTCGAACTGGGCATTCAGCGCTTCGATCTGCTTCATGCGCGCATCGTCCTTGACGGCAATCTGCCGCCATTGACCCGGCGTGAAGTCGCTCAGCACCTTCTCGGTGATCTTGGTCCCGGCCTTGACCCCCTTGAGGCCGCCGGACACCGTCTCGCCGAGCATCAGCTCCTGCAACTGGCCATAGAAGCTCCGCTCCAGAATCGCCTTCTCGTCGTCGCGGTCCTTGGCGAGGCGCTCGATCTGGTCCCTCTCGATGGCCAGCGCACGCTCGTCCTTGTCGACGCCGCGCCGATTGAAGACGCGAACCTCGACGATCGTACCCTGCACGCCCGGCGGCACCCGCAGCGAGGTGTCGCGCACGTCCGAGGCCTTCTCGCCGAAGATGGCCCGCAGCAGCTTCTCTTCCGGCGTCATCGGCGATTCGCCCTTGGGCGTCACCTTGCCGACAAGAATGTCGCCGGCCTGCACCTCGGCGCCGATATAGACGATGCCTGCCTCGTCGAGGTTGCGCAGGGCCTCCTCGCCGACGTTGGGAATGTCGCGGGTGATCTCCTCCTGGCCCAGCTTGGTGTCGCGGGCCATCACCTCGAACTCCTCGATGTGGATCGAGGTGAAGACATCGTCACTGACGATTCGCTCCGAGATCAGGATCGAATCCTCGAAGTTGTAGCCGTTCCACGGCATGAACGCGACCAGCACGTTGCGGCCCAGCGCCAGCTCGCCGTTATGGGTCGAGGGACCGTCGGCGATGATCTCGCCGCGCTGCACCTGGTCACCGACACGGACCAGCGGCTTCTGCGTGATGCAGGTGCTCTGGTTCGAGCGCTGGAACTTCAGGAGATTGTAGATGTCGACGGCCGGCGCGCCGGGTCCGATATCCTCGGTGGCGCGTACCACGATGCGGGTGGCGTCCACCTGGTCGACCACGCCCGAGCGGCGCGCCACGATGGTGACGCCCGAGTCGCGCGCGACGATCTCCTCCATGCCGGTGCCGACCAGCGGTGCATCCGAACGCAGCAGGGGCACCGCCTGCCGCTGCATGTTGGAGCCCATCAGGGCGCGGTTGGCGTCGTCGTTCTCGAGAAACGGGATCAGTGCCGCCGCCACCGACACGACCTGCTTGGGCGAGACATCGATGAAGTCGATCGTCTCCGGCCGCGCCAGGATGTACTCGCCGCCCTTGCGGCACGAGACGAGATCGGACGCAAAGCGGCCGCGCGCGTCAAGCTCGGCGTTGGCCTGGGCAATCGTGTAGCGCCCCTCCTCCATGGCCGAGAGGTAAACCACCTCGTCGCCGACCCGCCCGCCATGGACCTTGCGATAGGGACTCTCGATGAACCCGTACTGGTTCACCCTTGCATAGGTCGCCAGCGAGTTGATCAGGCCGATATTCGGGCCCTCCGGCGTCTCGATGGGGCAGATCCGGCCGTAGTGCGTGGGATGCACGTCGCGCACCTCGAACCCGGCCCGCTCCCGCGTAAGCCCGCCCGGTCCCAGCGCCGACAGGCGCCGCTTGTGCGTCACCTCCGACAACGGGTTGGTCTGGTCCATGAACTGGCTGAGCTGCGAGGAGCCGAAGAACTCGCGCACGGCCGCCGCCGCCGGCTTGGCGTTGATCAGGTCATGCGGCATGACCGTGTCGATATCGATTGAGCTCATCCGCTCGCGGATGGCGCGCTCCATGCGCAGCAGGCCGACGCGATACTGGTTCTCCATCAGCTCGCCCACCGAGCGGACCCGGCGGTTGCCAAGGTGATCGATGTCGTCGATCTCGCCCCGGCCATCCTTCAGGTCGTGCAGCACCTTGACCACGGCGATAATGTCCTCCCGCCGCAGGACGCGCATGGAATCAGGCACGCCGGTGAAGCCCAGCCGCATGTTCATCTTCACGCGCCCCACGGCCGACAGGTCATAGCGCTCCGGGTCGAACACCAGGCCGTTGAACAGGGTTTCCGCGGTTTCGACCGTGGGCGGCTCGCCGGGCCGCATAACCCGGTAGATTTCCATCAGCGCGTCCTCGCGCGTCTGGTTCTTGTCGGCCATCAGGGTGTTGCGCAGGTAGCCGCCGATGCTGACATGGTCGATGGCCAGCACTTCCAGCGAATCGATCTTGTTCTCGGCAAAGAGCCTGAGTGTTGCCTCGGTGATCTCGTGGCCTGCCTCGATGTAGATCTCGCCGGTCTTCTCGTTGATCACGTCCCGGGCCGCGTACTTGCCGATCAGCTCCTCGTCGAGGACACGGATCTCCTTGACGCCCTGCTCGGACAGGCGGCCGAGAAGACGCGGCGTCATCTTGGTGCCGGCCTCGGCGACCGCCTTGTTGGTCTTGGCGTTGACGAGGTCGTGCGTCAGCTTCGCGCCGCGCAGCGCGTCGGCGTTAAACTCGGTCCGCCAGCCCTCCTTGTCGCGCTTGTAGAGGACCCGCCCGTAGAACGCCTGCAGGACCTCCTCCTGCGAGATGCCGACGGCCTCGCCCGTTTCGAGCTGCTTGCCCTTGGCCTGCGCCTCGGCGCGCTTCCTGGCAGTCTCGTCGTTGTCCAGCGCCAGCAGCAGGGTCGTCACCGGCAGCTTGCGCCGGCGATCGATGCGGACGTGGATGAGGTCCTTGGCGTCGAACTCGAAATCCAGCCACGATCCGCGATAGGGGATGATGCGCGCAGCGAAGAGGTACTTGCCCGAGGAATGGGTCTTGCCCTTGTCGTGGTCGAAGAAAACGCCCGGCGAGCGGTGCATCTGCGAGACGATTACCCGCTCGGTGCCGTTGACCACGAAGGTGCCGTTCGCCGTCATGAGCGGCATGTCGCCCATGTAGACGTCCTGCTCCTTGATGTCGCGGATCGAGCGCGACCCCGTCTCCTCGTCGACGTCCCAGACAACGAGCTGGAGGGTGAGCTTCAGCGGCGCCGCATAGGTGATGCCACGCTGCTGGCATTCCTCGACGTCGTACTTGGGCTCCTCGAATTCGTACTTCACGAACTCCAGGCTGGCGCGCTCGGCGAAGTCCTTGATCGGGAAGACGCCGCGGAACACCTCCTGCAGCCCGGTATTCTGCCGCTTCTCGGGCTGCACGTGCATCTGCAGGAACTGGTCGTACGAGCTCTTCTGGACCTCGATCAGGTTCGGCATCGGCACGGCGGCGGCGATGCGGCCAAACGGACGACGGATTCGGGTACGGGCGTTGAAGGACGTGGCCATGCTCTTTCCTCGGCACGCTGGCGAGAGGGCAAGGCGGACAAACCCGACTGCTGTCTCGGGGTCGGCGCTCCGCTACGTCGCCAACCCCATCCGTTGCAGAGGGCCACTTGACGGGACCGGCGGCACAAGGCGGCCGGTCCGATGAAGGGGCCCGCCGGGGCCGGCAACGCCGGCCCCGGGCGGAAATATCTACTTGAGCTCGACCTTGGCGCCTTCGCCCTCGAGCTTGGCCTTCATCTTCTCGGCGTCGGCCTTCGGCACGGCCTCCTTGACCGGCTTCGGCGCGGCCTCGACCAGATCCTTGGCCTCCTTCAGGCCAAGGCCGGTCAGTTCGCGCACGACCTTGATGACGTTGATCTTCTTGTCGCCGGCCGCGGCCAGCACAACAGTGAACTCGTCCTTCTGTTCGGCGGCTGCCGGCGCGGCCCCGGCCGCCGGGGCTGCGGCTACGGCGACCGGTGCGGCGGCCGAGACGCCCCACTTCTCTTCCAGCATCTTGGAGAGCTGGGCTGCCTCGATGACGGTGAGCGCCGAGAGCTGCTCGACGATCTGTTCCAGATTGGCCATTTGTCTTTCTCCGAATGTCGCGATGTTGCGTTGGCGATCGGCTTACGCCGCCTGGCCGGAAGAGTCCTTGGATCCAAAGGCACCGAAGACGCGGGCAAGCTGGCCGGCGGGTGCCTGCACGACGCCGGCGATGCGGGTGGCGGGTGTCTGCAGCAGCGCCAGCAGCTTTGCCCGCAACTCGTCCAGCGACGGCAGTGCCGCCAGCTCCTTGACCCCTTCGGCATCCAGCGTCTGGCCGTTGAGCGAGCCGCCGACGATGGTCAGCTTCTCGTTCTCCTTGGCAAAGGCGGCAACCGCCTTGGCCGCGGCCACGGGATCCGTGGAGGAGGCGATCGCCGTCGGACCCGTCAAAAACGAGCCGATATCCTTGAACGCCGTCCCTTCCAGGGCGAGACGGGTGAGCCGGTTCTTCGATACCTTGTAGCTGGCGCCCGCCGCCCGCACCTTGCGGCGCAGGTCGGAAACTTCACTGACCGTGAGGCCCGACTGGCGGGTCACCACCAGCAGGTTAACGGCCTGGAAGCCCTTGTTCAGCGAAGCGATCAGCTCTGCCTTCTCAGAGCGGTTCACTTGACGTCTCCGAACGTGGACCGTCCCGCCGCAGCAGAACGGCCCGACTACACAAGAACCGCCCCTCGGCTCCGAAGAACCTGGCGACGGCCCGGTTTCCCATCCCGGGAGACCGGGCATCGGAGGGGACTGGCCACCTCTTCATTCCCGTTCCCCCGTCTGCGCTGGCGGGTTGCCCCTTTAAGCCGCCCCGAAGGGGAGGCGCCCGCGGTCTCGGACAGGTCGGAAGCCCTCTCCACGGAGCGGACTTCCATCGACCGGCAGGCGAACCTGCCGGCCAATCTCATGGCGAGCCGAAAGGCTCAGCCCTGCAGCGACGCGACATCCAGCTTGACGCCGGGACCCATGGTCGAGCTGATCGACACCTTCTCGATGTAGGTGCCCTTCGCACCAGTGGGCTTGGCGCGGCTGATCGCACCGACGAACGCCTTCACGTTCTCTGCGATCGCCTGCTCGCTGAAGCTCGCCTTGCCGATTCCGGCATGGACGATCCCTGCCTTCTCGGCGCGGAACTCGACCTGCCCCGCCTTGGCCGCCTTCACCGCTGTCGCAACATCAGGCGTGACGGTGCCGAGCTTGGGGTTGGGCATGAGACCGCGCGGACCCAGCACTTTGCCGAGACGGCCGACGATGCCCATCATGTCCGGCGTCGCAATGCAGCGATCGAAGTTCATCTCACCGGCGTTGATCTTTTCAGCGAGATCCTCGGCGCCCACGATGTCGGCACCCGCCGCTCTCGCCGCCTCGGCCTTGTCGCCGCGTGCAAACACAGCCACCCGCAGGGTCTTGCCAGTGCCGTTCGGCAGCTCAACCACACCGCGCACCATCTGGTCGGCGTGGCGCGGATCGATGCCGAGGTTCATGGCAATCTCGATCGTCTCGTCGAACTTTGCCTTGGCGCCCGACTTGACGATCTTCACGGCGTCGGCCAGCGGATAGGCCCTGGTGCGATCAAGGCCCTCGCTGGCCTTGCGAAAGCGCTTGCCCTGTTTCGGCATGGCCTACTCCACCACCTGGATGCCCATGGAGCGGGCGGAACCCTTCAGCATGCTGACGGCGGCCTCGATCGTCTCGCAGTTGAGATCGGGCATCTTGATCTTCGCGATCTCCTCCAACTGCTGCGTCGTGACCTTGCCGACGTTCTGCGTGCCCGTTGTCTTGGCACCCTTCTCAATGCCCGCCGCCTTCATGATGAAGTAGCTGTTGGGCGGACTCTTGGTCACGAACGTGAAGCTGCGGTCCTGAAAGACCGTGATCACCACGGGAATCGGCATACCCGGCTCCAGCTTCTGGGTCCGGGCGTTGAACTGCTTGCAGAACTCCATGATGTTGACGCCCTGCTGACCCAGCGCAGGACCGATCGGCGGCGAGGGGTTGGCCTTGCCTGCCGGCACTTGCAGCTTGACGTAGGCCTGAATTTTCTTGGCCACGGATTACCCTCCGAACGGGTGGATGGGCGCGCGGTCGGGCTGTGGACGAGCCTCCCGCACGTTGTACGGCCGCGGCTGCGGCCGTAGTGTCGAAGCGTCAACCCCTTGATATTCCAAGATATTCTTTCGCCACCGACACGAAAACCGAAAGGCCAGCGGGTCCCCGCCAGCCTTTCGTGCGCGCGCCGTCTACCACAATCTGGTGAACGCGCAAGCTCTTTTTTAGACCTTGTCCACCTGGCCGTAGTCGAGCTCGACCGGCGTAGCCCGGCCGAAGATCGAAACAGACACCTTGAGCCGCTGCTTTTCTTCGTCGATTTCCTCGACCACGCCGTTGAACGACGCGAACGGACCGTCGGACACTTTCACCTGCTCGCCGATCTCGAACATGACGGACGGCTTCGGCCGTTCAATGCCTTCCTGGACCTGCTTGAGGATGCGGCCCGCCTCGGTGTCGCTGATCGGCACGGGACGGCCGGCCTTGCCCCCTCCCAGGAAGCCCGTGACCTTGGGCGTGTTCTTGACCAGATGCCAGGTTTCGTCGGTCAACTCCATGCGCGCCAGCACGTAGCCGGGAAAGAACTTGCGCTCGGCATTCACCTTTGAGCCCCGGCGCAGTTCGACAACCTCTTCGGTCGGCACCAGCACTTCGGGAATCAGCGGGGTCATGCCCTTTTTCTGCGCCTGTTCGCGGATCGACTGCGCAACCTTGTTCTCGAAGCCTGAATAGGCGTGCACCACGTACCAACGGAGCGCCATGATCAGATCAACCTCAGCAGAAACTGGACGACGGCGGAGATCGCCTGATCGACCAGCAGAAAGAAGATGGCGGCCAGGGTGACGAAAACGAACACCATGCCGGTGGTAACCACCGTCTCGCGACGTCCGGCCCAAGTGATCTTGCCGGCCTCCTGACGCACTTCGCGGACGAACTCGATGGGATTCTTCATGACTCCAGCAGGGGCTTGGGGCGGACGGGCTTCCTAGCGGCGGGACCCCGGAAAGTCCAGTCGGCGGCTCCGGGGTGCCGGAAGCCGCCGACCAACCGCATCCGCGGCGAACTGGCAGGAGTGGAGGGACTCGAACCCCCGGCCCTCGGTTTTGGAGACCGATGCTCTACCAGCTGAGCTACACTCCTTGAGTGGCGCCATCCCTACCATCGGACGGTGCCGCATTACAGTCCCGTTTTGACGCTACTTCAGGATCTTGGTGACGACGCCGGCGCCGACGGTGCGGCCGCCCTCGCGGATGGCAAAGCGCAGGCCCTCGTCCATGGCGATCGGCTGGATCAGCTCGACCTCCATGCGCGCATTGTCCCCCGGCATCACCATCTCCGTCCCCTCCGGCAGCTTGCACACCCCCGTCACGTCCGTCGTGCGGAAGTAGAACTGCGGCCGGTAGTTGGTAAAAAACGGCGTGTGCCGTCCGC
>QOCQ01000045.1 GCA_003574685.1 Rhodospirillaceae bacterium SYSU D60007
GGGTGCGTGCGAGGGTTGCGGCTCCGCGACGAGCTGCGAGGCGTTCATGTGCCGCAACATCAGGAATCTCTACAACTTCAAGCCGCCCGCCACGGACGAGGAGATCCGTGCCTCGTCACTGCAGTTCGTGCGCAAGCTGAGCGGGTTCAACCGTCCGTCCAAGGCCAACGAGGCGGCGTTCAACCGGGCGGTCGATGAGGTCGCGGCGGCGGCGCGGCTGCTGATCGACTCGCTGGTGACGACGGCGCCGCCCAAGGACCGCGAGGAGGAGGCGGCGAAGGCGCGGGCTCGGTCAGCCGAGCGTTTCAGCGCCGCATGACGGAAAGGCTGTCGCTGGCGGTCGGTGAGTCGCGCCGCGTCTCGGGGCTGCTGACGATGCCGCCGCGGGCCCGCGCCTGCTACGTGCTGGCGCATGGAGCAGGGGCGGGCATGACGCATCCCTTCATGGCCTCGATCGCCGACGGGCTTGCGGAACGCGGCATCGCCACGCTGCGCTACCAATTCCCCTATATGGAGCAGGGCACGAAGCGGCCCGATCCACCGGCGCTGGCGCAGGCCACGGTCCGCGCAGCCGTTGTCGAGGCCGGCCGGCTGTCGTTGCCGCTGGTGGCGGGCGGCAAATCCTTCGGCGGGCGCATGACCTCGCAGGCGCAGGCGGCAGCGCCGCTGCCCGGTGTGCACGGGCTTGCCTTCCTTGGCTTTCCCCTGCACCCGGCGGGCCGTCCGTCCGACGAACGCGGCGCACATCTGTCGGACGTGCAGGTACCGATGCTGTTCCTGCAGGGCACGCGCGATGCGCTGGCCGATCCGGAGAAGCTCCGTCCGCTGGTCGCGCGGCTGGGCGCGCGGGCTACGCTGCATCTCTTCGAGCATGCTGACCATTCGTTCCACGTGCCGGCGCGCAGCGGCCGCAAGGATGCCGATGTGAGGCGCGAGATGCTGGATGTATTCGCGGCCTGGATCGACAGAACAGTCAGCCCAGCAGGGTGACGATTCCCAGCGCCGCGAACAGCAGGGCGGTGCCGATGCGGAGCGCCTTGAGCGGCAGGCTGTGCGCCAGCTTATCGCCCAGCCACACGGCCGGCACATTGGCCAGCATCATGCCCAGCGTGGTGCCCAGCACCACCGGCCAGAGTTCGCTGAAGCGCGCCGCCAGCGCCACGGTGGCGATCTGCGTCTTGTCGCCCATCTCGACCATAAAGAAGGCGATGGCGGTGGCAACCAGCACGTTCCACGCGGTTTTCGCCTGGCGCTGCGCCGCCTGCTTGTCCGCCTTGTCGGGGACCAGCGACCAGACGGCAAAGGCGAGGAAGGAGAAGCCCAGCAGCCAGCGCATCCACGGCCCCTGCAGCCAGTCGCCGAGCAGCGCCCCGACATAGCCGGCGCCGGCATGGTTGAGCAGAGTGGCCAGCAAGATCCCGACCGCAATCGCCCACGGGCGCCGCCACCGCGCGGCAAGGGACAGGGCCAGGAGCTGGGTCTTGTCGCCGCATTCCGCCAGCGCGACGACTCCCGTCGAGACGAGGAGTGCTTCCATGAAGGCGCGGGATGTAGCACGCAGCCGCGCCGCGCGGGCGCGGCGTTGTGGCGCGGCCCGCCTACAGCCGGTCGAGATATTGCTTTACGAAATCGCAGCCCACGGCCGAGACGTATGCATCGGTCAGGCGTTTGGTCACCGGTCCCGGCACCTTGCCGTCAGCCACCTTCTGGCCGTTGAAGCTGCGCACCGGCAGGATGCAGAGGCTGGTCGAGGTCAGAAAGATCTCGTCGGCACTGGCGGCGTCGAACAGGTCGATGTCGCGTTCCGTGCAGGCGATGCCGAGCTGGGCGGCGAGGTCCATGGTCATCTGCCGGCTGACGCCGGGCAGCACGTATTTCTCGCGCGGAGTCTGCAAGGCGCCGTCGCGCACGATGAAGATGTTGCTGCCCATCCCCTCGGCGAGGTTGCCGTTGACGTCCAGCAGCACCGCCCAGGCATTGGGGTCGCTCGCCTTCACCGGCTGCTCGGCCACGATCATGTTGAGGTAATTGTGGGTCTTGGCGCGCGGGCTCAGCATGTCGGGCGCGGTGCGGCGCACGGGCGGCACCACGACATCGGCGCCGTCGCGGAAATGCCGCGCGCGGGCCTTCAGCGGCAGCGGCAGCACCTCGACCACGACATTGGGGCCGGTGTGCTCCCAGCCTTCGTCGCCCACCGCATCGACGCCGCGGCTGACGCGCTGGCCCACCCACCAGTCGCCGTGCTGCGCGCGCAGATGCTCGTTGCGGGCCACGACCTCCTCGCTGACCGCGACCATCTCCTTCGGCGACATTCCCGGGTCGATACGGAGGTAGCGCAGGGAGCGGTAGAAGCGGTCGATATGCTCCTTCAGGCGGAACGGCCGGCCGTCGAAGGTGCGGGTCATGTCAAAGGCACCGTCGCCATATTTCCAGCTCCGGTCGCGGAACGGGATCATCACCTGGCCCTCCGGCATGAACTGGCCGTTGAACCAGGCGACGCGGCTGTTCGAAAGGGCGGTCATGCGGGGCTCCCGTGGTGACAGGCTGTCGGTCCTGGGCCAAGCTAGCGCGAATTGATGTCCGCAGCCATGCACGGCGGACGGATCGCGAATGCGGAGTACAACAGCCATGAACCTGCCCCGGCATGTGCGTCTGGTCGAGGTCGGTCCGCGCGACGGCCTGCAGAACGAGGCGAAACCTGTCCCTGTCGATGTCAAGGTCGAGCTGATCGACCGGCTCACGGCAGCCGGACATGCGGCGGTCGAGTCCGGCAGCTTCGTGTCGCCCAAATGGGTGCCGCAGATGGCCAGCACCGACGCCGTGATGGCCCGCATCAAGCGCAAGCCCGGTGTCTCCTATCCTGTGCTGGTGCCCAACAAGCAGGGGATGAACGCCGCCATCGAGGCTGGCTGCGAGGAAGTGGCGGTGTTCACCGCCGCGTCGGAGGCATTCTGCCGCAAGAACACCAACTGCTCGATCGACGAGAGCTTCGAGCGCTTCGCCCCGGTGATCGAGGCAGCGCAGAAGCACGGGATGCGCGTGCGCGGCTATATCTCCACCGTGATTGCCTGCCCCTATAGCGGCGAGGTGGCGCCGGCGACGGTGGCGGACCTGTCGGAGCGGCTGTTCCGCATGGGCTGCTACGAAGTATCGCTGGGCGACACCATCGGCGTGGGCACGCCGGCCAAATGCGTCGCCATGGTCGATGCGGTGGCGGAGCGCGTGCCGCGCGAGAAGCTGGCGGCGCATTTCCACGACACCTATGGCCAATCCCTGGCCAACATCCTCGCCGTTATGGAGCGCGGCATCACGGTATTCGATACCGCGGTGGCCGGGCTGGGCGGCTGCCCCTACGCCAAGGGCGCTTCGGGCAATGTCGGCACGGAAGACGTGATCTACATGCTGGACGGGTTGGGCATCGCCCACGGCGTCGACCTCGAGGCCATCGCCGAAACCGGCCGCTTCATCTGCGCCGCGCTGGGCCGCGAACCCGCCTCCAAAGTCGCCCAGGCCCTGAAGGCCAAGTGCGCCGCCTGACCACTGGGACCGCGGGCCTCCCGGCCCGCCTCATGGGTCGGCGCTGGCCGATGCGAGCCGGAGGCGCGCGGTCCCAGTGATGCCCGCGCTCCGGGTCAATGCCGGCATGATGTATCTCCCCCGATGTGAATCATCCCCGCATCGAGCATCGGCGCGCAGCACGCGCGCCGTCAATGTGTCGGCGAACTCTCTGCTCTCTGCATCTCCGACTCGCGTGCGAGTTGACTTCCCGACGAAGCGCGATACTCTTTTGTCAAACGAGAACGAACGTGATGCGGGGAGAATGGTGATGCAGCGTGCTGCTGTTGATCGGGCGGACCTCGCCCGGCCATCGGACAGACACCTGCAGCCAGCCGCAGGCCTCTCCGTCGAAAGTCAATGCCACGAGCTTCGGATCAGGGCGTGAAGCACAAGGCCCCTGATCCTGCCAATGATGGCTTTCAGCTCCCATGATGGAGGCGTGGATGATGATAGTGGCAACAGACAGCCTTGAAAGTGGCGGTAATCCCACCAACCCGTACACACCCACGGCCGGCAGCCCCATCGATGCCGATATGCCGATGACCCCGCTGGCGCCGGCCCGGAAGAAGGCAGCGAAGAAGAAGGCAGCAAAGAAGAAGGCGGCGAAGAAGGCCGGCAAGAAGGCCGCCCGCAAGGCTGCTCGCAGGACGGCCACGAAGAAGGGCGCAAAGAAGAAGGCCGCAAAGAAAAAGGCTGCAAGGAAGGCCGCCCGGAAGGTTGGCAAGAAGAAGGCTGCGAAGAAGAAGGGTGCGAAGAAGAAGGCCGCCAAGAAGAAGCTCTGAGCTTCCGCTGCCGGCACGTTTCCGGGGGCACCGCCACGGCGGATGCGCCCCGGCGGACGGGAAGGTATCTCTTGCCTTGATGGTGCGGATGGTTACGGTGCGGCAGCCTCACCTGCCGTAGCCCGGTTCATGTCCGTCATCCGCTCCGCTCTCGATACCCGTTCCGCTGCCTTCAAGGACAACGTCGCCGCCATGCGCGCGCGCGTCGAGGAATTGCGCGCCAGGGTCGAAGAGGTGCGCCTGGGTGGCGGCAAGGCCGCGCGGGAGCGGCATATCGGCCGCGGCAAGCTGCTGCCGCGCGAGCGCGTGCGCACGCTGCTCGATCCGGGCGCGCCGTTCCTCGAGCTGTCGCAGCTTGCGGCCTGGGAGATGTACGACAACGCCGCTCCCTGCGCCGGCGTGATCACGGGGATCGGCCGGGTGTTGGGCGTGGAGTGCGTCATCGTCTGCAACGACGCCACGGTGAAGGGCGGCACGTATTACGCCATGACGGTGAAGAAGCACCTGCGGGCGCAGGAGATCGCGCTGCAGAACCGGCTGCCCTGCATCTATCTGGTCGATTCCGGCGGCGCGAACCTGCCGGAATGGCCCGACGTCTTCCCCGATCGCGACCATTTCGGGCGCATTTTCTACAACCAGGCCAATCTCAGCGCCCAGGGCATCCCGCAGATCGCCGTCGTGATGGGAAGCTGCACCGCCGGCGGCGCCTATGTGCCGGCCATGAGCGACGAGACGGTGATCGTGCGCCGGCAGGGCACGATCTTCCTCGGCGGTCCGCCGCTGGTGAAGGCCGCCACCGGCGAGGTGGTGAGCGCCGAGGATCTGGGCGGTGCCGACGTGCATGCCCACACCTCGGGCGTGGCCGACCACTATGCGCTCAACGACACGCATGCGCTCGGCATTGCCCGGCGCATCGTCGCCAACCTGAACTGGCGCAAGCAGCCCACCCTGCATCTCGAGGCGCCGCGCGAGCCGCTTTATCCCGCCGACGAGCTTTACGGCATCATCCCGACCGACCCTCGTATCCCCTATGACGTGCGCGAGGTGATCGCCCGGATTGTCGATGGCAGCGAGCTCGACGAGTTCAAGCAGCTCTACGGCACGACGCTGGTCACCGGCTTCGCGCGCATCCACGGCTATCCCGTGGGAATCGTCGCCAATAACGGCATCCTCTTCAGCGAATCGGCGATGAAGGCGGCGCACTTCATCGAGCTGTGCGGCCAGCGCGGCATACCGCTGTTGTTCCTGCAGAACATCACCGGCTTCATGGTCGGCCGCAAGTACGAGGCCGGCGGCATCGCCAAGGACGGCGCCAAGATGGTGACGGCCGTGGCCACCGTGCAGGTGCCGAAATTCACCGTGGTGATCGGCGGCAGCTACGGCGCCGGCAATTACGGCATGTGCGGGCGCGCCTATAGCCCGCGCTTCCTGTGGATGTGGCCCACCGGCAAGGTGGCCCTGATGGGCAGCGAACAGGCGGCAAGCGTGCTCGCGACCGTACGGCGCGACAATATCGAGGCCAGGGGCGGCACCTGGCCGGCGGAAGAGGAGGAGGCTTTCAAGAAGCCGATCCGCGATCAGTTCGATGAGCAGAGCCGGCCCTATTTCGCCACCGCCCGGCTGTGGGACGACGGTATTCTCGATCCGCTCGACACCCGCACGACACTGGCGCTCGGCCTTTCGGCCGCTCTCAATCAGCCGATCGGGCCGACCCGCTTCGGCGTCTTCCGGATGTAGGCGCATGGCCGGCGCGCGGGCCAGGGCCGCGACGGCGCCGGCCATCACGATTCGCCTGCGCCGCCGCGCGCCCGCCAAGGGCCTGCAGATGGTGTGGCGGGGCCTGACCCGCTTCAACCGGTCCGTCGTGGGCGATCTGCCCTATGGCCATTTCCTGGTCGAGGCGCGCTCGGCCCGGGGCCGGCTGCTGGGCGGGCTCGAGGGCTGGGTCTATTACCAGTGGCTGTTCGTCGCCAACTTCTTCCTGACCGAAGCGATCCGCCGCGGCGGCATCGGCCGCCAGATGATCGCCGAGGCGGAGAAGCATGCCGCGAGTCTCGGATGCCATGGCGTGTGGCTCGATACCTTCGGCTGGCAGGCGCGTCCCTTCTACGAGAAGCAGGGTTATCGCGTGTTTGGCCGCCTGCCGGACTATCCAAAGGGATACCCGCGCTGGTTCATGATGAAGCGGCTGAAACCTGCCGCCGGCGCTAAAGGTCCGCGCCCACGGCCTGCGACACGGACAAAAAGCCGTCGCGCCTGAGCAACGCCGCCAGCTCGGCCTTGATCGTGCGCACCAGGTTCGGCCCCTCGAAGACCAGCGCGGTGTATAGCTGCACCAGCGTGGCGCCGGCGCGGATCTTCGCGTAGGCGTCGGCGCCGCTTGAGATGCCGCCGCAGCCGATCAGCGGCAGCCGGCCGTGCAGCGCCCGCGCTGCGCTCCTGAGCACGGCCGTCGACAGATCGCGCAGCGGCGCGCCGCTCAGCCCGCCCTGCTGTGTGCGATGCAGGCTTTGCAGGCTGTCGGGCCGCGATACGGTGGTGTTGCCTACAATGATCCCGTCGATGCCGGCCTCGATGACCGCGCCCGCGATATCCTCGATATCGCCTTCGCCCAGGTCGGGCGCGATCTTTACCAGCACCGGCACGTCGATGTGCACGCCGCGCGCTGCCATCGTGCCGTTCAGAAGCCGCAGCAGCGCGTCGCGTCCCTGCAGGTCGCGCAGGCCCGGCGTATTGGGCGACGACACGTTGCACACCAGGTAGTCAGCCCACGGCGCCAGCGCCGCGACGCAGGCGGCATAGTCGGCGGCGCGGTCGGTGCTCTCCTTGTTGGCGCCGACATTGATGCCCAGCAGCCCGACCCGCGGCCGCTTCTTCAGGCGATGCAGCACGGCCTCCAGCCCTTCGCCGGGAAAGCCCATGCGGTTCACGACGGCACGATCGGGCGCCAGCCGGAACAGGCGCGGCCGCGGATTGCCCGGTTGCGGGCGCGGCGTCACGGTGCCGATCTCGACGAAGCCGAAGCCGGCGCGCAACATAGCGTCCGGCACCTCGGCGTTCTTGTCGAAGCCCGCTGCCAGCCCGACGGGGTTGGGGAAGGGACGGCCCCACACCGTCGTGGCCAGCACCGGATCGTCGGCGTGGCGGTCGGCCGGCACCACGCCCGCGCGCAGTGCGCGGATCGCCAGACGATGCGCCGCCTCCGCATCAAGACGCGAAAGCAGCGGGGCAACAAGGCGGTACCAGCCGGACATGCCGGCTGGTTAGCAGAGGGATCGCAGCCGCGTCACGCCCTCTGTGCGGCCGACGCGGCCGTCGGGCGAACAGCTCAGTGGCGGCCGAAGCGCTTGTCGCCGTCGATCAGCGGGTTGCGCAGCGGGAAGAGCACGGGGAAGAGCTGCGCGAACATCGCGCGGAAAGCCGGATCGTTGACGTCGCGCGCATTCACCGTGGCAATGGCGCGGCTCATCAGGTCGTCGCCACGGCAGAAGGTGACGGACACCCTGACGCGGCCGGACGGCACGGGCTCGAAGCGGGCACGGTCAAGCGCACGGCATTGCGTGTGGAAGGCGAGATTGCGCGCCGGGTTGAAGACCATAACCAGGCGATAGGACGGGTCGAAATTGGCGCTGGCCGGCCGGGTCGTGAAGAAGGCCGCCGGGTGCGAGGGCCGCGCCGACATCAGCACGCCCATCAGCGCCTGGTCGAATGCCTCCTGGGTCATGCCGGGGAAGGGGGTGCCGCGCACCTCGACCAGAAACTCCTTGCCGTCGGCGGCGGCCGAGTATTCCAGATGGCTGTACGGCCCCTCGACGCCTTCGGAGCTGATGATCACCGCCGCATTGGCCGGTGCCGCCATCACGCCGGACAGCGCCAGTGCCAGGGCGAATGCGAGACGCTTCATCTTGATCTCCCTTGCCGGATCGGCGGCAATATGGACACACAACCAGCCGCGCTATTCCGTCAGGTTTGGTCCCAGAGGGACGGGCCGTCGATAAATGGATTACGCGGCGGAAACATGACCGGGAACAACTCCACGAACATTTGACGGAAGGCCGGATCGTCCATGCCGCCGGCCGATGTGCGGGCGACGGCCTTGCTCATCAGATCGTCCTTGCGGCAGAAGGCCGCCGACACCCTGACCTGCCCCGGCGTCGCGGGGCCGGGCTGCACCGAATCCAGCGCACGGCACTGGGTTTCGTGCGCGAGGTTGCGGGCCGGATTGAACACCAGCACCAGCCGGTAGGCGGGCAGCATGCCGGCAACATCGCGCCGGGTGGTGAACCGCGCCGCGGGCCGCGCCGGGCGGGCCGACTCCAGCACCTTCATCAGGGCCTCGTCGAACGCCTCACGGGGCATGCCGGCGAAGGGCACGCCGCGCACCTCGACCAGAAAGGGCCGGTGATCGGCCGCAGCGAAATACTCCACATAACTATAGGGCGACTCGGCGCCTTCGGACGTAATGACGGAGCCGTGCGCGCAACCAACGACGCCAAGGCTGAAGATCAGGGCGCCGACTCCACGGCGCATGGCGACCTCCATTGGGGCGTCCCTTCATAGACGCCGAGAGCCATCTTGACGTTACCAGGCCTGCATGTCAAAAAGAAAGTGAGCGACTACTCGAATTAGCATTGAATCCGTCAGAGCGAACACCACATGCGAAACCCGCGAAACAGAGTCGAGCCGCTGCGCAACCGCCAGGAAACGGCAGCCGTTTAACGAAAGGGAAGGCGATGTCGATCCGGGTGTTGATCGGGAATCGGCCAGCGGAGTTGGAGATGAAGCGCGCGCGATGGCTCGTCATGCTTCTGGTGGCAGCCGCATTGGGTGTTGCCGCGGCGCCGGCCGGCGCGGCGACTCAGAAGCAGCAGGCCTGGTGCTTTGACGATGCCGCCACCGACGAGCAGCGGATTGCCGGCTGCACCGCGGTCATCAGCTCCGCCACGGCATCGCCCGCCGAGCGGGGCGCTGCCTTCCTGAACCGCGGCGTTGCCCTCACCAACCGGGCCGAATTCGGGCGCGCCGTCGAGGATTTCGGCGAGGCGATCCGCCTCAACCCGGCCGAGGCCGCGATTGCCCTCTCCAACCGCTGCGCGGTGCGCGCGATGGTGGGACAACTCGAGCCCGCGCTGCGCGATTGCGATCAGGCCGTGGCGCTGACGCCTGATGATCCCCAGGCGCGCGCCGTGCGGGGCATGCTGCTGCTGAAGCTGGGCGAGTTCCGCCGCGCCCGGGAGGATTTCGACGCGGCGTTGGCTGAAGTGCCTGATGACGCCCTGTCGCTGTTCGGACGCGGTCTTGCCCGGCGCGCTACCGGCGACACGGCCGGGGGCACCGCCGACATGGAAGCCGCCCGCGCGCTTGCCGCCGATATCGACAGCTATTTCCTCGACAGCGGCATTTCCATCTGAAGGACGTCCCGACGCCCATCATCCGATGAGTATCCGCTGAAGTCCCACGCGGAGCGGATGCCCGCGCTCGCAAAGACGCCAGCGCGAGTGCAGCGGCACGATAGCTCAGGCAGCTCGAATGTCGGTCTTGGAGAAGTCTTCGCCCTTGAATAGCAGCGGCTCCTGCGTCAGCGAGGCGAGGGCATAGGAAAAGCAATCACCGAAATTAAGGCCAGCCGGATGGCGTCCCTTGCCGTAACGGCGCCAGGCCCGTCGGGCCTGATCGGCGTGCTCCGCTTCGACGGCAACAATCTCGACCTCGGCCTTGTGAAGCCACAGATCGAGTTCGCTGCCGCCCGGTTCGCCCAGCCGCGTTTCGATCACCATGGCGGCGTCGAGAACAGTAGCAGCGGATATCAGGCGGATCGGATCATCGGCGATGCGTTGCTCGAAGGTGGCTGCCTCGGGTTCGTTGAGCGCGATGGCGAGGATCGCCGAAGTATCAATCACCATCAGCGCGGCAGTCCGTTCTCATCGTAGCCGATGATTTCGTCGGGCGTGCGGGCGTCGAGAACTGGCAGGGCATTCCAGCGGCGCCGGCTAGCCGCGAGGTCTTCCAGCAGTGCCGCTTTGCGCGCCGCAGATCCGATGCGGCGCAACCGCTCCTCAAGCGCGCGCCGCGTAGCGACGGTGATGGATTCGCCCGTTCGTTCCGCCAAGGCCCGAGCGAGCCGCTCGGTTTCGGGGTCTTTGATACTCAGCGGCATAAAGGTTCCTAGTCCCAAATTATATATATTCTACCTGGCTAAGGCGGTTACGTCAAAAACTTGGGCGGGCTCGGCTACACATCGAGGTCGTGGGCGAAGCGGGCGTTTTCCTGGATGAAGGCGAAGCGCTTCTCGGGCTTGCGGCCCATCAGGTCTTCGACCAGCTTCGAGGTGCGCATGGCTTCGCGGCGCTCTTCTTCGCTGGCCGCCATGGGCACTGTGACCCGCAGCAGCATGCGGTGCTTCGGGTCCATGGTGGTTTCCCGAAGTTGCGTTGCAGGCATTTCTCCCAAGCCCTTGAAGCGGCTGACCTCTACCTTGCCACTGCCATTGAAGACCGTCTTCAGCAGCTCGTCCCGGTGGGCATCATCGCGGGCATATTCGATGCGGCCGCCGCGCGACAGGCGGTACAAGGGTGGCTGTGCCAAGAAAAGATGGCCGTTCTCAATAAGTTGCAGCATTTCCTTATAGAAGAACGTCATGAGCAGCGAAGCGATATGGGCGCCGTCCACGTCGGCATCAGTCATGATGATGACCCGCTCGTAGCGCAGCCGGTCCTCGCTGTAGTGGCTGTTCGTGCCGCAGCCCAGCGCCTGGATCAGGTCGGAAATCTCCTGGTTCTCGCGCATCTGCGCGGCCGAGGCGCTGGCCACGTTCAGGATCTTGCCGCGCAGCGGCAGAACGGCCTGTGTTTCGCGGTTGCGCGCGGACTTGGCTGAACCGCCGGCCGAATCGCCCTCGACGAGGAATATCTCCGTGTCCTCGCGCTTCGCCGAAGAGCAGTCGGCGAGCTTGCCTGGCAGGCGCAGCTTGCGTGTCGCGGTCTTGCGCTGCTGCTCCCGGTCCTGCCGCCGCCGCAGGCGCTCCTCGGCGCGGGCGATGAAATGGTTCAGCAGGACGTCGGCCGACTCCTTGTCGCCGGTCAGCCAGTGGTCGAAATTATCGCCGATCAGCGTTTCGACCAGCCGGGTGGCCTCGACGCTGGCCAGCTTCTCCTTGGTCTGACCCTGGAATTGCGGCTGGTGGATGAAGATCGACACCAGGCCGGCGGCGCCCTCCATCACGTCCTCGGCCGTAACCTGCGCCGCCTTCCTGTTGTTGGTCAGCTCGCCATAGCGTTTGAGCGAGCGCACCAACGCGCTGCGGAAGCCGTTTTCGTGCGTGCCGCCCTCGGGCGTCGGCACGGTGTTGCAATAGGAGCGCAGGAATCCGTCCTCGTCCTGCGGCCACCACACCGCCCATTCCACGCGCGCCTCGTGGCCGTTCAGCCCGGTTTTCGCTGTGCCGGCGAAGGGCGCCGGCGTCAGCGTCGGCCGCTGGCCGATCTCCGACTCCAGGTACTCGCGCAGGCCGCCGGCGAAATGGAAGCTGTCCTCGGCCGGCACCGATCCGTCCCTGGGCAGCAGCGACGGATCACACTTCCAGCGGATCTCGACTCCGCCGAACAGGTAGGATTTCGAACGGGCGAGCCGGTAGATGCGCTCGGGGTTGAGTTTCGCTGCGCCGAAGATCTGCGGGTCGGGACGGAACGTCACGGTCGTGCCGCGCCGGTTATGCGCGGCGCCCAGCGGTTTCAGCTTGCCGGTGGGCTTGCCGCGCACATAGCTCTGGGTCCACGCCTCGCGATCGCGCGCCACCTCGACGGTCAGCTCATCGGAGAGCGCATTGACCACGGATACGCCGACCCCGTGCAGGCCGCCGGAGGTGCCGTAGGAGTTGCCGCTGAACTTGCCGCCCGAATGCAGGGTGGTGAGGATCACCTCCAGCGCCGACTGCTTCGGGAACTTGGGATGCGGATCGACCGGGATGCCACGGCCATTGTCGCGCACCAGCAGCCGGTTGCCGGCCATCAGCTCGACCGTGATGGTGTCGGCATGCCCCTCCACGGCCTCGTCCATGGCGTTGTCCAGTACCTCGGCCACGAGGTGGTGCATGGCCCGCTCGTCGGTGCCGCCGATATACATGCCGGGGCGCTTGCGGACGGGCTCCAGCCCTTCCAGCACCTCGATATCCCTGGCCGTATAGCCGTTGGTCTTGCCGTTGCGGTTGCCCGCGCGGTCGAAAAGGTCGCCGTTCCTTGCCATGTTCTTGTCCGGTTCACCATGCCGGCCACGGGGGAGGGGACCCGCGGTGGCCGCACGGGGATTGGTATGGTAGGAAACCCCGTCAAAAGCAACCACATCGGGTGAGGCTGTTTCCCCCATGGCTGTCACCGAAAACGAGGCGTCCACACCCGCCCGGACACCGGATTTCGCACGCGAGCCCATCCTGCGCACCGTGCCGCAGCCCGCCGACATGAACGGCAACGGCGACATCTTCGGCGGCTGGGTGCTGTCGCAGATGGATATCGCCGGTGGTGTGCTGGCGTCGCGCACCGCGCAGGGCCGCACCGCCACCGTGGCGATCACCGCCATGGAGTTCGTGCAGCCGATCAAGGTCGGCGATCTGGTGAGCGTCTATGGCGAGGTCACCCGCATCGGCCGCACCTCGATCACCGTGCGCATGGAAACCGTGGTGCAGCGCCGGCTCGATCCCACGCCCATCCGCGTCACCGAGGGCACTTTCGTCTACGTCGCCATCGACGACAACGGCCAGCCCCGCCCGGTGCCAAAATGAGAGCGCTCGGCCTTGCCTTCCCCCGGAGGGGGAAGGTGCCCCGAAGGGGCGGAAGGGGGATGGTGCAACACCTTCAGCGTCTCGCCTTTGGAGCCGTGCTTGTTGCGGCATCCCCCTTCCGGCGCTGCGCGCCACCTTCCCCCTCCGGGGGAAGGCTTATGGGCGGAATACTGACCGCCGCTCTGGCGGCGCTGATGGCCGGGCCGGCGGTGGCGCATCCGCATGTGCTGATCTCGCAGATCGTGCGCTTTGTGGAGCAGGATGGGGCCTTCACCCATGTCGAGATCGAATGGCGGTTCGATCCGATGGCGAGCGAGCTTGAGATCGCGGCGGCGGACGAGGACCGGGACGGGAAGATCTCCGGGCAGGAGATCAAGGCGCTGGGCGATCTGGCTACGGCCGAGCTGAAAGGGATGGGCTACCTGACGTGGCTCAATACCGGCGACAAGGATTTCCGGCCGCCGAAGGCGCCGGTGTTTTCCGCGCGTATCGCGAGCCCCGCGGTCTTCGCGCCGTTCGACTGGGCGCCCACGCCGGATGCGCCCGGCGGTCCGATGCCGGGTGCTTCCGGCAAGAACGCGAAGCCACAGGCGCCGCGCGATGCACGCAATCTCGTCTACACGCTGCGCTTCGAGCTACCCAAACCCGGCAAGAGCGTCGCCGTCAGTTCGATCGACCCCGAGGATTTCGTGCGCATCGAGCTCGACAAGAAGGCCCCGTGGGAAATCGTCGGCGGCAAGGCGGAGTGCGTCGTCGACAAGCACACGAGCGCGAAGTCCGAATACTGGCCGGGCAATCCGTTCTATGCCGATCGCGTGACCTGCAAGTTGCCGTGAGTACCCCATGAGTGTGACGACGAGAGCATTGTCCGGCCGCGCGGCCTGGATGTGGATTGCCGGCGCGCTGGCTGTGCTGGCCTTGCTGGCGCTGGCCTTCGGCGATCTCAGCGCGCAGCTCGGGCGCGTGGCCGCGGAATGGCAGGCGCAGCTCAACCGGCAGGTGGGGCAGCAATTGCGCGCGGTGGGCGCCGGCGGCGGCACCACCGCGCTGTGGACGCTGATCGCCACCGGCTTTCTTTATGGCGTCGTCCATACGCTGGGGCCGGGACACGGCAAGGCCGTGGTCGTCGCCTACTTCCTCGACGGCAACCGCAAACGCGGCTGGCTCGACGGTATCCTTGCCGGCGGCTGGATCGCTGTGACGCACACCATGGCGGCGTTGGTGCTCGCTGGCGTGCTCGGTGCGCTGGGCCGCATCCGCCCGGCCTCGGCGCTGGGACAGGTCCGCACGGTCGAGCTGGTGTCGTACGGCCTGATCGTGGCGATCGGGCTATGGCGCCTGCACGCCGGACTGACCGGACGGCTGCACAACCACGATCATGGTGGGGACGGTCACGATCATTGTCATGGCCATGACCATCACCATGTGCATCACAAGGATCACGCGCCGGCGACGGGATCGGCGTGGCGGCGATTCTTCCGGCCGGACGCCGGGCTGGGGCTGCTGACGGCAGCCGGCGTGGCGCCGTGCGCCGGTGCGGTGGTGATGGTGCTGTTCGCGTCGGTGTTCGGCGTGCTGTGGGCCGGGCTGCTGGGCGTCCTGGCGATCGCGGCGGGCATGGCGGGCACGCTGGCGGCGGTGGGCATTGCGTCCATGACGGCCCAACGCCTGCTGATCGGCGACCGCACGTCCGATGCGATTGGACGCGTCACGACCATCGCCGCCGCGCTGCTGGTCATCGCCACCGGCGGCTTTCTGCTGCTCGGCGCCGTCTGGCGCATGCTGCCCGCGTAAGGAGGCGAAGACATGTCGGAAGCGGAAATGCGAAAGCAGGTGCTGGACGCAATCGCGAATAACTCCTTCTGTGCGCTCGCGACCGCCTCGGCGGCAAACCGGCCGCACGTCGTTGGCGTGATGTATGTAACCGTGGACAATGTGCTCTATGTCGGTGTCGACGACAGCAGCATCAAGGCCCGCAACATCCGGCAGAACCCGCACGTGGCGGTGTGCATTCCCTTGCCGCAGGCGCCGGGTATCCCGCCCTTCTGCGTGCAGTTCCAGGCCACGGCCGAACTCCACGCGCCGCGCGATCCTGCCGTCGCGAGTCTGATCGAGGATGGCCGCCTGGCGGCGATCACCGGTCATGGCGTGCTCGACGACCCGGGAACCCTCATCGTTCGCATCACGCCCGGCCGGCGAGTCGCAACTTACGGCGTCGGCCTGTCGCTGGAGGAGGTGATGCGCGATCCCCTCAATGCCAGTCGCAGCGTGACACTGTGCTGATTCGGAGCCTTCCCCCGGAGGGGGAAGGTGGCGCGCCAGCGCCGGAAGGGGGATGCCTCAACAAGCACGGCTGCGCGTGTTGAGAGATCCCCCTTCCGCCCTTCGGGCACCTTCCCCCTCCGGGGTGTACGGACCGGGGAGATGGGTGACAGGTGTTCGGAGACATGGGTGACAGTTGCTCGATGGGAATGATCGAGCAACGGGGGACCGGATGCCTTGGCGGGAGCTGTCTGTGAAGGAG
>QOCQ01000046.1 GCA_003574685.1 Rhodospirillaceae bacterium SYSU D60007
GCCGGCGCTGGCGGCGCGGGCCGTGCCGCTGCTGCCGGAGGCGCGGGTGCCGGTGCCGGCGGGGCTGGCGGCGACGCCGATCGCGGCGCCTCCTGCCCGCGTCGCGCCGCTTCCTGCGCGCGGCGGCGGGCCTCCTGTTCTTCGCGCTGCCGGGCTTCCTGTGCGCGCCGCCGGGCCGCCTGCTCCGCCTCGCGCAGCCGCGCTTCCTCGCTGGTTTCCTGACCGCCTGCCAGCGGATTGCCGCCGCCCGGGCTGCCGGTGTCGAGCATCGCCATCAGCGTGCTCACGACCTTGCCGGTCACGTCGTCCTGGATGTCGAACACGTCGCCGGCGTTGCGGTCGTAGCGTTCCGCCCAGTTCGAGCGCCCCGTCCACGCATCGATCAGCTCGGCATAGATCCGCAGCCGCCCGCCGTCGCGGCGCACGCTGCCGACCAGCACGTGCGTGAGGCTGAGCTCGCGCGCCAGCCGGCGCACGTCCACCTTCTGGCCCTTGTGGGAGAAGGCGGTGCTGCGGCCGATGACGTGCAGGTTCTGCCGGTTGGCCCGCGCCGCCATCTTGGACAGCGCCGTGATGATGTCCTCGGTGATGCCGTCGCCGAGGTACTCCTGGTCCTGTCCCGCCGGGCTTTCGAAGGGCAGCACCATGATGGCGACACCGTCGGGCCGCTGCGGCGGCACCCACGGCCAGACGCCGGCAAGCCAGGTGCCGAGCGCCGCTGCGGCGCACAGCAGCAGGAGGGTCGCCACCCCTGCCAGAACCTTTCGCCGCACCGGCGTGCCGCGAGGCGCAGGCGGCATGTCGGATGCCGTTGCGACCGGTACGGGCCCGGCCGGCCGCGCGCGCCAGGCATGCACTGCGCGCTGGATGTTCTTGACCGACCGCGGGCCGAGATCGTCGAACGCCACCGGCAGCTTGCCCAGCACCTGCTCGCGCACCACGCCCGAGACGCACACCGTGCCGGGCTCGGCCAGCGCCTCCAGCCGCGCCGCGACATTGACGCCGTCGCCCAGGATGTCCGCGCCTTCCGCGATCACATCGCCGAGATTGACGCCAATGCGCAACCGGAAGCGCCGGTCTTCCGGTTCGCCGGCCGCGCGGGTGGCCATGGTTTCCTGGATGGCGAGCGCACCGGCGACCGCGTCCACGACGCTCGCGAACTCGAAGAGCAGGCCGTCGCCCTGGGTGCCGACCAGCCGCCCGCGATGGGCTGCCGCGACGCCGAGGATCGCCGTGCGGTGCTCCCGCCACGCGCCGACCATCGCCGCCTCGTCCGCGCCCAGCAGCCGGCTGTAGCCGACCACGTCGGCGCAGACGATGGCCGCCAGCCGGCGCTCGATCCGCTGCGTCACGGGACTCCCCTCATGGGCTTGCCATTACCATATAGCGCAAGCGGCACCGTCGCGGATTCGCCGCGATGCCGATGGTGTATGTGCCGATGATGCCGTCCTGGATGTGTCGCAGCCTGAACTTCCTTCAGACCGCCGGCGTGGCGTGGACGGCGTACGAAGTCACGTCCTCGGCGATCGACAGCCTGCGCCGCCGGACGTGGCGTCCACTGGCCATCGAGACCACGGCGCAGGCCGGGAGCTGGGCGGCTGGCCTGGCGGGGCTGAAGGTGGGCTGCAAGCTCGGCACGGTGGCGGGCCTGTCGACCGGCGGTGGCGCACTTCTCACGGCCACGCTGGGCGCCGGCATCGGCGGGCTGGCCGGCTACGTCGCCGCAAAGAACGCGGCCGTGAAGGCCGGGCTGGCAGAGGCACCCGCCAACGCGCGCTCGCTGTGGGAACCCTGAAATCCGAGGCGCAATGCCGAATTAGCCTTCATGGTGAGCCTGTCGAACCATGAAGGCGCTGCAGACCGGTAGTGCGGGCAGCTTCATGGTTCGACAGGCTCACCATGAAGCAGCACACAAATGATGAGCCCCGTCCCGAGCTGTGCGGGAAGCGGGGCTCTGGTGGGCTTTGCCCTCGGCCGCTCGTGGAGAGTGGCCTCTTTCGGATCCCGGCTCCGACACCTGGCCAAAGGCGCCGGTCGCTGATCCGCTCTGTCACATCATGTCTGACTGTCGGTGACCTGGAGCGTCCTTGGCCAAGGATTTCGATCGCTCGTCCAGGTCATGGTCCCGTTTTGCTGTCAACGGAACCCGGGTCGCTGGCCCGGCGGAGTGTCCATGCGATGCATGCCTCCCGAGCTGTTGCCACGTGCCTGCCATTCCCGCGCTGCCAGCAGCGCCACCCATTGTCGCGCTAGCGGCGCGCAAGGGGGACGGGCAGACGATGAAAACCTGTGCCTCTTGCCCGCCGCTGTCAAGCCCGCTTGCGGTGGATGAGCGCTCGGTCGGGCCGCCCCTGTAGCGCAGGCGCGGCAGTTCGGACAATGCGGACAAGTTCGCGCCGGACGCGGCTGTGCACGGCGCTAAATTTTCTCTCATGAGCACGCGTCGAATCCGCCTTGGCGTCAACGTCGATCACGTCGCCACCGTGCGCAACGCGCGCGGCGGGCGTCACCCCGATCCGCTGCGTGCGGCGCTTCTCGCGGCTGAAGCCGGGGCCGATGGCATCACCGCGCATCTGCGCGAGGACCGGCGCCACATCGTCGATAGCGACATCGAGCGGCTGGTGAAGGACGTGAAGCTGCCGCTGAACTTCGAGATGGCGGCCACCGACGAGATGGTGGGCATTGCATTGCGCCTGCGCCCGCACGCGGCCTGCATCGTGCCCGAGCGCCGCGAGGAGCGCACCACGGAAGGCGGCCTCGACGTGGCCGGGCAGCACAATCACCTCGCGCCGCGCGTGCAGCGCCTGCGCGATGCCGGCATCCGCGTCTCGCTCTTCATCGAGCCCGACCGGCGGCAACTCGAGACGGCCGTCGCGCTGGGTGCGCCCGTCGTCGAGCTGCACACCGGCCGTTACTGCGAGCTGGAAGGCGAGGCGCGCGCCGCCGAGCTGGAACGGCTGCGCAAGGCGGCGGCGGATTGCGAGGCGCTGGGTCTGGAATGCCATATGGGCCACGGACTCGCTTACGACACGGTCGAGGCCGTGGCCGCGATCCCGCAGGTGATGGAGCTGAACATCGGCCATTTCCTGGTGGGCGAGGCGATCTTCATCGGCTGGAAGGAAGCCCTGCTCGAAATGCGCCGCCGCATGGACAAGGCCCGCGGGATCTAGCTTCTTCGCTGGGAGCGCGCCACTCCAGTGGCGCCTTGATGAAGCGTGGCGCGGCAGACTGCCCTGCGCTGTCGCTCCGGGCAGTGCGCCACTGGAGTGGCGCACTGCCGGCGAATGACCGCAGGTGCTTGCACTCATTCGCTGGCGCGACCTACAAGGGTGCGGGTAGCGAAGGAGAGGCAACGCATGCAGCCAGGGATCATCGCGGGCGAGCGGGTATTGAGCCATGCCGAGCTCGCGGGTCGGGCGCTGAAGGCCGCGGGCGGACTGGCACGGCTGGGCGTCGGCGAGAACGATTCCGTGGCCCTGATGCTGCGCAACGACTTCGCGGTCTTCGAAGCCAATATCGCCGCCGGCATGGTGGGCGCCTACGCCGTGCCGCTGAACTGGCACTTCACCGCCGACGAGGCAGGCTATGTGCTGCGCGACTGCGCGGCGAAGGTTCTGGTCGTGCATGCCGATTTGCTGCCGCAGATCGCATCGGCCATTCCCGACAGCACGCGCGTCTTCGTTGTGCCGACGCCAGCCGAGATTGCGGCGGCCTACCGCGTGAACGATGCGGCGGCGGCACAGCCTGCCGGCCGCGCGGCGTGGGCCGACTTCGTCGCCGGCAGCAAGCCGCTTGACGTGCCGCCGAAGCTCTCGCGTGGCAGCATGATCTATACGTCAGGCACCACGGGGCGGCCCAAGGGCGTGCGCCGCAATCCGCCGACGCAGGCGCAGATGGACGCCGCCATGCAGCAGATCGGCGCGCTCTGGGGCCTGCAGCCCGATCCGTCGGCCGTGGTGCTGATGAACGGGCCGATGTACCACTGCGCCCGCCGCCTATGGCATGGCCGCGGCACGCAGCCAGATGAATATCGTGCTGCAGCCGCGCTTTGATCCCGAGGACATGTTGCGGCTGATCGAGACGCATCGCGTGACGCACATGCATATCGTGCCGACGATGTTCGTGCGTCTGTTGCGCCTGCCGGACGACGTGAAGCGCCGCTACGATGTGTCCTCCCTGCGCAACGTCACGCATGGCGCGGCGCCCTGTCCACCCGACGTGAAGCGCGCGATGATCGGCTGGTGGGGCAAGGTCATCAACGAATACTACGGCGCCACCGAAACCGGCGTGGTGGTGTGGCACGATTCGGAGCAGGCGCTGCTGAAGCCCGGCACGGTCGGCAAGCCCGTGGACGGCGCCGTCGTGCGCATCGTCGATGACCAGGGCCGTGAGGTGAAGCAGGGCGAGGTCGGCGAGATCTATGTGCGCGCGCCCAGCCTGTCGGATTTCACCTACAACAATGCCGACGAGAAGCGCCGCGAGGTGGCGCTGGGCGATCTCGTCACGGTCGGCGATATCGGCTACTTCGATGCCGACGGCTACCTGTTCCTGTGCGACCGCAAGCGCGACATGATCATCTCGGGCGGCGTCAACATCTATCCTGCCGAGATCGAGAGCCAGCTCATCGACATGCCGGGCGTACGCGACTGCGCCGTGTTCGGCATCCCCGACGAGGAGTTCGGCGAAGCGATCTGCGCCGTGGTGCAGCCCGACGCGGGCGCCAGCCTCGGCGCCGACGACGTGCGGGCTTTCCTCGGCGGCCGCCTTGCGCGCTACAAGCTGCCGCGCGTCGTCGAATTCCGTGACGCGCTGCCGCGCGAGGACTCCGGCAAGATCTTCAAGCGCAAGCTCCGCCAGCCCTACTGGGAGAAGGCGGGCCGCGCGATCTGACGAGGCTGCTGATGTCGGATGACGGTGTCGGCCTGTTCGGCCGGCTGAAGGAGAAGCTGGTCGAGAGCAAGAAGCGCTGGGCGGCGGATGGCCGGCTGCTCACCGGCGTGGCCGATCCGCGGCGCACGCAGCGCCTGCCGCCGGGCCAGCGGCTGGTGACCAACTGGCCGGTGCTCGACCTCGGCATCCAGCCGGAAATCCCGCTCAACGTGTGGCGGCTGACGGTCGATGGTCTGGTGGAGAACCCGACGGTGTGGAAGTGGGGCGACTTCACCGACGAGCCGCTGGTGAAGCGTACCAGCGACATCCATTGCGTGACGGCATGGTCGCGCTACGACAATGAATGGGAGGGCGTGAGCGCGCACCACCTGCTGTCGCTCGTGCGGCCGAAGCCGGAGGCGCAGCACGTGATCTTCCATTCCTACGATACCTACACCACCAACGTGCCGCTGGCCGATTTCGACGCCGATGACGTGCTGTTGGCCATACGCTGGAACGGCGCGCCGATCTCGCGCGAGCATGGCGGGCCGGTGCGCATCGTGCTGCCGCGCCTCTACTTCTGGAAGAGCGCCAAGTGGATCAAGCGCATCGAGTTCTCGCAGCATGACAAGCCCGGCTTCTGGGAGCTGCGCGGCTATCACAACTACGGCGACCCCTGGCTGGAACAGCGCTACGACACGGAGTAGCGCTGGGAGCACGGGCCTCCAGGCCCGTATCGGCGCGCAGCGCAGAAATAGCCTTCATGGTGAGCTTGTCGAACCTTCATGGTGAGCTTGTCGAACCTTCATGGTGAGCTTGTCGAACCATGAAGGCATGGCACGGCGGCAGTGCTGGCCGCTTCATGGTTCGACAAGCTCACCATGAAGCGGTTTTCTGCGAGCTTTAATGGAAGTTATGTCGCCGGCAAGGGGTCGCGGTCGAGGGCCTTGTGGCAGTCGCGCACGGCCTCGACCACCATGCGCAGGCTGACCGGCTTCCAGAAGATCGCCTCCACGCCCTCGCGCCGGGCCTCGTTGATCTCCTGGCTGCTGGCCTCGCCGCTCATCAGGAAGCGCGCCGAGTCGGGATGCAGCCGGTTGGCGAAGCGCAGCACATCGGCGCCCGAACCCTCGGGCAGGCGCATGTCGGTGATCACCGCCTCGACCGGCCCGCCATTGGCCAGCACCAGCAGCGCCTGGCTCACCGAGGCCGCCGCGATCACCTCGTGACCGCGCCGGCGCAGCGTCTGCGTGATCTCGTCGAGAATGTCGGGATGATCGTCAACGACAAGAATACGCATTGCCCTGTATCTCTCCTCTGCATTCCCCACTTTCCGCGCGGGCGGCGCCAACGCCAAGGCCGGATTGGTCCACTGTGGAGGAGGGCGCACGGCACCGCTCAAGTCTCGCCGCACTCAAAGGCACGCAAAGGCACAAGGGTACGCGGAACCGTTTGTGGGACCGCACGTCTCTTCAGACATGCACGGCAGCAGCCGGCAAGCGCTGGAGCAGGCGATGGAAAAGCAGGACGGACATGACCAGGCGGGCAGGGCCGCGGACAGGGCAAGGCACGCGCTGGAAGAGGAAAAGGATGCCGGTGCGGACCGGCTGGCCGAGCTGGCCGATGCCATCCGCGGTGCCGGCGAAAAGCTGGAGCAGGAGCTGCCCGGCACGGCTCACTTCGTTGAAAGCGCGGCGAGCAATCTGCGCGAGGCGTCGGATTCGCTGCGCGCGCGCCGCCCGGAGGAGCTGGTGGAGGTGCTCGGCGACTTCGCGCGCCGCCAGCCGGCGCTGTTCTTCGGCGGCGCGGTTGCAGCCGGCATCGCCCTGTCCCGGATGCTGGCCAACGGGCGCCAGACGGGCCGGCGCTGAGGGAGCTTCCCATGGCAACACATACCTATGGCCGCTCGGTGGCCGAACTCTTTACCGATCTGATCGGACAGGTGACGACGCTGCTGCGCAAGGAATCGCAACTGGCGCGCACCGAGGTCAGCGAAAAACTTGGCCAGGCCGCGGGCGGCCTTGCACTGGTCGTCATTGGCGCCGTGCTGCTGGTTCCCGCCCTGATGATCCTGCTGAGCGCCGCGGTTACGGCGCTGGTGGACGCCGGCGTCGAGCCACTGTGGGCGACGCTGATCGTGGGCGGCGTTGTGCTGCTGCTTGGCCTGATCCTGATCATGCTGGGCGTCAGCCGGCTGAAGGCACGCAGGCTTGTACCGGGAAAGACGATCGAACAGCTTCAGCGCGACGCCTCCGTCGTGCGCCAGCAGGTGAGGCATGACCATGAGCAGATACAGCGAGCAGCTTGAGCACGAGGCCGAGACGACGCGCTGGCAGGTGACGCAAACCCTGGAGGAGCTGCGCAGCCGCATCACGCCCGGCCAGGTGATCGACCAGGTGGTCGACTACGCGCGCGACGGCGGCGCCACCGAGATGATGCGCAATTTCGGCCGGCAGGTGAGGGACAATCCCTTGCCGCTGACCCTGATCGGCGCCGGCATCGCCTGGCTGATGATCGGCAACGGCCATGCCCGCACCAACGGCGCGCACCGTGCGGGCGAGGCGATGCGCCACACGCGCGAGCGCGCCGAGGCCGCGCTTGACCGCGCCACTGGCGTCGTCGGTGAGACGAGCGCCGAGGTCGGGGAGGCCGCCAACTCGGCGTGGCATCGCACGACCGGCGCGGCCGGCGATGCGGCGACCGCGGTGCGGGACACGGCGACCTCGACTTATCACCGTGTTGCGCGCGGCACGAGTCACCTGGCAGGCCGCGTCGGCGATTCCACGATGGCGGCGGCGCGCGGCACGGCCGCCACGGGACGCACGGTCGTGGATTTCTGCCGCGAGCAGCCGCTGGTGCTGGCCGGGCTGGGGCTGGCGCTGGGCGCCGCCATCGGCGCGCTGGCACCGCAGCGCCATGCCGGCGACGGCCATGACGCGGAAGGCGAACACGTCAACGACAATCCCGCCGCGGCGCCTGAAGCCATACCTGGCACCGAAGAGAAGCAGGGCACAATGAGCAGCGCGTCGCTGGTGACCGACGGCGAAAGCGGCTGACCGTCCATGAGCAAGGCCGGCGCCGCCGCGCGCCGAGGCAGGTGGCGGCCGCTGACGACACTGGCAGCCACGGCCGGGCTCCTGGCGGCGGGCTTCAGGCGAGAGCGCTACGCATCACCGCCGCCGCCGGATGGCGAGGGGACGGCGCGTGCTGCACGCAGCGACGGGGCGCGGGGCCGGCAGGCGGATGCGCCGTCGGAGATCCCCGCGCGCGGCTGGCGCGATGTGCTGGTGCGCGTCTGGCATCGCATCAGCGAAGACCGGCTGCTGGCCATCGCGGCCGGTGTCACCTTCTATGCGCTGCTCGCCATCGTGCCGACGCTGGCGGCGCTGGTGTCGGTCTATGGCTTCTTCGCCGACCCGCCCACCATCGAACGCCACCTGGCACAGCTCGAAGGCCTCGTCCCCTCGGAAGGCCTGCAGATCGTGCGCGACCAGTTGCAACGGCTGGCAGCCGAGGATCGCGCCTCGCTGGGGCTGAGATTCGCCTTCAGCCTGGCGCTCTCTTTATGGAGCGCCAACGCCGGCCTCAAGGCGGTGTTCGATGCCCTGAACGTCGCCTACGACGAGAGCGAGAAGCGTGGCTTCTTCAGGCTTAACGCCATCTCGCTGCTGTTCACCGCCGGCGTGATCGCATTCCTGCTGCTGGCCATTGCCGCGATCGTGGTCGTGCCGGCCTTTTTGCAGCTCGTGCCCCTGCCGGGCGGCAGCGGTCTGGTGATGGCGCTGGCGCGCTGGCCGCTGCTGCTGGTGGTCGTCGCGCTGCTGCTCAGCCTCATGTACCGCTTCGGGCCCAGCCGCGATGCGCCGCGCTGGCAGTGGGTGAGCTGGGGCAGCGCCTTTGCCGCCTTCGCGTGGCTGGGCGTCTCGGCCCTGTTCTCGTGGTATGCGGCGAATTTCGGCAGCTACAACAAGACCTACGGCTCGCTCGGCGCCGTGATCGGCTTCATGACGTGGATCTGGCTGTCCGCGGCCGTTATCCTGCTGGGCGCCCTGATCAACGCCGAAGCCGAGCATCAGACCGCACGCGACAGCACGCAGGGCCCGTCGCAGCCCATGGGACAGCGGGGCGCGGTCAAGGCTGACACGGTCGCGCCCCCCTCGGAGTGAGAGGCCTCCTTGTCCTTCCCCCGGAGGGGGAAGGTGCCCGAAGGGCGGAAGGGGGATCTCTCAACCCGCACCGCCGTGCTTGTTGAGGCATCCCCCTTCCGGCGCTGGCGCGCCACCTTCCCCCTCCGGGGGAAGGACCAATGGCCGGAACCGGCGTGTGGGCGGTGCGTTCGCTAACGGTGGCGAAGCCGCCAGTGGAGGAAGCGATGGTCGCACCCGAGGAACGCCTGATGCAGTGGCTGCGGGATGCCCATGCCATGGAGGAGCAGGCCGAACGGATGCTGTCCGGCACCGCCCAGCGCCTCAGGGCCTGGCCCGAGATCCGCCTGCGCCTGGTGAAGCATCTCGAGGAGACGCGGCGGCAGTCGATCGCGATCCAGGGATGCATCGAGCGGCGTGGCGGCCGCGTCTCCATCGTCAAGGACCTGTTCGCGCGCACCACGGGCCTCGCCCAGGCGCTGAGCGCGCATCTGGTGGGCGACGAAGTGGTGAAGGGATTGCTGGCCGTCTACACCTTCGAGCAGATGGAGATTGCCTCCTACACAATCCTGCGGGTGGCCGCCGAGCGTGTCGGCGACAGCGAGACCATGGCCGTCTGTGATTCAATCATTGCCGAGGAGCGCGCCATGGCGGCATGGGCACAGGAGCAACTGGAGCCCACCACGCGTCAGTATCTGTCGCAGGCGCCATCCTGGGCAGCCTGAAGCACGGCGGCGAGGAGACCATCATGCCCAGCAGGCAGAAGCAGAGGAAACTCGACAAGGCGCTTTCCGACTCGTTTCCGGCGAGCGACCCGGTTTCGTCGGCCGAGCCCGGCGCGCCGGAGCGCTCGCAGCCCTCGCCTCAAAAGGGCGGCATGGATCGGATCGACATCGCCGATGAGCAGGAGGTCCGATTCTGGGCGAAGGAGCTCGGCGTGGACGTGGACCGGATCAGACAGGCGGTTGCGGCAGTCGGTCCGGAGGTCGAGGCGGTGCGTCAGCATCTGAAGAGCGCATAGCCTGCGCGATCGCGCAATCCACCGACTCCTGCAGCGTCCGGGGGTCGGTGTCGGGATCCAGCACTGCCAGCGCGCCGGCCGCCAGCGCTTGCGCGCGCAGGGCGCTGTCGCCCAGCAGCACGGCGCGGCCGCCGAACCAGCGCGGACAGAGCGGCAGCAGGTCAAGCCCGCTGCCGTCGGGCAGATCGAGCGTGGCGATCAGGATGTCATAGCGGCACGTCTGAAGCAGCGCTTCGCCATCGCCGCAGCAGGCTGCGGTGTCGACCTGGTGCCCGCACTCCTGGAAATGGGCCGCGATGCGCTGCGCCTTCTCCGCATCGCCATGCACCACCAGCACCCAGCCGGCTGCGTTCCGTGTTGTGCTGGTATCCGGCATTGTCCCTCGAAAGCGGAGTAGCGCCGGGACACAGCCGGCGCTTGTAAAACGGTCGAATGCCTCACGGGTTCCGTCCTCTCATGCCTTCTCCCCGCAAAGGCGGGGAGAAGGTGGAATGCACCCCCTAACCCTCCCTTCGGGTGAGGGGGACGACGGCGGCGGGTGCGGGCGCGTCGTGCAGCAGGCGTTCCAGCAGCGCAAGAAGCTGGTCGGACAGGAAAGGCTTGACCAGCAGCGGTCGGTGCCGGAACTCCGGCGGAATGGCGTCGGGGTGATAGCCCGTGGCGAAGGCGAACGGGATGCGCCGGCGGGCCAGCGCGGCCGCGAGCTCGTCCACCGGCCGGCCGGCAAGGTTCACGTCCACGAGGGCGGCATCGAATCGCCCTTCGGCCACCAGCGCGCGCGCCGCTTCGAGGTTGCCGGCAGGTCCCACGACCCGCATGCCGGCCTCGATGAGCTCCGCCTCGATCTGCATGGCCACCAGCGGTTCGTCCTCGATGACCAGCACGCGCTTGCCCGCAAGGGCCGCGTAGCGCGACGCCGGCCGGCCGCGCGGGCGCACGTCGTCCCGCGGCCCGCTCCTTGCGTGGCGCAAGGGTTGCCCGTCAGACTCAGGAATCGGCAGGCTGATCTCGCAGGCGAGCCCGTCGGCATTGTAGCGGATCGTGGCCGTGCCGCCGCTGGAGCCGACGGTCTTCTCGATCAGCGTCGTGCCGAAGCCGCGCCTGTCCGGCGCCCGGACGTTTCGCAGGCCCGACTCGCGCCACTCCAGCAGAAGCCGGCGCTCCGGCGCCTCCTCCACGCGCCAGGCGATCGAAAGCTGGCCTTCCGGTGTCGAGAGTCCGCCATGCTTGCGCGCGTTGGTGGCGAGCTCGTGCAGGACCAGCGCCAGATGCGTGGCCTGTCGCGCGCCCAGCATCAGCGCCGGCCCCGAGAAGGAGATGCGCGTCGAGGCGCCGAGCAGGACCTGCTCGCGCACGATGTCCGTCAGCGAGGCGCCGCGAAGCTGGCCCTGCACCAGCAGGTCGTGCGCGCGCGCCAGCGCCTGCACGCGGCCCACGAAGCTGGTCACGAAAGCCTCGGGTCCACTGGAGCGGGAGAGGGACTGGGTCGCGATCACCTGGATCGTGGCCAGCATGTTCTTGACGCGATGATTCAGCTCCTGCAGGAGCAGCTCCTGCATCTCGCGCGCCTGTGTCTGCTCCGTGATGTCGCGGGCGATCGACGAGGCGCCGACGATCCGTCCGGCGGAATCGCGCACCGGCGAGATGGTGAGCGAGACGTTGATGCGCCGTCCGTCGCGCGCGACCCGCACCGCCTCGTAGTGATCGATATGCTCGCCGCGCCGCAGCTTCGCGAGGATTTCCTCTTCATCGGCGTGCAGCTCGGGCGGGATGAGGCGCGTGATGTGCTGGCCGATGATGTCTTCGGGCGCGTAGCCGAAGATGCGGGCCGCGCCGGCGTTCCACGTCCGGATAATGCCCGCCAGCGTCTTGCTGAGGATGGCGTCGTGGGAATTCTCCACGATGGTCGCCAGCCGTGCCCGGCTGATTTCATGTTCCTTCTGCTCGACCAGCGGCATAAGCAGATTGATCGCGCCGGTCAGCTTTCCGTCGGCGTCCCGGAGCGGCGTCGGATAGGGCATGAACGGGATGCGCGTGCCGTCGGGCCGTTCCGCGACCGCCTCGATCCCGCGCACGGGCTCGCCGGTCTTCAGCGTCACCGCCATCGGGCATTCGTCGTGCGGCAGGGGCCGGCCATCCGGCCAGTAGATCTTCCAGGACCCGCACCACTTCGCGCTGCCCAGCTCAGGCCGGCAGCCCCACAGCTCCGCGGCGGCACTGTTGTAGAACGTGATCCGCCCCTCGCTGTCCGTCGTGTAAACGGCGACCGGCAAGGCTTCCAGCAAATTGTCCGTCATCCCGATCCCTCCGGCATGCGCGCGCTATGCCACTGCGCCGTCAAAGCTCCAGCCCTTCCATGGTTCCCCGCCGGCGAATTTTCGCCGGAACAGGCCATGCGCCGTCGCGTTCAGCGGACGAACCGCTCAGCCAGGGAGCAGAGCCATGGCTGCCACAGGACTTGATGTTTTTGACCGTACCCTGCAGACCACCAACCTCTGGCTTGATGAGCTGATGGAAACCGTCGGCCCGCAGCGCCAGGTGGCATGGCACACGCTGGGCGCGGTGCTGCGCCCGCTGCGCGATCGCCTGCCGATCGAGCTGGCCGCCCATCTCGGCGCCCAGCTTCCGTTGCTGGTGCGCGGCCTCTACTACGATCAGTGGCACCCCGCGGGGCACCCCGAGAAGATCCGCGATGCCGACGCTTTCCTGCAGCGCGTTGGCGAAGGCCTGGAAGACACCCGCCCGGTGAATGTGGAGGACGCCACGCGCGCTGTTTTTGCGCTGCTGGGCAGCCACCTGCCGCAGGGCCAGGTGGAAAAGGTGCGCAATGCGCTGCCGGCGAATATCCGCCGCCTGTGGCCGGCCCATGGCGAGGGCGCCGGCGGCTGGCAGGGCAGCGCCGGGAAAACTTCCGACGAACAACAGCACAGGAGACAGTCATGAGAGTACGTGATGCGATGACGCGCGACGTGCAGACCGTCAGTCCGGACCAGAGCATCGCCGAAGCGGCGCGGATCATGGCCGACATCGATGCCGGCGCGGTGCCGGTGGGCGAGAACGACCGCCTGGTCGGCATGCTGACTGACCGCGACATTGCCATACGCGCCGTGGCGGGACGCAAGTCGCCCGACACCAAGGTGCGCGCGGTCATGACGCGCGACGTGAAATACTGCTTCGACGACGAGGACATCGAGCACGTCGCGGCCAACATGGGCGACATCCAGGTGCGCCGCCTGCCGGTGATGAACCGTGAGAAGCGGCTGGTGGGCATCGTGTCGCTGGGTGACATCGCGCTTACCCACGTGCCGGAGGTGGCGGGCACGGGCCTGGCCGGCGTCTCGGAGCCAGGCGGCCAGCACACGCAGACCGGCTGACCAACGGCATCCGACCGGCGCGGGCTTCGGCATCGCGCCGGTCCTCCTTCGTGAAAGGATCCGGAAAATGGCCGAGCCTCCCCGCATGACGCGAAGCGCCGGTACGAGCTGGGTGGTGATTGCGGTCGTTGCGATCGTGGCGCTGGTCGTATTGCTGCTGGTCTTCTACGACCGTCAGCCGGACGTGCCCAGCACCGCGCAACAGCCCGGCACCGAGCAGCCCGCGACGCCATCGCCGCAGGCGCCCACCAACCCCGCCCCCCAACGCCCGCCCAACAGCACGCAGTAGGCGGGGAGTGGACAGGGAGACAGTGGGAGACAGATTCATGAGCCTTCCCCCAGGGTGCCGTCGCGAGAAGTGTTGGAATTGGGGTGGCGGTCACCGGCGGATTGAAGGTATCGGTTCATGCGGCGAGGTCAATGGCATGATCGGAGAGCGGCTCGGCGAGGGTGAGCCAG
>QOCQ01000047.1 GCA_003574685.1 Rhodospirillaceae bacterium SYSU D60007
TCGCCAGTTTCGTCGTCGCCCGGCTCGACCTCACCCAACCGGGCTGACAGGTGTCCACCATGTCTCCGTACACCCGTCCACCATGTCCCCGGACAAAACACTTGTCGAACCATGAAGGCGTCGCGCGGCGGACAGTGCGGACAGCTTCATGGTTCGACAAGCTCACCATGAAGCGGTTCTCTGCCGCCAAACATTGCCCAGCGGAGCAAACCGGGTAATCAGGTTCGCTCAGGACGACGAAAACACCTTTACAAGTCTATATGCGAACGGCCTGCGGTTCGAGCAGCGCGACGGCACGCAGGTTGCGGACGGTCATGTCGATCAGCTCCAGCACGGTACGGCGCCGTTCGCCCGGGTCCGTGACCGGCTGATCGTCACGTTTCAGCTCGGCACCGCTCTCGGCGATCGCCGCAAGGACCGCCTCGCACAGCGCCTCGTAGTCGCGCGTGCCGTCAAGCAGCGGCAGCAGGATGCGGGCGACGGGATCAATGCCGATGCCTTCATGCCGCAGGTTGACGGTCGAGGCGCTGCCGCTGGCGGCGTCGTGGCGCGCAATGGCGATCGCTTGCGGGCGGCCGCCCACGGCATCGCCGACATGCACCGGTTCGCTGTAGTAGTCCAGCATGCCGGCGTTCATCAGCCGGAACAGCGCATCCATGACCAGCGCCGCCTCGGCGTCGGGCGCGGCGGTCCATCGCGTGGCCGCGGCGACAAGCTCGTCCGGTGTGGCCGTGGCCGGGTAGCGGGCCGCCAGCAGCTCGATCGCGGTGCCGACCGCGGCGTTGCGTGTGCCGAGCGTGCGGCCCTTGTTATCACGGAAGGTACGGGTGCCGTCCTCGCCAACGTCAGACTCGGCGGTCAGCCGCGCCGTGACGTGCAGCGGCCGCAGCCGTGCCGGTTCCAGCGCCCGGTCGGCGCGTGCCGCGGCGGCGGCCTTCACCAGCACGGACTGGCGGAAGGTGCGTCCCGTGAGGATGTCGATGTACTGCTCCAGCGGCAGCAGGCGGTTGCCCGAAATCCAGCGCAGCGTGACGGCGATGTTATGGCCGTAGGTTTCGGCGATCATGGTCTGCAGTTCGCTGTCGGCGAGATAGCCCAGGCCAAGCTTTTCGGCGTCGGTCACGAACTCGGTCACGGTGCAGGGGCTGTTCTCTTCCTCCAGGAATTCGTGCAGCACATAGTCGTCGCGCTGATTGGCGAGAAAGGCGGCCTCGTCGCGCAGGGCGGTGGTGTAAGGCGTGTCCTTTGGCGCATGGTCCTTGAGGAACTCCAGGAACCAGCGGGCCTCGGCGATCTTGCGCGTCGGATCGGGAATGTGGGCGGCATGCGCGATCATCGAATCGCGCACCACGCGCTTCATGTGCCAGCCCGGCATCACGTTGTAGCTGACGATCGCCACGCCGTTGTCGGTCAGCCGTTCGGCGCAGACCCTGAGGATTGCCGTGCGCACCTCGGCCGGCACCCAGCTATAGACACCGTGGCAGATCACGTAGTCGAACGGCCCGTCGCCGGGGCCGAGCTCGGTCACACTCTGCCGGCGCAGCTCGATGTTGGTCAGGCCGAGGTTTGCAAGGCGGCGATGGGCCTGGGCGATCTGCACGCCCGAGAGGTCGATGCCGAGGCATTTGGCGTCCGGGAAGCGCGCGGCCAGCGGGATGATGTTGCCGCCAGCGGCGCAGCCGATTTCGAGGATGCGCGCGGTCGGGACGGGCGGCGGCTGCAGGCCAAACAGCGTGGCGATGGCGGCCAGCCGCGCCGGCTGCGTCAGCGGGAAGGGATGCGACAGATATGGAACCTGATCGTACTGCGCCGCCGTGCGTGCCAGCGCCGGCGCGACCGCGGCGAGTGTGGCCAGGCCGGGCGTATCGGATACAGGCATGGTAGCGCCCGTCATACCGCCGGCGCGCGGAACTGGTAGGGCTCCTCCAGCGAGGCGATCTCCTCGGCCGAGAGCGGCGCCAGCTCGCTCGCTTTGGCGGCATCGTCGAGCTGATCGAGGCTGGTCGCGCCGATGATCGGTGCGGCCATGTAGCTCTTCGACCAGAGCCACAGCAGCGCAGCCTGAGTGGGCTTGATGCCGCGTTGGCCGGCAATGGCCTTGAGCCGGTCCACGGTCTGCCAGTCGCAATCCCGGTACATGCCGGCCTTCACCTGGGCATCGTTTCTGGACCGCTCGGTCTCGCCGCCGCCTTGGCGGGCGCGGTTGCCGGCGAGAAAGCCGCGGGCCAGCGGGCTATAGGGGATCAGCCCCACGCCCTGCTCCGCGCACAGCCGGTTCATCTCCAGCTCCTCCTCGCGCTGGATCAGGTTGTAGAGGTTCTGCATCGCCACCGGGCGGGCGTAGCTCTTCCAGTCGGCGAGCATCAGCATCTGCGCGAACTTGTATGCCGGCATGGTCGAGCCGCCGATGTAGCGGACCTTGCCGGCGCGTACGAGCTGGTCGAGCGAGTACATCGTCTCTTCCAGCGGCGTGTGCGGATCGAGCCGGTGCACCTGGTAGAGATCGATATGATCGGTGCCCAGCCGCTTGAGCTGCGCGTCGAGCGAAGCCATCAGATGCTTGCGGCCGGTGCCCACGTCATTGGGCTTGTCGCTCATGCGGATGCCGACCTTGGTCGAGATCACCAGCTCGTCGCGCGGCGCCATCTTCATGAGCGTGGCGCCCATGATCTCCTCGCTGCGGCCGGCGTTATACGTATCGGCGGTGTCGAAGAAGGTGATTCCCACATCGAGCGCGCGCCTGAAATAGGCGGGCGCCTCGTCGGCGTCGAACTTGCCCCAGCCGCGGCGGCCCTTGGCGCCCCAGGAATTGCCACCCAGGCAGACGCGGCTGACCATCAAGCCGGAGCGGCCGAGCGGAACGTACTTCATGAATGCCTCTGGGCTTTGATCCGTTGAGTCCAGCCTACCGGCTGGCAAGGGCGGCTGCTAGGCTCGACCTGCGGCGACCCGCAGAGGCCGTCGGGGAGGAACAACATGACCTTGCTGACCTGGGGGCGGCGAGCCGCCCTGGCCGCGGCGGCGCTTGCCGGCGCCGGCATGCTGGCGGCCGCCGCGCAGGCGCAGACCTTGCGCGCCGTGATGCACTCCGACCTGAAGATCCTCGATCCGATCTGGACGACCGCCTACATCGTGCGCAATCACGGCTACATGATCTACGACACGCTGCTGGCCGTGGACGAGAAATTCGCCGTCAAGCCGCAGATGCTGGAGAAGTGGACGGTCAGCGACGACAGGCTGACCTGGACCTTCACCCTGCGCGATGGTCTCGAATGGCATGACGGCCAGCCGGTCACCAGCGAGGACTGCATCGCCTCGATCAAGCGCTGGGGCGCCAAGGACTCCATGGGCCAGAAGCTGATGGGCGTGACCCGGGAGCTGAAGGCCGTCGATGCAAAGACCTTCCAGCTTGTCCTGAAGGAACCGTACGGCCTCGTCATCGATTCGCTCGGCAAGCCGTCGTCGAACGTGCCGTTCATGATGCCGAAGCGCGTGGCCGAGGGTGATCCCAACAAGCAGCTCGAGGACACCACCGGCTCCGGCCCGTTCATCTTCAGGAAGGACGAGTGGAAGCCGGGCGAAAAGGTGGTCTACGTCAAGAACCCGAAATACAAGCCGCGCAACGAGCCGCCCTCGGGTCTGGCTGGTGGCAAGGTGGTCAAGGTCGATCGGGTCGAATGGATCGCCATCGCCGACCAGCAGACGGCGATGAATGCCCTGATTGCCGGCGAGATCGACTATTTCGAGGCGCCGACGCACGACCTGCTGCCGACGCTGGCCGCCGACAAGAACATCAGGGTCATCGACTGGAATCCGGCCGGCCTTCAGTACACGCTGCGCTTCAACGTGCTGCACAAGCCGTTCGACAATCCGAAGATCCGCGCCGCGCTCTGGTACGCCCTGAACCAGGAGGATTTCCTCAAGGCAACAATCGGCAACCCCAAATACTACAAGGTGTGCAAGGCAATGTTCGTTTGCGGCACGCCGATGGCCACCGAGACCGGGATGGAGGACAAGCTCACCGGCAACGCCGCCCGGGCGCAGCAGATGCTGAAGGAGGCGGGCTATGACGGCACGCCCGTCGTGTTGATGCAATCGACCGACGTGCAGTTGCTGGCGAACCTGGCCCCGGTCGCAAAGTCGCTGATGGAGAAGGCCGGCTTCAAGGTCGACATGCAGTCGATGGACTGGCAGACCACCGTGGCGCGGCGCAACAAGAAGGACCCGCCGGAGGCCGGGGGCTGGCACGCCTTCCTGACGGCCTGGGCGGCGGCGGACATTCTCAACCCGGTGATGGCGGGCTTCTTCAATGCCGCCTGCGACAAGGCGATGTTCGGCTGGCCCTGCGACGAGCAGCTCGAAAAGCTGCGCGACCAGTTCTCGAAGGAGAGCGATCCCGCCAAACAGAAGGCCATTGCCGAGGCGGTGCAACGCCGTGTGACGGAATATCCGACCCACATCCATCTGGGCCAGTTCAATGTTCCCACGGCGGTGCGCGCCAACGTCGAGGGCATTCTCATTGCACCGGTGCCCGTCCTCTGGAACGTGACGAAGAAATAGGAGGAAGCCATGAGTGCATCGGCTGCTGCGGCGCTGTCATCGGTGGGCACGAGATCTGCGCCGACGGCGGTGCTGGCACAACAGGCGCTCGCGTGCGAGTTCGATTCGCTGCCCGCTGACGTGGTCGAGCTCGCCAAACAGTGCCTGCTCGACTGGTTCGCTGTCACGCTTGCGGCGTGGGACGATCCCCTTGTTCGCATTCTCATAGCGGACACCGAGGAGGAAGGCGGCCGACCGTTGGCCACGCTGGTGGGTCGTGGCGGCAAGGTCAGCCGGCTGCAGGCGGCGCTGGTCAATGGCGCCGCCAGCCACGCGCTTGACTATGACGACGTCAATCTCTGGATGAATGGCCATCCGACCGTCACCATCGTGCCGGCGCTGCTGGCCCAGGCAGAGGGCAACAAGGTCAGCGGCCGCGAGATCATTGCCGCCTTCGTTGCTGGCTACGAGACCGCCGCGCGGATCGGCTGGCTGGTGCAGCCCTCGCACTATCGCGATGGTTTCCACGCCACCGCCACCCTTGGGGCCTTCGCTTCGGCCGCCGCCTGCGCACGGCTGCTGCGCCTCGATGCCGGGCGCGCCGCCACGGCCTTCGGCATCGCCGGCACGCAGGCGGCGGGCCTGAAATCCGTGTTCGGCACCATGTGCAAGCCGCTGCATGCCGGCATGGCCGCACGTGCCGGGCTCGCGGCGGCGCGGTGGGCAGCGAGGGGATTCACCTCGCGCGGCGACATCCTCGAGTGTCCGCAAGGCTTTGCCGCCACGCACAGCCATGACTTCAACGCCGACAAGGCATTGGGCCCGGCGCCGCGTGGCTTTCACATCCGCAACAACCTCTTCAAGTACCACGCCGCCTGCTATCTGACGCACGCGCCGATCGAGTGCGTGAAGTTCCTGCGTCTGAACCATGACATCGATCCCGCCGAGGTGCAGCGCATCACGCTGCGCGTCGATGGCGAGACAGACAAGGTCTGCAACATCCAGAAACCGGCCACAGGTCTGGAGGCGAAGTTCTCGCTGAAGCTGACGACCGCCTTCGCGCTGGCGGGCGTCGATACGGCGGCCATGGAAAGCTATAGCGCTGCCAATGCCAATGATCCGCAGGTCGTCCAGCTCCGGGACAAGGTCGACATACAGTTTCAGGGCGGCTGGCCGCACACGCTCGCCGAGATGGATGTGGAGCTGGCTGACGGCCGCCACCTGGAGGCCCGCCATGATTCCGGCGTGCCCGAAGACGATGTGGTTCGCCAGAGCGAGAAGATCGTGGCCAAGTACCGGGCCCTCGCCACACCTGTTATCGGTGCGCAAAAGGCCGAAGCCTTGCTGGCGAATGTGCAGCGGCTGGAGGCGCTGGATACCATCGATGCGCTGTTGGCGGGCGCGGTGCGCTGACCAGGAGAGAAGGCATGGCTGAGCGGAAGGAAACAGGACTGGGGTCCTACGTCGACGCAGCGGCACACCTGATCGATCTGCCGATTGCGCCGCAGTACCGGGATAACGTCATCACAAATCTCGAGCGCACGGCCGAGATCGCGAAGCTGGCAGTCGCTGACCCGCTGCCGGACGATCTGGAAGCTGCGCCGGTGTTCCGGCCGTGACGCCCGCCGAGGTCACCGGCAAGGACGCTACCGCGGCGGAGATTGCCCGCGCGGTGGCCGGCGGCACGGCCCGCGCGACGGTGGTGGTCGAGGCCGCGCTGGCGCGGATCGCCGCGCTCAATGGCACTTACAACGCCTTCACCTCGGTTCTTGCCGAGCGTGCGCGGCGCAAGGCAGTATCGATCGATGCTGCCATTGCCGCCGGCAAGGCATCCGGTCCACTGGCCGGTGTGCCGTTCGCGGTGAAGAACCTGTTCGACATCGAAGGCCTTGCGACGCTGGCCGGCTCGAAGATCAATGCCGATCAGGCACCGGCCGCTCGCGATGCCGTACTGATCCGCCGCCTGGAGTCAGCCGGCGCGATCCTGCTCGGCGGGCTCAACATGGGCGAGTACGCCTATGATTTCACCGGCCGCAATGCTCACGTCGGCCCCTCGCGTAATCCGCGCAATCCCGCGCACATGACCGGCGGTTCGTCGGGCGGCTCGGGCGCGGCGGTGGCTGGCGGGCTGGTGCCGCTGGCGCTCGGCTCCGATACCAACGGCTCCATCCGTGTGCCCGCTTCGCTGTGCGGCGTGTTCGGCCTGAAGCCCACCTATGGACGGCTGAGCCGCGCCGGCACGTTCCTGTTCTGCGACAGCCTCGACCATCTCGGGCCTCTGGCGCGCTCGGCACATGACCTTGCCGCATCGTTCGATGCCATGCAGGGACCGGACTCCGCCGATCCGGTGTGCACCGAACGCCCACCCGAAGCGACGCTGCCGCGCCTGGCCGAGGGCATCACCGGTCTGCGTATCGCAATCGCCGGCGACTACTTCGATCGCCAGCTTGAACCTGTGGCGGCCGAGGCCGTCAGCACTGTGGCCCGCGCGCTGGGCGCCACGCGCAGGGTCGTTCTGCCGGATGCGGCGCGTGCGCGCGGCTGTGCCTACCTGATCACGGCGGCGGAGGGCGGCACGTTGCACTTGCCGCGCCTGCGCACGCGGGCCGATGACTACGACCCGACACCCGGGAACGCTTCATGGCAGGCGCACTGACGCCGGCCGCCTGGTATATCCAGGCTCAGCGCTTCCGCCGCCTTTACCGGCAGCGGGTCCTGGAAGCCCTGCAGGACGTGGACGTGCTGATCGCGCCGGCGACGCCGGTGACGGCCCCGCGTCTCGATCAGACCATGATGACGGTGGCCGGGGCCGAGATTCCCGTGCGCGCCAATCTCGGCATCTTCACACAGCCGATCTCCTTCATCGGCCTGCCCGTGGTGGCGGCGCCGTTGCAGAATCCCGGCGGCATGCCCATTGCCGTGCAGCTCATTGCGAGACCGTTCGAAGAGCAGGCCGTGCTGCGCGCCGCGCACTGGCTGGAGCGGGAGGGCATCTGCACGGCGCCTGCTGCATGACGGAGTGACCATGAACCCCGAGATCAACATTCCTGAAATCGTGCAGGAGGTCACCGCGGCCTTCTACCGCTACGAGAAGGCGCTCAATGCCAATGACGTGGCGGTTCTCGACGAGCTGTTCTGGAACAACGCATTGACGCTGCGCTACGGCATCGGCGAGCAGCTTTACGGGCACGCCGAGATCGCCGCCTTCCGTTCCGGACGTGATCCCAAGTCGGTAGCCGATCGCGAATTGCTGAAGGTGTGGATCGTCACCTACGGCCGCGATTTCGGGACGGCCAATTGCGAGTTTCGCCGCCATGGCGATACACGGCTTGGCCGCCAGAGCCATACCTGGATGCGCACGCCCGAAGGCTGGCGCATCGTGGCGGCGCATGTGTCGTTCGTGGGCAACGCGACGCCGATGAAGAAGTGACAGGTGGCGCCGCATCGGGCGCCACCCGTCTGTTATGTGTGTATTGCTACCAGGTGAAGACCACGTGCTGGTTGCCGCCCTGCGTGACGTTCACGCTTCGGGTCTTCACGCGGCCATCGCTATTGGCCTTCACGGTGTACTGCCCGGCCGGCAGGTTGGCGAGCAGGAACGGGCCTTCCGACGTGGTCTGAAGCACGGTTTCGCCGCGCGAGTCGGTGATGGTTACGTCCACGTCCGCCAGAAAGACGCCCTGCTCTTTGCCGCTGGTCTGAGCGAACTCAAGGCCCAGCGCGTAGCGTGACATCATCGAACGGTAGCGGTCAGCCTCTGCCTTGCCCACGCCACCCGTGACGAAGGTCACGTTGCCCTGGTGACGTTCCGTCGGGCTGGTGCGCATGCCCTGATAGACCTCCTCCCGCGGCGTGTCATAGCCCGAAGGGCGGTCATACATGCTGTCGGCCGGCCGGTCGTAAGGCGCATCGCGCCGGTCCATCTGAGCCAGTGCCGACGGTGCCGTCAGCGCCAGCGCGCCGCCGGCAAGGGCGAGCTTCACGATTGTCTTCATTCTGTCCCTCCATGGATGTGTCGGGTTGCAGAACGAACGGCACGCGCGCGCAGCCAGTTCCTTGACCTTCTGTGGCAGACCAGCCGCTGTCAGGCCACCTTTGCGCCATCATCGCTGCGGCTGAAGCTCGCCAGTCGCAGCGTGCTGGTGAATACGGCCACGGCCGCGAACACCGTGCCGATCAGCAGCGACACCGTCGGGCCGGTGGTGTGCGTCACGACAATGCCGAACACGAGCGCGACCAATGCCGCGCCGATCGTCTGCCCCATGACCCGCGCCGTTGACAGCACGCCGCCGGCAGCACCGCTGCGCTCGCGCGGCACGCTGCCCACCAGAACGCGGTTGTTGGGCGACTGAAACAGGCCGAAGCCCGCGCCGCACAGCGCCATGCGCCACGCGATATCGGCATGGCCCGGCTGTTCCGGCAGGAACGCCAGCAGCAAAAGGCCGATGCACAGCAGCGCCAGCCCGAGACCGCCCAGCAAGCCGGCGGGGTAGCGGTCCGACAGCCGGCCGGAAAGCGGCGCGGTGATGGCCACCGCCACCGGCCAGGGCGTCATCAGCAGGCCGGTATCGACCTGGGTGAGCCCGAGCACGTCCTGGAAGTAGAAGGGCAGCGCCACGAACGCGGTGCCCTGCGCCGTGAACGAGCAGACCGAGCTGGCAACCGAGAGCGAAAACAGCGGCCGGCGGAAGATGTCGACCGGCAGCATGGGGGCCGGCAGCGTCTTCTGGCGGACCACGAAAGCCACACCCAGCGCCACGGCCGCGATGAGCTGCAGCGCGATCGCGACCGTGCCATGGCCGTGGCCGATACCGTCGATGCCGCTCATCAGCAGGCCGAAGGTGAAGGCGCTCAGCACGGCGCTGGGCAGGTCGAAGGGATGCGGCACCGGTTCCGTCACCGGCAGCGCACGGCCCGACAGCAGATACGCCAGCGCGCCCATCGGCACGGAAACCGCAAACAGCCACTGCCAGGGCCCCAGCGCCAGGATGCCGGCGGCGACGGTTGGTCCCAGCGCGGCGGAGGTGGCGACCACCAGCGCGTTGATGCCCATGCCGCGGCCCAGCGCCGCCCGCGGATAGGTGAAGCGGATCAGCGCAGGGTTCACGGCCATGATGCCCGCCGCACCCAGCCCCTGCACCGCGCGGGCAATGGTCAGCTCGGCCAAGGTCGTGGAGAACGTGCAGGCCAGCGACGCGGCCGTGAACACCACCACGCCCATCCGGAACACGCGGCGATAGCCCAGCACGTCGCCCAGCGACGACAGCGGCAGCAGCGAAACCATGACCGCGATCTGAAAGGCATTGACGATCCAGATCGACCTTGCGGCCGTGGTGTCGAGGTCGCGGGCAATGACGGGCAGCGCGATGTTGGCGATGGAGGCGTTCAGCACCGTCATCGACAGCGCAATGGCGATCGTCGCCACCGACCAGTAGCGCCGGGGCAGCGGCAGCCCGTCACCGATGTCGATCGCCGGTGCGGCCATGGCGCCTTATTGCGCCACCGTGGGCGCGTCGCCGGCCACCGTGGTCCGCTGCATCAGGCGCTTGTACTTCACCGAATCGTAGGGCGTGGCCCGGTGCAGCACCGCGCGATTGTCCCAGATCACGAGGTCGCCTTCGCGCCAGCGGTGCGCGAAGCAGAACGCCGGCTGGGTCGCATGCCGGGTCAGCTCGTCGAGCAGCTTGCGGCCCTCGGCCACGGGCCAGCCCACGATATGCGAGGCATGCGAGCTGACATAGAGCGCCTTGCGGCCGTTGATGGGATTGACCCGCACCAGGCGTTGTTTGACGGGTGGTATCTCGGCCCGCTGCGCCGCGCTCATCACGCCCGGGTCCACCAGGTCGCGCGAATACGCCAGCGAATGCTCCGCGACGAGGGTCTCGATCTTCCCCTTCATGTCGTCGGGAAGCGCCGCCCAGGCCACGCGCAGGCTGGCGAATTCGGTGTCGCCGCCCTCCGGCGGGCAGAGCCGCGCCGACAGCAGCGAGCAGAGCGCCGGCACCTTCTTGAACGAGCTGTCGGTGTGCCAGAAGAAATTGGCCTTCTGGTAGAGCATGCGCCTGTCGTCCGGCGGGATGACGTCGCCTGACTGGATATCGAGATTGGACTGCCGCGCAAACGGCGTGCCGCCGGCAGGATTGGTGCTGACGGTCGTCTCCAGCGGCCCGAACATCTGGCTGAAGGCGATCTGCTGCGCATCGTCGATCCGCTGGCCGCGCAGCAGCACGACCGAATGCTCCTCGAACGCGGCCCGAATCTCGCCGAAGGCTACCGGGTCCACCGGCCCGGTGAGATCGACCCCGCCGATCTCGACGCCAAACAGCGGATGCAGCTTGTGGAATGTCAGCGCCATGGCCACCGCCTATACCACGCCACCCCGCCCCGCGCGATCACACGGCGGAGGAGACAGCCGGAGACAGTTTGAGACAGGTAGGACGTACGGAGACACGCGGAGACAGTTTGAGACAGGTAGGACGTACGGAGGTGCCGTCGCGAGAAGTGTTGGAATTGGGGTGGCGGTCACCGGCGGATTGAAGGTATCGGTTCATGCGGCGAGGTCAATGGCATGATCGGAGAGCGGCTCGGCGAGGGTGAGCCA
>QOCQ01000048.1 GCA_003574685.1 Rhodospirillaceae bacterium SYSU D60007
CGCGAAGGCGGGGAGAAGGTGCCCGAAGGGCGGATGAGGGGCTTCGCGGCCTTTCCTCAAACGCCGCCAAGCCCCTCATCCGGCGCTGCGCGCCACCTTCTCCCCGCCTCCGCGGGGAGAAGGACAGAAGACGTGAGACTGTCTCATGCTGAAACTCGCGGCCAATCTCTCCTGGCTTTACCAGGACCTCCCCTTCATGGACCGCTTTGCGGCGGCGGCGCGGCATGGGTTCGGGGCCGTTGAATTCCTGTTCCCTTACGAATTTCCGGCAGAGGAGATTGTCGCGCAGCTCAAGGCGCATCGCCTGACGCAGGCCCTGTTCAACCTGCCGCCGGGCGACTGGAGCAAGGGCGAGCGCGGTCTGGCGGCGCTGCCCGGCCGCGAATCCGATTTCGCCGCCGCGCTGGAAACGGCATTGCGCTATGCGCAGGTGCTTGACTGCCGGTGCATCCATGTGATGTCGGGCCTGATCGCCACGGGAGCCGATTTATCGCTGATGCGGCGCACGTACATCGACAACCTGAAGCGGGCGGCGGATCGCACGGCGCGCACCGGCCTGACGCTTTGCCTGGAGCCCATCAACCGGCGCGATATTCCGGGATACTTCCTGAACACCACGACGGAAGCTGCCGCGATCATCGCCGAGGTGGGCGCGCCGCATGTGAAGATCCAGTTCGACCTCTACCATTGCCAGGTCACCGAAGGCGATGTGGTGCGCCGCGCCGAAAAGCTTCTGCCGCTGATCGGCCACGTGCAGATTGCCGGCAATCCCGATCGCAACGAACCTGATATCGGCGAAGCCAACCACCTCTACGTGCTCGATGCACTCGACCGCCTGGGATGGGATGGCTATGTCGGCCTTGAATACCGCCCGAAAGCGACGACGGCTGCCGGGCTCGGCTGGGCCCGCCGGTACGGAATCTCGGCATGAACGCCAAACCGCTGCGCATTGCCTTTGCCGGTCTGGGCTCGATGGGTCTGGGCATGGCGAAGAACCTTCTCGCGAAGGGCCATACCGTTATCGGGCTCGACGTGAATCCCGATGCGTGCGCTGCCCTGCGCGCCGCCGGCGGGGAGACAGCGGCCTCGGCCACGACGGCGGCAGAACGCGCAGACGCACTGGTGATCGTGGTCGTGAGTGCAGCCCAGGTCGAACAGGTGCTGTTTGGACCGGATGGTGCAATCGGCGCGCTGCCCGAGGGACGCGTTGTCCTGCAGTGCGCCACGGTGCCGCCGGGCTTTAGCAAGGCGCTGGGCGAGCGGCTGGCCGCCGCCGGGTATCCCCTGCTGGACGCGCCGCTTTCCGGCGGCCGCGCCCGTGCTGAAACCGGCGAGCTTACCATCATGTCTTCCGGCCCGGCCGAAGCCTATGCCCAGGCGCAGCCGATCCTCGATGCCGTCGCCGCAAAGGTGTACCGCCTCGGCGATGCGCCGGGCGTCGGCTCGTTGGTCAAGACGGTGAACCAGCTCCTTGCCGGCGTGCACATCGCCGCGGCAGCCGAAGCGATGGCGCTTGGCACCAGGGCCGGCGCCGATCCGCGCGCGCTCTATGACGTCATCAGCAACAGCGCCGGCAATTCCTGGATGTTCGCCAATCGTGTGCCGCACATGCTCGACGGCGATTTCACGCCGCTGAGCGCCGTCGATATCTTCGTGAAGGATCTCGGCCTGGTGCTCGATACCGGCCGCGAGGTGAAGCAGCCGTTGCCGCTCGCCGCCGCGGCGCACCAGCTCTTCCTGATGGCTTCCGCCGCCGGCTGGGGCCGGATAGACGACGCCGCGGTGGTGAAGATCTATGAACAGATGGGCGGCTTCAGCGTCGCACAGCGCGCAACGCAGAAAATCTGATTCCCTGTTCACATCAGGCGGCGCCATCCCCTATCGCGTGTAACGCAGAGACGGTTACACTGCGCCGTCAGCCGCAACGTATGTGAAACATTCTCCACGTCATGCGCCGCAACCGCTGCACCAAGATCGTCGCCACGCTGGGGCCGGCCACCGCCACGCCCGAGCGCATCCGCGCCATCTTCCTGGCCGGCGCCGACGTCTTCCGGCTGAATTTCAGCCACGGCACGATCGACGATCACCGGGCCCGCGTCGAAACCCTGCGCAAGCTCGAAGCAGAGCTCGGCCGGCCCGTCGCCATCCTGATGGACCTGCAAGGACCGAAGATCAGGCTCGGCACTTTCACGGACGAGAAGATAAGCCTGAAGCCCGGTGCCGCTTTCCGGCTGACGCTCGACAACGAGCCGGGCGACATCAAGCGTGCGCCGCTGCCGCATCCCGCCATCTTCAAGGCCGTGCAGACGGGCAGCACCATCCTGATCGATGACGGCAAGGTGCGGTTGCGGGTGAAGAAGCACACCGACGATACGATCGATACCGAGGTCGTGGTCGGGGGACAGGTCTCCAACCGCAAGGGCGTGAACCTGCCGGATGTGCTGCTGCCGCTGTCGCCACTGACGGAGAAGGACCAGAAAGACCTCGAGGCGGGCCTTGAGCTGGGGATCGACTGGGTGGCGCTGAGCTTCGTGCAGCGCGCCGCCGACATTGCCGAGCTGCGCAGGCTGGTCGGCGACCGCGCGGCAATCATTGCCAAGATGGAAAAGCCGGCCGCGGTGGAGCACCTCGACGAAATCCTGGCGCTGGCCGACGGGCTGATGGTGGCGCGCGGGGATCTCGGTGTCGAGCTGCCGCCGGAGGACGTGCCGCCGATCCAGAAGATGATGCTGCGTGCCGCCCGGCAGGTCGGCAAGCCCGCCATCGTCGCCACGCAGATGCTCGATTCGATGGTGAACGCCCCCACACCGACGCGCGCTGAGGCGTCCGATGTCGCTACGGCAGTCTATGACGGCGCGGACGCTGTCATGCTCTCCGCCGAGACGGCATCAGGCGCATATCCGCTGGAAGCAGTCTCGATCATGGATCGCATCCTGGCGCGGGTCGAAAAGGACCCGACCTATCGCCAGATCATGGATGCCGGCCGGCAGGAACCCGAGCCGACCGCGGCCGACGCCATCAGCGCCGCCGCGCGCCAGGTGGCACATACGCTGTCGGCCGCCGCGATCGTCACCTACACGACTTCCGGCTCGACAACCTTGCGCGCCGCGCGTGAACGGCCGGATGTGCCGATTCTCTGCCTGACGCCGCGGCTCAGCACGGCACGGCGCATGCCGCTCGTCTGGGGCGTACACGCCGTGCAGAGCCCTGACGCACACAATTTCGCCGAGATGGTGCAGCGCGCCCAGCACGTCGCCCGCCGCGAGGAGATGGCCAAGGAAGGCGACCGCCTGGTGGTGACCGCCGGCGTGCCCTTCGGCACCCCCGGCGCCACCAACATCCTCCGCATCGCTAGAGCGTAGAATTATCCTTCCCCCGGAGGGGGAAGGTGGCGCGCAGCGCCGGAAGGGGGATGCCTCAGCAGGCACAGGCGTGTGGGTTGAGAGATCCCCCTTCCGCCCTTCGGGCACCTTCCCCCTCCGGGGGAAGGCAAAATGCGCACTACCCCTGCGGGCGTTCGTCGGCGAAGGCGAAGCGGCGGTAGAAGAAGGCCAGCGCCAGAAGCACCGCGCCCAGGCCGAGGAAGGAGAACACCCGCAGCAATTCGCCAAGTCCGGACATGTCCACGAGGAAGACCTTGCAGATGGCCAGGCACACGACGGCCATGCCCGCATGTCTTGCTGCGGCGATGCGGCGCCACAAACCGAGCCCTAGCAAGGCAGCGCCGAACGCCAGCCACACCACCGAATAGAGATAGAGCTCTGCGCCCTCGGCCTCGAAAGGACTGCCGTCGAACGCGGGGTGGAAGAGGTGGCGCACTTCCACTGTCAGGAAGATGAACAGCAGGAAGACCGCGCCGGCCGCCGCGAGATTGCGGGATAGCGCATCGTTCGAACGCGCCAGCCACCAGGCGCCTGCACCGGCCAACAGGGCCGGCACGGCATAGCCCAGCAACAGCCCATTGAGAATCGGCGTGCCCCCGACATCGCCGCCGACGAAGACGGGATTGAGCAAGATCGACTGGAACAGGCACGCCGCGATCAACGCCAGCCCGCCAGCGATCCGCCAGGTCCACAAGCCGACGGGCGATGGCGACTGGCTGTCGCGCATCAGCGCGAGCAGCGCGAAGACGCCCCAGGCCGCGACATAGGTGGCGCGTTCGAGGAAATCCATGCGCTCGCGCGCCAGCCCGTCGGGATGGAACAGGCTGCGGATTTCCAGGGTCACCAGCAGGAAGAGGAGCAGGACCGCAGCGCCATCGACAATCGCTGTCAGCGCATCCTCGGCGTGCAGCTTGAGGAACCAGTTGGCCAGCCAGAAGCAGATCGCCGCCAGGCCGTACGTGTAGAGAATCCAGTTCAGCAGCGGCCAGCCGCCCAGCGGGTAGTCCAGCACAGCCGGATTGACCACGAGACGCACGCTCACGATGCCGACGATCGCCCAGCACAGCCAGCGCAGGATGGGAAGGTCGAGCTTCCAGGCAATCCACGCCACGGCCGGCAGGGCGAGCGCATAGGCCATGGTGATCCATTGCCGCTCCAGCTCCAGCGGAATGGCGGCCGCAACGAAGAACGCCACGCCCACAGCGAGGAAACCGAGCGCCTCTGTGGCGCCGGCCATGGCAAGACGCCAGCGCGCCAGACGCTCGGCTGCCACCAGATAGGGCACTGCCAACCCGAGGCTGATCAGCCCCCACGAAGCGTCCGGCAGGTTCTGGCGCAATGCACCGTAGGCCAGCAGCAGATGAAGAAACGCGGCGTGAACCGAGAGCGCCGCCCAGAAGCCGGGGCGGCCGGCATTCCACATCAGCGCCCAGGCGCCGGCTGCCAGCAGGCCACCCATCACGATGATCGTGCGCGCGAACGGGCCGGCCTCGAGAAAGGCCGTATCGAACCAGCGTTCGCCGCGCCAGATCATGAAGGCCAGCAGGGACAGGGCGACCGGCGCTACCGCCAGCCACTGATAGCGAGGCACGTACCGGGCCAGTGCGTAGACGCCGGCGGCGTGCAGTGCGAGGCACAGCCATCCCGCCCAGTCCGTCTCGGCGCCGGCGATCGCGAACACCAGCAGCAGCCCCGTCGCCGCGGTCGCCACCCACACCTTGGCCACAACGTGCGCGGGCGCGTCTCCCTCTTCGCGTACGCGCTGCCACGTCGCCCAGACAAAGAGTCCGGCGACTGCGACCTGGAACAAGCCGACCCAGATCAGGTCATCACGGTATTTCAGCGGGTCGAGCGCACGCATTATCAGCCAGGCCAGCGACCAGAGTGCGTCGCCCGCCAGCACGCCCCAGCCCAGCCACCACCAGCCGCGCTGGCGGATGACAGCCAGCGTGCCAACCGAGATGGCTGTCAGATAACCGAACAGCAGCGGCACGCTGGGCGTGTCGCTGCCGAGAAAAAGCGGCGACAACACACCGCCGACAAATCCCAGCGCGGCGACGAAGGGGCCGTGGCGCAAGGCAAGGCCGATAGCCAGTGCCGTCAACCCCATTGCCAGCACGCCTGCCAGCAGGCGCGGGATGAGATCGTAGAGCGCCACCGCCGCGAACAGCGCGCCAAACAGCGAGGCCACGCCAGCGGCGGCCAGCGCGTGCGCCACGCGCGCGTCGCGGGCACGCAACCATTCTGCGAGGCCGATCAGCGCGCCGCCGAAAATCGCAGCGAGCACCACGCGAACAGCCGGCGACAGGTATCCCTGCTCGATGGCGTAGCGGACGAGAAACAGCGCCGCGAGGGCCAGCGCAATGCCGCCCAGCCAGACAAACAGGCTGCCACCCAGCTTCTGCTCCAGCGCGGCGCGTGACCAACCGGTGCCGGCTGCGGGTGCTGCGGCCGGCACGAGCACCGGTTCGAAGGGTGGCGGCGCCGGTGGCACGTAAGCCGGAACTGGCGGCGGCATCCAGGCCTGACCAGGCGCGTCGGGTGCCGGCGCAACCGACGGCGGCACGAAGGGGGTAGCGGCCGGAGCTTCGGGTACCGCCGGTGGTACGGGAAACGCTGCCCCCGCCGGCGCCTGGCCCGCGAGCTGTGCCTGCAGATAGCGCACCTGGAGTTCAAGGCTGTCGAGCCGGCGCTGCGCGGTGCCGGCCCGCACGAAGCCGGCGATCGCCAGAACCGGCACCACGAGCAGGGCTGCCACGACCAGCAGCCCCAGCAGGACCCATTCATCCATATGCTGCATCCCCCAGGCCCTTCAGGGCCATTCGTCTTGGGTGCCCCAACAGCACCGCATTCACACAAGACTCAAAAACTACCTTCCCCGGAGGGGGTTTGAGAACTGGAGAACCGCTTCATGGTGAGCACAGGTGGATGCTTTGCATCCACCGGGTCGAACCATGAAGCGGCCGCACCGGCGGTTCTGCGACGCCTTCATGGTTCGACAAAGCTCACCATGAAGGCTTTCTTCGACGCTGTGTCGTGGCTCGCATGCTGCTCGGAGCGGGACCAGGTACCGGCGGCGCGTTCATTGCGCGGCGATGCGCAGGGCGTCCAGCGCGGCGGCGCGGCCGTCGCGCGCGAGCACGCCGCGCTTCACGACCAGCCGGTGGTTCTCCTTGCGCGCGGCGCGGGTGATGTCCGCCAGCGGGTCACCGTTCACGACCAGAAAATCGGCAACGTTGCCCTCGCGGATGCGGCCGTGATCGGAAAGCCGCAGCAGGTCGGCGGCGCTGGCGGTCGCGAAGAACAGCGAGTCGCGCGGCGTGATGCCGATCTCGCACATGTACTCGAGCTCCATGGCGTTCTCGCCATGGCGGTTGTAGGGCGTCCCGGCGTCAGTGCCCATGGCGATCTTGCAACCCGCCGCGTAGTACATCTTCACCGACTCGATGTGCCGGCCGAAGACGCGCCGGGATTTCTCGATCACATGCGGCTGAATGGAGCCGTCGCCCTCCTCGACGCCGCGCAGGATGTTCTTCACCGCCGCCAGCGTCGGCACCAGCCACGTGCCGCGCGACTGCATCTCAAGCACGCACTCGTCGGTCATGAAAATGCCGTGCTCGATCGACGTGACGCCACCGCGCACGGCGTTGAGAATGCCCTCCGAGCCCTGGGCATGGCTGGCGGTCGGCTTGTGGAACCGCGTCGCCTCGGCAATGCCGGCGGCCATCTCGGCCGCCGTGTAATGCGCATCCTCCGGATTGACGCCCGGAGTCATCACCCCGCCCGTGGCCATGATCTTCACCAGGTCGGAGCCGGCATGGATCTGCTCGCGCACCGCCTTGATCACCTCATCGACGCCGTCAGCGACACGACCAGTGCGGTTGCCGTGCCCGCCGGTCATGCAGATCATGCGGCCGGCACAGCGCATGGTCGGCCCGAGGAAACGGCCGGCGTTAACGGCATCGCGGATGGCGAACTCGATGTAATCCTTGCCGCCGCAGTCGCGGACGGCGGTGATGCCGCCTTCCAGCGTCGCGCGCATGAATTCAAGGCCGCGCACCGCGATCTGCGCGGGGCTCATGCGATCCTGGACCGCGCCGGGATTGCCTTCGGCACCCGACAGCGAATGGATGTGGCAGTCGATCAGGCCGGGCAGCAGGGTTCCGCCGGAGGTATCGATGCGCGGCCCGGCGAAGCTGACGAACTCGCCGGCCGGCGCCAGCCGCTTGATGCGGCCGTCCTCTTCCAGCACCGCGTGTCCATCGATCGTCTTCTCGCCGTCGAATACCTTGCCGCCGCTATAAAGAGTCGCCATTGCCTGTCCTCGATCAGAATGTGCTGCCCGCGTGCGGCGGGCAGCGGATCACAGTCCGCGCTGCACGTCGAGATTCTTGAAGCGCGCCGCCCGCTTTTCCTGCATGGCGCGGAAGGCTTCGGGCATATCCTCGCCATGAATGAAGGCCGCGTTCCAGACGCTCATGTAGTTGAGCGCCTCGTCGACCGTGTGATCGCGCGCGTAGTTGACCATTTCCTTGGTGCCGTAAATGGCAAGGGGCGACTTCAGGGCGATGTCGCGGGCGATCGCCATCACCTCGTCCAGCATCGCCGCCTGCGTTTCGTACACGCAGTTCACCAGGCCGCTGCGCAGGGCCTCGTCGGCGGGCAGGTTGCGCCCCGTGTAGGCAAGCTCGCGCACCAGGCCTTGCGGCATGAGATGCGGCAGTCTTTGCAGCGTGCCGACATCGGCCACCATGCCGAGATCGATTTCCTTGACGACGAAGAAGGCATCGCGGGTGCAATAGCGCATGTCGCAGGCCGACACCATGTCGACGCCGCCGCCGATGCAGCCGCCCTGGATCGCCGCCAGCACGGGCACGCGACACTTCTCGATCGCGGTGAACGACGACTGATAGGCGAGCAGGCCGCGGCGGAAGCGCTCGCACCGGCGCGCGGGATCGCCGGAATCCGCCACGACATCGGAAAATACAGAGAGATCCATGCCGGCCGTGAAATGCGGTCCGGTCGAGGAGATCACCGCGACCCGCACGTCGGCGCGGCCTGCGATCTCCCCCGCGAACACCTGCCGGATTTCCTCCCAGAAGGCGCGGTTCATCGCGTTGCGCTTGTCAGGACGATTGAAGCGTATATGCGCGATATGGTCTGCGACGCTGAACTCGAAGGTGGTGTAGATCACGTGGCTCTCCGCGGGCTGCCGCCGGCGCCATAGAGCCCATGCGGCGCCCGATGGCAACCTTTCGCCGCGTTGCGGCGCGGCCTGCCGGGGGTTGAAGGCCCCTGCCCACTGTGGCATACCCGCCGCCGTCTCGCGGCCGGCCTGGGCTGGCGGTTCCGGGGCTGCCGTAGCTCAGTGGTAGAGCACTCCCTTGGTAAGGGAGAGGTCGACAGTTCAATCCTGTCCGGCAGCACCAGCGCAGACACCCCAATCCGCACCGTCTGTGGCGACGACCCGCCAGCGCGTCATTTCACTCGCACCTGGCCCGTTTTCGCGAGCTATTTGCTTTCCATAAGGTCTTGTTGTATACAGTGGCTGAATTCACGTTCGGTACGGAAGGTACGATTATGTTCGCCCGCCCTGTCTCGACCGCTGTCTACGTGTCTCAAACTGTCTCCAATCTGTCTCAAACGCCTGTCTACCTGTCTCCATCTGTCTCCATCTGTCTCCATCTGTCTCCATCTGTCTCAAATACCGGTCCACCTATCTCAAGCTGTCCCCATCTGTCTCAAACGCCTGTCTACCTGTCTCAAGCTGTCTCCATCTGTCTCACACACCGGTGCCGTCGCGAGAAGTGTTGGAATTGGCCGTGGCGGTCACCGGCGGATTGAAGGTATCGGTTCATGCGGCGAGGTCAATGGCATGATCGGAGAGCGGCTCGGCGAGGGTGAGCCAGCCATCGACCTTGCGCATCTGGATCTGGCCTG
>QOCQ01000049.1:0-2500 GCA_003574685.1 Rhodospirillaceae bacterium SYSU D60007
GTGGTTGCGGGGGCAGGATTTGAACCTGCGGCCTTCAGGTTATGAGCCTGACGAGCTACCGGGCTGCTCCACCCCGCGGGGATGGTGTGGGGGTGGGTGATCGTGAAGGGGGTGCGTGTGTGGTGTGTGTGCGTGCGCGGCGTTTGAAGGCCTGGCGGTGACCTACTCTCCCGCGTCTTGGGACGCAGTACCATCGGCGCTGAGGGTTTTCACGGCCGAGTTCGGGATGGGATCGGGTGTTCACCCCTCGCCAGAGCCACCAGGCCGTCGAAGGCCGCGGGGTTCTGGGGGTGTCCTGGGGTTGAGGTTTGCGGGCGGGGGCTTGCCGCCGCACGGGATGCGAGAAGGATGATCAAGCTCGATCGAGCGATTAGGACCGCTTGGCTGAGCATGTCGCCATGCGTGCACCGGCGGCCTATCGACGTGGTCGTCTTCCACGGCTCTCGGGGAGACCTGGTTTTGAGGAGGGTTTCACGCTTAGATGCGTTCAGCGTTTATCCCGTCCGCACATAGCTACCCGGCGGTGCGGCTGGCGCCACAACCGGTACACCAGAGGTGCGTCCATCCCGGTCCTCTCGTACTAGGGACAGCGCCTCTCAAGTCTCCAACACCCACGGCAGATAGGGACCGAACTGTCTCACGACGTTCTAAACCCAGCTCACGTACCGCTTTAAATGGCGAACAGCCATACCCTTGGGACCTGCTCCAGCCCCAGGATGCGATGAGCCGACATCGAGGTGCCAAACCTCCCCGTCGATGTGGACTCTTGGGGGAGATCAGCCTGTTATCCCCGGCGTACCTTTTATCCGTTGAGCGATGGCCCTTCCACGCGGAACCACCGGATCACTATGACCGACTTTCGTCTCTGCTCGGCTTGTCGGCCTCGCAGTCAGGCGGGCTTATGCCATTGCACTCCACAGCCGATTTCCGACCGGCCTGAGCCCACCATCGCGCGCCTCCGTTACTCTTTGGGAGGCGACCGCCCCAGTCAAACTACCCGCCATGCAGGGTCCCGGACCGTGTCGCGGCCGCGGTTAGACGTCAGGAAACAAAAGGGCGGTATTTCAAGGCTGGCTCCACCCAGGCTGGCGCCCGGGCTTCATCGCCTCCCGCCTATCCTACACATCCATTCCCTAACGCCACTGCAAAGCTGTAGTAAAGGTGCACGGGGTCTTTCCGTCTGACCGCGGGTACCCCGCATCTTCACGGGGAATTCAATTTCGCTGAGCCGGTGTCGGAGACAGCGGGGAAGTCGTTACGCCATTCGTGCAGGTCGGAACTTACCCGACAAGGAATTTCGCTACCTTAGGACCGTTATAGTTACGGCCGCCGTTTACCGGGGCTTCGATTCAAGGCTTGCACCTCTCCTCTTAACCTTCCGGCACCGGGCAGGCGTCAGACCCTATACGTCGCCTCGCGGCTTCGCAGAGCCCTGTGTTTTTAGTAAACAGTCGCTACCCCCTCTTCTGTGCCCCTCGACCCTGGTTGCCCAGGACCGAGGCCCTCTTCTCCCGAAGTTACGAGGGCATTTTGCCTAGTTCCTTCGACACCGTTCTCTCAAACGCCTCGGTATGCTCTACCAGTCCACCTGTGTCGGTTTCGGGTACGGTCTATACGCCGGGGCTGTTTCCCGGAACCCCTTCGCTGCCCTCCCGCGCCTTGCGGCCCTCTCGGAAAGACAACTTGCAGGATTCGTCACCACCGGCAGGTGCAGGAATATTAACCTGCTTCCCATCGACTACGCCTCTCGGCCTCGCCTTAGGGACCGACTAACCCTGCGCGGATTAACCTTGCGCAGGAACCCTTGGACTTGCGGCGGGAGTGTTTCCCACACTCCTTGGCGCTACTCATGTCAGCATTCGCACTTCCGATGCCTCCAGGACCCCTCACGGGTATCCCTTCGCAGGCCTACGGAACGCTCCGCTACCATCCAGGTATCAGAAGACAGGGATCAGGGATCAGATGACAGGCATCAGGTATCAGGGATCAGAAGCCGCGCGTGCCTCTGATGCCTGATCCCTGATCCCTGTCTTCTGATGCTGATACCTGATCCCTGACTTCTGATACCTGAATCCGAAGCTTCGGTGCGTGGCTTCAGCCCCGTTACATTTTCGGCGCAGGACGGCTTGTCTAGACCAGTGAGCTATTACGCTTTCTTTAAAGGATGGCTGCTTCTAAGCCAACCTCCTGGTTGTTATGGCCTTCCCACTTCCTTTCCCACTTAGCCACGACTTGGGGACCTTAGCTGTCGGTCTGGGCTCTTCCCCTCTCGACGACGGACCTTAGCACCCGCCGTCTGTCTGCCGCGCAGCACTCGCCGGTATTCGGAGTTCGGTTGGGTTTGGTAAGGCTTTGGACCCCCCTAGCCCATCCGGTGCTCTACCCCCGGCGGCGTTCACGCGACGCGCTACCTAAATAGCTTTCGCGGAGAACCAGCTATTTCCCGGTTTGATTGGCCTTTCACCCCTAGCCACAGGTCATCCCCTGCCTTTTCAACGGA
>QOCQ01000005.1 GCA_003574685.1 Rhodospirillaceae bacterium SYSU D60007
GGACACGTAGACAGGTGTGGACACGTAGACAGGTGTGGACACGTAGACAGGTGTGGACACGTAGACAGGTGTGGACACGTAGACAGGTGTGGACACGTAGACAGGTGTGGACACGTAGGACAGGTGGAGACACTGGGAGACAGGTGGAGACACGGAGACAGCCGGTGACGCCGTTTAGGGACACCTTGAGACAGATAGCACAGCCGGCGACACCAGGATCAGGCGCGGAGCGAGCTGTTTGCCTCAGTGTTTGCGTCGTCCTGAGCGAAACGAAGGACCCTGCGGTGGTTCGGATAGGACTGGCAGAATCGGTGATTCGCCGCCACCAGCGTTCACGGCTGGGACGACCGCAAGGTCCTTCGCTTCGCTCAGGACGACGGCAATTCGCCGGATGACCGTTTACTATTCATAATATATAGCATTATGGATAGTCAAGGCCGGATCAGCCGCGCGAGACGCGGCGGGTGGTGGCGCGTTCGAAGGCGAGCCGCTCGAAGAAGCGGCGGGTTTCGGGCGTGGCGCCTTCGCCGGCAACGGCGCGCACGCTGCTGAGATCAAGCCGCCGGCCGCTGGGCAGATCGACCAGCGCCGGTTCGATCCGGCGGCCGGTGGCGATGTTCTCCAGCTCCATCGGCCGGCCGTCCTGCACCGCGGCCCCGAAGCGGTCGCCCCATTCCTTCAGGCCGACGATCACCGGGAACAGGGCGGCGCCCTTGTCGCTCAGCCGGTATTCGTAGCGCACCGGCCGCTGCTGGTAGGCGATGCGCCGGAAGACGCCGGCCTCGACCAGCGCCTTCAGCCGGGCCGTCAACACGTTGCGCGCGATACCGAGATTGGCCTGGAACTCGTCGAAGCGGCGCACGCCATACATTGCATCCCGCAGGATCAGAAGCGTCCACGGATCGCCGACCACGTCGAGCGCGGCGGCAATCGAGCAATTCATGTGGGCAAAAGACGTGCGTCGCATGCGCGCGAGTATACGACGGGGCGGCAGGGGTGCAATTGGCCGGCCCGGCACGCCGGCCATTCATGCACCATCATGCGACGGTGAAAATCTCTACCGGTTCGGGCACGCCGCGCAGGCGATGACGACCCAGCGAGCGCATCGGCCGCGGACAGACTCGATGGAAGTCGGCCGAGGCCAGCACCGGCGCGCGCAGCACCTTGGTGAGACCCTCCAGCCGCGCGCATCGGTTGACGGCCGGGCCGATGACGGTGAAATCAAGCCGCTCTGCGGTGCCCACGTTGCCGAACGTCACCGGGCCGACATGCAGGCCGACACCGAAGCGGATCGGCTCGCGGCCTGCCTCGACGCGGCCGGCATTCACTTCCTCGATCGCCGACAGCGCATCGCGCGCCGCGTCAATGGCGCCCGCGGTGGCTTCCGGCAGGAACATGGCATCGAGCACCGGAAAGATCGCCATTACGCCATCGCCGATGAACTTCAGGATTTCGCCACCGTGATTCTTGAGGGCAATGCCGATCGCCTCGAAGTACATGTTCACCATGTCCAGCAGCTCATCGGCCGGCAGGCGCTCGTTGAGACCGGTGAAGTCGCGCAGATCGGAGAACCACAGCACGGCATTGATGCGATCGCCATCGCCGCGCCGGATCAGGCCGTGCAGGATGCGCTGGCCTGTCTCCCGCCCGAGATAGGTCTCGATCACGGTCGAGGCGATCAGCCGGTTGATGTGCATTTCGATCACGGCGCCGATGAGGTCGGGCAGCAGCGCCAGGTCGGCCAAGTCGGCATCGCTGAAGCCCGATGGCCGGTCGGTGGCGAAGGTGATGATGGGATTCGGCCTGCCGTCGCCGACCCGTATCGCCAGGCCGAAATAGTCGGTGCCGCCCGCGGCTTTCACCTCATGCAGGACAAGATGGTGCCCGTCGTTGAGGTCGTGCAGCCGGTAACGCACCGCGCTGCCACACTCGCGGATCTCCTGGACAGGGCTGCCGACATAGGCCGGTGACAGCTCGATGCCGTGCCGGCGCGGAATCTCCATCACCCGCACCTCCTGGTCGCGCTGCCAGACCAGCCCCATGGCCTGAAGCTGCGGGTGCATGAGCTGCATGCCGAGATAGACCCGCCATACCGGAATGCCGGCGCCCACGATGCGGTCCATCAGCGCGGCAAGGAAACGCTGCAGCCCCGCCTCGAGCCGCCCCTCGCGCGCGATCCAGTCGGCAACCGGCCCGAGCCGGCCTGCCGTGCCGGGCATGACATCCATCGCAAGCCACCTCCGCGCGCGTGGTTAGCACAGGACGAAAGCAGGTTCGAGGTGAAGCGCCTTGCGCGGCAGAACTCGAAGCCGCGGGCAGATTATGCTTCATGGTGAGCCTGTCGAACCATGAAGCGACCCGCAGGGCGGCCGTGCCGACGCCTTCATGGTTCGACAGGCTCACCATGAAGGCTAACCCGCCAGTACAGCCTGCGATTCCTCGTTGGCGGTGCGGTAGGCGGTGTTGGTGGTGAGGTCGGCGATCCTGTCGATGTTGGCGGCGACATCGTCGATGGTGGGCTGGCCGGGAATGCGCACGCCCGGGCCTTCGCGGAACTCCACGCGCGAGAAATAGCCGACGCCCGCCGCCCAGATCTCGCCGGTGCGGGTGCACTGCTCGCTGCAGAGATAGCCCACCATCGGCGACACCAGCTCGGGCTTCATGCGTGCGATCAGCTCCGGCGGCATCAGGTCTTCCGTCATGCGCGTGCCGGCCACAGGCGCCAGGGAATTCACCATGATGTTGTACTTCTGGCCCTCCAGCCGCAGCGTGTTCATGAACCCGACCAGTGCCAGCTTGGCAGCAGAATAGTTGGTCTGGCCGAAATTGCCGTACAGCCCCGAGCTGGACGAGGTGAGCACGACCCGGCCATACGCCTTGGCCCGCATGATCGGCCAGGCGGCGTGCGTGACATACACCGAGCCCATCAGGTGCACCTGCAGGACGAACAGGAAATCGTCCATCGACATGTTGGGAAACGACTTGTCCCGCAAGATGCCGGCGTTGTTCACGACGATATCGACGGTGCCGTACGCATCCATCGCCGTCTTCACGATATTGGCCGCTGCCGCCTGCTCGGCGACGCTGTCGTAATTGGCCACGGCCTGCCCGCCGGCGGCCTTGATCTCGGCCACGACCTTGTCGGCGACGGCATTGTCGCCGCCGCGCCCGTCACGCGCGCCGCCGGGATCGTTCACCACGACTTTCGCGCCGCGCGAGGCCAGCAGCAGCGCATGCGCGCGACCAAGGCCGTTGCCGGCGCCCGTCACGATGGCGACGCGGTTGTCGAAGCGGATGGTCATGGTGCTCTCCCGGCATGAGGGACATCAGGGGCACCGGTTTTTCCACGCGGCGCGCCGCCGCTCAAGCCCTCGATCGCCGGCGGCGGCCGCCAAAAAGGTTCAGCAGCCGGCGCTCCGTCGCCGAAGGGGCAGCCGGGCGCGCAGTCGATGACCGCTTGCGCACGAGGCGGGCGCCCTCGGCCCCGCGCACCAGCATCAGGGTCCGGTCGTGATAGTCCTCGAGCCCCGGCCGGTGACCGATGCTGATGACGGCCGCTTCCGGAAGCTCGGTGCGCAACAGCGCCATCAGCATCGCCTGGTTCTCCTCGTCGAGGGCCGCCGTGGCCTCGTCCATCACGATCCAGCTCGGCCGCTGCAACAGCAGCCGGGCGAATGCCAGCTTCTGCTGTTCGCCGCCCGAGAGGATGTGATCCCAGCGCGCCTCCTCGTCGAGCCGGTCGGTCAGATTGGCCAGCTCGACACGCGCCAGCACTGATCGCAGCATCTCGTCGTCGAAGGCGTCCGGCGGCGACGGATACGCCAGCGCGGCGCGCAACGTGCCGAGCGGGATATAGGGCCGCTGCGGCAGGAACATGAAGCGGCTGTCCGGCGGCAAGGCGATGCTCCCCTGCCCCCACGGCCACAGCCCCGCGATGGCCCGCATGAGCGTGCTCTTGCCGACGCCGGACTCGCCTGTCACCAGCACACGTTCGCCCGGCCGGATCTCGCCATCCGCGCTGCTGACAACGACCGATCCGTCGGGATAGGCGATGTCGAGCTTGCGCAGTTGCAGCGACGCCTTGTCGTTCTCAATCAGCGCGATCCCCTCGCCCTGGGTCGTGTCCCGGTCGCGATCGAGGGCCGCAAGGGCATGGCGCAGGCCCGCGACGCGCTGCACGCAGGCCGACCACTCCGTGTAGCGCGAGAAATTGTCGACGAACCAGGAAAGTGCGCGTTGCACCTGGGCGAAGGCGCCGACCACCTGCATCAGCCCGCCCAGCGCGATGGCGCCGCTGAAATACTGCGGCGCAGCCACCAGCACAGGCACGAAGGAGGCCAGGAGCGTGTAGCCGGTGGACAGCGCCGTCATGTCGCGCAGCCGCGCGATCATCTGCCGCCAGATGGCCACAACGCGATCGAAACCGCTGTCCAGCCCGGCGCGTTCGTCGCGTTCACCGCGCGAGAGGGCAATGGCCTCGGACTCTTCGCGCACGCGCACCAGCCGGAAACGGAAATCGCCCTCGCGCGCCCACCGATTCATGTTGATGCGCACCAGCGGCAGACCCAGCCAGAAGACCATCAGCGAGCCGATGCCGGCATAGAGCAATGCAAGCCACACCATGTAGCCTGGAATGTCGGCAGAGATCCCCGCCACGGTGAAGGAAAGCGTGCCGGAGATGGACCACAGGATGCCGATGAAGGTCAGCAGCAGCAGGAGATTCTCGGCGATGCCCTCGGCGAAATTTACCGCGTTCTCGCTTGCCAGCCTGACGTCGTCGGCAATGCGCTGGTCGGGATTGTCGTGCTCGCCATCCATGAACTTGAGCTGGTAGTGCCGCCCGGCATCGACCCAGTATCCGATCAGGTCGCGCGTGATCCACTGGCGCCACGATACCTGCAGGTTCATCCGCATGTGCAGTTGCAGCGTGGCCACGGCAATCGAGGCCGCCACCCAGCCGAGATAGATCACCGACTGGCGCCAGAATTCGCTCGCGTCCTTTCGCTCCAGCGCATTGAAGAAATCGACGTGCCAGAAATTGATCTGCGCCTGGACCCAGGTCTGGCCGCAAACCAGCAGCAGGAGCCCCCCGACGACGGCACGGCGGGTCCATCGCCGCTCGCCACCAAAAAAGCCGCGCGCCAGCGACCACCAGGCCACGATCGTCGAAGAGCCCGGCCCCGGCACATCGCCACTGCCCGCGGGCCCCTCGGCGGGCTCCGGCGTGGATGCGCTCTCCATTGCTGTCTTACCTCGGGTTTGTGGGCCGCAGTCGGAGTCGGTCCGGCCGGGCCGCGCGCCATGGTAAAACGGCAATGAGAACCGCAGGTTCCGGCACCGGAAAGGGAGAGACATGTCCGACACGACCATCGCCGCGCTGCGCACGACGCTGCTGGAGATTCCCTGGGCGGGCGAGCCGCCGGCCAACGGCATCATGCCGCCCACCCATCGCACGCTGCTGGTGCTGGAGATCGAGACGAAGGCCGGGCTGGTGGGCATGGGCTATCTTCAGCCCCTGCGCGGCGGCATGGAGACGCTCGACGCCTGCCTGCGCGAGATGATCGCGCCCATGGTGCTGGGGCGCGACGCTACGGAGATCGAGGCGATCTGGCAGGCGCTCTGGCGCGGCACCTACTGGATGGGTCGCGGCGGTGTCGCCACCTTCGCACAGTCAGCGGTCGACATCGCGCTGTGGGATATTGTGGGCAAGCGTGCCGGCCTGCCCCTCTATCGTCTGTGGGGCGCATCGCGCGCCGAAGTCCCCGCCTACGGTTCGGGCGTCTGGCGCGGACTGGGCCGCGACGGCATGATCGACAAGGCCCGCCGCTTCACCGCCATGGGCCTCAAGGCCATCAAGATGCAGGCGGCGCACATCCGGCCCTGGCGCGAGGACGTGAAGAACGTGCGCGCCATGCGCGATGCGCTGGGGCCTGACATCGAGATCATGATCGACGTCAACATGGGCTGGACGGCCGATACCGCGATCCAGGCCGGGCGCTACTTCGACGAGCTCGATGTCTACTGGCTGGAGGAGCCGGTGGTGTGCGAGGACTTCTCGGGCTACCGGCGGGTGGCGCAGGCGCTGAAGACGCGCGTGGTCGGCGGCGAAAGCCATTTCACCCGCTTCGACCTGCGGCCCTTCTTCGAGCATCCCTCGACGCCGATCCTGCAGCCCGATCCGATGCGCGGCGGGCTCACCGAGCTGCGCAAGATCGCGGCCATTGCCGACACATGGGGCATCCAGATCGCACCGCACCTCTTCCACGAGCTGCTGGTGCACGTGCTGTGCTCGATCCCCAACGCCAACTACGCCGAATACATGGACTGGAACGACGACCTTTGGGTCACGCCAGCCATTCCGGTGAACGGCACGCTGCGGCCGCGCGAGGAGCCCGGCCACGGCCTGCGGTTCAAGCCGGAGATCCTGAAGGACTGCCGCACCGGCGGATTCGAGGTCAAGGCGTGAAGCCCGCGCATACGTGTCTCCTGCCTTCCCCCGGAGGGGGAAGGTGGCGCGCAGCGCCGGAAGGGGGATGCCTCAACCAGCACGACGCCGCAGGTGTTGGACCATCCCCCTTCCGCCCTTCGGGCACCTTCCCCCTCCGGGGGAAGGACCAAGATTACGGCTCGACGATCACCATCCACATGACGCCGAAGCGGTCGGCGACCATGCCGAAGCAGGGCGAGAAGAAGGTCTTGCCCAGCGGCATCTCGACCCGGCCGCCGTCGCTCAGCGCAGAGAACATGCGCTGGGCCTCGCCCTGGTCGGCGGCGCTCACCGAGAGCGCAAAGCCCTGGAAATTCGTCTTGCCGCTGCAGCCGCCATCGGATGCCATCACGACCGTATTGCCGATCCGGAAGCTGGCGTGCATGACCTTGTTTTCCGATCCGGGCGGAACCATGCCCGGCGGCGGCGGCTCGGGGCTGTCCTTGAAGCGCATGAGCATCTCGACCTCGGCGCCGAGCGCCTTGCGGTAGAATTCGATGGCCTCTTCGGCACGGCCGTCGAAAAACAGATAAGGCTGGACTGGCATGGGGAACTCCTTGAGGTTCGGCGCAGCGCTGGCGGATGCGGGCCCCGCGCCGCTGAGGGGCCCCTTGCGGTATGACGAACGAACGAAGGCGAAACCGACCGGCTATTGCGGAAGCATCGCGCGATAGGGTTCCGCTTCCTTCAGGACACGGGCAAACGAGGAACGCGCCGCGAGGCGAGCCAGATACGCTGCCGCGTTCGCATGCGTCTTGCCAAAGGGCGATACGAGATTGGCATAGTACATCGCCGGTGCGGCGGCGCAGTCGGCCATGCTGAAGTGATCGCCCGTCGCCCAGGCGCGGCCGGTCATGTCGCGTTCGACCATGTCCAGCGCCGTGCGCAGCAACGCTTTGGCCTCATCCACGCCCTGCGGATCGCGCTGGTGGGCGGGACGCAGCCGGTCCAACACGATCCTCTGCATCGGTACATTCAGGTAGAGATCGTAGAACCGGTCCTGCAGCCGTGTCCGCAACGCCGCGTCCGGTTCGGGCGGCAGAAGCGGCGTGCTGCCAGGGTAGCGCTGCGCCAGGTATTCGATGATGATCGTCGACTCGGGCACCAGCCGGTCCACCGCCTCATCACGCAGCACCGGAAAACGCCCGATCGGCCAGATCTTCCTGAACGCCGTGGCCTCGTCCGGGTCCATCAGGTTGACGATCTGCGGCACGAACGGCGTGTCGTTCTCGTAAAGCGCAACAAGCACCTTCTGGCAGAAGGACGAGAGAGGATGAAAATAGAGTCTGAGGGACATTGATCACTCCTGTTTCTCGGCAAGAGCTTTCAGGCTGGCAAGTCCCGCTTCGAATTCCTGGCCGACCATGCTGTCGATTCCCACCGCAGGTCCATCACTTTCGTGATCAGCGGGCTGGGTCCGTACGTCGCCCAGGTAACTAAGGTGACTTCGCCGTTGCGGCGCAGGACGAACTCCGTCGTGTTGCTGGCCTCGAACGGACGAAGAAAGTCGAGCTTCATGACCACCTTTGACGGTGGTGAGGACTCCGTGATCTCCATGCGACCGGCACCGATGTCATCGTTGCCGTCCCAGGCATAGGCAGCACCCTTGCCGCTTGCCGGGCCGCTGTAGGTCCGCTTCATGCCGGGATCCTTCTTCTCCCAGGGCGACCACGAGCGATGACGCTGCAATTCGTTGACCAGGGGAAAGATCTTCTCCGGCGGTGCCTGAATGGCCGTCGTTCGCTCGACGCGGAAGGTATCCGGCCTGGTCGAAGCATACGCGAATACGGCGGCGATCGCGACGACCACAACCGCGACGATCGCGCCGACAATCCTTATCACTCTCTTCATCATCGCCCTTCTCCCGGTCGTCAGCGGCTCAAGGTGCGCGTTCGAACTCGACGTCGAGGACGAGCTCGATCGGCTCCGTCATCAGCGGCGGCAGTCCGAACTCCTGGGGATTGATGCGCGCACGTGCCTGCACGCCCAGGCGCGGACGCCCCATGAAGCCCTTGCCCGCGCCAACGAGCGCGACATCGAAGGTGAGAGGCCGCGTCCTGCCCATCAACGTGAACTGGCCATCGACCTTGCCGTGCGTCGCATCGTCCGGACGGAAGGCGGTTGAGACGAACGTCGCCTGCGGAAAGGCGCCTGCCTTCAGGAACTTGTCGCCGGCGATATCGGCGGCGAAGCCCGGCACGTTTGTCGTCACCGAACCCGTCTCCACCGCGACCGACAGCTTCGACTGCGTGATCGCTGCCGGATCCCAGGCCAGCGATCCCTGCACCCGGTCAAAGCGGAAGACGCTCCACGAATAGCCCAGATGCGATACCCGGGCGAGGATAGAGGCGTGCTGGCCGTCCAGCGCATAGCTTCCGGCCGTGGCCAGCCTGATGTCGCGCTCGGCGGCAAAAACGCCCTCTGGGAGCGCCATCGGCGGCGATGTGGATTGGGCGGAAACGTCGCCCGTCAATGCGCATGAAAGGGCCAAGCCCAGCACGACCGCGGGCATTCTCGAAGCCGCTGCAGACATTTCACCAGGCTCCTGCGATGGAATTTCCGGCCGTTTGTCAGATCGCATCCTGAAGACGAACAGGACCCTCGCTTTCCGACAACGACCTGTGAGGCAAAAAATGGCAAAAAGGCCTTCATGGTGAGCTCAGTCGAACCATGAAGGCCTCGCAGGACCGACGGTGCGGAGCGCTTCATGGTTCGACGGCGCTCACCATGAAGCATCCTTTCTGGCGTCCTACAGATCGAGCATGACCTTGAAGCCGCCGTAGATCATGCGCTTGCCGTCGAAGGGCATTGCCTTGGGGTCCATCATGCTGGCCAGCCGCGGGTCCTTCATCACCTTGGCGTTGACCCGGTCGCGATGCGCGCGTGTCTTGTAGACGATCCATGAGAACACCACGACTTCGCCGGCCTTGAGCTTGACGCTCTGCGGAAACGAGGTGTGCTTGCCCGGCTTCACGTCATCGGCCACGCATTCGCGATACTCCAGCGCACCATGCTCGCGCCAGATCTTGCCCGCCTTCTGCGCGATGCGGCGGTAGGCGGCCAGGTTCTTCTTCGGCACCGGCAGGACAAAGCCGTCGACGTAAGGCATGAAATTTCTCCTCTAGCCGCATTGACACGTCTGTTGACCATCGTAGCGGTCGTGGTGCTTCACCCAGTCGGTGAGATCGCCAGCGGGGCCGTTTTCTTCGCGCCCCCTGGGTGTGAGGTCGAGGTAGTTGTAGGTGCCCACGAGCAGCTCGTCACCCCGGCCGTAGGCGGAATAGGTGTGGTAAACGCTGCCCGCCTCGTCCTTGCAGAACACGCTGGTACCCGGCAACTCGTCGCTCTGCCAGTCGCGCCAGTCGAAATTGTAGAAGACCTTGCCGCGCCCCGCATCTTCGGGCGTGAACGACACGTTGAAATCGTAGTTGAAGTCGCTGCCGAACGAAGAAACCCATTTGAAGCGCCAGCCCATCCGCTTGCGGAAAGCTTCGATGCGCGGCCAGGGCGCACGCGACACGGCAACGAATGTCACGTCGCGGTGCACGATATGCCACAGCACGCCATCCACGTGATCCGCCTGGAAGGAACAGCCGACGCAGCCCTCGCGCCATTCCGGCCCGAACATGAAATGCTGCACGATGAGCTGGCTGCGGCCCTCGAACAGATCGGCCAGCGTCTGGGGTCCGTCCGGCCCGTCGAAGACGTAGGGCTTGTCGATTCGCACCCACGGCAAGGCGCGGCGCTCTGCGCTGACGCGGTCGCGCAGCCGCGTCAGCTCCTTTTCACGCGCCAGGAGCTGGCGTCGTGCCTCCAGCCACTCTTCCCGTGAAACGACCCGATGTGTCGTCATCGCCCGCTCCTGCTCTTCGACAATCGCCGCAGCGATCAACCCAAGGACGCAGGAGCCCGCCTCATGCCGACTGTGGCTGCGCAGGTTTTTCAGCGGGCTGCCCGCAGCATCAGCACCAGCTCGGGCGACGAGCCGACCTGGATTACGCCCGTCCGCCGGAAGCCGTGGCGTTCGTACAGCGGGACATTGGCCGGGTTGCTGGACTCCAGATAGGCCGGCAGATGCTCGCGGTCGCACCGGGCAAGCGCGTGCCGCAGCAGCGCCGAGCCGAGTCCCCTGTGCTGATGCGCCGGATCGGCGCCGATCAACGGCAGATGCCAATGCGGCTCGCGGGGATGGTTGAGCCCCATCTGCTCGACCACCGCCGCCACCTCGGATTGCCGCGCCGGCGGGACGCCCTCCCGCATGCCCTGCTCCAGCGCCGCTTCGTCCGGTTCCACCCCCGGCGGCATCCACACCGCCGCGGCGGCGTATCCGCCCGCCTGGTCCCCGACGCAGTGAATGGTGCCCCTGCTGGCGAAACCCCTCAGCATCGCGGAAAAAGAGGCAAAATATCGCTGGGGATCGGGCCATGACCAGCGCGCCATCGGGTCTGCGCCAAAAGCAAGTACGAGTGTCGGAAATACCCGCTCCAGCTCGGACGCCGGGATCTCGACAATTGCGGGTGATGTGATCGGGCTCATGGCCTGCCGCCTGTCGACGTGAAGGATACCTGAAAGACGTACAACAGGGCCGCCACCCGACCGGGCGAGGCGGAAATATCCGGCCTTACCTGATCTCCACGTCCTCCCAGAAGCCGATCCAGTGGTCGACCTGCTTCATTGAGGGACGCGGCGCCTCGTAGGACCACGCCGCGCGCGGACTGCGGGCTGCGGAAGCGGCAACGTCGTAGAACTGCACGCCGTGTGGGCACTTGAGATCGTTTTCAGTCTTCGGCGTCGATTGCAGCAGATCCATGCGCACGGCTTCGCGCGGGAAATAGCGATAACCACCAACCTCGAGCGTGCGATCGCTCTCGGCAATGACCTGTCCACGCCAGATAGCCTGCATGATACCCTCCTCCTGGCCGCTATTTGCGCAGCGACGCCAGCACCACCTCGGTGTACAACGCCAGCGGACCGTTGCGCTGGTCGGGCTGATCGTAGTTTCCGAACATCGTCACCACCAGCATGTCCAGTGCCGGCAGGACATAGAGGCGCTGGCCGCCATTGCCGATGGCGCCCATCCAGCGCGGCGCGTTCGCCGACGCGAGGAGATACCAATGATAGCCGTAACGCAACGGCTCCTCGATGGTGACGCGCTCCTGCGCGATGATGTCGAGCCACGACGCGGGAGCGACGGCGCGGCCATTCCACTGGCCCTTCTGCAGCACGAGCTGGCCAATGCGTGCCAGATCGCGCGGCCGCAGGCGAAGGCCCGAGGCGGCCGAGGGCGTGCCGTCCGCGCCCCTGATCCATTCGAACTGGCTGATGCCGAGCGGTTCGAACAGGGCCGCGCGCGCGAAATCGGGCAACGCCTGTCCCGTGCCTTTGGCGATCAGCCGGCCCAGCAGGGCCGTGGCGCCGCCGCTGTATGTCCAGCGCGCGCCCGGCTCGCCGACGATCGGCCGGTCGAGAATGAAGCGATAGCGATCGGGCGCGGTTTCCATCGCAATCTCGCTGTTCAGCGGATTCGTATAGGGGATGGAGAGCTCGTCCCATTGCGTGCCCATGGTCATGCTGAGCACATGGCCGATGGTGATCTTGCGGCGGGCCGGATCGGCGGCGAGATCGGGATATTCGGGGAACTGCGCGACCAGCGTGGCATCGGGCGGTGGCACCTTGCCGTCAGTGAGCGCAATGCCGTAGAGCAGCGCCACCACGCTCTTGGTCACCGATCGCAGGTCGTGCAGCGTGTCGGGCCCGAAGGCGACGCGCCCAAGCGGGCGTCCCCAACTCTGGTCCTCGCCCGCGAAATACCGCTCCAGCACGAGCTTGCCGCCGCGCGCTACCAGGACGGCGTGCAGGTTTGGCAGCTTGCCGGCGGCGATCGCCGCATCGAGCCGGACCGAAAGGTCGGGCGCAAACCCGGCATCCTCCGGCGCCATCGCGGCCCACTCGAAAGGCGCAGCCCGCGACGATGTCGGCATCTGGCTCATGACGATCCCTCCCGTAGCGAGCAGCAGCCGGCGGCGATGCAGTGCAACCGATGACATGGCACGCTCCCTCTCAACCAGCAGACCGCTTCATGGTGAGCACAGGTGGATGCCAGCATCCACCGGGTCGAACCATGAAGCAGTCGGCACTGGCGGCTCTGCGACGCCTTCATGGTTCGACAAGCTCACCATGAAGGTTATTCCGGCACTGTTCCTGGCCATATACGAGCGTTCTGCCTTCACCCTTGGCGCTGGTGCGCGGATGCCTTTTTGGTGCTGCGCGGCTTGCCCTCGCGTTGCATGCGGTCGAGATGCAGACGGATATGCGCGGCCTCGGCGGGCGTATGAGCCAGCGCAATGGCGCGGTTGAAGGCATCGCGCGCTTCCGCGTCGCGGCCGAGCTGCATCAGCAGCGCACCCTTCAGGCCGTGGAAATGAAAGTATCCGGCCAGCGGCTGCGCAAGACCCTCAATCATCTCCAGCGCCGCCACCGGCCCCTGCACCTTCGACACCGCAACGGCACGGTTCAGCGTAACCACCGGCGAAGGCTGCAGCGTTTCGAGAATGGCGTATTGCCGGTCGATCTCGGCCCAGTCGGTCTGCTCCGGCCGCGGGGCGCGGGCATGCACCGCCGCGATGGCGGCTTGAATTTGGTACGGCCCGGGACGACGGTGCCGCAGCGCCTTTTCCACCAGCGCCAGGCCCTCGTCGATCATCTCACGGTCCCACAGGCTGCGGTCCTGGTCGTCCAGCAGCACGATGGCGCCCTCTGAATCGAGCCGTGCCGGCGCACGCGCATGCTGCAGCAGCAACAACGCCAGCAGCCCCATGATCTCGGGCTCCGCGGGGAACAGCCGCAGCAGCAGGCGGGCCAGCCGGATCGCTTCCTCGCACAGCGGCACCCGCACATGCACATCGCCGCCGCTGGCAGAGTAGCCCTCGTTGAACAGCAGGTAGAGCATGGCGGCGACAGCGGCGAGCCGCTGCGCCCGCTCCGGCGCACCGGGTGTCTCGAACGGCACGTCGGCGGCACCCACCCGCCGCTTGGCGCGCGTGATGCGCTGCTCCATCGCCGCTTCGCTGACGAGGAAAGCGCGCGCGATCTCTTTCACGTACAGGCCCGACACGATGCGCAAGGCCAGCGCGATCTGCTGCGTGGCGGGCAGCTCGGGGTGGCAGCAGATGAACAGCAGGCGCAGCACGTCGTCGCGGTAATGCGCGTTGTCGAGCCGCTCGGCAACGTTCGCCTCGGCATCTTCCAGATCGGAGATGACGTCGTCCGGCGGCAGCGCCTCCTGCCGGCTGCGGCGGCGCACATGATCCAGCGCCACATTGCGGCCGACCAGGATCAGCCACGCGGCCGGATCACGCGGCGGACCGTTCAGCGGCCAGTGCTTCAGGGCCCGCAGGCAGGCCTCCTGGAAAGCCTCCTCCGCCGTGTCGAGGTCGCGGAAGTATCGCAGCAGCGCCGCCACCGCCTGCGGACGGGCGGCCGTGAGCGCGGCGTCGATCCAGCCGATGTCGTTCACTTCAGGCTGCCTCCCGTCCATGACATCGCGACCGGCCGGATCTCCAGCGCGCCGGCGCCGCCATGCGCGATGCGCGGACCCAGCAGCCGCTGCCCCACTTCGATCGCCTCGTCGAAGTTGGCGCACTCGATGACGTAGAAGCCGAGAAGCTGCTCCTTCGTCTCGGCAAAGGGGCCGTCCAGCACCACCGTCTCCTTGCCGTAGCGCAAGGTGGTCGCGGCCGTGGTCGGCATCAGCCGCAGATGAGGGCCGAGCTTGCCTTCGTCGCAGAGCTGACGCTGCACCGGTTCGAGATCGGCCAGCAGCGCATCATCCTGCGCCTTGGGCTTGGCCCGCGTCGCGACCTCATCGCTGTAGCAGAGAATGGCGTAGAGCATCCGCGATCTCCCTGTCAGGCGCCGGCGGGGAAGTATGCGGCCAGCGGCCGGATCTCAAGCGCACCGGGCAGCCCCGCCGCACGCCTCGGCGCTGTCAACTGTTGGGCCGCGTCGATGGCGTCCTGCAGCGTCTCGCAATTGACAATGTAGAACCCGAGAAGCTGCTCCTTCGTCTCGGCGAAGGGACCATCGAGGACGACCGTTTCGGTCGCGCGCCTTACTGTCGTCGCCGCAGGTGTCGGCATCAGCCGGGCCACGGGGCCGAGCTTGCCTTCCGCGGACAGCTTCCGGCGCACCTCGGCCAGCTCCGCCATCATCGCGGCATCCTGCTCCTTGCTCAGGGCATCGACCGCCGGTTCGGGCTCGTAGGCAAAAATCGCGTAGTACATTGACCGTCCCTTGTGAAACCTTCCTCAAGGACGCGCGACTATGCCCGATCCCGACAGCGGCGCCTGCGCAAAAGAAGGGTGCAGGGACCCTCAATTGACTGCAACGCCGCCCTGCACCTTCGCCATTGCGTTTGCCGCGGCCACGACGCACTCTGTCGCCTGTATGAACGATTGTTTACCAATCGCGCAGGAGAACCGGCCATGAAGCTGATGTGGTTCCACCTGATGCCGTATACGGAGCTGCCCGACGACTTCAACAAGAAGCACCCGTCGGTGTGGGTCGATATCCATTCCTCGCTGTTCGACCCGAAGCGCGCGCATCACATGTACAACGACTTCATGGACGAGCTGGAGTTCGCGGCCGAGTGCGGCTTCGACGCGGTCTGCGTCAATGAGCATCACTCCAACGGGTATGGCCTGATGCCGTCGCCCAACCTGATCGCTTCGTCGCTGGCGCGGCGCACTACCGACACGGCGCTCTGCGTGATGGGCAACAGCCTCGCGCTCTACAATCCGCCGACGCGCGTAGCCGAAGAGTTCGCGATGATCGACTGCATCTCCGGCGGCCGGCTGATCGCCGGCTTCCCGGTCGGCTCGCCGATGGACACCTGCTACGCCTACGGCCAGAACCCGAGCTTGCTGCGCGAGCGCTATTACGAGGCGCATGATCTGGTGAAGCGGGCATGGACCGAGAAGGACACCTTCGCCTTCTCCGGCCGCTTCAACCAGCAGCGCTACGTCAACATCTGGCCGCGGCCGATCCAGAACGATCCGCACCCGCCGATCTGGATTCCCGGCGGCGGCTCGATCGAGACATGGCGCTGGTGCGCCGAGATGGACTACGTCTATTGCTACCTGTCCTACTACGGCTACAAGGCCGGGCTGTCGACGATGCAGGGCTTCTGGCGCGAGATGGAGAAGCTCGGCAAGGACCGCAATCCCTACCGTGCCGGCTTCCTGCAGTTCGTCGGCGTCGCGGAGAGTCGCGAGCAGGCGCTGGAGCTCTACACCGAGCCGGCAGAGTACTTCTACGGCCGCTGCCTGCACGTCGATGCCCGCTTCGCCACACCGCCGGGCTACACAACCGAGGCGACACAGCGCGCCGGCATCCAGGGCATGGTGGCGCAGGCGGCCAACGCTGCGAGCGCCGGCGGTGACAAGAAGAAGTATCGCGCGCGGGAGATGAAGGAGATTGTCGATGATGGCTATGTCATCATCGGCTCACCCGACGAGGTGATCGAGCAGGTGCGCCACGTCGCCACCAGCCTCAATGTCGGGCATCTCATGCTGCTGCTGCAGTACGGCAACATGAGCAAGGACCTTACCAAGTACAACACGCGGCTGTTCGCCGAGAAGGTGATGCCGCACGTCAAGGACCTGTTCTCCGAATGGGAGGACCGCTGGTGGCCCAGGCCGATGGCGCAGGGCCAGCGCGCAGCCGTTCCCGCCTTCCAGCCGCGGCTCGCCGCCGAATAGACCGCGGAGTTTCTTGTGAGCGAACCGCAGACGCTGACGGTCGACGTCAACGGCTTTCCCTGCCGCATATGGCGCAAGGGCAGCGGCCCGAAGCTGGGCTTTCTTGCCGGCTTCGGCGGCCTGCCGCGCTGGGTGCCTTTCCTCGACCGTCTGGCGGAGAAGCGCACGGTGATCGTGCCGTCGCTGCCGGGCTTTCCCGGCGCGACGGGCCATACCATGCTGGACAATCATCTCGACTGGCTGGTTGCCGTTCATCAGCTCCTGCGCCAGGCCGACCTCGCGGGTGCCGATCTGGTCGGCAGCTCGGTGGGCGGTGCCTTTGCCGCCGACATGGCCGCCGTCTTTCCCGGCCTGGTAAAGCGGCTGGTGCTGATGGCGCCCTTCGGTCTGTTCGACGAGAGGGATCCTGCCACCGATCCCTGGGCGCAGCGCGGAGACAATGTCGCGGGGCTCATGTGCGCCGAACCGGAGAACTGGAAGAAGCTGGTGGAAATGCCGGCCGGCGCAAACTCGATCGAGTGGCCGATCGAGATGACGCGTGCCAGCGAGGCCGCGGCCCGCGCGCTCTGGCCCCTGGGCAACACCCAGCTCGTCAAGCGGCTGAAGCTGATCGAGGTGCCCACGCTGATCCTCTGGGGCGACCAGGATCGGATCATGCCTCAGGGCTACGCAAAGATTCTCTCGCGCGAAATCAGGGCCGAGAGCCGGGTCCAGACCATCGCCGGCGCCGGCCATCTCGCCTGGCTCGACCAGCCGCAGAAGACCGCCGAGGCCATAGAGGCCTTTCTCGCCTGAGCCGAGAACACTAGAGTACGCCCGAAGCCAGGTGTGGGGGAGGTTCGGGCGTGCCCATGAGCCGTGCGCAGTGGGGGATTCCGACGGCCATGCTCACCCGTCGTGGTGTGCTGGCGGTCGCCGTGATGTGCGCCACCGCCTCGATCGTGCAAGCGGCGCCGGCCATCCCGCCTGTCGTCACGCCGCCCGTCCACATCGTCGTGATCGGCGATTCGCTGGCGCAGGGTGTGTGGGGCAGCCTTTACAGGCGCTTATACCGCACCCGTGCGATCCGCGTCGTGAACGCCACGACGGCTTCAACGGGATTCAATCGGACACCCTATGAGGACACACTGCGTGACGTGCTGGCCCGGCATCCCATCGAGCTGCTGGTGATGCTGACCGGCGCCAACGATGCGCAGGACGCTTGGGGGCTGGATGGCGGCGCACCGGCTGCCTTCGGAACCGAGAGCTGGCGCAGCCTTTATGAACGACGCGTTCGCAGGTTTCTCGATCCGGTGCGCGAGCATGGCCTGAACCTGATCTGGCTCGGCCTGCCGGTCATGGGCAGCCCCGGTTTCGAATCCCGGATCGCGCGGGTGCGCGCGGTGCATCGCGAGCTGTGCACCGAATACGCGGTGCCGTATTTCGACCTCGCCGCCATCACCCGGGATGCCGAGGGCGCCTACACCAACGTCAGGCAGGACGATGCCGGCCGCGCCCGGCTGCTGCGCTTCGAGGACGGCGTGCACTTCACCGAGTACGGCAACGACGTGGTCGGCGAGATGATCCTCTACTACGTGCTGGACACCCGCCCGCCCTGGCTAAGCCCGGAGATCGAACAGCTCATCCTGCCACCGGCAAGATCATAGCTACCTGGCTTCGCCAGCCGCCTGGCGTACATCGACCACGAAGCTGAGAGCGTCAGGCACGGCCCAGTCGACAGCGAGCTCGGCGGGTGGATGGCTGCGCGGCCTCGATCGCGTACCGAGGGCGGCCGACTCGTGCACCCAACCCGACTGCTGCCACGTCACGTAGGGCACGAAGGTTGCCGCGCCGCGTGGTGCCGGCCGGCGCCGGGCATTGCCGGTGTTGAACGGCGACACCGCAGCTTGCGCACCGTGACGTGCCAGCAGGCGTTCGGCATCGAGCACCATCACCACCTGCGGATTGCGCCCACAGGCGCGCAGGTGACGGTTCAGGCGCTCGGCATCGGTCCAGAAGAACACCTTGCCATTGAGCAGTTTGTACCATTGTTCCGGCGTCATGCCGTGCAGACAGCGCTGCAAGGCCGCAGGCGGCATCGGTCCCTGGTCACGCACGACCGTGCCGTCCGACAGCACGGTACGCGTTGCGCGATGACACGCGACGCGCGTGCGATCGGCGTCCGTGATGCCGGGCCGCATCAGCAAGGCCGTCGCACTCAACAGGCCGTCCCTCTCGATGGAGGCCCAGTTCTCGGCCTCTGCGAGGTGAAAGACGCGTGTGAGCGTCATCGGAAACTCACGCGCGTTTCCAGGTGGTACCCTTCGGACCGTCTTCCAGAACGATCCCCTGCTCTGCCAGGGCGGCCCGGATGCGATCAGCCTCGGCGAAGTTGCGGGCCTTGCGCGCTGCCTGGCGGGCGGCAATCGCAGCCTCGATCTCGGCTTCGCCCGGTCCGCCGGCATCGGGACTCCAGCGGAACCACACCTCCGGATCGCCTTCCAGCAGACCCAGCGCGCTGCCGGCCGCCAGCAGCGCCGCTTTCGCGCGCGCCTTCTCGTCATGCGTCGTGGCGCGATTGAGATCGGCGGCCAGCTCGTGCAAGTGCGCAAGCGCCAGCGGCGTGTTCAGATCGGACTCCAGCGCGTTAACGATGCTGGCCGGCACCTCGTCATCCGGCGGCACGACGACATCGGCCGCGTTACGCAGCGCCTGGTACAGCCGATCAAGCTGGGTCTTCGCAGCGCGCAAGCCGTCTTTGGTGAAGTCGAGCGGTTGGCGGTAGTGGGCCGACAGCAGCAGCAGGCGCAGTGCTTCGCCGGGAAACTCCTGCAGCAGCTCGTGCACGGTGAAGAAGTTGCCCAGCGACTTCGCCATCTTCTCGCCGTTGGCGGTGATGAAGCCGTTGTGCATCCAGTACTTCGCCATGAAGGGCGTGCCAAACGCCGAGCGCGACTGCGCGATCTCGTTCTCATGGTGCGGGAAGATCAGGTCGAGCCCCCCGGCATGAATGTCGAAGGTTTCGCCCAGGTGCTGCAGGCTCATCGCCGAGCACTCGATATGCCAGCCCGGCCGGCCGCGGCCCCAGGGGCTTTCCCAGCCCGGCTGCTCCGCCGTCGAGGGCTTCCACAGCACGAAGTCGGCCGGATCCTTCTTGTACGGCGCCACATCGACACGCGCGCCGGCCACCAGCTCGTCACGGCTATGGCGCGAGAGCTGGCCGTACTCCGCCATGCTGGGTACCGAGAACAGCACGTGGCCATCGGCGGCATAGGCATGGCCGCGCCCGATCAGCCCCTCGATAATGGCGATCATCGGCGCGATGTATCCGGTGGCGCGCGGCTCGATGTCCGGCGCCAGCGCGTTCAGCCGGCGCATGTCGCGCTGGTAGAATTCGGCAGTGCGTCTGGTCAGCGCGTCGATCGGTTCACCCGATCCGCGCGCCCGCTCGATGATCTTGTCGTCGATGTCGGTGATATTGCGCACGTAGGTGACGCGCGGGTACCGCCGCTTCAGCAGGCGATAGAGCACATCAAAGACGACGACCGGCCGGGCGTTGCCGATATGCACATGGTCGTAAACCGTCGGGCCGCAGACATACATGCGGACATGCGCCGGATCGAGCGGTGCGAATGCCTCCTCGCGGCGCGTCAGGGTATTGTAGACGACGAGGGACATGGCCCCCTCACTCCCCAAAGGACGATGGCAAGCACGATGGTTCGGCCGTACCGGGGCCGGCGGCTCACATACATCGTGCACTGGCCCGAGGCCAGCGCCGGGAGGAAGGGAACGCGGGTGCCATGGATGATTTTTAGCACCAATCCTGCAAGTCGGCGCCCGGCGAATTGTCACGAATGCCATGACCTTCCCCGAAGGGGGAAGGAACTACAAGTCAAGCGGTTTCACCGCGCAGGCGCGCGGCAGTGCGTGTGCGGCCGATCAGGGGCAGCAGGGCCGCCATCTCGGGGCCCTGCTCGCGGGCCGTAAGCGCCCGCCGCAGCGGATGAAACAGCGCGCGGCCTTTCCGGCCGGTGCTGGCGGACAAGGCCGAAGTCCAGGCCTTCCAGGTCGCGCCGGTCCACGGCTCGGGTGGCAGGAGAGCCGCGGCCTGCTCGAGAAAGGCGGGATCCTCGATTGCCGGCTGCATTGGCCCCTGCACGATGGGGACCCAGTCCGCGGCATCGGCCACGCGCGCAATATTGCCGCGTATCGCCAGCCAGAAAGCCTCGCCCAGGGCGGCCGCGGCCGGATCAAGCCGCGGCTTCACGGCTGCAAAGGAGAGCCCGTGGACCGTACGCTGACTGAGCGCGCGCAGCTCCTCCTCGGCGAAGCGCGCGGCGGCGCGGCCCACACGCCCGAGATCGACGGAGTCGACCAACGTCTGAAGCGAGTCGACCGGCTCCACCGGATCGGCCGTGCCCAGACGCGCCAGCAGCGCGCAAACGGCCAGCGCTTCGATCCCCTGCGCGCGCAGGTCTGCCAGCGACAGCGAGCCCAGGCGCTTGCTGAGGCTGCGTCCGTCGGCGCCGGTCAGCAGCGGCAGGTGCGCGAATGCGGGCGGCTCTGCGCCCAGCGCACGAAAGAGCTGGATCTGCGCGCCGGTATTGGTGACGTGATCCTCGCCGCGGATCACGTGTGTGATGCCGAAAGCAATGTCATCGACGACGGACGGCAGCGTGTAGAGATACGTTCCATCCGCGCGGATCAGCACAGGATCGCTCTGGCTCGACTCGTCAATGTGCTGCGGGCCGCGCACAAGATCGTTCCAGCGCACGTCACCCGATTCGAGCAGGAAGCGCCAGTGTGGCTTGCGGCCCTCGGCCTCAAGCCGCGCACGGTCCGCATCGGTCAGCCTGAGGGCGGCGCGGTCGTACACGGGCGGCCGCCCTCGCGCCAGCAGCCGCTTGCGGCGGAACTCCAGCTCCTCCGGCGTCTCGTAGCAAGGATAGAGACGGCCGGCGGCCACCAGCCGGTCGCGCGCGGCATCATAGTCCGCAAAGCGGGCGGACTGGCGTTCCAGCCGGTCCCAGTGCAGCCCCAGCCAGCGCAGATCCTCCTCGATGTCTCGCGCGAACGCCTCGGTCGAACGCTCGCGGTCGGTATCGTCGAGTCGCAGGATGAACGACCCGCCATGGCGGCGCGCGAACAGCCAGTTCAGCAACGCCGCGCGCGCGTTGCCGACATGCAGCCGCCCGGTCGGGCTGGGGGCAAAACGGACGACGGGCAGGGCGGCGACGGTATTCATGCGGAGCGCTAGATGCCCCGTCCACCCCGCCGGGGCAAGCACGACATCCAGAACACTCCTGTCATCCCGAGCGAAGCGAGGGATCTTTCGGGACCGCCAACTATGCACCGCCGCCAAAGATCCCTCGCTTCGCTCGGGATGACAGCAGCTACTGCCGGGACACGAACTTAACCCCTGAACGCGTTGGTGATGGGGTAGCGGCGGTCGCGCGAAACCGCGCGGCCAGTGATCTTGACGCCTGGCGGCGCCTGCCGGCGCTTGTACTCGGCCATCTCCAGCATGCGCCAGACACGCTGCACCGTAGCCGCGTCATGGCCCTCGGCCGCCAGTTCCTCGACGCCAAGGTCGCGCTCGATCAGGCCTTCCAGGATCTTGTCCAGCAGGTCGTACGGCGGCAGCGTGTCCTGGTCCTTCTGGTCCGGCTTCAGCTCGGCGGAGGGCGGCTTGGTGATGATGCGTTCGGGGATCACCTCTCCGCCGGGACCCATGGCCCCAAGCGGCTGATGGGCGTTGCGCCACCGTGCCAGCGCGAAGACGGTGGTCTTGTAGACATCCTTCAGCGCGTTATAGCCGCCGCACATGTCGCCGTAGAGCGTCGAGTAGCCCACGGCCATCTCCGACTTGTTGCCGGTGGTCACCACCATGTGGCCGAACTTGTTGGAGATCGCCATCAGTGTGACACCGCGGGCGCGCGCCTGGATGTTCTCCTCGGTCGTGTCGGCGGCGCGGTTGCCGAACACGGGCCGCAGCATCTCGGCAAACGCCTTCATCGCCGGCTCGATCGAGACGATGTCGTAGCGCACGCCCAGCGCCCCGGCGCATTGCGCGGCATCCTCCAGGCTGTCGCGGCTGGTATAGGGCGAGGGCATCATTACGGTACGCACCCGGTCGGCACCGAGCGCATCCACCGCCACCGCTGCCGTCAGCGCCGAGTCGATACCGCCGGACAGGCCGATGATCACACCCGAAAAGCGGTTCTTGTTCACATAGTCGCGCAGACCCAGCACCATCGCCTGATAGATCGATTCCAGGCGTGGCAGCACCGGCACCACCGTGCCCGGCATGCAATCCCACTTGCCGCCGGCGCCGCGGCGCCATTGCGTGGCGACGACGGCTTCCCTGAAGCTGGGCAGCGAAACGCGCAGCTTGCGGTCGGCGCCGATCACGAAGGAGCCGCCGTCGAAGATCAGCTCGTCCTGGCCGCCGACCTGGTTGACGTAGCAGAACGGCAGGCCGCTCTCGACCACGCGCGCCACGCCCAGCTGCATGCGCCGCTCGGTCTTGTCCACCTCGTAGGGCGAACCGTTGGGCACCAGGATGAGTTCGCCACCGGTTTCGGCGATGCACTCCACCACATCAGGCGTCCAGACATCCTCGCAGATGGGAACGCCGATGCGCACGTCGCGGAAGACCAGCGGGCCGGGCATGGGTCCCGGCGCGAACACGCGCTTTTCGTCGAACACGCCGTAATTCGGCAGGTCGACCTTGAAGCGCTTGCCGACGATCTCGCCGCGGTCGAGCAGCAGGATGGCGTTGTGCAGCTTGTCGGCCTCGCGCCATGGCGTGGTCACGAACAGGGCAGGTCCGCCATCGGCGGTGTCGGCGCGCAATTCCTCGACGGCTTCGTGCAGGCGCCGCTGGAAGGCCGGCTTCAGCACCAGGTCTTCCGGCGGATAGCCCGACAGCATCAGCTCCGAGAACACGACCACGTCGGATCCCAGCTTCGCCGCCTCGGCCCGCGCGGCACGTACCCTGGCGACGTTGCCGGCCACGTCGCCGACGGTCGGATTAAGCTGGGCAATGGCGATATTCAGGGCGTCGGTCATCCCGTCACTCTACCGCGTCGGCACGCGCCAACAATGACGCACCGGCTATACACCGGCGCTGTCGGGCTGACCATCCGGGACGCCGCATCCCGCTTATGCTTATTTGGAGTATATCCTACCGCCCGACTCCCGGCAGGTCGGGTGGCGGGTAGTATGGCTTGTCGCCCAGCGCCTGTACGCGGGCCCAGAACTCCGGTCCGCTGGCCTTGCCGACTTCCTGCAGGTCGGCGGCCTGGCGCCAGATGTTCCAGGAGTCCGGATGCAGACGGGAAGCCTCGGCGAGATGATGGTCCCCCTCTTCCGCCTTGCCATGGTGGCGAAGCCAGGTGCCGAGCCGGAAATGGGCATGTGCGCGGGCAATGTCATCGGTGATGCGCGGCTGGCTGCGGCGCGCCGCGTCGGGCGGCAGCGCATGCCTGCCGGTCAACACCCACTCCTTCACCGCGTCGAGATAGGCCTTGCGCGCCGCCAGCCGTGCCGCCTGGTCCTCCGGCGACATGGTGCGCGTCGTCAGATCCATGCGGCGGAAATGGTCGGTGGAGCCGGCCGTCTCCGCGGGCCGCACGATGCGGCCGGCTTCGTCGATCCACACCGATTGCGGCACATTGACCATGCCGTACAGATCGGCCACGCGGTGGTCAGTATCGACCAGGCACCAGTAGGCGGGTTTCGCCTGCTCGATCCACTGGCGGGCCTGGTCGGCGCCGCGGCTCTCCTCGGCCACGGCGACGATCATGAAATTGCGATCCTTCAGCTCGTCATACAGTAACTGCCACACGGGCAAGTCGAACCGGCAGCCTCACCAACTGGCCCATGTGGCGAGGAACACCTTGCGGCCGCGCAACGCCGAGAGCGTATGCGGCACGCCGTCGAGGTCGGGCAAGGTAAAGTCGGGCGCGTCCAGACCGGCCAGCGCCGCGTTGCGCGCATCGGCACCGATGCCCAGCACCCAGGTTTCGCGCGCTTCGTCGTGCAGCACGGGATGGCCCAGCCGCTGCCAGAAGGCCACAACATCGACCTTGCCATCGCGCGCCTCGCTGGCCGGCAGCGGCACGCAGGCTTCGTCGCGGCACATGCCCTCGGGCTTCAGCGTCCAGCCGGTGGCGCGCTCGGCTTCCGCCGCAGAGAGCCACAACCCGTCCGCCGCGGCGACGCGATGCTCGCCGGTTTCGCTCAAGATGATGGCCATCGGCCGCCTCCCTGCGCCGCGCTATGTCAGCGGCACGAAATCGTATTCGCCGATCCCCTGCAGGACAAGGAAGGTGGCGGAGCGGTCGCCATCGTTCACGACAAGGTGCGGGCGGCCCGGTCGCGCCGTGAAAGTTTCACCCGGACCGAGGCGAACATCCTCCTTGGGATCCTGCAGGAAGACGCGGATGCGCCCGTCGAGCACGTAGAAGGTGTCGGCGACGTTCGTGTGGTAGTGCCACGGCACCTTCTGGGTCGGGCTGATCTGCAGCTCGCTGATACGAAAGCCCGGCCGCTCCGCATGACGCGCCCGCCGCTCGACCTCGTACAGGTGGCTGGCATCCTTCACGGCATCCATGTACGCCTCCTTTCATGAGTCTTCCCCCGGAGGGGGAAGGTGGCGCGCAGCGCCGGAAGGGGGATGCCGCGGCAAGCACGGCGTTTAGATGCGAGACGCCGCGCGCGTTGAGGCATCCCCCTTCCGCCCTTCGGGCACCTTCCCCCTCCGGGGGAAGGAATGCGGTGCATTGGCCTTCGCGGGGAGAAGGCAAAATACTAACCGGCGGCTTTCTGGACCGCCTTCTCGAAGCTCTGGGAGTCGAACGCGGGCAGGCTCTGGATGCGGCCCAGGCCTTGCGCGGCGTACCAGACGGAAAAGGCAAGCATCGCCTCGGCGTCGGGCGCATCGACCACGTCGACGAAATCGTACGGTCCCTGCGTGTAGTGGATCGACTCCAGCTTGATGCCGAGCTTGTCCAGCCTGGCCCGCGCCTTGGCGGTGCGCTCCGCCTGCTTGCCGGCCCAATCAACGCTGAGCGTGCCGAGAAGAACATACTTCATGACGGCCCTCCTTCGCGTAGCTCACTTCGGGTGACGCGGGGGTCCTTATACGCCCGCCCTGCCTCGCCTGCCAGCCGGGGTCCGCGGGCTTACAAGGCCGGCACCCTGGCGGTGCGGTTACGATGCAGGAACTCGCGGCCGACCTTCACGCGCGGCACGCCGTCATATTCGACGATGTCGGCGGTGGCGTAGGTCTCCGTCCAGTTGGAGGGCAGGAACGAGCCCGAGCCCACGACGTCGATGGGCGCGCCGGCTTCGGCCATCACCCGGCACTTGGCCGGCCCGAAACCGGACGAGGCGACAATGCGCACCTTGTCGAAGCCCTCGGCATCCAGCCGCTCGCGCAGATGGAACAGGGCCGCCGCCGACACACCGGTGCCCACGAGATGGCGCAGTTCGTCGTCGGTGCGATAGCCGCGGATCGCCTCCGGTGCGTGGCGCTCCATCACGGCATACGATGCCTGCGGATCGAGCCCTTCGACGTACCGGCCGCCCGTCGTGTCGAGCCGCACCGAGAGCTGGCCAGCCGAAGCCAGTTCCGGGAACCGCCGCGCCACGGCCAGCGAGTCGCTGACCTCGCGCGCGAAATAGTCGACCAGCACCGTCATCGGCTCGCCGGGAAACGTCTCGTGATACATTTCCGCCGCGCGCAGGGTCGATCCGGCGTAGCCGATCAGTGCATGCGGCATCGTGCCCATGCCCTGGTCGCGACCAAAGAAATGCGCCGTGCTGTGGGTGGCATTGCCGATGAAGCCCACGGCGTTCAGCTTGCGCCGGGCGCGGGCCGAACCGACCGAGGCGGCGTAGGCCATCATCTCCGCCATCTCCGCGCCGGCGCAGTGGCGCGCATCCATGGCGAGAAACGCCGTCTTCGGCATCTCCGCGCACATGGTGTAGGCGTTGTAGGCCGCGACGCAGGCGGGCCCCAGCTTCTGCAGGAAAATCGTTTCGAGGTCGACGAGGTGATAAAAGGAGCCGGTGATGTACATGATCGGCTCGCCCGCGCCGACCCATTTGCCCTCCGGATAGCGCAGATCGACCTCGACCTTCGTGCCGCGCGCCTCGGTCAGCGCATGCAGCCAGTCGAGCGCCAGGCGCGGTGCGTTCACCACCGGCCGACGCATGAAGATCGCGTAGGTGACCGTGCAGTCGCCGAACTTGCCGATCACGCCCTTCGTGCGGTTGAAGTAGTGATCGGTGTAGCGCGAAACGTCCGGATTTGCCGGATGCATCGTGCATTCCTCCCCAGGATGAAAGGATCAGGCGCGATGGCGCCTCACTTTGCCGGCGACCCGTTGCGGTCGCGCGCCCCACGTTCGGTCTTAAGCCCTTCGGCCAGCAGGAAGGCCAGCTCCAGCACCTGGCTGGCGTTGAGCCGCGGATCGCACTGCGTCTCGTACCGCGCCGTCAGCCCGTCCACGGTAATGTCCACGGCGCCACCGACGCACTCGGTCACCTCCTGCCCCGTCATCTCGAAATGCACGCCGCCGGGATGCGTGCCCTCGGCGCGATGCGCGGCGAAGAAGGCGCGCACCTCGCGCAGGATGGCATCGAAATGCCGGGTCTTGAGCCCGTTGGCCGCCTTGACCGTGTTGCCGTGCATGGGATCGCACGACCACACCACCTTGCGGCCCTCGCGCCGGATGGCCCGCAGCAGCGGCGGCAGCTTGTCCGCCACCGCATCGGCGCCCATGCGGGTGATGACCGTGATGCGGCCGGCCTCGTTGCGCGGATTGAGCACGTCGAGCAGGCGCAGCACGTCGTCGGGCGAGATGTCGGGCCCGGCCTTGAAACCCAGCGGGTTCTTGACGCCGCGCAGGAACTCCACATGCGCGCCATCGGCCTGGCGCGTGCGTTCACCGATCCACAGCATATGCGCGCTGCAATCGTACCAGTCGCCGCTGGTCGAATCGACGCGGGTCAGCGCCTGCTCGTAGGGCAGCAGCAGGGCCTCGTGGCTGGTGAAGAAATCGGTTTCGGCGATCTGGGGCGTCGTGGCCGAGGTCAGCCCGCACGCCGCCATGAAAGTCAGGGTTTCGTCCAGCCGTCCCGCGAGGTCTTCGTACCGCGTACCCGCCGGCGAGCTGGAGACGAAATCGAGGTTCCAGCGATGCACCTCATGCAGGTCGGCATAGCCGCCCTGGGCGAAGGCGCGCAGCAGGTTCAGCGTCGCGGCCGACTGGTTGTAGGCCTGCACCATACGCTCGGGATCGGGCCGGCGCGCCTCGGGCGTGAACTCGAAGCCGTTGACGTTGTCGCCGCGATAGCTCGGCAGCTCGACGCCGTCGATGACCTCCGTATCGGAGGAGCGCGGCTTGGCGAACTGGCCGGCGATACGGCCGACCTTCACCACCGGCATGCCGGCGCCGAAAGTGAGCACGACCGCCATCTGCAGCAGCACCCGGAACATGTCGCGGATGTTGTTGGCGGTGAAGTCGGCGAAGCTCTCGGCGCAATCGCCGCCCTGCAACAGGAAGGCATGGCCCTCGGCGACGCGGCCCAGCGCCGCTTTCAGCCGCCGTGCCTCACCCGCGAACACCAGGGGCGGGTAGCGTCGCAGCCGGGCTTCCGCCGCCTCCAGGGCCGCGCGGTCCTCGTAGACCGGCATCTGACGGGCCGGGAAGTTCCGCCAGGAATCGGGCGACCACGCAAACGCAGCCACGCCACCCGGCCGTCCGTCGGTCGGCTTGCGCTGCGCCGTTGCCTGGTTCGCACTCATGACTTCCCCTCCTCAGGGCCGTCCGGAAGGGGACGGCCAGCCCGCGGGCCGGCCCGGTTCTACGCTTTTTCCACAGACCCTGCCAAGCGGCACGAAGCCCCCTTATGCGACGGCTTTCAGGGCCTCCAGGGTTTCGTCCGGACGCTCCACCATCATGAAATGGCCGCACGCCTGCAGGACTGTCATGCGACTGCCGGGGATGGCATCGGCCAGCGGCCGGCACTTGGCGGCGGGGGTCATCTGGTCGCCGTCGCCGCAGACAAAGGCCGTGGGGCATTTCACCGCGGCAGCCCGCGCTGGTGCGTCCTTGTAGACATTGCAGGCAGAGAGGTCAGCGTGGATGACCGCCGATGCCGCCTTGTCCAGCACGGCCAGCGACTCGCGTGTGAGCCACAGGCCCGGGGTCACCATACCGCCCACCTGATGCGCCCGGCCCAGGCCCCAGAAGGTCATCAGCTCGCGCACCTTCGCGGTCCCTGCTTTGGCCGATTCCAGCATCTCCGGATGGACCGGCATTTCGGCGGCGATGCCGCACAGTCCTAACGCCGAGACGCGGTCGGGATAGCGGCCAGCCGCGTCGAGCGCAACCAGCCCGCCCATCGAGTGGCCGACCAGGGCCGCGCGGCGCACCTCTGCCGCGTCCAGCAGCCGTAGCGTCCAGTCGGCCATGGCGGCGATGCTGGTGAGCGGCGCGCCGCCGGAGCGGCCATGGCCCGGCAGGTCCACGGCCAGCACCGAGCGGCCGTGATTCGCGAACCACCGGGTCTGCAAGCGCCACACCGTGCGGTCAAAGCCGGCACCGTGGAGGAAGACGACCACCGGCTTGCGGGCATCGAACGGCATGCCGCCGGTGGTGGCGAACACCTCGTGCCCGTCGATCCTGAACGTCGCGGTCATGACATCAGCCCTTCAGTGCGGCGCGCAGCGCCGGCGCAAGGTCGTCGATCAGGTCGTCCGCATCCTCGAGGCCGACCGACAGGCGCACCATGCCTTCCCCGACGCCGGTCGCGGCGAGTTGCTCGGCGGTGAGCTGCGCGTGCGTCGTCGAGGCGGGGTGGATCACCAGCGACTTGGCATCGCCGACATTGGCCAGATGCGAGAACAGCCGCAGCCGCTCGATAAAGCGCTTGCCCGCTTCCCGTCCGCCCTTGAGGTCGAAAGCAAAGATGGCGCCGCTGCCGTGCGGTAGCAGCGTCTTCGCCAGCGCATGATCGGGGTGGCTCGGCAAGTCGGGATAGAGCACGCGCTCGACCGCCGGGTTCTCGGCCAGGAACTGCGCCAGCTTGCGCGCGTTGGCCACATGCTGGCGCATGCGCAGCGGAAGGGTTTCCAGGCCTTGCAGCAGATAGAAGGCGTTCTGCGGCGACAGGGCAGGACCGAAATCGCGCAGCCCTTCGGCGCGGGCCCGCATGATGAAGGCCTGCGGCCCGAACTCGGCCGCGAAATCGATGCCGTGATAGCCGGCATAGGGCTCGGTGAGCGTCGGGAACTTGCCGGACGCGCGCCAGTCGAAGCGGCCGGCATCGACCAGCACGCCGGCAATCGCCAGACCATGGCCGCCGATGAACTTGGTGGCCGAGTGCATGACGATATCGGCCCCGTGCTCCAGCGGATTGCACAGCGCCGGCGAGGCGAAGGTGTTGTCGATCATCAGCGGCACACCGGCGTCATGCGCAACCTTCGCCACCGCCGGCAGGTCGAGCACCTCGCCGCCGGGATTGCCGATGGTTTCGCCGAACAGCAGGCGCGTCTCGGGACGGATGGCCTTGCGCATGCCCTCGAGATCGCGCGGATCGACGAACGTCGTGGTGATGCCGAAGCGCGGCAGGGTCAGGCCCATCAGGTTGCGGCTGCCGCCATAAAGCGAGGCCGAGGCCACGATGTGGCCGCCCTGCCCCATTAGCGTGGCGATGGCGATGTGCAGCGCCGCCTGGCCGCTGGCCACGGCGAGCGCGCCCGTCCCCTTCTCCAGCGCCGCGACGCGTTCCTCCAGCACGGCAACCGTGGGGTTGGAGATGCGCGAGTAGATGTGCCCGCCGACCTCGAGGTTGAACAGGCTGGCGGCGTGCTCGACGTCGCGGAACACGAAGCTGGTGGTCTGGTAGATCGGCACGGCCCGCGCGCCGGTGACCGGATCGGGCTGCTGTCCGGCATGCAGCGCCAGCGTGTCGAATTTCAGGAATTTCGCGTCAGGCATTATACTGCTCCGCATTCCGGAACGACGATCGGCCCGGCTGCTGGTGTGCGAGACTAGACGAGGGCAGCGGGCGCGCAACGACAAACGCGGCATCAGACCGCGTCAGGCAACGACAAGAACCGGAGGGCCCGTCATGCGATTCCCTCAAGCGCTCGGCCTTTGTCTACTGCTTGCCGCTGTTAGCGGGTCCTCGCCCGCGCTGGCCAGCGACGAGCATCCCACTACGCGGTTGATCTGCACGCCCAAGGCGCTGGGCCTGGTGTGCTCCACGACCAATATCCGCGCCGCAGTGACGGCGGGCGGCGAGGGCCGCTCGCAAACGCTGACGGCCGCACCCTATCCGCCCTACATACCGCCGCGCGGCCGCGTGCTGGCCGGCTTCGATGTCGACCTCACGCTCTACGCCAGCCGCAGCGAGGGCGGCCGCATCTTCCTGATGGTGGATATCGGTGGCGACGCCCACGTCTTCGATCTGACCGACAAGGTTGAGCCCGGGCGGGGCGGCATCCGCTTCCTGCGCTTCAGCACCGACCGTGCCCTGATCGCCGAAAATGCGTCGGTGGAAGGTGGCAGCCGGCTGCCGATGCACCTGCTGCTGACCGCGCAGACCCGCGCCCCCGCCGACACCGCCCGCCTCGACGTCATCGAGATCGAAGTGCGTCCGCGGTAGCTCCTGTTCCGCAAATTAGTCACGTCCTGCACATGGCATCTTCATATCCCTTCCCCCGAAGGGGGAAGGTGGCGCGCCAGCGCCGGAAGGGGGATGCCTCAACAAGCGCGACGCCGCAGATGTTGCACCATCCCCCTTCCGCCCTTCGGGCACCTTCCCCCTCCGGGGGAAGGAAGTTTCTTCCTTCCGCGGGGAGAAGGACTGGACTGCGGCTACCGGCAGCGCAGGTAGGCGCCTTCGTTGTAGACGGCGGCGCCGCGGGGGCAGGTGCGCAGGTCGAGCGAGGCATCGCGCATCTCGCCGTTCGCCTTGGGGCACGTCGCCATCAGCAGGTAGCCGTTGACGATGCGCTCGCGCCGGCACTGATAGCGATAAGGGCCCGGCGGCAGGCCATAGCCGTGATTTCCGCCGCCGCCTCCGCCGACACTCGGGCCGAACCAGCCGGTGCTGGCGCCGCATTTCAGATAGGCACCATCGTTATACACTGCCGAGCCGCGCGGGCAGGTGCGCAGGTCCAGCGAGGCGTCGCGCATCTCGCCATCGTGCTTGGGACAGGTCGCACGCAGCAGGTAGCCCTCGATGCGTTCGTGACGGCATTCCTGCCGCCAGGGGCCGGGCGGCAGCGGATAGCCGCCATAGCCCGGATGGTAGCCGCCACCGGTATTGTAACCGCCGCCGCTGCCGCATTTCAGGTAGGCGCCGTCGTTGTAGACTGGCGCGCCTCGTGGACAGGTGCGCAGGTCGAGCGAGGCGTCGCGCATTTCGCCGTTGTGCTTGGGGCAGGTGGCCATCAGCAGGTAACCGTTGACGATGCGCTCATTGCGGCATTCGCCACGATAGGGGCCCGGCGGCAATCCGTAGTAGTCGCGCGCCACCGCCTCTCCCGCCATCAGCGCCGCCAGCATCGCCGCTGCGATCGCTACACCCCGCCTCATGCCGCCCTCCCCCTCAGCACACGGCGATAATCCTACTGCGCCGTCCAGCCGCCGTCGCTCACCAGTTGCGCGCCCTGCATATTGACAGCGGCCGGCGTGCAGAGGAACACAGCCAGCGCTGCGAGCTGTTCCGGCGTCGTGAACTGGAGCTGCGGCTGCTTCTCGCCCAAGAGCGCCTTGCGCGCCGTCTCGACGCTGATCTTTTCCGCCGCGGCGCGCGCCTCGATCTGCTTCTGCACCAGCGGCGTCAGCACCCAGCCGGGGCAGATGGCGTTGCAGGTGACGCCGGTATCGGCACACTCCAGTGCTACCGTCTTGGTCAGGCCGATCACGCCGTGCTTGGCCGCGACGTAGGCCGCCTTCTGTGCCGAGGCCACCAGCCCGTGGGTGGACGCGATATTGATGATGCGGCCCCAGCCGGCCTTCTTCATCAGCGGCAGCGCCGCTCGGATGGTGTGGAAGCTGCTCGACAGGTTGATGGCGATGATCGCATCCCAGCGCTCGACGGGGAATTCCTCCACCGCCGCCACGTGCTGGATGCCGGCATTGTTCACCAGCACATCCACCGAACCCAGCGTGCGGGCGGTCGTGGCCACCAGATCGGCGATCTCGGCCGGCTTGCTCATGTCGGCGGGATGATATGCCGTCTTGCCCGGCCCCATCTCCGCGATCTCCTTGCGGATCTGCTCGATGGCCGTCGGCTCGCCGAAGCCGTTGAGCATGACATGCGCGCCCTCGGCGGCCAGCGCCCGGGCAATGCCCAGGCCGATACCGCTGGTGGAGCCGGTAACGATGGCGGTCTTGTTGGCAAGGATCATCAGCTCATCTCCGCGTCAGGTGTCATCGCTTGAAGAACGACTGTGCTGCCGCGGCATGCGCCTGCTTGGCCTTGATCTGCTCCTCGGCGCGCGCGATCTCGGCTTTCAGACCGGCGATGTAGTCGCGCAGTTCTTCCACCGACATCGGCTCGAGGTTCTTTGGCTGAGGCTTTTTCGTGCGCGGTTCCAGGTCGTCATCATCGCGCGCCATGGTCGTCCTCCCTGGAAGACGGCAGCCCTCAATGGACGGTCTGCCTGCCGCCGGGCTATAGCAGCCGTCCCTGACCGCCGAAACAGCCGGAGAGTCGCATGAGCGCCCTGCCCACGACCATGACCTGCATCGAGATCAGTCAGCCGGGCGTCCCGGAGGTGCTGAAACCGGCAACACGGCCGTTGCCGGCGCCGCAGGAGGGCGAGGTGCTGATCAAGGTGGCGGCCGCGGGCGTGAACCGCCCCGACCTGGCGCAGCGCGCCGGTGTGTACCCGCCGCCGCCGGGCGCGTCCGACCTGCCCGGCCTGGAATGCGCCGGCACCATCGCGGCGCTGGGTGCCGGCGTGAGCGACTGGAAGGTCGGCGATGCCGTCTGCGCGCTGACGCCGGGCGGCGCCTATGCGGAATATTGCCGGGTGCCCGCGCCGCAATGCCTGCCGGTGCCGCAGGGGCTGGACATGATCCAGGCCGCGGCACTGCCGGAAACGTACTTCACGGTCTGGCACAATCTCTTCGAGCGCGGCCGTCTGGCGGCGGGCGAGAGCGTGCTGATCCATGGCGGCGCCAGCGGCATCGGCACCACCGCCATCCTGCTGGCAAGAGCGCTGGGCTCGACCGTGTTCACCACCGTGCGCAACGCCGACAAGGCTGCCGCCGTCAAGAAGCTGGGGGCGCACTATGCCATTCTCTACAAGGACAACGACTGGGCGGCCGAGGTGAAACGGCTGAGCGACGGCCAGGGCGTCGATGTCGTGCTCGACATGGTGGCCGGCGACTACATTCCCAAAAATCTTCAATTGCTGAAGCCGGAGGGACGGCTGGTGATCATCGCCGTGCAGGGCGGCGCCACGGCGTCGATCAACGCTGCGTACGTGATGATGAACCGTCTTACCGTCACCGGCTCGACCATGCGGCCGCAGAGCGTGGCCAACAAGGGCCGCATGGCGGCAGGGTTGCGCCAGAAGGTCTGGCCGCTGCTTGAGAAGGGCGTCATCAAGCCGGTGATCTTCAAGACCTTCCCCCTGGCCAACGCCGCCGCCGCCCATGCCGAGCTGGAGCGCGCCGACCACGTCGGCAAGATCATGCTGACGGTTTAGAAGGCCAACCACAGAGGCACAGAGACACAGAGGAAGGCAGACATCGACGCGCGCCGACGGCGCGCAATCGGTTCTCTCTGTGATCTCTGTGTCTCTGTGGTAAATCTCTTTGCGCGGCTCAGAGTCCGAGCACGCCCTTGGCGATGATGTTGCGCTGGATCTCGTTGGAACCGGCGTAGATGGTGGCGGCACGGTTGTTGAGGTAGAGCGGCATGGCCGTGATGCCGTAATCGGGCGCCACGGTGGGTGCGTTCCAGCCGGGGGTACGGGCTTCGGGCTCGAATGGCGCGCCATACCAGGCCAGCGCCTCGACGCCCAGCCCGTCGATCTTCTGCAGCGTCTCCGAGCCGCGGATTTTCATGGCCGAGGAGATCGCGCCCGGATTGCGGCCGCGGCTGAGGTCGCTCAGCACCTGCAGCTCGATCGTCTCCAGCGCCTGGATCTCGATTTCCGCTGCCGCCAGCCGTTCCGAGAAGTCCCGCATCTCGATCAGCCTGCTGCCGTCGTCGGCGCGTTCCTCGCGCGCGATCCGGCGCACATCCTCCAGCCGTGCGTAGAGGTTGGGCGTGTAGGCCTCGCCGCCACGCTCGTACTCAAGCAGGTATTTCGCGACCGTCCAGCCCTCGTTCTCGGCGCCAAGGCGGTTGCTTCTGGGCACGCGCACATTGTCGAAGAACACCTGGTTGACCTCGTGGTCGCCGGCCATGGTGATGATCGGCTTCACGGTCAGCCCGGGCGTCTTCATGCTGTCGATCAGCAGGAAGGTGATGCCATCCTGCGGCTTGCCCTCGGCCCGGGTGCGCACCAGCAGGAACATGTGATTGGCGTGGTGCGCGAAGGTGGTCCAGATCTTGGTGCCGTTGATCACGTAATCATCGCCGTCGGGCTCGGCGCGGGTCCTGAGCGACGCCAGATCGGAACCCGACCCCGGTTCCGAATAGCCCTGGCAGAAGACGATGTCGCCCGACACGATGCCGGGCAGATACTTCGCCTTCTGCTCGGGCGTGCCGAACTTCATCACCACAGGCCCGACCATGCGCACGCCCATGTTGAAGACGCGCGGCGCGTCGACCGCAACACATTCGCGCGCGAAGATATAGCGCTGCGTCGCTGTCCAGCCGGGCCCGCCATGCTCCTTCGGCCAGGTCGTCGCCGACCAGCCGCGCCGCGCCAGGATGCGATGCCAGCGCAAGCCCGCTTCCATCTCGGCAAACACGCCACCGGTGCGCATGCCGGCCTGCCGCAACTCCGGCGTGAGGTTGTCCCGCAAGAACGCATGCACCTCCTCCTGAAAGGCGCGATCCTCGGGGCCAAGGGCGAGATCCATGGCGGTTCCTTCCAACAGCTCACGTTTGTCACGTCAATAAATCTGGGAAGTCAAGCCCTTGTCAACACACGGAAAATCGCCACTTGCCCAACTTTTCCGCCCTTCCGATGGCCGTTAGACAGGCCGGTTTCGGTAACAGACGGCCTTGCGATGGAGGCTCGGCGGACGAGGATGGCGCGATCAGCCGCGACGCGCCACGCTGGGCCGCGGCTGACAATGGCACCGTTCGCGTTATCTCCTGTTGTCCCAAATCCTGCTTGAGGGGGTTCAGCTTCGGCCGGGGCGCCCGCAGCTCGCTCGCCCCCTGGGCTCGCGCAGGCTCTCCTCGAAATCCGGCCGGCGCTGGCGCAGCTTGGTCCGCGCCCGTGTCGCGTGCAGCGCCTTCGCCAGCAACAGGCGCTTCTCGGGCGACAGCCGGCCTTTGAGCAACGCCTCCAGCTTCGACTCGATCTTCAACAGCGCGTTCAGTTGCTCGCCCATCGCCGGCCTCGCTGCCATCATAGCATCGGCCGCCTCCATTTCAGCCCATATCCGTTCCAGCGTTTCCAGCGAGGCAGCTTCCAGCTCGGGCTCGGCCGCTGCTTCGCCCTGGCACCGGCTGCGATGAGGAGGGTGCGATCTAGCGGGTGGTCCATCCCCACGGCGACGGATCGTGCCGCCGCTCCAGGCGGTCGAGGCGCTCCTCGGTGCGATCCATGCGGTATTCCAGATCGAGCGGCATGGCCGGCGGCGGCTTCAACACCTCGAACAACTGTTGCCGATCGAGCTCGTTGCGGCGCTGAATGCGCTGATTCTCGGCGCGGATCATGTCCTCATAGCGCCGCGCGGGATCGTAGTATTGCGCCTGCGCAGCGCCGCCGACCAACAGGACGGCGGCCATGATAATTGTCTGAACATCTGTCGTTGGCTCCTTTGAACCCTGATGCCGGTCATGGCCGGCGCTGCATCGTAGGCGTTGCCGGCCGGCCGGTCTTTGCGCGCGCTTCCAGCGCCTCCAGTGCCAGCGTGAACCACGGCCCCGGCCTGTGCGGCTTGGCGGGTGTTCTGGACGGCACGGCTAGTCGGGCCGGCGCTGCGCGTGTTCCAGAAGGGAAACGCGATCTTCCAGCCGCTGGAGGCGGTCATCGGCCCTGACGTAGTGGCCCAGCACGGCCGCGTTGTCCTCGTGAAGGTTGGCAACCGTCTGGTGCAGGCCGGCGAGCTCCTGATGCAGGCCGGCGAGCTCCTGCGCCAGGCCGGCAACCCGCTTTTCCAGGCGCTCGAAACGCTCATCATGCTGGCGCAGCTTGCCGTCAACGTCATCGAAGCGCCGCACCATGGCATCGTGCAGGGCCTGCAAGGTGATGTCGCTCATTGTCCTAGCACCGTCGTCTCTAAATTAGGGGGCCGCGGCTGTTCGTGTCGAGGGCGATCGGCTCCACTTCGGCGAGCAATTCGCCCTGGCGGGTGAGTGCCAGCAGCGCCACAAGCCGGGTCAGCTTGTCGGTGCTGGCGGGCCGCGCCGGCCGGCCGGCGGCGCGATCGGCCTTGCCGAGCTCAAAGGCCAGATGCTCGGCGGTGGCCACGATGCCGGGTGCGGCGCCCTGGTAGGGGTTGGCGCCGGCCATGGTGTAGCCGCGGCGGTAGGCGGCGCGGGCGGATTTAGTCACCATCAAAGGCCGTCCCGCACGGAACTCGTCGGCCAACCGGGGAGGATTGTCAGAGCCAAACGGCCAACCGTTACATGCTGATATTCAAAGATACGACCTCACCAAACCGTGTCACAGCATATGAACATCAATTCATGGCTGTGAAGTGCGCGCCGCGCTGGACAGCCATCGGCGGGAGCGTATCCTTTCGCTTGTCGATGCGGCACCTGGAGGCAATGCATGGTCCCCGGTCGCGTGCGTTCGAGTGGTGCGGCCGCGCGCAGCAAGCTGGCTGCCGTCGGCGGGTTCTGTCTTGCCGCCATCCTTCTCGGCTCCGCCGCCGCCCAGGAACCGAAGGAAGTCGACCTTTCGCTGGCGCTGGCTGTCGACATCTCCGGCAGCATTGACCCCGACGAGGCTGAGCTGCAGCGCGAAGGCTATGTGCGCGCCTTCAATGACCGGCAGGTCCGCAGAGCGATCCTGGGCGGCTACAGCGGCCGCATCGCGGTGGCGTATTTCGAATGGTCCGATTCGTGGCGGCAGCAGATCCTGGCCGACTGGACCCTGCTCGACAGCGAGGCGGCGATCGACGCCTTCGCCAACCGGCTGGCCGCGCAGCCGGTGACGGTGCTGACCCGCACCTCGATCAGCGGCGCCATCCGCTTTGCCATCCCGCTGTTTGAGCGCAACCCCTACGCCAGCGAGCGCAAGGTGCTCGATATTTCCGGCGATGGCGCCAACAATGACGGCGGGCTGATCACGCTGGCGCGCGACGAGGCGCTCTCCCGCAAGATCACCATCAACGGCCTGCCGATCATGAATGGCAGGCCCAACAAGTACGGCTTCCCGCCCGATCCCGATCTCGACAAGTATTACGAGGGCTGCGTGATCGGCGGGCCGCGCTCCTTCATCGTGGTGGCCAACAGCTTCGCCGAGTTCCACGAGGCCGTGCGCAAGAAGCTGCTACTGGAGATCGCCGGTGCCAGTCCGGGCGGCAAATATCAGGCTGCAAACGTGCGGCAGCAGCGGCCCGGAACGCGAGGCCTGCACCATCTCGCGCAATCCATCGAAGGCTCCATGCCGGCGCCCGGCAAGCGGCCCTATGATCTTGGCTGCGACATCGGCGAACGCCGCTCGCGCGAGTTCTGGCAACGCCGCTTCCAGCAGTAGATCAGCGCGGGCGGGGGCGGGTGCGGGCGGTGGGCTCGGCGATGAGGGGATCGTCGGGCCAGTAGTGCCGCGGGTAGCGGCCTTTCAGCTCGGCCTTCACGGCGCGGTAGCCTGTCGCCCAGAAGCTTGCGAGATCGCGAGTCACCTGCACCGGCCTGCGCGCCGGCGACAACAGGTGGATCAGCAGCGGCACCCGGCCGCCGGCAATGCGCGGCGTCTCCGCCAGGCCGAACATCTCCTGCAAGCGCACCGCCAGCACCGGTTCCTCGGGATTGCTGTAGTCGATCGGCACCCGTGAGCCGCTGGGCACCACAACATGGGTCGGCGCCAGCTCGTCCAGCTTCTGGCGCAGCGACCAGTCGAGTTGTCCCTGCAGGGCGGCGACCAGATCGATGCGGTCCAGGCGCGCGCGGCGCGACACGCCGTCGAGGTACGGCCCCAGCCAGTCGTGCAGCGTGGCCAGCAAGGCTGCGTCGGACAGATCCGGCCACGGTTCCCCAAGATGCCGCCGCAGGAACGCAACGCGCTGCCGCCAGCCGTGCAGCGCACCGGTCCAGGGCAGGCTCTCCAGCCCCATGGTCCGTATGCCCTGGAGCATTGCCGCGCGCACTGCTTCGCGATCCGGCTCGGGCAGTGGCCGCTCCTCTAACACCAGCGCGCCCAGCCGGCGCTGCCGACGCGCGGCGACAGCCTGTTCGCGCGCATCCCAGCGCAGCACGTCGCGCTCGACCAGCCGCGCCTCGAACAGCGATTCGATGTCGGCCAGCGCGATCGGTGCGGCAAGGAAAATGCGGGCGTCCTGACCGGCCTCGTCAAGCTCGGCCACGGCCAGCCAGTCCGCGCTGGCCAGCGGGTCGGCTTCGGGCAGTGCTGCGCCGCGACCGCTGCTCAGGAGGTATCGTCCGCCGCCCGCGCGGCGTCGCGCGACACGGTCAGGATACGCCATCGCCACCAGGCGGCCCGTGGCGCGGCTGTCGGGGATGTCCATGTCGCGCACGCCGAGGCGGCGGCGCAGGTCGCACGCGCTCTGACGTACCGCCGCCAGCGCGCCGCGATCGAGCACGGCGCCGCCGGGCGGCTCGCTCCTTGTCAGAACCATATCGACACGGTGCCTGAGGTCCGGGTCGCGCTGGCCGGGCGGAAAGCGCAGCAGATCGCGCTCGAAGAGCAGTGCGGCAACGATGCAGGCCAATGCGCCGAGCCCCTCCTCGCAGCCGCGCACCAGCATATGCGCCAGTCGGGGATGGGTCCCGAGACCCGCCATCGCGCGGCCATGCGCCGTCAGGGCGCCCTCGTCGTCCAGTGCGCCGAGGTCAGCCAGCAAGGCCTGCGCCGCCGCCAGCGCCGCTGCCGGCGGGGGCGTCAGCCACGGCAGCGACTGCGCGTCGCGCGCACCCCAGACCGCCAGCTCCAGCGCCAGCGGCGCAAGATCGGCGTCGAGGATTTCAGGTGCGCCGTAGGGGCGAAGCCCGCGCTGCGTCGCCTCGCTCCAGAGCCGATAGCAGACACCGGGCTCCAGCCGCCCGGCGCGGCCCCGCCGCTGGTCCGCCGAAGCCTGCGTCACCCGCACGGTTTCCAGCCGCTGCATGCCGGTGCGCGGCGAAAACCGCGGCACCCGCATGTAGCCGGCGTCGATCACGACCCGCACGCCATCGATGGTGAGGCTGGTTTCGGCGATGGCGGTTGCCAACACCACCTTGCGACGCCCCGGCGCGGCGGGGCGGATGGCCCGATCCTGCTCGGCTGCAGTCAGGTCGCCATACAGCGGCACCAGATCCGTATCGTCCGGCAGGACGCCCTCCAGACGCCCGGCAACGCGGCGGATTTCGCCGACCCCCGGGAGGAAGGCCAGAAGGCTGCCGCGCTCCGCTGCCACGGCGCGCCTGACCGCCGATGCCGCCGCCTCCTCGATGCGCCTTTCGGGATCGCGCTCCAGATAGCGGGTTTCCACCGGAAACATGCGGCCGGCGCTTTCCACGACCGCGGCGTCGTCAAGTACGCGCGTCACCGCTGCGACGTCCAGCGTGGCCGACATGGCGATGACGCGCAGGTCTTCGCGCAGGGCGCGTTGCGCCTCCCGCACTAGCGCCAGGGCCAGATCGCTTTCCAGCCCACGTTCGTGCAGCTCGTCGAAGATCACGCAGCCCACGCCGTCCAGCGAGGGATCAGCCTGCAGCCGGCGCAGAAGCAGCCCGTCGGTCACGACTTCCACGCGCGTGGCGGGCCCGACGCGGCTGTCCAGACGAACCCGGTAGCCGACGGTCGCCCCGACCGGCTCGCCCAGCATCTCGGCCATGCGCCGGGCAGCGGCGCGTGCGGCAACGCGGCGCGGCTCCTGCACAAGAATCTTGCGGCCGGCCAGCCACGGCGCATCGAGCAGCGCCAGCGGCACCCGTGTGGTCTTGCCGGCCCCGGGCGGCGCCACCAGGACGGCGGATCGGCCCCCGTCCAACGCGCAATACAGCGCCGGCAGCGCCGCCTCTATCGGCAAATCGTTCATCCGTCCGGTTCCCAGGCTCCGTATGCCTTGCATGGCGCCGGTACGAAACCGGGTAAATCATCGCGGCGGACAGTGAATTTCCGATTTCCTGCCGACCTTTTGTCGGTAGACTGTCAGTAATTCAGCTTTGACAGGGTGGCTCCCGGCGTCGCCGCTGGCGGGCTCGCAGGCATGAAAAGGCATAAGGTGACCATCGTGTCGTCGCTGCTGCTGCTGGCAGCGGGCGGCGGTGCCTGGTGGTGGTTCAACGAAGGGCCGGGATCGCGCGGCGCGACCGCGCCCGGCGGCCAGGTCGCCGGCGCCCAGGCATCGGATGTGCCGCGGGCGGCGGGTACGCCTGCGCCGGTGTTCGTGGAAGCCACCAGGGTCACGGTGGGCACCAGCCGCCAGACGGTCGAGGCGGTGGGCACCTTCCGCTCCAACGAATCGGTCATGATCCGGCCGGAGTTGGCCAGCCGGGTGGTATCCTTCAATTTCACCGAAGGCCAGCGGGTCTCCAAGGGCCAGGTGCTGGTCAAGCTTGACGCCTCTCTGGACGAGGCATTGCTGGCCCAGGCCGAAGCCGCCCTGGTGCTGTCCCAGGCCAATTATGAACGCGCCAGATCGCTGCTCCACCGCCAGGCCGGGACGGAAAAGGCTGTGGACGAGGCGCGTGCCGCGCTGCGCCGCGACGAGGCTATCGTGGCCCTCAGCCGCGCCCGGGTCGAAAAGGCGACGCTGGTGGCACCATTTGATGGCGTGATCGGGCTGCGCAAGGTATCGGTCGGCAGCTACCTGCAAGCCGGCGCCGACATTGTGAACCTCGAACAGATCGATCCGCTGAAGGTCGATTTCCGCGTGCCGGAGATCTTTCTCCCGGCGGTCGGGGTCGGCCAGCTCATCGCGCTGACGGTGGACGCATTTGCCGGGCGGCAGTTCGCAGGCCGCGTCTATGCCATTGATCCCCTCATCGACGAGGCCGGCCGCTCGATCCTGGTCCGTGCCCGCGTCGACAACCCCGGCGACGTCCTGCGGCCTGGGGTTTTCGCTCGCGTAACCCTGACGCTGGCCACACGCGAGAATGCGATCTTCGTTCCCGAACAGGCGATCGTGCCCGTGGGCGAGCAGCTTCAGGTGTACCGGGTCGTTGACGGCAAGTCGGTACCCACCTTCGTGAAGGTGGGGCAGCGCGAGAAAGGCCAGGTCGAAATCGTCCAGGGCCTGACCCCCGACGATGTGGTGATCACCGCCGGACATCTGAAACTGCCCCGGCCCGGTATGCCGGTGACAGTCGTTCCGCCCGGCGGCGGACGTTCGGGCTCTACGCCGGCAGCCGGCACGACACCGGCCGACACGACGGCCTCCACGGCTGGCGACGGGGCGCCGGCAAATCAGATGCCGCCGGCAGCGCCGCCAGCGGGCGCCAGGGCGCCGGCTGGCGGCCGTGGCCGCGGCAGCTAGCGCCGCTCGCAGACCAGCGCAAATCACCATCCATGTCGAAGCCGGTCGTCGCCTTCTGGTACGAATTTGCGAGCACCTACTCCTACCTTGCCGCCGAGCGGATCGAGGGTGTCGCGCGCGTGATGGAAGTGGAGGTGCGCTGGCGTCCCTTCCTGCTGGGGCCGATCTTCGCCGCCCAGGGCTGGACCACCTCGCCCTTCAATCTCTATCCGGCCAAGGGCGCCAACATGTGGCGCGACATCGAGCGCACGGCGGCCCGCTATCACATCGCGTGGCACCGGCCCACGACCCTGCCCCGCAACAGCCTGCTGGCCTCACGTGTGGCGCTGCTCGGCGCCGACGAGGGCTGGATCGCCAATTTCTCGCGCGCTGTCTTCCGCGCCAACTTCGTCGAGGATCGCGACATCGGCGATGCCGCGGTGCTTGCCGACATCCTCGCCCGGCTCGGACTGGATCCCGCGCTGATCGAACGCGCCAACGCGGCCGACAACAAGGCGCGGCTGCGGGCCCAGACCGATGAGGCGATTGCGCTGGGCGTCTATGGCGCACCGTCATTCACGGTTGGGGAAGAACTCTTCTGGGGCCATGACCGCATGGAGCAGGCCTTTCTCTGGGCCAAGGCGCCGTGGATGTGATGTAGTGTTCCCGCGCAGCAGAAGCGATCAGGAGCAGACATGTCCTTTCCGTTGCCCAGTGACGATGCCGCCGCTCTCGGTTTCCGGGTCGATCAGCTCAACCGTCTTGTGGCGCTGATCGAGAAGCACATCGCCGAGGGACACTATCCCGGCTGCCAGATCGCGCTGGCGCGCAACGGCAAGCTGGCGATGCAGCGCACGTTCGGCAATGCCGCCACTCAGCCGGACCGGCGCCGGGCGACGGACGACACGCTGTGGCTGCTCTATTCCAACACCAAGGTGATCGTCGCCGCGACGATGTGGGCCCTGGCCGAACAAGGCGCGTTCCGCTTTGCCGACCGCGTGTCTGACCATGTCCCCGAGTTCAAGAAGAACGGCAAGGCCGGCATCACGCTGCTGCAATTGCTGACGCATCAGGGCGGGTTTCCCAATGCCATCGTGCCGAAGGACGCCTGGGACGACCACGCGCGGCTGCGGCAGGTCGTCTGCGATTTCAGCCTCGAATGGACACCGGGCTCGAAGGTCCACTATCACGGCCTCTCCGCGCACTGGGTGGCTGCTGTCGTCATCGAAGCGGTGACGGGCAAGGACTTCCGCGATGTCGTGCGCGGGCTCGTGATCGAGCCGCTGGGTCTGGGCAATGACCTCTTCATGGGCGTCGGGCCGGCGCAAGCCTCGCGCGTCTCCGACATGCACTACCCGCCGCCGCTGGGCGGTGCGCCGCAAAACGACCCCGACAACAACACGCCGGAATGGCGGCGCGCCGGCATCCCCGGCGGTGGCGCCTACGGCACCGCGCGCGGCATGGCGGCGCTGTACCAGATGATGCTGGCCGGCGGCGTGCTCAACAATCACCGTCTGGCTTCACCTCGTACGCTGCAATACGCGATCCGCAACTGGACCGGCGACCGGATCGACGAGTTCATGGGCATGCCCATGCATCGCGGCATCGGCCCGCACCTGCGCGGCACCACCGAGACGATCCGCGGCCTGGGCTCGATGGCATCGCCGCGCGCTTTCGGCCATGGCGGTGTCGGCACGTCGTACTGCTGGGGCGATCCCGATTCCGGCGTTTCCTTCGCCTACATCACCAACAACCGCATTCCCGATCCCTGGCATAGCTGGCGGCTGGATCACATCGCCAACCTCGTACACACCGCGATCCTGTAGCCTACATGCGCTCCCGCGCGCGGGCCTCGAAGACCAGTGGAACCGCGGCCAGCACCAGCGCGACCAGCGACAGGATGAACGCGCCGCGGTAGCCACCGGTCAGGTCGTGCGCCAGACCGCCGAGCCAGGCACCGAGCGCGGCACCGGCGCCCATGCCGCAGGTGATGAGCCCGTAGATGCGGCCCATATGGGCGCCGCGGTAGCGCAGCGTGGCCAGCGTGGAGATCATTGGCCCGCGCGAGCCCATAGTGCTGCCGAAAAGCACCACGAATGCGCCGATCAGCCAGACATCTGTCGGTCCTTCCACCAGCCAGAGCGCGATGATGCCCAGCCCGGTGCCGCAATAGGCAGCCACGGCGCCCAACACGCGCCCGCCGCGATCGGCCAGCCAGTTGAAACCGATCATGCCCAGCGGCATGAGCACGGAGGTGATGGCCCAGATTTGCGCCGCGGTCGCTGCGTCGAGGCCATGATCGATGAGGTAGGCGTTGATCTGCGGCGCAAGGCTATAGATCGCTACTGATGTGAACGCGAACGCCCATGTCAGCGCCCAGAACGGCGGATCGCGCAGCGCCATGGCAACCGTCGGTCCATAGCCCGACACCGCGGTGCCCGAGCGCGCCGGCACGATCGCCGGATCACCCGCCGCAATGCGGCGCCACGGCAACAGGGCTGCCGGCACTGCAAGGACCAGCACGCCGGCACCGGCACAAAGCCAGGCGAAGCGCCAGTCCTCTGCCGCGATCAGGGCCTGCAGCAGCGGCGCCATGATCATCACGCCAATGCCGTTGGCTGACCAGACGACCGCAAGCGCGGTACCCAGCCGCGCCGAGAACCAGCGTCCCAGCAGGGCGGCATAGAAAACGCTGCCCAGCGCGGCGCAGGCCAGGCCGAACACCAGCCCCAGACCTGCATAGAGTTGCCAGATGGCGGTTGCCTGCGACGCGAGCAGCAGGCCTGCGCCGGCAGTGGTCAGCCCAACGAGCGCCACGCCTCGTGGCCCGAGTCGGTCCAGCAACCATCCCGCGAATGGCCCTCCCAGGCCGATAGCCAGCATTCCCAGGCCATAAACACCAGTGATGGCCGCGCGCTCGACCATGAACGCCGCCTCGAGCGAGGGTACGAACACACCGAACGATTCGCTGATGCCGCGCGTGGCCACCGCCAGAATGAAGCACAGCGCCACCAGACTATAGGGCAGCCACGCAGCCCGGTGCGACACGCGCATCCTCCTGTCGTCAATGTGGCAACGCTCGAATGCGGTTGTGACGTTCGTGCAGGCCTGGCGCAACCCGATCGGTCCGGGCGGTTCCGCTGTTCAATGCCGCAACCGCGCTGATCCGGCGTGCAGATTGCTGGAAGCGGACTTGCACAGCGCAGGCTTGCGATCGCGCAGGCAGCCGGACACGGTGGCGCCGCACACGGGAGAAGGACAGGCATGCAGCAACGCAGCATCACCATCGAGGGCCGGTTCAACGGACCGCCGATGTCGGGCAATGGCGGCTACGTGGCCGGCGTGCTCGCGCAGCATGTCGATCCTCACGGTCCGGTCGAGGTGACCTTGCGCGCACCCGTGCCGGTCGATACGCCGATGGCGCTGGTGCGCGATGGCGATGCGCGGCATCTGCTGAAGCACGGCGAGCGGCTGATCTGCGACGCACGGCCCGCGAAGCTCGATCTGCAGCCGCCTGGTGTTCAGGACTGGGCGACGGCCGAACGTCTGTCTGCGGCGGGCGGCAGCGAGGCCGACTCCGACTTCCACCAGTGCCTCGTCTGCGGACGCGGCCGCGCTGTCGGCGACGGGCTGCGTGTGCTGGGCCAGCGTGTCAATGACCGGCCGATGTCGCTGTCGCTCTACATGCCGCATGCCGCACATGCGGACGAAGAGGGGTGCATCGGCGTGCCGTTCATCTGGGGCACACTCGATTGTCCCGGCGCGTGGGCGGTGCAGGAGCCGCACGACGCAAGGACAGCGATGACCGGCCGCATGACCGGGCAGGTCTTTTCCCGACCCGCGCCCGGCGAGCCGTGCATGGTGGTTGGCTGGCGCATCGGTGCCGAGGGACGAAAACTGTTTGCCGGCACGGCCCTCTACACGAAGGCCGGGAAGCTGTGCGCAATGGCAGCAACGACCTGGATTGTCGTGGACTGATATTGGCACGGCTGCCCGCGACAACTTTGCGCACCGGCGGCGCTTCCCGAAAAGCGGCATTGCTGTATGTAGCGGCCCGCGCGCCGAGGCACGGTTGCGCGCCTCAACAACAAGGGATGCCGGCTGCGGCCCTTCGCGCAGATCCGGCTCGATATGTCAGGGATATCCGTTTCTTATGGCCACCGGTATGATGAAAACCGTCGTTCTGCTCGACGGGGGCAACTTGCGCAAGAGCGCGCAGGAAATCGGCTTCCAGTACAATAATGATTTCGTCGAGCGCTTCGCGTGGTCGTGCATCGACCATGATCACGAGCACGTGGTGCGCATCCTCTACTATGACTGCCCACCCTTTGCCGGCGAGGTCGTGCTGCCCATCTCGGGCGAGCGGCGCGTCTTCGAGTCGGGCGATGGCTGGCTGCGCGATCTGGCGCAGCGCGAGCGCTTCGCCGTGCGGCGCGGGATTCTCAAGTTCCGAGGTTTCCGCCTGCGGCGCGGCACCGCCGCGGCACCCGGCCAGCCGCTGACCGACGACGACTTCGCGCCCGATTTCGAGCAGAAGGGCGTCGACGTGCGCATTGCGCTCGACATCGCCTCCTATGCGCACCTCTCCGACATGGACCAGCTCATCCTCGCGTCGCAGGACACGGATCTGGTGCCGGCGATGAAGTACGCGCGCCGGCTGGGCAAGCAGATGGTGGTGGCGTCGCTGGGCAACATGCGGCGTCTGCCACCCGAGCTCTACGAGCACTCCGACGATGCGCGCACGATCCTGCCGGAGCGCCTCCGGCCGTAGTCGGCGCAATGCCTATTCGTGGCGCAGCGCCTCGGCGACAATGGCCGAGCCGCCCGCACCGAGCAGAACGCCCACGGCCCCGCCGATGGCCGCCAGCGTCGTGGCCTCGATCAGGAACTGGTTCAGGATGTCGCGCCGGCGCGCGCCGATCGCCAGCCGCAGCCCGACCTCGCGCGTGCGCTCCGTCACCGAGACCAGCATGATGTTCATGATGCCGATGCCGCCGACCAGCAGCGACGCGCCTGCCACGGCCGCCAGCAGCAGCGCCAGCGCGCGGGAAGATGCAAGCTGCGTGTTGGCGACTTCGGTCAGGTTGCGGATCCAGAAATCGTCGTCCTGGGTGGCGGTCAGGCGGTGGCGCTGGTGCAGCACTTCCCGCATCTGCCGTTCCGCGTCGGCCATATCCTCGCCGTCCCGCACCTTCACCAGCAACGCCGCCACGGCACGGGCGTTGGCGCGGCTGGTGCCGATCTGGCCCTTGCGCGCCAGCACGCCCACCACGGTGAACGGCGTGGCGCGTACCCGGATGCCCTGCCCGACCGGATCGATTCCCTCGCCGATGACGCGCCGATGTGATCCGATGCCTGCTCGCCACACTAATGTCGCGGGTCTCAATTCTTGAGCCGCTGTGGATTGCTGGTATTGCGCCAATGACGGTCACTGTTTTGATGCGAGTATATCGTGCCAAACGACTCTAGATTACACGTCAATGATTGATTGCTGCTTGGCCGGGCAATGAATACTTTCCCTATTGCCGTTGCGTGAGACTCCTGTTCTTCAGGAAGTTAATTGCTCGAATTCATAGATTTGTTGAAGTGAACCAACCGCCTGCGTGTGGTGCATGGCGGGCAGGCATCCGCGCGCCGGACCTCAGCCGCGGTAACGATGGGCTGTCGATCGGGTGAGGTCCGGTCACGTGGCGTTGAGCACGGCACGCGGGGTTGTGCGGCCGCAAAGTAGTGATGTGCCTGGCGTTCGTCAGACATCGCTGCTCCAGGCCGGGCTCGCATGTCCTCGAAAGCTGCATCTTGTCGCGAGGGCGCATGATCAAGCACGTAGTTCGGCGGCGGGATCTTCTGGCGCTGCTGGCCGCATTGTTCCCGTCGCCGCTCGCCGCCGCTGTGGCGCCGAGCGGAGGCCCGATAGCGGGCCTGCTACGCCACATAAAGGCCGCACGCGCCGTTGGCGTGGCCTACCTCGCGATCGCACCGCAAGAAAGATCCGCGGCAATGCTTTCGCAGCTGCTGTTCGGCGGAATGTCGACGAACGGACCCAACTCCGACGTGCACACACAGCAGCTCCGGCAGGCCATCGAGGCGCGAAGACAGCGGGATTTTGCCAATGGCGAGACAGTCATCCTCGACGGCTGGTTGATGGCGCGAACAGAAGCGCGCCTGTGCGCCCTGGCGGCCCTGACCTGACGGCTGGTGGTCACCGTGTTCCAGGATTTTCGCCAGCGCGAAGACGGCGCCACCATCGAGACGGACATATGTGTCGTCGGCGGCGGTGCCGCCGGTATTACGCTGGCACTTGAACTTGCCGGCTCGCAGCGCGGCGTGTGCCTGGTGGAAAGCGGCGGCCTGGAGCCCGATCCCGATACCCTGGCCCTCAACAACGGCGAGATCGTCGGACTGCCTTATCCACCTCTTCAGGTGGTACGGCTGCGCTACTTCGGCGGGACGACCAATCATTGGGGCGGACATTGCCGGCCGCTCGATCCGATCGACTTCACGAAGCGGCCCTGGATTCCTCACAGCGGCTGGCCCATCGACCGTGAGGAGCTTGAACCCTTCTACCGGCGGGCGCAGCTCATCTGCGAACTCGGCCCTTATGAATACCATACGGATGCCTGGCGCGCCGGCCTGCCGGGCGTCTTCGACTTCGCACCGCAGCGCCTGCAAAGCCGACCCTGGCTTGTCAGTACACCGACACGCTTCGGCGAGCGTTACCGCGACGATCTGGGCCGGGCGTCCAACGTGGAAGTTCTCCTGAACGCCAACGTCACGGAGATCGTGGCGAGCGATGATGCACGCAGAGTGGTGGCGGTACGACTGAAAACCCTCGGGGGCAAGACGGGGATCGTTCGTGCCAAGGTGGTGGTCCTGGCTGGCGGCGGCATCGAGAATCCGCGCCTGCTTCTGGCCTCCAATCGCGTCATGACAGCAGGCCTCGGCAACGGCCGCGACCTGGTCGGCCGCTTTTTCCTGGAGCATCCCTCGGCGATGATCGGCTTCGCCGTGGCGTCCGAGGACATCCAGCGGTGGATCGGCTATTTCCGCTATGTGCCGGTCACCATCCCGGCCGGCAAGGGCGGCGTCCGCTTGTCGCCCATGCTGAGCGAGGCGCTGCAACACGAAAAGCAGTTGCTGAACTGTGCCATCACCCTCGGCTCGGGATACGACCGGAGCGCCGGATACCTCGCGCTGCGGGACGCCGGAAAGAGACTCGGGCGTGGCGAACTGTCGGGCGAGCTCGGCGATTCTGTGCTTGCCGTGCTGGGTGACCTGGATGGTGCGGCAGAGGGCGTATATCGCCGTATCACGGGCGAGCAGGTCCTCTGGTTTTGCACCAACGTCGAACAGGCCCCGAACCCCGACAGCCGGGTAACCTTGAGCAATGAGCGTGATGCGCTGGGCTCGCCGCAGGCACGCCTCGACTGGCGCCTGACGAGCCTGGAAAAGCGCACGACCCGCTTCGCCTGCCGGTTGCTGGGAGAAGAGCTCGCCCGGCTGGGCATCGCGCGCATGCGCATCGACCCCTGGTTGCTGGCCGACGACACAAGCTGGCCCGACATCGACATCCGCTATCACCAGATGGGGACGACACGCATGAGCAGTGACGCCGCTCAAGGTGTCGTCGATGCCAATTGCCGGGTTCATGGCATCGAGAACCTCTACGTCGCCGGCAGTTCGGTCTTTCCGACCGGAGGCTGCGCCAACCCGACACTCACCATCGTGGCCCTGGCGGTGCGACTGGCCGACCATCTGAAGCAGGACCATGCATAGGCCCTCTCCTGTTGGTCGTTCGCGGCGCAGCGCTTCACCTACATCGTCAGCACGATCTTGCCGAAATGGGCGTTGGCGCGCATGTGGGCGAGCGCATCGGCGACCTGCTCCAGCGGGAAGGTGCGGTCGATCGGCAGGGTGAGCCTGCCGGCCTCGACGGCGGCCCAGAGGTCGGCGCGCATCAGCCGGTTGATCTCGCGCACCTCCTCGGGCGTGCGGGTGCGGAAGGTGACACCGATATAGTCGATGCGCTTCATGGCGTGCAGGTCGAAGTCGAACTCGCCCTTCATGCCGCCCAGCCGGCCGACATTGACGATGCGCCCCAGCACCGAAGCCGCCTGCAGGTTCTGGTTGGCAACCCCGCCCGAAACCTGGTCGACGATCAGGTCGACGCCCTTGCCGCCAGTTGCCTTCTTCACCGCCTCGGGCCAGGCCGGATCGGTTGAATCCAGCGCCAGATCGGCGCCGAACTCCTTCAGCCGCGCCCGCCGCCCGGCATGGGTCGAGGTGCCCATCACCACGGACGCGCCCATCAGCTTCGCGATCTGCAGGCCCATCAGGCCGACGCCGGAGCTGGCGCCCTGGATCAGCACGCTCTCGCCCGGCTTCAGCCGCCCGGCGGTGACGACGGCGTTGTGCATGGTCTGCAGCGCCACGGGATAGCAGGCCGCCTGCTCGAAGGTCATGTTGTTGGCCGGGATGCGATGCACCCGGCCCCAGTCGGTGACGGCGTACTCGGCATAGCCACCCGGCGCGGAGCTCATCACCCGGTCGCCGGGCTTGATCCCCGACACCTCGGCCCCGACCTCGACCACCTCGCCGGCGCATTCCAGCCCCAGCCGCGCGCCCACCCCGCCGACCGGCCCGTGCTGGCGGCCGGACGCCACCAGCAAATCGGCCCGGTTGAGACTGGACGCGCGCACCCGGATCAGCACCTCGTTGGGCTTCGGCGTCGGCTTCGGCACATCCTGGATCCCGACGCCCTTCTCTCCCAGTACGGCGGCCTTCATGTCGTTTCCTCCTTGTAGCCGGCCGGGTTGGCGCCCGCCGGGAGACAGTTTGAGACAGTTTGAGACAGTTTGAGACAGTTTGAGACAGTTTGAGACAGGTAGACAGCCTGAGACAGTGGACAGTGGGAGACAGGTGGACAGGTGTAGACACGTAGGACAGGTGTGGACACGTAGGACAGGTGTGGACACGTAGGACAGGTGGAGACACGTAGGACAGGTGGAGACACGTAGACAACCTTCCCCCGGAGGGGGAAGGTGCCCGAAGGGCGGAAGGGGGATGGTGCAACGCCTACGGCGTCTCGCTATTAACGCCGTGCCCATTGAGGCATCCCCCTTCCGGCGCTGCGCGCCACCTTCCCCCTCCGGGGGAAGGAAAGCAGACACTTGCGGAGCACGAGAGAACTTGCGCCGTCTCCCTTCTCCCCGCGCAGGCGGGGAGAAGGTGGCGCGCAGCGCCGGATGAGGGGCTTGGCGGCGTTGCAACAAGCACAATGCCTGGAGGTGAGGCCGCGAAGCCCCTCATCCGCCCTTCGGGCACCTTCTCCCCGCCTTCGCGGGGAGAAGGATTCTTCTCAATACATAATATTCACCTTATGAAAAATCAAGCACTACACGAGGCGGCTGTGGCGGCCGGACCAGTAGCGGTCGCGCAGGAGGCGCTTGTAGAGCTTCCCGGTGGGATGGCGCGGCAGCTCAGCCTCGAAATCGACCGAGCGCGGGCATTTGATCGGCGACAAATGCTGCCGGCAATAGGCCATCAGCTCCTCGGCCAGCGCGGCGTCCGCCTCGGCCATGTCGCGCGGCTGCACCACCGCCTTCACCTCCTCGCCGAACTCCTCGTGGGGTACGCCGAACACCGCCACATCCACCACCTTCGGGTGATTGATCAGCACGTTCTCGGCCTCCTGCGGATAGATGTTCACCCCGCCCGAGATGATCATGAAGGCCTTGCGGTCGGTCAGGTACAGGAACCCGTCGGCATCGACGTAGCCGACGTCGCCCAGCGTCGTCCAACCCCTGGGGTGGCGCGACTCGGCCGTCTTCTTCGCATCATTGTGGTAGGCGAACTCGCGTCCCTCCGCGAAGTAGACCGTGCCCGCCTCCCCCGCCGGCAGCTCCTCGCCTTTCTCGCCGACAATCTTGATCTTGCCCACGACGGCGCGCCCCACCGTGCCCTTGTGCGCCAGCCATTCCTGCGGGTTGGCCATGGTGAGCCCGTTGCCCTCGGTGCCGCCGTAATACTCGTGCAGGATCGGCCCCCACCACGCCATCATCTGCTCCTTCACCGGGATCGGACACGGCGCGGCGGCGTGGATGGCGCATTTCAGGCTCGAGACGTCGTAGCGGCGGCGCACGTCCTCGGGCAGCTTCAGCATGCGCACGAACATGGTGGGCACGAGCTGGGTGTGGGTCGCGCGATGCTTCTGCACCAGCCGCAGGAAGTCCTCGGCATCGAAATGCTCCATGATCACGCAGGTGCCGCCCTGGCGCATGATGGTCATGTTGAAGCGCAGCGGCGCTGCATGATAAAGCGGCGCCGGCGAGAGATAGACGGTATTGGCGTCCACGCCATAGATCTGGCTGGTGAGCTGCAGCAGCGGGCTGACCGCATCGATGGGATCCATCGCCTGCGGCACCATCACGCCCTTGGGCCGCCCCGTCGTGCCGGACGAATAGAGCATGTCCTGGCCCGCGACCTCATCGGCGATGCGCGTGGCGGGATAGCGCGCCACGGCCTCTTCGAACGGCTCGTAGCCGGCGATGGTGCCGCCGATCATCAGCCGCGTCGCCACGCCGGACATCAGCGGCGCCAGCCCGGCGGCGGTCTTCTCCAGGTATTTCGAGGTGATGAACAGCTTCGCGCCGCAATCGCCCGTGATGTAGCCGACCTCGGCCGCGGTCAGCCGCGAGCTCACCGCGGTGTAGATCAGGCCGGCCCGCTGCGCGCCCCAGCAGACCTCGAAGAAGCGGGGATGGTTCTCGAGGAAGAGCGCGATGTGGTCGCCCGGCTTCAGGCCCTGTGCACGAAAGAGCTGCGCGATGCGGTTGGACCGCGCTTCAAGCTGGCCATAGGTCACGGTCTCGCCGCTGCCGGCCATGATGTAGGCCGGCTTGTCCGGCGTCCGGCCGGCGTGGATACAGGGGTGCACGGGGTTCCTCTCGATGCCGCGGCGCGGAACGCCCGCCGGCGCCCGCATTTCGGGCGCGGATCAAAGCACGCCGCTCGCGCGCGGCTCAAGCCGGCCGGATGTCGCGTTTCGCCGGCCGCAGCGCACGGCCGCGATTGACCGCGCGCGCACTCTCGGCTTTATTCGCCGGCGCTACCACCGAGCGTGCCCCTGTGGCGGAATTGGTAGACGCGGCAGACTCAAAATCTGTTGCCCGCAAGGGCGTGTTGGTTCGAGTCCGACCAGGGGCACCAAAAATCATCTCTCATTCCGAGGCGCTCTTCATCTTTCCATAAGCATGGTAGGAAAGCACCAGCGATACGGTTTGCGCTTCCAATCTCCCTTATTGACGGTTGCGATAGAAAAGAAGCCTCCGCAGCTCAAATCGGCAGGTGCACATGCGTTACCCCGCGTTCGATGAACTCCCTTTCAACGCTAGGCCTGACCTTACGCCCTATCTGATTCACCTGACCAAGAACACAAAAACCAAGGATAGATATTCGTCCCTAATCTTTTTTCTTAAGCCCTCGACCGTATAGTTGCCGTGGAAATTGTTGATGATCTCCCCGCAATAGAGCCATGGACGATTCATCCACAATGCGCCTACGTTGAAACTTTCCAGCACTGCCTTGAGGCCGCCGGCGTGGTCCCGATCGGCGTGAGACAGCACGACGTTGTCGATGAACGTAGGACTGCCATAGTACATCTTGATGTGATCGACGACAATCTGACCTGTGTCTACATATCCTCCGTCAACGACGTGGATTTTGTACGCGCCAGGCGTGCCATAGCGAATACAGATGGCATCCCCATTGCTGTCGCCAACGGGCAGAAAATCAAGTTCGTATCCCATACGCTCCAGTCTCCGCGTGAACCCTGAGCGCGTCCGTCTCACTGGGACGTCGATGTCTTGCAACCAAAGTTAGAAATATGCATGATGATTTCAAGTTAAAATGTGACTATTTTGCCGTTTTCTCGAACCTTTGCTCGTCGCAAGGCGCCCACCCCAACGGAACTGCTTGACGCTCTCACGCCGGCTGGTCGCCCTCCCCTTCGCTGCGGGCGATGCGCCACTGGAGTGGCGCGCTCCCGGCAGAGAATGATGCGTTGCAGCTTGAGAAATGCGGGCCAACTGTCATGCAGTGTGAGACACGATTGGGCACAAATTGATTTCGAGGAAGCGCCGGTCCGGAGGACTGGACGGCGGTGGCGGCTGGCGTATCCTCTGGATGCACGCGGAGGCGCGAATGACCAGCTCGACCGAAGGCGCGGAGCTCACCCGGACCGGTCCCGGCACGGCCATGGGGCAGCTCATGCGCGAATACTGGATTCCCCGGCGCTCAAGTCTTCCGAGGTCGCGCGCGACGGCGCTCCGGTGCGCCTGATGCTGCTGGGCGAGAAGCTGATCGCGTTTCGCGACAGTGCCGGGCGGGTCGGCGTCATGGACCATCGCTGCCCGCATCGCTGCGCCTCGCTGCTTCTCGGACGCAACGAGGAAGGCGGCATACGCTGCCTTTATCACGGTTGGAAATTCGACGTGTCGGGACAGTGCGTCGACATGCCGAGCGTGCCGCCGCACCAGGACTTCAAGCACAAGGTCAAGGCCCGCGCGTACCGCACGCTCGAACGCGCGGGACTGGTCTGGGTCCAACGAAGCTGACGTTATGCGTTTTCGCGACGAAGCCGCAAGGCAGCACGCGAACAGCGGTTCCGCATCTTCAGGCTTTTGCGTACTCCAGACGGAAGCCGTCGCCCCAGCGCTTGATATGGCCGACCGAAGGCGACGGGAAGTGCATCGTACAGCACAACGTGTCGGTGTCGCAGTAGCGCTCGAGGAAATTCCGGCGTGTCCGGACAGCCTGGTCGCGGTCAGTGTCGACGCGCATGACCAGGTCGGGATAGCGGGCCTGGATCGGCGAATGGATCAGATCGCCGGTGAACACCGCGGCGTCGCCGCCCTTGCCGGCGCAGACCGCGAAATGGTCGGGCGTGTGGCCCGGGGTCGGCCTCAATCGGATATGGTCATTGAGCGCATGATCGCTGCTAACCAGTTCGGCACGGTTGGCCTCGATGATCGGCAGCACGCTGTCGGTGATCTGGTCGAGCGGCGTCTTCTGGTGGATCTCGCTCCAATAGGTGTACTCCTTTCTCGAAAACAGGTAGCGCGCCTTCGGGAAGGTCGGGACCCAGCGGCCATTCTCCAGCCTGGTGTTCCAGCCGACGTGATCGCCGTGCAGATGCGTGCACATCACGAAATCGATGTCCTCGACCCCGAGGCCGGCAGCCTTCAATGCCGTCATCCAGTTGCCGTCGTTCTTCTTGTTCCAGGCAGGCCGGAGCGGGAAGTTCTTGTCGTTGCCGATGCAGCTATCGACCAGGATGTTATGGTGCGGCGTCCTGACGACATACGACTGGAAGCACAACACGACATTCCCGCTCGCGCTGTCATAGCCGCCGGGCGCCAGCCAGGCGAGGTTCTCGTCGAGGGTTTCTTTCGACAATGTCGGCAAGAAGTCGAGCATCGGCGTGAAGCCGCTCTCCTGCTCGACGATCCGGTGGATGGTCATGTCGTTGACAGAAAAGCTCGTGCGCATGGCTGGCGTCTCCTCACCCGCAGGCTATCCGAACTAGCACGTCGTGATCAGATTCTCAGACCGTTGCGGGCGCCGGCCGTGCGCCCGACGGCGTACGGGAGGGGCCGCCGAACAGGATCTGCACGATGCCGGCTATGATGCCGATGCATACGCCGAAGCGCCAGGCGAGATCGTAATTGCCGAACATGTCGAAGATCATCCCGCCGCCCCAGGCACCGATGACCGAACCCATCTGGTGGACGACGAACGAAACGCCCAGCAGCGTGGCCATGTTGCGCGTGCCGAACAGGTCGGCGACATAGCCCGACACCAGCGGAATGACGCCCAGCCACATCATCCCCATCGCCGCGGCGAAGAGGATCGTCGTCGTGGGGGTCGGGGGCAGCAGGAAATAGACCATCAGCACGGCGGACCGGCCGAGATAGGTCAGGCCCAGCAGGACGTTCTTGAGGTAACGCTGCCCGAGGTAGCCGGCCAGCAGGCAGCCGGCGATGTTGATGCCGCCGATGATGGCCAGCGCCGTGGCGCCAAGCATCGGGTCCTGGCCGCACAGCGCCAGGTAGTTCGGCAGGTGCGTGTTGATGAAGATGAGCTGCAGCCCGCAGACGAAATGCGTGCAGCACAACACGACGAAGCGGCGATTGCGCAGCGCCTCTCCGATCGCCCCGGTGGCCGACGCACGCTGCAGCGACGGCTGGGGCAGGCGGTCGACCCGGCCGCTGACCATCGCGGCCGGCACCATCGCCATCGCCAGGATCACGAACAGCGCCGCTCCCCATCGCCAGTCCCACACGCCGAGAAGCGCCTGCAGGGCGGGCGCGAGCACGAGCGTGCCGACCGACGAGAAAGCGCCGACGATCCCGAGGATCACGCTGCGCCGCTCGGGCGAGGCGGCGCGCGCGGTCGCGGTCATCGCCAGCGACGATCCGGTGCAGGCGATGCCGATGCCAATCAACGTCTGCGCCAATACGAACGTCCAGAGACCGGTGGTGGCGGTCATGGTCGCCATCGCGGCGACATACGCCATCGCCCCCAGCACCATGACCGGACGCAACCCCCAGCGATCGGCCACCGCCCCCAGTGGGGCCTGCACCAGGCCCCAGACGATGTTCTGCACCGCGATCGCGAAGGTGAAATCTGAAGCCGACAAGGCAAGCGCATGCGTCATCGGTGGCAGGAAAAGCCCCAGGCACTGGCGCATGCCCATCGCAAGACTCATCATCACCGAGGCGGCGATCAGGATGGGCAACGCGTTCGCGCGGTTCGCAGCGGTCATGACTGGCACGTTTCCTCTTTTGCGCCAGCCTGCCCGGATTGAGCCCGGGGTCAAGAGTCGCTCAACGGACGCGCCCCTGCCCGACATGCATCGGTCGAATGCAAGGGATGCGCCGGACGCCGCATCCGGTGCGCCGCAGCGTCTGCGTGTTCGGTAGCCTCTGCGGCACGAACCCAACGGGGCGAGTCCATGCGCAACAGGCGTCTCAATATTGGTCTGCTCTCCGGGGCCGGCGGTGCGGAGATTTCCGGCGTTGACGTGGCGCAGGATCTCGACGACGAAACCATCGGTGAGATCCGCGACGCGTTGAACGAACACTGCGTGGTGTTCTTCCGGAATCAGGAGCTCGACGTCGCCCGACACAAGGCCTTCGCCCGTCGGTTTGGCGAGATCTTCATCCATCCCAACTATGTCGGCATGAGCGACGATCCCGAGATCGTCATGGTCCGCCGCGAGCCCGGCGACACCGGCTACGTCGGCGAGGACTGGCACGCCGACACCACCATGTGCGCCGAGCCGCCGATGGGCGCCATCCTCTATGGTATCGACATCCCGCCCTGGGGCGGGGACACCATGTTCGCCAACCAATACCTCGCCTATGAGGCGCTCTCCGAAGGCATGAAGGAGATGCTCAACGGGCTGCGCGCTGTGCACAGCGACATCATGGTGGCGGGGCCGCAGGCCGGGAAGAACAAGGGCCGCTCGACCAAACATCGCGACGGCGCGGACTGGCAGGAGACGCGCAACGCCCATCCGGTGGTGCGCACCAATCCCGAGACAGGCCGCAAGATGCTGTTCGTCAACAAGTCCTATACGGTCGCGTTCGAAGGGATGACCGAGGCCGAAAGCCGGCCGTTGCTCGATTTCCTGTTCGAACACGGCAACCGGCCGGAATTCACCTTCCGCTACCGGTGGCAGAAAGGCTCCATCGCCTTCTGGGACAATCGCAGCGTCAAGCATATCGCGCTCGGCGACACCGGACCGTTCCGCCGCCTGCTGCGGCGCATCCAGATCTGCGGCGACAAGCCGATGTGATGACCCCGCTGCGGGCGATGCGCCACTGGAGTTTGCCATCGGCAATGCCGACCCTCGGGTATGAAACCGATCGGCCGGCAGTGACTGATGTTCTTCTTCCTTCCCCCGGAGGGGGAAGGTGGCGCGCAGCGCCGGAAGGGGGATGCCTCAACCAGCACGACGCCGCAGGTGTTGCACCATCCCCCTTCCGCCCTTCGGGCACCTTCCCCCTCCGGGGGAAGGCGAAGTCAGGCGCTCCGGCCGCACGTTTCCTACCCTTGTTCTTGTTAGTGGCGCGCTGTCGGCAACGCATGAGGCGCGTCAGCCCGGAGGGCTGGACGGCGGTGGCGGCGGGGGTATCCTCTGGATGCACCTGGAGGCGCGAATGACCAGCTCGACGGAAGGCGCGGAGCTCACCCGGACCGGCCCCGGCACGGCCATGGGGCAGCTCATGCGCGAATACTGGATGCCGGCGCTCAAGTCCTCCGAGCTCGCGCGCGACGGCGATCCGGTGCGCCTCATGCTGCTGGGCGAGAAGCTGATCGCGTTTCGCGACAGTGGCGGGCGGGTCGGCGTCATGGACCATCGCTGCCCGCATCGCTGCGCCTCGCTGTTTCTCGGACGCAACGAGGAAGGCGGCATACGCTGCCTCTATCACGGCTGGAAGTTCGACGTATCAGGGCAGTGCGTCGACATGCCGAGCGTGCCGCCCGAGCAGGACTTCAAGCACAAGGTGAAGGCCCGCGCGTACCGGACGCTCGAACGCGCCGGGCTCGTGTGGGTGTACATGGGCTCGCGCGCCGAGGCGCCGCTCCTGCCGGCGCTGCAAATCCTCGATGCGCCCGACGACGAGATCAACGTCAGCATGATCCAGCGCGATTGCAACTACCTGCAGGCGATCGAGGGCGAGATCGACACCGCGCATTTCGGCTACCTGCATGGCGGCCACGTCGATCCCGCGCGGCTAACGGAAGACGAGCCGCTCTATCACACAGTGGCGAACCGGGCGCCGCAGTACCGCGTTGCCGACACGCCCTGGGGCACGCAGTACGGCGCCTATCGGCCGGCGGGTCCCGGCCGCACCTACTGGCGCTTCGCCAACTTCCTTTTTCCCTTCTGGACGCAGGCGCCCAACGGCGAATTCGACAGCCATGCCCATGGCCGCGCCTGGGTGCCGCTGGACGATCACCACACGATGTATGTCTTCATCTGGTGGAAGCGCGCCACCTCGGCCATGTCGTTGCCCCAGCCCGCCTACAGGGACGGTACGCCCATCGGCGGCACGGGCCGCGGCAACACGCTGCTGCCCAACACCACCGGCTGGCTCGGCCGCTGGCGCATGGCGCACAACGAAAGCAACGACTGGGGCATGGACCGCGCGGCGCAACGCAGCAACGCGATCTATAGCGGCATCGACGGCATCCATCTGCAGGACCAGGCGATCACCGAAAGCATGGGACCGGTCCTCGATCACACGCTGGAACATCTCGGGCCATCGGACCAGATGATCACCCGCACGCGCCGCCGCCTGCTGATGGCGGTGCGCGCGCTGCGCACGTCAGGCACCCTGCCGCCCGGAGTCGAGGACGCCAGCGTCTATCATGGCGCGCGCAGCGGCTACTTTGTGAGCGACGACGAGGGCGAGTGGCGCGCGATCTATGACCGCAGGCTTGCGGCAGCGCTGTGCCCGGCGCGGACACCGGCGCGCGCGGCGGAGTAGGGCCATGGATGGCGCGCATCTGAAGCATTTTGTCGGGTCCTTCTGGCAGGACTCCATCCTGCCTTCCATCACCGAGTACATCCGCATTCCCAACAAATCGCCGGCCTATGATCCGCAATGGGCCGAGCACGGCTACATGGAAGACGCCGTCAGGCTGATGGAGGGCTGGGCACGCCAGCAGCTTGCGGGCTTTGCCGGCGCTACGCTGGAGGTGGTGCGCCTGCCCGGCCGTACACCGCTACTGTTCATGGACATGCCGGGGGACAGCCCGGACACGGTGCTGCTCTATGGCCATCTCGACAAGCAGCCGGAGATGAAGGGATGGTCGGACGGGCTGGGTCCGTGGCAGCCCGTGCTCCGGGGCGACAGGCTCTATGGCCGCGGCGGCGCCGATGACGGCTATGCGATGTATGCCTGCCTTGCCGCACTGCGGGCGCTGCGGGAGCAGGGCGTGCCGCGCGGGCGATGCGTCATCATGATCGAGGCGTGCGAGGAGTCCGGCAGCTACGACCTGCCCTACTACGTCGACCATCTCATCGAGCGCATTGGCGATCCCTCGCTGGTCGTCTGCCTCGACTCCGGATGCGGCGACTATGAGCGGCTGTGGCTGACGACGTCCTTGCGCGGGATCGCGGCGGGCACGCTCACGGTGCGCGTGCTGACCGAGGGCGTGCATTCGGGCGATGCGTCGGGCGTCGTGCCTTCCTCTTTCCGCATCCTGCGTGCCCTGCTGTCGCGCATCGAGGACGAGACCACGGGCGAGATCAGGCTGCCCGAGCTCTATGTGCAGATCCCGCCGCAGCGCATCGCGCAGGCGCAACAGGCGGCGCAGGTGCTGGGAAGCGCGGTCTACGATCGCTTCCCCTTTGCCGGATCGACGCGGCCCATGATCGACGACAGGAGCCAGCTCGTGCTCAACCGCACCTGGCGGCCGCAGCTTGCGACGGTGGGCATGGACGGATTCCCCGCGCCGGACAACGCCGGCAACGTGCTGCTGCCCTTCTCGACAGCGAAGCTCAGCGTGCGCACGCCGCCAACGCTCGACGCCGAGGCCGCGGTCCAGACGATCAAGCGGGCGCTGGAAGCCGATCCGCCCTACGGCGCGACGGTGGAGTTCGCGGCCGAAGGCGGACAGAGCGGCTGGAACGCGCCGCCGCTGGCGCCATGGCTGGAGAAGGCGGTGGCGCGCGCGTCGGAGGAAGCGTTCGGAAAGCCCGCGGCCTATATGGGCGAAGGCGGCAGCATTCCCTTCATGGGCATGCTGGGCGAGAAATTCCCCCACACGCAGTTCGTCATCACCGGCGTGCTGGGCCCGCACTCCAATGCCCATGGCCCCAACGAGTTCCTGCACATCCCCACCGCCAAATGCGTCACCATGGCGGCGGCAAGCCTGATCGCAGCGCATCACGAGCGGAATGAAAAAGGATAGCCTTCCCCCGCAGGGGGAAGGTGCCCGAAGGGCGGAAGGGGGATGGTGCAACACCTGCGATATCGCGCTTGCTGAGGCATCCCCCTTCCGGCGCTGCGCGCCACCTTCCCCCTCCGGGGGAAGGTCTATCCGTACGTCTTCTCGGCTTCCGCGGGCGTTACGTAGCCGTAGTCGACGTCGCGCTGGACCAGCTTGCGGTCGCGCTCGGCGGGGTTGCCGTAACCGCCGCCGCCGGGCATTTCGACGATCAGCCGGTCGCCGCCGGGGACGATGTGCAGGCCCTTGTCGGGGAACTCGGCGCCTGACTTCAGGCGAACCCGCCCCAGCGCCCCGTTCCTGCCGCCGGCGCGGCCGCGCGCGGGAAAATGCACGCGCTCGAAGCGCTGGTAGATGCCCATGGGCGAGCCGTCGCGGTTGCTGACCTCCATGATCTGGCCGAGCCCGCCGCGCTGCCGGCCGGCGCCGCCGGAGTCGGGCCGCAGCTCCTTGCGCCAGATCACCAGCGGCGTGATCGATTCGGTCACCTCGACCGGCACGTTGCGCACGCCGCTGGGGAATGGTGTTGCCGACAAGCCATCCAGCATGGGCCGTGCGCCGGCACCACCGGAATGAAACGACGTGACGTTGAACGGCGTGCGGATCTCGTCGGCGCGGCCGGTGAGCCCGTGCGCGGCGACGAGGCTGAGGTTCCACAGCGAGGACGTGCCTTCGGCCGGCATGGTGCCGGGCATGGCCTGGTCGAGGCAGCCGAAGACGAGGTCCGGCATCATGTGGCCGATGATCGAGCGGGCATAGACGGCCGCCGGATGCAGGGCGTTGACGATGCAGTTGTCGGGCGCGGTCACGGTCACCGCGTCGAGCGTTCCGGCGTTGTTGGGGATCCACGGCGCAAGGGCGCATTTGACGCCGAAGGCCGTATAGGCCTCGGTGTAGCAAAGCGGGCAGTTGATGGCGAAACTCGAGACTCCCGACGTGCCGCTGTAGTCGACCATGATCCGGTCGTCCGCGATCGAGAGCGTGGCCACGAGCTCCACCGGCGCCTCGAAACCGTCGATGGTCATGCGCGCCGTCCAGCTTCCGGGCGGCAGCGTGCGGATCGCCTCCGCCATGGCGCGGCGGCTGCGCGCGATGATCGTCTCCGACAAGTTGTCGAGATCCGTCAGGCCGAACTCGTCCATCATATCGACCAGCCGCGCACTGCCCGTGTCGTTGCAGGCGGCAAGGCCGTAGATGTCGCCCACCACCTGCACCGGCTCGCGCACATTGGTCCTGACGATGCGCAGCAGGTCCCCGTTCATCCTGCCTTCGCGCGCCAGATGCATCATCGGGATCTGCAGGCCCTCGTGATACACCTGCTTGCCGGCCGGGCTCTGGCCGATGCCGCCGATATCGACGACATGCGTCGTGCTGGCGAACAGGGCCACCGCGCGGCCCTTGTGGAAGGTCGGGCTCACGACGGTGAGGTCGAACAGATGTCCCGTCCCCTTCCACGGATCGTTGGTGATCAGCGCATCGCCGGGCTTCAGCGTGTCGATGGGGTACTCCTTCAGGAAATGCGCGACCGAGCGCGCCATGGAGTTCACGTGTCCAGGCGTGCCCGTCACGGCCTGCGCCAGCATGCGGCCCTGGCGGTCGAACACGCCGGCTGAAATGTCGCCCGCCTCCCGTGCCGAGGTGCTGAAGGCGGTGCGGATCAGGGTCTGCGCCTGCTCCTCGACCACGGAGATCAGCCGGTTCCACAGCACCTGGCTTTCGATCTCGCCAATGCGCGCGCTCATGGCGGCCTCCTCTCCATGACGATATGGCCGGCGCGGTTAAGTAAGGCGACAAACCCGGTCGGTACCAGCGTCGAGGTTTCGGCTTCGGTGATGATGGCCGGTCCGGAAACCGGCGCGCCCGGCTCAAGCAGGTCGCGCGGATAGACAACCGCGTCGATGGCCATGCCAGTGCCGGGATCAACCAGCCTGCGCTTGCCCTGCGCAGCGGGTGCCGGGCGCGCGGGCGCAGGCTCCACCCGCGACGGCAGTTGCTTCTGCTCCGCCAGCGACAAGGTCCAGCTCACTGCCTCGACCTCCAGCCGCGGAATCGTGCGGCCGTACAGCGCCTGATAGACGTCCTCGAAGGCTGATCGCAGCGCGTCCGCCCCGCCGCCGGCGAGCGCGGCGGCCGGCACGGGGACGCGCACCTCGTGCCCCTGCCCGCGATAGCGCATGTAGGCGATCCGCTCCTCGTGCAGGGTGGTGCCCGGCGCGGCGAGGCAGACCACGCTCTCCGCCTCCGCCCGCATGTCGTCGAACAGCGCCGCCACCATGTCCGGCGCATAGTCGTCCAGCGACACCAGCCGCGTGCGCACGACTTCATAGGAGATCGGCGCCTGCAGGAAGCCGTGCGCCGAGCCCACGCCCGCACCGGCCGGCACCAGCACGCGCGCGATGCCCAGCTTCTGCGCGAGGCGCGCGGCATGCAGCGGCGCCGCGCCGCCGAAAGCGATCAGGGTGCGCCCCGCCATGTCCTTGCCGTTCTCGACCACGTGGACGCGGGCTGCGCTGGCCATCGTTTCGGTCACGAGCTCGGTGATGCCGTAGGCCGATCGCTCAAGGTCGAGGCCCGTCGCTTGCGAGATCGCCGTGTCGATCGCCTTCTCCGCCGCACCCGGCACCAGGTCGATATGGCCGCCTGCGAAATTCGCGGGGTCGAGCCAGCCCAGCAGCAGATCAGCATCGGTCACCGTCGGCATGGTGCCGCCGCGTCCGTAGGCAGCCGGCCCCGGCATCGAGCCGGCGCTGTCCGGCCCCACCGTGATGCGGCCCAGCGGATCGACGCGCGCGATGGAACCGCCGCCGGCGCCGATCTCCACCATGTCGATCACCGGGATGCGGATGGGAATGCCGCTCCCCTTCACGAACCGCGCGGCGCGGGCAATCTCGAAATGCCGCGACTGCTGCGCGCGCAGATTGTCGATCAGCGTGATCTTGGCGGTGGTGCCGCCCATGTCGAACGACAACGCCTTGTCGATGCCGTCCTGCGCCGCCACGGTGAGCGCCATGACGGCGCCGCCGGCCGGACCGGACTCGACCAGGCGGACGGGGAAGCGCCGCGCGATATCGACCGTGGTGATGCCGCCGGAGGACATGATCAGCAGCAGCGGTGCGGTCGAGCCCAGTTGCCTGAAGCCTTCTTCGAGCCGCCGCAGGTAGCGTTCCATCACCGGCAGCACATAGGCATTGGCCACCGTGGTCGAGGCCCGCTCGTACTCGCGGATCTCCGGGCACACCTCGCTTGAGATCGAGATGACGGAGGCCGGGATACGTCGCGCGATGATGTCCCGGACGCGCTGCTCATGGGCGGCGTTCTGGTAGGCGTGCAGAAGGCAGATGGCAACGGCCTCGACGCGCTGTGCGGCCAGCCGCTCGGCGAGCTGCTCGACTGCCGCTTCGTCCAGCGGCATCAGGACCGAACCGTCCGCGGCGATCCGTTCCGGCACCTCGAAGCGCAGCGGCCGCGGCACCAGCGGTTCCGGCCGCTCCATATAGATGTCGTACTGTTCGAAGCGGTGCTCGTAGGCGATTTCCAGCGAGTCCCTGAACCCTGCCGTCGTGACCAGCGCCGTGCACGCGCCCTTGCGCTCGATCAGGGCATTGGTGGCCAGCGTGGTGCCGTGGATGATCAGACCGAGACGCGCGGGATGCACGCCTGTCTGCGACAGCACCTTCTGCGTGCCCTCCAGCACGGCGCGCTCGGGCGCATCGTGGCTGGTCAGGATTTTCGACGAGACGCAGCGACCGCCCAGATCCAGCACCAGATCGGTGAAGGTGCCGCCGATATCGACGGCGAGACGGATCGGGGAGGCGGCCATCAATCGCCTGCCCGGGCGGATCGGATGGCCTGCCAGACAGTGAAGGGCGTGGCAGGCATGTCGAGATGCACGATGCCCAGCGGCGCAAGCGCGTCGAGAACGGCGTTCATCACGGTTTGCGGCGAGGCCATGCAGCCGGCCTGGCCCGAGCCCTTGACGCCGAGGCGGTTGGAGCGCGTCGGCGCCTCCGCGCTCAGATGCCCGCCGAAGGCCGGCAGGTCAGCTGCGCGCGGCAAGGCGTAGTCCATCATCGATCCACTCAACTGCTGGCCCGATTGCGGATCGAAGACGACGTGCTCCAGCAGCGCCTGCCCGATGCCCTGCGCCACGCCGCCATGCACCTGCCCCAGCGTGGCCGCCGGGTGGATCAGCGTGCCGAAATCATCCACCAGCAGGTAACGGTCGAGCCGTACGCGCCCGGTTTCCGGGTCGATCTCGACTTCCGCGACATGGCAACCGTTGGGAAACGTGTAGAGGTCGCTGGTGTTGTTCCCCAGCGCCTCCAGCCCTGAAGTCATTCCTTCCGGGAGGTTTGCGGGGTCGCGCGCTGCTGCCGCCACCTCCAAAAGGCCGACCATCCGGTCGGTGTCCCTGAGTCTGAACGCGCCGCCGGTGAACTCCACACGATCGGCAGACTCTTGCAGCAGGTGCGCCGCGATGCGCCGTCCCTTGTCGATCAGCGCCTCGACGGCAATGACCAGGGCCGTGCCGCCGAGATGCATGGAGCGCGCGCCGCCATGGCCGCCGCCGCCGGGCAGAAGTTGCGTGTCGCCCTGCTGGAACCTGAATGAGGTCATCGGCAGGCCCAGCATGTCCACTGCGATCTGGGCGTAGGACGTTTCGTGGCTCTGGCCGTTGGACTGCGTACCCACCGCGAGCGACACCGTGTTGTCCGGCAGAAAGGCCGCGCGCGCGACTTCGTTGGGTGCGCCGCGCGAGGTTTCGAGGAAGCAGCTCACGCCCATGCCGCGCAGCAGGCCGCGTCCAGCGGAGGCGCGCCGCCTTTGCTCAAAGCCGGCGCGGTCGGCAGCGCGCACGGCATCCTCGAGATTGGCAGCGAACCGGCCACCGTCGATCTTCATGCCCATCGCGGTGACATGGGGAAACGACGAGATCATGTTGCGCCGCCGCAGCTCGACGGCATCGATCCCCGTCTGACGCGCGGCAAGATCGACAAGGCGCTCGATGATGTAGTTGGCTTCGGGCTTGCCCGCGCCGCGATAGGCGTCGATCGGCGGCGTGTTGGTGAACGCGCCCCGCACCTCCACGGAAATGGCGGGAATCGCATAGACGCCGCCCATGGCGCTTGACGCCGCGGAGGTCGAGCTCAGCGGGCCGTTGGACGAGAGATAGGCGCCCATGTTGGCAACCGCGCGCACTTCCAAAGCGAGGAAGCGGCCGGACTCATCCAGGGCCAGTCGCGCCGTCGCGGCATAATCGCGGCCGTGCGTCGAGCTGACGAAATCCTCCATCCGCTCGCCAATCCAGCACACCGGCCTGCCCAGGCGCCGTGCCGCATACAGCACCAGCACCCATTCAGGATAGACGAAGTTCTTCATACCGAAGCCGCCGCCCACATCAGGGACGGTGAGCCGCATGCGTTCCGGCGGAACACGAAACACTGCCTCGGCGAGCTGCCGGCGGATGCCATGCACGGCTTGCCCGGTGAGGGTGAGATGCATCGCGCCGGAAGCGGCATCGAACGCGCCCACCGCCGCCCGCGTCTCCATCGGCGCTGGCACGAGGCGGTTGTTGGTCAGTGCCGCCGAAACGACGTGCGTGGCTGAAGCCATCGCTGTCTTGACCTGGTCAGCATCGCCCCGGCGAAACAGGAAGGCCGAGTTTCCCGGCGCCTGCGGCCAGATCTGCGGCGCGCCTTCCTTCACGGCGGCGCTCGCATCCACCACACAGGGCAATGGGCTGTACTCTATGTCGATCAGCTCGGCGGCATCGAGCGCGGCGGTCACGCTCTGCGCAACGATGCACACCACCGGATCGCCGACATGCCTAACCCTGCCACGCGCCAGCGCCGGCCGCGGCGGCACCACGATCGGCTCGACGGTGTCCAGCACCGTGATGCACGGCAGATCGCCAATTCCGTCAGCAGCAAGATCGGCCTCGGTCAGGACGGCAACGACGCCGGGCGTCTTGACCGCGCGCGACACATCGATGCGATCGATACTGGCGTGGCCATGCGTCGATCGGACAACGTACGTGTGAAGGCAGCCGTGCGGCAGGTGATTGGCGACGTAAGTCCCCCTCCCGGTCAGGAACCGTCGGTCCTCGACACGGCGCAGCGACTGCCCCTGGTAACGATCCGCCACCGGCGCGCCTACAATCCCTGCGCGCCGGCCACGGCGATCGTCTGGCCGGTGACCCACGAGGCGAGCGGCGAGGCGAGGAAAAGGGCGACGTTCGCGACTTCCTCGGGATGGCCCATGCGCCCGAACGGAATCGACGCCAGCGTCGCGTTGTACAGTGCGGGGTTCTCCGTCTTGCGGCGATCCCAGACGCCGCCGGCAAACTCGATCGATCCGGGCGCGATGCAATTCACGCGCACGCGGTCCTTCGCGTACATCGCCGCCTGCGTTGTGGTGTAGTGAATCACCGCCGCCTTGATGGCACCATAGGGCGGCTGCCGGCCGGAGGGATGCAGGGCCGCAATCGACGAGATATTGACCACGCTGCCCTGAGTCTTCGCCAGCGCCGGCAGCGCTTCCTGCGTGGCATGCACGATGGCCAGCATGTCGACGGCGAGGCTGCTGGTCCAGCCCTTGTCATCATCCGAGGCGCCGAAGGCCGAAGCGTTGTTGACCAGCAGGTCGAGCCCGCCCAGCGCACCGATGGCGTCGCGCACATACCGGCGCACATCGTCTCCGCGCGCGAGGTCGACGCTGGCGGCATGCGCCTTGCGGCCAAGCTTCTCGATTTCGCTGCGGGTCTGCTCCAGCGCGGCGGGATCGCGCGCGCAGATCGACACATCGCCGCCGGCCGCGGCGAAGCCCAGCGCGATCGCGCGGCCGATACCCCGGCTGCCGCCACAGACAATTGCCTTCTTGCCCGCGAAGTCGATTTTCATGAGGCTGTCTCCTGCAAGGGATCGAGGCTGCCGAGGGAGGACTGTGATGCCATTCTACGAAAGGGGCGCTGTCCGCATCCACTACGAAGAGGCGGGGTCGGGCTTTCCGCTTCTGGTGATTCCCGGCGGCGGCCTGAACTCCACCATCGGCTTTCTCAGCGGCAACGCACCGTTCAATGCCATGGACGCGCTGAAGGACCGCTACCGCTGCATCACGATGGACCTGCGCAACGCCAATGGCGGCCGGTCCTCCGGCCCTCTGGAAGCCGATCGCCCGTGGGATGCCTATACGGATGACCATATCGGCCTCATGGATCATCTCGGCATCCGGCAGTTCCTCGTGGTGGGCTACTGCATCGGCGGGCCGTTCATCTGGAACCTCATCAAGCGCGCGCCGGACCGCGTGGCAGCGGCGGTGCTGGTTCAGCCCAGCGGCTTCCGCCCGGAGCTGCCGGACCAGTTCTATACGAACAACATGGCCAACTGGGGCCCCGCACTCTGCGCCCGCCGGCCCGAGATCACCATGGAGATGGTGAGCGCGTTCCTCAGCAAGATGTACCGCGATAACGCCGACTTCGTGTTCACCGTGACGCGCGATTTCGTGCGCGCCTGCCAGACGCCGGTGCTGGTGCTGCCGGACGACATCCCGCCCCATCCCTATGCCGTGGCCATGGAGTCGGTACGGCTGGCGCCGAAATCCGAAGTGAGCCTCTATCCGTGGAAGGAGCCGAAGGAGATGATCCCGGTCGTGGTGCGCCAGGTGCGCAGCTTCCTGCGCGCGCACCAGCCGGCGGCCGCCGCGCGCTGATCTCTCAGCGCACGCGGGCCAGCAGGCGGCGGGCACGCTCCACCACGGGCAGGTCGATCATCGCGCCCTCGAAGGCAACGGCGCCCTGCCCTGCCGCCACGGCCTGCTCGAATGCCGCGATCAGGCGGCGGGCGCGGTCGGCCTCGACGGTGCTGACGCCATACTCCTCGTTGATGATCGGCACGTGCGCGGGATGGATGCAGGCTGTGCAGGCGAAGCCCAGCCCGCGTGAGCGCTTGAGGCTTTCTCGGTAGCCCTCAAGATCGGAGAAGTCGGCGAAACGGCCCACCGAACCCAGCGGCAGTATGCCGGCCGCCCGCGCCGCGGCGACCACGAGCATGGCGTAGACATAGAGCGCGTCACCGGTCGGTGTGCCGCCCAGCTCGGTCGCGAGGTCCTCGGCGCCAATGCCCAGCGCCACCACGCGCGGATCCGCGGCGGCAATGGCACCCAGCGCCGCAATCGCCTCGGGCGTCTCGACAATAGCGATAAAGCGAACGCTGCCGGTTTGCAGCCCGCTCGCCGCCTCGCGCACGGCCACCACCTCGGACAGCAGCTTCACATGCTCCGGCCCCATCACCTTGGGCAGCATCAGCGCCGACACGCCCGGCAACACGGCGGCGGCGATATCCAGCGTTGCCATCTCCATCGGCCGGTTGATGCGCACCACCACGTCGGCGCCGCCCTGCGCCACCGTCTTCACAGCGGCCGGCAATGCGCGGCGGGCGGCGTCCTTCTCGGCCGGTGCGATCGAATCTTCGAGGTCGAGGATGATGGCATCAGCGCCCCTTGTGTGCGCCTTCGCAACAAAGTTCTCCTTCGTCACCGGCACGAACAGCAGCGAACGCCAGGTCGGCAGATCGGGGCGGACAGGCATGGCAGACCTCGCGCTCAGGAAGACGGGGGAACGATCGCAGCGCCGGAGGTTACGAGATCGTCGATTTCGGCCTGGCTGTAACCTGCCTCGGCGAGCACCGAAACCGTGTGTTCTCCCAGCAGTGGCGCATGAGTCTCGTCCTCGCGGGCGCCGCCGGAAAAGACGTTGGCGACCCGGGTGCGGCGGATGCGTCCCTCGCTGGGATGATCCTCGGCACCGAAGAAGCCGACATCGTTCAGGTGCGGATCCTCGAGCAGATCATCGATGGAATTGTAGCGTGCCGCCGGCACATCGAGCTTTTCGAAGATCACCAGCCATTCCGCCGTGGTCTTCTGCGCCAGGCCCTGGCGACGCACCTCGAAGTACTCGGCGGCGTGCGCGGTGCGTACAGCGGCACTGCTGAAGCGCGGATCGGCTTTCAGCTCGGGGCGGCCGATGGCGTCGAAGAAGGCAAAGGCCTGCGCGTTGGTGTTCGGCCCGACGGTGATGTACCCGTCTTTTGTGGGCAACGGCCGGTAGTCGGGACTGAGCAGACGGTTGTCGCCGCTGGGCCCGACGGGCGGATCGAAGGTCGCGCCGCCGAGATGCTCGCTGCTGACGAACGAGGCCATGTTCTCGAACATCGGCACGTCGATCGCCTCGCCCTTGCCGGTCTTCTCGCGGCGATAGAGCGCGAAACCGATGCACTGGGCGGCGATCAGGCCCGTGACATGATCGGTCATCACCATCGGCACGAAGCGCGGCTCGCCGGTGGCGCGCTCGAAGGTGCCGGCCACGCCCGACAGGCTTTGCACGATGGGATCATAGGCCGGACGGTTGAAGTACCGCCCGCCGCGGCCGAAGGCGAGGATCGAGCAATGGATCAGGCGCACATTGAGTGGCGAAAGTCCGCTCCAGTCGAGCCCGGCCCGCGCCAGTCCTTCGGGCCGCACATTGCTGACGAAGACATCGGCGCCAGCGATCAGGCGACGCATCGCCACCATGCCGTCGGCGTGCTTCAGGTCCAGGCAGACCGAGCGCTTGTTGCGGTTGAAGTTGATGAACTTGCCCGACATGCCGGCATGGCGGCTGCCCTGCGCCATGGTGCGCAGCAGGTCGCCGCCCGGCGCCTCGACCTTGATGACGTCAGCGCCCTGGTCCGCCAGCGTGCGCGTGCAGATCGGGCCGACCACCACCGTCGTGAGATCGATCACCCGCACCCCCGCCAGCGGCCCCCCGGTCATGCCACGCGTGCCCGCGCTGCCTTCAAAAACCTTCCCCCGGAGGGGGAAGGTGCCCCGAAGGGGCGGAAGGGGGATGGTGCAACATCTGCGGCGTCATGCTTGTTGAGGCATCCCCCTTCCGGCGCTGCAGCCACCTTCCCCTCCGGGGGAAGGTAACGGCGTGTCCATCACGCGAATTCGAGGTTCATTTCGCCGCACAGGTTGCCGTGCTTGTCGGCTGCCCAGGCGCGCATGCGGCCATCCTGCGCCGCAGAACCGCGCAACGATACCGGATCGCCGACCCAGAGCGGATAGGTGAGCCGCGCCGTGAGGCCGCGCAGTTCGGAGGGTGCACGCTTTAGCGCCGCATCGATCATGAGCTGCATGGTGAGCCCGCCATTGTGCACGGTGTGCTCGTAGCCCTCGACGCTGCGGGCGTAGTCGGCATCGTAGTGGATGCGATGCGCATTCCACGTAATGGCCGAGTAGCGGAACACCAGCGTCTCCGACAATAGCACAGTGTCAGCCCAGGCATGGTCGGTGGGCGCGGCGGCGGGCACGGTCGCGGTGGTCTTCTGTCCCGGCGGCGTCGCTTCGCGGTAGATCGCGTCGAACTCGTCGACAGCAAGGACCTTGCCGGCCTGCTCGATGGTATTGCGCAGGGTCAGCACGAAGATGCTGCCCGACCGGCCGGTCTTGGGCACGATGTCGACGACCTCCGACCTGCGCACCGCCGGCTGGGCGGCCCGCAGGCGGCCCATGACCTTGAGCCGCCTGCCCGCGCCCATGCGCCGCGGCATGGGAATGGGCGGCAGGACCACGCCGCCTTTCGCGTGGCCGTCCTCGCGCAGGTCCGACTGGCGGGCGTTGTCGGCGAAGAACATCGAGAACCAGTGCGGCGGCAGCTCCGTGCCGGACCGGAACGCCTCGGGGTCAAGATCGAGCATCGCCGCAATGCGGCGCACCATCGGCAGGCCGATGTCATCCTCGATGATCCGCACGCGCCCGATCCACGGACGCAACGTGGTCATCGCCTCGTCGAGACTGGTGGTCATCGCCAACCCTCAGGCAGCCGCCTTTGCCGACTTCGCCGGACCCCATGACTTGAGCACCGGCAGGACCTCCTTGGCGAACAGCCGCAGGCCGCGTTCCGAGACCTCGAAGGGCGTGCCCCCGAAGCGGAAGGCGATGTTCAACTCGAAATCGCCCACGACCTTCCGGCGTTCCTCCAGCCCGCGCAGGATCTTGTCGGGCGTGCCCCAGCTCGCCGCCTGCATAAAGCCGGCGACGGCGCCGTCGAGGCCACCCTTGCGCGCGATCTCGGCCTTCTGCTGGTAGGCGTCGTAGCCCTTCACTGTCTTGAAATGCTCGCCGAGGAACTCGTAGTGGTAGAAATTGCTCTCCACGAACTTGCCCTGGTACCGGCGCGCCTCGTCCTCCAGCGTGGCAACGTCCGTGCCGCAGACGCAGAAATCCGTCAGCATGACATGCGGCGGCTCGGTGCCATGGAACTCGCGGTGAAGCTGCCGGCCGCGCTCGATCGTCGGCGCCCGCATCTCCCAGGGCCGGTCCGCGAACATCACCATGTGCGCACCAAGCTTCGCGGCCGAGATCACGGAGTCCTCGCTGGAAGCCACGGCGTAGATGCGCCCGTCGAACGAGTGCTGCGGCCGCGGGCGGATCTCGGTGCGCGGCTGCCGGTAGTAAGGTCCATCACCCTCGATGAAGCCGGTCTTCAGCGCCTTGACGATCATGGGCGCGGCCTCGTCAAAGCGTGCGCGCGATTCATCCATGTTCAGGCGGAAGGCCGCGAACTCGCGCCGCGCCAGGCCGCGGCCCATGCCGAACCGCAGCCGGCCCTTGCTCAGCATGTCGAGCACGGAAACATTCTCGGCCACGCGCAGTGGGTCGTGCCATGGCAGGATCACGGCGGCGGTGCCGACATCGATATTCGGGCACAGCGCCGTCAGATAGGTCATGAGCTGGACGTTATCGGGAACGAACGAATAGTCGTTGAAGTGATGCTCCGCCGACCACAGGCAGTCGAAGCCCAGATCGGCGGCCAGACGCGCCAGCCGGATCTCCTCGTCCCATACGCGATTGTCGGGGCAGTTCTCCCAGCCGTAGCTGGCGAACACCATCATCATGCCAACATCCATGGCGGCGCTTCCCTGCAAGTCTGGTTCCGTCGCGGAAAATGCTTTCACGGAGTGACGGGCACCACAAGCGCCCAGCCATCCCCCACATGCAATGCCGCCAGCGCAAGACGCCGGCCCTGAAGCATCGCATCATGCTACGGTCGGCTTTCCCCTCACACCCTGGGCATTCACACATGAAACTCGGACCTGCGCGTTCTCATAAACCTTCCCCCGGAGGGGGAAGGTGGCGCGCAGCGCCGGAAGGGGGGTGCCGCAGCAAGCGCAGTGTCAAAGGCGGGACACCGGAGGTGTTGCGCCATCCCCCTTCCGCCCTTCGGGCACCTTCCCCCTCCGGGGGAAGGTTGTTCTTGCTGGGTGCAGGCTTCCGATGAGCCGGCAACGCGCATGGGCTGCGATCCTCGCGGCCACGCTGCTCAACCTGCCGATGGGCTCGCTCTATGCCTTCAGTGTCCTGCTGCGGCCACTGGAAGAAGCGCTGAATGCCACGCGTTCGGAACTATCCTTCGTCTTCGGCGTGGCGACCATCTGCTTCACGCTAGGCATGAACCTGGCGCCGCGCTTTTTCGGACTGGCATCCGCGGCCGTGCTGGTGGCGATCTGCGCCGTGGTCTGCACCATCGGCGTCGCGCTGGCCGCAACGGCACAGAGCATTGCGACGCTGGCGATCGGCTACGGCGCGTTGTTCGGCACCTTTGGCGGTGCCGCCTACATCTTCGTGCAGCAGGGAATCAATCTGATCATCACCCGGCGGCAAGGGCTGGTGAACGGTTATATCATCAGCCTCTATCCGGCCGGCGCCATGATTGCCGCGCCTGCCTTCGGCTGGGCCCTGGCACGCTGGGACGTGCATGCGACACTGGCCGGGCTGGCGGCCGCCGTTGCCCTGACCGGGCTTGGCGCTACGCTGCTGGTGATGTACGCCGGCGTGCGGTTGCCCCGCGCGAGCAGCACACCGGCGGACACGTCAGGCGCAACGCCGCGCGTGCGCATCTTCTGGCAGCTCTGGATCGTGTTCTTTCTCGCCGCAGCGGCCGGCCTCACCGTGCTCAGCCAGGCCGCGGGCATCATCCGCGCCTATGGTGCCGATCCCGAGGTTGCGCTGTTCGCCACGACGGCCATCCCGGCGGCCATCGCGGCCGCCCGCATTGCCGGCGGCTGGCTGGTGGATCGCTTTGCGGTACCGCTGGTCATGGCGGCTGCGCACGTCTTGTCGCTGATCGGCACGATTGCGCTGACACTGTGGCCCGCCCCGCTGGTATCGCCGGTAACCCTTGCGATGATCGGCGTCGGCTACGGGTTCATTTCCGGCGCGACGGCGGGCGCCATTGCGTTCTACTGGCCGGGCAGCGCCTATGGCCGCATCGCCAGCCGCATCTATATCGCCTGGTGTGCCGCGGCTATCACGCTTCCGGTGCTCGCAGGGTATCTCTTCGACCTCACAGGCGGCTACAGCCTGACTGTGATCGTCGCGGGCTGCGGTAACCTGCTGGGCATCGCGCTGGCGCTGGTCCTGCCGCGGCAATCGCGGACGTCGGGTGCAACGGAGGCAGTTGGCACCCGGCCCAGCCCGGCGTAGCCTGACGAGGCCTGCATCTACCCGCGAGGCGATCCATGACGTCCCCTGCGTTCCGGCCGATCCGCGCCGCTCTTGGCGCGGTCGCGCTTGCGGCTTGCTTAACCACCGCCTCGATGGCCCAGACCACATTGCGCGCGGCGATGCACTCGGATCTCAAGGTACTCGATCCTGTGTGGACGACGGCCCTGATCTCCACGCACCACGGCTATCTTGTCTACGACACGCTCTTCGCGCTCGACGACAAGCTGCAGGTGCAGCCGCAGATGGTCGAGAAATACGAAGTAAGCCCGGACAAGCTTAGCTGGACGTTCACGCTGCGCGAGGGGCTGGAGTTCCACGACGGCACGCCTGTGACGGCCGAGGACTGCATCCAGTCGCTGAAACGCTGGGGCTCGCGCGATACCGTCGGCCAGAAGCTGCTGTCCCATGTCTCGGCCTTTACTGCCGTGGATCCACGTACCTTCCGTATGCAGCTCAGGGAGCCCTACGGACTGGTGCTGCAGAGCCTGGGAAAATCAGGCTCCAACGTGCCGTTCATGATGCCCAAACGCGTGGCAGAAACCCCCGGCACCAACCAGATCGCCGATGCCATCGGCTCCGGGCCCTTCATCTTCAAGAAGGATGAATGGAAACCGGGCGAAAAGGTCGTTTACCTCAAGAACCCGAAGTACAAGCCGCGTGCCGAACCCGCTTCGGGCCTCGCCGGCGGCAAGATACCCGGTGTGGACCGTATCGAGTGGCTATGGATCCCCGACGCGCAGACCCAGGTCAACGCGCTGCTTGGCGGTGAGATCGACATCATCGAGATCATTTCGCCCGACCTGCTGCCGCTACTGGGTGACAGCCCCGACATCGAGATGCGCGTGGTCAATCAGGCCGGCCGGCAATACGCGATGCGCTTCAACACGCTGCACAAGCCCTTCGACAACCCGAAGGTCCGCGCGGCGGTGATGGTGGCGCTGGGGCAGAAGGAGTTTCTCGACGCCAACGTCGGGGATGCAAGGTGGTACCGCGAGTGCCGGTCGCTGTTCCCCTGCGGCTCGCCGCTGGAATCGACAAAGGGCTGGGAAGGCGTGCTGACCGGCGATGCCGCCAAAGCAAAGGCCCTGCTGGCGGAAGCGGGTTACGACGGCACACCGGCGGTGTTCCTGCATCAGACCGATACGTCCGGTCACAACAACCTCGCCACGGTCGGCAAGGCACAGCTTGAACGTGCCGGCCTGAAGGTCGATCTGCAACCGATGGACTGGCAGACGCTGGTGGCGCGGCGCGCCAAGAAGGAGCCGCCGGCTCAGGGCGGCTGGAGCGTCTACTTCACATCGTGGAGCTCCGTCGATGTGCTCGATCCCGTGGCGGCGGCGTTCCTGAACGCCTCATGCGACAAGGCCACGTTCGGCTGGCCGTGCGATCCCGAGCTGGAGAAGCTGCGCGACCAGTACGCGAAGGAAACCGATCCTGAGAAGCAGAAGGCCATCGCCGAGGCAGTGCAGATGCGCGTGCTGGTCTATCCCACGCACGTGCCGCTGGGCCAGTTCACGACGCCCACGGCCTTGCGCAAGAACGTCACCGGCCTGCTGCAGGCCCCTTCCTTCGCGTTCTGGAACATCAGGAAAAAATAGGCATGCGCATCCACAATCTTTACGCCGACGCAAATGGCGAATCGCATTTCCGCGACATCGAGGTGGAATGGGCGGAGGAGACCGCCGCCGGCAGGCTGTCAAAGCGCCTGCCGGCCACCGGCATCATCTTCCGCCAGGTGCCGCCGACATACGATCTCGACTGGCATCCCGCGCCGCGCCGGCAATATATCATCAATCTCGATGCCGGCGTGCAGCTCACGGCCAGCGACGGCGAGGTGCGCACCATCGGCGCCGGCGAGGTGATCCTCGTCGAGGACACGACCGGCAAGGGCCATCTCTCCAAGGCGCTGGACGGCAAGCTGCGCCACTGCATCTTCGTACCGATCGAGTAGAACATCAGCAGATGCGGTACTGCTCGACCACTGCCGGATCGAGCGCGATGCCCAGACCGGGACCGTCGGGCAGCAGAAGATGACCGTCGTCCAGTACAAGGGGTGTCTTCAGCAGACGGCTGCGCAGCGGATTGTCGCTCAGGTCGTACTCGACCAGCGTCGGGTACGGGACATTGTCGCCATGCGGCGTGACCGGCAATGACGCCACAAGGTGCAGGGCTGCGGTCAGCCCGACCGCACCGCCCCAGGCGTGCGGCGAGACCCGCAGGTTCGCGGCCTGGGCCAGTAGCGCAATACGCCGCGCCTCCGTCAGACCGCCTACGGTCGGAACGGATGGCTGCACGATATCGACGCAGCGGCCGTCGATGAGCTGGCGGAAATCGCGCAACGTGTAGTGCGCCTCGCCGGCGGCAATGGAGATGGGCGAGCGCGCCCGCAACTCGGCGTAGCCGCGCAAATCCGAAGGCGGCAGCGGCTCCTCCAGCCAGTGGATGTCATAGCGCTCGATGGCGCGGATGCAGGCCAGCGCCATGTCGACGGTATAGTTGCCGTTGACGTCAACGATCAGCAGGGCATCGTCGCCCAGCGTCTCGCGTGCAAGCCGGCAACGCGCCGCATCGTCGCGCGGCCCCCGCCCGATCTTGATCTTCGCGCCCATGTAGGGGTGGGCTTTGACCTCGGCGAGCTGCTGTTCGAGCTGGTTCGACGGGTCCTTCGAAAAGAAGCCGGTGGAGGCGTAAACCGGAAGCCGCGTCGTGGCACAGCCGCCCATCAGGTCGCAGACGCGCACGCCGTGCGTTTTGCCGATGGCGTCATACAGCGCGACGTTGATGCCCGACAGGCACGCCGTAAGCTGGTTCTGGGCACCCAGATGGTAGAGGCGGTTGCGAATCGCTGCCTCGACATGGTCGAAATCGTAGATCGACCGGCCGAGGAACCAGGGCTCGAGCATGCGGAAATAGCCGGCGGAAACCCTGGGGTCGCCGAAGACCTCGCCGATTCCGCTCACGCCCTGATCGGTCTCGATCTCGACGATACCGCCCATCCGGCGGTTGCCGATGGCACGCGACATGCCGAACGCCTTCTCCGGCGGCATGACGTACTCAAGGCCGACAAACGCGAGGCGCCTGACTGCGGGCACGGCATTCCTCCCCGAACCGCTATCGCCGCGAGCTCTGTATCAGGTCGCCGCTGCCTGATGCAATTGCGGCTGGAGTCAAACGACGGATGACTTGCCGGGACCGGCTGCTTATGATCCGCGCCGCATTCTTTCTGGCGGCCGGGGGCGCGGGTGAAGAAGAACAGCGGGCCATCGCACTGCGTCACGCGCGCAAGCTGTCGAACAACACATTGTTGATCCCGCCGGTGCCCGTGATTCGCGTGCGTTCCCTCGTTCTCCTGGCTCTGGTGCTGGCTGCCGTCCTTACGGCCGCGTCCGCATCGGCGCAGGTCACGCCCGACCGCAGGCCCGACCGGACCGATCCCGACCGCCAGCGGCGACAACCCGTGCTGGCGCCACGCGACATGCCGAGCGCCGAGAAGCCGGTGCTATTGCAGGCCGACCAGATCACCTACGACCGGACGGCCGACACGGTGACGGCCAGAGGCAGTGTCGAGCTGTCGCAGAACGATCGCATCCTGCAGGCAGACCGGGTCATCTATGACCGCAAGCGGGACGTGATGACCGCGATCGGCAACGTCCGCATCATCGAGCCGACGGGCGAGGTGCTGTTCGCCGAGCAGATGGAGGTTACCGGCGATCTCAAGCGCGGCGCCGCCCGCGACATCCGGGTCCGGCTCGCCAACGACGCGCGTCTTGCCGCAAACCAGGGCGAATTTGCCGAGGGCGAGGCACAGGATGGCCGCATCACCACCATCCGCAGGGCCGTGTACTCGCCGTGCGATCCTTGCGAAAAGGACCCCATGCGCGCCCCGCTATGGCAGCTCAAGGCGGCGCGTGTCGTGCACGACCAGGCGAAGAAGGACATCTACTTCTACGATGCGACCCTGGAGTTTTTCGGCGTGCCGGTGGCATGGACGCCCTATTTCGCCCATGCCGATCCCAGCGTGAAGCGGCGCTCCGGCCTTCTCGCGCCGGTGTTCGAGAGTTCACAGGATCTCGGGCTCGGCATGACGCTGCCCTATTTCGGCATAATCGACGAAACCGCCGACATAACGCTCTATCCGCGCTTCCTGACGGAACGCGGCCTGCACATGTCTGCCGAGCTGCGCAAGCGCTTCGGCCAGGGTGAGCTTCGGATCAAGGGATCGGCAATCCGCGACTGGTTTCATGACCGGCAGGGTCCCGAGCTGCGCGGCCATGTGTTCGGCTCCGCCCGGTACAACATCAACGAGGACTGGCGTGCCGGCCTTGACCTGCAGCGCGCGTCCGACAAGACGTATCTGCGCTTCTACGACATCAACAGCGATGCCTTTCTGACCAGCCGCGCCTGGGCGGAGACATTCAGGGGGCGCAGCTATGGATCGATCTTCTCCTATGCCTTTCAGGAGATGCGGTCCAACGTCGCGCAGCGCAATGCGCCCTACGTCGTACCGCTGGCCAGCTACAGCTTTGTCGGCGAGCAGACCGGTTTCGGTGGCCATTTCCTCGCTGATGCCAACCTGCGCAATGTGTTCCGCGAGGAAGGCGCCGACAGCACGCGGTTCCTGGTACGCTTCGGCTACGATTTCTCACGTATCACCCGCGATGGCCATGTCTTCAACGTGCTCGCAACGGTACGGGGAGACGTCTACGACATCAGCAATGCGGTCGATCCGGAAAACCCCGCCAACCGCTTCAGCGGCATGAAGGCACGCATCTTCCCGCAGCTTTCCGCCGACTGGCGCTATCCGCTGATGCGTCGCGCCGGCGAGCGCTCGTATTTCACGGTCGAGCCGATGGTCGGGTTCGTCGTCGCACCCACGATCGGGCGGCAATGGGAGATCCCCAACGAGGATTCCGTCGACCAGGTGTTCGACGAAACCAACCTGTTCAGCCCCAACCGCAACACCGGCGATGACCGTCTGGAAGGCGGCCAGCGCATCAACTACGGTTTGAAGCTCGGGTTGAATGATGCCGGTGGCGGCGCAAGCTGGCTGTTCCTCGGCCAGAGTTACCGCTTCCAGCGCGATCCCTCGTTCCCCAGCGGCAGCGGACTGCGCTCGGGCCTGTCCGATCCGATCGCGGCGCTGTCCATCAATCCCGGGCGCTACTGGGACATCTTCGCGCGCCTGCAGGTGGACAAGGACAAGCTTACCCGCGTGCGGCAAGCGGATCTGCTGGCCAGTGCCGGACCGCGGGAATTCCGCGGCTTTCTTGGCTACATCCTTCTGCGCGACAATCTTGCCACCAGCACGTCGCTGGGCAACCGCTCGGAAGGCCGCCTGGGCTTTGTCGCCCGGCCGTTCAACAACTGGATTTTCACGGCCTGGGGCGCGCGTGATCTTGACCGGGGCGCCACACGCGAAATCCAGGCCAAAATCGAGTATGAGGACGAGTGCTTTCTGATCGGCGTGCGGGTCGCGCGCCGCTATTTCACCGACAAGGAAATCAAACCCGACAACCGCATCGCCTTCCGCATCGTTCTGAAGCAGGTCACCGATACCGCGTTCTAAAGCGAGAGAGAGGAGACGCCATGGAACGGCGCAGGCTCGGACGGACTGAACTCATGACTTCGGTGCTGGGCTACGGCTGCGGTGCCGTGGGCGGCCTGATGGTGCGCGGCACTGCCGCCGAGCAGGAACGCGCCATCGCCCGCGCCATCGAGCTGGGCATCAACTACTTCGATACGGCGCCGCTTTATGGCGATGGCGAGTCGGAGCGAAACCTGGGACGCGCGCTCGCTGCCCTCCGGCATCCCGACGTTGTCATCGGCACCAAATCGAGGCTGCCCGCGGACACCGCCCCTGGCCGGATCGGCGAGCTGCTGACGGCGTCGCTGGACGACAGCCTGCGCCGGCTGGGCCGCGATCATGTTGATCTGTTCCAGCTCCACAATTCCATTGCTGCGGCGGGCACGGGGAGCACGCTCGCAGCCGACGTCGTACTGGACGAAGTGCGCCACGCATTCGAGCGGTTGCGCCAGCAAGGCAAGGCGCGCTTCATCGGCATCACCGCCGTCGGGGAAACGGCCGCACTCCACAGGGTCGTGGACGCACGCGCCTTCGATACCGCGCAGGTTGTCTACAATGTCTTGAACCCCACGGCCGGGGGTCCGCCGCTGGACTCAATGCCGGGGCAGGACTACGACCGATTGCTGGACCGCACGCGGCAAGCCGATATGGGCGTGATCGGCATCCGCGCGCTCGCAGGTGGTGCGCTCAGCGGCAGCGAGGCGCGCCACCCGGTTGGTCTGCCGACGGTCGAGCCGATCGGCTCGGGGCCCAGCTATGCCGCGGACGCAGCACGCGCCCGGCGCCTGGAGGCGCTAGTGAAGGAGGGTCACGCTGCCGGCCTGATCGAGGCCGCACTGCGCTTCGTGATCAGCCATGCGGCTATCAGCACCATGCTGGTGGGCACCTCGACGATCGAGGAACTGGAGATCGCAGCGCGTGCTGTGGCCGCGGGGCGGCTGCCGCCGGCGGCGCTTGCGCAGGCAAGAGCACTCGCGGCCGGCTAACTGGCTAGACCTCTCCCCAGACCTCGCGCGCCGTCTCGACGACCAGACGAAGCTTCGCGGCCTGCTCCTCCAGCGTGAGCGCGTTGCCTTCGAGCGTGGAGGAGAAGCCGCACTGGGGACTGAGGCAGATCTGCTCCAGCGGCACGTATTTTGCCGCCTCATCGATGCGCCGCTTCAAATCGTTCTTGCGCTCGAGCGCCCCTTTCTTGGTCGTCACAAGCCCCAGCACGACCGTCTTGCCCCGGGGCACGAAGCGCAGCGGCTCGAACCCGCCGGAGCGCGCGTCGTCGTACTCGAGGAAGAAGCCATCGACGGCAAGGCCTCCGAACAGCGCCTCGGCCACGTGGTCGTAGCCGCCTGAAGCCACCCACGACGAGCGGAAATTGCCCCGGCACATGTGCGTGCAGACCGTCATGCCGGCCGGCTTGCCTGCCAGCGCCTTGTTGATAACGCGGATATAGGTCTCATGCTGGTGTTCGCCATTGCCGCCGAGTTCGGTGATGTGGGCCCGCTGCGCGGGGTCGTTGAGGTACGCAAGGCTGGTGTCGTCGAGCTGGAGATAGGTACAGCCCATGGCGGCAAGCGCAGCGATCTCTTCGGCATAGACCCGGGCCAGATCGTCCCAGAAGGCATCCATCGCGGGATAAACCGCTGCGTCGATCGCGGCACGGCCGCCGCGGTAGTGGATCATGCTGGGCGAGGGAATCGTCAGCTTGGGAGTCGCCCGGGCCACCGATTTCAGAAACTGGAAGTCGTCGCCGAAGATGCACTTCTCAAGCCTGAGAGGAGCAGCCACGCGCAGTGCCGCCGGTGTGAATTCGATGACGCCCTTCTCGTTGCGGAACTGGACCTTGAGGTTGTCCTGCGTACGGCTTACGCCGCCGATCTGATACAGGTAGTCCATGTGCCAGGAGGCGCGGCGGAACTCGCCGTCCGTGACGCTGCGCAGGCCGATATCCTCCTGCATCTTCACGGCATCGCGGATGGCCTTGTCCTCCACGGCACGGAGCTGCGCTGCCGTTATGCGGCCGGTCATCCGGTCATCCCGGGCCTGCAATACTTCTTTCGGGCGCAGCAGGCTTCCGACATGGTCGGCACGGAAGGGGGGCGTATCGCTGTCGCTCATGGCGTTCCACTCCGTGTTGCGGGCTTGCGCCAGCCTAGCATGCAGCCCTTCGCGATCCATCCGCCACGGACCGGTCTTCCATTTCCTCCATCGGCCTGCTGGGAGATAGTGCGGCCACTCATTGGTGATTTCCCTATCGCCTGAGTGATCCCCTTCCCTGGGACCCGGCGGCCCGCAGCCCCGGGTCTTTCTTTTCCGGCAGCCCGATGCATGCTCTAGGTCCGCGGCGGATCGGTTGGCAATTGAGAGAAAGCCCGCCTCGCGACTAGATCTTCGGACCGTCGGACCGGCAGTTGAGGAGATTCTGGATGGCCGTGGATGGTGTCGTTGTCGTAGTCGACGACAACGCCGCAAGCTGCAACGAAATTGTCGAGTGGCTGCGGGCAAACGACGTCGACGCCCGCGCCGCATCCGATGCCGGGGTGATGCGGCTGATCGAAGATGTGAAGGCGCGGATCGTTATCTGCCGGCCGGGGTCGACGGGCATCGCCCTGTTCCATGCGTTGCAGGAAGCGATCGCCCCCCCGATGGTGGTCTTGCTCTCCGACGCGCCCGCCGCCAAGGATGAAATCTACTGCAACGGGCGGATGCTGGTCGCCGTCATTCGCACGCCTGTGCAAATGCCGTCGCTGGCCCGCTTCGTCAAACTGGTTGCCGGCATCACCTCCCGGCTCGACCCGGCTGCACTCGCCGCGCTCATGGCGCCGGCTGACGAAACGCCTGTGGCCCCCGACGCGCAAGAAACTGCCATGCTGCGCCTCATCCATTGACGATCACAGGGACTTGCAACACGAGTTTTTGTTCATTTTGAATACGATCGCACAGATTGCGCCTGGTCAGGAGGCGTTGCTCAGTATCTTGCGTTCAAGCTGTTATATTTACGTGAAAGTGCAAGCGGACTGCGGCTATTTATTCATTCCGGATCAAATCATTGTGGCAGCTTCTCCACATTTGTGATCACTTGCTGCCATTAGTCCGCGTCGAACCAATAATCCTCCATCAATTCCAGGTGAATAAAATGCTTGCGCAAATGGCGCCCAGAGTCGCCACGGATGCGCCCGTGGCACTGATCGTTGACGACGAACCGTCCTGCAGCACCGAACTGGCAGAATTACTGACCCGGAATCGCATCCCGAGTCGGGGGGTGTCCAGCGTCGCCGAGGCCCGCGAAGTGCTCGCCCGGTGGAAGACCATCCGGGTGTTGATCAGCGACATCTGGATGCCTGGCGTCTCGGGGCTCGATTTTGCCGCGGATCTTTCGGCCACCTACGTGTCGGACCACGCCCTTCACCTGCTGTTCATGACCGGTGAGGCGACTGTGGATTCGGCCGTGACGGCCTTGCGGATGGGTGCCTCCGATTTTCTCACCAAGCCGTTGAAGCCGCGCGACCTGATCCAGCGCGTGGAAAAGCTGCTGGCGGCCCCGGCCAATACGCAGACGGCCAGGTCCGATGAGTCCGCGGCCGCCCAGGCACGATGGCTGCTCCAGGAGCGCCGTTATCGCCTGGCACGCGGACGTGTGATGGGCGGCAGCTTCAACGATGAACCCGGCTGGAACATGTTGATGGAGCTGATGCACGCGCGGCTCAGCGGCCAGCAGGTGCCGGTATCGGCCTTGTGCGCCGCGTCGGGTGTGCCGCAGACGAGCGCATTGCGCCGCCTCTCGAACCTGATGGACGACGGGCTTGTGATCAAGCAGCGTGACCCGAACGATGCGCGCCGCATCTGGGTGGCGCTGACGGACAAGGCAACCAGGCTGATCGACACGGTGATGGTTGCCATCGCCCACTGAGAGACACATGGCGGGCCCGGACATTATCGCCCGGGCCCGCCCGCTTCTGCCTTTGATCTGTCCCTGAGACGCGCCTGACCCGGTTCAGGCGGATCGCCTGGATGCCGCCGCAAGGCTTTCGCGCACGGCAGCGGCGAGTTCAGCCAGCCTGTAAGGCTTGTACAGGATCCTTTCATCCCCGGCAGTCGCCTCCCAGCCGGCGAAGCCGGTCGTGAGCAGAATGGCGATGCGGGGAAATTCCCGTCGCACGACGCGCGCCAGTTCGATCCCGTCCATGGCACCGGGCATCCGGATGTCCGTAAGCAGCAGATCGACCCGTTGATTGTCGGAGCGAAGCAGCGCCAGCGCTTCCGCGGGACTTGCCACCGACAGAACACGATAATTCAGGCGCGCAAGGCTGCGCACGACCCCGCTGCGTACCAGATCATCATCATCGACCACGAGAATCGAAATCGCGGCGGCGGCACGGCGCAGGGCGTCATCGTCCTGCGCGGGTTTTTCCGCCGCCACCCTTCTGGTCCTTGGCATCGCCGTCTCTGTCCGCTGCACGCCTGTCGTGAAGCAGACCTCCTGCCGGACTCGTGCCTGTTCTATGCCGTGTAACGCCACGGACGTCGTCTTAACGCTTTCCGGTGCTGCTGGGGGGCACAAACGAACGACTTGTCCAACATGGACACGGTTGTGGCGTGATCAGGCAGCCCCGTTGGGCAGCGATATCCGGATCGCGAGCTTGCCCGAACCGGGCCGGGAGAAGCTGACATGGCAGCCATTGTTCCGCCCGGCCAAAGCCAGCAGCGGCAAGTCCGGCGGAAGCCGGGTGCGGGCGGCACCATCCTGGACACCGGGCAAGGCGGCGACGGCAGCCGTCGGCGATGTCACACCCTCTGCCGCGACCGTCACGACGATCGATCCGCTCACGCTGTCGCTCTTGCACCCAATGTCGATCCGGCGCGGCGCGCGGGATGGTGGCCCCTGCATCGTGGCCCGGCTACGCGAAGAAAACTCGCTGAGCCACAGGACGGTCTCGGTCAAGGCGAAGCCCAGCAACGCCTCGTTGCCAAGGGCCCAGCACACGCCTGTCGCGCCGTCACCTGCCAGTTCAATGCCTGCCACCCGCAGGTCGTTGGCAAAGATTCCGACAACCCGCTCGATGACACGGCCCGGATCGAAAGGCGCGGCCTCGCCGTCGAGGCCGACGGCGAAGGCGCGTATCCACCGGGTGATGTCGGATGCCTTCTCGGCGTGCTCCACGATCGTCTCTATCCGCCGCTGAAGGTTGCCGACAACAGCGGTATCCGGGACGCCGGCTGCCTGCAATGCGGCGGCGTCCTCGAGCGCATTGTCGGCCATCAGATTGACGACGTTCAGGGGCTGCGAGAGCTCGTGCACGGCAGAAGCCACGGCTTCCTGGAGCACACGCAATTCGGACTCGAGACGCTGCTGGCGTGGCGCCATTGGTCATTCCCTTCGGGCTTTTCGGCACTCGCAATGCCAAAAGATATATCCAGAATGGACGAACTTGCTTGCACGTCCTGCAAGCGACACTAAGCTGGCTTTCAACAAAGGCTCGGGGGCGCAAGCCAGGGATGAAGATGACTCTCCATGAGCACCTTCGGTAGCCCGCGGCCACCCGATGGAACGGGGGGAACGCGGCCCGCGCCTCGCGGGCAAGAAGCACTCGTCATGGTCGTGGATGACGACCGGGCAACGACCGAGGCTCTCGCCGACATCTTCGCCCGCGAGAAAATCCCATGCTGTGCCTTCATGCGCGCGGCGCCCGCGATCGAGGCCCTTGAACGCAACGATTCCATCCGGGTGATCCTGACCGATGTCGCCATGCCCGAAATCAGCGGTCTGGAGTTCGCCAAGGCCGTACGCAACCGGAAGCAGGCGGCACCGCACATCGTCTTCATGTCCGGGCGCGCCAACGTCCCCATGACCGTGTCGGCCTTGCGACTGGGCGCCGTCGATTTCTTCGCCAAGCCGCTTCGCATCGCCGAGCTTGTGGCGCGCATTCGCACCCTTGTCGAACTGCCGCAGACGGCGCCGGTCCGCACGCCAGTGCGGGAGGCACCTGCAACAGAAACTGCACGGGCGTCTGGCGGGGTGCGAAGCTGGGCGCTGCAGGAGCTGGACGCCATCAGCCGGCGTCGCAAGGTACTCGGGGAACAGTTCGAGATTGATCCCGGCTGGGTCATGTTGCTGGAGTTATACGACGCCCACTGCACACAGAGACCCTATCACGTTTCGGCTCTTTGCCTGGCGTCCGGCGCGCCGCATGCAACGGCCTTGCGCCGCCTGTCGCAGATGATCGACGCCGGTCTGTTCCGCCGCGAACAGGACCCCGCCGATGCCCGACGATCCTGGGTGTTTCTGACTCCGGATGGCCTTGAGAAGGTCGCCGCCTGCGCCGTCACCCCGGCCGCAACGCCGACCCCGCCATGACCGGGCCGCCGCAAGACCGGCACGGCACGGCCGCGGTGGAGACGCGGGTCATCCTCGCCGTCGATGACGATGACACGGTCCGCCGCATCGCCGCCGAAAACCTCCGGCGCCTCGGCTTTGCCGTGGTCGAAGCCGCCAATGGCGAAGCCGCCATGCGCATTTTGGGCGATAGCGGTTCCAGGGTCGATCTGCTGTTCGCGGATATCCGCATGCCTGGACCGCTCTCGGGTCCGGCGCTGGCAGAAATGGCGACGCGCCAGCGACCGGCACTCAGGGTCCTGCTGACGTCCGGCAGCCCTCGCGACGTCGAGGGAGGTCCTATTCGCTTCCCTGTGCTCAACAAGCCCTATCGCCGTGCCGATCTCGCCGCCGCCATCGATGCGGCGCTGGCCACAGACCCCGCCTCCCCCGGCTGATTGTCCATCACGGTTGCCGCCGCACCGGGAATGATCGGGCATCGGGCGTGTCCATGGTCGGGAGGCGCCTGCCAAAACGCGGGAAACACAAAAATCGGCGCTGGTGCGCCCCGGAAATGAACATCTCCTCGACTTGCGCGGAGAATGGGAGCATGCTGCTGACTTGGGGACGACGCCGTCGGTTCGGATTGATAGGTGTTTTCACACCGCGCCAAGCAATGCGCCGGTAACAGGCCGCGCTAGGCGCGTTCCCGACTGTACGCTTTGGGGAGAAGTTCAATGGCCGTCGATCTGAAATCCCTGGTCAGCAAGCTCAATGCGCCCTGCCGGAAGGCGCTTGAAGACGCGGCTGGCCTGACCATGTCGCGCACGCATTACAATGTCGAGATTGAGCACTGGCTGCTCAAGCTCATCGAGATCAAGGACGGAGATATTGCGAAGATTCTGGCACGCTATGAGGGCGATATCGGCCGCCTGAACGGCGAGCTGACCCGGGCCATCGAGCGCTTCAAGACAGGCAACGGACGCCCGCCAGGATTGTCGCCGCAAGTGGTCGGCCTCGCACGCGAGGCGTGGATCTATGCCTCGGTCAACCGTCAGGCGCACGAGGTCCGCTCGGGCCATCTGCTGGTCGCGCTTCTGAGCGACGAGACCATGGCGATCACGGCGCGCAACGCCTCGGCCCAGCTCGCGAAGATTCCCGTCGAAACGCTCTCCCGCGATTTTGACTCCGTGACCGACGGTTCCAACGAGGCCAAGGCTGCGGCCGCGGTTTCGGACGTGCAGTCCGGTGCCGGTGCCGCGGGCGCCGCACCCCGCAAGGGCGCCAGCGGCGCGCTGGACCTCTACACCACCGATCTGACGGCGCGCGCCAAGGCGGGCAAGCTCGACCCGGTCCTGGGCCGCGACGCCGAAATCCGCCAGTGCATCGACATCCTGCTGCGCCGCCGGCAGAACAACCCGATCCTTACCGGCGAGGCGGGTGTCGGCAAGACGTCGGTGGTTGACGGTCTGGCGCTGAAGATCGCGGCCGACGACGTGCCGGACAAGCTCAAGGGCTGCGCCATCCGCGTACTCGACCTTGGCCTGCTGCAGGCGGGCGCAGGCATGAAAGGCGAGTTCGAGAACCGCCTCAACGGCGTGCTGCAGGACGTGAAGGCCTCGCCCCAGCCCATCATCATGTTCATCGACGAGGCGCACATGATGATCGGCGCCGGCGGCCAGGCAGGCCAGGGCGATGCCGCCAACCTGCTGAAGCCGGCCCTGGCGCGCGGCGAGCTGCGGACGATCGCCGCAACCACCTGGGCTGAGTACAAGAAGTACTTCGAGCGGGATCCGGCCCTGACGCGGCGTTTCCAGGTCGTGAAGGTCGAGGAACCCGATGAGCGCAGCGGTATCGAGATGCTGCGCGGCGTGGCCGCCGTCATGGAGAAGCACCATAATGTGCGAGTCCTCGATGAAGCGGTGCAGGAAGCGGTGCGCCTGTCGAACCGCTACATCGCCGGGCGGCAGCTTCCGGACAAGGCGATCAGCGTGCTCGACACGGCATGCGCGCGCGTCGCCATGGCCCAGGCGTCCACCCCGGCCGATGTCGAGGATTTGCGCCGCCGCATCGAGATGCTGGATGTCCGCCTCGGTATCCTGCGGCGCGAACAGCAGGCGGGTGGCGACCACGGGACCGACATCGCCGAAGGCGATCTCGAGGCCGCACGCCTGCACGAAGAGCTCAAAGCGCTGGAAGAGCGCTGGGCCAGGGAGAAGGTCCTGGTCGACGAGGTCAAGAAGCTGCGTGCCGACCTTGAGGGCGAGTTGAACGAGGACGAAAGGCCCGGCAAGAAGGCCGCGCTGGACGACAAGTGGAAGGAGCTCAAAACCCTCCAGGGTGAAGCCCCGCTGGTCATGCCGCTGGTTGATGGCCAGGCCGCGGCGGCGATCGTCGCCGACTGGACCGGCATTCCGGTCGGCCGGATGCTGGGAGACCAGATTCGGACGGTGCTCAATCTCAAGGAGAAGATGGCGGAGCGGGTGATCGGCCAGGATCACGCGCTGGAACTGATCGCCAGGGGCATGCGCACCGCGCGCGCCCGCATGCAGGACCCGCGCAAGCCGCTGGGTGTCTTCATGCTGGCCGGCACCTCGGGTACCGGCAAGACCGAGACCGCCCTGACGCTGGCCGAGGAGATGTACGGCGGCGACCAGGCGCTGACCATCATCAACATGAGCGAGTTCAAGGAAGAGCATAAGGTCTCGATGCTCGTCGGCTCGCCTCCCGGCTATGTCGGCTATGGCGAAGGCGGCGTGCTGACCGAGGCGGTGCGCCGCCATCCCTATTCGGTCGTGCTGCTGGACGAGGTGGAGAAGGCACATCCTGGCGTGCAGGACGTCTTCTACCAGGTGTTCGACAAGGGCATGCTGCGCGACGGCGAGGGGCGCGATATCGACTTCAAGAATACGGTGATCATCCTGACGTCCAACGCCGGGACCGATCTCATCGCCAAGCTCTGCGCCGATCCCGACACCCGGCCCAACCCGGATGCCCTTAACGAAGCGCTCCATCCGGAGCTGCTCAAGACGTTCAAGCCGGCCTTCCTCGGCCGTATCACGGTGGTGCCCTACTACCCTCTGGACGAACCCACGATCAAAAAGATCGTCCGCCTCCAGCTCGGGCGCGTCGTGAAGCGTGTGACGGAAAACTACAAGGCGGCAATGACTTACGCCGACGAGATGGTCGATACGATCGCCTCGCGGTGCACCGAGGTCGCATCCGGCGCCCGCAACATCGAGCAGATCATCCAGCGTACCCTTCTGCCCGAGCTGTCCAGCAGCTTCCTGGGAGCCCTGGCGGACGGAAAAGTTATCCACAAGGTCCATGTCGGAGTGGACAAGGAAGGGCGTTTCGAGTATATGATTGAGTAATCGCTCACATTGAGCTTGTCCTCCGGCAATGACAATAGGCGGCTCTGCCCGGGAGCTGTCGGGATCGGGGGACTAACCGGGTGGTTCGTGAGGCCGAGGGGCCCTTTAGGAGGAAGAAGATGGCTGACTATTACCTGAAGCTTGATGGCATTGACGGTGAAGGTACCGCCAAGAGCTACGAGAATCAGATCGTGCTTGGCTCGTTTAGCTGGGGCTGCTCGAACCCCAGCGGCATGGGCGCCGGCGCCGGCGGCGGCGCCAGGGGTGGCGGCGCGAAGGCGACGTTCTCGGACCTGTCCTTCATGAAGAACGTCGACAAGGCCAGCAACAAGCTGTTCCAGCACTGCGCGCAGGGCACCAAGATCCCCAAGGCGGTCCTGACCTGCGTCGTCACCGCGGGCGACACCGCCACGGAGCGCGTGAAAGTGGAGTTCGAAGACGTGCTCGTCTCGAGCTACCAGTCCTCGGGCAGCGGCGGCGGCACGGAGCTTCCGATGGAAACCGGCTCGCTGACCTTCTCGAAGATCAACTTCACGTACACCGAGATCGACGCGAAGCAGAAGAAGACGCCGCATACGGCCGGTTACGACCTCGTCAAGGCCGACAAGGTCTAACGCCACGCTCCACTTCGGTGGCAGTCCACAGAGCGGCGCGGCCACCTGGCCGCGCCGCATCTGCTTGATGACGACAATGGCGGCAAAACCCGTGCACTTTTCAGCGCTTGCCGGGGCTCGCCCGATGAATATCGGGGTTCCCCGGCGACCGGATATACATCAGCCGGAGCTGTGCACCGGCCAGACGGGTGCTGCCGGTACCGCCCGCACTTTCCTTTGTCGATGTGGCAAGCGCGATGATCAGCTCGACGGTTCTCTGCTGCTCGTCGGCGCCGCGGAAGAGCACCGTCCGGCCATCGGCCAGGGGCTGATTGGCGACAACGGTTTCGTTTCTGAAGCGCGCCCTGTCCGCCAGAAAGTGGTTGCGCAGCGTCTGGCCGACGGCGACCAGCGCTTCCGCGGCTGCGGGATCGCCAGCTGTCCACAGAATGTTGACCTGGATCAGGGTCCTGGACTGGAAGCCCAGCACATAGGCGATCTGGCTCTGACCGCCGCCCCCCGGCACCAGATCCCGCACCGTCACCTGCAGGACGCGAGTCTTCTCGACTGGATGCGTTACTGCCCTGACGGCGGCATTCCCCAGCCTGAAGTCCGCCCTGATTGCCTCGCGGACCTGGGGCTCGGTCATGCCGAAATGCGCCGAACGGAAGCCCTCGACCCCGGATTGAGCAAGCGCGCCGGCCGGAGCGATCGCTGCCCAGCCAACGAGCACGATGATCGTCAGCATCGTCAGCAGGGCAGAAAATGAGGAAGCGTTCGTTTTTTCTTGACCGTCCGCATGATCGGACGGAAACTTCCGAATCGTCGTAACGGGCCACTCTAATTGCCCAAGGGGTTCAGACATGGCCACCTTTTCGCAGAAATCGAAGTTTCTGCAAATTGAGTCCCCTCTGGGACCGGAAGCGTTCGTTGTCCAGGCGTTCTCCGGCGAGGAGGCGATCAACGAGCTGTACCGTTTCCGGGTGGACGCTATCTCGCCAAAGGAGAAGATCTCGCCGACGGAGCTGCTGAACCAGAAGGTGGCGATCTGCGTGGCGGCGCCGGAGGCAGAGAACAAGCGCTGGTTCCACGGGATCGTCGCCAGCTTCTCGCAAACCGGTTCGGCGCGACGTTTCCTGAATGTCGAGGATTACTGGCACTACCGCCTTGAGGTGGTTCCGGCAATGTGGCGCCTGACCCAGCGCACGGAGTGCCGCATCTTCCAGAAGCAGAAAACGAAGGAGATCGTTGCCAAGGTGTTGTCCGAGAACGGCATTACGCCGAAGGCAATGCCGGGCGACCCCGGGCGCGAATGGGAAACGTGCGTCCAGTACATGGAATCCGATTTCGCCTTCATCTCGCGCCTGATGGAGGAAGAAGGCTGGCTTTATTTCCACAAACACAGCCGCAGCGACCATGAACTTCACATTGTTGACCAGTCGACCGGCTACTACCCGATTATCGGCGGGCCGAACGTCTATCTCGGCCATCGCGAGGACCAGAGCCACGTGCTCGATACCTGGGACGTGGAGCAGCGGATCCTGCCGACGCAGTGGGAAACGTTCGACTACAGCTACCTGAAGGTTGATCAATCCACCGCCAAGCCGAACACGGTATTGTCGAAGCCTGCCGGCGATCTGGCGGTCTTCGACTTTCCCGGCGGTCACATGGACACCCAGGACCAGGAGAAGCGGGCCAAGAACCGCATGGAGGCCATCGAGGCCGGCGGCGTGGTGGCGACCGGCAATGGCACCTGCACGTTCCTGGCGGCCGGCGCGTATTTCACGCTGAAGGACCACTATTCGGAGGATGAGGAAGGCAAGGAGTGGGTGTGCTCGCGGGTCAACCATATCGGCCGCGAGGCCTCGGAGCTGACCGGCCAGAACGACCCGCCGATGTATTCCAACAGCTTCACCTGCGCGCCGCGTAACACCAACCTGAGGCCACCGCGCAAGACGCCACGGCCGGTCATTGCCGGGACCCAGACGGCCATCGTGTCAAGCGCGAACGCCCAGGGCGACCCTGACGGCCATGGCCGGATCAAGGTCACGTTCCACTGGGTCGCGAAGGGCCGCGGCCGGGGCGCCGGCGAGTCGTGCTGGGTGCGCGTGGCCCAGCCTTTTGCCGGCCCGAAGTTCGGCTTTCAATATGTCCCTCAGGTCGGCGATGAGGTAATCGTTGCGTTCATGGACGGCGACCCGGACCATCCGCTGGTGATCGGCTCGGTGCACAACGGCAAGAACAAGTATCCCTGGGACCTGCCGACGAACTGGACCCAGAGCGGCTTCCGCACGCGCGCAAAAGGATCGGGCAAGTGGGGCGAGGTATCCAACGTGCTGCGTTTCGAGGACAAGGGCGGCAGCGAGGAGGTCTGGATAAATGCCGCCAAGGACCAGCTCGTCCAGGTCGCGTTCAACGACAAGATGCAGGTCGGCAACAACCAGGATCAAGAAGTCACGATGGACCGCAGCCGCAAGGTCGGCATGAACGAGAAGGTCAAGGTTGGAATAAACCAGGACATCACCATCGGACTAAACCAGCATACCAAGGCCGGTACCAAGATCACGCTCGAGTGCGGTGCCTCGAAGATCACGATGGATCCTGCCAGCATCAAGATCGAATCGGTGATGATCACGATCAACGGACAGGCCATGCTGAAGACGGATGCGCCAATGACGATGGTAAATGCCAGCGGGATGCTCAAACTGACGGGTGGTATCATCTTCATCAACTGAGGCTGCAGCGAGGCTGTTGGAGGAGGAGATGGCGGAGCAGACGCAGCCCTTCGTGAAGCTTGTAAGCACGGCGGTGAGCGACATCGCGGCACTGTGCGAACTGACCGAGCCGGCCAAGGAACTGGTGCCCCGGGCGCAGAGCCCGGAAGCCTATCTCGATTCGCTGACCAAGGCCGGCCTGATGTCGGATGCGATACGATGGCTGGCCCAGGGGTTGCGCCCGCGCGAGAGCGTCTGGTGGGCGTGCCTGGCGGCACGCGCCTTTGTCGAGTGGGGAAACAAGCTGCCGGAACCGGATCTTGCCGCGCTGACGGCGGCGGAAACCTGGGTCTTCAAGCCCGAGGAGGAGAACCGGCGCGCCGCCATGGCGAAGGCGCAGGAGACAGGCTACCAGAGCCCGGCCTCCTGGGCGGCGATCGCTGCGTTCTGGAGCGGTGGCAGCATGGCGCCGCCCGACGTGCCTGCCGTGCCGCCGCCGCAGCACCTGATCGGGCGCGCGGTGTGGGGCGCGATCATGATCGCATCCACCTCCGCCGTCCCGCCGGACCAGGCGGAACAGCGCCAGCGGCGGCTGCTCAGCCAAGGATACGATATCGCCCGGGGCGGCAACGGGCGGATTGCGGCAGCCTGAGGAGGCCGATCATGCCTGCCGAACACCTGCAGCTTCAGATCGTCGATGTACGCCCGCCCCTTTCGTTCGGGGACCTTGAGGTCAACATGCGCACCGGTCTGCTGACCGGCCGCAATGTCGGCTACCTGGGGTGCGTGGGCCGTGGCGGCTACCTGTCCGGTCCGAGTGTCATCGTGATTCACTTCACCGCCGGACCGGGAGATGCCCGCAAATCCATCCAGGCCATGAACCAGCGGCGTGTCTCATCGCATCTGGTGATCAACCGCGACGGCAGCATCATGCAGGGCGTGCCCTTCACCCGGGTGGCATTTCACGCCGGCAAGGGTGTCTGGTGGCATTTCCACGACAACATGAACTCGAACAGCATCGGGATCGAGCTGTGCAATCTGGGCCCGATGTGGCGCAACCGGAAAAGGGAGCTCATCGATTCCTACGGGATCAAGCGCTCGGAGCGGACGACGGAATGGGGCACACACAAGAACGCCGGCAAGTTCGATCTCAAGAAACTGCTCGACAAGAACTACGACAAGGTCGTTGCCCAGGGCGTTGAAAAGCCGACGCTGAAGGACTGCGAATGGGAGGTGTTTCCTGACGAGCAGCGATGGGCGGTGCAGCGGGTTTGCAGCCTGCTCGTCACGCGGTTTCCGTCGATCAAGCATATCATCGGACACGACGATTACGCGCCCGAACGCAAGATCGATCCAGGGCCGGCGCTGCGCCTCGAGTCGTTGCTGTCATGGGTTCCCAGCGGACGGGTCATCCTGTACCAGGACGACCACCGGCGGCCCGGCTATACATCATCGCTGGACTCAACCAGCTACCTGCGCAATCTGGTGACCAGCCGCACATTTGCGGCCGGCAACCCGGGCCGCGATATCGCCTAGACCGCAAACCTGCTACCTACGGCTGCGCTCGCGGCACGGATCCGCCGGAAGCGGCTGGCTGGCGTCAGTTCTCGACCATTGTATTATCCAGGACGTCGCCTGTCTGATACGTCGCGTCCGCAGGGTTGAAAGAGATAGTGATGAACAGCACGCTTCGCCTGCGCGTCCACAAGGCGCCGTTGACCGAAACCCCACCGCCGCCAATCCTGCTGCTCGGCGGTCCGGTAAGCGTCGGCCGGCGCGATGATAATGGCTGGGTGTTGCCCGACTCGACCGCCAGCGTGTCGCGCAAGCATGCCACCGTGGAAGAGCGCAACGGCATTTGGCTCCTGCTCGACGAATCGGCCAACGGCACCCTGCACAATGGCCAGCTTGTCGGGCGTGGCAACGCGCGCCCGCTTGCCGTTGGCGACATGATCAAGATCGGCGACTACGAGATCGTGGTGGAGCCCGCCCCCGACACGGGTGGCGGACCCGGCATTCCCATGACGCCGCCCGTCCAGCCGCTGGCCGATCCCTATGGCGTCGCCGACCTGGCGCGCGGCGATTTCGGTGCCCCGCCGCCACCGCCTTCAGGACCATCGCCGTTCGATCCTCCGCCGCCTGACCGCCTCGCATCGGAGGCGCCGCGCAACGCTGACCTTTTCGGCGATTTCGCCGCCCATCAGGTCGCTCCCGGCGTGGGCATCCGTGCCAATCCGGATGCGCCGGCTGCCTCCTTCGGTGGGCTCGATGCGCCGGTCGATCCGCTGGCAGGCGGAGCGCCCTCACCCTTCGGCGCGCCAGGCGGACCACCGGAAGCGCCGTTTGGCGGTCCGCCACCGGCGGGCGGCGACTGGGGCGTGGCACCGAATCCGGTGCCCAGCGCCGGCGGATTGGTCAACGATCCCCTGTCAAATCCCGGCGGTAGCTCGGTCTTTGGCGATCAGTTCGGGTCGGCCGATGCCATCCGCAATCCGCTGGGCGGCAGCGGCTCGCCGTTTCCCGCCTCGGAGCCGGCAGAGTACAAGCGCGAGCACGCGCCGGCGGAGCTAGGCTTCGACATCGTCGCCGTTCCCGAGATCGGCGGACCACGCGCAAGCTCCGCGCTGCCCACCGACTGGAACGCGCCACCGCAGGGCGGCGGCCCTGCGCCACCGCCCGCGGATCTTGATCCCATAGAACAGGCTCTGGCCGGCCTGAAACCCGGGGCGACACCAGCCGCAGAGCCAGCGGCACCCAGGCCCGCGCCGGCACCCCCGCCGCCCGGCGGCGACTTCTTCGCCCCGATGGAAGACGCCTTCGCGCATCCCTCCGTGCCAAGACCGGCAACACCAGCCCAGCCACGCCCGGGCACGCCGGTGGGCGCGCCAACGGCGCCGGCAGCGGCACCGCCCCAAGGCCTGTTCCAGACCCAGGGGCAGACGCCGGCACAGCGGCCAGCGCCGCGCCCGGCGCCCGCACCGCAGCCGCCCGCGCCATCGACCCCGCAGCCTGCGGCCCGTGCACCGGCACCACCATCGGCCACCGCCACGGGCGATGCGCTGTTGCGCGCCTTCATGGAAGGCGCCGGCCTGCAGCAATTGCCGCCGGACATCGACCCGGTTCAGGCGATGCGGACCTTGGGCGCCTCCGCCCGTGCCATCGTGGCGACGCTCGCGCGACTGCTGGAGGCGCGGCGCCTGCTCAAGGGCGAGTTCCGGATCACCCAGACCGTGGTAGGGGCGCGCGAAAACAACCCCCTGAAGTTCTCGGTCGATGAGAGCGAGCTGATGCTGGTGCTGCTCGGCGCCGTGCGCCCCGGCTTCCAGCGCGGCGAGGCCGCGGTGTGGGATGCCGGGCGCGATCTGGAGGCGCACCAGCTTGCCATGCTGGCCGCCTTCCGGGCCGTCATGGACGCTGTGTTCGCGCGGCTGTCGCCGGATGCGGTCGCCTCCGGCGAGGAGGCCGGCTTCTTCGGCCGGCTGCTGCCGCAGGCGCGCGACGCGGCGCTGTGGGAACGCTACGTGAAGCTCTACGGCGATTTGCGGCAGGACATCGGCAATACGCTGGCCGGCCGTCTGGGCCAGATTTTCGCCGAGGCTTACGAGGCGGAAAATGGTCGCCGCGGCGGCTCGCGTTGAGCTTTACGTGATCCTTTACAGCCAACCCAAAAAGTGATTATATACTCACTATGCCGATGCCAGCCGCCCGCATGCTTCTCGATCTGCACGCCTGCACCCTGACGTCAGGCCTGCCTGCGGGACCGATCCAGCCGCCCTGCGCCATCACCGTGATCACGGGCAACATGCCCCAGGCGCGTCTGACGGACAGGGTCGTTTGCCCTTCTGTCCCCCTTCCCCCTCCGGCAGGTGTGCCGATCGCCTTCGGGTCGCCGACCGTCATTGTCATGGGACTGCCGGCAGCGCGCATGCTCGATCCGACAGCATGCGGCGGCATCATTGCCACGGGCTTCCCCACGGTTCTCATCGGCCCCTGACGCCAGTTTCAGGCGACGCGGTCGCAGGCGAGCAGCGTCTCTCTCTTGTCTTCGACGGCGGGCAGGCTGCTGATCCATGTGTTCCAGCCCAGCCGCGGGCCGTCGCCGCCGCCCCAGTCGCCCAGCTTCAGCGGCGGGACGTCTTCCTTGCGCAGCAAAAGCCTGACATCGAAATAGAGCGCCTCGCCTGTGAACAGCCGGGCAAGATGTACCAGGTGACGCAGTGGCTCGCGATCTGGCAGGAACATGCGGAACCGCCGGTAGGAAAGCGGCCCCAGCTCGATCCGGTAGGCCCCTTCCGGCCGCATGATCCGCTCGCCGATCACCGCCTCGTCGCCAAGGCGGCAATAGCCGGTCGGAACGAGCCGTGTCCGCTCGCTCTCCGGCAGGCGATGTGAGTGAGGCACAAAGGTGTCGACCCGGATGCGCTCGCCGAAATAGTCGGACAGAACCGCCTCGAGCATCACGGCGCAGCGCGGATTGCCGGCCAGTGCGCCGGCGTAGAAGCGCAGGGCGGCCTGTGGCGGCGCCAGGCGGTCAGCCAGCCCTCCTGTAGCAAAGCCGATGACGGCGTCGATCAGGCCGCCGACACCGGCCTCGGCGGGCAGGATATTGCTGGTCACCTCCCCGGTTGGCGTCTGGGTCGTGAGGCGGTACTTCGTCCATGCCCGCATGAAGAAGCTGGCGGCGCGATGCAGGAAAACGTCGAAGAACGCAGCGATCGCCACATCCTTCTCGCGCGAGCGCGCCAGGATCAGCTCGCTGTAAAAGCTCGGCATGACCCCTGACGGTCCGTGCAGCCCGATGAAGGACAGGCCGAGCTGCGGCGGCCCGCGGGTGTCCTCGCTGTATGAGGCAATGTCCGAGGCCGGAAAGGCCATTGTCGGCTCGGTGGCAAAACGCAGGGCCTCGTGGCCCGGATGCGCATCGCGTCCGACCGGTGCGGCACGCACGGCGCGGCCTGCCGTCTCCTGCGCGGCCGCGTAGCGCTCCAGCAGCAGCAGGGCCTGCAGCGGATCGAAGGCCTGCGGCTCCTGGCGCAGCCGCTCGATCAGAGGAGTGTCTTCTCGCCCGTCCGTGGCGGACATGTCACGAGTTTCCCTGTCCGGCCGCTCAGCCGTACCGAAAGCCGGGTGAAGGCATTGACGGCGACATACAGCCCGAAGAAGTGGTCGAGGACGCTCGCCAGCATGAACGCGCCGCCCGGGGGATAGCGCTCCGGCGCCATCTCAAGGTTCAGATCCAGCCCGTGGGCGATCGCCGTGGACGCCCCGATCGGCACCCGCGCCAGGCTTCGCCGGCTCTCGATCGACACAATGCCCTCGATCGTGCTGCGGGATTCTTCCTGGTCACCCCAGTCATACAGGCGCAGCAGTTCGCGCAGCGCGTTGGCGCCCTCCGCGCCGCCTGTAATCGAGAGGTGGTTCAGCGAGAGATGCGACAGCAGGCGCCACAGGCGTCCGCTGGACAATGGCGGCCGCCGGGTTGGCGTCAGCGGGGTTATCATGGCGACGCGCTGCACGGCAGCCGCCGGCGTCACGAGCGTCAGCCCGATCTGGCCGCCGCTTCCCGACAGGCGTGCCAGCAATTCGCGGTTGAAGCAGAGCGTGTCGATCGACAACACCCAGTTGGCCGGGCCTCCGGCACTGGCATCGCGGTTGAACACCGACAGAAAAATCTCGGTGCCCTTGTCGCGCGCGCCTGCGCCCCTGCGCCGGCTCGCCTGCCAGAACCGGGCGGCAGGATCGGCATCGTGCCGCACACCGAAGAACGGTTCGATGGGATACTCGGCACCGTCGGGCGCCGTGGCCACCACACGTTCTATCGAGTGGATCTCAAGCGCGTCGGGCCGCCGCGCGTCAGCCACAACACGGTTCTCGAACTGCGTGCCATCCAGCCGCACCGGCTCGGCCCGGTGCTGGAAAAGGTTGATGACCGGCACGCAGTTGAGCTGGACATCACCGGTAACGACGCTGCGTTCCAGATCCTTGTCGGAATCGTTGAAATAGAAGAACAGGTCCAGCTCGCGCCCGGCGCCGGCCATGCAGCGTGCCGCCGTGCCGGAGACTTCGAAGAAAAGAAACTTCTGCGGCAGCGCGAGATATTCTGTCAGCAGCCGGTAGCCGACAAAGGATCGTGGCGGATAGGGCAGCATGCCCTCATCGCGGCCGAACCCGACCGCGCGCAGCGCCGAGGGCTGCAGGAAGACGGTGCGCGGATCGTCCGGCCCTTCGGATACCGCGATGCCGACGAGCCGGTTCATCAGCAGCTCGTACAGCGGCAGTGCCCGCGTCATCGGGGCCGAAAGGTAAAAGCGCAGCGGATCCGGCTGAAGCGCATCGAAGCGGGCGGATGCACCGGCGCAGCGCAGCCTCAGATGCAACACACCCAGCGCCCCGGTCGCCCGCGGATTGACCGGTGCCCGGAAGGGCCGGCCCTGCAATACCGCATGGACGATCTCGATCGGCCAGACGCTGACCTCCTGCGTGGTGCGCAGGCGGCAGCGCTCGCCGTCGACCGGATCGGTTTCCAGCTCCTCATGCCGCTCCACGCGATGCGGCTCCTGCGCATCAACCGCCGCCTCCATGCGCGCAATCCCCATCGGCGGCACCGGCATCAGGTAATGGGGGTAGAGGGCATTGAGAACCGATTCCGTCAGCTCGGGGAACTCGTCCTCGAGCTTCAGGCGCACACGCGCATTGAGCAGCGCCACCGCCTCGATCAGCCGCTCGATATGCGGATCGGCCGAGACGTCCGGCCCAAGTCTCAGCCGGCCAGCAACCTTGGGAAAGGCCTCGGCAAAGCGAACCGCATCGCGCCGCAGGAACTCGAGCTCGCGATTGTAGAGCGGAAACAGGTCGTCCATGTGCCCGCTACCGGTCTGCCACGGCCATCAGCCGCGTCACCGCATCGATCTGGGTGTTGAACGCAACCGGCTCGGGAGCGGGATCAGCCGCCATCAGTGCCTCGATGCGGAAGCGGGCAACCCGTTCCAGGGTCTCGCGCCGTTCGTCGAACTGGACGTTGACCGCCGTCAGGCGAGGCTCAAAGCGGCGGATCGCCTCGACGACACGCCGCGACAGGGAATTGCGCCACTGGCCTTGCAGCGACAGGACGGAAAAGTCCGGCAGGCCGTAGCCCACCACGGAATCGTCAATCTCCTTGAAAGCCTGCGGCCAGCCGCGGCAGCGCTCGCGCGTGTTGAGCAGCGCCTCCAGATCGCGGCGCACCGCCTCGCGCAGACGGGTCATGGTCTGCGAGGGGGTCAGCGGACGCTCCTGCACCTCGTCCGGCCGCTCGTCGATCAGCCGGTCGAGAACGGAGAGCTGCGCCCTGAGGGTGTCGTCATCCAGCGTCATGCACTGACATCCCAGATTGCTCAGGATGCTCCGAACTGCACGTTCCCCAGCTCATCGATGCTCTTGCCTTCGTCACCGACCAGGAACAGCCGCAGCCCGACGCCGCGCGTCGGTGTTCCGTCCCCGCCGACCCATTCGGTGTTGCGACCGAGGCGGAATGCATCGATATCGCCTTGCGCCGGCGGCGTGGGGTAGATCGCCGGCACATAGACGACGCCCTCCGGGCCACCACGAACCTCCATCCGGCATTGCCGCCAGATGATGTCGCGGGGACGCGTCGGCTTCTCGAACTCCATGACGTCGATGCGATCCGTCGGAATCCAGAAATACTTGCCGGTACTGGTCAGCACCTCGATGAAGCCCGCGCACAGGTCATCGGCATCGCGGAAGTCGGAGAACTTCTCCCCGTCCTCGCCCAGCCTTCCAGACGTATGCGCGCGCTTGGCATCGGCTTCGCTCAGGATCGCGGCGGCCTCCCGCTGCCGCCCCTCACGCAGCTCCAGCAGCGCCTGCAGAGCCGCCTCCACATAGGGACCCGGCTCGGTCGCCACTTCCGGTGCCCGCCCCTTTTCGAACACTTCCTGGCGCGCAATGGCGGCACGAAGGAGCTGACGCGAGAGCGCCACGGCCACCCCCAGCTTGCTGTCCTGGGTGGACAGCAGGTCAAGCTGGCGGTCGGCCTTCTCCCAGGCGCCGACCAGCATGTGAAGGTCGCACAGGAAGGCGCGCGCATCTATGTCGCCCGGCTTGTCGCGCACAATGGCGGTCTGTGCCTCGATGGCTTCCGCCAGCTTGCCGTCGCGGAACAGCGACTTGGCATCCGTCGTCATCTGAGTGAACCTCCCCTCGGTCGACCCCGCCCTGGTCAGGCGGCCTGCTGGGCCTGCTGCCGGACCGTGCTGATCAGGTTGAACGTGACGCCCATCTCGTCGAGCTGGAACTGCGGCTGCAATCGCGCGATCAGGGCATAGTGGCCGGGCTTGCCCGGCAGCTCCCGGATATCGATCTGGGAGCTCTGCAGCGGATAGCGGGCCTTCGTCTCCAGCGAGGTGTCGCCACCGCCCATCGTATAGCGATAGATCCAGTCGGACAGGCGCCTCTGGCATGTCTCCGGCGTTGCCGTCGCGCCGACGATATCGCGGGCGATAACCTTGATATAGTGAGCGAAGCGCGAGGCGCACAGAATCTGCTGAAGCATCGAGGACAGCCGCGCGTTGGCGCGAGCGGCTGCCTTGTCGTACCGGGTTGGCTGCCAGACCGACTGGTTGGAATTGAAGACGAGATAGGACGTGAGCCGCGCGGTCATCAGGGGAATGAAACCCAGCTCTGACAACTCCCGTTCCTGCCGTTCGGTCAGAATGGCCTCTACCGGCGCCCGGTTTGCGACGCCCGGCCGGTCCGTGGTGAACCATGGCAGCGCCAGGCTGTCGACCAGGCCACCGCCGGGCAGGTCGCGGCCGGCGCCGCGAATGTCGCCGAACCAGCCATAGGTGCCGAAGGAACGGATGACCACCACCGCAAACGCGTAGGCGGCCGAACCCCATAGCCAGTTCTCGGCACCCTCGCCATGGGCCGCTTCACGGTAAATAAACCCGTCGGCCCGGGAACCGTCAGGTCGATAAGGCAGGCGCATCAGCACGCGCGGAAATGCAATGCCGAGATAGCGGGTGTCTTCAGTGCCGGTGCGCAGCGAACGCCATCCGGCAAACTCCGGCCTCTGGAACATCCCGGGCAAGTCGATTGTCGGCACCAGCTCGCGAAAACGATCGACGCCGAACATCGCCGGTGAGCAGCCCATCACCGTGGGCGTGTGCGGCGCTGCCACCACGCCGGCAAATGCCCTCAGCGTTTCAAGATCCTTGGGATGCTTGCTGGGCTCGTAGTCGGCAACAATCAGGCCGAATGGCTCGCCACCCGGCGTGTCGAATTCCTGCGTGTAGATCTTGTCGAAGGCCTCGCTCTGGTCAAACTCGGCGGCCCGTTCGAGATCGCGCGCCAGCTCCCGCCACGACAGGTTCAGCACGCGCAGCTTGACGCCCTTCACCCCGTCAGACACCCGCACCAGCCACAGCAGGCCACGCCACGAGGCTTCCAGCCGCTGGAAACGCGGATGGTGCAGGATTTCATCGACCTGTACCGACAGAAGCCGGTCTATGGCCGCAACCAGCCGGTCCATGCGAAAGCGGACCTGCCTGTTGCGGCGCTGCAGCGCCTCGAGATCCGCTGCCGATAGCGAGGTTACCGTTCCCTGTCCTGGCTCCGCGGGAACGCCAGCAAGGTCCGCTGGCCGTTGCTCCAGGGCAACGGCCAGACCGGCATCCGCCAGCGAGAGGCCGGCGGGTTCCGTATGTCCACCGGGAACAGCGTCCTCTGGTGCGGTCACGACGTCTCCGTCAGGCCACCTTTGGAATGCGGGCGACCATGCGCAGCGACGTCGTCAGCTCTTCGAGCTGCAGCCAGGGACGCAGATGCGCCACCGCGTAGTAGGAGCCGGGTGCGCCCGGCACCTCCTGGACCAACACCCTGGCTTCCCGCAGCGGGTACCGGGCTTTCATCTCCGGACCGACGTCGGGGTTGGCGTTGACGTAGTTGTTGATCCAGTTGTTGAGCCACTTCTCGCAATCGGTCCGTTCCATGAACGAGCCGATCTTGTCGCGCCCCATGATCTTCAGATAGTGCGCGAAGCGGGACGACGCCATGATGTAGGGCAGGCGCGAAGAGATGGCCTCGTTGGCCGTCGCCTCGGCCTTGTCGTACTTCTTCGGCCGGTGGACCGTCTGGGCGCCGAAGAAGACGGCATAGTCCGTGTTCTTGTAATGGCAGAGCGGCAGGAAGCCGAGATCCGACAGCTCCTTCTCGCGACGGTCGGTGATTGCAATTTCCGTCGGACACTTCTGGTCCTGGTCACCATCGTCGCTGACGAAGGTGTGCGACGGCAGGTTCTGGACCATGCCGCCGTTCTCGGCACCGCGGATCGAGGTGCAGAAGCCGCTGCGGGCGAACGAGTCGGTCAGACGCGCGCCGAGCACGTAGGCGGCGTTCATCCAGCAATAGTGCTCGTGATTGAGCGCCTTTCCGGGCTCACCCTCCTCGTAGTCGAACTCCTCGACCGGCTTCGTCTCCTTGCCATAGGGCAGGCGGGACAGGGCCCGGGGCATCGTCAGCGTGACGAACCGCGAATCCTCGCTGTCGCGGAACGACCGCCAGCCGGCGTACTTGACGCTGTCGAAGCCCTTCTTCAGGTCGCGGATGTCCTTGAGCCCGCGGAAGTCGCTGAGCTCGAACATCTTCGGATCGGCGGCCGCAATGAAGGGCGCGAAAGCCGCCGCCGCAACGCCGCCCATGCCGCGCAGCAGCTCGACATCGTCGGGATGCGGCCCGAACTCGTAGTCGCCAATCAGGGCGCCATAGGGCTCGCCACCGGGCGTGCCGAACTCGTTCTCGTAGATCTTCTTGAACACAAGGCTCTGGTCGAACTCCGTCGCCTTGCTGAAGTCGTTGAGAAGCTGGCGCTTGTTGATGTTGAGCACCCGGATCTTCAGGGTCGTGCCGGTCTCGCTGTTCATCACAAGGTGATGCAGTCCGCGCCAGCTTCCCTCAAGCTTCAGGAACTTCTCGTTGTGCATGATCTCGGCCAGCTGGCCGGAGATCTTGGCATCGATCATCGCGATCGCGCGACGGATGGTCTGGTTCAGGTTCTTGCTGAACTTGACCGTGCCGGCCATGGCCTGCTCGGTCAGCGCCCGCAGCAGGTCCTGGGCCTCGTTGGCGTCGGTCTGCTTGGTTGCGCCGATCGCCTGGTCCAGCAGCGATGCGCCTTCTTCGGTGGCGACAGCAGCCGCCTGTGCCTGGGTCTGTGTCTCGGCCATCGATCAGCCCTCCCCGCCGCGCTTCTTGATCTCTTCGTGCAGCTTCTTGACGGATTCCTCGTCAGCGAGGACCTTCTCCAGGAGCTGCTCGAGATCGTCGGAGCGATCGGCTTTCGTCATGAGGTCACGCAGCTTGTCACGGGTTTCCTTCAGCCGGCGCAAAGGCTCGACCTGGTCGACAACCCGTGTCGGCTCGAAATCGTCCATCGAATTGAACTTGAGATTGACGGCCATCTCGCTGCCGTCCTCTTGGAGCTTGTTCTGCACGCGCAGATTCAGGCCCGGCGTCATATTCGACATGATCTTGTTGAAGTTGTCGCGATCGATCTGGACGAACTTGCGATCGCGAACCTCGGGCAGCTTCTGGGTGGGGTCACCCGAGAAATCGCCCATAACGCCGACGACGAAAGGCAACTCCTTCTCGACTGACGCGCCCTCCGTTTCGACCTCGTACTTGATATGGACACGCGGCTTGCGCACACGGTCCAGCTTCTCCTGTGTGGAACCAGCCATCTCGACACCTCCCTCGAACCCCAAGAAGAACCATACCACACCCGGTGTTGCGCGTGCGAGCCCGGCACACCGCCGGCGTGATCACGAGCAGCACTATTCAGGCGGCTTCGGCGGCCTGATACCGGCGTTCTGAAGAACACGCGTACGCACATCTTCGTCCGGCAGCAAATCTGCCAACAACTCGAACAGGGGCATGCGTGCGCGCTCGACCATCGAGTCGAGCGCGTACGAAATCGGCGAATGCGGCTCGCGCTCGCGGAAGAATCTTGCCACCGCGTTCAGCATGTCCAGCGCCTGCTCGCGGTTGGCGAACACCCCGGGCCGCGCGATCAGGGCCCCCTCGGCCCCGGCAGCCGGCGCGGTGCCATCGGCCCCCGCCGCGGGTTGCGCCTCGTCCTGGGGCACGAACTGGCCGCCGATCAGCCGGACCATGCGTTCAGCGGCTTCGAACGCCTCGGTAATCTGGGACGTGCCCGGCGCATCACGGCCCATTTTCTCGTCAAACAGGGCCGTCAGGCGCTTGTAGGCCTCGTGCGCCGCCAGCAGATCCGCCATCAGCGGCTTGTAGAACGGCGTCGCTCCGGTACGGGCCAGGTTTTCGGCCTCGGCCAGCCTGCCGTCACGCTGGAGCTGCTCGCACTGTCCTACACCGAGTGCGCCGGAATCGCCCACCGGCGTAATGGGAACCGCCTTGAAAGGCCGGATCAGGGCACCTTCCCGCTCCGCCCCGTTAAGGCTGGCGAAGGGTTGGGCTTTGGCCCCCGGATCGGTGTCCTCGGTGTCGTAGTTGAGATTGTCCCAGTAACGCTCCACCAGCTCGGCTGCCAGGGTAAAGCCATCCCGCAGGCCGGCGAAGCCGTGCAGCCGCACCAGCGCCTCGATCATCCAGGACGACAGTTCGACGTCCTTCGAGGTTTCGCGCAACGTCTTCTCGCAAAGCTCAAGCAGGCCGGCCCACTCATTGAGAGAGGTCTGGTCGCTGCCGCCTGACTCGCCTTCCTCGGCCGCAACCGCGGCCATGGCGGCCTGCCGCTCGGCGGTGCGGGCCTGGCCCTGCAGGCGGCGCAGGGCGTAATAGGGCGCATTGTCGGACTCATCGGCGCGCAGGTTGGGACCGCAAGGATTGTCGCCCTCAATCGGCGCAGCCAGGGCTTCGATGTCGATGACGGGTGGCGTTCCTCCTGCGTCGGCCATCACGTCGCCTCAGCCACCAATGTTGAGAACCTGGACGCGACGGTTGCGTCCGTTGTTCGGATCATTCGACAGCAGCGGGCTGCTTTCTCCCACCCCCTGCACTTCGAGCCGGTCACGCGAAATGCCGTGGCGGGAGACGAGATAGTCGACGACGGCCTCGGCGCGGCGCTGCGACAGCGCCATGTTGTAGGCCGCGTCGCCAACGGCATCGGTGTGCCCCTGGATGATGAAGCGGTCCTGGGCATTGAGCTTGAATATCTCCGCGAGCTGGTCGACGACCTGGCGGGCACCGGGCGTCAGGCGGTCGGAGTCAAAGTCAAAGGGAACCGGCAAGGCCACCCCATAAGGCTTATCGCGGCTGGGCGGGGGCCGGTCAGCCGGCGGTGGCGGCGCCGTCTGCCCGGCCGGTGACGTCGCCGTGCCGGGGCCGGTACCGGGCGACGTGCCGCTGCCCTTCCGGTCGGGCGGGCCAATCACCACCCGCCCGCGCGTGGTGTCGCCCGGCGCTGCCCCTCTGCCGCCGCACTCCGGCGGCAACTGCCGCCCGAGGGCCCGATGCAGCTCGCAGCGATTCACGCGCCCATCGGTCATGTCGACGACCTGCGCTGGCGCTGCGGTTGGCCACAAGGCCACCGCTGCCGTCACCGCAATCACGCATGACGTGTATCGGCGCATCCCAGCCTCCGCGGCGAAACCGCCCAGCTTCCCCCGATCCCCACCGCCGCCACCCTTGCCGTGGCGGCGCTTCGCATCCTTACGAGCCGATGTTCAGCACCTGGACGCGGCGATTGCGGCCATTCGTCGGGTCGCTGGGCAGAAGCAGCTTGCTGCTGCCCAGCCCGCGTCCCTCGAACCGCGCGCGCGACAGGCCATGATGCGTCACCAGATAGTCGATGACAGCCTGGGCGCGCCGCTCCGACAATGCCTGGTTGTAGGCATCGCCGCCCGTCGTGTCGGTATGTCCCTCGATGATGAACCGGTCGCCAGGGTTCAGCTTGAACACCTCGGCCAGTTGATCGACCGTGCGCTTCGCGTCCGGCGTCAGATCATCGGAATTGAGCGCAAACGGCACCGCAAGGCCAAGCCCCTTGGGGGCCTCTCGCGTGGGTGCAGGGGTCGTCGCGGCCGGCGCGGTTGAGGCAGGCGCACTGGCCGTCGGCGTGCCGGCGGCCGGCGCGGTCGCTGACGGTGCCGCCGCAGGTTTGGCCGCCGGCGCAGCACCCTTGTCCGACGGCGCGCCGATCACGACACGGCCGCGCGTGGTTTCGCCGCCCGGCCGTCCCGTACCGCCGCATTCCGGCGGCAAGACGCGGCCAAGCGCCCGGTGCATGTCGCAGCGGCTGACCTTGCCGCCCGTTCCATCGACAACCTGCGACCAGGCCGGCGCAGCAACAGCCAATGAACCTATCAAGGCCGACGCGGCGAGCGCGCCGGCCAGCTTGTCACTGTGACGAAACATGGGTCCCCTCCATGGGAAGCAACGACGGCGGGTCGAGCGATTCCCATTCATTGTAATTATACCAGAATCCCGCGCCGCGCCGCAACGGTTTGAAGTGAGCGATTACTCGGCATATGCCCCAAACGGTGCTTGTCGTCAAGCACCAAATCCCCAAGCGCGTGCAGTAGGCCGCATTCAGACCGCCGCGTCAAACATCACCGCCCACGCTTGAACCGGCGAAGACAAACGGCGCCCAGTAGAACGGGTGCGCCCAGCGCAACGGGTTCTGTTCCTTGCCTGCCGTGTCGAGCATGTCGAGCTGGATCTGGCGCAGCACCTGCACCGGGTTGCCGCCCTTGCCCACCGCCGCCAGCACATTGACCATCATCAGGGTCGTCGTCTCGTCCGCGACGCTCCAGTGCGAGGCCAGGAGCCCGCGGGTACCGGCCGTAAAGAACGCGCGGGCCAGCCCGGAGAACGCCTCACCCGCACTGCGGCCGTCCGGCCCGGCCGTGTTGCAAGCCGAGAGCACGACCAGATCCGCATCCAGCCGCAACGCCGCGACGTCGGCGGCACTCAGCAGGGATTCGGCGCCGTTGTCCTGGCCCGTGAGGATCACCGGCTGCTGCAGGCACCGGAGCTCGGTCGGCAGCAGCGCATGGGCGGCGAAGTGGACGATCCGGTACTGCTCCAGACCTCCGCGCGTGACCGCGCTGCGGCTGAACGCCGGCCCCAGGCGGGCCGCGGCGCTGCCGAGCTGCCGGGCAACCAGGGTCACCTCGCCTTCGGCCAAGGGCAGGCTCGGCATCGAGGCCAGCTCGCGCGCGTCGCGATCGCAGGCCTGTGCCGTGCCACCGCTGCGCGCCTGCTGCACGGCACGTGCGGCTGTGGGCAACGGCATTGGCGCGAAACCACCGAAGCCGATGTACCGGTTGGGTGCCCGCGACTGCGCCGCCGCGCGCCGCAGCAGGACCAGCGACTGCGGCGCCGGCACGTACGAGACGGCGAACGACCGCGCCAGCCAGGCGACCTTCTTGTAGTCCGCCACATCTTCAATGGCTGGTGGCTTCTCGCTGACGAGAATCGATAGCGGCAGCGACTGCAACGCGCCGTTGGTTGTGACGACCAGGTCGCGCAGCCCCTTGAGCTGCGTGGCCACCGGACCCAACAGGCGCCGGTACAGATCATGCGCCAGGGCGACGTCGTAGGCCGGGAGCTGCCCCTGCGCGTCGGGCGTGAAAGCACCGCGCAGCCGGGTCACGGCTTGTGCCGCCTCGTCGAGCGTCAGCCCGATCCGGTAGCCGGTCACGCGGCCATCGCGCGCGAAGAAGCCATAGCTGTGTACGGGCCCCAGAACGATTTGCAGGAACCCCTCGTTGCGACGCAACACGCCCAGCACGTCGCGGGCGCTGGCCTGGCCCTGGATGAGCTGGAAGTAGTTGGGCAATGTCCGCCGGACCTCCTGCTCGGCGGCATCACGCGAGCGGCTCGCCTCGGTGATCTGGGCATCAATGCCCTGCAAGGTCGCAAGGTCGGCGCCACGATTGGCGGCGATGTCACGGCGCTGATAGAGGTCGGTCAGCCGCACCTCGAGATCCTGCAGTTCACGCACGTTCTGGTTGCCGTCGCCCAGCCGGACCGCGGCCTGCGCCACGTAGGCGGCGGTGATGCCCGTGGTGATGAGCTGCGCGGCGTCAAACATCTCGGCCGCGACCGGCCCGCTCGCCAGCTCATTGCGGCTCGAGAGCGCCTGCAGATACGGCAGCACCGCTTCGGACGACACGGTATTGCGGCGCGCCCGCAGGATGCTCGCGCCGCGCCGGAACTCGGCCAGCGCCGCCGAGGTGTTGCCACGCCGCAACTGGACCTCCCCCGACTCGAGGAACGTCTTGCCGGCAGGCTGCGACTGCGGCAGGGCTTCACTCAGTCCGCGTGCCGAATCGCCAAGATCAGTGCTGGCGGTGCCGTAATCCTTCTGTGTCGCGGCGCTCAGCCCGGCGATCCGGATCGCGCGCCAGCGAATGCCGCCGGGATCGATACCGATGCCTTCGAGCAGGGCCACGGCGCGCTCGGCGAATTCCCGGCTCTCCTCGGGCTTCTTGTCAGCGAGCGCCAGCAGGGCTCGCGTCCGCAGGACTTCGGCCACCCCCTGCGCGGCAAGCTGCATCGCCGGACTTACGGTGACGGCACTCGCCAGGTCCTGGCCCATGCTGCGCCGCGAGCGCGGATCAGCGTAGAGCTGGCCCCGCACACCGAAGCCGTAGGCCGGCGCGCGCGCCTCGCGCTGGGTCTGGCGCTGCATGTATCGCTTCAGGCCGGGTGCGCTCTCGAAATACAGCTCCTCGGCCTCGTCGAGCGCCTTGCGTGCCTCCTCGCGCTTGCGCTGGTTCGCGAGATTCTGTGCGAGGTACAGGCGTACACGCGCCTTCACGAGGGGATCGCGCGCATTGACGACCAGCGCCTCGGCCCGGCGATAGAGCTCCTGGGCCTCGGCGAAGCGTCCCTGGTTGCTGATGTTGAGCGCCAGATGGGCCAGAGCATCGACCTGGTCGGGGTTGTCGCGTCCGAACAGCCGCTGATGCAGCGCCAGCGCGTCGCGATAGGCGCGCTCGGCGCGGCGATATTCCTCCTCGACGTTGTGCCGTGCACCGACGCGCATGAGGCTCTGGTAGCGCTCGATATCGCCCGAGCCGAAGCCCGCGGCATAACGCCCGCCCAGCGAATCAGCGATCGTGCCGCCGCGACCGGCCGCCGGCCCGCCGCCCAGCGCCGCGATGGTGGCCTCGATGGCCGGTGCTGCGGTCGAAAGCCCGTCGCCGAGCCAGGTCGAGCCTCCGCGCGCCGTCACCACGCCGACATAGGGCACGCCACCGGAGCGGCGGGTACAGGGGAGCAGCCAGGCGGCACCACCGCCCACCGTCGCCGATGCCGGCGGACCGCAAGTGGCACGTCCCTCCAGGTAACTGCGCCATGGCCCGGCGCTGGCCAGCGCACCGAGGTTCCCGCCGGCCTGCGCGCTGTCGAGCTGGAAGACGCGCGCAACCGGCTCATTGGCCTTGCCGCAATAGATATCGAAAGCAGCCCGCGCCGCGACGGCCGCGTCACCGGGGGCCGGACGAAAAGTGCACGGCTCGCCCGCGCGGCTCTGCCCTGCGGCCGTTCCCGCCGGCGGCGCCTGCTGTGCCGAAGCCGGCGCAACATGCGTGGCCAGGCCTGCACCGGCAGCCCACAGCACATGGAGTAGCGTGAGAGCGAACTTCACGGGGAGGCGCCGGCATCGTTGCGCCGCTCCGCGTCATCGTCCTCGTCCTCTTCGATGAAGTCCTCGTTACCCTGGTTGACCAGCACAATGCTGGAATCGTCCAGCGAACTGCCCGACACGCCGATCACCGCGTCATCGGCTGCCGCCGGCGGATTGGCGACCTGCGTGAAGATGGTCGTGCAGCTCGGGCCGGCGATGACGCAGTTGTTGAACCTCTGGTTGATCGATGGCAGCCCGCCCTTGCGCACGAAATCGCGCGCCACGGCATCGGGCGGCGAGCCGACCGGTCCCGGCGCGTTGGGGCCGAACGGCCCGATCGGCCACGGCACCGAGTTCGGAATGGCGCGCACGATCGACTGAAGGTTCACGCGCGCCCCTTCCGGGGCATAGACGCCCAGCACGCCGAAATGGCCCGGCGCGGTGCTGGAGATGAAGCTGGTCCCGCCGCCTGCCAGATAGACGGTGGAGTCGATTCCGTTGAGCCCGCCGATGACCATGTTACCGCCGGCATTGGGTCCGCCCAGACCGGACGGGCGCAGCAGGGTAGGCGGTGTCGGCCCCTTGAACAGGCCGCCCGGCGCCCCCGTGCTGCCCGGGCCGGATTCAGCAAGGCCGGTCAGCGCCACCGACGAGGAGCCGGTCAGGTCCACGATCAGCAGCCAGGCACCGCCGGTATCGTTGCCCGGATTGCCGCTATCGCCGCCGACGATGATATCGCCCACAGGCGCGCCAGCCAGACGCCGGTAGACGATCATGCCGGCATTGGCTGAAACCGGACCCTGGATGCTGAGATCGCCGGCCGAGACGCCGAGATCGACCAGCCGTCCGGTGCCTGCCCGCACGCCGGTGGCGCCGGCAATATCGAGCCCCGCATCGCCGCCGACAGGCGCATCCGTGACGGTCAGGTCATTGCCATTGACGACACGGAAGTTGCCAGCGGCCCGGCCGGCCACAAAGCCGGGACGGCCTGCGGCGCCATCCCGCAGGAAGTTGGCGGGGTTGGTCAGCACGACGTCGCCCCGGCCCACCGTATTGGCCAGCAGCGTGCCGCCGACGATCCGGCCGTCCGTACCCTGGGTGATGTGGCCACCGGTTGCCTGCAGGCGCACGACCGCGGTGTTCGCATCGACGGCACCGTCGAGCGTCAGGTCGCCACCGGCATGAATGCCGATATCGGCGTTACTGGTGGCAATGCCGCCGACGACAAGCGCATCGGCATTGCGAAAGCGGAACGTCCCCGACCCGGCCCGGCCAGAAAGACGGACCACATGGTTGCCCGAAGCATCCAGATCGACCCGGCCGCTGGCACGCGCCAGCAGACTGCTGCCGACGACAACCGCCGTCGCGGACTGGCTGATGCTGCCGGACCCGGCAATCAGCGCAATACTGCCCGCCGCAGGATCCCCGGCGGCGTTGCCATTGGCGGCATTCACCCGTGCGCTGAGCACGATTGCGCCGCCGCTGCGCAGCGTGATGTCGCCATTGTTGACGACAATGCCGGTACCGGTGGCTGTCAGCGAATCGCCGGCTACAGTCGTCACCACGACGCTGCCGCTGGTCGTCAGCTCGAACGTGCTCGCCAGCGCCGACGCCGCGACGTTCGTGACGTGGTTGGTCGAATCGCCGAGCAGCACCGACCCGCCGAGCGCATTGGCCAGCAGCGAAGTGGCCGTGATCGGCGCGTCTGCGGCCTGCGTGATGTTCCCTCGCGCCGTCTGGAGGCGCACGGTGCCCGTGCCGGCGTCCACGGCGCCGTTGACGGCGATACCGCCGCTGCTGCCGCCTGCGCCGGCAACGAGCGTGATGTCGCCGTTTGCCTTGGTCGCGACACCCGGCGCACCGATCGCAATAGCCGTCTTGTCGCGGTAGCGGAAGGTGCCGGCGGTCGACCAGCCGGCGATGGTGCCGGCGTCGTTGCCGGCCCGGGTCAGCTCCACATCGCCGGGCGCGCGCGCAATCAGCGTGCGGGCGGTGATGCTGCCGCCGGTCTGCACAATCGAGCCCGTGCCGCCCGCGTCGATCTGTACCTGCCCGTTGACGGCCGAGAGCGCGCTGCCCAGCGTGATGCCGCTGCCCAGCGATTGGAGCGAAATATCGCCGGTGGCCACCGCGATGCTGCCCGGCAGGGTGAGCGTCCCTTGCGTGGTCAGGTCCACGCCGCCGTTCGCGCTGATGGGGCCGCTGGCGACAAGACCGCCGGCCGAGTCGAACAGGGTGAACGCCCCGGCGCCAAGGTCGACCGCGCCAACAACGTCGAGGCGGTTGCCGGTGTTGGCGAGCGTAACGTTGCGGTCTGTCGTGCTCGCCCGCAACTCGTTGCCCACGATGGCGCTGCCGCTGGCGCCATCCTGGCCGATGGTGCCGGAATCCGACGTCAGGCTGATGAAGCGGCGCGACGCAACGGACGCCGTTATGCCGTTGCCGCCGATCGCGCCACCCGATGCCGAGGTGACAGCCAGCTCGCCAATCCGGATGCTGCCGCTGTTGCGGAAGGTCAAACTGCCCGCAGCATCGGCAAAGAAATCGCCGGAGACCGCATTCGCCTGGTCGAGCACGACGTTGCCGGCATTCGCCAGTACGCCCAGACCGCCGCCAGCCGTGATGCGCCCGTCAGTGCCGCCGGCTTGCGTGATGTTGCCGGCGCCGGCTCGCAGGATCGTCGCGCCCTTCGATGTGATCCCCGAAACACCGCTGACGCTGTCGACGTGCAGGGCCGTGCCGCTGAAGAGGACAAAGAAGCCGCTCTCGCTGGCGCCGGCCAGACCGCCGGCACCGACGGCATTGCCCGCCCGCGCGAGATCGACATTGCTGGCGGCCTGAAAGACTCCTCTGTTGCCGGCAACAAGACCGTCCGCGCTTACGGATGTGATCGATCCCCCGGTCGAGGTCAGGCTCACGGTGCCGCTGCCGGCATCGGCGCGAACCGCCGCCGCCAACCGCAGATCGCCTCCCGCCGCCAGAGCGACATCGCCACCCGTGGACGTCACGCCTGTGGTCGTGACCGTGCCAACCGTAAGGGCGCCGCCGCCATTGCTGGCATAGGCGAAGTCGCCGGCGGCAGAGCCGGCAATCGTGGCCACTCTGTTGGCTGCCGCCGCATGGGAGAGGTCCACGGAGCCCGTGCTCGCCACGGCCCGCAGACTTGCCGCAACGATTCCACCCGCCGAGGTATCGGTGATGCTGCGGCCGGCGATGAGGCTGACCGTCCCAGCGCTCGCCTCCAGATCATCGGTTACCGCGATGTCGCTGCCACTGCCGCTCGCCACAAGCCTGATCGAGCCCGAGGCGGAAGATACGCCTCCCGATGCGACGGTCAGTGACTGGCTGGTGGTCGCGCTGAAATCGCCCGAGCTGGAGCCGCTGATCGACGCGAACGCATTGTCCGCCGCGTTGAGGGTCACGCTCGCGCCTGCGGCATTCGCGGTGGCATGAACACGGTCACCGATGATCGGTGCGTCCGCTGCCTGGCTGATGCTGCCCTGCGTAGACGTCAGCGTGATGTTGCCGCCGGCATCAATGCCGGTACCGGCAACAACGAGAGCCCCGCTGGTTTGGATATTGAAGCCGTCGGCCGCAGAGCCTGTGACATTGGTGACAGTGTTGACCACCGTGCCAAGCAGGACAGAGCCACCAGGCGCCTTGACCAACAGAGAACCAGCGGTGATCGGCGCGCCTCCAACCTGCGTGACATCGCCTTCAGCGACTTCCAGGCGCACCGTCCCCGTGCCAGCTTTCGTCGTGATGCCGCTCACGCTTGCGCCGGCTGCATCCAGCAATTTACCGATCGCAACGCCCGTCTTGCCACTATAGCTGAAGCCGCCGGTGCTCGACGAGCCGGCAATGGTGCCAACGGCGTTACCGGATTGGGCGAGCTGCACGTTACCGGCCGCACGCGCTATCAGGGATTCGGCTGTGATAGTGCCGCCAGCCTGCTCGATAATCCCACCAGTGGCATCAAGCTGCACCAGCCCGTTAGCAACCGACAGTGTGCCGCTGATCGTCACGCTGCCGGATGCTGTCGCGAGCAGCGACCCGGCGCTGATTGTTCCCCCACTCTGCGCGATTGAGCCGCCGTCCGCGTCGAGCCGTACCTGCCCGCTGGTTGCCGAGAGCGTGCTGCTGAGGGTGATACCGCTGCCCAGTGACCTTAGCGAAATGTCGCCATTAGCGACGGTGATGCTGCCCGGCAGGGTAAAGGTACCCTGTGTTGTGAGAATCACGCCTCCGTTAGCGACCACCGGTGAACTAAGCTCCAGGCCGTCCTTCGAGTCGTACACGGTGAGCTGCCCGTCGCCGAGGTTCACGTTGCCCACCTTCGTGAACTCGTTGGCTGTATTGCCGAGCGTGACGTTCCGGTTGTTGGTCGTGGCGCGCAGCTCGCCGCCGAGGATCCTGTTCGCCACGCCGGCACTCTGGGTGACGGTACCGGTATCGGAAATGAGCGACACAAACTTGCCGGCGGCGGTCGACGCGGTGATGCCGTTCAGTTGCGGCACGGATGTACCGGCGGTGGCGATTGGCCCGACAGTCCCAATATTGATATTGCCAGTGTTGCGGATGGTTACGCTGCCGCCGCCCGTATTGACGACGGCCACATTGCCGCTGATCAGATTCGCCTGATCAAGGATGATGGAGCCGCCGGGCACCGCCAGGCCAAGGCCCGCGCCGGCCGTAATAATGCCGTTCGCCGTCTGGCTTACATTTCCGGTCGTGGTAGCGATCACCACCGCGCCGCCCGCTGTGACGCCGTTCAGGATACCGACTTCGTCGAGCTCAATCGCACCGCCGTTGATGAAGACGACGAAGCCCGTGTCTGCCCGCGCGGCAAAGCCGCTGGCACCGACGGTGTTGCCTGACTGCGCGATATCGATGTTCGTCTCCGCCAGCGCCAGCAGTTCGGCGGCCGAAATGACGCCGCCGGCACTCTCGACGACCGACCCGCCCAGCGACCTCACGGTCACGCGGCCAGTGCTCGAGCTTGCCGTCAGAGCCGCCGCGACACTGAGATTGCCCGCCGCCCGCAACGTTATGTCGCCATCGGCTGACGTCGCGACAACGGTACTGGCGACATTCATGGTGCCGCCCGTGGCCTCGATCGTGACGTCGCCATTGGTCGAGGTGACGCCGACGGTTCCCGCCACCGTGCCGATGGTGAGGGCACCAGCGCCATCGACATAGTGGAAGTCGCCGCTGGCGGAGCCGGCGATCGTGGCAACGTCGTTCGTCCCCCCCGAAAGATCGACCGAGCCGGCGCTGGCTACCGCGCGCAGACTGGCGGCCGATATACCGCCGCCTGCGGTCTGCAGGATATCCCCGCCGGCAATCAAGCTGACCGTACCCGCCGCGGATATCTGATCGTTAACGGTAATGTCGCTGGTCCCGCCATTGGCCGTCAGCGTCACCGACCCCGCCGACGAGGAAATGCCGGCCGTGCCGATGGTCAGTGCCCGGGTTGTGGTGGCGCTGAAGCCGGATGCGCCAGCGCCGCTGATGGCGCCAAACGCGTTGGTTCCCGATGTCAGGCTGATGACGCCCGAAGCCGTGGCGGTGACGGCGGAAGCCGTAATCGCGCCGGCGGACTGGATGACGTTGCCGCCGGATGTCAGTGCGACGGTGCCGCTGGTTCCAGCATCGAGATTGCCGTTGAGCACGATATTCAAGAAGCCGCCGGTGCTCGTCAGCGAGATTGTCCCGTCGGACGAACCGCCGCTGGTCGTCTCGCTGGTGTCGATCGCCGCGCCGCTGCCTTGCGTCAGCGCACCCGCCGTGGTCACCGAATAGCCGCCGCCTGCCGATCCGGCGCCAAGGATCGCGAGGTCGCCGGTATTCACGAAGCTGAACGCTCCCTGGCCCAGCGACACGGCGCCGAGTGCCGACACGACGTTGCCGGGATTGTCGAGCGTGACGTCCGGGTGGGCGCCGGCAAGCCGGCCGATCGTCAGCGTGCCCGTCTGAATGGTACTGGCCGCGCCGGCCGCCTGCGTGACATCCCCGCCAATGCTGAGCGTTGTCGTGCCGCCGGCCGCCGTCATGATTCCCGGCCCGGGGATCACGAAGTTAAGGCCAGCGACAGTGAAACTTGACGGCACGCCACCGACGACAAAGTCGCTGGTATTGCGGAAGGCTATGCTGCTGCCGGCGGTCTGCAGCACGACATTGCCGCCCGCGGCGTTGTCCGCCAGCAGGGAGATGTTGCCGGTCAGGAAGTTCCTCACCGCAAGACCAGTCGCGGTGATGACGCCGGAACTGGTCTGGCTGATGCCACCGCTTGCGAAAAGGTAGACCCCTCCGGTACCGGCGTTGACCGCGGCATTCACGCTGAGCGTGGAACCCGCGCTGTCGTTTGAACCCAGAGCGATCCTGCCGCCCTTGCTGGTTTGCGCGCCGGCAACCACGAGGTTGCCGTCAAAATTGCGTACGGCGATATCGCCGCCCGCCGTGGTGATCGCCTGCACCGTCAGCGCAGATGCTGTGGCTGAACTGCGCAGAATGGAAAAGTTGCCGGCCGTGGTGCTGCCACCGACGGTGCCGATCTGATTGCCGAACCCGTCGAGGCTGACCGTTCCCCCCGCCGTGATGTTCAGCGCGCCGGTCCCTGATGCACCCACGCTCAGCGCGCCGACCTGCGCGATGCCGGCGGTGGCGAAGAGGTTCAGCGTATTGCTGGTGATGCTGGCAGCGCCGACCTGGATGGCACCGGCAGTGGTGTCGCCGAAAGCGTTCTTGCCGATGGTGAGCGTCGCGGCCGAGGACAGGTTCGACAGCTCCGCGTTGTCGATGACCAGCCCGACCGGCGCACCGGAGGTACCGATCGTCACAGCCCTTCCCGCCGTCACCGGCGCCAGGCTGATCGTGCCGCCTGCACTGATTGGCGCCAAAATCTCCATCTGGTCGGCCACCAGCGTGACGCTGGGTGCCGTGATCGTGCCTCCCACGGTTAGGGTCAGGCCGGCCCCGATTTGAATGGCTAGCGTATCGCCCACCGTGACCCCGCCGGCGCCGATCGTCACCGTGCCAGCGTCCGAAACAAGCGTGACATCGCCGCTGGCCGCGCTGATAGCGAACGGCCCCGTATCGAGATTTCCGCTCGAATGCAGCGTGACTCCGCCGCCGTTCGAGGTTACCGCACCGCCGAGCTGGATCAGGCCCGTGCTCGACGTCAGCGCGATGTCGCCGTCAGACGTGATCGCGGCGGACGTCGTGAGATTGCCGCCCTTGTTGGTGATATCGATGCCGCCATTGGCGATGATCGCACCGACATCGAGCGGGCCCGCGGCGCTGTTCACGAAGACGAAGGCGCCACTGCCGAGATTGACCGAGCCCAGCGCCGCAATGCTGTTCGTGTCGTTGTCGATCGTAACGTCGCCGCCGTTCGCCGCGATGTTGAGCGTGCCGGTCGAGATCCTGCCGGCCGCGCCGTCGCTCTGCGTGATGGTTGCGCCGGCGTTCGTCACGCTGAGGGTGACGGCACCGGTCGAAGTGATGCCGACAGTGGTGCCGACCGTGCCGATGTCGAACGTGCCGGCGCTGGTGTAGAGGACGCTGCCTGCGCCCGCTTTGGCCGCGACGGTCGTCACGGCGTTGACGTCGGCGGCCAGCGTACCGGTCGGGTTGAGGCTGATGTCGCCGCTCAGGTTCTCCGCGCGCAAGCCGCTGGCGGTGATCCCCGCGCCGCTGCCGGCCTGGGTGATCGCCTGCTGCGCCAGCAGGGCAACCTGGCCGCCGCCGGCATCGATCTGGTTGTTGATGGCAACCGTGCCGGCGCTGGCCGCGAGCGTGACATTGGCGTTCCCGGCACCGGTGTCGATCTTGCCGACCACTGTCAGCGAACCGACACCCTCGTTGATTGCCACAGCGCCCGCGCTGAGGACGGAGCCCACCGACAGCCCCAGACTCCGCTCCTGCTTGAACGTCAGTCCGCCGCTGCCAACGCCGGTCCCTGCGGTCTGAACGGTCGCGACGTTGTGCTTGGCTGTCTGTACGGTTGCTCCGCCGGCAGAGCCCGTTTGCAGCGTCAGCACGCCGGCCGTGATCGCGCCCGCCGTCGCCGTGATGTTGCCCAAGCCGCCGGACTTCAGGGCTACCGTCGCAGTGCCGACGTCCAGCGCGGCGTTGACCGTCACCGCCCCACTTTTGGAGGTCAGCGTCAGATGCTTGCCAGCGGTGGTGACATTGCCGGTCACCGTGAGGCCGCTGCTTGCGGTAATCGTCACCGGCCCGCCCGCCGTCATCGCAGCGAGATTCAGCCCGCCCGCGCTGTCGGTGACCTCAGTCGGACCCGTACCCAGGCCGGCGCTGCTCCGCACCGTTGTGATCAGATTGCTGCCATTGGTGAGCGTAACGTCGCCCCCGCCCGCCGTATTGATGTCGAGCGTGGCGGCGTCGATCGCCCTTGTCTGCGCAATCCCGGCCGTAGCGCCGGTGGCCGTCAGCACTGCGGTGCCTGGTGTAGTCAGGCCGATCACTGCCTCCAGCGTGCCTGTCTCCGGCACTTCACCAATGCTGAACGTCGTCGATGCCTTGTAGCTGACGTTGCCGCTTGCGTCGAAGGCGACTGTAGCGGTCGCATTGGAGGCGCCGTCGAGCAGGATGTCACCGCCTGTCGTAACCACGGCGAGGCCACCCGCGGCGCTGATGGCTTTGGTCTGAGTGACAGAACCGCTGGCCTTGAACGAGGCGGCGCCTGTACCTGTTGTCGTCACGCCATCCAGCGTCGCCAGCTTTCCGACGGCTGCGACGGACCCGATCGAGAGATCACCGTCGACCCGCAGACCGACGCTCGCGTCCGTGACACTCGCGGCAAAGGTGCCGATCGTGTTGGCATCCGACGTCAGATCGACGAAGCCGGTGGCCCGGACGGCGAGCGCACCGGCGGAGATCGGCTGACTCTGCGTGATGCCGCCGCCGGTATCGATCTGCAGATTGCCGCCGACCGTCGCGCCATCAAGGGCGCCCACCGAGCCGATGCTGAAACCGTCGGCTTCGAGCAATCCGACATTGCCGGTCGTGTCGACGGCAAAGACTCCGATATCGCTGGCGGCCTGGGTCAAATCGACATCGCCCGAGGCAGTGACAGCGAGCCCGTTGGCCGTGATGACTCCCGCCGCGGTCTGGCCGACCGACGTGGCGCTGATCGTCACGTCGCCGTCTCCGGTGCTGACGGCCGCCTGAACCTGCACGGCGCCGGCCGCATTGAGCGTGATGCCGTCGCCTGCCGTCAGCGCACCGGCAACGGTGATGTTGCCGCCGTCGGTCGTCGTAAAGCTCGCCGTGTTGCTGCCGGCATCGGTCGCATTGATCGTGAGATCGCCCTTGTGGGTGACCGTGATCGCACCGCCGATTGTACCGATGGTCGAGAACGTGCCGAACGCGTTGTCGGCACCGCTTAGCGTAACGTCGGCCGCTGACTCGACCGTCACGCCCGTGCCGGTGATTGTGCCGGTGAGATTGATTCCGCTGATGCCGTCGAACGACTGCGTGCCCTCTGCCTTCAGTGAAACAGCACCGGTCGCGCTGATCGCGCCCTCCCCCACTAGCCTGCTGGCGGAGGACAGCGTGATCGTGTCGCCAGCCAAACTGCCGGAAAGAATAATGGTGTTCCCCGTCCCAACCGTGCTGATGGTGATGGCGCTGGATCCGGCAGCGATACCGCCCGACGCGATGGTCGTGTCCCTGGCGCTGACGATGGTGACGTCGCCACCCGCGGTGGAAGCGGTAGTCGCTATGTTGACGATACTATTGTCGGTGTTGCCGATCGTAACCGCACCCGCGGACTTGAAATTCAGCCGCGTGACATTGATCTCGCCTGCCAGCGCGATGGTACCGCCAGCAATGTCGGCATCGAGCGTCAGGTTGGTGGCCGAGATCTTGCCGCCGGTGCTGGAAATGCTGTGATCGGTTGCCGTTCCGCCGAGTGTCGCCGTGTCGAGCACGACGGTCGCCGTCTTGCCGGTCAGGGGCGTCAGGGTAATCGACTTGGCGCCGAGGTCGATCTTGCCGTGCGCCTGCAGGGTCAGTGTTACGTTCGCGGACAGATTGGCGGCAGCAATGTTGGCCGCCAGCGTGATGTTGCCGGCCTCACCCGGGTCCGGATCCGCATTGGTATCAATAGTGACGTTGCCACCGCCGGTCAGCGTGGCCGCAATCGAGGTGGCCGCCGCGCTGTCAATCGTGACGTTGGCCGGATCCAGCAGCCACAGACCCGCCGCCCCCGTCGATGCGCCAACCGCGACGGATGCCCCCTTCGTGATGGTCAGCGTGTCCTTGCCCGAGGTCTCGACGAAGCCGCCATTGCCGCCCTGCGGCCCCCCTTTGGCGGAAACGGTTCCGCCAAACACCGTAGCGTTGTCGGCCCAGACGATGACCGTGCCGCCGTCGCCCTTGCCGGTCGCATCGGCATTGATCACCGCGCCGGGCGCCACCTTGGTGTCGCGGGCGCTGGCGACCGGTCCCTGCCCCTGCTTGCTGCCGCCGATCAGCACCTTGCCGCCGCCCGACGCGCCGGAGGCATCGATGCGCGCCGTTGCTGCGACATTGACCTTGCCCTGCGCCGCGCGGGCGACCACCTGGCCGCCGCGCTGACCCGGCGCCGTGCCCGAGACATCGACCTTGCCGGTGACGTTCAGCGTGCCCTCGTCGGCGCCGAACACCACCACGCCGCCCTCGTCGCGCACCGCACGTGCGTTGATCGTGCCGCCGGCGTTCACCACGCTGTCGACCACGCCCCGGGCGGCGCGCGCGGTGATCATGACGCTGCCGCCATCGGCGTTGATCGTGCCGGTATTGGCCGCCAGCGGCCGCTTGTTGCCCTCTGCGTCCAGCGGCTGACGCGTCACCGGCTTGCCGAGCTGGAAGTTGATCAGCCCGTCACCCGCCAGATCGACCGTGAACGTCTCGGCGCCGCCGATCACGACCCGACCAAGACGGGCGTTAATGGTGCCGCTGTTGGCGGCAGCGTTGCCCACCAGCCCGACCAGCCCGCCCTCGCGCACGGTAATGGTGCCGGCATTGACGACGGCCGCGTTCGGGTCGGCTGAAGGCCGGTCGAACGCGACCGTGCCGCCCTGCATGAAGCGTTGCGGATCGACCACGTTGGCCGTCGATGCCACCAGGCCGGCGGCGTTGATCTGCGCCCCGTTGGCGAACACCACACCCGCGCCATTGACCAGGATGAGCTGGCCGGTCGCGGTCAGCCGTCCGGCGATCACCGAGGGATCGGGGCCGGTGACGCGGTTCAGCGTGACGGAGCTGGTGCCGGGCTGAAGGAAGTCCACGCGCTCGCCAGCGTCGATCGAGAAGCTGCGCCAGTCGATGACGCCCCGGTTGGTGGACTGGGTGACCGTGACGTGGCCGGGGGCGGTATTGCGGATGGTCGCTTCGCCGGCAACGACGGTGCCGCCCCGTACCCCGCTGACCTGGGCCACGGCGGGCGCCCCGAACGTGAACAACCCGCATCCGACCAGGGCCGCCAGCGCCGTGCCCGCGAGCAGGTCAAGGCGCGTACTGCGGACAGGCAGCCGATCGCGACGGATCAGCGCCGACGCTTGCCCCCGCGTCGGGCGGATGCGCCTTCGCGCCTTCGCCATCGCAATCCCCCTCCCCCTCAGAACCGCGTGGTGAGCCGCAGATAGAGGCTCCACGGGTCCAGTCGCTTGGCATTCGGCCCATCGACGTCACGATCGAGCCGGCGCACGCCCTCGACCTCGACCGTCGTGGTTTCCAGCAGATTGACGCGCGCGCCGCCCCCGAGCGATCGCGCGTACTGACTTTGTACCTCAAGCGCCGCGTTGTTCCAGACTTTCGTGTGATCGTAGAAGGCATAGAGCTGCACCGGCGTGCCCGGCATGCCGGTGTCGAACGTGCCAGGACCGCCCGCCGCCTGGTCGTAGGGCACAAGGAAGTTGAACTGCACTTCCACGGTCGCGGCAAAGGCCTTGTCGCCGGTCACCTGGCCGGCGTAGTAGCCGCGGCCCAGCCGGTCGCCGCCGACAAAGTACTTCTCGTTGGCAGGCAGGATGTCGCGGGAGTACTGGCCGGCCAGCGTCCCGAACAGGTTCAGGGTGAAGTCCGGCGTCGCGTAGACGCCCTGAAGCCGCGATACCTCAGCCACGACCTTGCGGAACTCGGGCTCGGACTCCAGCCGGTTGAGCAGAAGGTCGCCCTTTTTCGAGGCGCCGAATGCCGCAAGACCCTGCGACAGGCGGATATTGCCGAAGGTGATGCCGTTCCAGTCGTCCCGGTAACTGGCGTCGGCGCCAATGCGCACGATACGCAGGTCGGTCCGGTTGAGCAGCGTGTTGCCCACCACCTCGGTTTCAGACCGGTACCAGTCGAAACCGGCACCGACATTGAGGTTGAACTGGCGCGAGCGGACCACCGGGTGCTGCCCCCAGGCGCCGGCGATGCTGATGACACCATCGTACTCCACGGCCTTCAGCGGACCGCCGGGCATGACGTAGCCCCGGCCGGCATAGACGCGGATGCGGAAACCCTCGGAGCCGATGAAATTCGTCCATGCCACCTGGCCGAAATTCTGCTCGCGGCTGAAGGTGGTGAAGAACGTCCCCTCCAGCCGTTCGGCCACAGAGGTAAACGAGTTCTCGCCGACCGAAACCGTGAACTGCCGCGGACCGGTGTGCTTGAAGCCGCGGTTGTCGAGCTGGGCGAACACATCCCAGCTTTCGCGTTCAAGCTGCACCACCAGTTCCGAGGAGCTGGGCTCCTTGCCCGGCCGCAGCACCGCCTTCACCGCAATGCCGGGCATGTCCTCGGTCAGCAGCAGGTAGCGCTCCATGTCGCGCAGCCTGACCGGCTTGCGATCGACAAGGTTCTCCAGAAAGCGCCGCGCCTGGCTTTCGGCATCGCCGATCTTGCCCTCGATCACGACATTGGAGATGTAGCCCTCGATCACGCGCAGCCGCACCTGGCCATCGGCCACGCGCTGCGCCGGTACGCCGACCGACGTCAGGAAATAACCGTCGTTGCGGTACTTGCGCTCCAGCGTCCGTGCGAGGGCGAAGATCTCGGTGGCGGGAATGCGCCGCCCCAGCAGCGGCCCGGTCAGGGCATCGATCTCCGCTTGCGGATACGCGGTGACACCCTCAACGATGATGGCGCTGGGTGTCAGGAACACCCGCTCGGCGCCGGGTGGCGCCTCCGTCGCGCCCGGCGGCGCAGTCGGGAGGGAGGGCGGCGCCACATCCGGTGGCGGCCCCGGTGGCGGCCGCAACTGCTGCGGCGGCGCCTGGAGCACAGGGGGCACGACCTGGGCCGCAGCGAAACCGGGCGCAACGAGCATCACGGCCAAGGGCAAAACCCATTGCCGCACAACACGCCACCCCCGGACGACTTTCATTATTTCCTCTATGGTCCCCAACCAGCATACCAAATTTATGTTAACCGAAACAGCTTCTTAACCTCGCTTTCTCCCATATTACCTAAGAAACTCGGCGGATCTCGCGGCACCACAATGATCTCGCGCCAATCTGTGCCATCGTGGTGACGATCACAAGTAGATAAACGATCGATGTCTATTGTTGCCGCGATCAATCGACGGTGTCGAAGACGGCGTAGCTGACGATGGCCTCGGGCTGCTGCTGCAGCGCCTTTCTCAGGGCCGCCAGATATTCCCGTGTCGGCTGCTCCTCCGGTTGCGGCACGGCGAACAGCGGTTTCGGCGAGAGCGCCGCAATGATCGCCATCTTGCCGGCCGGCGGCGCGAGCGTGATCGACAGCCGGTCACCAAACGTTTCGACCTGCCCAGGCCGGACCCGCATCTTCGACCAGGGCTCGTGATGCCAGGCCGTGCGGTCGGAGTTAAGGAAGACGACGTTGAGGTAGCCCTGCAGGCCTGTGGGCGGGTAGATCCGGAAGACCACGCGGTCGGCCCGGATCTTGTAGGGCTGGTCGATCTTGTTGGGCACGACCCGGAAGTCCGGCGACGTTGCGCTGCCGACCGCGCGGATCAGCTCGCACGCCGGCCAGGGCTGCACGGTGACGCCGACATCGACCCGGCGCACACCCTCCATCGCGCGGGCTGCTTCCAGCAGGCGCGAGCGGTCGCCTTCCGACTCGACATAGCCTTGCAGGCGCACCATGCGATCGCCATCGACCTGCGCGTTCAGGTCGGCGCATTCGAAGCGGGCGACCAGCGCATCAAGGCGACTGCGAATCTCGGCCAGGTCAGGCTGGGCCGGCGCGGAAGGCGCCACCGCCACCGTCGATCCGCCCGGCGTGGCTGGCGTCGTACCGCCGGGGGTGGCAGGTGGCGTCGTGCTGCCCGGTGTTGAGGGTGGCGTCGTGCCCGGCGTCGACGTGCCCGCCGCCGTGGTGCCGGGCGGCGGCGTGTCGGGAGTCGCCGTACCGGGCGTCGCGCTGCCCGGCGTGGCGGGCGTATCCGGCGTCGAGGGAGTGGCAGGCGCCGTCGTGCCCTGAGTTGCAGTGCCGGGCGTTGTCGTGCCTGCGGTTGTGGTGCCAGGAGTTCCCGGACCCGGCGGCGTCGGGGTGACGACCGGTCCCGGCCCTGGTCCCGGATCAGGCGGCGGGAAGAGCTGATCCTTCAACAGGTAGCCGCCACCCGCCAGCAGCACCAGCACGGCCGCCGCAATGCCCGCGACCATCGGTTTCGCGCCGCTGCGGGCGGGCGGGGCGGTTCGGTTGGCGGGCTGCTGCCCGGACTTGCCCGCGGCGCGCCAGCCCACGAGCTCGGTCATGCTCTGGGGCCGGTCGGCGGGACTGGGCTGCAGCATCGCCGTGAGCTCGGCGCGCAGCTCGTCGGGCACGCGCGACACGTCGGGCACACGCATGCGGGCCTGCACCGCCGAGGGCAGACTGTTGCCCATGTCCAGCGGCGCACCGATGGCGGCGGCCGCCAGCACGAGGCCGAGGCTGTAGATGTCGGCGCGCGGCCCGACCTCGCCGCCCTGCAGACCGAGCTGCTCGGGCGCGGCATAGGAATACTTGCCGGCGAAATCGTTGCCGATCACCGTCGCCTTGGAGCTGTCGGTCTGTTTGGCGATACCGAAATCGATCAGCTTGGCGGCATCGATGCGGCCGCCCGGCAGGATCACGTTGTCCGGCGACAGGTCGCGATGGATCACGCCCATGGCATGCGCCGCCGCCAGACCATCCGCGCACCGGTCGCGCAGGCGCCGCACGTCCGCAGGTGCCAGCGGCCCGCCCTGCATCAGGCGGGACAGCGATGGCCCGTCCACGAACTCCATGGCGATGTAGAGCTGCCCGGTACCGTCGTCGAACACGCCCTCGTAGGAGACAATGGCCGGATGACGGATGCCGCGCAGCGCCTGCGCCTCGCGCTTGAACAGTTCGGCGATTTTGGCGTCGCCCGCCAGCTCGGGGCGAATGGTCTTGATGGCGATCGGATCGCCGGTGATGCGGTGGCGCGCGCGATAGACCTCGCCCATGCCGCCGCGCGCCACGAGCTGCTCGATCTCGAAAGTGCTGCTGAGCACCACGCCCGGCGCCAGCGGCCCGCCCGTTGGCGGCGGCGGTGCGAAGGCCGCGCCGCCGGAACGCCCCGCCGCCGGCGCCGGCACATCGGTTTCAGCAATCGGCGTCCCCTGCGACGGCACGTCGGGCATCTCGCCCGTGGCGAAAGAGACCCGCGTCGCCGCGCCTTCCTCCTCCTCCGGCCAGCCCGGCGTCGCCGGTTTCGGGCCTGCGGCCGGTGACGCTTGCCTGGGGTCCGGGTCGTCCAGGTCGGACGGCCGTACGACCGTCGCGTTTCCTTCATCGGACATCGCCGGCTCCTGTCACCCAGGGCGCGCCGGGCGCCGGCGCCATGCCATTGTCATCCGCCGCCTCGCACGTCACCACCATCACCGTGACGTTGTCATGGCCTCCCGCCGAAAGGGCAGCGGCGATCAGCGAGCTGGGCAGTGATGCAAGGTCGGACTCGGTCAGCAAGGCAGCGATCTCCGCATCGCTCACCATGCGCGACAGCCCGTCGGTGCACAACAGGAACCGGTCGCCCGGCTGCAGACGGCCGGCGACGCGGTCGAGCTGCACGCGCGGTCCGACGCCCAGTGCACGGGTAATGACGTTGGCCCGCGGATACCGCTCGGCCTCTTCCGGCGACAAGGCGCCGGCGTCGATCAGCTCCTGCACTTCGCTGTGGTCGTGGGTGATCTGGGTCATGACGCCATCGCGCAGCAAATAGCAGCGGCTGTCGCCCGCCCACAAGCACGTGTAGTGCGCCCCGTACGTCAGCAGCAACACCACCGTGCTCGCCGTCATGCCACCGCCCCGCTCGGCGGCGCGCTCGACCATGCGCTGGTTGGCGGCCTCAAGCTGCGCCACGGCCAGTGCCAGGAGTTCCGGCGCGCTGGGCGGCACCGGCATGTTGTGCAGCACGTCGACGATCTGGGCGCTGGCCCAGTCGCCGGCCTGCGCGCCGCCGACGCCATCGGCCACCATCCAGAGCCCCGCTTCCGGCCGCAGCAGCAGGTTGTCCTCGTTGTGCTTGCGCACCATGCCCTGATGGGTGCTGCCAACGCCCTGGACGCGCACGGAAACGGATTCGCCGTTGTTGGCGGCCGTCATGGCGATGGGACGTTGCGGCATGCGCTGGGTCGGCACCCGCGTCGACTCATCGCTCATGGGGCCCGCCCCTTGTCGTCGATCCGGTCGAACAGACCGCCGCCGGGCGCGGGCGGTACGTCGTCATCGGCATCGCCGAAAAGTTCGCGCGCTGACGGCGCGGGTGGCGGCTGCGGCTCCGCCGGTTCCTGGGGCGGCGGCTCGGCTGTGGGCTGCCCACCCGTATCCGCCGGTGCTTCGCCGATCCAGTCGCCTTCGGGTGCAGGCTGCGCCGGCGCTGCCGGAAACGCCGCCTGCTCGAACGCGCCCGCCGGGGGAGGTCCCATATCCGCCGGGGCGTCACCACCTTCGAACAGGCGATCGAACGCCCCGCCGGGCGGTTCACCCTGCAGCGACGGCGGCGCTTCGGTGGCGAAGTCCGAGCCGAACAGCCCGGCCGCATGGCCCAGAGCGGTGTCGGCGACGGGCGGCGGCGCAACGACCTGCGGTGCGGCATCCCAGGCCGGCACCGCAGGCGGTGCGATGCCTGCCGCCACGTCATCGATGAACCCGGCAAAGGCTTTGGGCGCCGGAAGCTGCGGGAATACCCAGGCGGCCGGGGCCACGCGCGCACCGCCACGCGTGGCGAACACACAGGCCGGTGCCGATGCAGCCGCGCCGGCCAGCGCCAGCGCCATTGACAGCGCGGCCGGGTCGCCCGGCGTGCCGCGCGCCCGCCAGCCGCCCGCCCAGCCTTCCGCACGCACCGCCGGCATAGGCGGCAGGCTGGCCACGCTCGCGGCGAAACGATCGAAATCGCCCTCCTCGGAGAGGGCCGACAGGGCCACACCTTCAAGGGCTGCGATCCACTCGCCGTCCAGCATTGCCGCAGGCGGCACGCCCGGCGATGCGGTCGCTGCCAGCGTGAGCGGGAAATATCGCCCGGCCCGGTCGACGCTGGGCATCATCACGCCGGCCCACGCGTCAGCCCCACAGATGCCGATCGGCAGGGCAAACCGCCAGATCGGGGCACAAAGCCAGGCGTCCAGCCAGCCTTCGCCCAGAGCGTTGTGGCTGGCCTCCATGCCGCGCTGGAGCCAGGCGTCCCAGGTATCGACGAAGCCGTTGGGCAGGTCACGGCGCACGAAGTCGCCGCGGCCGGGAAGCTTTCCGAAGAAGCCGACACGGCCGGCTGCCTGCTGCGCACCCGTCACCGTTGCGCCGACACCGCCCATGTCGGGCATCTTCATTGCAAGAACGGAACGCACTGAAACCTTCCCAGTAGCGGCCGCACTGTCAGCGGGTTCTTGTTGTTGCGGAACTCAAGTTGGACCGTAACGCCATTGGACAGCCGCAGCCGCCACTCCGAGCCGCGGCCTGCCGGCGAAGACGCGTTCATCATGCGCATGAAGGCCCACTGGCCATCGAAGGTCTGGTCATTGAAGTCGCTGGCAACGCGCGCGCCGCGGCCGGCACCGGTGGGCCAGGTGATGTTCTTGGGACCGGACTCGGGCTCAAGCTGCATGACGTCGCCGGCGATCTCGAGCTTGGCACCCTTGCTCTGCCCTTCCATCGCCCGCATCGTGAAGACGACCCCCAGCGCCGCACCGCCGGGACCAAAGAAAGCGTCCTTGATCTCGGCTGCATTCTGCAGCATCACCGGCACCTGGCTGTTCAGATTGAGACTTTGCGCCTCGGGCTTCCACCGCCACGGGTTGGAACCGGTATCGAGGAACAGCTCGAGATACTTTTCGACGAAGCTGTCAATGCGCTGGCCCTTGGCGAACATCTCGGTGAAGTCGTCCAGCGTCACGTCGCGCGCAGCGGGTACCGCAAGGTTGAGCGGGTAGCGGTTGAAGATCCGCTGCTGGCAGAACGAGTACACGTTCTTGTTCCAGTCCGCTTCCATCTGCTCGCGCGTGGCCTGCTGGCCGGTCGTATCGACGTCGCGGGCAATGGTACGGGCGATCTCCGGTATCGGCCGCGGGAACTGTCCGGCGCGGTCCGCGAGCTGACGCGCCATCTGGCTGACCGTGACGCCGCTGCCGCCGGGCCCCCGCGCGTCACTCATGCGGTCCGCGAGTTGTCGCAGGTTGCGCAGGAACTCAGTCAGCGGGGAGGATGTCGCGCCAGCAGGCCCGGTGAACCGGTGCAGGGCTTCGAACTCGCGGTCGACGCTCTTTCCGGGCAGCGTGCCGTCGCCCAGGATCCGCTGCCCCTGCAAGGCCCATTCGGCCGCGTACTGCACCTGGCGCAGGAAACGCTGCACCAGCGAGCCGCGCAGCGCCATGATCTCGGGCGCGATCTTCGTCGCCTCCGACAGGCGGGTCTGCGCCGCAACCGCCTCGTACAGGTTGCGCAGCGGCGAATCGGCGCTGGAGAGCTTGTAGAGAATGTCCGAGCCCTGCTGCAGGTCGGCCAGACGGACAACACGGATATCCTCGATCACCGAGCGGTAATAGTTGATGTACCGCTCCATGTAGTCCTTGACGGTCTGGTTGATGATCTGGTTGACGGCCGGCGCACCCTCCAGCGTGTTCTGCCGCAGCACCCAGGCATCGGCATTGGCCGCAGCCGCCGCTACGCCCACCGAATGGATGAAGAACTCGTAGTAGCCGGCGCGCGTGTAGAGATAGGGAATGGCATCCGTCGAGAGCCCCAGGCCGCGGCGGTGAACGAGAACTTCCTCGGCCACCGAGCGCTGCGCGCCGACATTGTCGATGATGCGCCACGCCGGCCGGTTGCGCAGCGTGTCGTCCATCTCCAGCAGGCGCAGGGCGCGCGATGACACCGTCAGGGGCGCGATCCGCTCCCGCACGCGGGCAATCAGCGCCTCGTCGAGGGGCACCCGCTCCCAGGACGGATCCTCGACCAGCGCCGCAATATGCGTGGAGAGAGCGGCAGCGTCGCCCACCGAATAGCCTTCGGTGCCGGAAAAGTCGTTCTTGAACCAGTTCACCACGAAGGTTCGGTAGTTGCCGTTGAGCTTGTCGGTCTCGCCCAGCAGCAGATAGGCCTTCAGCGCGTCAAACAGATACTCCTGGAGCTTCGCTTCCTCTTCCGGCGGCGGTTTCGGCTTGTTGAGGATAGCCGCCATCTTGCGTTGCACGTGAACCAGCGCATGCGGCAGCAAAAGGCCGCGCAAGCCGCGCTTGTAGAGTTCCGTCGTCTGCAGGGCCAGCCGCTCAGTCTGGCCCAGACCGAAGCCGACGGCCTCGCGCTTGCCGCTCTGCTGCTGCTCGTAGCCCGTCGGCAGGCCCCGCAGCTCATTGAGCAGCCGCAGGTGCCGGCGCGGATCGAAATCCTGCGGCGTGCGCGCGTCGGCACGCTGGCGTTCGGCTTCGGCGATCTGCGGCTCCAGCCGCACCATTTCCGACTCGACCTTGGCAATCAGAGCCCGGTTGTCGAAATAGCTCCAGGTCCACAGCCCGATCGCTGTCAGCAGGAACAGCGCGGTCGCCGCAAAGGCGCCATAGCGCAGCAGCGCCCGGCGGCGTTCGACTTTGGGGTTCGTGCCGACCAGGCCCGCCTCGTTGAAAATCACGTCGTCGAACAGGCGGCGCAGGAAGAAGCCGCGGCCCTGGCCCACCTGCGGCGGGAGCTGCTGGCGCTGAATGCCGAACTTGCCGGAGATCGCTTCCATCAGCCGGTCAATCGGGCTGCCCTGCTGGGTCGCGGACGTGAAGTAGACGCCGCGCAGCGACAGGCGGGCCGCGAACCGCGAGTCGTTGAAGGTTTCCGCCAACAGCTCGTCGATCACGCGGCCCAGCGAGGCGAATTGCGAGGGAAAGCCGTAGATCAGCGTGCGCCGTCCCAGATCGCGCTCGGATTGCAACCGGTCGAGCAATCGCGAGCGCTGGCGCTCGATCAGCCGGTCGAACAGGCCGGAGAACCGCATCTGCGGCAGGTCGTCCTTGTTGCCGCTGCCCATCGGGAAAGTCAGCCCCAGCACCTGCTCGCGGCCTTCACGGTCGAGATCGTCGAAGAACTCGACGAAGCCCGCGATCAGGTCGAGCTTCGTCAGCACCACGTAGATGGGCAGTGTCAGGCCGAAGGCCGTTTGCAGCTCAAGCAGCCGGGTGCGGACGGCGCGCGCATCGGCGATGCGCTCTTCCCGCGACTTGCCCAGCAGGTCGGGGACGCCAAAGACCACCATGATGCCGTTGAGCGGCTGGCGCTCGCGCGTGCGCTTGAGCATGCCGAGGAAGTTGGTCCACGCGGCCTGGTCGACCCGGGAGTCGCTGTCCTGCGTCGTCCATCTGCCGGCGGTATCGAGGATCACCGCCTTCTCGGTGAACCACCAGTCGCAATTGCGGGTTCCACCCACGCCCTTGAGCGGATCTGCGCCGTGACGCTCCGCCAGCGGGAAGCGCAATCCGGAATTGAACAGGGCCGTCGTCTTGCCGGCGCCCGGCGGCCCGATGATGGCGTACCACGGAAGCTGATAGAGCGCCTGGCCGCCCTTGCCCAGCGTCTGGCGCAGATCGGCAAGTGCCGCCCGCAGCTTCTCGTCCACCTGCCGGCGTTCGGCGGAGATCGCCTCGCCCGTCGGATCGGCCGCCGCGCCGGCGATGCCCTCCACCAGCTCCTTGTCGGCCTTGCGGCTGCGGCGCCAGCGCAGGAACAGCAGCAGGCCAAACAGCAGCACCACGAAGATGATCAGGCCGATGCGTACCCAGATGCTGTCGAACGGCTCGAAGCCGCCGAAAGCAATGAAGGGGAACGCGAACCAGATCAGCAGCGACAGTATCAGCGCCCCGAACGGATACAGAAACCAGGGGCTGAGAAGTGCCTGCCCGACGCGCTTCATGTCAGTGGTCTTTCCATGCGTACTCGCCGCCGTCCCGGCCTCAGTTGGCGCCGGGCGGCATGAGCCGGATTTCGATACGGCGGTTCTTGGCCTTGCCCTCCGCCGTGGTGTTGGGCGCCACGGGTTCGGCATCGGCCTTGCCTTTGACCTTGTAGCGCCCTTCATCGCCGGTCTGCGCGATCAGGACCTTGGCCGCATTGTTGGCCCGCGCCTGCGACAGCGCCATGTTGTTGGGGAACTGCAAGGTGTGGATGGGATCGTTGTCCGTGTGGCCGATAACTTCCACGGTGCCGCGGCCTTCGGGCGTCTTCAGCTCCTGGCCGATCCGGGTCAGCAGCGATTCCAGCTCGGGGCGCAGCGTCGCACTGCCTGACGCGAACATCTCCTTGAAGTTGATGGTGATGCGCAGTGCCGGCCCCACCTTGTCGATGGTGACCTTGCCGGCCTTTACCTCAGGCTCCAGCAACACGCGGAACTTGGCCTCGGGACTCTGCGGCGGCGGTGGCGGATCGGGCGGCCGGGGCGGCTGGTTGGGCGCCATGGGCAGGTTGACCGCCACGGGCTTGAGCAGGCGCGAGAACGGACCATTGGTGGTGTCGGCGCGCACTGAGAGTGCGATCAGCAGACCGCCAAAGATCATGAACGCCAGCAGCGCGGCGATGGCGGCCACCAGCCATACCGGAATGGCGCGGTTCACGAGCCGCGCCGGGGCATCGACGCCGCGCCAGTCCGGCGACAGCTCGCGTTCCATCGGCCCGGCGATGCCGCGCAGGATCTGCCAGACCTTCTCGCGCACCTGGTCGTGCTCGGCAGGCCCCCGCGCGCGCAGCCTGTAGCGGCCGAGGAAGCCCAGCGACATGCAGTCATACATGATCTGCAGCGCCGGCCGGTTGACGCTCGGCGCCTGCGTCATGCGCTCAAGATAGGCGTAAAAGCGCTCGCCTCCCTCGACGTCGCCGTGGAAGGCGCTGACCATCGTGCGCTTGTTCCAGCCGCTATGAGCACCCCATGGCGTGTTCATCACCACGTCGTCGATCGTTGCCGCCATCGCATAGTGCGAAGCGCGCAGGATCTCCGGCTGCACGTTCGCCTCGCGGCCGGCTTTGGCAAAGGCGTGCAGCTCCTGGTAGACGCTTTCACGCACAGCGTTCACGTCGACCTGGCCCGTCATGGCACGCAGCCGCGCCGACAGGCCAAGCAGCGGCACGGCCGCCGCCGCCAGGGGCGAGCCCGTCCCGCGCGCGAGATCCGCAGGGTCGATCGGCGCCGCCGCCGGCCGGCCACCCGGGGATGCGGCAGCCAGCAGACCGGGGCCGCTCTGTGGCGGCGGCGCTGCATAGCCACCCGGCGGTGGCGGATATCCGGCTTGCGCCGGCGGCGCCTGCGGATAGCCCGGCTGCTGTGGCGGATAACCTGCTGGCGGGGTCCCGGCCGGCGGGTAACCGGGCGGCGGTGCACCCGGAGGCGGCTGATAGGCGGGTGCGGCGCCGGGCGCATATGTCGGCGCGCCACCCGGCGGCGGCTGACCACCCGGCGGGTAGCCCGGGGCAGCGCCGGGCGGTTGCACGCCGGGCTGCGGGTACATCGGCGCACCGCCAGGCGGCGGCTGGTATGGCGGCTGCGCACCCGTGGGTGCTCCGGGCTGCGGCCGGCCGGGATTCGGCCGGATCATGGTGCGGTTTTCGCCGGAGCTGTCGCCGAACGGATCGTTGGGGTTGCCGGCCATCTACGCCTCCCCCTCAGGTCTGCTGCCTGATAGCCCAGAGTTCCATCTGCAGCTTTGGCCACTCGCCGCCGACGTGGATTGCAATGCCGCCCGAGTTGGCCAGTGCCCGGAAAAATTCGCTCGAGCGGTCCAGATCGAAATACACCGTGCTGGCGTTAAACGGAAGCTGCGGCGGCGCCACCGGCAGGGGCGACAGCTTGATGCCAGGCAGCGCCACGTTCACAAGCTGCACGATCTGCTCGACGGGACCGATCTTCACGCTGGCCGGGAACGTACGCCTGAGCGCATCCGGCGTCACCTCCGAGCGGACGGCAAGCACGAACGGCGCCGTACGCAGCAGGGTCTTGTCCTGGATCACGCCGACATGCACGCCGTAGCGCCGCTCTTGCAGCGGGATCTGCACGGCGCCCTGCTCCAGCACTGCCGACAGCGCCTGGCGCAGGGCGGCGATCACAGGCTCGTAGACCTTTTGCAGGTCGTCATGCTTGTAGAGCGGGAATTCGACCGGGCGGCGCCGCTGCGATGTGAAGGTCGCCAGCTCACCTGCCATCTGCACCAGCAGGCCGTACCAGTCCTGCGGATGCGCGGTCGGCGTCTGCGCGATGTGGGCCGCAAGCGGCGCATACCGGTTGGTGAGCTGCAACAGCAGCAGATTGGCCATCTCCATGGCGCCGCGCATGCTGGGCTGTGCCAGCCGCGCGGCGATGGCCTCGGCGCGATTGTGCAGCAGGCCATGCAGCTCGACTGCAAACGAGCTCAGCGGCTGCGAGGCGGCAATGGTCATGCAGGGCGGGATGTACTGCTCGTCGATGATGACCTGCTTGCTGTCGCCCCGCACTTCGACGATGCGCGCGATCGGCAGCGCCGCGAAGCCGCCGAGATCGCCGAATCCCTCGATCGCGAAGCGAAGGCGCAGTCGCCCGATGCTGACCGGCGCCACGACATCGCTGCCGACGATGGCATCCGCGGCGTCGAAATCGCCGGCAGCGTAGCGCGCGGCAACGTCGTCCCGTTCGCCCATCACCGTGTCCGGCATGCCGGCACGGGCCAGCGGCAGGATTACGCAGACGCGCTGATTGCGGGTTTGCTCCGGCACATCGATCGGCACCGGCGGCGGCACGTCGTCCGGAATGGCGAAGGGCGTGCCGTCATCGAGTACGCCGGTGGCCGATGCAAGGCCGAATTTCCCGATGTTCAGCGCCGCCTTGTCGATCTGGAACTCGGTGACGCCCCAGCCGAACGGCCGCACCGCCGCCACACGCTGGTGCATGATGCGGTCGATGTGCCGCGTCTGCTGCTGGAAGTGCTGCGGACGGAGGAACATGCCCTCCGACCACACGACCCGGCTGTTGGTCCCCATGTCCCGACCCTACTCCCTGTCCGGCGGTGCGAACACAACACCGACCGGGCACCGGGACTTCCCCCTCACCGGCGCCGCTCTGCATAGTGCGCGAATGGCGCGCCGCTGAAAAGAGGATAACGTGAGCGCGCGCTAAGTTTTCAGGCGGCCAGCGGAAATCCGCCACGCCAGAGCCTGGTCGCTTCTCAATCTGACCGGAACGTGAGCGGCCCGATCTTCTCGTCCGCCGCGCTCTGTGACATGCTGATACCGTGCGGTTCTGGTCAGTTCTTGCCCGTTTGCTCTCGGTCTCGGCGATCGTGGGCCTGGTGGCCGCCCCTATGGCAACACCCTCGGGCGCGGCGACGGTGACTCATGCCACCACGATGCCGTCGATGGCCGGGACTGCGTCCATGTCCGACGACATGCCCTGCTGCCCGCCTGAGAAACCGGCTGTCCCCGACTGCCAGAAGGACTGCCCGGCAATGGCGACGTGCATGGCCGCATGCGCATCGATCGCGCCATTTCCAGCCGGCGTCGCCGCGGCGGCTTTCTGGCGAGCCGATATCCTTCGCCCCACAAGCGACGTCATAGGTGACGCGCTGCCGGCGGAGCCACCGCCAAGGCCTCCAAGAATCTAGGACATCGCCGGCGCATCAACGCCGGCTCGTGGCGCCCGATCGTCCGGGCGGGCGAGAGCGCGTAGCCATCCGCCACGCAAGGCCGGGCCACGTGCGCGGCCATTCGATGAAACTGGATCCTGAGACAATGACAACGTGTTCCATCAGGCGCGCAGCGGCGGCGCTGGCCGCGCTGCTGCCGTTTGCGGTCTTCACTGCGGCCCATGCCGACATCGGGGATTACGAGTTCCAGCTCGTTCAGACCGACGTCAATCAGGGCGGCGCCCTGATTGCCGTGCGGCTCCTCGACAAGAGGTCGGGCGAGGCTGTTTCTGACGCAGTCATCTTCGCGACCCGGCTCGACATGGCGCCGGACGGCATGCCGACCATGACGGCGCCACTCGACGCACTGCCCTCGACCGAGCCGGGCGTCTACAGGTTCAAGACGAAGCTCACGATGGCCGGCGCCTGGCGCCTGTCGCTCGCCGCCAAGGTCCAGGGCGAGAGCGGTACGCTCGAAAGCAGACTGATCCTGAAGGCCGTGCCATGAAGCGCGCAGCCGTTGCGGGTCTTGTGCTCGCGGCCCTCGCTGCCGCAGCAGGCGGCGGCTATTGGGCGGGGCTTTCCGGCATTGCGGCGCCGGACTCCGGCATGCGGACGGCCAACTCCGCGCAGCCCGGAAGCGGCCAGCAAGGCGCCCGCGGCCCCGTCATCTACTACAGGGATCCGGATGGCCGACCGATTTATTCCGCACAGCCGCGCCGAACAGCGGACGGCCGGCCGTTCCGGGCTGTCCACGCCAGCGAGGATGTGAGTTTCGAGGACAAGCCTGCGGTGGACGCCGGAGCCGGGTCCTCGCCCCGCGGCCGCATTCTCTACTACCGCCATCCCATGGGACTGCCGGACACGTCGCCGGTGCCGAAGAAGGACTCCATGGGGATGGACTACATCCCCGTATACGAAGGCGAGGGAAGCGACGACAGCATCGTGAAGGTCGCCCCCGGCCGCCTGCAGCAGACCGGCGTTCGCTCCGAGCCCGCCCGCCGCCGCAGTGTCAGCCGCCTCGTGCGCGTCCCCGGCACTGTCCAGCTCGACGAGCGCCGGGTTTCGGTGGTCGCCATGCGCACCGACGCCTTCATCGACGAGGTAGCCAACGTCACGACCGGCGACCGAGTGACTAAGGGCCAGCCGCTCTTTCGGCTCTACGCGCCGGAGATTGCAGCGGCCGGCGCACAGTTCCTCACCGATCTCAACAACGCTGCCCAGGGCATTCCCACCGGGGGTGCCCGTCAGCGCCTCGAAAATCTTGGACTCTCGCCAGAGCTCATTGCCGGTATCGAACGGGCCCGCAAGGTGCCGCTGTCAATGACATGGCGGGCGCCACGGGATGGCGTTGTCCTGGAACGCAATGTCGTTGACGGCATGAAGGCAGCAGCCGGCGACATTCTCTTCCGCCTCGCCGATATATCGACGATCTGGGTGCTGGCCGACGTCCCGGAGTTCGATCTGGGATCGATCCGGATCGGCGCGCCGGCAACCATTCGCGTGCGCAGCCTTCCGGATCAGAGCTTCGCAGGACACATCGCGCTGATCTATCCGCAGGTCAGCGAGACGACGCGAACGACCAGGGTGCGGATCGAACTTCCGAACCCGTACGGCGCCTTGCTGCCGAACATGTATGCCGACGTGGAGATCGGGACCGGCACTGGCGATCCCGTGCTCGCTGTGCCGGACAGCGCCGTCATCGAGACCGGCACGAAGCAGATCGTCATCCTCGATCTTGGTGAAGGACGCTTCGAGCCGCGCGCCGTCCAGCTCGGCATGCGGGGCGACGGATATACAGAGGTTCGCGACGGGATCGCGGAGGGCGACCGCGTGGTCATCGCGGCAAACTTCCTCATCGATGCGGAGAGCAATCTCAAGGCGGCGCTGCGCAGCCTCACCAGCCCCGGGGCGCAGCCATGATCGCACGCCTGATCGGGTGGTCCGCCCGCAATCTCGTCCTGGTCCTTGTCGGGACGACCCTCGCGATTGCGGCCGGGCTTTATGCACTGCGCACCCTGCCACTCGATGCCATCCCCGACCTCTCCGACGTCCAGGTCATTGTCTACACCGAATATCCGGGCCAGGCGCCGCAAGTGGTTGAGGACCAGGTCACCTATCCCCTCACCACCGCCATGCTGACCGTGCCGAAATCGAAGGTGGTGCGCGGCTTCTCTTTCTTCGGCGTGTCCTTCGTCTACGTAATCTTCGAGGATGGCACCGACCCCTACTGGGCCAGGAGCCGCGTCCTTGAATATTTGAGCGCCGCCGCCCGGCGATTGCCTGCCGGCGTAGTCCCTGGTCTTGGACCCGATGCAACCGGCGTCGGCTGGGTTTATCAATATGCGGTCATCGCCGAGCACATGACGCTGGCCGAACTGCGCTCGCTGCAGGACTGGGTGATCCGCTTCGCCGCGTCCAGGGCCGGCGGCGTCGCCGAAGTCGCCAGCGTCGGCGGCTTCGTCAGGCAATACACGATCATTGCCGACCCCAGCCGGTTGCGCGCCCAGGGCATCTCGCTCGACCGGCTGCGCGAGGCGGTCCGCGCCAGCAATACCGATGTCGGTGGCGGCACGCTGGAGCTGTCCGAGTTCGAGTTCATGGTGCGCGGCCACGGCTATCTGAAGAACGTCGCGGACATCGAGAACATTGTCCTCGCGACCGACAGAGGCGTGCCGCTCCGGCTGCGCGACGTCGCGCGTGTCGAGGTCGGCCCCGACGAGCGCCGCGGCATCGCAGAACTCAACGGCGAGGGCGAGGTGGCGAGCGGCATCGTGCTGCAACGCTTCGGCGCCAATGCGCTGACCGTCATCGACAATGTAAAGCAGGCGCTGGCGGGGATCGCCTCCAGCTTGCCGGAGGGCGTTGAGATCGTACCGGTCTATGACCGTTCCGGGCTGATCGGACGGGCGATCGAGACACTGAAAAGCACGCTGGTCGAGGAAAGCCTCGTTGTTGCCCTGGTCTGCATCGTCTTCCTGCTGCATGTGCGCAGTGCGCTCGTCGCGATCCTGATGCTGCCCGTCGCCATCCTGATCGCCTTCGCCGCGATGAAGGCAATCGGTCTTGGCTCCAACATCATGAGCCTTGGCGGCATTGCGATCGCCGTCGGCGCCATGGTCGATGCCGCCATCGTCATGATCGAAAATGCCCACAAGCATCTTGAACGTGCGCCGGCCGACAAGCCGCGCATGGAGATTCTGGTCGTGGCGGCCAGCGAGGTCGGACCGGCGCTGTTCTTCAGCCTGCTCGTCATCACGGTTTCCTTCCTGCCGATCTTCACGCTGGAAGCGCAGGAGGGCCGCCTGTTCGGTCCGCTGGCCTTTACCAAGACATTCGCCATGGCGGCTGCGGCGCTGCTGTCGGTGACGCTGGTCCCCGCACTCATGGTGATCTTCGTGCGCGGCCGGATCATCGCGGAGCACCGCAACCCGATCAATCGCCTCCTCGTCTGGATCTATCGGCCGGTCATCCGCGCTGTTCTCCAGGCCAGGGTGCTGACCATCCTGCTCGCGCTCGTCGCGCTTGGGGCCACCGTGTGGCCGGCACGCCAGCTCGGCTCGGAGTTCATGCCGAATCTCGACGAGGGAACGCTGATGTATATGCCGACGACCCTGCCGGGTCTCTCGGTCACCAGGGCCGCCGAGCTCCTGCAGATGCAGGACCGGATCATCAAGTCGTTTCCGGAGGTGGCTTCAGTCTATGGAAAGGCGGGCCGGGCGCTGACGGCCACCGATCCGGCGCCGATCGAGATGTTCGAGACGGTCATCAATCTCAAGCCGAAAAGCGAATGGCGGCCCGGCGTCAGCGTCGAGAGCCTCAGGGCGGAAATGGACCGGGCACTGCAGTTCCCCGGCGTCTCGAACGCATGGACCATGCCGATCCGCGCCCGCATCGACATGCTCGCCACCGGCATCCGTACGCCTGTCGGCGTCAAGGTGTTCGGCACCGACCTTGCTCAAATGGAGCGGACGGCCCGGGAGATCGAACACGTACTGCGATCCGTGCCGGGAACCTCGAGCGCCTACGCCGAACGGGTGATCGGCGGTTACTACCTCGACATCGTGCCGGACCGTGACGCGCTCGGCCGTTACGGCCTCGCCATCGGTGACGTCCAGGCCGTGGTCGCCACCGCGCTGGGCGGAGAAACGGTGACCACCACCGTCGAGGGCCGCGAGCGCTACAGCGTGGCGCTCCGCTATCCGCGCCACCTGCGCAGCGATCCGCAGGCGATCCGCCGGGACGTTCTGGTGGCATTGCCAGGCGGCGGAGCGGTGCCGCTCGGCGAGATCGCGAAGGTCGAACTCACCCGCGGCGCCACCTCGATCCGCACCGAAAACGGCCAGCTCGTCACCTACATCTTCGTGGACATCGCCGGCCGCGATCTCGGCGGCTACGTCGCCGAAGCCCGGCGAACCGTGGCGGATGCGGTGAAGCTGCCGCCCGGCACCTTCGTCTCGTGGAGCGGCCAGTTCGAATATCTCGAGCGTGCCGAAGCGCGCCTCGCCCTCGTCGTGCCGGTGACGCTGCTGATCATCTTCCTGCTGCTTTACCTCAATTTCCGTGCCCTGACGGAGACGCTGATCGTGATGCTGTCGCTGCCGTTCGCGCTGGTCGGCGGGGTCTGGCTGATGTGGTGGCTGGGATTCAATCTCTCCGTGGCCGTGGCGGTCGGGTTCATTGCCCTCGCCGGGGTCGCTGCCGAGACCGGTGTCGTGATGCTGATCTATCTCGACCACGCCCTGAGGGAAGTGCGGGCCGAACGGGCTGCCGCAGGCCGTGCCTTCACCCGGTCCGACCTTTACGACGCCATCATGCGCGGTGCGGTGGAACGGGTGCGGCCGAAGATGATGACGGTCGTCGCGATCATGGCCGGTCTCGTGCCGATCCTGTGGAGCACAGGCACCGGCGCGGAGGTCATGCAACGCATCGCCGTGCCGATGATCGGCGGCATGCTGTCCTCCACGGTGCTGACCCTCGTTGTCATTCCGGCGATCTATGCCCTGGTCAAGGGCCAGGGCCTGCCGCGCGAGGAGCTCGCCGTAGCCAGGGAATACGACCGCCAAGTAGCTGATGCAGGACCCTGACGTTCTGACCAGAAACCGATGGAGCATGATCATGGCACCCAACCCGTTTCTATGCCGCCGGGCGTTGCTGGCGGGTGCAATGCACACAGGCGTTGCGATCGCGCTGGCGCAGCCGTCATTCGCGGCCGACAAGCTTTCCCGGATCGTCGTGACCCGCGATCCCGCCTGTGGTTGCTGCGGGGCCTGGGTCGCGCATGTGCAGCAAGCCGGATTTCCAGTGGAGGTGATCGAGACGGGTGATCTCGCGCCGCTCAAGGGCAGGCTGGGGGTGCCTGAGGCACTCTTCGCCTGCCACACAGCCGAGGTCGAGGGCTACGCCATTGAGGGTCATGTGCCCGCCAGTACGATCAGGCGATTGCTCGTCCAGCGGCCGCAGGCCGCAGGCCTGGCCGTCGCCGGCATGCCTGTCGGTTCGCCGGGCATGGAAGTGCCGGGCGCGACGCCAGAAACCTACGAAGTCATTCTCTTCGGCCCGGGCCTGCGGCGCGTCTTTGCGCGTTACCGTGGGGCGCAGGAAGTCTGACCTCCGCGACGCTGGTCAGGTGTGGAGGAAGCGGCGGGTATCGCCTTCCAACACCAGGCAGGTCAGGCGGCCGGAGGCATAGGCGCCGGTATCGATGTTGATGCGGTTAGCCCGCACTTCGGGCTGCCTGCAAATAGTGTGGCCATGAACGACGATTTTGCTGCCGTGGTCACGCGTGGACGACAGGAACTCGTCGCGGATCCAGAGCAGATCCTGTCGCCGCTGCTGCTCCAGCGGTATGCCCGGACGCACGCCGGCATGCACGAAAGCGTAGTCTCCCTCCACGTGCCAGAGCTTGCAGGCCTGCAGGAACGCGACATGCGCCGCGGGCACAGCCTCCAGCGCACGGCGGCGCATCTCCTCCACGTCGATTGGGTGGCCCGGCTGGCGGGTGACGGGCACCTCATACGAATACAGGGTCTCCAGGCCGCCGTAGCGGAACCAGTCAAAGGCGACCGGCTCACCGGCCAGGAAGTCGAGGAACGCCTCCTCGTGATTGCCCAGCAGGTGGACCGTCTCGAACGGCTCCGGCGGCGGCGCCAGCAGGCGCTCGATCACCTGCCGCGAGGCAAGGCCCCTGTCGACGTAGTCGCCAACATAGAGCAGCACCCGGCGCATGCCCGCCGCGGCCGAGGCGGCGTCGCGCAGGATCGCCTGCAGGAGACGCTCGAGCAGGTCGTCCCGGCCATGGATATCGCCGATGGCATAGAGCCGCGTGCCGTCGGGCACACGCGCGACGGGTGTGGCCTGTGTCTTTGTGCGCCAGCCGAGCATCCGTTGCTGCGCTCCATAGCGCAGCAACGGGCAGGATGTCAGCCTTTATAGCTGCACGCCGCCGCGCAGGCCGAAGACGTGCCGGCCATAGTCGGCGCCGCCGATGTTCGAGGACCGGCTGATATACCGGTAGCTGGGCCCGAGATAGAAGTTCTCGGTGGGCTGATAGCGCACGCCGACGCTGAACCTCATGTAGTCGTCGTCGCGGCTGAAGGTACCGGGCACGCCGCGCGCCTTCTTGTAGTCAAGCATGCTGTAGCTGGCGCTGGCGGTCACCTTGATGTTGGGACGGAAATCATAGTCCACATCGATGCCGAACACGGTCGACCAGTATCCCGTGAAAGGCAGCAGGATCGTCTCCTCGATCGTCCGCTTGACGTAGGGCCTGACCACGACGGTCACCAGCGGGTTCCAGTATCCGGCCAGGCCGAAGATCGGGCCGCGGATCGTGCCCAGACGCGCATCGTCGTAGTCCTGCTCGCGATAGCCGGCGAAGAACTCGACCTGGGTGATGCCGCCGAAGTCGATCGTGGCGCCACCTACGACCTCCCAGCCGTTGGAGCTGCGCTCAAACCCGGCTCTATCCACCCGGCGGTCGTAGACGCGCTGGTTCAGGCCGCCCTGCACCCAGATCTCGTACCGTTCAATGAACTCGTACCCCAGCCGCAACGTCTCCGTGTACTCGATCCGGTCGCGGTCGCGGTTTGCAATCGTGCCCGGGGCGGCTCCCTTGTTGTTGATGTAGGTCAGGTCGTTGATCAGGCCTTCTGCCCGCACGCTGAACCGGTTGAACTTCTGGTAATAGCCCAGCTTGCCTTCCAGAAGGGTGTATTCATTAGGGGTCCGGAACGACGTCTCGGTCTCGGGCTCGCCGCGCTCGGTATGGAGCTTGCTGAATTGCAGGCCGCCGTAGACGTTCCAGTTGCGCTGGATATCGATCCGGCCGTCGAAGCCGGCGCGGATATCCTCATAGTTCTCGGAACCGTGGTCGGCGTACACCCCCGCCGTCGCCGACGCGAACAGGTTCAACATGTGGTTGTTCCAGTTCGAGCGCAGGTTCAGGGAAGGCCGGAAGACCGTGATCAGGTCGTCCTGCTCGCGGTTCTTGGTGGCAAAGATGTTCGTGTCGTAATACTCGGCGATTTCGAAGGCCGGATAGAGGCGGAACCCGCCGACCGGCAGCCCGATGGGCTCGTAGCTTTCGCCTTCCCGCGGTTCGGGCCGCGGCGGCCTCGGCTGGAACTGTGCCTGGGCCGTTTCGGCCCAGATGCCGACCGCAAGAGAGGAAGCGATCAGCGCTGCGACGCTGATCCTTGTCGTATTTGTCATTGTGAATCCCCAAGACGCGACGAGTGAGCCACTAAAGTTGATGGGGCGCGATTGGGCGAGAATAGGGCAAACGAGACCGCCAGACCCCTCCTCCGGCCGTGATCATACTGTGTATTTTGCCCGACACCAATGGCCATAAAGACCTTGGAAGGTAAAGAAAAAGACCCGGCGCGGGATGCGCCGGGTCTCTGTGGCCTGGGTGGAAGGGCGCCGCTACTCGGCGGCGAGGGTTTCGGCGTTGCCGATGCCGCTGAGGCGGCCGGCGACGCTGAGCTCGCCATCCCTGACGGTGACCTTCACGGTATCGCCGTCGCGGACCTCACCTTCGAGGATGAGCTGGGCCAGCGGGTTCTGCAGGCTGCGCTGGATGACCCGCTTCAGCGGCCGCGCACCGTAGACCGGATCGTAGCCCTCGTTGGCCAGCCAGCTCCGCGCCTGGGCATCGACGTCCAGCGTCAGCTTGCGCGCCTCCAGCAGCTTGCGCAGCCGCTCGAGCTGGATATCCACGATGTCGCCCATGTCGGCACGGCTCAGCCGGTTGAACAGCAGGATCTCGTCCAGCCGGTTCAGGAACTCCGGCCGGAAGGCGCGCCGCACCTCCTCCATCACCTGCCCGCGCGCCAGCTCGGCCGGCTGGCCGTCCTTCAGCGCTGCCAGATGCTCGCTGCCGAGATTGCTGGTCAGCACGATCAGCACGTTGCGGAAGTCGACCGTGCGGCCCTGGCCATCGGTCAGGCGGCCGTCGTCGAGCACCTGCAGCAGGACGTTGAAGACGTCGGGATGCGCCTTCTCGATCTCGTCAAACAGCACGACCTGGTAGGGCCGCCGGCGCACCGCCTCGGTGAGCGCGCCGCCCTCGTCGTAGCCGACATAGCCCGGTGGCGCACCGATCAGGCGGCTCACGGAGTGCTTCTCCATGTATTCCGACATGTCGATGCGCACCATCGCCTGGTCGTCGTCGAACAGGAACGCGGCCAGCGCCTTGGTGAGCTCGGTCTTGCCCACGCCCGTCGGACCGAGGAACAGGAACGAGCCGATCGGCCGGTTCGGGTCCTGCAGGCCGGCGCGCGCCCGGCGCACGGCGTTCGAGATGGCGACGATCGCCTCGTCCTGGCCGATAACGCGCCTGTGCAGCTCGCTTTCCATGCGCAGCAGCTTGGCCCGCTCGCCCTCCAGCATCTTGTCGACCGGCACACCGGTCCAGCGCGAGACAACAGCCGCGATGTCCTCGGCGGTCACCTCCTCCTTGAGCGCCCGCGCGCCGTTGCCGGCTTCCGCCTGCTCGGCGGCTTTCAGCTTCTTCTCAAGATCGGGGATCACGCCATAGGCGAGCTCGCCGGCACGGCCCAGCTCGCCCTTGCGCTGGGCGATGTCGAGGTCGGCACGGGCCTTGTCGAGCTGCTCCTTGAGCTTCTGCGCGTCGGCCAGCTTGTCCTTGGCCGCCTTCCACGCCGCCGTCAGCGATGCGGATTTCTGCTCCAGCTCGCTCAGCTCCTTCTCAAGCTTGCCCAGCCGGTCGCGCGAGGCCGTGTCAGACTCCTTCTTCAGCGCTTCGCGCTCGATCTGGAGCTGCAGGATCCGCCGGTCCAGCTCGTCGATGTCCTCGGGCTTGCTGTCGACCTGCATGCGGATGCGGCTGGCGGCCTCGTCCATCAGGTCGATCGCCTTGTCGGGCAGGAAGCGGTCGGTGATGTAACGGTGGCTCAACATGGCGGAAGCGACGATCGCCGCGTCGGCGATGCGCACGCCATGGTGCAGCTCGTACTTCTCCTTCAGCCCGCGCAGGATCGAGATCGTATCCTCGACCGTGGGCTCGCTGATGAACACCGGCTGGAAGCGCCGGGCAAGGGCTGCGTCTTTCTCGACGTGCTTGCGGTATTCGTCGAGCGTCGTGGCGCCGATGCAGTGCAGCTCGCCGCGCGCCAGAGCCGGCTTCAGCATGTTGGAGGCGTCCATCGCACCGTCGGCCTTGCCGGCGCCGACCAGGGTATGCATCTCGTCGATGAAGACGACGATCTCGCCCTCGGCCGCGGCGATCTCCGACAGCACGGCCTTCAGCCGCTCCTCGAACTCGCCGCGATACTTGGCGCCGGCCACCATCGCGCCGAGGTCGAGCGCCATCAGGCGCTTGCCCTTCAGCGACTCCGGCACGTCGTCATTGACGATGCGCAACGCCAGCCCTTCGGCGATGGCGGTCTTGCCGACGCCGGGTTCGCCGATCAGCACGGGATTGTTCTTGGTGCGCCGGCTCAGCACCTGCATGGTGCGCCGGATCTCCTCGTCGCGGCCGATCACCGGGTCGAGCTTGCCGTCGCGCGCCGCCTGCGTGAGATCGCGCGCGTATTTCTTCAGCGCGTCATAGGCGCCTTCTGCACCGGCGTTGTCGGCGGTGCGGCCCTTGCGCAGCCGGTTGATGGCATCGTTCAGCGCGTTCTGCGACAGGCCAGCGCGCTTGAGGATCGTGGCAGCCTCGCCGCCGGCCATGGCCAGCGCCTGCAGCAGCCGCTCGGCGGCGACGTAGCTGTCGCCCGCCTTCTTGGCGAGCTTCTCCGCCTGCTCGAAGACGCGCGCTGTCTCCGGCGCAAGATAGATCTGGCCGGCGCCAGCGCCCTCGACCTTCGGCAGCTTCGCCAGCGCCGCTTCGGTCTCGCGCAGCGCCAGGCGCGGATCGCCGCCGGCCGACGAAATCAGGTTGGCCGCGAGGCCTTCCTCGTCGTCGAGCAGCACCTTCAGAATGTGTTCGGGAACAAACCGCTGATGGCCGGACCGCAGCGCCAGCATCTGGGCACTCTGCAGGAAGCCGCGCACGCGGTCGGTGTACTTCTCCTGATCCATACCACGACACCCTTTCTCCAAAGCCCCCGTCAAGCGGCGGGCGATCGGGTGGACCCTCTGATGAGGCATCCACGATCCCATATGGTGGTGCCTTGATCAGGAGCAAGACCCCACGCGTGGCATGGGCACAGAATCAATCGGGCGGCCCGCAGGCCGCCCGTTGCTTGCCGATGCTCGGCGCGGCCTAGTTGCTGCCGCCCGAATTGCCCGAGTCGCCGCCGCTCAGATCCGGCTGGTCCTGCTGCGCGGGGTCGGCGCCGTTCTGCCCGCGCGGACCGCCGCGGAAGCGCCGGAAATGCGGGTGCCGCGGACGGAACGAACGGCCCTCGCGCGCGCCGCGGCCGCCGGCCGACGTGTCTTCAGGCGCGGCGCCTTCGGGATTTGCCGCCGCTTCACGGGTTTCCGCCGGCCCGGGCTCGCCGGGTGGCACCGCGTTTTCCGCCAGGGCTGGAGCGCCCTCAGCCGGCGGGGGGCGCTCGAACCGCTCTTGGCGGTCCTGGCGGTCCTGGCGGTCCTGCCGCTCCTGGAAGCGCTGCTCGCCCCGGGTCACGAAGTCGCGCCGGCCCCGCGGCGCAAAGCCACCTTCCTCGTCGCGCTGGCGCCGCTGCTCGTAGCGACCTTCGCCGCCGCGCCCGTCGCGCCCCTGGTAGCGGTCTTCGCCGTTGCTGTAGCCGCCCTCGCGGGCGCCCTGATAGTCCTCCGCCGGTGCGAAACCGGGTGCCCGTGGCGGGTAATCAACACTCGGCTGTGGCCCGTCGGCCGGATCCCCGCCGCCTGCCATTGCGCCTTCTCCGCCGCCGTCGCCAACACCCTGCGACGCCTCGTCGCCGGCCTCGGCTTCCTCCCATGGCTGAGGATAGCGCGGCTGCACGAAGCCGCCCTGGGCCTGGATAATCCGGAAGTAATGCTCGGCGTGCTGGTAGTAGGCCTCAGCCAGGATCCGATCGCCCGACGTGGCCGCCTCGCGGGCCAGCGTCTGGTACTTCTCGTAGATCTGGTGGGCCGTACCCCTGACCCGCACGTCCGGGCCGTTACTGTCGTAACTCTGGTTGCGATTGGGAAACTTATTGGGTTTCCCGTTGCGGCCGCGCTGCCGCCGCTGATGGTTGGGTCGCATTCAATCTGCCGGTCGTCGGCCGTGACGGGCGCTCGCTATCCGACATCTGTCTCCGCCCGAACCATGCACGGGCCCCGTCACGGACATCAGGGAGAGGTTCTTCGCACCGGCCAAGTCGCCGATGCTACCCTTGTCGGATGTGCTCAACCTATAGCGTCCCCCGGCGCTTGCCAACCGATTTCTCCCGCCGGGAGCCGTGTCCTTGATGGGTCGCGAGCCCATTCCGGGGTAGATTTCCACAGAAAACTGTATGCCCCGGCTATCCGGGACTGAGGCGGCGGGCAAGGACCACACGGGGAATGCCGCCCAAATCCTTGTGGGTGCTGACGGCGCCGAAGCCCGCATCCCGCACCAGACGGGCGACCGCGGCGGCCTGGCCACGCCCCACCTCGAGGGCGACAATCCCGCCGGGCTGCACCAGATAGCCGAGCTGGCCGACGAGGCGGCGGTAGCAATCCAGCCCGTCGGCGCCGCCGTCCAGCGCCAGCCACGGCTCGTGCTCCGACACTTCCGGATCGAGGGTTTCGATGTCGTCACTGGGCACATAGGGCGGATTGGACACCACGACGTCAAACACCTCGGCGATCCCTTCCCCCCAGTCGCCTGAGCGGAACGCCGCGCGGCCTTCAAGGCCCAGGGCACGGGCGTTCTGGCGGGCTATCACCAGCGCGCGGGCGCTGCGGTCAACGCCAAGCCCCGTCGCCTGCGGCAACTCGTGGAGCAGCGCCAGCAACAGGCAGCCGGAGCCGACGCCGAGGTCCAGAATGCGCAGCTTCCGGCCGCGATAGGGAACGGCTGCCATCACGGCATCGACAAGGGTTTCGCTGTCGGGCCGCGGCGTCAGCACATCCGGGGTGACCCGGAAGCGCAGGCTCCAGAACTCGCGCCATCCCAGGATGTGGGACATGGGCTCGCGCGCAAGGCGGCGTGCGGCCAGCCGCTCGACCCGCGCCACGACCCCGGCTTCCAGCGGCGCATCGCGGCGGGCGACGATTGTCTCCAGTGTCCACCCTGTCGCCTCTGCTACCAGCAGCCGCGCCTCCAGCCGGCTCTCGGCAATGCCCGCCGCGGCGAGCCGGGCCGCCATCGCCTGTACCAGCGCCCCCGCGGTGGGCTTCGCCCCTGTCTGTTCCCCCGTCATGCTTTGGCAAGCTGGCCGCCCGCAGTAGCGGATGCAAGAGGCTTGCGCGGCCGGGCGCGGCGTCCAACCCCGTCCGCGCGCCGGCCTGGCCCCGCCGGGCTCGCCCGATACAGGGTTGTACCCTTAACGAAGCTCGAGCTTGTCCGTTGCAAGGGACCGCAACTTGCGGCCTGCGGCGGACGTTGGGGTACATGGCATTGCGCGTGTTCGTTGCCGAGGACGAGGTCCTGATCGCCCTGGTCCTGCAGGATATCCTGGAAGAGCTGGGCCATTCGATCGTCGGCCCTGTGGCACGGGTCGAGGACGCCTGCCGGATTGCCCGCGAGGGCGCGTTCGAACTGGCCATCCTTGACGTCAAGCTGGCCGACAGCGACGTCTATCCGGTAGCCGAAATTCTCCAGACCCGCGGCGTTCCCTTTGCCTTCGCTACCGGTTACGGCCGCGACAGCCTTGCGGCCGCCTTCCGGGCGCGCCCCATCCTGCCCAAGCCCTACACAGAGCCGGACGTGGCCGCCCTCATCCGGCAGATGTGTGACGCTGACTAGTCCGCAGCGGCACGACGTTGCCGGTGCGCATGGCCACCAGCGCGGTTGCCGCCTTGCGCGCGAGCTCGTCCTGGCCGAACGGCTTTCCCAGCACGGCGCTCTCGCCGACATCGCCCAGCGCGCTGTGGTCGGCAAAGCCGGTAATGAACAGCAGGGCGAGTCCCGGGCGACGCAGCCGCGCCTGGCGGGCAACATCAGCGCCGCTCATCCCGGGCATGGCGTAGTCCAGGATCATCAGCTCGATTTCCGGCAACCGGTGCAGCATCTCCAGCGCCGCACCACCGCTGCCGGCCTCGTGCACGCGATAGCCGAGATCGCGCAGCATGGCGGCGGTAACCTCGCGCACGGGATGGTCGTCGTCGACCAGCAGCACCTGCACGCCGGCGAACTGGCCGGCAACCACCGCCGGTGGCGGCGCCTCTTCGGCACGCTCGCCGGCAGCCGCACGCGGCAGATAGATGCGCGCCGTGGTGCCCTCGCCCTCGCGCGACTTGATGCGGACGCCACCGCCTGACTGCTTGGCGAAGCCCAGCACCTGGCTGAGCCCGAGCCCCGAGCCCTTGCCGACGTCCTTGGTGGTGAAGAACGGCTCGAATGCCTTGCGCAGCACCATCTCCGACATGCCGGTGCCCGTGTCGCTGACGCAGATGGCCACGTACTCTCCGGCGGGCGGCTCCTCGGGCCATGCCGGTGCCTGCAACGTGACATTCTCCGTATGCACGGTGAGTGTGCCGCCTTGAGTCATGGCATCGCGCGCGTTGATGGCGAGGTTGAGCACCGCCAGCTCAAGCTGTGTGGGATCGACCAGGGCGGGCCACAAACCACGCTGCAGGTGCGTATCGATGCGGATGCGGCCACCCATCGTACTCTGCAGCAGGTCGCGCATGCCGGCCACCGAGCCGTTGAGGTCGATCACCTTCGGCTCCAGCCGCTGACGCCGCGAGAACGCCAGCAACTGGTCCGTCAGCCGGGCGCCGCGCTCAGCCGCCGTGCGCATGTAGCCCAGGCGCTGCATGAGCTTGCCGTCGACGCCGGCATTGGCCAGCCCCTTCTCCAGGAAGCCGATATTGCCCAGCACCACCGTCAGCAGGTTGTTGAAGTCGTGCGCCACGCCGGACGTGAGCTGGCCTACCGCTTCCAGCCGCTGCATCTGCCGCAGCGTGCTTTCGATCTTCTCCCGCTCCTCGATCTGGGCCACGAGCTGGCGGTTTGCAGCCGCCAGCTCAGCCGTGCGCTCCTGCACGCGCAACTCCAGCTCTTCGTTCAGCCGGCGGCTCTCGTGCTGCCGGGTTCGTCCGCGCAGGCCGGTGCGCACGGCGCTGATCAGCGTCGTGGGATGAAAGGGCCGCTCCAGAAAGGTGACGTTGCCCAGCGCTCTCATCAGCCCGGCCGCGGCAGGATTGCGCTCGACGCCGCCGCCGTGGCTGGTCAGCAGCACAAACGGAAAGTCGGACCACGGCGGCTGCGACGCCACCCATTCGCGCAAGGGGCGAAGGTCCTGCCCGCGCAGCGCCTCCTCTGTCACCACCGCCAGGTCGGCGCCGTAGACAAGGCGCTCGACCAGTTCCGAAATGTCGACGCAGATGTCGCAGCGAAGCGCCGCCTCGCGCAGGATGCTCTTGGCGACCACGGCATCCCGGCCCCGCGGTGCGAGGATCAGCGTCCGGTCGGCCGCCGGCACTGCAAGGGTAATCATTCCTCGCTCCCCAACAGTGGAGCCTGTGTGCCAACATAGGCCGGCACGCCGCGCAGCACGCCCTGGAACGCCTCCAGCGGGGCACCCAGCCTGACGCCGCCCTTCCTGATGCGGAACTCGCGCAGCGTGTTCTCGTGCGGACCCGTGCGCTTCTTGAGTACGGAAATGGCCCGGCGCACTTCGCCCATCGCTTCGAAAAATCGCAGCAGAATGACCGTGTCCGCGAGGTAGGTCACGTCGATCGGCTGATCGACGTCGCCGACGAGGCCGTGCTGGGCCACTGTCAGGAATGTCGAGGTGCCGCGGCGGTTGAGATACTGAAGAAGCTCGTGCAGATGCAGGATACCGAACGGCTCGTTGAGCATTGAGGCCTGGTAGCCGTTCAGGCTGTCGATCGCCACCATCCTGATCGTGTCGCGATCAACGCAGGTGCGTACGCGGTGGGCGAACTCGCCGGGCGAGACCTCGGCGGCATCAAGCTGCTCAATGGCGAGTCGTCCGTTCCCGTGAAACGCCTCGATGTCGATGCCAAGCTGCCGGGCGCGCGAAAAGAGCAGTCCGATCTCCTCGTCGAACAGGAACATCGCGGCATTCTCGCCCCTGGCCATCGCTGCCGCGACGAACTGCACGAGCAACAGGGTCTTGCCCGTCCCTGCCGGCCCGATGACGAGAGTGCTCGATCCCGCGGTGATGCCGCCGCCCAGCAGTGCGTCCAGATCGCCAATGCCGCTGCTGATCACGTCACCGGCCGAGCGCTTGCGATATGGCGCCGCCACCAGCCGCGGATACACCTCCACGCCGCCGGAGGAGATCCTGAACTCGTGATAGCCGTCGCTGAAAGCCTGGCCACGCGCCTTCACGATGCGCAAGCGGCGGCGCGCGGCACCATAAACCGGCGCCGTCTGGTCGAGATGAAGCACGCTGTGGGCAATGCTGTGCACGGCCCGGTCCATAGACTCGGCCGTCAGGTCGTCCAGCAGGATGACAGTCGAATTGTGCCGCGCAAAGTAGTGCTTGAGTCCCAGGATCTGGCGGCGGTAGCGCAACGAGCTCTGCGCCAGCAAACGGATTTCCGACAGGCTGTCGATCACCACACGCTGCGGGCGGGTGCGTTCGATGGCATCGAACATGCGCTGCGTCGTCTCGCCAAGCTCCAGGTCCGAAGAGTAAAGCAGGCTCTGGTGCTGGTCGGGATCAAGCACGCTTTCCGGCGGCACCAGCTCGATGATCTCGATCAGCTCGCCCAGCTCCCAGCCATGCGAGCGAGCGCCGGCGCGCAGCTCCGGCTCGGTTTCGGCGAGGCTGACGTAAATGCCGGACTCTCCCGCCGCAGCGCCGGCCAGCAGGAACTGCAGCGCAATGGTCGTCTTGCCCGTGCCCGGGCTGCCTTCGAGCAGATGAAGGCGATTGCGGGCCAACCCCCCGTCTGCCACGGCATCAAGGCCCGCAATGCCAGTGAGCGCACGGGGAAGCGCCGTCTCGGCGTTTGTGTCGACAGATGCAGACCTGTTCATGCGCCTGGCTTGCCTGATTGCTCGCGTCAGATGCGAAGAACGTCGCGTACTGCCAACCGGTTCCAGCCGCCAAACCGCCCCGCCCACGCCCCATTTACCGCGGGCAATCGGCGGCCCTTGTGGTGAGGGCCGAAGCAGTCGCCGGAAGCGCGCCACTCCAGTGGCGCCGGCGGCGTGCCAACGCCGCCATCATGCGCGGGCTAGCTGGACAGCAGCATGATGGAGCGCGGGGATGCCGCTCCGACGGCCGAGACGATCGGCCCGAATGACAGCCTGTCGCCGGTTCGCGCGCTCACGCCCATGATGAGCAGGTTGTGATCGCCGCGACGCGCCTGGCGGAGGATGGCGTCGGCCGGCGAAGCATCGTTGCGCAGCGCGGTGCGGACCGCGACGCCGAACTGCTCACCCAGCGCCACGATGCCCTTGAGGATCTCGTCCGCCTCGCTGCGAGTCCTCACGCGTGGCCAGCGTCGCGGAGAAAACGTGGCAGCTTCCGGCGCCACATAGAGCGCTGTCACCGTTGCATCACTCGCGCGGGCGATGGCGAGCGCGACCTCCGCGGCACGGCCGGCATAGGCGGTGCCGTTCACCGGCACCAGAATATTCAGATGGTATCCTGCCGGGTCCTGCGCGTGCGGCCCGCGCGCCGCCACGATGGCAACCGGCCCCTCGAACGGCGCGGCGATCTCGGCCACTGCTTTGGCGAAGTCTCCCGTCTTGAGGATGGCGCCGTCCACGCCGACGGTCAGCAGGTCGTAGCCCTTGGCCGCCTCGGCGGCGACCAGCTCCGCCGGCATTGCGCTGCCGCGGCGCGCCGTCACATCTGCCGGCACGTTCGCGCCATCGGCGTCCGGCGCGGCACCGCTGGCGGCGTCGCGGGCGATCTGTTCGGCGTCGGCGTCACGCTCGCGATCGGGCGGGCTCCGCCCGGCCTGCGCACTGGCGAGGTCGATCACTGTCACGGGCGTACCTCGCGGACTGGAAAGCAGACCTGTCAGGCGGGCGGCGAGCTTTCCGCTCGCGCTGCCGTCTGTGACTGCCAGCAGACGTTCCAGCCGTGGCACGAAGCCACGTGCCTCCTGCGCCTCCCGCTCCAGTCGCGCTGCCTCCTCGGGTTTGAGCGGCAGGCGCGCCAGCGCCCAGCGCAGCGTGGGCGGCATGGCCATGGTCGTAATCACCGCCATGGCGACGATCAGGCTGAACAGGTCGCGGTCGAGGACGCCAATCGACAATCCGATCGTGGCGACAATGACCTCGGTAGATCCCCGTGCATTCATTCCGCAGGCCAGCGCCAGCGACTCGCGCAATGACAGCCCACCGATCGTGCCGCCAACAAGCGCGCCGGCGAACTTGCCGATGCTCGCGATCAGGACCAGCCCCAATCCCAGAGCCACGAGCACCGGGTCCTTCAGGATCGACAGATCAGCGCCGAGCCCCGCGAGGCCGAAAAAGACGGGCATGAAAAAAGCCGTGATCAGGCCCCGGAGCTGCGCGTCAATGTGACGGGTCAGTATGGGCGACTGGCCGACGAGGATGCCGGCCACAAAGGCGCCGAGCACGGTGTGAACGCCGATCGCGTGCGTTATCAACGCCATGACGCCCATGACGATGATGATGGCCGTAATGACGGGCAGTTCGCTCACGAAGCTGTCGTTCGACCAACGGATAATGGCGGCGACCGCCCGCCGCCCCAGGGTGAAGCTGACGGCCAGAAAGGCCAGCGTGCCAAGAACGCTTTGTGCAAGAGCGGCAGGCTCAACAGCGCCATGCAAGGCAAGCCCGAAGATCATCGCCATGATGATCCAGCCGATCGTGTCGTCGATGACGGCAGCGGCGAGGATCACCTGGCCCACGTCGCGCCGCATGAAGTTCATCTCCCGCACGATGACGGCCACGATCTTGACCGAGGAGATCGAGAGCGCCACGCCGAGAAACAGCGACGTCAGCAGCCGGCGATCCGGATCGGGCAGCAGTGATTCAGGAAGAAGCTGTCCCAGTGCCACACCGCAAACAAACGGCACAGTGATGCCGGCCACTGAAACGCTGACGGCGGCGCGGCGCACCTGGTTGATCAGCGACAGGTCCGTTTCCATGCCCGCAACCAGCAGCAGCAGCAGAATGCCAAGCTGCGACACCGCCGCCAGCATGCTCTGCTGTACCTCGTTGCGTGGAAACACTTGATGCTGCAGCTCGGGCAGCAGAGCGCCAAAAACGGAAGGACCCAGGAGAATGCCGGCAATCAACTGGCCCATGACGGCCGGCTGACCAAGGCGCTGGGCGGCTTCGCCCAGGAGGCGACCCGCCAGCAACAGCAGCACGATCTGGCCGATGAAGACCGCGATGGCCTGATCGCCGCCAGCCTCGGCGGCGAACGCCGGCGAAACAGACAGGATCGTGGCGAGAGCGGCGGATGCGGCGATGAAACCGGCCGCGCACTTCCCGATCACAATTTTTCCGGCTTGCTGTCCATCCGATAGCGGAAATCGCAGTGGCTGGCGCCCTGCATGATGGTTTGCGTGCGCTCCATGGCGATGCGCGGATCGTAGCCCTCGATAAAGGTGCCGTCGCGGTTGCACGACAGAAGATGGCCGATGTCGCCCAGCCCCATCGCGCGGTACATCTCCGCGTAGCGGCAGCGCGTCACGTTGAAGTCGAGATGCGTCTCGTCCTGCCGCACCGGCTCGATGCGCAGCGCGTCGCCCTGCGTCCAGAGCGGCTGGATGGCGGCGAAGCTGGCGATCGACGTTCCGCCCGGCGCCTGGGCCGCGAATTGCCGGCCGGCCTCGACGGCGGCCTTCTTTACGGCACGCTCGATCACACCTTTGGCTGCCGCTTCACCGAACGCTGCCTTCATCTCCTCGTAGATCGGCTTGATGATCTCGGCTTCGATGCGGCGGCGCTCGAGAATGCCCATCGGGGCGGCGGCTGGCTGACTCATGGCTGGCTCCGTGGCTGCGAGAACGGCATGGTGATAGGCTGACGCATGCCTTTCAAGTCCGGCACACGCGAGCAGAGGATGCTGACACGCACTATTCCCGCCAGCGGCGAGGCGTTGCCGGTGATCGGCTGCGGCACCTGGCGCGGCTTCGATGTCGGCAGCGATGCCGGCGCCCGTGCGCGGCTGGCCGAAGTACTGAAGGTGCTTTTCGCCGCCGGCGGCACGGTGATCGACAGCTCGCCGATGTACGGGACGGCCGAGGGCGTGGTCGGCGCGCTGCTGACGTCAATGGATCCGCACGCAAAAGCCTTCGTCGCCACCAAGGTATGGACGCAGGGCCGTGCTGCCGGTGTGGCGCAGATGGAGCACAGTCTTGAGCTCTTGCAGCGGCCGCGTCTGGAGCTGATGCAAATCCACAACCTTGTCGACTGGCGCACGCAGCTTGACACGCTGCGCACCTGGCAGGCCGAGGGGCGCGTGCGCTACATCGGCATCACCCACTACACAGCCGGCGCCCACGCCGATCTGGAGGCGGTGATCCGGGCCGAGCGGCTCGATTTCGTGCAGCTCAACTATTCGCTGGAGGACCGGGCGGCCGAACAGCGCTTGCTGCCGCTTGCCGCCGAACGCGGCGTTGCCGTGCTGGTGAACCGGCCGCTGGGCGGCGGCAGCCTCGCCCGCGCCCTGCGCGGACGGCCCCTGCCCGGCTGGGCCGCCGATATCGGCTGCACGAGCTGGACGCAGGTGCTGCTGAAGTTCGTGATCTCCCATCCTGCCGTCACCTGCGTCATCCCCGGCACCGGCGATCCCGCACACATGGCCGACAACGTGCGTGCAGGCCTTGCCCCCCTGCCCGACCCCACCCTGCGCACCCGCATCGCAGCGGAATGGCCGTAGCTTGCCTTCCCCGCGCGGAGCCGTTACCGCAAAAGCCTTCATGGTGAGCTTGTCGAACCATGAAGGCGCCGCAGGACCGGCAGTACGGGCCGCTTCATGGTTCGACAGGCTCACCATGAAGCGGTTCTTGACCGTCGCTCGCGTTGAGCGGAGGCACCCGCTAGTCGGGCTCGCCAATGACGGTTCGCAGTACTCACGCGCCGCTGAGGCGGACGTCGAAGGTCTTTGTCTCGCCGTTGCGTACCACTTCGACCCTGACAGTGGAGTCGACCGGCGACAGCGCCACGCGACTGCGCAGGTCGGAGGCGGAATGCACGGGTCGACCGTCGACCGACACGATGACGTCACCCACGCGCAGGCCCGCCTTCGCTGCACCCGATCCGGGCTCGACCTGCTGGATGCGCACGCCCAACCGGCCGCTGGCATCGGGCACCGTGTCGCTGACCAGCACGCCCAGGCGCGCGTACTGTACCTTGCCGGTGCGCACGATCTGGTCCATCACCGCGCGCGCAATGTTGGTGGGCACGGCAAAGCCAATGCCGACATTGCCGCCGCCCGGCGCGATGATCGCCGAGTTGATCCCGACCAGCCGTCCGTAGAGGTCGATCAGTGCGCCGCCCGAGTTGCCGGGATTGATCGGCGCATCGGTCTGGATGAAGTTCTCTAGCCGCCCGTTTCCCAGCCCGCTACGGCTGAGCCCGCTGACAATGCCTGCCGTTACCGTCTGGCCGATGCCGAACGGATTGCCGATGGCAACCACGTAGTCACCCACCTTCAGCGCGTCGGAATTGCCCAGCGGGATTGCCGACAGCCGCTCCGTCGGAATGCGCAGGACGGCGATGTCGCTGGTGCTGTCGGCACCCACGAGCTCGGCGTTCAGCACGCGCCGGTCCGACAGGGTGACGCGGATCTGCTGCGCATTGGCCACGACATGGGCGTTGGTCAGCACGTAGCCGCGGCTGGCATCGACGATCACGCCGGAGCCCGCCGCCAGCGCCGCCCGCCCGCGCGGCTCCGGCTGGGACTGCCCGAAGAAGCGGCGGAACAGCGGATCGCGCAGCAGCGGATTCTGCTGCTGTGGCACGTTCTGCACCACCGCCACACTGACCACGGCGGGCATGACGCGCTCGACCAGCGGTGCGAGTGTCGGCACGCCATCGCGCATCAGCGGCAGCGAACCGACATCGCGCTGCGCCAGGGCCGGCGCCGTTACGAGAATCAGCAGCGGCAGGATCAGGCGCCCGCCGCGACGCACCAGGATCGACAGGAACATCGGTAACCTCGGGAGCCTCGCCGGAGGCCCCTGATGTTGACGCGGAAAATGGCGCTCGCAAGGCAGACGACCTTAATGCCCCGCCGCCCTGGCTAGCGCAGCAACAGGCGGAGGCCGGCGAGGGCCAGGATCACGGCCAGCATGTAGCGCGTGAGCCGGTTGGTCATCACGTGGCGTGCGATGGTGCCGCCCAGCGCTGCGCCGAACAGGGCGGCGCCGGCGTAAAGCGCGATGCCAGGCGCGACCGGTTGGCCCGCGAGCGTCACGGCGGCCAGGCCGACCGCCGAGTTGGCGAGAATGTAGGGTGCCGACAGCGCGGCGACCTGCCGGGGCGTGCCCCAGCCGAGCAGGATGATCAGCGGTGCCAGGAAGGCGCCGCCGCCGATGCCGGTCAGACCGGCAAGGAAGCCGGTGACCGCGCCCGCCAGCAGCGCTGGCCCGGTGCCGACAGGGCGGACCGCCGCAGTGTCGGCGCCGCGCTTCAGCAGCATGAGGCCGGCGGCCGCCAGCAGCAGAACGCCGGTCAGCACCAGGTAGAGTCCGCCATCGAGCAGCACCAGCCCGCCGGCGAAGGCGGCCGGCAGCGCCGGCACAAGGAAACGGCCCAGCAGCGTCCAGTCGATGCGGCCGTCGCGGTGCAGCCATAACGTAGCGTAACCCGCCGCCACCACGTTGAGCAGCAGTGCCGTCGGCCGCATCTGCTCGGCTGGAAAGCCGGCCAGTGCCATGGCGGCGAGAAACGCCGTGCCGCCCGCCTGCCCGGCGGTAGCGTAGAGCAGCGCCAGCGCGGCGAAGATTACCGCCAGCGACGCCTGGCCGCTCATCGCGGCACGCAACGCACGCGCCTGCGGGCGCGCAGCCCGGTGGCCGCGCTCCGCCTCACGCCTCGACGTCGGCGAGGCGCGCAGCCTCGTCGTCAGCGATCAGCGCCTCGACGATCTTGTCGAGCGACGAGCCGTCCATGACCTTGTCGAGCTCATAGAGCGTCATGTTGATGCGGTGATCGGTGCAGCGCCCCTGGGGGAAGTTGTAGGTGCGTATGCGTTCGCTGCGATCGCCGCTGCCGACCTGGCCACGGCGTGAGGCCGCGCGTTCCGCATCGAGCCGCTGCCGCTCGGCCTCGTAAAGGCGCGCGCGCAGGATCTTCATCGCCTTGGCCTTGTTCTTGTGCTGGCTCTTCTCGTCCTGCTGGCTGACGACAATACCGGTCGGCAGATGCGTGATGCGCACCGCGCTGTCGGTGGTGTTGACCGACTGGCCGCCCGGCCCCGACGAGCGGAAGACATCGATGCGCAGATCCTTGTCGTCAATCCTGATGTCCACCTCTTCGGCCTCAGGCAGCACGGCTACCGTCGCCGCCGAGGTGTGGATGCGGCCCTGTGCCTCGGTGGCAGGCACGCGCTGCACGCGGTGCACGCCCGACTCGAACTTCAGCCGCGCGAACACGTCCTTGCCGGTGATCTCGGCCACGGCCTCGCGGTAGCCGCCCAGGCCCGTCTCCGAAATCTCCATGATCTCGAACTTCCAGCCGCGCAGGGCCGCATAGCGCTGATACATGCGAAACAGATCCGACGCGAACAGCGCCGCCTCCTCGCCGCCGGTGCCGGCGCGCACCTCGAGGATGGCGTTGCGGGAATCGGCTTCATCGCGCGGCAGCAGCATGAGCTTGATCTGCCTGTCGAGCGCCGGCACGCGGTCCTTCAGGGCCGCGAACTCCTCCTCGGCCATGGCCTTCATGTCGCGGTCGGTGGCCGGATCGGCGATCATTGCCGCCAGGTCGCCCGCCTCCTTCTGCGCCTTGCGCAGTGCGGCCACGGCATCGACCAGCGGCGTGAGATCGGCATATTCCTTCGAAACCTGGCCGAACTTCGCCGCATCCAGCGTGCCGGCCGACAGCATGGCCTGCAGCTCGGCATGCCGGTGCACGACCTGGTCCAGTTTGGCATCCAGCGACATGGCGGCCTGGCGTCAGCGCCCCTCCTCGTCGTCCTCGTCAGGACCCAGGAGCTGCATCAACTCGTCGAGGGCATCTTCGCCGATGGCATCGACCAGATCGTCGATCGGCACCTCCCGCTGCGTGCCGGCATCGAGATCCTTCAGCGCCACGACGCCCTTCTCCAGCTCGCTGTCGCCCATGATGATGGCGTGTGACGCATTCAGCCGGTTGGCCCGTTGCAGGCGGCGCTTCATGTTGCCGCGATAAGCGAGCTCAACCGGTACGTCGCTGCCCCGCAGCTCGCGCGCCAGCGCCAGGGCACGACGCTCGGCAGCCTCGCCCAGGGGGATGATCGCCACCGGCCGCTCCTGCTCCGGCGGTTGTCTGCCCAGCTTGCGTCCCAGCTCGACGAGCCGCTCGATGCCACCGGCCCATCCGATGCCGGCGGTGGGCGGACCGCCCAGCAGCTCGATCAGCCCGTCGTAACGCCCGCCGCCGATCACGGTACCCTGCGCGCCAAGCTGTGTGGTGACGAACTCGAAAGCGGTGTGGGTGTAGTAGTCGAGCCCGCGCACCAGAGTCGGGTCGATCTCATAGGTTATGCCGGAGTCATCGAGGCCGCGGCGCACGGCCTCGAAGAACGCACGCGAGTCGTCGTTGAGGTAGTCGGCGAATGACGGCGCGTTGGCGTTGACCGCCTTGTCGCCCTCGTCCTTGCTGTCGAGGATGCGCAGCGGATTGCGCTCCAGCCGGTCCAGCGAGTCCTTCGAAAGCCTCGCGCGATGGGCGCGATAGTAATCGACCAGCACCTGCCGGTAGGCAGCGCGGCTTTGCGGATCGCCCAGCGAGTTCAGCTTCAGCACGCAGTAGGGCAAAATGCCCAGCCGCTCCAGGATGTCGGCCGCTACCGAGATCACCTCGACATCGCACTCCGGCTCGGGTGCGCCCAGCACCTCGATATCGATCTGGTGGAATTGCCGCTGGCGGCCGGCCTGCGGCCGCTCGTAGCGGAACATCGGGCCGTGGGCGAAGAGCTTCAGCGGCAGTTGCTGGCGCAATTCGCCGTTGGAGATGAAGGCGCGGCAGATGCCGGCCGTATACTCCGGACGCAGGGTCAGGCTTTGCCGCTCCTCCTCGGCATCGCTGCGGCCGGAGAAGGTGTACATCTCCTTCGAGACCACGTCTGTCGCCTCGCCGATGCCGCGCGCAAAGAGCTCGGTGAACTCGAAGACCGGCGTCGCCATCTCCTGGTAGCCGTAGAGCCGCGCCACCTCGCGGGCGGTGTCCACCACATGCGCAAAGCGCGGAAACTCGTCCGGCAGGATGTCATGGGTGCCGCGCACAGGCTGAAGTCTGGACACGCCTCTCTCCTTCTGTACGGCGGCGTTCTTATCGTCCCCCGTGGTCAATGAACAGCCCTACAGAACCTTCCCCCGGAGGGGGAAGGTGGCGCGCAGCGCCGGAAGGGGGATGCCGCCACAGACACAGCGTCAAAGGCGAGACACCGCAGGCGTTGCACCATCCCCCTTCCGCCCTTCGGGCACCTTCCCCCTCCGGGGGAAGGTTGTTCGAGGTTACTCGGCGGCGTCGCGGTGCTCGGCGGCTGCCTTCGTGGCTTCGATCTCGGCGGCCTTGGCTTCAATCATTTCGGCAAGGTGCTCGACGATGCCGGCGTCCTTGAGCCGGTGATGCGGCACGCCCGCGACATAGACCTGGTGCGTGCCGTGACCACCGCCGGTGAAGCCGATATCGGTCTCGCGCGCCTCGCCCGGGCCGTTCACGACGCAGCCGATCACCGAGACGGTCATCGGAGTCGTGATGTGGGCAACGCGCTTCTCCAGCGCCTCCACGGTGCGGATGACATCGAACTGCTGGCGGGCACAGGAAGGGCAGGAGATGATGTTGACGCCGCGGTGGCGCAGCCCCAGCGCCTTCAGGATCTCGAAACCGGCCCGCACCTCTTCCTCGGGCTCGGCCGAGAGCGAGACGCGCAGCGTATCGCCAATGCCGGCCCACAGCAGCGCGCCCAGCCCGATGGCGGATTTCACGGTGCCCGTGCGCAGCGCGCCCGCCTCCGTGATGCCGATGTGCAGGGGATAGTCGCAGGCCTCGGCCAGTCCCTGATAGGCGGCGACCGCAAGGAAGACATCCGACGCCTTCACGCTGATCTTGAACTCGCGAAAGCCGTGGTCCTCCAGGATGCGCGCGTGGTCCAGCGCGCTTTCGACCATCGCTTCGGGGCAGGGCTCGCCGTACTTCTCCAGCAGATCGCGCTCCAGCGAGCCGGCATTGACCCCGATGCGCATCGAGCAGCCATGGTCGGTGGCCGCCTTCACCACCTCGCGCACCCGCTCGGCGCTGCCGATATTGCCGGGATTGATGCGCAGGCAGGCAGCCGCCGCCTCGGCCGCCTCGATGGCGCGCCTGTAGTGGAAATGGATGTCGGCCACGACCGGCACGCGCACCGCCCGCACGATCTGGCGCAAGGCCGCGGTCGACTCCTCGTCCGGGCAGGAGACCCTGACGATATCGACGCCGGCGGCTTCGGCGCGGCGGATCTGCTCGATGGTGGCCGCGGCATCGGCCGTCAGCGTGTTGGTCATGGTCTGCACGCTGATCGGCGCATCGCCGCCGACCGGCACCTTGCCGACCATGATCTGCCGCGAGCGGCGGCGCTGAATGTCGCGATAGGGTCTGACGCTCATCTCGTCCGTTCCGCGGGCCTCATGCGCATACACATGGGCCGCGCCGCACGCAATGCCAAGGCAAGAGAGCCGGGCCGCTCAGCGCCGCGCGGGTGACAGAACGTAGCCGACGTGCTCGGGCACGGTATACGTGGAGCCGGCACGCAGATAGGTAGTGGCCAGCACCTCACCGCCGGCGCCGCGCAGTTCCAGCATGCTGTCCACCTCGGCCCGCACCGTGCGGGCACGGCTGGCGACCGGCGCGGAAATCGTTCGGGGCTGGGCGGCCGGTCGCGGTGCCTCCGGTGCCGGGAGCGTGGCCTGCTGCGGCGGCGCATCGGATCCTGCGGTCGAGGGCGGCGGTGGTGCCGGCCTGGGGCGCGCGGGCCGCGAGGCGACGCGGTTGCCCTGTGTTGGATCGCTATCCGCAGCCTCAACGCTGTCCGCGGCGTTTTGTCCGTCGCGCCGGGTTTCGACCGGTGCGGCCGGGACGGCGACCGGCGGCTTGGCGGTGGCGACCGGCGGCGCCACGGGCGCGGGTTTTACGTCACCGCCCGTTGCGGCAGGCGGTTGGGCGGTCGCGGGTGACGTCGGCTGAGGCGCGGGGAACGCCGGCAATGGCACGGCAGCAGCCGCCGGCGCCGGCCCCGACGGCGCAGGGTGCGCGACATCGGCGGTTGTCGGTCCGACAGTGCCGGCAGGCGGCACGGCGGCGGGCGGCACCGGACCCGCGGGAACCGGAGCGGCCGTGGCGGGTGCGGGCCCCGGAGTCGGGGGCGTCGCGGTGACGCTGGCCCCGGGTGGTGGCGCTTGCGTCACGACCTGCGGCGGCTCTGGCGGCGTCGCCGGCTTCTGGTCGGCAAGCAGGCGCTGCGGCACCGGCGGCACACGCGCATCTTGCGTCATCTGGTCGCGCGTCAGCGCATGCCAGGTGACGTAGGCACACACCAGCAGGAAAGCCGAGGCCAGCATCATCGCACCGCGCGGCACACGCCGGTCCACCGGCACCGCGGGGAAATGATGCACGGGCGCAGGCAGCGCCGGCTTGTCGGCCGAGCGATAGACCTGCATCACGCGTTCGACGTCGAGCCCGACGCAGGCCGCATAGCCACGCAGGAAGGCGGGCGCATAGGCGCTGCCCGGCAGATCGGTAAAGCGCCCGGCTTCGATTGCTTCGAGGAAGTGCTGGCGAATGCGCGTGACTTCCGCCACGCGCGCGAGATCCATTCCCAGCGCCTCGCGCGCCTCACGCAACATCTGCCCAACGGCGGCAGCGCCGGTGGGTATGTTCGAATCGGTGGACCAGGATGTGTCGTCGCGCATTGCAATTGCGGGACAAATTTAAAAGGAGGCTCCCCAAGACGCGCGAGTCTTAGCAGAGAGAATCGTGGTGTGGAACCGGAGTCTGGCCTTTTCCAATCCTGAGTGGTGGAAGAAAAGTCACACCCTCAGCCCGTGGTCGCGCGCATAAAGGGCGATCTTGTCGCGCAGGCTGCGGTCCGATCCCTTCAGCAGGCTGCACAGGTAGCTGGTGAAGTGCGCCAGGTCGACTGAACGCAACATCGATTTCACCGGCCCCAGCGACCCCGGCGTCATGGAGAGTGTCCGCACGCCAATGCCCAGCAGGGCCAGCGCCTCGATCGGCCGCCCCGCCATTTCACCGCATACGCTGACCTCGACATCGGCCGCGTCGCAGGCCTCCACCACGAAGCGCATCGCGCGCAGGGCTGCGGGCGAAAGGCTGTCGTAGCGGCCAGCAAGCCGCGGATTTCCGCGGTCGGCTGCAAATAGAAACTGCATCAGGTCGTTGGTGCCGATGGAAATGAAATCGACGTCGGCCAGCAACGCGTCGAGCTGCCAGATGAGCGACGGCACCTCCAGCATCACGCCGACCGACAGCCGGGCCGGCGTCGGCGCGCCGCGCGCGCGGGCCCGCTGCACCTCCAGATCCAGCAGGTGGCTGGCGGCGCGGAACTCGCCGACATCGGCGATCATCGGGAACATCACCTGCAACGGCCGCGCGCCCGCAGCGGCGACCAGGGCACGCAACTGGCGGCGCAGCATGGCGGGGCGGTCAAGGCCGATGCGGATCGCCCGCCAGCCCATGGCCGGGTTCTCGTCGTCGAACGCCCCGACATAGGGCAGCACCTTGTCGCCGCCGACATCGAGCGTGCGGAAGGCCACCGGCCGGCCGGCCGCGGCATCCAGCACACGGGCATAGATCGAGGTCTGCTCCTCGACGTCGGGAAACGCCGAACGCACCATGAACGGGATCTCCGTGCGGTACAGCCCCACGCCGTCGGCGCCCGTCGGCTCCAGGTGGTTCAGATCGAACATCAATCCGGCGTTGATCCGCAGCGACACGGCGACGCCATCACGCGTGGCCGCCGGCAGGTCGCGCAGGCGCGCATATTCCTGGCGCTGCGCCTCGCGCAGGCTGATGGTTTCGGCGATCTGCTGCTGGATCTCCTCGGCCGGGCGCACGAAGACCTGGGCATTGTCGCCATCAACGACCAGCGGATCGCCGGCCTCGACACGCTGCAGGATGTTGTCGACCCGTCCGACCACCGGGATGTCGAGCGCGCGCGCCACGATCGCGACATGCGACAGCGCCGATCCCTCCTCCAGCACCAGGCCGCGCAGCTTGCTGCGGTCATACTCCAGCAGATCGGCCGGCCCCATGTCGCGCGCCACGACGATCATGTCGTCCGGCCATTGCGCCGGATCGACGGTGGAGCTGCGGCCGCTCAGCCGCAGCAGCAGGCGGTTGGTGAGGTCGCTGAGGTCGCTGATGCGCTCGCGGATATAGGGATCGGTAATCTCGGCGAAGCGCGCCCGCGTTTCGTCGAAGGCCCGCTGCACGGCGGCCTCCGCAGTCAGCCCGTCACCGATGCCTTCGCGGATGCGCTCCACCCAGCCACGGTCGTCGGCGAACATGCGGAAGGTCTCCAGCACCTCCCGGTGCTCGCCATGGCCAAGGTCGCCGTCCTCCAGCATGCGGTCGAGATCGGCCCGCACCGCATGCAGGGCGTCGCCGAAACGCTTCAGCTCGGTCTTCGGGTCCTCGGCCACGACCTTGCTGATGAAGATGCGCGGCTCGTGCGCCACGGCGCGCCCGATGGCCACCCCGCCATTGAGCTGGATACCGTCGACCCGGATCGGCAGCAGCCCGATGCCGTCGACCTGCTTGATCTCGTTGGGATTGACCAGCTCGCCCGAGGCCACCAGCTCGGCCAGCACCATGGCCACGTTCTGAAGGGTTTCGATCTCCTCCTCGTCATATTGCCGGCTGCGCCGGTTCTGGATCGCCAGCACGCCCAGCACGCGATCGCCGCGCAGCACCGGCACGCCGGCCATCGAGTGGTAGATCTCCTCGCCGGTTTCGGGCCGGTAGGCGAAGTTGGGATGGGTTTGCGCGTCCGCCAGCGCCAGCGGCCGGGCGTGCGCGGCGATATCACCGACAATGCCTTCGCCGACGCGCAGGCGGGTGCGATGCACCGCGTCCGGGTTGAGGCCCTGCGTTGAATAGAGCTCCAGCACTTCTCCCGCGCGCAGGACGTAGATCGAGCACACCTCGGCCACCATCTCGGCAGCGACGAGGCGCACGATCTGGTCGAGCCGCTCCTGCGCGGAGCCGGCACGCGCCATCACGTCCCGGAGCCGCCTGAGTACCAATCGCGGCCCGGCCAACGGAGTCCTCTGCTCCATGGTCAGTCCGCTCCGTCGTTGTCTCGGATCCGCAACGGAACGGTGGTGCGCGCTTTCAGGCGTTGCCAGCGCGCCCCACGGCACTCGGCTCCGCGCATGTACGCTGCATTGCCGCGGCGCACGACAGGGCTGGCGGCCATCCCGGAGGCGGCCTGCGGCACTGCCCGTCCCACATCGTGCGTCGCATGCATGCGCGCCTTATCGCCGCTTTCCCCGGCGGCGTCCAGCACGACAATCGGGACAGTGTGTTGGCCGTCCGCCAGCCCCGTCAGGCGGCGTCGAGCCCATAAGCAGTGTGCAGGGCGCGTACGGCCAGCTCGGTATATTCGGCCTCGATCAGCACGCTGATCTTGATCTCCGAGGTCGAGATCACCTCGATGTTGATCCCCTTCCGGGCCAGGGTTTCGAACATGGTGAGCGCGACGCCGGCATGGCTGCGCATGCCCACGCCGATGACCGAGATCTTGGCCACGTTGGTGTCGGTCTTCACTTCGCGAAAGCCGATCCCGGGCCGGGCCTTCTCCAGCTCGGCCACGGCACGGGGCAGATCGGCCTTGGGAAGGGTGAAGGTGATGTCGGTCGACTTGCCGTCCAGCGACACGTTCTGCACGATCATGTCGACATTGATGTTGGCCGCGGCCAGCGGGCCGAACAGGGCGGCGGCGACGCCTGGCCGGTCGGCAACCCCGGCGACGGTGATCTTCACGTCGTCCTTGGCGTAGGCGATGCCGCTGACGACCGACTGCTCCAGACCCTTGGCCATGATCTCTTCCTCATCGACGACGAGCGTGCCCGGCAGGTCGCTGCCCAGTGCCTCGGCAAAAGTCGACAGCACCTGGACCCGCACGCCGTGGTTCATCGCCAGCTCGACCGAGCGTGTCTGCAGCACCTTCGATCCCAGCGACGCCATCTCCAGCATCTCCTCGTAGGTCACCATCGGCAGCTTGCGCGCCTTGTCGGTGATCCGCGGGTCGGTGGTGTAGACGCCGTCCACGTCGGTATAGATATCGCAGCGGTCGGCATGCAGCGCCGCCGCCAGCGCCACGGCCGACGTGTCGGAACCGCCGCGGCCCAGCGTGGTGATCCGGCCATCGTGGCTGACGCCCTGGAAGCCGGGGACCACGGCCACCACGCCAGCGTTCATTGCCCCCAGAATCGTCTCGGTGCCGATCGACTGAACCCGCGCCTTGGCATAGGCGTCGTTGGTGCGCACCGGCAGTTGCCACGAGGTGAACGAACGCGCGTTAACGCCCAGTTGCTGCAGCGCCAGCGCCAGCAGGCCGATGGTCACCTGCTCGCCGGTCGAGACCACGACGTCGTATTCGCGCGCATCGTGCAGCGGCGCGATCTTGTCGACATAGCCCACGAGCTGGTTGGTCACCCCGGCCATGGCCGAGACCACCACGGCCACCCGGTGCCCGGCATCAACCTCGCGCTTCACCTTGGCCGCGACGTTCTTGATGCGGTCCACGTCGCCGACCGACGTGCCGCCAAACTTCTGGACGATCAGACCCATACCCGCTCTCGAGGATTGTCGCGCCGGCTGCCGGCCCGGAAAAAGGCGCGTATATCTAGCGACGGCCCCGCGCGCCGGCAAGCACCGGCGGGCGACGTGCGGGCCCGGAGACCAGGCGATGGCGAGCACCACCACCACAGTCGATGCGGCGGAAGTCGAGCGCTTCGCGCGCATGGCCGACGAATGGTGGGACGCGGAGGGCAAGTTTGCACCGCTGCACCGGCTCAATCCGGCGCGGATCGGCTTCATCCGCGACCGCGTGGCCGGCCATTGGGGCCGCGATCCCCTGAAGCCCCGGCCGCTGGCGGCGCTGCGGCTGCTGGACATCGGCTGCGGCGGCGGCCTTGTCAGCGAGCCCATGCGCCGGCTCGGCGCCGACGTCGTGGGCATCGATGCCTCCGAGAAGAACGTGGCGGTCGCGCGCCTGCATGCCGAGCGTCAGGGCCTTGCCATCGATTACCGCGCCGACACCGCCGAGGGATTGCGTGCCGCGGGCGAAACGTTCGACGTGGTGCTGGCGCTGGAGGTGGTCGAGCATGTCGCTCGGCCGGAACTGTTCCTGGAGTGTTGCGCGGACCTGGTGAAGCCGGGCGGGGTCCTGATCCTCAGCACGCTCAACCGCACCGCCAAGGCCTTCGCTTTGGGGATCGTTGCGGCGGAATACGTGCTGGGCTGGCTGCCGCGCGGCACGCATGACTGGCGGCGCTTTCTCAAGCCGTCCGAGCTCGCGCGGCCCCTGCGCGCCGCCGGCCTCTCGGTGGAGGCACTGGCCGGCCTTGTCTATAGCCCCGTCACCGGCCGCTGGCGGACCGACCCGGACGATCTTGATGTGAATTATCTGCTGGTTGCGGCAAAGCCGGCCTGAGCGTCAGTTGCCCTTGGGCACCCACGGCAGGCGGCCGAACTCGATGCCCTCGTCAGCCAGCGCCGCCGCTTCCTCATCGCTGGTTTCGCCGTATATCCCGCGCTTGTCCGTCTCGCCGTAGTGGATCTTGCGCGCTTCCTCGGCGAACTTGTCACCGACGTAATCGCAGTTCCTCTCGACCTGCCGGCGAAGCTCCAGCAGCATCTTGCGCATCTCGGGCGGAATGGCCGGGCCTGGCATGACCGCCGGCACCGTCTCCGCAGGCGGCGTTGCCTCCGGGGATTTGGCGACGGGGACGATGGCGTTACCCTTGCGACCGACATTCGGCGACATGATCGCGCGCTCCACCTTCGCATTGCCGCAGACCGGGCATTCCAGGAGCTTGCGCTTCTCCTGCCGCTCGTAGGCGGCACTGTCCCTGAACCAGCCGTCGAACGTGTGGTCGTTGGTGCAACGCAGGCGGTACTTGATCATCGTGTCCAGTATACGCTTTTGCCGATGCTTTGGCACTCTGCCTTGTTGAGTGCCAAATCGACACATGGTGCATATCGTGGCTTTTGGCAAGATGCTGCAATGACCGGCGAAAACGCATTTCCGCAGGCACCCTCGTCATGGGTGGTGCGCTGGGCGCCGCTGGTTGGGCCGGGACGGCCGGTGCTGGACGTGGCTGCAGGCGGCGGGCGTCACTGTGCGCTGATGCTGGCGAAGGGCCACAGCGTGACGGCTATCGATCGGGACACCACGGCGCTGCGCGAGCGGTTTTCCGGCCAGGAACTGCCGATCAGGATCGTACAGGCCGACCTTGAAAATGGCCGGCCCTGGCCGTTGCCAGGAGAGACGTTCGGTGCCGTGATCGTCACCAACTACCTCTACCGGCCGCTGTTTCCCGACCTGCTGGCGGCGCTCGAACCGGCGGGCGTGCTGATCTACGAGACGTTCATGGCCGGCAACGAACGTTATGGACGGCCCGCCAATCCCGACTTCCTGCTGCGCGACGGGGAGTTGCTGGAGGTGGCCCGAAGCGGCGGCCTGAGCGTCGTGGCCTGCGAAGCCGGCCCGGTAGAAGAGCCGCGCCCCGCCATGATCCAGCGCATCGCCGCCCGCCGGAAATAGCTGGCACACGCTGGGGACGCGCCACTCCAGTGGCGCGTCACGTGCCTGTCCAACGAAGACGCGCCACTGGAGTGGCGCGCCCCCAGCGTTCCGGGCTACGCGCGGCGTTTCTGGGCGCCGAGCATGGTGGCGTTCAGGCGGCGGCCGGCGCGGCGCAGCTCGCCGGCAACGCGCTCGTTCTCGTCCTCGTCGAAGAGCGAGGCGAGCTGCTCCATCATCGTGCCGCCAAGCTGGTCGGCATCGACGATGGTGACGGCGCGGCGGTAGTAGCGCGTCACGTCGTGGCCGATGCCGATCGCGACCAGCTCCACCGGCGAGCGCGACTCGACCCAGTCGATCACATCGCGCAGGTGCCGTTCCAGGTAGTTGCCGGGATTGACCGACAGCGTCGAGTCGTCCACCGGCGCGCCGTCGGAGATCACCATCAGGATACGCCGGTCCTCGCTGCGGCCCAGCAGGCGGTTATGCGCCCACAGAAGCGCCTCGCCGTCGATGTTCTCCTTGAGGATGCCCTCGCGCAGCATCAGGCCGAGGTTCTTGCGCGCGCGCCGCCATGGCGCATCGGCGGCCTTGTAGATGATGTGGCGCAGATCGTTGAGCCGCCCGGGATTGGCCGGCTTGCCCGCCGCCAGCCATTGCTCGCGGCTCTGGCCGCCCTTCCACGCCCGCGTGGTGAAGCCGAGGATCTCGACCTTCACGCCGCAGCGCTCAAGCGTGCGCGCCAGGATGTCGGCGCTCATCGCCGCCACCGTGATCGGCCGGCCGCGCATGGAGCCGGAATTGTCGATCAAGAGCGTCACCACCGTGTCGCGGAACGTGGTGTCCTTCTCCTGCTTGTACGACAGCGGCTGCGTCGGGTTGGCAACGATGCGCGCCAGGCGCGCGCCGTCCAGCATGCCCTCGTCGAGGTCGAACTCCCACGACCGGTTCTGCTGCGCCATCAGCTTGCGCTGGAGCCGGTTGGCCAGCCGACCGATGACGCCCGAGAGGTGCGAGAGCTGCTGGTCGAGGTGCTGGCGCAGGCGCCCCAGCTCGTCGGCGTCGCACAAATCGGCGGCTTCGACCTGCTCGTCGAACTTGTTGGTATAGGCGTGATACTGCTGGGCGTTCGGTTCGTTGGAAAGCGCACCGGGCGGCAGCCAGGGCCGCTCGGCGCGGCCGGGCTCGTCCTCGTCGCCGGCGCCCATCTGCATCTCGGTCTGCGCCTGGTCGGCGACCGTTTCCGATGAATCGTCCTGCTCGGATGTGTCCTCGGTTTCCTCGCCGGACGCGCCATAGCCGTGCGTCTCCGTCGAATCCTGGCCGTCATCGCCGGTTTCGTTGGATTCGCCCTCAGGATTCTCGCTGGAATCCTGGTCCTCGTTGTCATCGTCATCGAGATCGGCCGCGTCGTCGCCCAGATGCAGATCCTTGATCAGGCGGCGGAGCGCGCGCGCGAACTGCTCCTGGTTGGCGACGGTTTCCGCCAGCCGGTCGATATCCTTGCCGGCCGCCTCCTCGACCTCGCTCCGCCACATCTCGACCATGTCGCGTGCCGACTCAGGCGGCGGTGTGCCCAGCAGCCGCTCACGCACCAGCAGGCCCACGACATCCGCCATCGGCGCATCGTCGCGGGACTTCACCCGCCGATAGCCGCGCTGCTCGCAGCGCTCGACCCACAGCGCATCGAGGTTGCTGGCCACGCCGGGCATGCGCTGCGCACCGATCGATTCGACGCGGACCTGTTCGACGACATCGAACACCGCCCGCGCCGCTTCGCCGGCCGGCATGCGCCGCAGATGCATGCGCCGGTCGTGGTGGCGCATCTTCAGCGCCAGCGAATCCGATTCGCCGCGGGCGCGCGCCACGTCGTCGGCAGGCAGGTCGCGCGCCGGCACCGTGACGCGCGCCTCGTGGCCCATGAGCTGGCCACCATCCGGCACGAAGGTCACGTTCACGTCGCGGCGCGCGATGGCGCGCATGGTCGCGGCGGTGACGCGCCGGAACTCCTCGAGCGGTGTGGATTCCTTGCCGGCCACGGGTGGCCTCTCCACCTCAGTGCAGCCGCGCCTTGCCGTGGCCCATCGGCAATTCCTTGCCGAAACAGCGCTGGTAGTACTCGGCCACGGTGGTGCGCTCGACCTCGTCGCACTTGTTGAGGAACGTCAGCCGGAAGGCAAAGCCGATATCACCGAAGATCTGCGCGTTCTGCGCCCAGGTGATGACGGTGCGCGGTGACATGACGGTCGAGATGTCGCCGGCAATGAAGCCGGCGCGCGTCAGATCGGCCAGCGCCACCATGTTGCTCACGATCTTCCGGCCCTGGTCGGTATCGTACTGCTTGGCCTTGGCCAGAACGATGCCAACCTCCTGGTCGTGCGGCAGGTAATTGAGCACGGTGACGATCGACCAGCGGTCCATCTGGCCCTGGTTGATCTGCTGGGTGCCGTGATAGAGCCCGGTGGTGTCGCCCAGCCCGACCGTGTTGGCGGTCGAGAACAGGCGGAACGCCGGGTGCGGCAGGATCACCTTGTTCTGGTCGAGCAGCGTCATCTTGCCCTCGACCTCCAGCACCCGCTGAATCACGAACATCACGTCGGCCCGGCCGGCGTCATACTCGTCGAAGACGAGAGCGCAGGGATGCTGCAGCGCCCACGGCAGGATGCCTTCCTTGTACTCGGTGACCTGCTTGCCGTCGCGCAGCACGATGGCGTCCTTGCCGATCAGGTCGATACGGCTGACATGGCTGTCGAGGTTGACCCGGATGCAGGGCCAGTTGAGCCGGGCCGCCACCTGCTCGATATGCGTCGACTTGCCGGTGCCGTGATACCCCTGGATCATCACGCGGCGGTTGTAGGCAAAGCCGGCGAGGATGGCGAGCGTGGTGTCGTGATCGAACAGATAGTCCGGATCGATGATCGGCACGTGCTCGGTAGGCTGGCCGAACGCCGGCACCATCATGTCGCTGTCCAGGGCGAACTTCTCGCGTACCGAGATCGTGGTGTCGGGCTGGCCGGAATCGGGGTTCATCACAAGGATCCAGAAATGCAAATACCCGGCCACCTGCCGGAAGGGCGCGGGAGGATGGCAGGCCACCGATCCCCCCGCAAGGGCTGAAATGCTGTCCTATCTTGCGCTTCCTGCAAGGCTATTGCGCAAGGTTTTGCTGCGTCAGATCAACGCCCGGATCGCTGAAGCGCTTCCGCCTTACGTCGCGAAATGTGGGCTCTGCCGCAGCGTTGTGTAGGCCCGGTTGATCAGTTTCAGCCGTTCCTCGGCTTCCTTGTTGCCGCCATTGGCGTCCGGATGATGCCGCTTGGCCAGCTCCTTGTAGCGCAGTTTCACTGAATCCAGGGTCTGGGGCCACTTCAGGTCCAGGATCGACAATGCCTGCTGCTCGGCCGGCGTGAGGTTATTGGGCTGGGCGGCAAAGCGGCGGTCCTTTTGCCGGCGAACGTCGGCGTCCGCCAGGATGTCGTAGGGATCGAGCAGGCTCTCAAACGGATCGCTGGCGCGCCTGTCGGCCTGCGGACCCAGGCGCCAGGTCGGCCGCCGCCACGTCTGGTCGGCACGAATCTGGGCCTCGATCTCGCTTTCGCTCATGCCCTTGTAGAAGTCCCACTTCGCGTTGTACTCGCGCACATGGGCGAGGCAGAACCAGCGATATTGCCTGAGCTCGGCGCGCGACTTGGGCGCGCGGAACTCGCCGACGGCGGCGCAGCCCGGGAACTCGCACACGCGGCCATCCACGTGAACGTCCGTCGCCGTAAGAACCGATTTGCGCCGTCCAGGCATTGCCGATATATGCGCGCCGCCAGCGGTCCGGGCAAGATGCCGGCCGCGAAGATTGCCGTTGACTCCCGGCCACGGAGGCTACTGACATGGGTGCTGTTGCCGCCGCCATCGAGCGAAAGATCAGAAGCGCGCTGCAGCCGGCGTCGCTGATCATTACCGATGACTCGGCGAAGCACGCCGGCCATGCGGGGGCCCGCGAGGGCGGCGAAAGCCATTTCACGGTCGAGATCGTGTCGTCGGCCTTCGAGGGCAAGAGCCGCGTCGCCCGCCAGCGCATGGTGTACGCCCTGCTGAAGGAAGAGATCGCGCAAGGCCTGCACGCGCTGGCCCTGGTCACCAAAACCCCGGCCGAAACCAACTGACACGATCTCGCTTGCTCTCTTCCTTCTCCCCGCGAAGGCGGGGCGGCTTGGACACATGTCTCGTCGTTGCAATGGCGCGGTGGGCATTCGCAATGAGGCCTGAAACTCCCTTCCCCCGGAGGGGGAAGGTGCCCGAAGGGCGGAAGGGGGATGGCGCAACACCTTCGGCTTCTCGCCCTTGAAGACCGTGCTGCGGAGGCATCCCCCTTCCCGCGCTGCGCGCCACCTTCCCCCTCCGCGGGAAGGCTATTTGTTTCTCCGGTCGAGAACGGCGGTCCAGATGGCGTCGAGGATCTGGCGTGGCTCGCGCAGCACGTCGTTGGCCCAGAAGCGCACGACAACGAAACCTAGCGCTTCGAGTCGGCGTGTTCGTTCGGCGTCGTAGTCCTCCTGTTCGACATGCTGGCTGCCATCGACCTCGACCACCAGCCGTTCGCGCAGGCAGGCGAAGTCGACGATGTACCGGTCGATGGGCACTTGGCGGCGGAAGCGCAGCTCGCCGGCACGGCCGGCTCGCAGCACCCGCCACAAGGCTGCCTCGGCCTCCGACGGTGCCCGCCGCAACCGCCGCGCCGCCACCCGCGCGAAGTCACTTGCCTCGGGTCTCATGATCACAGGAGGGTTGTATCCATGCGCGATCATACAACCCTCGCTCGAAAAGGGAAGGTAGCGCGCAGCGCCGGAAGGGGATACCTCAACCAGCACGACACCGCAGGTGTTGCACCATCCCCCTTCCGCCCTTCGGGCACCTTCCCCCTCCGGGGGAAGGTTGTTTGGGCTAAAGGCCCTTCTGGCCCATGGCGAGGAACTTGTCGCGGCGGTGCTGGCGGAGGGTGGCGGCGTCCATGCCGTCGAGCGACGTCAGCTCTGTCTCCAGGGCATCGCCGGCGGCCTTGATGGCGGCTTCAGGATCGCGATGCGCACCGCCCAGCGGCTCGGGGATGACCGCATCGCACACGCCCAGCTTCTTCAGGTCATCCGAGGTCAGCCGCAGCGCTTCGGCCGCCTCCTGCGCCGCATCGGCGGAGCGCCACAGGATCGAAGCGCAACCCTCCGGCGTGATCACCGAATAGACGGCGTGCTCCAGCATCAGCACGCGATTGGCCGCGGCCAGCGCCACGGCACCGCCCGAACCGCCCTCGCCGATCACCAGGCTGACCAGCGGCACACCCAGCTCAAGGCAGACCTCGATGCTGCGTGCGATCGCCTCGGCCTGGCCGCGGGCTTCGGCATCGACGCCGGGATAGGCGCCGGCGGTGTCAACGAACGTGATCACCGGCAGTCCGAACCGGTCCGCAAGCTTCATCAGGCGTTGCGCCTTGCGATAGCCTTCCGGCTTCACCATGCCGAAATTGTGCCGGATGCGGCTTTCGGTATCGTCGCCCTTCTCCTGGCCGATCACCAGGCACGGCCGGCCGCGGAAGCGGCCCAGCCCGCCGACGATGGCGGCGTCCTCGGCAAAGGCGCGGTCGCCAGCCAGCGGCGTGTATTCACTGACCAGCGTCTCGATGTAGCGCAGCGCATGCGGACGCTCGGGATGACGTGCCACCTGCACGCGCTGCCATGGCGTGAGTTTGGCATAGGTGGCGCGCAACTGGCGCTCGACCTTGGCCTGCAGCCGCGACACCTCCTCGGCGATGTCAACGCCTTCACCGTTGCCGCGATGGCGCAACTCCATGATGGCGCCTTCGAGGTCGGCGATCGGCTTCTCGAAGTCGAGGAACGTCGTCGGCATATCGGCTCCCGCTGCCCGCCGACCGCTAGCCGGCCGGAAGCGGCGGTGTCAAGCGTGCCAGCACGCATCGCCGGCGCGATGCGTTTGGATTACAGCGCGTGCTGCGTGCGCGTGTGTGCGTCTATGCCGCCATGCCCAGCCGCTGCGCCATGGCCAGCAGCACCTCTGCCTGCTTGATGGACGCGTTGTCGATCAGCTTGCCATCGAGCGCGACGGCGCCCTTGCCCTCGCGTTGTGCCTGGCGCATCGCCTCGAGGATGCGCTTCGCCTTGGCGACCTCCTCGGCACTGGGACCGAAGACTTCGTTGGCCAGCGCAATCTGCGAGGGATGGATGGCCCATTTGCCCTCGCAGCCCAGCACGGCGGCGCGGTTGGCCTGCGCGCGGTAGCCTTCCGGATCGGAGAAGTCGCCGAACGGCCCGTCGATGGGACGCAAGCCATGCGCCCGCGCCGCCACCACCATGCGCGAGATCGCGTAGTGCCAGACATCGCCCCAGAAATAATCGCGCTTGCCGCTGGAGTCCTTGTCGCTGAGCACACCGTATTGCGGATGCGGACCGCCGATATTGACCGTCCTGGCCTTGGTCGAGGCGGCGTAGTCGGCCACGCCAAAATGCAGCGACTCGTTGCGCGGGCTGGCGCCGGCGATGGCATCGATGTTCTGCATCCCCAGCGCCGTCTCGATGATCATCTCGAAGCCGATGCGCTTGCCGGCCTTCGTTGCCGTCTCGATCTGGGTCACCAGCATGTCCACGGCGTAGATATCGGCGGCGGTGCCGACCTTGGGAATCATGACCAGGTCAAGCTTGCCGGGCGCACCCTCCAGCACATCGACGAGATCGCGATACATCCAGTGGGTGTCGAGACCATTGACACGCAGCGAGATCGTCTTGCCGTGCCAGTCCACCTCGTTCAGCGCCTGGATGCAGTTCTTCCGCGCCCGCTCCTTGTCGTCCGGCGCGACCGCATCCTCCAGGTCGAGAAAGACGACGTCGGCGGCGCCCTTCGCGGCCTTCTCGAACAGCTCGGTGCGGCTGCACGGCACAGCCAGTTCGCTGCGGTTCAGCCGCGACGCGACCGGCTCAACGATGGTGAAGCTCATGTCTGATCCCTGCCTTGAGTGCTTGCTGCGGCGCAATGCTGCACTGCAACAACATGGCAGCCGGGGCGATGAAGTCAACCCGTCCCTGTCAGGCTTGACGCCGCACGGCCCCGCCATGTCTTTTGCACGCCGGGAGACGACATCGCTGGGCGGAGATGGCGCGGGGGCGGGAAAAATTGTCGGCGGCGATGGCCCGCAGGGTGGCGCTGGCGGCGCAGGGTTTCGGCGAACCGCGCCCGGACACGCCCATTTCGGCACGCCACATCCGCAAGACGGTGCAGCGGCTTGGCCTGTTGCAAATCGATTCCGTCAACGTGCTGGTGCGCGCGCACTACCTGCCGCTGTTCTCGCGCCTGGGCACCTATGACAGTCGTCTTCTCGATCGCCTGGCCTATGACGGCCGGCGCCGGGCGTTCTTCGAATTCTGGGGACATGAAGCGTCGCTGTTGCCAGCGGCGAGTCACCCGCTGTGGCGCTGGCGCATGGCACGTGCTGCGCACGGCCATGGCATCGGCCGGATGCTGGCGCAGTTCCGCCGCTACCGGCACAAGTTCATCAAGGAGGTGCGCGCCGAGATTGCCGACCGCGGACCGTTGGCCGCCTCCGACCTGTCCAACGGCGGACGCGGCAAGGGCTCGTGGTGGGGCTGGAGCGACGGCAAGCATGCGCTGGAATGCCTGTTCTTTGCCGGCGAGGTGACGACCGCCGCTAGGCGCGGCAGCTTCGAGCGCGTCTACGACCTGACCGAACGCGTGCTGCCGGCGGCGCTGCTGGCGCAGCCCACGCCATCTGCTGACGAAGCCCAGCGGCAGTTGCTGCGTATCGCGGCCAGCGCGCTGGGCGTGGCGACGGCCGCGGACCTGCGCGACTACTTCCGGCTCGACATGGCCGATACCAGGACGCGCCTGCACGAGCTGGTCGAAGCCGGCGAGTTGCTGCCCGTCACGGTCGAAGGCTGGCAGCATCCGGCCTGGCTCGATCCGGCCGCGCGACTGCCGCGACGTATCGAGGCCTGCGCGCTGCTGGCGCCGTTCGACCCGCTGATCTGGGAACGCGCACGCACCGAACGCATTTTCGATTTCCACTACCGGATCGGCATCTACACGCCAAAGCACCTGCGCGTGCACGGCTACTATGTGCTGCCATTCCTGCTCGGCGATCAGCTCGTTGCGCGAGTCGATCTCAAGGCAGACCGTCTTGCCCGCCGGCTGCTGGTTCATGCCGCGCATGCCGAGGACGGTGTCGGCCCGGCCACCATCGCAGCACCGCTGCGTGCGGAGTTGCAGCGCATGGCCGGATGGCTGGGGCTGGACGGCGTCGATGTCGCGCCGGCCGGATCGCTGGCTGTGGCCCTGAAGAACGTCGGCGCCTGAAGCTTACGTCTGGCCTTTCTTGGCGAGCGGATGCTTTTCCTCCACGAGCGCGCGCAGCTTCTCGTCGAGCACGTGGGTGTAGATCTGGGTCGAGGAGATATCCGCGTGGCCCAGCATGAGCTGGACGCTGCGCAGATCGGCGCCATGCGCCAGGAGGTGGCTGGCGAAGGCATGGCGCAGCACGTGCGGCGACACGCGCTCCCGGTCGATACCGGCCTCGACGGCCAGCTCCTTCAGGAGCTGCGCGAAGCGCTGCCGCGTCAGATGGCCTTCGCGGCTGCGCGAGGGAAACAGGTAGGGCGAGGCCTTGCCCGGCTTCAGGCTGGCGGCACGCGCGCCAAGCCAGGCCAGCACCGCATCGCGCGCCGGCTCGCCCAGCGGAACCAGCCGCTCCTTGCCGCCCTTGCCGCGCACGATCAACGCTTCGGGATCGCGCTCGACCGCCGCCAGCGGCAGGCTCACGAGTTCGGAAACCCGCATGCCGGTGGCGTAGAGCAGTTCCATCAGGGCCGCCAGACGCAGGCCCTCCGCGGCGCCGCGCTTTGACGCCGCCGCAATCAGCGCCGCCACCTCTTCCTGCGACAGGATCCTGGGCAGCGGCTTGTCCAGCCGGGGCGACTCCAGCCCTGCCGAGGGATCGTCCGGACGCATGCCTTCGGCAACCAGGAACCGGTAGAACTGACGGATCGCCGACAACCGGCGCGCCGCGGTCCGCGCCGACATGCCAAGGTGCCGCAGGCTCGCCATGAAGGCGCGCAAGGCATCGGGCGTGGCCTCCAGCGGGCTCGCCTTGCGCCGCGCCAGAAAGGCCGTAAGGGTTTCGAGATCGCGGCCATAGGACTCGAGCGTGTTGAGCGCCGCACCACGCTCCGCCGCCAGCATTTCCAGGAAAAGTTCTACCTCGCGCGGCTGGCTGGGTTTCTCCCTGGGCTGCCGGCCCGGACGCCGGCGCGGGGCCGATGTTGCGGAGGAAGCAGTCGTCCTGGTGCTTTTGCGGGGCCTTTTCATTTGCTGAACCGCTCCGGCGGAATCGGGATTTCGCGCGTGCGCTGCGGCGGCGCCACGTCGATGAACGCCAACACGACAAAGCCGCCGGCCAGCACAATTGCCAGGACGATGAGAAGTGCGGCACGAAGGCTCATGCCCCCGCCGCTATGGAACTGGCTACGCCTACTCACCTGCGCCGGCCTGGTCGGAGGGAAGGACCCGCGCCCCGCTTGTGCGGCCGGGCGCGAGCGGCGATATTGGCCAGACTATCGTGCCGGCGCTGCAATGACAATGCGGTGCAGCGCGCAACCTGTTGGGAAAGTTCGGTGATTCGCCTTCTTCCCGCCCCATTCGGCGCCTTCACAGGCCTTCCCCCGGAGGGGGAAGGTGGCGCGCAGCGCCGGAAGGGGGATGCCTCCGCAAGCGCGGCGCTGATGGCGAGCCACGGAAGGTGTTGCACCATCCCCCTTCCGCCCTGCGGGCACCTTCCCCCTCCGGGGGAAGGGATTCTGGCCTGGTTTGACGGGCCATGACGGCCGTCAGGAGCATGCCGACGCCCGGCCGGACCGTGGCGCTGGTCGGCCTGATGGGGGCCGGCAAGAGCGCCATCGGCCGCCGTCTGGCGCATCGGCTGGGCCTGCCCTTCGTTGATGCCGATGTCGAGATCGAGGCGGCCGCCGGCTGCACGATCGAGGAATTTTTCGACCGCTACGGCGAGGTAGAGTTCCGTGCCGGCGAGCGCCGCGTCATCCAGCGCCTGCTGGATGGCGCGCCCATCGTGCTGGCAACCGGCGGCGGGGCCTTCATGGATCCGCAGACCCGCGCCCTGATGCGCGAGCGCGCCATCACCATCTGGCTGCGCGCCGAGCTGGCCCTGCTGGTCGAGCGTGTCGCGCGGCGCGGAAACCGGCCGCTGCTGAAGAATGACGATCCGGCCGCCGTGCTGCAGCGGCTCATGAGCATACGCTATCCGATCTATGCGGAGGCAGACATCATCGTTGACAGCCGCGATGCACCGGCCGAACGCACCACCGATGATGTGGCGGCGGCGCTGGCTGCGTTCCTGCAAGCCGGCACGCGCCCGGCCGCAGCAGCGGGGGCTGCGCCATGACCGGGTCCTCCCGCCAGGTGCCGGTCGAGCTCGGCGAACGGCGCTACCTGATCGAAATCGGCGCCGGGCTGATTGATCGCGCGGGTCCCCTCTGCGCGCCGCTGGTACCGGGCGGGCGCACGATCATCGTCACCGATACCGCGGTGGCGCCGCTCTACCTTGATCGCGTCCGCGCCTCGCTCGAGGCCGCCGGCCTGCGCGCGGATACGGTCAGCGTGCCGGCGGGCGAGGCCAGCAAGGCGTTCGATTCATTCGGACGGTTGATGGACGATCTGCTGGATTGCCGGCCCGACCGCGGCACCGTGCTGGTGGCGCTGGGCGGCGGCGTGGTGGGCGACCTGACCGGTTTCGCCGCCGCCGTGCTGCTGCGCGGCGTCGACTTCATCCAGATCCCGACCACGCTGCTGGCCCAGGTCGACAGCTCCGTGGGCGGCAAAACCGGCATCAACACCCGACATGGCAAAAACCTCGTGGGCAGCTTCCACCAGCCCCGGCTGGTAATCGCCGACACGCAGGTGCTCGACACCCTGCCGCGGCGCGAGCTGCTGGCGGGCTATGCCGAGGTGGTGAAGTACGGGCTGATCGACGATGCGCCCTTCTTCGAGTGGCTGGAGCAGGGCAAGGGACGCGCCTTGCTCGACGGCAATGCCGGCGCGCGCGCCGAGGCGGTGGCGCGAAGCTGCGCTGCCAAGGCGCGGATCGTCGCCAGCGATGAACGCGAAACCGGCGAGCTGCGGGCGTTGCTCAATCTTGGCCACACCTTTGCGCACGCGCTGGAAAAGGAGACGGGCTACGGTCCCGACCTGCTGCACGGGGAGGCGGTCGGCATCGGCATGGCCATGGCATTCGACATGTCGGCGGCGCTGGGCCTGTGTCCCGCCGAAGATGCCTTGCGCGTGCGCCGCCACCTGGAGTCGGTGGGGCTGGCCACCTCGCCGCGTGCCATTGCCCGCGACAATCAGCGCGCGTGGGACGCCGTGCGGCTGATCGACCACATGCGCGGCGACAAGAAGAACCGCGACGGGCGGATTACATTCATTCTGGCGCGCGGCATCGGACGTGCCTTCGTGGCACGCGGCATCGACGAGGCCCCCGCCCTGGAAACCGTGCGCCGCGCGCTGGCCGCCTGAAGGGCCCGTAGCCCGCTTGGCATTGATTTTTCCGTAAGTCTCCTGTACATACGTATCATGCATTTAAATGGCACGGCCTGGAGAATTGACCATGATCGCAGGGCACGATTCTGTCTCCCGTTGTCTCCTTGGGAACAGCGCGAATCTGTCTCCGGCTGTCTCCTTTGCCCCGCATCACCAGGCATCCGCCGCAGCCACCGGGACGACCGGGACTCCGGCACCGGGCGAATCTGTCTCCGTCTGTCTCCTTTCGGCTCCGATCGCCGGACATTCCGCTTTGCGATGGCAGCGACAGTGCTTCAGAGCAGTGTGAATCTGTCTCCCTGTGTCTCCCGCGCGGGCGGTTGCGCCGGGGGACATCGCGACTATAGTCCGCGCCGCATAAACACGGGTTCATGATCGAGGATCGAAATGCCGCTTTCCGCGCCGGCGGCCCGCCGGCCCCTGCACACGCGCAAGGTGACGTGCCAGGGCTTTTTTCGCGATGACGGCCTGTGGGACATCGAGGGCCATATCACCGACGAAAAGCACTACGTCGAAGAGGATGACTGGACCGGCAACCTTCAGCCCGGAGAGTACGTGCACAACATGTGGATCCGCCTCACCATGGACGAGGAGATGGTGATCCACGACGTTGAGGCTGTGACCGACAACGCGCCCTACCGCATCTGCCCGGACATCACGCCCAACTTCAAACGGCTGATCGGGCTCAGGATCGCGGGCGGCTTCCACCGCAAGGTGCGCGAGCGTGTGGGCGGCACGCATGGCTGTACGCATATCGTCGAGCTGCTGCGGCCGGTCGCGACGACGGCCTACCAGACCATCCAGTCCGACAAGGCGCGCGAGCTGATGCGCCAGCACCGCGCCCAACAGGCGGCATTGCGGGGCGGGCCGCCGCCAGCGCCCGAGCGCCCGCTGCCGCCTGAGGAGCAATCGCCGCCGACAGTGATGGACACCTGCCACGCCTGGGCCTCCGACGGCGAAGCAGTGCGCCGCTGGGCACCGCTTTTCTATACCGGCCCCGATGGCGCGGCAGTGCGCGCGCGTACCGAAGCCGAGAGCCGCGCCCGCGTGGCTGCCTTCGACGCCACGGTACCGCGAGACTGAGCAAGACTGACGCCGGGAGCACCCACGCCATGACGGACGACATCGCCTGGAAGACAGCGACCGAGCTGCGCAGCCTTTACCGCCGCGGCGCGCTGTCGCCGGTCGAGACGGCACAGGCCGCGCTGGGGCGCATCCGGCGCTACAACGGTGCGCTCAATGCCTTCATGGTGATCGACGCCGATGGTGCGATGGCACAGGCGCGGGCGTCTGAAGCGCGCTGGCGCGCCGGCGCGCCCCTGTCGCCGCTCGATGGCGTGCCGGTCACCATCAAGGACACGGTCGACCTCAAGGGTTTTCCGACCCGTTCCGGCTCGCGCACCTCGCCCGAGACTCCGGCGGCGCAGGACTGTCCGCCGGCGGCGCGCCTGCGCGAGGCCGGCTGCGTCATCCTCGGCAAGACCACGACGCCGGAATACGGCTGGAAGGGCATGACCGACGGGCCGCTGTTCGGCACCACGCGCAATCCCTGGAACCTGGAGCGCACGCCCGGCGGCTCGTCCGGCGGTGCAGCCGCCGCGCTGGCCGCCGGCATCGGCACGCTGGCGCATGGTACCGACGGCGGCGGTTCGGTGCGCATCCCGGCGACCCATTGCGGGCTTTTCGGACTGAAGCCCACCTTCGGCCGGGTACCGTATGCACCGCACAAGGGCGCCTTCGGCACGCTGGTGGCCAGCGGCCCCATCACGCGTTCCGTCAGCGATGCCGCGCTGATGCTGAACGAGATGGCCAAGCCGGATCCGCGTGACTGGTATGCGCTGCCCTGGGCCGCGGAGGATTTCGGCCGCGCGCTGTGGGACGGCGTGGCCGGCCTGAAGATCGCCGTCACGACGACGTTTGGCGGCGCGCAGACCGATCCCGAGGTGGCGAGCCTGGTGCAGGCTGCAGCGCATGCCTTCGAGCAGCTTGGCGCCAGTGTCGAAGAGGTTGGCGAGGTCACCGCGCCCTTGCGGCCGCGCTTCGAGAAATACTGGCTGGCGGGATTCGGCGAGACGCTGGCGCGCATCCCGCGCGAGCGCTGGCCGGAGCTCGATCCGGGCTTCCTGAAGCTGGCGGAGGCCGGCCTGGCGGTCAGCCGCGCCGATGCCTATGCCGGCGAGCTGGCGCGCATCGAGCTGGGCACGGAGATGCAGCTCTTCCACCAGCGCCACGACCTGCTGCTGATGCCGACCATCCCGGCGCCGCCGGTGAACGCCAGCGTGCCCTATCATGCGCAGGGCAACGACCGCTGGGCGCGCGCCACACCGTTTACCGTGGCGTTCAACTATACCGGCCAGCCCTGCGCCACGATCCGCTGCGGCTTCACCTCCGACGGCATGCCCGCCGGACTGCAGATCGTGGGACCCAAATACAGCGAACGGCTGATCCTGCGCGCCGCAGCAGCCTACGAAGCCGCCTCGCAGGCATCGCTGTGGCCGACACCCGCGCTCGCCGCCACGCTGGCGAAGATCACTTCGGCAGCGTGATGGGGATTCGGCCCTTCCACAGTGGCGCCGCGGCGGTTTCGCCGAACTGGCGGAACATCAGGTTGAACGCGATCGACACGCGTTCCGACGCCGAGGCATTGACCGGTACCTGGTGCACCAGCCAGCCGGGAAACAGCACCAGGCGTCCGTCCTTCGCCTCGATGGTGACGCTGTTGCCGTTCAGCAGGTTGAACTCTTCGGGCTGCGGCATCATCACCGAGGCTTGCGGTCGGGGATCGAGGAACTCGATGCGGTCGGCACCCTGGGGGATCGAGACGTAGTACACGCCGCTCAGGAAGTTGTTGGGATGTGTGTGGCTGGAGTTCACGCCGCCGGGCGGATTGATGTTCGCCCAGCAGCCGGTGACGAACATCTGGTATTTCTCGAGTCGCAGCGAGCGCAATGCGCCGCGCGCCGCAGTCTCCACCAGGCTCACGAAGTCGGCGAATTGCGGCAGCTTGTGGATCACGGGATCGGTCTGCCAGTTGGTTCCCTTGGGCACCGGCGGGCGCGGGGTGGCGAGCTTGCCGATCTCGGCCATCAGCCGCGTATTCATCGCGCGCGCCGCCTCGGGCTTCAGATCGACGATCCAAAGCGGCGTCGGGAAAACCTGCTGCATCTCCGTGCGTTCAAGCATGGCCCTGCTTCTCACTCGCCCTTGCTGGTGGAGACGTTCGCCTTCCACATCGGCGCACTCAGCGTCTCGGTGTAGTGCGGGATCATGAAGTTGAAGGCAATGCTGATGCGTTCCAGCGCGCTCTGGTTGGATACCACATGGTGCTGCAGCCACGAGGGGAACAGCACGATGCGCCCGTCCTGCACCTTCACCGACAGGCTGTTAGTGTTTCGGGCGCTGAACTGCGAGGGCCGCGGCATCAGCACATGCGCCTGCGGCCGCGGATCGGAGAAGATGATCTCCGCGGCATCCGGCCCCGCCTGCACGTAGTAGGTGCCGCTCAGCAGGTTGTTGGGATGGCTGTGGCGGGGATGGTGCGCGCCCGGCGGATTGATGTTCGCCCAGCAGCCGGTGATCTGCAGCTTGTGCTCCTCCAGTCCCCACCATCGCATGGCACCGCGGGCCGCCATCGTCACCACCTCGCACAGGCGGGCAAACTTCGGGCTTTCGTGCAAGTCCTGTGCCGTCTGCCAGTTGGCGCCCTTGGGAATGGCCGGCCGCGGCGTCAGCAGCCGTTCGATCTCGGCGCGCAGCGCCTCGTTCAGCGGCCGGTACGCCGCCGGATCGAGATCGACGATCCACAGCGGCGTCGGAAAGATCTCCTGTACCTCGACCTTGCTGATCTTCGGCTGCTCGCCTGCCATCGCTTCGCGCCCCTGCCTGTCCGCCGGCGCACTATAGCCGGGCTAGAGCGGGCGGCGCATCAGGACGCGACGCCACAGCGGGTGGCCAAGGCGCTTCTCAGTGTGGCGCACGTCGCGCATGGCGCGCGTATAGGCGCCTGTCGGCACGGTCGCGAAGCCACGCCGGACGTACCATGGCTCGTTCCACGGCACGCCGCTGTAGGTCGACAGCAGCAGCGTGCGATATCCGGCCGCGCGCGCCGCGGCACAGGCCGTCTCGATCAGCGCCGATCCAATACCGCGCCCAACCGCGCGTGGCAGAACCGAAACCTGGTGGAGATACGCTTCGCCGTCCAGGGTCGTCAGCAGGGCGAAGCCGATCGTGCGGTTGGCGCCATCGGCTGCCACCCACAACCAGCCGCGCCGGCGCGCCTCGGCCAGCAGGCGCAGTTGCGCCGGCTGCATGGCGAGCACCCAGGGCATGGCCACGCGGCGGAACACCAGGTCGGCTTCGTTCTCCAGCCGCTGGACGGTCCGCAGTTCGTCCCGCCGCGCCGGGCGGATCGTGTAGCTGCGCGCCATGTCCGTCAGTCGTTGGCGGCCCCGAAACGCAGCGGGCGCACGAAGTCGCGGATATCGGCAACCCACAGGTCGGGCTCTTCCATGGCCGCGAAGTGGCCACCGGCGGGCATCGTGGTGTAGCGCCGCAGGTTGAAGGCGCGCTCCACCCAGGCGGGCGGCGGTGGCGGCGAGAGATCTGCCGGAAACGCTGCATAGGCGGTCGGCACCTCCACCCTCTTGCCCGGCGGCAGCGAGAGTGACTTCTCCTCGACTACGCCGCGATAGAGCCAGGTCGCAGTGCCCGCAGTGCCCGTCAGCCAGTAGACCATGATGTTGTCCAGCAGCCGGTCCATCGTGAAGCGCGTGCGCGGATCGCCCTTGCAGTCGCTCCAGCCGTGGAACTTCTCGGCGATCCATGCGGCAAGCCCCACGGGCGAGTCGGCCAGACCCACACCGAGCGTCTGCGGCTTGGTCGACTGGATGCGCTGGTAGGCGGTCTTCTGTTCCCGACCCTCGCGCGCCGCGGCCAGCCATGCCCGCTCGTCATCCGCGAGTTCGGCGGTGTTCAGATCGATGCCGGGCCGCAGTGCCATCATGTTGAGGTGCAGGGCACGGCAGCCGGTTTCGACATCCTCCTTGTCCTTCGTCGCGGGATGGTCGAATGCCAGCCAGGCCGAGACGGTGCTGCCCCAGTCGCCGCCCTGCGCGACGTACGGGCGGCGGTAGTTCAGCGCCTCCACCATCAGGCGATGCCACAGCCCGGCGATCGCGCGCGGACCGATCGGTCCGACCGTGCCGTCGGCGCGCACCGGCGGTGCGGACCAGCCATAGCCCGGCAGCGACGGCACGACGACATCGAAGGCGTCGAGCGCATCGCCGCCGTGCCGCTCGGGATGGGCAAGCTTGTCGATGACGTGCAGGAACTCGACGACGGAACCCGGCCAGCCATGCGTGATCAGCAGCGGGATGGGCGGCGGCGCACCGCGGACGATCGTGCCCGGCTCGCGGATGAAGTGGATGCGCTGCGGGCCGATATCCACGAGATAATTGGGGAAGCCGTTGATCTCGTCCTCCAGCTTCCGCCAGTCATAGGCATGGCGCCAGTGATCGACCAGCTCGCGCAGGAATTGGGGGTCGGTACCGTAATCCCAGCCCGCATTGTCGATGCCGGCCGGCGCCTTCCAGCGGCGCAGGCGCTCATCGAGGTCGTCGAGCCGCTGGTCCGGCACGCTGATGCGGAACGGCTCGGGCGTGTCATATCGGGTCATCTCGTCGGCCATGCCGGCCACATTGCCTTCCCGGTGCGCCCAAGAGCAAGATCGCACTCAGCAAGGCAGACGCAGATGGAGGAACGCATGGCGGGCTTCTTGCCGCGGCGGATGAAATTCTGGGGCTGGGGCTTCGAGGGCGAAGGCGCAACGCCCGAGGAACGCGCGCTGGTACACAAGATGGCGGCGAGCCGTTTCGGCGTCACGTCGTTCGATGATGCGCCCCCGCGCGCCGAAGAGTTCACGCTGCGCAGCCCGCGCGTGACGGCACCAGCCACGCTGGCGCGATTCTGCACATCGCAGGGTATCGACCGTCTGGTGCACGCCTACGGCAAATCGTTCATCGATTCGGTGCGCATCTTCGAACGCCGCGTGCCCAACCCGCCGGACGTCGTGGCCTATCCAGAAAGCGAGCAGGACATCGTCGACCTGCTGGACTGGGCGACCAGCAACGACGTGGCGGTCGTCCCGTTCGGCGGCGGATCATCGGTCGTGGGCGGCATCGAGCCGGTGGTGGGTGACGCGTTCCGCGGCGTCGTGTCCGTTAACCTGCAGCGGCTGGACAAGGTGCTGGAGGTCGACAAGAAAAGCCGGGCCGCACGCATCCAGGCCGGCGTGCTGGGCCCACAACTCGAGGCGCAGCTCAAGCCGCATAACGTAACCCTGCGACATTTCCCGCAGAGCTTCGAATACTCGACCCTGGGCGGCTGGATCGCGACCCGTTCCGGCGGGCATTTCGCGACGCTCTACACCCATATCGATGATTTCGTGGAGTCGGTGCGCCTGCTGACTCCGCGCGGTGCGTGGGAGAGCTTCCGCCTGCCCGGCTCCGGGGCGGGACCCAGTCCGGACCGGCTGGCGATCGGCTCGGAGGGCGCGCTGGGCATCATCACCGAAGCCTGGATGCGCCTTCAGGATCGCCCGCGCTTCCGCGCCGGCACGTCGGTTTCGTTTGCCAAGTTCGAGGACGCCTGGGGCGCAGTCCGCGCCATCGGACAGGCGGGCCTCTATCCATCCAACGTTCGCCTGCTCGACCGGGTCGAGGCGCACACCACCGGTGCCGGCGACGGCAGCGCCGACGTGATGGTGCTGGCCTTCGAGTCGGCGGACCACGACGTCGGCCCGTGGATGGCGCGCGCGCTGGAATGCGCCCAGGACCATGGCGGCGTGCCGGACAAGGGCCAGCTCGATGCTGAGGGCGGCCACCGCGCCGGCGCCTCCGGCGCATGGCGCAATGCCTTCATCCGCATGCCGTTCTTCCGTGAGATCCTGACGCCGCTGGGCGTCCTGTTCGATACCTTCGAGACGGCCATCACGTGGGACCGGTTCGGCGACTTCCACGCCAAAGTCATGACCACGCTGAACGACGTGATGAAACGCGAGTGCGGGCCGGGCTACATCGCCTCGTGCCGCTTCACGCATGTCTATCCCGATGGCCCCGCCCCCTACTTCTCCTTCTATGGCAAGGGTCGCAAGGGCGGCATGGTCGAGCAGTACTGGGCCATCAAGCGGGCCTGCTCGGATGTTCTCAACGAACTTGGCGGCACGATCACCCATCACCACGCCGTCGGCCGCGATCACATGCCCTGGTACGAAAGGCAGCGGCCGGCGCTGTTCGGCGCCGCGTTGCAGGGTGCCAAGAACGCTGTCGATCCTGCCGGCATCATGAACCCCGGCGTCCTGCTGCCACCGCGGCAATAGAGGGATTCGCAAACGCACCCGCATGGAGGCCAGCCATGGCATGGACCGACCAGGTGGCGATCGTGACTGGTGGTGCGCGCGGCATCGGACGCGCGGCGGCGCTGCTGCTGGCAGAGCGCGGTGCGGCCGTGTGCGTGAACTGTGCGGCACGCCGGGATGCGGCAGAAGCCGTCGTACGCGAGATCGAGGCTGCCGGCGGACGTGCAGTCGCCATCGTCGCCGATGTGGCCGACAACAAAGCCGTAGTCGCGATGATTGAGGCGGTAACGGCGCAACTCGGCCCGCCGACCATTCTGGTCAACAACGCCGGCATCAGCCATCAGGCGACGCTCGACACCTACGACCCCGAACGGCTGGCGCGCATGCGCCGGGTCAATGTCGATGGTGTCATTCACGCCACCCGCGCCGTGATGGGGGGCATGCGCGCGCGGCGCTACGGCCGCATTGTCAACGTCACGTCGATTGCCGCCATCGGCACTGCGCTGGCCGGCAACGCATTCTATGCCGCGAGCAAGGCCGAAGTCGCGATCCTGACGCGCCGCTTCGCCATGGAGCTCGGCCCGGACGGCATCACGGTGAACGCCGTGGCGCCGGGCTTCATCCGCACCGACATGACGCGGGCCAACAGGGCGGGCGACGACTGGGCGGCAGCCGAACGGCGGCTGGCAGAGCGGGCGATGATGCGCCGCATCGGCGAGCCACAGGACATCGCCCATGCCATCGCCTTTCTCGCGGCACCCGAGTCAGGCTGGATTACTGCCCAGACGCTGGTGGTGGACGGCGGCCGGATGGACTACATCGGCCACGCGTAGGAACCTCAACTGAACTGGCCGTGGCAGCGTTTGTACTTGCGGCCTGAGCCGCAAGGGCATGGCTCGTTGCGCGACACGCGACCCCATGTCGAGGGATCCTTGGGATCGCGTTGCGCCCGGCTGCGGCGCGTCACCGGACCGGCGGCGGCCGGCGCCGGGCTGGCGCGCTCGACGGGAGCCGCGCCGGCTGCCGCATGCTCGCGGAACACCGTGTCGCCATCAGCCATGGCCGCAGCCAGCGCCGGATCGTCATGGATGGTCTGCAACTGGTCCAGGTCGGGACCGGCCGGCATCAGCGGCGGCGGCTCCTCCATGCGGATCTGCACATGCGCCAGCACCTGCGTGACCGTCTCGCGCATATGCCCCAGCATGGCTTCGAACAGATTGAAGGCCTCGCGCTTGTACTCGTTGAGCGGATCCTTCTGGCCATAGGCGCGCAGGCCGATTCCCTGTCGCAGGTGGTCGAGGTGCAGCAGGTGCTCCTTCCACGACTGGTCGTAGACCTGCATCACCACGCTCTTCTCGACCTGACGCAGGACTTCCGGCCCGAAATTGGCGGCCTTCTCCGCCATCTGCCGGTCGACCGCATCGAGCAGGCGCTGGCGGATCTCGTCGTCGGCGATGCCCTCTTCCCGGGCCCAGTCGTCGATCGGCAGCTCAAGTCCGAAGACGCGTCTGATGTTGTCCTTCAGCGCCGTCACGTCCCATTGCTCGGGATAGGCGTTCTCCGGGATGGCGCGAGTGACAAAACCCTCGACGACCTGGTGGCGCATGTTGGCGACCATCTGCGAGAGATCGTCCTGGCCCATCAGCTCCAGCCGCTCGCGATAGACCTCGCGGCGCTGGGCATTCATCACGTCGTCGTAGCGCAGCAGGTTCTTGCGGATCTCGAAGTTGCGCGCCTCGACCTTCTGTTGCGCGCGCTCCAATGCCTTGTTGATCCAGCGATGGACGATGGCCTCGCCCTCCTGCAGGCCGAGCTTCTGCAGCATGCCGTCCATGCGGTTGGTGCCGAAGATGCGCATCAGGTCGTCTTCCAGCGAGAGGAAGAACTTCGATGCGCCCGGGTCACCCTGCCGGCCGGAGCGTCCGCGAAGCTGGTTGTCGATGCGCCGGCTCTCGTGGCGCTCGGTGCCGATCACGTACAGCCCGCCCGCCGCCTTGACCTTCTCGCGCGCGACCGCGACCTCTTCCTCGATCTGCTTGCGCCGGCGCGCGCGCTCCTCCTCGTCGGCGATGTCGGCCAGCTCCAGCTTGACCCGCATGTCGACGTTGCCGCCGAGCTGGATATCGGTGCCGCGGCCGGCCATATTCGTGGCGATGGTCACCGCGCCGACGCCGCCCGCCTGGGCAATGATGTAGGCTTCCTGCTCGTGGTAGCGCGCGTTCAGCACATGGTGCGGGACCTTGTGGTCCTTCAGGACCGTCGCCAGCGCTTCGGATTTCTCGATCGACACGGTGCCGACCAGCACCGGCTGGCCGCGCTTGCGGCAATCCTCGATCAGCTCGACGATCGCTTTCGTTTTCTCGCGCGCGGTGCGGTAAACCTCATCGTCGTTGTCCTTGCGTGCCACCGGTACGTTGGTCGGCACCTCGACGACTTCGAGATTGTAGATCTCGCTGAACTCGGGCGCCTCCGTCATCGCCGTGCCGGTCATGCCGGACAGCTTGGGATAGAGCCGGAACAGGTTCTGGAAGGTGATCGAGGCCAGCGTCTGGTTCTCACGCTGGATCTCGACCTGTTCCTTGGCCTCCAGCGCCTGGTGCAGGCCCTCGGAGTAGCGCCGCCCGCTCATCATGCGGCCGGTGAACTCGTCGATGATGATGACCTGGTCGTCCTTGACGATATAGTCCACGTCGCGCGTGAACAGCTTGTGCGCCCGCAGCGCCTGCGTGACGTGATGCACCAGCGATACGTTCTGCAAGGCATACAGGTTGTCGTCGGTGTCGAGCAGGCCCTTTTCCTTCATGAGCTGCTCGATCCGCTCGGTGCCCGCCTCGGTGAAGGAAACCGTGCGCTGCTTCTCGTCCTTCTCGTAGTGGGCAGGCTCGAGCAGCGGGATCAGCGCATCGCAGGCGCGGTACAGTTCCGAGGAGTCCTCGGCCGGACCGGAGATGATCAGCGGCGTGCGCGCCTCGTCGATCAGGATCGAGTCGACCTCGTCCACGATCGCGAAGTTGTAGGCCCGCTGCACCATCTGGTCGCGGTGGTACTTCATGTTGTCGCGCAGATAGTCGAAGCCGAACTCGTTGTTGGTACCGTAGGTGACGTCGCAGGCATAGGCGGCGCGGCGCTCATCGTCCGACAGGTCGTGCACGATGACGCCGACCGTGAGGCCGAGGAACTTGTAGATCTGCCCCATCCACTCGGAATCGCGCCGTGCCAGGTAGTCGTTCACCGTGACGACATGCACGCCCTTGCCGGAGATGGCGTTGAGATAGACCGCGAGCGTCGCCACCAGGGTCTTGCCTTCGCCGGTCTTCATCTCGGCGATCTTGCCCTGGTGGAGGATCATGCCGCCCTTGAGCTGGACGTCGAAATGCCGCTGGCCGAGCGTACGCTTGGCGGCCTCGCGCACGGTGGCGAAGGCTTCGACCAGCAGGTCGTCCAGCGTCTCGCCCTTGGCCAGCCGCTCCCTGAACTGATCGGTGCGCTCGCGCAACGCCGCGTCGCTGAGGTTTTCCAGCTCGGGCTCCAGCGCATTGATGCGGGCTACGGGTTTGTCGAGCGTCTTGACCAGCCGGTCGTTGGCGCTTCCGAAAAGACGGCGTGCGACGGCCGTGAACATAAAAAACCTCGACAAATCAACGGCGTCCCGGAGGATCGCCGGCACAGCGCCAGGACGGGCAGGGGCTGGCCAGAGATAGAGACCCGGCTACCGGGTGTCAACGACACCAGAAGACGGACACCGGAAGACAGAGGACAGAAACAGAAGGCAGATTCCGCACTCTGTCCTCCGCCCTCCGCCCACCATTATCGGGTCAGCACGCGCATTTTTGCCTCAATCCGTCGCGATTCTATGTCGTGCGGCGCATTCAGATGCCGCGCGCCGCGTCCCCATGGAGCATAGCGGGTGAACGTCAATACGCTGGTCAGCACCACGCTCGCAGGAGTGCGGCCGCTGGGCATGCGCGGCGAACCCCTGCACATGGCGCATGACCAGATCCGCGGCGCCCTGCGCCGCCGGCTGGGGGAACGCTACGCACGGCTCCTGGCGGAACCGCAGGCTTATGACGGCGGCCGGGCCATTGACTGGTACACGGCAGCAACCGGATCCGTCTTCCGCTTCGCCGATCTGCCGGCCGCGCGGCAGCAGGCCCTGCTCGACGAAATCGACGGTTTGCTGGCAGATATCGAGGCGCTGGGCCGGCGCTACGAGGAAAGCGGCAACGAGGATGGGCGCCTGCTCGGCCAGGCGCTGGCGCTGGCAGTGCGGCGGCCTTCGGATGACTACCTCTTTCTCGTTGGCGACCAGCCGGTCATTGTCTGCTGGGGCTACGAACCCGAAACCGCCGGCGCGCCGCAGCCGCCGGCCATCCTGGCGGTCGCGCCGGCTGCACTGCCGCCACCCTTCGGCGCAGCCGCTGAATTGCCGCCCGAAATGCAGGCGGCAGAAGCTGCGCGCAAGCAAAGCGTGCGCCGCTGGTCGGCGGCAAGCGCCGCCATCGTGTTCCTGCTGATCGGCGGGTCGTGGGCGATGAGCGGCTTCCCGTCGCTTGGCTCGATGCTGGGCGGGGCGGGCGGCGTACCGCCGCCGCCGGCGCCGGCGGCCATTGCCGTGGTCGAGCGGCATATCCGCCTGAGCGCCACGCTGGCGTATCTCCAGGCACGCGAGGCCGAGCTGGGCATAGAGCTGGCGTCGCTGCGCGAGCGGGCGCGGCGCGAGCTGGAGCTGTGTCGCGGCGGAGCGCCGACGGACGGGCCACGCGGTGAAGAAGCAAGCCTGCCGGGGCTGCCGTTGACGCTGGAAGCCGCGGCAGCCGCCTGTCCGCCCCCGCGCCGCCCGGGTGCTCCCGCTCCCGAAGTCACGATCGTGCTCGACGGCGCGACCAGCATGAACATGCCCAGCGGCTTCAGCGCCCAGATCGAGGAAGCACTGGTCCTGCGCAGCCGCCGTGGTGATCGCGCCGCAGCCAGCGAGATACGCGCGCTCATCCAGACGCCCGGCCCCAAGCGGCTCGATGACATCAAGCAGGCGGCGGCCGAACTCATTCCGCAACTGCCGCCCGAGGTACGGGTGGGTTACGTCGTGTTCGACGACTGCCGCGCCATCCAGGACTTCGGCTTCTTCGGCAATGCCGACCGGCCGCGGCTGGTGAAGCTGCTGCAGGAAAAGACGGCACGTGGTGGCACGCCGCTGGCGCGCGCCATCGAAACCGCCGCCAACGGACTTCGCAGTCCCAATGGCGTGATCGTGGTGTTCTCCGATGGGCGCGACACCTGCGGCGGCAACGTCTGCGCCGTGGCGCAGCGCATTCACGCCGCCAAGCCGGGCGTCAGGGCCCATCTGATCGACGTTGTCGGCAGTGCCGGCGACTCGACCTGCCTTGCCACGATTACCGGCGGCAGGATTTACTCGGCGACCAGCGCGCAGGCCGTGCTCGAGGCCCTGACCGACGCCACGGCATCGTTGCGCGCCCCGGCCCACTGCAAGCCGCGCCAGTAGGCAGGCGCGCGGGAAGGTTGCAGCCATGACCTCCGGACCGACGCTGATGACCGCCGACGCAGGCGCGTACCAGGCGCTGGGCGACGGCGGCGAACCCGTATGGCGGCGGGCCGCGCAGCTTCGGGCCGCGATCGACACGCGGCTCGGCAAGAAGCACGCCGATCTTTTCGCGGTCCCGCACGATCACGCCGGCCGCATCGAGTGGCGCGCACCGTTCGACGGGACGCCGCGACGCTACGCCGAGTTGTCGGAAGCCGAAAAGCGCGCGCTGGAATCCAAGGTACAGGAGCTGCGTCCCGATCTGGAGCGGCTGGCCGAACGGCTGACTGCATCCGATCGGTCTGACGGCGAACGCGCCTTCGGCCGCCTGCTGCGGCTGGCCCTGCTGGCGCCCGGACCAGAAACGCTCTTCGCCGTTGATTCGCGACCGGTCCTGGCGTTCTGGGGCTTTTCCGCCGAAGGATCGCCAGGCACGCTGCTGGGCATCGCCGCGGCTCCCGGTCCGGCGGCACCGGCCTGGTCCGCCGCCCCGCCAGCGGCAACGCCGGGTGCTGCGCCTGGATGGACGGCCCCACCGCCGCCGGCGGCTTCGCCGTCCGCTGGCCCGACGGCGCCGGCCGGCGCATCGCCCGCAACCATGGCGGCGGTGGTTCCGGCAGCCTCACCATCCTGGTGGAAGTGGTTGCTGCTGGCGCTGTTCCTGCTGATCCTGCTGGCGGTCGCCGCCTGGCTGGTCAAACCGCATCTGCCGCGCTGGGTGTGGGATGGGAAGTTCACGCTGCCGCCCATGACTGCCGGCGGGCCGGGCCCATCCGGCGGAGTCGATGATGCGGCGCTTCGTGCCGAGCAGGCGCGAGCCGCAACATTACGCGATGATTTCGCGGCGCTCTGGGCGCAATTCCTCGACAAGCGTAACCAGTGTGCACCCGGACAGCAGGGCACTGGTCCCGGCGGCACGGTGGTGGTTCCCGGGACAGGCACGACCGGCCCCGATGGCACCGTGGTCCCGGGTACCCGGCCCGATGATCCCACGAAACCCGGGCCGCGTAGCGCAGAACCGAAGAGCGCAGAGCCCAAAACTGGCGAGCCGAAACCGGACAGCAAGACCGCGCCCAAGCCGGAAGCCAAGCCACCCGGCACCGAGACGAAACCGCCGGCGGACCGCAAGACCGCGCCGAAGCCCGAGGCACAGCCGCCGCGTCAGGAAGCGCGACGGCCCGATCAGCGCCAGGGCCAGAAGCCGGACGAGAAGCCGATCGATCCGGTCCGCATTCCCAAGGGACCGGGAGTCGATTTCATGCAGGGCGAGTGGCGATCGAGCACCGATCTCACCACCCAGTCCGGGGATGAGCTGATCCGCCCGCAATACACCTTCGACAAGGACGGCAAGGGCAAGAGTCGCATCGTGCAGAAGAACGGCGTGGTGTGCGAGGGCCCCGCGCAGGCCAGCCGTGATCCGTCCGGACGCCTGGTGATTCGGGAAACCGAGCCGCTGAAATGCAGCGACGGCACCACCTATGCGCCATCAACCGTGACCTGCCAGAGCGGCAGCGACGGCCGCGCGCAGTGCCAGGGCAGCAGCGAAGGCGGCCCGACCTACGCAGTGCAACTGGGCAAGTGAGGGAGCGACCGCACAGCGGTTGCGGCGCCGTACCCCGCCCCGATACACTGCCGGCGGGCGGCGCCAGCGGGCGAACGCCCCCGTTGTCATTGCCGGTATCATGAGTGATCTCGCCTATCTGCCCCGCTACCCGCAGCCCACCACGCTGATCGCCAAGAGCGGAGTGCAGTTCCTCGACTTCGGCTTCGATCCCAACCGGCTGCTGGTCAGGGAATGGCGCTTTCTCGATACCAACACGGCGGGCACGCCGCCGTCGGCCGACCGTCTGGTGCAGTTCGAATACGACCCCGGCACGGGTGTTTATACCGTCATGGAAGCGGGCAAGCGCCGCGAAGCGCAGGGCAATCTCGAGATCGGCCTGAAGGACGCACTGGCCCCTTTTCTCGACCGCTGGGTGCCGGTGCCGTTCTTTCAGGCCCGTCCGGGCAAGACCTTCAAGGACGGACCCAGCGACTGGGCCCGGGCGCGGGTGGTCGATCTGGAGGCGCGCCACGGCGACGGCTTCCGCGACGAGCACGGCCATCGCTATCGCGTGGTGCTGGCGTTCGATACGGGCCTGCTGCCGGAGCTCGACGGGCGCGCCTATCTCGCACCCTCTCCCAAGGATGTGGCCTCCGGGGCCATCTTCGCGCTGGCGCCGCGCCAGGCCGATAACCAGTGGTTCCTGCGTCAGGAGTGGGTGCAGAAATGGATCGAGGAGCTCTTCCGCGATCTGTTCCCCAAGCTGTCCGGGCACGAGATCGATACCGAAGCCAAGCGCCAGCCCACCGAACCGACGGCGCGGTATCTCGCGTTCCTGTCGATGCTCGACGGCGCCGGCATCTTTCCTGCGATCAAGGTTGTCGGTGACGCCGAGCGCCCCGGGCGCGGCGCCATCGATGTCGACCTCGTGCTGGACGTCGGCAACTCGCGCACCTGCGGCATGCTGATCGAGTCGACCGACGATCGCGCCGCTAACCTCAACGACTCCTACGAGCTGGCGCTGCGCGACCTGACGCATCCGGAGCGCGTCTACAGCAAGCCGTTCGAGTCGCGCATCGAATTCGCGCAGGCCTCCTTCGGCAAGAACCATCTCTCACGGCTGGGCGGACGCACCGACGCGTTCGTGTGGCCAACCATGGCGCGCATCGGGCCGGAGGCGACGCGGCTGGCTTCCCGCCGGCGCGGCACAGAGGGCAATACCGGCATGTCCTCGCCCAAGCGCTATCTGTGGGACACCGATCCGCAGAAGCGGGAATGGTTCTTCAATGCCGCCTTCTCGCCCGAGCAGGGCACGATGGCGGCCAATAGCGGCCCGCTGGCCCAGCTCGTGAACCAGAAGGGCGAGGCGCTGCACAAGCTGGAAGCGGAAGACCCCGACAACCTGCCCGTGTTCGAGCCGCTCTACTCGCGCTCCTCGATGATGACGTTTGCGCTGTGCGAGATCATCCTGCAGGCGCTGACGCAGATGAATTCGCCGGCCCAGCGCATCCGCCGCAGCCATGCCGAGATCCCGCGCCGGCTGCGCCGCATCATCATGACCGTGCCTACCGGCATGCCGCTGGCCGAGCGCCAGATCTTTCGCCGGCGCGCCGAGGCGGCCCGCGATCTGGTGTGGATGGTGCTGGGCTGGAAGCTTGAGGACCACGAGGCCGCACCGCCGGAAGTGTTCCTCGAGTGGGACGAGGCGAGCTGCACCCAGCTTGTCTACCTCTACACCGAGGTGGCGCGGAATTTCGGCGGCGATGCCCGCGCCTTCTTCCGCGCCGTGCGCCGGCCGCGCGTGCGCCAGGACCGCCCCGATACGCTCCGGGTCGCCAGCATCGACATCGGCGGCGGCACCACCGACCTGATCATCAACACCTATACGGTCGAGGGCACCGGCATCTCGGTCACGCTGCACCCCGAGCAGACCTTCCGCGAAGGCTTCAACAAGGCTGGCGACGATATCCTGCTGCGGGTCATCCAGAACCACGTGCTGCCGGCGATCGAGGCGGCGATGAAAGAGGCCGGCATCGTCAATGCCGAGGATCTCGCCACCGAGCTGTTCCGCTCCAACCGCGGCGGCGAGGATGTCGAAACCCAGAACCTGCGGCGCCAGTTCGCCTTGCAGATCGCCAGCCCGATCGGGCTGGAGCTGCTGCTGGCCAGCGAGGGATACGATCCGCTGGTGGCGGCGGTCGTGCCCGAACCGCGCACGGTGGAATCGTTCTTTGCGCCGGATTCACGGCCTGCATCCGAAGTCATTGCCTTTGTGAACGACGCCGCCCGCAAGCGCGGTGCGCGCGATTTCGATTTGCGCAAGGTGCTGGTGCCGATCGACCTGCAGGGTATCGACGAGACGGTGCAGGCCGAGATCAAGAACGTGCTGACGCCGCTTTGCGAGCTGGTCTACACCTACGATTGCGACCTGCTGCTGCTGACCGGGCGGCCCTCGCGCCTGCCGGCGATGAAATCGCTGATCCTGAAGCTGCTGCCGCTGACGCCCGACCGGGTGATTCCCTTGCACGAATACCGGGTTGGCGACTGGTATCCGTTCCGCGACAACCGGCTGCGCGTGGGCGATCCCAAGACGACCGTCGCGGTCGGCGCCATGATCTGCGTTCTGGGGCAGTCGCAGCTTCAGGGCTTCTCATTCCGCTCCGACAAGCTGCGCGCCCGCAGTACCGCACGCTACATCGGCTCGATCGAGCTGGCCGGCCGCCTGCTGCGGCAGGACACCTATTTCGCCAATGTCGATCTCGACAATCCGGACTACCAGTTGCCCGATACGCCGTTCGAGTTCCGCGCGCCGGTAACCATCGGCTTCCGCCAGGTCGATCTGGAACGCTGGCCCACCACGCGGCTGTACTATCTGGAATACACCTCCAAGCGCGACGGCGACGCGCTCAGCCGCCGCACGCCGCTGTTCGTCACCTTCAAGCGCGCACGGCCCACCGAGCGCGGCGGGGTCGATATCGAGAACTTCGACATCGCCACGGTGGTGGATCGGGAGGGCAACAACGTGAATCGCCGCTCGCTGACGCTGCGGTTGCAGACGCTGGCGCAGTCGGAAGGCTACTGGCTCGACACCGGCGCGCTGAAGACAGGCTGACGACCATGGAAGAAGTCGACGTCAAGCTGTCACGCGACTGCGAGGCCACCGCCACCGCGGCGGCCGAGGCCATCGGCTGGATCCGCGAGGTCGCGCCCACGTCGGAAAGCATCGGTCAGCAGGCGAGCTCGCTGATCGCCGAGATTCAGAAGGTGCGCAACCAGAGTCGCAAGCTGGCGCGCGCGGCACGGCGCAAGATGTGCGTCGGCGTGTTCGGGCCAAGCCAGGCCGGCAAATCCTACCTGGTATCGATCCTGGCCAGCCGCGAGGGTCGCCCGCTGGTGGCAAAGTTCGACAATCGCGGCTACGACTTCCTGCGCGAGATCAATCCGCCGGGCGGCCGTGAGTCGACCGGGCTGGTCACGCGGCTCAGCACCGAGGCGAGCGACGGTCCCGCCGGCTATCCGGTCGAGCTGCGACTGCTGACGCAGACGGATCTGGTCAAGATCCTCGCCAATTCGTTCTTCCTCGACTTCGACCACCAGAAGGCTGCGTTCGAACGGCCAAGCCCCGACAGGATCCGCCAGCGGCTGGCGGAGCTGCGCCCGCTGGCAAAGGACAAGCCCGTCGATGGCCTCGAAGAGGATGACGTGCTCGACCTCATCGAGTACTTCGACGGCTACTTCAAGGGCATGACCCATGACTTCCACGTCGATTTCTGGCGCGAGGCACTGGGCCTTGCGCCGCGCCTCGCGGGTCCCGACCGGGCACGGCTGTGGTCGCTCTTGTGGTACGATTTCGAGCCCTACACGAAGCTCTATGTCGATCTGTTCGCCGGCCTGAAGAAGCTGGGTTTCGCCGAGGAAGCGCATTGCCAGATCGAGGCGCTGGTGCCGCGTGAGAACAGCATCATCGATGTGCTGATCCTCGACCGGCTGGGCACCGATTCCGGCGATCTGCTGAAGGTGCGTCCCAAGCTGCCCGGCGCGCAGGACAGCGAATTGCCACGCTCGCTGGTCTGCGCGCTGACTGCCGAGCTGCGCATTGCCATCGAGGACAAGCCCTGGGCCTTTTTCGACCATACCGACCTGCTCGATTTCCCCGGCGCGCGCTCGCGGCTGAAGCTGGAGAAGCTTGAAGACGCCGGCAAGGGCAGCGACGGCAAGCAGAACGCCAATCCGCTGCGGGAGCTGCTGCTGCGCGGCAAGGTCGCCTACCTGTTCCAGCGCTTCTCCGCCGAGCGCGAGATCTCGGCCATCCTGCTGTGCATCCCCGACGGTGTGCAGGAGGTGCGCGACCTGTCACCGATGATGGAGGGCTGGGTCAGCGCCACCTTCGGCGACACGCCGCAGGCCCGCAGCCGGCAGAAGAACGGCCTGTTCCTTGTGCTCACCAAGATGGACCGCGAGTTCGAGCAGAAGGCCGGCGAAACCGAGCTCAGCGGTCGCTGGAGCGCGCGCCTCAACAATTCGCTGCTCAACAATTTCCGCGGCGACTGGCCGCGCAACTGGGATGGCCGGCCGTTCCGCAACACGTTCTGGCTGCGCAATCCGACGGTCAAGGACGAGCGGCTCATGCAGTATGGCGATGGCCGCGAGATGGGCATCGCCGAGACCTTCCGTGAGCGCTGCGAAGCGCTGCGCGGCGCTTTCGTCAGCAACGAGGTGGTGCGGCAGCATTTCGCCGACCCTGCCAAGGCATGGGACGAGGCCTTCCGGCCCAACGATGGCGGGCTTTCCTGGCTTGTCGAGAACCTGACGCCAGTGTGCGATCCCGCGATCAAGCGGGCGCAGGTGCGCGGCCAGATCGACGAGCAGATCCGTCGTCTCACCGACAGGCTGGCCGGGTTCCACAGTGGCACCGACTCCGATGCCCGCCAGAAAAAGCAGCAGCTCGTCCAGCAGGTGCTGCGCGGCCTGGGACCCTGCATCAAGGCGCAGCGTTTCGGCGAGCTGGTGGGCGCGCTGCAGGTCGATGAGGAAGACCTGCGCAGCATCTACTTCCGCGTCGCGACCATGAAGGCCGATGGCAATGGGCGCGAGGGACGGCCGGCGATCCATGCCGGCGAGGCCGTCGGCGCCGGCATCGATCTCGGTGACATATTCGGCGAGGTGTTCGGCGACGATGCCGCCATACCGGTGTCAGGCGGCGGCAGCGGCGCGTTGCATGACCGTGCATACCGCTTTGCCGACGAGGCAGTGCAGCACTGGATGGAACGCCTGCGGCGTACCAGCGGCGACGAGCGGTCCGTCTCGCATTTCATCGTCGATCGCCAGCAGCTCGGCTGGCTGGTCGACGAGCTGGCCGTCGGCGCCAACCGTCTGCGCATCGCCGATGGGCTCGCCAAGGACGTGCGCGCCGTCGAGAACAACGCCAACGCCAAGTGGGAGGACATCGCCGAACGACAGGTGCGGGCGGCGGCCAATGCCATCAACCGCTATGTCGACTGGCTGGGTTTCGACCGGGTCGCGCGCGACCATCGTCCGGGCCTGCCACCCCAGGCGCCAACGCGCCGGGTGTTCGACGATCCGCCGGCCTTCGCGGAGAACGGTCCGCCGCCGTTGGGCGAGGAGCCCATGCCGATCTACAACATCTTCTGCGCCGACTGGATGCGCGCCTTCCTGCAGCTTGCCATGGACAATGTCGGCTTCGAAGGCGGCCGCGACATCACCCCCGAGCAGAACGATCGCCTGGGTGTCATCCTGAAGCGCGCGGAGCAGGCAAAGCACGCTGCCTGAGGTTTCACGTCCGCTCACGATTGCCCGCGTGCGCGCCGCGGGCCAAAATGACGCCGCAATCGCGACTTTAGAGTGGGTCATGCGCGCCGAAGTCATGCCGAAGCCGGAACTGCCCGGGCACGCCGTTCTGCGCGTTCACGAGCTGAACGCCCCTCCGGAAGGGCTGACGATCTGCATCGAGCGGCGGCAGGGCCCGGAGAAGTATCTGTCGGACGGCGGCTGGCAGCGCTCAGAAACCTGGCTGGCGCCGGAACGGGTCGAGGCCTTCGGCGGCGGCATCGATTTCCATGTCGGTCCTGTTGTCTGCGACATGGTGGCCGGCATGACCGTGCGCCTGTCGGTACGCGAGCCCGGCGTAGGCAATGTCGGTGCCACGGTGGTCGCGTGGCCCACCATGCAGACCTCCGGTGCGTACGATCCCAATCGCATGGTCGCACCTGACGCTGCAGCCGGCACCGACCGTCCCTTCGCCACCGGTTCGTCGGCCACCACGGTATTGCGCACGCCCGAGGCAACACCGCCCCCGGCGCCGGAACCGCCGCCGCCCTTCATCGCCGCCGAGCCGCCGCCGCCATTCCAGCCGGCAGCCGAACCGCCACCGCTGTTCCAGCCGCAGCCGGAACCCCCACCGCCGTTCCAGTTCGGCCATCCCCCGCCTCCGCCGCCGGGCAGCTTTCCCCAGAGCCTCGGCCCGCCCGATCCAGGCATCGACCGTCTCGGTGCGCCGCCACAAAGGCGCAGCTCGGCGGCCATCTGGGTCGTGCTGGGCACCTGCCTGGTGTTGCTGCTCGCCGGCGGTGGCGCGGGCGCTTACTGGTGGTTCGGCGATTGCGAATGGTGCCGCGTCACCGCCAAGGGACCGGACCCGCAGCCGAAGCCCGACGGTGCGCCGGTGGCGCAGAAGCCCGAGCGCGTTGTGGCCGACGAGTACCTTCAGTCGAAGCCATCGCCCGAGGATATGGTCGAGAAGTGCCGCAGCTACCGGCAGGACGGAAAGGTGGTGACGGCCTTTCTTATTTGCCGTGCCGCGGCGGAAGCCGGCGATCCGGTGGGCGCGGCCGAGTACGCGGCGTTCTTCGATCCCGTGAATCGCGCGCCCTACTCGCCCATCCCGCCCGACGCCTCGCAGGCGGCGCAGTGGTACGAAAAGGCTGCCAAGGTCGAACTGCCGCTCGCCATGCGGCGGCTGGGCCAGCTCTATGCCAAGGGCGCCGAGAACTTTCCGGCCGACAAGGCCAAGGCACGCGACTGGCTGACCAAGGCCGCGGAAAAGGGGGACTCCGAGGCGAAGCAGGCGTTGGCCGAGCTGCAATAGGAGTCGAGCATGACGATCGTGCGGCGGATGGTGGCGGCGACAGCACTGGCGGCAACGGTGCTGGCGCTGACGATCGCGCCGGCTGCCACGCAGCAGAACCCGGGGCCGCGCGCACCCCTGCTGATGGAAGGCAAGAAGACGCTCTTCCAGCGCGTGCTGAGCCGGCCCGAGGCCAAAACCTTCGACAAGCCGGGCGGTTCGGCCGGCAATGTCCTGCCGCCGATGAGCGCGCTCTACGTCTATGGCCGCGAGATGGCCGGCGGCACCGAATGGCTTGAGGTCGGCGCCGGCAGCGACGGCAAGACCATGGGCTGGATGCGGGCCGAGGAAACGGTGCCGTGGCGGCAGACCTTGACCCTGGCCTTCACCAATCCCGCCGGCCGCGAGCGCGCCCTGTTCTTCCGCGAGCGCGACAAGCTGCAGGGGATGCTGGAAGCCAATGACCGTGTCGAGCAGGCGAAGAAGCTGCGCGAGCGCATCATCGCGGGCAGCAACCTGCCGGCCGATTTCCCGGTGATCTCGATCGAGCCCAGCACACATATCGACATCGCCAAGCAGTTTTACCTGCTGCCGATTCTGGCGGCGGACGAGGCGTACCTCTCCAACAACGTCAAGGTGCGCATGCTGAAGGTGGCTTCGCTCACCTTGCAAAAGGAGGGCGACGATCCGCTGAAACCCAAGGTACGGCAGAACCTGTATGATTCGCTGAAGAATTTCCGGCTTGGCGTGGTGTTCGTGGTCGATACCACCACCTCGATGCAGCCCTACCTCGATCGCGCGAAGGAGGCAGCCCGACGCTTCTACGAGCAGGTCGAGCGCGCCGGGCTGAAGGCGAGCTACGGGCTGGTCGCATTTCGCAGCAGCACCACCGTAACGCCGGGCCTGGAGTACCTGACGAAGGTCTATGTGCAGCCCAAGGACGCAGTTGACGGCAAGACCTTCCTCGACCGGCTCAAGGACCTGAAGGCCACCACCGTTTCCAGCCACGCCTTCACCGAGGACTCGATCGCCGGCCTGAAGGCCGCGATCGACGAGATCGACTGGACGGGCTTCGACGGCCGCGTGGTGATCCTGATCACGGATGCCGGGCCGCTCCAGAGCAATGACCCCACCTCCTCGACCGGTCTGGACGTCAATCGCATTCGGGAGCTGGCCGAAGTCAGGAAGATCCATCTCATGGCGGTGCATCTGCGCACGGCGCCCGGCAAGCGCGACCACGAATCGGCCGAGCACCAGTACACCGACCTGACCGAGGGCAAGAACCTGCCGCATGCGCTCTACTACCCGGTGGAGGCCGGCAGCCTCGCCGAGTTCTCCAAGAACATGGAGGGCATCGCCGAAGGCGCCACGCAGCTCATGCGCATGTTTGCGGCCGGGCAGGTACAGCAGCAGCAACAACAGCAGCAGCAGCAGCAGTCCCGCAAGCCGCAGCGCGATTTCCAGCTCATCGGCCATGCCATGGCACTGGCCTATCTCGGCAGCCAGAACCAGACCCAGGCACCGCGCATGTTCGAGGCCTGGACCACCGATCGCGACATCAACACACCGACGTCGACCGCGCTTGAGGTGCGCGTGCTCCTGACCAAGAACCAGCTCAGCGACCTGCAGCAGACCATCCGGCGCATCATCGATGCCGGCAAGCGCGGGCAGCTCTCGCCCGCCGGCTTCTTCGACGAGCTGCGCAGCGCCGCCGCCGCCATGAGCCGCGATCCCTCGCGCATCGGCCGGCGCGGCACGGAAAAGCTGGGCGAGCTGGGGCTGATGGGCGAGTATCTCGACGACCTGCCCTATCGCAGCAAGATCATGGGCATCGACCAGATTACCTGGTCGACATGGTCGATTGCCGAGCAGCAGGCCCTGATCAACGAGCTGGAAGCCAAGGCACGGCTCTACGAGCGCTTCCACAACGACAGCGCGCTCTGGGTTCAGCTCGGCGGCCCCGGCGGCAATCCCGGCGATGCCGTCTACCCCATCCCCCTCGACGCCTTGCCGTGACGCCAGCGGCACCGATATCAGAAGGGCGCTTCATGGTGAAAAGAAGCTTCATGGTGAGCCTGTCGAACCATGAAGCGTCGCGCGCCGCCGGTGCTGTGAAGCCTTCATGGTTCGACAGGCTCACCATGAAGGCTTGTGCACTCGCTGCTCGCAGCAGCCGCGCTTTCGCGGAGCTCCCTGCGGATACCGCGTGCGAGCGTCGTGATGGAGGATGATGCGCCCCTGCTGTCGTTGCGTGGTGTGCGCAAGCGGCGTGTGTCGGCGGGCACCACGTTTGAGCTGTGCGTCGAGGCGCTGGATCTGGCATCCGGTGAACGCGTGGCGCTGGTCGGCGAAAGCGGTAGCGGCAAGAGCACCCTGCTCGATATGGTGGCGCTGGCATCCTGTCCGGACTCCGCCGATCGCTTCGAGGTATCTCGCGCAAACGGCAAGGCGGACATTGCCCGTTTGTGGGAGTCGGGCAGTGGCGATGCGCTGGCCGCACTGCGCGCGCGTCACATCGGCTACGTGCCGCAAACCGGCGGCCTGTTGGCCTTCCTGAGCGTGTTCGACAATATCGACTTGCCGCGGCGCCTGCTGGCGCTGCCCGCAGATGACTCGGTCGAGGAGCTTGCTGAACGGCTGGGCGTTGCCGACCAGCTCCGTAAAAAGCCTGCGGCCCTATCGGTCGGCCAGCGCCAGCGCGTCGCGATCGCCCGCGCCCTGGCGCACGGACCGTCGCTGGTGCTGGCCGACGAGCCCACCGCCTCCGTCGATCCCGCCACTGCCGATATCGTGAGCGAGCTGCTGCTGGAACAGACGATGGCGCATGGTGCGGCCCTGCTGCTGGCTTCGCATGACTGGGCGCGCGTGGAACGACTGGGCCTTCCGCGCGTGGAGCCGGCGATAGCGCGCGAGCAGACCGAGGACGGCGTCACCGTGCGCTCAACCTTCAGGCGGCCGGCATGAACAACACGGCGGCACCGCGCGATCTCGCCCGCATCGCGACCCTGGCGCTGGCTGATGCGCGCCATGAGTGGCGCGCCACGCTGTGCCTGGTGCTGGCGTTGGCAGCCGTGCTGGCGCCGCTGCTGGTGCTGTTCGGCCTGCGCTTCGGTGTGATCCAGACGCTGACGGACCGCCTCGCCAGCGACCCGCGCAACCTCGAGATCGTGCCCATCGGTTCGGGCCGCTTCGACAGGGCCTGGTTCGAGACCGCGTCAGCATGGCCGGGCGTGGCCTTTGTCATTCCCCGTACTCGCGCCATTGCCGCCAGCATGGACCTGCTGAAGCCTGGAGGCCCGGTGGTCAACGCCGAGATGATTGCCTCGGCACCGGGCGATCCGCTGCTGAAGGAGTATCGCTATCCCCGGATGAAGCCGCCTGCCGGCGACGCGCCGCCGGAGATCGAGGTCGTGCTTTCCGGCTCCGCAGCGAGGAAGCTCGGAAGCGTCGCGCCCGGAAGTACGGTGCAGGGCATCGTGGGGCGTGCGGTCGACGGCAGCCAGCAGAACCGGCGCCTCACCTTGCATGTCGTGGCCGTGCTGCCCGAGCCCGACTACGTGCGCGACGCGGTGTTCGTGCCGCTGGAACTGCTCGATGCTACCGAGTCGTTCCGCGACGGCTTTGCCGAGCCCTTGTTGCAGGCGGAAGGCCCGCCGCGCCCGCCCGGCGACCGGCTCTACGCGGGTTTTCGCATGTATGGCCGGACCATCTATGACATCCCGCCGCTGCGCGACCGCCTGCTTGCCGCCAAGGTCGAGGTTTCCACCCGGGCGGCGGAGATCGAGCAGCTCATGTCGCTGGATCGAAATCTCGGCCTGCTGTTCTGGCTCATTGCCGGCATTGGCACCGCAGGGTTCCTGCTGTCGCTGGGCGTCAGCCTGTGGGGCGCGGTCGAACGCAAGCGCCGCGATCTCGCCATCCTGCGACTGCTTGGCTTCCGCACGCGCGCCACGGTCGCCTTCCCGCTGGTGCAGGCGGCGGCCATCGCCGTCGCGGGTGCCATCCTGGCCTTGGCCGCCTATGGTGTCGTCGCGGCGGTGATCAACGCACGTTTCGCCGACAGCCTCGGCAGCGGCGAAACCGCCTGCCGTCTGTTGCCAGAGCATATTCTGCTGGCCGTCGGCGCCACCGTGCTCTGCGCACTGGCGGCGGCAGCGCTGGCGGGCGCACGCGTGGCGCGCATCGATCCCGCAGACGGGCTGCGCGAGATCTGAGGCGCCGTTTGTGATGGCAGGCGAAATCCAGTATAGGGGCGCGCGTTTTCCGGCGGCCGAACCTTGCGAGAGAAAAGATGGGCCATAACAGGCGCGTGTCGGTGATCGGTCTGGGCTACGTGGGGTTGCCGGTGGCGGTCGCCTTCGCGCGCGCCGGCGTGCCGACGATCGGCTTCGACATCTCCGAGGCGCGCGTGCGCGAGCTGGCCGCCGGCCGAGACCGAACCAACGAGGTCGAGGCGGCCGACCTGAAATTGCCGGCGCTGCGCTTCACGACGGACGCTGCGAAGCTCAAGAATGCCGACTTCCACATCGTGACGGTGCCCACCCCCACGGACGCCTCCAACCGCCCCGATCTCGGACCGCTGCTGGCTGCTTCCGCCACCGTCGGCCGCCACCTCAAGAAGGGCGACATCGTCGTTTACGAATCGACGGTGTATCCCGGTGTCACGCAGCAGGAATGCGTGCCGGTGCTGGAGCGCGAATCAGGCCTGCGGTGGAAGGCAGACTTCAACGTCGGCTATTCGCCCGAACGCATCAATCCCGGCGACCGGCAGCGCCGCTTCGAGACCATCCGCAAAGTGATCTCGGCCGATGCGCCGGCCACGCTCGACATCGTCGATGCCGTCTACAGCAGCGTCGTGACGGCGGGCACGTTTCGCGCAGCCTCGATCAAGGTGGCCGAAGCAGCCAAGGCCGTGGAGAACACGCAGCGCGACCTCAACATCGCGCTGATCAACGAGCTGGCGCTGATCTTCGATCGCCTCGATATCGATACCCGCGACGTGCTGGAGGCCGCCGGCACGAAATGGAACTTCCTGCCGTTCCGGCCCGGCCTCGTGGGTGGCCACTGCATCGGCGTCGATCCCTTTTACCTGACGCATGTCGCGGAGTCGGTGGGCTACAATTCGCAGGTGATCCTTTCGGGCCGGCGGGTAAATGACGGCATGGGCCTCTATGTCGCCAACCGCGTGGTGCGCAACCTGATGCGCCGCGGCTGGAACGGGCGGCCGATGGTCACGATCCTGGGCTTTACCTTCAAGGAGAACGTGCCCGACGTGCGCAACACGCGCGCCGCCGACATCGCGCGCGAGCTGCGCAATTTCGGCATCTCGACACAGGTTCATGATCCGCTGGCCGACCCCGCGGAGGTGAAGAGCGCCTATGGCCTGGAGCTGAAGGCACTCGACACGCTGGCGCCCGCCGACGCCGTGGTGCTGGCCGTGGCGCACAAGGCCTATCAGGACGGCGGCTGGAACCTCGTGCGCCGGCTGCTGAAGAACGGCAGCGGCTTCGTGGCCGACGTGCAGGGCATGCTGGACCGCGCCGCACGGCCTGCCGACGTCACCCTTTGGCGGCTGTGAAGCCCTGGGAGCACGGGCGTCCTCGCCCGCATTCGCCCCTGGAGCGAAGCCACATTTCGGCGCTTCGCCCGCGCTCCCAGGATTCAACCTTCGACCAGCGTGCGGCGGCGCCATTTGAGGCCGTACCAGGTGCGCATCTTGTGCTCCAGCACGAACCTGTAACGGATGCCCGGATACTGCGCCGCGACGCGACGAAGCAGCGGCATCCACCACGATTCCGGCCTGGCGGTGCAATGCGCGTTCTCGCCATTGGGCAGGATCGCCCGGGCGAGATGGCAGGCAATGTTGCCGTACACGAATTTGTCGGCGAAACCGAAGATCTCGTGCAGGATCCACTCGATGTCCGGCTCCGGACAATGCTCGAGCACATCCGTGCAGATCACACCGTCGAAGCGGCGGCACGGCAGCTCGGTGAAGGGCGGCCAGCCGGCGTCATAGCAGGTGACGGACTGGATGCCCCAGAACGACTTCAGATCGCTGATCCGCCGGCCGTCGCTCAGCACGATATCGCGCCACTGGTATTGCAGGCCTTTGCCCGCTCCGTAGTCCAGCAGGCTGCGCGCACCGGTCTCGTCGATCAGCTCCTTGATGGCGATGGCGTGCGCCAGGAGCGAGCGGCCGGGAAAGACCTGTTCGGGCGGGAGGTTGCGCGCCCTCTCGCCTTCGATGTGCATCTGTCGGTACAGGCCGACAAGCTCCTGATATCGCGGACTTGGATTCTGTCGGCCGTAGGCAAGATACGACATCGGCCGGGCGCCTCCCCCCGGACTCCTCCTGCGGGGCAGCTAACCACGGCCACTGTTACTGTCAAGGTCCAGTCAGCAATCCCAGGCTTTTGAGCTGGGCTGCAAGAATCCCGGCCGCGGCCTGGTGACCCCAGGCTGTCATGTGCTCGTCGTCGATGCCGAAATAAAGCCGGTGATCGCCTTTCTTCACCGCCGCCTGGATGGCGGGCAGCATCTCGATGACGGGAATGCCCAGCTTTTCGCCCAAGGCCTTCAGCTCCCGCTCGGGCTTGGCAACGTTGATCTTCACGCCCGGCATCGCCTGCTGTACGCGCGCCAGCGCTTCAGGTTCGGCCTGCAGCTTGCTGACATAGGCCCACATGGCAAAACGGGCACCGGCCGCCTGCGAACGATCGCGCATCTCCTTGATCAGCGCGCCGGTCACCCGCCAGCCCTCGCGCCACATCGTCTCGTACTGTTCGCGGGTACGGCCCTCGGTCGCGTACTCCATCGCGAAATCGTCCATCATGATCCAGCCGAGCCAGACATTGGGGTCGGTCTTGCGGCCGCCCGTCAGCGCCCGCTTGGCCTGCCGGATCACCCGCTGCACCAGCGGTCCCACAAGCAGATCGTAAGCCTGGTCGGCAAGGCTCGGGCCCTTGCGCTTGCGTTCCAGCGCCTCCATCAGTTCTTCCTCCTCGATGACGAGCTTGCCCGATTCATCGAGTCGCGCATACGGACGTTTGGCCTCGCGCTGGAACCAGCGCTGGAGCGGCAGATAGCTGGTCTGAACGTCGTTTCCCGGCGCGAAGCCCAGCAACACCAGATCGGGCTTCCAGGAGAGCCCCTCCTCGATCAGCCAGAGATATTCCTGCGTCGTGCTGTAGGCGGCGACGCTGAGGTTGATCACCTCGAACTTGTCCTTGCCGAGGATGCGCTGCAGTTGCGCGGCGATGGTTTCATGATCGGCGACCCCGCTGCCGAAGGTGCCCGAGTCCGAAACGATCATGATGCGCGTCACGCCGGGCCGCGGCACGGAGTCGAACTCCGGCCCGCGGATACCGCGCGAATTGATGTGCGCGACCTCGGAAAACGCCAGCTTCTGCATGTGGAAGACGGCATTGGGCCGGTGCGCCCAGCCGCGCGTGGGATGCGGCACGTGCCAGTCGCCCTCGTTCTCGACTTCGCTGGTCAACCGGCCGTGAAACACGAGGCGCAGCCCGAACTCGGCAACCCACAGCGTTATGAAGACGGTGACCAGAAGCAGGACGATCGATCCCGTCCATCGCTTCAGTCGTGATGACCCAGCAGCCATGTCGCCTTCCTCGTCAGGAGTTACGCCGAAACCGGTCCGCGCAGATCGATCCGGAAGATATTGCCGTGAACGGCATGGGCGTGCACGCGCTGGAACCGGCCGAGAATGCGGCCGAACGTATCGATGCAGTGCTGCACTTTCGGCAGCTCGATCCCCGGAAAGCGATGCCGCGTATAGGCGATGTTCGACTTGTGCCTGGGAGTCGTCGCATTGCGACGCTTCTGCAGGCTGCGCCACTCGGCCGCTACATGGCCTGCCAGCCGCACGCCCAGGCCGGGCGAGTATCGGCTGCCATGCGCGCGCTCCACGCCTTCCACGACATCCGCGATGCGCTCGACCGCCAGCCTGCCGTCGAGCGCTGCGATGTGCCGTTCCAGCAAGGCGCGCTGCTGGCTGGCCTTGTCGGCGCCAATGGCAAATCGCCCTTCAAGAATCGCGTCCGTCGCCTCCAGCAGTTGCGCTTCGTCGAACACTTCGTGGCTGAGGCTGTTGGGCAACTCCAGATCGTACGTGTCCGACGTGAATGGCCGATATGCGATCGGTCGCGCGTCCACGATGCGCCCTTCAAGCCCGGTCGTGCAGCCATTGTGGATCACGGCCTGCGTGGCAAGCAGCCACGGTATGACGTTGCCCTCGTGCAGGACGTGCACGTTGCCTGCCCCCTTGGCGGCACGCCACCAGGTCTCGTGATTCTCGGCCGGATGCGGACGGATGACGATCGGCGTCTGCGGATGGCGCGCGGCCAACACCGGCACGAGCTCAAGGAAAGCATTGAAGATGCGATAGCGATGATGGGCCAGACCCGTCGTCCAGTCGGCGTTATCGGGCGGCGGTCCCGGCCGCTCCGGCTCCTTCAGGGCCGTCAGATTGGGGAAGAAGTGATTGAGGCTGCCGAAATTGGTGTTGATCAGGATGAAGCGGCCGAAACGCTGCTCCAGTGCCTTCACTTCGCCTTCGAAGAAGGGCCGCAATTCCGGCCGCATCATGTCAACCCGCGCATTACCGGTCTCGTGGATGGGTACGCCGTGATAGTGGGGCGATTCACGCCACGCCATGGCGTTGTCCGGTCCCCATGCCATCAGTTCCGTCGTGGCGCGCAGCGAGGGCCGCGCGACGCGCGCGCGCAGGTAGGAGTCGCGGGAGTAGTAGACCAGCCCCTCCTCGTCGAGGGCGACGATGACGTGACCCAGGCGCCGCAGGATGCCGGAGATGCGGTCGCTGGAGTGACGCACGTCCTTGCCGATATAGATCGAGCGCGGCAGGCGCGCGATGGCCATATGGATCTCGTTGCGCGAACCCACGATGCAGGGAAAGCCGCGCTCGGCCAGTACGCAGGCCAGCAGCAGCTTGGCATCGAACTCGCGGGATTGCGTCTCGCTGGGAATGATGACGGGCGTGCGCGCGTTCTGCATCGGGTCAGAAGTCGAAGTACACGAACTTCTTCGAGCTTCCCTGGCTCAGGGTGATCGCCAGCGCCCAGACCAGCGCCACCAGCGGCCAGAAGACCGCCTGGGGGAGCCGGCGTGCCCAGCGATGAATCGTGCGATGATTATCCCAGCGGTGGCTGACGAAAAAGACTGCCAGCAGCGCCAGCGGAAAGGCATTCAGTCGCAGGACCGTTTCCCAGTCGCCCAGCGGCGCCGTGAACGGGCCCAGCGCCACGCGCACGGCCGTGGCCATGTCGGGCGCCCGGAACGGCACCCAGACCCATGTGACGAAGTGGAACGTCACCAGCAGCCACAGCCAGGCCGGCACCCGCCGGACGGCCGCGTAGAACGGCGACCAGCGCACGGCGTGCACCAGCGCGATCGCGGCACCATGCAGGGCGCCCCACAGCACGAAGGTCCAGCTTGCTCCATGCCATAGCCCGCCCAGCAGCATGGTGATCATCAGGTTCGCAAGCTGTCGCCCCCGGCCGTGGCGGTTGCCGCCCAACGGGATGTAGAGGTAGTCGCGCAGCCAGGTGCTGAGCGTGATGTGCCAGCGGCGCCAGAAATCGACGATCGACACCGCCGCATAGGGCTGGCGGAAGTTCAGCGGCAGGCGCACGCCGATGATCAGGGCGACGCCGATCGCCATGTCGGTATAGCCGCTGAAGTCGCAGTATATCTGCAGCGAGAAACCGTAGATCGCCAGCAGATAGTCGATCGCGGTGAGGCCTGCCTCGGTCACGTAGACGCGATCAACGACGTCGGCCAGCGGATCGGCCAGCACGGATTTCTTGAACAGGCCCCAGGAGAAGACCGCCAGGCCAAAGACCAGCCGGCGGCCGAAGGCGCGCAGCGCCGGCCGCGGCTTGGCAAGCTGCGGCATCAGCTCGTGCGGGCGCAGGATGGGGCCGGCGATCAGGTGCGGGAAGAACAGCACCAGGCCCGCAAGGAGTCCGGCGCGACGCTCCACGGGATACTTCCGGCGATAGACGTCCACGACGTAGGCGATCAGCGTGAAGGTGACGAAGCTGATGCCGAGCGGCAGCGCGATGCCCAGCGGCCGGCCGCTCCAGCCGAAGACCGGGCCCAGCACGTCCGCATAGATGAAGTCGGTGTACTTCACCACGCCCAGCGGCATCAGCAGGGCCACGACCACAGCCACCATGCGCCGCTTGCGGTTCTGCGGCGCGACGGCCGCCTCCATCCACAGCACGCCGAGATAGGCGATCAGCATCAGCGCATGCGGCAGCCAGACATAGCGGTAGTTGATGCGGGAGAGCAGCTCGAGCGGGTCGAGCGTGAACGTTCTCTCTTCCGGCGTCAGCCAGGGATTCCAGGCGCCATAGAAGATGGTGCTGCCAATGATGATCAGTGCCAGCCGGTGCCTGGCCGGCACCACCAGGTGCAGCAGCAGGTAGACCAGGAAGAACGCGAAGAAGGGATACGAGCTGAAGACCAAGAGGTAGGTCCCGCAGGAGGGGTGGCGCTAGGAACCCGAGCCGCGGGCCGGCGTCAAGGGGGACCGCGGCCGTAGCCTATTTCCCGAGCTGCAGCGCCGGGAACAGCGCCTCGGCCATCAGCTTGTGCCCCCGGCCGTTGGGATGCGGATCGCCCGGCATGGACCACAGCTCCTCGGGCTTCAGGTTGCGCATGGCCGGCAACAGATCGACGTAGTGGAAGTCGTACTGGTCGGCGATCCCTTTCACCCGCTCGTGGATGAAATCGAACTTGTAGTCCACCAGGTCATGAACATCGGGGGTCATGGCGAGATAGACCCGGATGCCGTTGGCGTCCGCGTATTCCTTGAGCCGCTTCAGCGCGGCCAGCATGGCCTGGTATCCGGGCTGGCTGGGCTCGTAGACCTCGCGGTAGTGCTCGACCAGCGATTTCTCGCCGCTCTGCCCGAAGATGCGCGAGCCCGCAATCCAGAGCGTGACGGCGAGCTGGCTGTTGCGCAGCAGCCAGTTGCCGCCGCCGGCATCGAGCTTCTCCGCGTCGCGTACGAAGTAGTGGACCACGATATCGGTCGGCTTGGTGGCGGTGAGCTCCGTCAGGAAGCGCTGCACGTAGCGTTCTGCGTTGTAGTTGCCGATGCCGGCGTTCATCACCAGGACATCCTTGCCTTCGGCGCGGAACATCTCCTGAAGCCGTGCCTCGACCGTCTCCTTCTCCGGCACGCCCCAGCCCAGCGTGACGGAGCTGCCGAGGAAGAGGATGCGACGCTGCTCCGGTTGTGGCGGCGGCATCGGGCCGCCACGCAGGCCAAGCTCGTTGAGCCTGATCTCGACCGACTGCAGCACCGCGCTCTTCGAATGCTGGTGGTCGTGCCCAAGCATCGGATCGTCCGAGCGCTTCTTCAGCTCAAGCGCATAGCGCCACATCTCGATGTCGTAGTTGCGCATGTCGGCGTTTTTGAAGCGCAGCGCCGCCTCGCCGATGCCCAGCGCCACCAGCATCGAAATGCCGAACAGGATGATCGAGGAGAGAAAGTTCTTCACGTTGTCGTTCCGGTCAGATGTCGTAAGCCAGCCGCTTGTCGATCTGCGGTGTCGCCGTGGCCAGGGCCTGCGCGATCTTCTCGCCGGCATGGCCATCGCCATAGAGCGTGTCGCAGGGGTAGCGGCCCACCTTCGTCTGCCGCCGGATGGCGGCCAGGATTTCGTCTGCGTCGTAGTTCACGTCCTGCACGTTGGCGCCGCGGTCGCGGCCCGACTGGCGGCTGCCGATATTGACCGCCGGCACGCCCAGCCAGGCGCATTCGCGGATCGCCACGCTGGAATTGCCGATGATGCAGTGGCAGCGCAGCAGCAGGCGGATGAAATCCTCGGGCGGCACCGAATGCACGAAATGCACTTTCGGCAGCCGCCCTGCGTCGCGCCATTCGCGCAGCGTACGCGAGACACCGTCGGTGCCGGCATCGAGGTTGGGCCAGAACCACAGCGCCGGCTGGTCCGATGCCGCCACGGCGATCGCCGTCTGCGTTACCTGGGCCGGTCCGTCGCCATATTCGGTGGTGACGGCATGCTGCGAGACGATCAGGAAGCCTGGCTCCAGGGCGAGCCCGGTGTCGCGGGCCATGTGCTGCACCAGCGCATCCGCCTGCGCCGGATCGGCCGCCGCCTCGCGCGCCACATCGATGGACGGGCAGCCGGTGACCACGACGCGACTGGGCCGTTCGCCCATCCGCACCACGCGCTGCTGGGCCATCTCGTTGGCCACCAGATGCAGGTCGGCCAGTTTTGTGACGGCGTGGCGCACCTTCTCGTCGATGTTGCCGGTGATCTCGCCGCCCTGCACATGGGCCAGCGGAATGTTCATGTAGGCGGCGGCCACGGCGGTGGCCATGGTCTCGAAGCGGTCGGCGACGCTCACCACCCAGTCAGGCTTCAGCGCCTCGAACGCGCTCGCCATGTTGGTGAGCCCGATGCCGGTCGAACGGGCCTGCGCCACCAGCGTGCCGTTCTCGCTGCCCATGTCCACGCGCCGGTCGATGCGGAAGCCGTCGGCCTGCATCACCTGCACGACGTTGCCGTACCTGTCCGACAATGCGGACGCAGCGGCGATGAGCTGCAGCTCCAGATCCTCGCGCGCGCGAATAGCAGACAGCGCCGAACGGATGCGCGAATAGCTGGGACGCGCCGTCACCGCGACACACACCTTCCGCCGCGCACTGTTCACGCCCATCGCGTCAGCTCACCTGTCATCCCGGGCGCAGCGAGGGATCTTTCCACGCCATCGCCGGGAGCGCGCCACTCCAGTGGCGCACCGGCCCGAAGGGCCGGTTCATGACTTGGCGCTGCGCGCCAATGCGCCACTGGAGTGGCGCGCTCCCGGCGCGTGACAGTCTTGCTTTCGTTCCGTTGCGCACTCTTCACACCGGTGGCTCCAAATCGTCCCAGGTCAGCGGGGTGTCGTGACTGACGGCGCGCTTCAGGCGGCGTCCCGCCAGCTTGCGCAGCTCGCGGGCGGGAATGCCGGTGCCGGGCTTCTTGGCAGCGAGATGGTCGGTCTTGAGCACCGTGCCCGCCGCGAGATCGCCCACCGCCACGACACTCTTGGTGAAGATGCCGCGCATGGCGTCGAGCTCACGCGCCGAGCTGTCCTTGTCGACCGGTGCTGCGCGCATACGCTCGATGAAGCGTATGCCCTCAGCAAGCTGCTTCAGCTCCTCCGGCGTCACCGAGGCGATCGTGTCGGGGCCGAACATGTGCCGGCTGAGCGCGACATGGACTTCGAGCACCTCGGCCCCCAGCGTTGCCGCCGCCAGGCCGGGATAAATTTTCGACGAGTGGTCCGACAAGCCGACGGCACAGCCATAACGGCTGCGGAACGTCTCGATCATGTTGAGGCCCACTGCCTCCGGCGAGGTGGGATACATGGTTGAGCACTGCATCACCGCCAGCGGCGCATCGTGCCGACGTACCGCCGCGACCGCCTCGTCGAGCTCGGCAAGCCCGCTCATGCCTGACGACAGCATGACCGGCTGGCGCGTGGCCGCCATCGCCTCGATCAGGTCGAGATTCGACACCTCGCCCGAGGCGACCTTCCAGCCGGCGACGCCTACCCGCTTGAGCAGATCGACCGCCTGCATCGAGAAAGGCGAGCTGAGGAACAGCAGCCCCCTTTGTTCGGCGTGCTGCTTCAGGCCATGCCATTGCGGCTCGGAGAACTCCATGCGCGCCCAGTAGTCGTAGCGCGTCTCGTCCTGCAGGCTGAACTTCTTGCGCCAAGGCTCGCCCGGCGTGCTCTCGGCGGCAGCGATATGGGTCTGAAATTTCACCGCGTCGGCGCCCGCCTCGGCGATGGCGTCGATGAAGGCATGCGCCTGCCCCAGGCTGCCGTCATGCGCCTGCGCCACCTCGCCGATAATGGTACAGGGCCGCCCCGGCACCGGGTCGGAGAGCCATGTAACAGGCCTGCGATCGCTCATAAGATATTGAATTTCCTGACGTTTATAGCCGCTCGGCAAGACTGCGCCGCAACGCGGGCGGCAACCTACTCGCCGCCCCGGGGCGAGTCAAAGCGGCTGCCCCACAGGGCCCGCAGGTCCGGTCGCTGCCGGTCCGCGCCGGACGGCAGCGGTGCCATCCTGTCTGCGATCCAGACGGCGATGTCGCGGTGCAGGGTTTCGGCATCCAGATCGCGCAACAGCATATGATAGCCCTTGGGATAGAAGGCGAGGCGCGAATCGGCGCGGCGCGGCAGCCGGGCGATAACCTCGCGCATCGGCCCTTCCGGCACGATCCGGTCGTTCAGACCGTACATCAGCAGGTAGGGCGTGCGGATCCTGGGTGCGGCTTGCTTGGCGGCGTCCATCAGATCGACCAGGCCCCAGACAAGATCGGTACGGGGATAGCGCAACACCTTGGGATCCTTGGCGTAGCGCTCCAGCATCTCGCGGTTATTCGATGGCTGGAAGTCGATCGATGTCGGCCCGACTGGATGCCACGGGACCAGATGCGCCGCCAGCCAGAGGCCGGCGCGTCCCAGCCCGCCGATGGTATCGCGCGCACGAACGGCGGGCCCGATCAGGATCGCACCCTCCGGGATGGGCGCCAGCCCGGGATCGTCCGCCAGGCGTCCCAGGACGACCATCGCCACCGCCCCGCCCATGCTTTCGCCGACCAGATAGATCGGGCTGTCGGGATGGCGCACCTTGAGCAGCCGCAGCGCCGCCAGCGCGTCACTGGCCATGGCATCGACGCCCGCCCAGCGGCCGCGGTGCGGCCCGTCACCGAAGCCACGCTGGTCGTAGGCCCAGGTTTCGATGCCGTGCACCGCCCAGGTTTCCGCCGGGTCCTCAAAGGCGCCGGAATAGTCGCCGAAGCCATGCAGGGCGAGAATGACCGCCCGCGGCTTGCCACTGGCTCCATGATCGCCGCCGCCATTGGTCGCTGCCGGCCAGTGCCGCAGCGGCAGGACTGCGCCATCGGCGGCGACGATCCGCGACGCCTCCAGCTTCGGCGCTGTCACTGCCGGTCCCGCAGGCACGGTCACCGGCGCGCAGGACGCAAGCAGCGGCGCCAGAAGGGCCAGCAAGGAGGCGAGAAGCAGACGAAGTCGCGACATGGGTTTCGCTTATACCTCAGATCGGCCGCACCATTCCGGCCGCTCCTCTTGCCGCCTATCTGGCAATGAATGTGGCAAGGCTGCGACCGGCTCTGCTGCATCAGTCGCGGCGAGCGGACCTGTTGATCGACGGGTATCCCCCGCTATGATCCGCCGCCTGCCGCAGGGGAGAGGAGCACGCATGGCTGTGATTGATCCGCCGGAAACCATCGAAGTCACGACCGAGCGTGTCGGCTGCGACGGCGGCGGAGGCGCGCTCGGCCATCCGCTGGTCTATCTCAGCCTCGTCAAGGAGGGGTTCGTCGATTGCCCCTATTGCGACCGGCGCTATGTGCTGAAGAAAGGCGCAAAGGCCGAGCACGCGCATTGACCGCGCTGCGGAAGCCCGCGATTGCCCTTGCCCGGCGCGTGCGCCAGCATCGGCTCCCCGACAATGGAGGATGCCGATGCGCATGCTGGGCGAGGGCATGTACTACACCGACCTGAAGGTCGGCGATCGCTTCAGGACAACCGGCCGCACCATCTTCGAGGCCGATCTGGTCAATTTCTACTGCTGCACCGGCATGCAGGAGGGGTTGTTCAACAACCTCGACTACATCGAAAAGCATTCGCCGACCGGCGGCAGGCTGGTGCCGGGCGCACTGGTCTACAGCTTCGCCGAAGGGCTGCTGATCCCGGTTTCAATCCAGGGCACCGGAATGGCCTTTCTCGGCATGACGCTCGACATCAAGGCGCCGACCTTCGTCAATGACACGATCCATGTCGAATGCGAGGTGACGGAGGTACGGCCCACCTCGAAGGACCCGTCGCGCGGGCTGGTGCGCACCATGAACCTGGTGAAGAACCAGAAGGGCGAGACGGTGTTGACCTATGATCCGCTGCGCATGATGCGCGGGCGCGCCTGAATCTGGCTGCCCAACTCCCGGAGGCTGCAATGCCGAAGGTTCTGATCGACCGCTCTGGCGGCATCACAACCATTACCATCAACCGCTTCGCCGAGGCACGCAACGCCGTCGATCCCGAAACGGCCATCCTGCTGCGCGATGCCTTTACCGCGTTTGACGCCGATGACTCGCAATCCGTGGCCATCCTTACGGGCGCCGGGGGCACGTTCTGCGCCGGCTATGACCTGAAGGCGACGGCCACGGGCGATGGCGTCGGCCGTTACGAACCCGAAGGCGTCGGCCCCATGGGGCCTTCGCGCCTGCTGCTGGGCAAGCCGGTGATCGCCGCGGTCGAAGGTTATGCGGTGGCGGGCGGGCTGGAGCTGGCGCTGTGGTGCGACCTGCGCGTGGCCTCCCAGACCGCCAAATTCGGTGTGTTCTGCCGGCGCTGGGGCGTGCCGCTGGTCGACGGCGGCACCGTGCGCCTGCCGCGCCTGATCGGCCACAGCCGCGCGCTCGACATGATCCTGACCGGCCGCGAGGTCGATGCACGCGAAGCCTTCGAATGGGGTCTCGCGAATCGCCTCGTTCCCGTCGGTCAGGCCATGGCCGAAGCGCAGGCGCTGGCCGCCGTGCTGGCGCGCTTCCCGCAAACCTGCCTGCGCAGCGACCGGCTGTCGTCCTACGAGCAATGGGGCATGGACATCGCCGAGGCCTTGAAGAACGAGGGAAGGCGCGGCCTGCCCGCCCTCACCCAGGAGGCCCGCCAGGGCGCCGCCCGCTTCGCCGGCGGCAGGGGCCGCAGCGGCAACTTCACGGATATTTAGGCCCACGGTCGAATGGCATAGAGGATCTACCGGACAACAGCTTGCTCTCAGCGCTCGTACAAGCCGCCTTCATGGTGAGCCTGTCGAACCATGAAGGCGTCGCATTCCGGCGGCGCGGGCGCTTCATGGTTCGACAGGCTCACCATGAAGCGATGAGGAGCCTCACACATACACAGCAACATGGAGCCGGCGCACCATGAGCCATGAAGCGACACTGCCGCTGACGGACGAGGACATAGCGCACTATCGCGAGGACGGGGCGATCTGCATTCGGCAGGCGTTCTCCCCGGAGTGGATTGCCCGGCTGGGCGCGGCCATCGATGCCGACATGCGCGCCCCCGGCCCGATGGTGCGCATCAACACGCCGAAGGGCCAGCCCGGCCTGTTCTTCGTCGATTTCCAGCTCTGGCAGCGGCACGAGGCCTGCCGGTACTTCGTCTTCGACTCGCCGGCGGCCGACATCGCAGCAAGGCTGATGGGCGCCCGCGAGGTGATCTACTACCACGATCACCTGCTGGTGAAGGAGCCGGGCACGGAAGAGCGCACGCCCTGGCATCACGACCAGCCCTACTATCCGATCGATGGCGAGCAGATCGTGTCGCTCTGGCTGCCACTGGATCCGGTGTCGCGCGACACCTGCGTCGAATACGTGCGCGGCTCGCACCGCTGGGGCCGGTGGTTTGCGCCGAAGTTCTTCCGCCAGGGCGGCGTAAACCTTCAGGTACAGGACGCGCGCTTCGAGGAGGTACCGGATATCGACGCCGAACGCAGCAGCCACACGTTCCTGTCATGGGACATGCAGCCCGGCGACGTCATCGCTTTTCACGCGCTCACGCTGCACGGTGCACCCGGCAATCGCTCGTCAACGCGCCGGCGCCGCGCCTGGGCGACGCGCTGGTGCGGCGAGGACACGCGCTACGCCGTACGCGCCGGCCAGATCTCGCCGCCCATCGAAGGGCATGGTCTGCAGCCGGGCGACGGGCTCGCCTGCGCTACCTTCCCGCGTGTCCGGCCGCGCGGCTGAGGCAGGATCCGCCTACTCCGGCCGGTATGAGGCGACGATGTTGCGCATCATCGGCATGGTGCGGTCATAGTTGGGGCGCGATGCGGCATAGAGGATCTGGTACGCCCACGCCCCCTGGTCCGGGATGAGGGCAACCACGATCACGCGCTCGCTGGCGCGCTGCGGCACGGAATAGACCTGGGCCCGCCGGCCGCCGCCGCTGCGCAGCGGAATCGGCGCCAGCAGCTCGGGCGGGCGCGAGGTGTCAGGGTTCGGCGCCAGACGCGCGGCCAGCCGTACCGCCGCCGCTTCGGGAGTCTCGCTGGCAGCCAGACGGGTGATGCCGAGCTGGGCTGCCGCACCGCCCTCGCGCGGCGCGATCTCGACAGGCCCCTGGCCCGAGCGCGCGCCGGGGCTGACGCTCCAGCCGGCCGGCACCATCACCGAATAGCCCAGCGTGCCCGGATGGCTGATGGCGATCCGGCCCTCCGAAGTCTGCGTCCAGCTACTCGCCGGCGCCGGATCGGGCGAGCCGGTGCGCGTCGTTGCCGGCGTGCAGGCGGCCAGCGCCAGCGACATCGCAAGCAGAGTGAGAAGCGTGCGGGGCGAGGTCATACGTGTCTTTCCTTCGACGTTATTGGCGGCGGATGCCATGTCTAGCGGGTCGGGTCCAGCGCCGCCTTGCCCACGACCTTGCGGTCCTCGATCAGCCGGAACGCCTGCACCCACTCGGCCAGGGGGAAATGCCCGGCGACACGCGGGCGCAGCTTGCCCTGTTCGAACCAGCCGAACATCTCGGTGATCGCCTCATGCACCAGCCGCTGGCGTCGCGCGAGATCGCAGGGATCGGCCGTTTCGCCCGGCCGGCCCCAGCCGTTGTAGTAGCCGTAGTAGAAGCCGATCACGGTGATGTTCTTCACCAGCAGGATGTTGGCCGGAATCTGCGGAATCCCGCCGCTGGCGAAGCCCATCGGAATGATGCGTCCCTCGACGGCGACGCAACGCAGCGACTGATCGAAGATGTCGCCGCCCACCGGATCGTAGATCACGTCGGCACCGCGCCCGCCGGTGATCTCCAGCACCCTTTCGCGAATGCTGCCTGCACGCGAGTCGACCAGATGATCAGCGCCATGATCGCGCGCCACCTCGAGCTTGTCGGTACCGCCGGCCGTCGCGATCACCGTGGCGCCCATGGCCTTGCCAACCTCAACGGCCGTCAGCCCGGAGCCGCCGCCGGCGCCGTGCACCAGCAGCGTCTCGCCCGGCTTCATCCGCGCCTTCCAGCGCAAGGCGCCGTAGGCCGTGGGATAGAGCGTGGGGAATTGGGTGGCAGCGGCGAAGTCCAGCGCATCGGGCATGCGGTAGAGATTGCCGGCGGGGACCACGACCTCGGCCCCGAAGCCGCCCCTGGCAACAGGACCGGTGACGCGGTCGCCGGGCGCAAGACCTGCGACATCCGGCGCCACCTCCAGCACCACGCCGGCCATCTCGTTGCCCGGGATATAGGGCAGCGGCGGCTTGTTCTGGTGCTTGCCTTGCACGCCCAGCAGGGCGGCGAAACTCACGCCGCCGGCGCGCACGGCGACGCGCGCATGCCCTGGCTTCAGCGCCGGCGGCGGCACATCCTCGATCCGCAGGGTTTCGACCGGACCGTATGCGTGACACACCAGAGCGCGCATGAGGGGAAGTACCGCCGCTGAGGTTGGGAAGGGCCGGCACCCTAACGGTGTTGGTCACGCCGGTGCAAGCTGCACCACGCACAATGAGCCGCGCGCGTCCGCCGCGGAGATGTCACAATGCGGAACGCGTGGCGCCTTTTTCGGCGCGGAAAGTTCCATCGGGTTCAGGGAGGCCAAACGTGCTCAAACGCACCCTGGCGGCCGCCGCGCTTGCGGCCGCCCCGTTGAGTCTTGCCGTCGCCCCGGAGGCCTACGCCTTCTGCGGCTTCTACGTCGGCAAGGCCGATACCTCGCTCTTCAACGAAGCATCGCAAGTGATCCTGGCCCGCGACGGCCGGCGCACAACCCTCTCGATGATGAACGACTACAAGGGCGAGCTCACCGATTTCGCGCTGGTTGTGCCGGTGCCGGTGGTGCTGCGCCGCAACGACGTGAAGGTGATCGAGAAGAAGACTTTCGATCGCCTTGACGCCTATTCCGCGCCGCGGCTGGCCGAATACTTCGATGACGATCCCTGCAACCCGAGGCCTTTGCCTGCGCCGATGGCGGGCACCACGCGCGGCGCCGAGCGGCGGCGCAGCGCGGACGCGCTGGGCGTGAAGGTCGAGGACAGCTTCTCGGTCGGCGAGTATGACATCGTCATCCTCTCGGCGGCGGAGTCCGATGGCCTTGAGACATGGCTGCGGCGCAATGGCTACCGCATCCCGTCCGGTGCCGCACCGGCACTGCGGCCTTACATCCTGCAGGGCATGAAGTTCTTCGTCGCCCGCGTGAATCTCCGGGAGCAGGCGAAGACGGGCTCTCGCTTTCTGCGTCCGCTGCAGTTCACCTTCGACAGCGAGAAGTTCATGCTGCCCATGCGACTGGGCATGATCAATGCCCAGGGCCCGCAGGATCTCATCGTCTATGTGCTGACGCGCGACGGACGGGTTGAATCCGCCAACTACCGTACGGTGAAGCTGCCCGCCAACATGACGCTGCCGACGTACCTGCGTGACGGCAAGCAGTTCACCGATTTTTACAAGACGATGTTCGACCAGCAGGCACGCCGCGAGGACTACAAGGCAGTCTTCACGGAGTATTTCTGGGACATGAGCTGGTGCGATCCCTGCGCTGCCGATCCGCTGTCGCGCGAGGAGTTGCTGGCTGCCGGCGTGACGTGGTTGCCCGCGGAACCGACAGCAGCTCCGGTGCCCGGGCGCAGACCCGTAACGCCGGGCGGCGCCGTCCCGGTGATGCTGACGCGCCTGCATTTGCGCTACACGCCTGACAGCTTTCCCGAGGACCTCGCTTTCCTCGAAACGAAGGACCGGCAGAATTTTCAGGCCCGCTACGTGTTGCAGCATCCCTGGCGGGGCAGCGCGGACAAATGCCAGGCAGCTGCCCAGTACCTGACGCGGTTGCGCCAGCGGCAGGAAAGCGAGGCGCGGGCACTCGCCAATCTCACGGGCTGGGACATCAACGACATCCGCCAGCGTCAATCCCGCGCGCCGGTCGTCACACCGCGGTGATGGCCATGTCGGTGCCAGCGGTTGCCGCACCAACAGAACGATGGTCCGGCATCGCCGCGCGCCTGCGCTGGCTCGACGCGCGCTACCTGCAGATCGGCTTCCTCGGCTCCTTCCTGCTGTTCGGCGCGCTGCTGCGCGACTTCGCGCTGCGCCCCGAGCAGGTTGCGCTGACCTTCGCGGCGGCGCTGACGACCCAGTGGCTCGGCGCACGCTTGCTTGGCCTGCCCGGGCACAGCCTGCTCAGCGCGGCGGTCACCAGCCTCGGTCTCAGCATTCTGGTGCGCGCCGATTCGCTCTGGGTGCATCCGCTGGTGGCGGTGATCGCCATCGGCGCCAAGTTCGTGATCCGCATCAACGGCAAGCACCTTTACAATCCGGCCAATCTCGGCGCGATGGCAGCGCTGCTTCTGCTGCCGGGTGCATGGGTGTCGCCGGGCCAGTGGGGCAACGACATGCTGCTGGCGCTGTGGGTAGCGGCGTTCGGGATCACCGTGTCGACCAGCGCCCGGCGCTTCGACATCGCCTGGGCGTTCCTTGCCATCTATGTCGGCCTGCTCTGCCTGCGCATCGAGTATCTCGGCGCGCGCTGGGCGGTGCTGGAGAACCAGCTTTCGAGCGGCGCGCTGATCCTCTTCACCTTCTTCATGATCACCGATCCCATGACCACGCCCAACCACCGGCTGATGCGCTGGCTCTACGCCGCCATCGTCGCTGTCGGCGCGTTCGTCTGGACCTACGTGTTCTTCCAGACCAATGGCCTGATCTGGGCGCTCTTCCTGGCGACGCCACTGGTGCCCCTGCTCGACCGCCTGATGCCGGCGGCGAAGTTCCAGTGGCGGGCCGCCAGCAGCGACTACCGAGCGAGAAACGACTCGCGCTCGAGCTCGAACCAAACCGCCTCGATACCCTTGTAGACGACCCGCTTGCGGTAGCTCATGCCCAACCGCTTCATCACGGCTTGCGATGCGTGGTTGTCCGGTTTCGTGATCGCAAAGATGGAGGCGAGCCCACGGCGCTCGAAGCCGTAGCGCAGGGCCACCTGTCCCAGTTCCGTCGCGTAGCCCTTACCCCAGCCGGCGGGATGCAGGGCATAAAGGATTTCGGTCTGGCCATCGAACTCGGGGATGACGCGCAGGCCGCCATGACCGATGAGCGCGCCGGGTTCGCCGCCCGACTTGAGGAATACGCCCCACGGACCGTGCCCGTCCGCCGCCCAACACTGCGCGAAATAGGCGATTGTGCGGGCCGCGTTCTCCAGCGGATCACCTTGCGCCGGTGGCAGCCAGCGCGCCACCTCCGGGTGGTAGCGGATCTCGGCATAGGCCGCTGCATCGTCCTCGACGAGCGGGCGCAAAATAAGGCGGGGTGTAACGACGGTATCCATGTTTCTACCGTAGCACGCCGCCTGCTAGGATCGCCCGTGAACGGCCGTTCATACGGGAGACTGCCATGGATTTCGAGATCCCTGCCGACATCAAGGCCTATCTCGACAGGCTCGACGCCTTCATCGAGAGCGAGATTCGTCCGCTGGAGCGCGAGAATGACAATATCCGCTTCTTTGACCACCGGCGCGAGCATGCCCGCACCGATTGGGACAATGACGGGCAGCCACGGCCGGAGTGGGAAGAGTTGCTGGCGGAGATGCGCCGCCGCGCGGACAAGGCCGGCCATCTGCGCTTCGCGCTGCCGCGCGAGCTGGGCGGGCAGGACGGCAGTAACCTCGCCATGGCCATCATCCGCGAGCATCTCGCCCACAAGGGGCTGGGCCTGCACAACGATTTGCAGAACGAAAGCTCGATCGTCGGCAACTTCCCGGTCGTGCTGCTGCTGCACCGCTTCGGCACGCAGGAGCAAAAGGCGCGCTACATCGAGGGCATGCTGACCGGCAAGGAGCGCATCGCCTTCGGATTGACCGAGCCGCATCACGGCTCCGACGCCACCTTCATGGAAACCACCGCCGTCAAACGCGGCAGCGATTGGGTGATCAACGGCGCCAAGCGGTTCAACACCGGCCTGCACACGGCCACCGTCGACCTGGTATTCGCGCGCACCTCGGGCAAGCCGGGCGATGCGCGCGGCATCAGCGCCTTTCTGGTGCCGGTCAGCACACCGGGTTTCAAGGTCGAGTACATGTGGTGGACCTTCAACATGCCCAGCGACCATGCCGAGGTGTCGCTGACCAACGTCACGGTGCCCGCCTCCACCATGCTGGGCGAGGAAGGGATGGGCCTGGACGTGGCCCAGACCTTCGTGCACGAGAACCGCATCCGCCAGGCGGCGTCGAGCCTGGGCGCGGCGCAGTACTGCATCGACTGCTCGGTAGCCTATGCCAACCGCCGCATGGTGTTCGGCCGCAAGCTCTCGTCCAACCAGGCCATCCAGTTCCCGCTCGCCGAATTGCACACCGAGGCGGAGATGGTGCGAGGACTGGTGCGCAAGACGGCCTGGTACCTCGACCGTGAGCATCACATGGATGTCAGCCCCTGGGTGGCGATGGCCAACTACCGGGCCAACCGGCTGGTATGCGATGCCGCCGACCGGGCCATGCAGGTGCATGGCGGCGTCGGCTATTCGCGGCACTACCCCTTCGAGCACATCTTCCGGCACCACCGCCGCTACCGCATCACGGAAGGCTCGGAGGAGATCCAGATTCGCCGTGTCGCGGGCTCGCTCTTCGGCTATTGGGGCACGCAGAAGGCACCGAAGGCGGCGGAGTGAACGGCACGCCTGCCGCTCGCCGGAGGACGGATCATGGCGTATTGGTGGGTGAACCAGAACGAAGACGATTATCCGTTGCTGGAGGAGGAGGATCTCCTCGCCGTGCCGCGGCGCGACAAGCTGGGCAAGACCAATCCCGGCTATGTTCTTGCGGGCGAAATGCAGCGCGGCGATATCGGCTTCGTGTTCGTGGGCGGCGAGCTGGATGGCGTCTTTGCCGTCAGCATGGCGGCGCAGGACGATACCGTCGAGATGGCGCCCGATTTCCAGCGGCGGCCGGCCCGGGTGGTGCAAATAGCTTTCTTCGACTTGCCCGAACCCGTGCGCGTCGAGGAAACGACGCTGCGCCTGCGCGACCTGCTGCCACCGCTCAACTCGCCGCTGCAGCCTGACGGCGCCGGCCGCGACACGACAGTATGCCCTGTGGGCGAGGTGCTGGCCGACGGGCTGCTGCGACTTGCTGGCGAGGCCGACCCGACTTCCTCCACGCTGGGCGAGGTGATGGCGGAGGCGATCTCGGCCAGCGACCTGCCGGATGAGGAAAAAGCGGATCTGATCGGGGCGCGGCTGGGTATCGGCCGCTTCGGCGATGCCGTCCGTGCACTCTGGGATGGTGCCTGCTGCGCCACCGGAGTCACGACCGAGCTGCTGGTCCATGTCTCGCCGATCAAACCCTGGGTGAACGCCTCCAACGAGGAGCGCCTGGACGCGCAGAACGGTCTGCCGCTGGTTCCAACCTGGAACCTTGCCTTCATCACGGGCCTGGTGGGTTTCGACGAGGATGGTGCGCTGCTGCTCAGTAGCGAGCTGCCGCCGGAAGAGGCGCGCAAGGCCGGCATCGATCCGGACTTCCGGCTGGCGGTGAAGGGCGAGCGCCAGCGCACCTACCTCGCCTGGCACCGGCACAACGTCTTCGTCCCAAGCTGAGTTTCTAGACCAGCCGGTCGATGGCCGCCGCGAGTTCGTCCACTGAAGTGACCTCTGCGTCAGGCACCTCGCGCCAGCTTCGCGGTTGCTGCGCGGCATGACGGCCGCAGCGAAAGCGGATGGTGCGCATGCCCAGCAGCCGCGCCGGCGCGATGTCGTTGTCAATACGATCGCCGATCATGAGGCACTCTGACGGTTCCGCCGACAGGCGCGCGCAGACGGCGAGGAACAGCCGCGGATCGGGCTTGCTGAGCCCGAACGTCGCGCTGCCATCGACGCTGTCGAACAGGTCGGCCATGCCCAGCCGCCGCAGCTTGTCTGGCAGCGCTGCGGGCTGATTGGCGACGATGCCGAGCCGGAAGCCGGTAGCGCGCAGGGTAGCCAGCAGCTCGATCATGCCCGGACGGGCTTCTCCCCATTCGCCTTTGGCGATCTCCGACCCATACAGCGCCCAGGCACGGTGAGCCGCGAAGATGTCGCCGCCAGCAAGTTGCCACAGGACGGCCTGCGCGAGGTCGGGCGCGAAGCTCTCGACCGCCCACGTGCAGGCTGCGGCGTAATCGGCTGGCGCAACCTCGATTCCCTGCCGCGCCAGCGCCTCGGGCAGAAGCCGGTCGACGGCGTGCTCATAGGTCTCTTCGATGTCGAGCGGCCCGCCGACATCGAACAGCAGGGTTGTGACGGGCATGAGGTCAGGCGCGGATCAGGCGGCGAAGGCTGGGCTTGCCGCGCTCGGCGAACCGGCTGACGCCGTCGTGCGCCTCCGGTCCGAACGCGGCACGCGCCAGCTCAATCTCGCGCCGGATGGCTGCCGCCGACTCGCGGTCGAGCCCTTCGTAGACCGAGCGGCGATCCGACAGCAGGGCAGTCTGCGGCATGCCGGCGACCTGCATGGCAAGCTTCTCCGCCTCGGCGCGCGCGGCGCCACGCGGCACCTTGCGATGAGCCAGCCCGATGGCGATCGCCTCGTCGGCGCCGACGGCACGGCCGGTGATGACCATCTCCAGCGCACGCCCCTGGCCCACGATGCGCGGCAGGCGCACCGTCGTGCCGTCGCCGGTCGGCACACCCCAGCGGCGCGAGAAGACGCCGAACATCGCGCTGTCATCGATGATCCGGATGTCGCAGAACAGCGCCACGCCCAGGCCCTCCGCGCAGGCATGGCCTTCGACTGCGGCGATCACCGGCTTGGAGAGCGGCATGCCCAGCGGCCCCTCCGCGGCATCAGCCCACGGGAAATAGCCGCCCGACGCTGCCATCTCCTTGAGATCGGCGCCCGAGCAGAACGATCCGCCGGCACCGGTGACCACGATGGCCTGCACCTCCTCGTCGGCGTCGGCCATCTGAAAGGCGCCAGCCAGCCCCCGCGCTGTCTTCACGTCCAGCGCGTTCTTCACTTCGGGGCGGTTGATGACGATCGTGACGATCGGTACGCGGCGCGAGGCCAGCACGTTACCGTCAGCAAACGTCATCGACGCAAGGGGAGCGCCTGTCGACATCTCACATCCGGGTAGGCTTTCTTCTACGCCGCCTGCGCCTCGTGCGGCACAGGCAAAGGGTCCACCGCGGACTGGTCAACCCGCGTTGCCTTGCGCTTCAGAATTTGCCGCCGCGGCCATGGCCGTCGCTGAAACGCTTCGCGCCGGCCTGCGCCTCGATCCGGCGTGCCTGCAGGGACAGCTCCATCTCGTGGCGGACCGCCGCCTCGGTGTCGCGATCGAAGCTGTCGTAGGCAGAGCGGCGGTCGGAGCACAGGGCGATCTGCGGGAAACCCGCGACCTGCTGCGCGAGCGTCTCCGCCTCAACGCGCGTGGTGCCGCGCGCTACCTTGCGGGTGGCAAGGCCGATGGCCAGCGCCTCGTCGGCGCCGACGGCGCGGCCGGTGATCAGCATGTCAAGCGCCCGCCCCTGGCCCACGATCCGCGGCAGGCGCACGGTGGTGCCGTCGCTCATCGGCACGCCCCAGCGGCGCGAGAAGACGCCAAACACGGCCGTCTCGTCGATGATGCGGATATCGCAGAACAGCGCCACACCCAGACCACCGGCGCAGGCATGGCCCTCAATGGCGGCAATCAGCGGCTTGCCGGGCGGGTAGCCCAATGGCCCGTCAGCGCTGCCGGCCCAAGGAAAATAGTCGATGCCGGCCCCGAGCTGCTTGAGATCCGCGCCGGCGCAGAAGGCACCGCCGGTGCCAGTAATGACAGCGACCCGCGCTCCGGCGTCCGCATCGAAGGTGCGCAGCGCATCAGCCAGCGCCCTGGCACTATCGTTGTCGAGTGCATTGCGCACTTCCGGCCGATTGATGACGATGGTCATCACCGGACCAGCGTAGGACACAAGGATCTTGCCGCCGGCAAGTGCGACTGGCTGCAGGGCTTCGCTCATGGCTACCTCACACTGCCGGGCTGTAGCTGGCGGCCACGGCGCGCAGGGTTGAGAGATGCAAGTCGCGCAGCGCGCGGCTGCTGGTGGTGAGGAAGATCTCGACGATAACGCGTGGTTCCTCGATCAGCACCACCGCCTCGTGGTCGATCGACGACCCCGGGCCGCCGGTGGGCGTGCCGGTTTCCAGCACGACCAGCTCGCTTGGCCGGCCGCGAACCCGCACCGGTCCGGCGCGCCTCAGGGTGAACGACTCGTCCTCGGCGCGTCGTGCTTCGGTCACCCGTTCGATCCACGACTCGATGGAATCGAACTCGCGGGTCTTGGTGCGCATCTGCCCGGAGATCGACACCGGCGAGCCGTCCGGCGGCGCGAGATCGGCCACGGTCACCGTCGAGCGGGTGGAACGGTCGACGCCGGCAATGCTGCGCGCGCTCCAGCCTGTTGGCGGCCGGATGGCATAGGCCATCCCCTTGCCGCGCACGATGATGCGCCCGTCCGAGGTGCGGGTCGGCCATGCCGGCTCCTTTGCCGCGTCCGTGTCGTCTCCGGCGCACGCCCCTACAACCAGCGCCAGCCCTCCCGCTGCGATCCCTCGCCTGCCCAGCATTGCCTGCCTCTCCCCGCGGCCGCTGCCGGGGCTTATCTGACGTTGTCAATTTCCGCATCCAGGCCGGCATTGCCGGCCCGCGGCCTGCGGAAGTACCACCATTGCCGGTCCGGGTGCCAGCCTTCGCGCGCCGCCACGCGCGATCCCCACAGGCATTTGCCCGCATCATGCGTGGCGGCGATGAACCGCCTGTCGATATCCGCCAGACGGTCGGCCAGGGCCTCCTGGCCCATCCAGTCCACTGACGTCAGCCCGGCCTGCGCATCATCGATGCCGCGGCGCAGGTCCATGTCGTTGAGCCAGTCGTCGAGCCCGAAATTGTAGCCCGCCTCGACCTCGGCCACGATCCGCTCCCAGGCGGCGATGCGCTGCGGCAGGATGCCCAGCGGCGATGGTGGCGTTGATCGCGAATCCGTCATCTCTGCCTCAATGCTCGCGCTCAAGCTGGCGGCGGAAATAGCGTTCGCCGTCATTGGGCCGAAAGTAGGTGCGGATGACACCATTGGCATTGAAGGCGATGAAGGCGCCGCTCTTGCGGTCGAAGCGCGTCACGACGCCATCGCGGCGTACTGCCTCGACGATCGCGCCACCCGCCGGCGCATCGCGCAGCGCCTGGGCCTGGCGCAGGTATTCCTCGCGCGTGATGTTGCCGAACTCCGCGCCGTGCTTGCGGTAGTGCTCCTCCAGCCGCGCGCGGCTGGCGAAGCCGACATCAGTGCCCCACGCACGCGCGTGCTCGGCGGGCGCGAAGATGCTTTCGCCCCAGCCGCCCACCAGTGTCGCGATCAGGCCCACGACCAGCACCAGCACGGTGGCAAGGCCCCGTCCGCCGCGGAAAAGAGATCGGCCGTTCATCGGCGATGGCCTAGCGCAAGGGCGCGCCGCTGCGGATCCAGCGGGCGATCAGCGCGCGGTCCTCGTCGGACAGCTCCGTGACGTTGCCCGGCGGCATCGCCTTGCTGTGCCAGACCTGCTGCAGCATGGCCTGCGCATACGCCTTCATCTGTCCCGGCGTCTCCAGCATGACGCCCTTGGGCGGTGCGGCGAAACCCTCGCGGGTGGGACGAGCGGCATGGCAAGGTGCGCAGCGCTCGGCGATGACCTGGGCCACCTGGGCGAAGTCGGTCTTGCCGGCCAGCTCCACCGTGACCTCGTCGCGCGGTGCCGCCACCAGCACGGTCGCCAGCAGCAGCACCAGCCCGCCCGCCAGCGGCAGGGCCGGCGGATCGCCCTTGTGGCGCAGCACGAACCATAGCCGGATCAGCGCACCGGCCGCCGACAGCGCCACCAGCAGGGCCCAGCTCCACGCATGGCCGGTAACGCCGCCATAGTGGTTGGCGATCATCGTGAACAGCACCGGCAGCGTGAAATAGGTGTTGTGCACCGAACGCTGCTTGCCCATCTCGCCCCATCTGACATCGGGCGCGCGGCCCTCCGCCTTGGCCTTCACCAGCTCCTTCTGGCCGGGGATGATGACGAAGAGGACGTTGGCCACCATGATGGTGCCCAGCATGGCGCCGAAATGAATGAAGGCGCCGCGGCCCGAGAAAAGCTGGCACAGGCCCCAGGCGGCAGCGACGCAGAGCACCGCAAGGATGCCGCCCAGCACGGCATCGTCGCGGCCCAGCGGCGAGCGGCACAGCAGGTCGTAGACGATCCAGCCGCCGGCGATGAAGGCAAGTCCCAGCCCGATCGCCTGCCATGGCGCAAGATCGCGCACCAGCGGATCGATCAGCGCCACATCGGCCCCGTAGTAGTAGACGAGGCCCATCATGAACATGCCGGTGATCCAGGTGGCGTAGGCCTCCCACTTGAACCAGTGCAGCACAGCCGGCAGCGCAGGCGGTGCCACCCTGTATTTCTGCGCGTGGTAGAAGCCGCCGCCATGCACCGACCACACTTCGCCGCCGACGCCCCTCGCGGCATCGGCCGCCTGCTGCGGCGGCAGCAGATGATTGTCGAGCCAGATGAAATAGAACGACGCGCCGATCCAGGCGATGCCGGTGATCATGTGGGCCCACCGGCCCAGCAGGTTCAGCCATTCGACAACGTATGCCGTGTCCATTGGCTTCCGGTTAACCCGGCCCTACTACAAAATTGTAGGGCGTCCGGAGGACGTAGTAGTTGGCCGTCACCCTGAGCAGGGCATAAAGACGCGACTCGGCCAGCAGGTTCTGCTTCGGCACACCCACGGCCTGTGCGTGATGCGTGCCGGGCTGGCCGGTCAGATCCATGTAGTTCGTGGTGCTGTCGAACTCGAAGCGAATAACGAGAGCGCCATAGCCTGCTGCCGCGTTGCGCGTGTCGGCGAGATAGACTCCCGGCCCGTAGATCGCCGTGCCCCCGAGACCCTGCATCGAGTAGAGTCCCATGAACATCTGGTTGGACGAAAAGCCATGGCGCATGCATACCTTGGAATAGAATGATGCGGTGTTCGTACCATGGTACAGAACCATCGGTTGTGGAGTCGCAACCATGCGGCCCATAGCCGTTGCAAGCTGCTGGTTATTGAGCATCTCCGTTCCCCCTCTAGCAGGGCCGAGTGTGACAGGCGCCCGCTTGCGGGCGAAGGAAAACCGCCAACCAGCGGTGAAAAAATCTTGCAAGATTTATGAAGTACGGCGGCGTGGCGGCGCCAGCCGGGAGCCGCTAAAGAGCCAGAACTGACTGCGCCGGATCGTCGGCACGCAGCCATTTCCAGCCAGCGGAGGAACCGATGTCGGCCCTTCAACTGCCTCCCGGTGTCGAGTTGAGCGCCGCCCTGAAGCCCGGATTTGAAACCGTTCTGACGCCGGAAGCGCTGGCCTTTGTGGCCGAGCTGCACCGGCTGTTCAACCCGACGCGCGAGAAGCTGCTGGCCGCCCGCGCCGAGCGCCAGAAGCGGCTGGATGCCGGCGAAAGGCCCGACTTCCTGCCGGAGACGAAGAACGTCCGCGAGTCCGACTGGACCGTAGCCCCGCTGCCCAGGGATATCCTCGACCGGCGGGTCGAGATCACCGGCCCGGTTGACCGCAAGATGATCATCAACGCGCTCAACTCCGGCGCCAACGTCTTCATGGCCGATTTCGAGGACGCCTCGACCCCGACCTGGGCCAACATGATCGAGGGCCAGATCAACCTGATGGCCGCCAACAAGCGGGCGATCGACTTCACCGAGCCCTCCACCGGCAAGGCCTACAAGCTGGGCGAAAAGACCGCGACACTGTTCGTGCGGCCGCGCGGCTGGCATCTGCCCGAGCGGCATTTGCTGGTCGATGGGCAGCCCATGTCGGGCTCGCTGTTCGATTTCGGCCTGTACTTCTTCCACAACGCGAAGGAGCGGCTGGCGCGCGGCACCGGCGTCTATCTGTACCTGCCCAAGCTCGAGAGCCATCTCGAAGCCAGGCTGTGGAACGATGTCTTCGTGCATGCCCAGAAGACGCTGGGCGTGCCGCAGGGCACGATCCGCGCCACGGTGCTGATCGAGACTATCCTCGCCACTTTCGAGATGGATGAGATCCTGTGGGAGCTGCGCGAGCATTCGGCCGGGCTCAACTGCGGCCGCTGGGACTACATCTTCAGCTTCATCAAGAAGTTCCGCGAGCAGCCATGGGCGGTGCTGCCCAACCGCGGCGAAGTGACGATGACCACGCATTTCCTGCGTACCTACAGCCAGCTGGTAATCAAGACCTGCCACCGCCGCGAGGTGCACGCTATGGGCGGCATGGCCGCCCAGATCCCGATCAAGAACGACACCGCAGCCAACGAGACCGCTATGGAGCGGGTGCGCGCCGACAAGAAGCGCGAGGCCGGCGACGGCCACGACGGCACATGGGTAGCCCATCCCGGCCTGGTGGAGATCGCCAAAGCCGAGTTCGACGCGGTGATGAAGGACGCCAACCAGATCGCGCGCAAGCGGCAGGACGTGCACGTCACGGCCGTCGACCTGCTTCAGGTGCCGGCGGGCGGCAAGACCGAAGCCGGCCTGCGGCAGAACGTGGCGGTCGGCATCGGCTACGTCGAGGCGTGGCTGCGTGGCATCGGCTGCGTGCCGTTGTTCAACCTGATGGAGGACGCGGCCACCGCCGAGATCAGCCGCGCGCAGGTGTGGCAATGGGTGCGCCATGGCCAGAAGCTCGATGACGGGCGGCCGGTGACGAAGGAGCTCGTGCGCCAGACCGTGCGCGAGGAGCTCGACAAGGTGAAGGCGCAGGTCGGCGAGGCGGCATACACCGCCGGCCGCTACGAGGACGCCGCCGCGCTGATGGTCGAGCTGGTCGAGCAGCCGGTCTTCACCGAGTTCCTCACCCTGCCAGCCTACGACCGCATCGTCGCCGACGAGTCGAAGGCAGCGTAGCCGCCAACGGAGACACTCGGAGACAGATAACGCGGTGTTTGTGAAAGGCGCCGGGGCCATGTGCGCGCCTTCATCAAAGCCTTCCCCCTGTACGGACCGGGGAGATGGGTGACAGGTGTTCGGAGACATGGGTGACAGTTGCTCGATGGGAATGATCGAGCAACGGGGGACCGGATGCCTTGGCGGGAGCTGTCTGTGAAGGAGCA
>QOCQ01000050.1 GCA_003574685.1 Rhodospirillaceae bacterium SYSU D60007
TGTTACCGATCTATCCGGTCTGTTCCGTCACCGATCTATCCGGTTTGTACAGGGGCCCATCGCGGCAGCGATGGGAGGTGAGGGGCTTCGCGGCCTTGCGGCAGGCACGGCGGCGCGACCGCCGCACTGTGCCGTCCATTCGTCATCCGCTCGGGATGACGTCCTTGTTGCAAGGCCGCAAAAGCCCCTCATCCGCCCTTCGGGCACCTTCTCCCCGCCTTCGCGGGGAGAAGGGAAGAATGGCGAGTGCGCTTCCCCTCCGGGGGAAGGAGAAAGCGCTGTCAGCCCCACACGCGTTTGCGGGCGGCGGCCATGCGCTCGGCGAGGTCGGGCGGGGCGGGAGGCTCGAGCAGGGCTGGCCGGCGCTTCGGGGCGGGCGGGCCCATGCGGTGCGGCATGCCGCGGCGCAGCCCCTCCGCCTCGATCAGGCCGGTGCCCTCTTCGACGGCGTCGGCCCACGCCCGCGCGAAGGCCGCATCCGTCCGGCGCCACTTGTATACCGTGTCGCGGCCCGCGCCGATCGACGCCACGGCCATCGCTATCGAAAGCCCCTGCCGCAGCGCGACCAGGAGCGCCGCGCGCCGCGCTTCGCGGGCCTCGCCGCGGGCCTTCATGCGCATCCCCCCAAAGATTTCCCTCCCCCGGAGGGGGAAGGTCTATGGCGCCTTCGCCGGCGCGCTTTGGTCCAGAATGCGCTCGTAGTCATCGCCCCACACCCGGCGGCCCGCGGCCTTCATGCGTTCGGCGAGGTCGAGCGGTTCGGGACCCTCGAACACCGACGGCGTGACGAACTTCCCCGGCCGGCGCGCGCGCAGCAGATGGGCTACCTGCTTGTCGCTGCAGTCGGCGATTGTGGCCGGCGGCGGGGCGCGGCGCGTCATGCCGCGGCGCAGCGCTTCCTCCGCGATCCGGCAGGCGCCTTCCTCGACGGCCTCGGTCCATGCGCGGTCAAAGGCGGCGTCCTTCCAGCGCCACTTGTAGACCGTGACGCGGTTGACCCCGAGCGTCGCCGTGGCGTCTCCCACCGAAACGCCCTGCCGCAGCGCGGCCAGAAACGCCTCGTGCAGCACGCCACAGGCTTTCCTGCCAGCCGACATACCCGCACTCGCCGCTGTTCCAACCAGCCCATTTATGCATATACTGGTTAGAGAGTCAAGTATTATGAATAATATATTGCGCGTTTCCAGCCTGGCCCGTGCGTGCAAGGGAGGCGGTCTTCGGGTCGTAGGTGTACGCGGTGATCGTGCCGTCCCGGATGCGCTCGACCGCCTCGTCCACCACGCCGCGAGGCACGAAGAACCATTCGCGCGCAATCACCGGATTGCCGAACCGGTCGGTGATCTCGATGTCCGCCCGCGCCGGGGCGAACACGCGATGGATGACATTCTCCAGCTTCGTCCGGTTGATGTTGAAGAGCTTCCAGGTGCCGACGATTTCCACGTCCGCCATCAGGAAGGTCGGGTCTAGCTTCGCCTGCGCGATGCGCCGCGCCACACTGCCGCCGGTGACGCCGATCTTGTGCAGCACGTCGCGATGCGCCGCCACCACGGGATGGTCCGACTTGCTGCGCAGCACATAGATGGTGCCGCTCTCCAGATCATCCTCGTCCGCTTCGCCGGCGAACAGCGGCCCGGCGGCAGGATCGGTGATCCGCCGGCCGGCCGCGTCGCGATGCAGCGCACGCTGCAGCGAGCGCAGCAGGACATCGCTCTCCGTGCCGTTGTCGTAGATGACGCGCAGGCGGCTGTCGCGCCGCTCGTACTGCGTCTTGAATTCTTCTCCCACGGCCGCAACGTAAGCGACCTGGCCGCCGACGATGAAGAACTCGCCTTGCCTGATCTCCGCCATCGTCTGGAAGGGGCGCGTCTGGCGAACGCCGTCCGCGAGGTCTTTTTTCACCTGCGCGAACAGCGGCTTGAACGTCTCAAAGTCTGTGCACTTCGTGCGATTGGCGATTTCCTCGGCGGCGCGCTTGTCGGCGGCGGCGCGGACATGGCGCAGCCCCGTGATGATGGCGTCGCCCCCCGCGCCCTCCAGCTCGGCCAGCAGCGCGTCATCGTCCATCGTTTCGACCGGGGCGGCGGCGTTTTCAGTTCCGCCGAGGAGTCCCTGATGGTCGAGCGGCGCCAGCAGCGCCCGGCATTCCTCAAGCGTGCGCAGGCGGTCCAGCCGCACGGCATACAGCCGCTCGAAGATGTCGCGGTCCTCGCCATGCTGCGGCACGCGTCCGTGCTGCCCGACGAAGCGCTGTATGTCCTCGAAGCCGGCAATGATCCGTTCCTCGCGCGGCGAGCGCCCGCCCTTCTTCTCCGGCTGCGCGAACGCGTCCAGCTCCAGCCGCAGCTCGTCGAGGTCCAGGTCAGCCATAGCAAAACTTCCTTCCCCCGGAGGGGGAAGGTGCCCGAAGGGCGGAAGGGGGATCGTGCAACACGCACCGCGCTTGTTGCGTCATCCCCCTTCCGGCGCTACGCGCCACCTTCCCCCTCCGGGGGAAGTTCATGAAGAGCGGCGCGCCGCAAGCGCGAGGGTCAGGCATAGCGGCCTTCGTCCTTGAAGCGGACGAAGGCGGCGGCGCCTTCGGCCATGCGCTTCTCCCACGCGTCGGGCGAGGTGATGGATGGCAGCCGGCCGCGCTCCTGCTTGAACCTGACGGCGCGCACGGCGAGGTCCTTCGCCTCCTCCGGAGTCAGGCTGGTGCGCTTGCCCGCGATCGCGGCGGCGACCTGCTTCAGGCTGTCCTCGTTCATGGCCTTGGCGAGGATGGAGTATGCCTCTTCGAAGGGATTGATGCGGTCGATCAGGTCGATATCCAGCTCGCGCACGTCCATCGCAAAGCGGCGCACGCCGTCGATCAGGGCGGTATTGCCGCTCTGCTCATCAGCGCCGCCTGTGCCCAGCGCCATCCGCTTCGCCTGCTGCGTCAGGGTCAGCGCCGCGATGGCGTGCTGGCGCACGGCTTCCTGGTCCGCCTCGTCCAGATCCGGATACTTGTCCCGGACGATCTTGCCCATGCGCACCTGAGTCAGCTCTTCGGGCACGAGCTCGGCGTCGAACAGCCCGCGCTCGATGGCCGCCTTGTCCTGCACGAAGGCGGCGATCACCTCGTTGAGGTCCTCCTGGCAGATGCGCTGCGCTTCGGTGCTCTTCGGCGTCACCAGCCCCTTGATCTCGATCTGGAGCCGGCCGCTCTGCTGGTCGAAGCCGACATTGCATTTGCCTGGATCGTAGCCGCCTTCGCCGTAGTCGAAGCCAGGCGTCGGCCCGCTGCCGGGGTTCTTCGGCCTGAACTCGAAGCGCGGCGCCAGCACCTGCTCCATCAGCAGGCTGGCGGCAATGGCCTTCAGCGTGTCGTTGACGGCCTCGGTGACGGCCTGCTCGGACGCATCCGGCTCGGCGATCAGATTGGTGAACCGCGCCCGCGTCTTGCCGGGCGCGTCGCGGGTGGCGCGGCCGATGATCTGCACGATCTCGGTCAGGCTCGAACGGTAGCCCACCGTCAGCGCATGCTCGCACCAGATCCAGTCGAAGCCTTCCTTGGCCATGCCCAGCGCGATGATGATGTCCACGTGATCGCGGTTGTTCTTCTGCGCCGGGTCCTTCAGCGCAGCGGCAACCCGCTCGCGTTTCGCCGGATCGTCATCCACCAGATCGGCGATGCGCAGCACCCGTCCCCCAGGCGTCTTCACCAACTGGAAGCCGGTGGCCGGATCGCTGCCCTGCCATTCCCCCAGCTCGCCGATGATGTGCTCGACCTCCTTGATCTTGTCCTTGGTGCTCTCGCGCGAGTTGACGCTGGGAATGTGGACGATGGTTTTCTCGTTCGGATCGAGCACCTTCAGGATGTCGTCGGCGTAGGGACCGGAATAGAAGTAGTAGCCGATGTCGAGCTGCTTCAGCCAGTCGTAGCCGTTGAGCTGCTCGTAGTAGGTGTAGGTGACGGTATCGAACTTCGCCTCGTCCTGCGGCGCCAGCACGGCCTCGGCATCGCCCCGGAAATACGAGCCGGTCATCGCCACGATATGCACGCGGTCGCGCGCGATGAGCTGGCCCAGATGCGTGCCCAGCCTGCTGTCGGGATTGGCCGAGACGTGGTGGAACTCGTCGATGGCGATCAGCCGGCCATCGAACGCCTCAACGCCGAACCTGTCCATGGCAAAGCGGAAGGTGGCATGGGTGCAGACCAGCACCTTGTCGCCGCTATTCAGGAACGCCTCGACAGCGTTCACCTTGCCGCCGTTATCCGCGCCGGGCGCGTTGCACAGGTTCCATTTCGGCGCCACCGTCCAGTCCGTCCAGAAGCCGAATTGGCTCAACGGCTCGTCGTTGAAGCTGGCGCCGATGGTCTTTTCCGGCACGACGATGATCGCCTGCCGCAGCCCCTGATTGGCGAGCTTGTCGAGCGCAATGAACATCAGCGCGCGGCTCTTGCCCGATGCGGGCGGCGACTTGATGAGCAGATACTGCTCGCCGCGCTTCTGCCAGGCGCGCTCCTGCATCGGCCGCATGCCCAGCGCATTCGCGCGCGTTGCATTGCCAGTCCTGGCGTACGACACCGAAACAGAAGGTACGGCACTGGCGGAGGGCGTCTGCGGCCGTCGAAGCCTTGCCGCGCGAAAGAACGCCTCGTCCGTCTCCGGAATGTCCGAGGTGTCGATCGCGCTGTCCGGCAGGGCCGCCAGCTCAGCCAGGCGCTTTTTTGAGATAGACATCGAAGTGCTTTCTTTCATTCGCCGTCGCCCTGCGGGCGCTGATGATGCGGATCTTCCCGTTCCGCCCGGTATGGATCACGCAGACAACGACGACGCCAGCCACGAGGCCAAAGCCTTTTTCCCGGGGCTCGTCAGCGCTGTCATCCGGGCCCGTCAGAACCGGGCCGTTGAAAATCGCAGCGGCTTCTTCGAACGACAAACCGTGCTTCTGCATGTTTGCGGCGTTCTTGTCGGGATCCCACTCGAACTCGTCCACGAAATCCCCTCACCCCGCGTTTTGTTCAATCTATGTTCTCGACTGCACGTTGTCCAGAATCGCTCCCGGTCTTGATGGGCACGCCATTCGAACGCCCGCCTTTGCCCTTGGCGGCCACGGTCTTCGTGTAAAGCTCGAACAGCTTCTCCAGCCGCTCGGTGTCGTTGCGGAAGCGGCGGCCGATGTAGATGCGCTCCAGCACCTCGTCGTTGCGCTCATGGGCAGCGCGCAGGTCGGCGGGCATTTTGTCGGGGTCGTAAAGTTCAGCGATGGTTGCCGGATAATGCGCCTCGCGCGCAAGCAGGATGTCCTCGGCGCAGCGGGTCAAATCAGCCTTGTTCGTATCGGTGAGTGCGGGGACGGGGAAGGTGTACAAACCGGATAGATCGGTGACGGAACAGACCGGATAGATCGGTAACAGTTTTGGCATGGAGGTGGGACCATGCCGTGGCTGGAGACCGATGCGATGAATGAGCGTGGGCGCTTG
>QOCQ01000051.1 GCA_003574685.1 Rhodospirillaceae bacterium SYSU D60007
GGTTTTCGGGACGGGGCAGGCCGAGGTTTTCGCGCAAGGTACGGCCCTCGTACTCGCGGCGGAAGAGGCCGCGGCGCTGCAGCTCGGGCACGACCTGATCGACGAAATCGTCCAGCCCGGCGGGCAGGAAGGGGAACATCACGTTGAAGCCATCGCAGCCATCGCTGTGCATCACTCTGACATTTTTGATTCAGCGTCCAAATGGGATACATTTTCCTGGATCTGGGGACCGAGAGATGCGTGAAGAATGCCGACACTGCGATGGTTGACGAGGGATGATGACATCAGGGCTGCCGCGCGCGTGCCCTACCGGCTGCTGGAGGAAGTTCCTGATCTCGGTCACGGCGACCGCGATACTGGCAACATGCTCATTCACGGCGACAATCTCGACGCCCTGAAGGCGCTGCTGCCCTTCTATGCCGGGCAGGTGAAGTGCATCTGTATCGACCCGCCCTATAATACGCGATCGGCCTTCGAGCACTACGACGACAATCTGGAGCATTCCCAGTGGCTGGCCATAATGTGGCCCCGCCTCGAACTACTGCGCGAGCTGCTTGCTGAGGATGGGTCGATTTGGGTGACGATTGATGACAATGAGGGGCACTACCTCAAGGTCATCATAGACGAAATCTTTGGACGGCGGAACTTTGTCGCCAACGCCCTATGGCAAAAGGTTTTCTCTCCGAAGAATACGGCGCGGCACTTTTCGGATGACCACGATCACGTACTTGTTGTGGCCCGGGATGCTGATCGTTGGGTGCCAAACCCCATGCCTCGTTCCGAGCGTATGAACAAGGGTTACAAGAACCCCGACAACGACCCCCGAGGTCCTTGGACTTCGGGAGACCTTTCTGCTCGTAACTTCTACGGTGCTGGTCGATACCCGATCAAATGCCCCAGCGGGCGCGTGATCGCCGGACCCCCGAACGGCATGTATTGGCGAGTGTCAGAAGAACGGTTCTGGGAAATGGATCGCGAAGGCCGGATTTGGTGGGGCAATGACGGCAACAATACCCCTCGCATCAAACGCTTCCTCTCTGAGGTAAAGCAAGGAGTTGTTCCCCAGACCCTTTGGATGAACACTGAGGTAGGCAATACACAAGAAGCCAAGAAGGAAGTAGTCGCCTTGTTCGGCGAGACAAATTTCATGACGCCCAAACCGGAACGATTGATCCAGCGAATAATGAGCATCGCCACGAACCCCGGCGATCTCGTGCTCGATAGCTTCCTCGGCTCCGGCACCACGGCGGCGGTCGCACAGAAGATGGGGCGCCGTTACATCGGCATCGAAATGGGCGACCATGCCGAGAGCCATTGCCAGCCGCGTCTCAAGAAGGTGGTAGACGGTGAACAGGGCGGCATCTCCGAGGCCATGAACTGGAAGGGTGGCGGGGGATTCCGCTTCTATCGGCTTGGCGTATCGGTCTTTGATGAGACAGGGCAGATACGGCCGGATATCGAGTTCCCGGTGCTGGCGGCGCATGTATGGTTCTCGGAGGTCCGTTCGCCATGGTCGAAGCCCGCCACCGGGTCGCCGGTGCTCGGCGTGCATGACGGGCGTGCCTATGTGCTGCTCTATAACGGCATACTCGGCGACAGGTCGGCGGCTGGCGGCAATGTGTTGACGCGCCGGACGCTGGCGACGATCCGCGATGCACTGCCCGAGGATTTCACCGGACCTGTCACTGTCTATGGCGAACGCTCGGCGCTGTCCGATGCGTCGCTCGTTCGTGAGCAGATCACCTTCAGGCAGACCCCGTATGACGTAAAGGCGCGGGCGTGATGGACCTCAAGACCTATCAATCCCGGACGCTGGACACGCTGCGGCGGTTTCTCGAAAAGGCCCGCGTGGAAGGTCCGAGGGCGGCCTATGAGGTCATCGTCGCCGAGCCTGAAATGGCAACACGTCTCAAAGGGTTTGCAGGCGCCTACAAGGCTCTGAACGGCCTCGACGCGACACCCTACGTGTGCCTTCGGTTGCCGACGGGCGGTGGCAAGACTGTTCTCGCCGCGCATGCCGTCAGCATCGCCAGGGAGGCGTGGATCGAGCGCGATTTCCCGCTGGTTCTGTGGCTGGTGCCGACCACCACGATCCGCAAGCAGACCGTAGACGCGCTCAAGAACCCGCGTCATGCCTATCGCGCAGCGCTGGACGATGCCTTTGGCGGCCGGGTGCGCGTCTTTGACATCGGCGACTTCACGCAAATCCTGCCGCACGATCTTCGCTCGAACTGTTGCGTCGTGGTGGCGACCATCCAGACGCTGCGCGTGCGGGACACTGAAGGCCGCAAGGTTTACGCCCATCATGAAATGCTCGAGCCGCACTTCACGGGCGTGCCTGAGAAGATGCCGGGGCTGGAGACCATCGAGACCGGCAATAATGCTGGAACCATCAGATTTTCCTTCGCCAACCTGATGCACCTGCACCGTCCGCTGATGATCGTTGACGAGGCGCACAAGGCCGTCACCAGCCTTTCCCGCGAGATGCAAAACCGGGTTAACCCGACTGCGATCATCGAGTTCACCGCGACGCCGCGGCCCAACTCCAACATCCTGCACTCGGTTTCCGCCCAGGAGCTGAAAGACGAGGAGATGATCAAGCTGCCGGTCATGCTGTCCGAGCATCAGACATGGCAGGCTGCCGTGACCGGCGCAATCTCGAAGCGTGCCGAGCTTGCCGAGGATGCACGTCGGGAGCGGAACTACATACGGCCCATCGTCCTCTTTCAGGCCCAGAACAGGGACGAGGAAGCGACTGTCGATGTGCTCAGGCAGCACCTGATCGATGTGGAGCACATCGATCCGAAACGCATCGCGGTTGCGACAGGCGATCAGCGGGAACTCGATGGCATCGACCTGTTCGATCCCGCCTCCCCGATTGATTTCATCATTACCGTGGAGGCTCTGAAAGAGGGATGGGACTGCTCCTTCGCCTACGTATTCTGCTCGGTTGCCAACATCCACAGCGCGACCGATGCCGAGCAGCTTCTGGGGCGGGTGCTGCGCATGCCCTATGCCAGGAGGCGGTCGATCCCGTCGCTCAATCGCGCCTATGCCAACCTGACATCGAAGTCGTTTTCCGAAGCCGCCCATGCCCTGAAAGACAGGCTGGTTGCAATGGGCTTTGAAGAGGCCGAAGCCGAGGACAATATTCAGCCGCAGCAGCCTGATCTGAGTGACGGTCTGTTCGGCCATGCGCGACGGCCGAAGCCCAGCGTCACCATCCCAGTCAGTGCAGACACGGCCGCGGTCAAGAATCTGGAGGCCGTCGCTCCAGGCAAGGTCATCGTTACAAGTTCGGCCAATGGCAAGGCGCTCGTGAAGATCACGGGCTTCCTCAACCCCGCCGAAAAGGAAAAAATGGCGGCCTCGCTCCCTGCTGCCGAGGTCCGCGGTTTCAACGATCGCGTCGCCGCTTATGAGGCGGAGAATCTACACCAGGCCTCGCCTGCAGAGCGAGGCTCGGCCTTCACCGTTCCGGCGCTGATGGCATGGGTGCAGGGCGAGCTTGACCTCGCCGACACCGACATTTTGATGGAGAATCACGACTGGTCACTCTTGCAGCATTCGCCGAAGCTGGAGGCGAAGGATTTTTCCGTCCAGGGGACGGCGGACACATTCGAGATCGACATCGATCAGCAACGGCTATTCGTGAAGCACAGCGACCAGGGTGCCCAGCTTTTGCTTGATATTTCGGTGGAGGGATGGAGCGAACAAACGCTCGTGCTGTTCCTCGACCGGCAGGTGCGCGACAAGTACATCGGCCAAGGTGAACTGGTGCGCTGGCTGACTGATCTGGTGAACTACCTGACCGGCCCCCGCAATATTCCGCTATCGGCACTGATGCAGTGCAAGTATCCCCTGGTCCGCAAGGTGAGGGACCGGATCTCGGCGATTCGCACCAAAGAGCGGCAGGGTGTTTATCAGCGTTTGCTGTTCGCGTTGGATGCCAAGCCGGAAATTTCCTTCGACCGAGGCTTCACGTTCAAGGGTGACATGTTCGCCGGTGTCAAAACCTATCGAGGCTCCTACCGCTTCTCGAAACACTTTACCGGCTGGGATCAGGTCGCCGCCTTCGACGGTGCGGACGATGGCGAGGAACTTGACTGCGCCAGGGTGCTCGACAGTCTCGGGGAAGTGAAGCACTGGGTCAGGAACGTTGCCCGTCACCCCGACGCGTTCTGGCTCCCGCTCGCGTCGGGAAGGTTCTACCCCGATTTCGTTGCCGAACTGACGGATGGCCGCATCTTCATTGTCGAATACAAGGGCGCGCACCTGACTAATGCCGCCGACACTGATGAAAAGCGCGCCATAGGGTTACTGTGGGAGAAGGCGAGCGGCGGCAAGGGCCTGTTCCTGATGGCCGAAAAGCAGGTGGACGGAAAGGACCTGCGGACACAGCTCCGTGGAAAGCTACGATGAACTTCCCGCCGCAGATTTCAGACGCCGGACCTCAGCGATTGTGGCCTTCGCTAACTGGCACGCTTTGGCCCTGTACCTTTGGTTCTGCGGATTGCATCTGAAGTAGGCATCATATTCTGAGGGATCGAGACCGTAGATTTTTATCTGCTGTTGGTTTTGCGCAAAATGGGGGAGCCTCAAAATACGCAAGCCCATCGCCTGTAAACGCTCTTTGACAGTCGTACCGGCGACACAGGTTGATGTCGCGTCCTCCGCAGCTTGGCCAAAGATGATGAGATGGGTGAGCGTCTCGTGGCGGCTTTTGATCTCGGACATGAAACGATGCTCGATGCAGTATTGGGCACGGGACGTTGCCACGAGATCGGGAGCAGAATACTTGTATCGCTTGTCATTACTTATAAGGCAGCATTTGGCGAGCGAGGTGGTCAGAACGTGCTCTCCTTCGAATAGATCGTCAGGGTTGCTCCCGATTTTTATGCCGAGCGCGTCTGCCAATCCATGCGCCTTTAGGAGCTTCAGGATTTTCTGCCTCGCTCCGGCGAACGCTGCCTTTCGGGCGGCAACTGCGACACCGTAGCGTGACAGATACTTGGCGAACCTTTTCCATTGGCCGCCAGGAGTGATGCCAACTAGCGCGATCTTCGGATGTAGAGGTAGATTCCCCAGCGGAGAAAAGATCAGGTCCAAGCCGTCGGAGCTGTTAAGGAGAAGGTCATCTTGTCGGAAGCGCCTTAGATTCAATTGCTTGTTGCCTGCCTGACAGCAGAAATCCCCAAGTCGAACAACGGTCACTCGTTCCCCCCTTTGCCACTCAAAGCCAGCCTAGCCGTTTGATGGTCTTTTTATGCGCGCGTTCTTGCCTTTGCTAGTGGCGGTTGCGGCCGACTCGAAGGACTACGAGTTCTCGCGCAGCAGCATGGAGGCGCACTGGCAGAGCGGCTATCAGGATACGGCGCGCACGCTGCGCCATCCCGAAGTGCTGCAGCGCCCGCAGACGCTTGATGGCG
>QOCQ01000052.1 GCA_003574685.1 Rhodospirillaceae bacterium SYSU D60007
GTGCTATCTGTTGTCATGGCGTGATCTCCGCCGGCGCGCTAACGCCGGTTGTTGCTTGTTGGTCCAAGCCGGAGATTACGCCTCCTTCAAATTCCAACCACTTCCGCGACAGCACCCCGGGAGATCCCTCGCTTCGCTCGGGATGAGAGGATGGAGACAGGTGGGAGACACCTTGAGACAGGTAAATAGCCAGAGACACCTGAAATCACAGGCGACACTTTAACGAGACGAGCCGTCTCCAGCCGCTCTTTGCCGCAATGACTACGTCACCCCGACCGCGACGAGGGATGAACCCTCGGCATCACGTGATAGATATCAGTCGATGTTATGGAATGTCAAGAGGTGCCTGAGGGACCACAGGCGGCGGCGGGTCCTCGGAATGGCGGACTGCGGATCCCCTCACCCGATGCCTCAGATCCATCTGCGTCAGGCCGATGTCGCGCAACAGGTGTTCATCAAGTCGCAGCATCGGCCACGAGCGAGGCTTCGACGGCGTCGCCCGCATGGCGACAACCAGCCGGACCAGCGGATGCGGCAGCCACCGCCAGAATGCACCATGCGCTGCCTTGCCATGGCCGCCGGCTCTGTCAGTCAGGTCATTCCCGGTCATGTGCGGCATGTCTCGTCCTCCCGCCTGTATGGTCGTCGGCGGCCGTTGATCCGCCGTGACCCTGCTCCACGCGCCGGCGTGACAAGCCCGTGACATCGCGTTTCCCCGGTGCTGTGATACGCTGACGCCCCGGGGGAGTTACCGATGGGTTCGGAGGCGCCGTTCCGGCTTGTTCTGTTCGGGCAATTCAGCCTGGCCGGGCCGCACGGGCCGATCGATCTGGGCAACAGGAAGCTGTGTGCGCTGCTCGCGTACCTGGCCTGCGCAGCCCAGCCGCAGAGCCGCGAGGCGCTGACCACGCTGCTGTGGGGATCGCATTTCGAGGCGCAGGCCCGGCAGAACCTGCGCCAGGCGCTGTCGCGCTTGCGGCGCGCGCTGGCCGAAGACCTGATCGTCAGCACCGACAGCACGGTCTCGCTGCGCCACGAGCTGTGCCACTGCGATGCCGCGACCTTCGAGAGGCTGGTGCGCCAGGGCACCCGCGATTCGCTGGCGCCGGCAGTCGATCTCTATCGCGGCACCTTCCTCGCCAATATCGCGATCCCGCAGGAGTCCTGGACGGAATGGGTGAACGACCAGCGTCACAGGCTGGAGGGCATGGCGGTCGATTCCCTGATCCGGCTTGGCGAGGAGGAGCAGGCGCGCGGCGATCCGGTGCGCGCGCTGGAGCTGGCACGCCGCGCGATTGCCATCGATGGCCTGCGCGAGGACGGGCACCGTCTGGTCATCAGTGCGCTCGCATCCATCGGCCGTCGCGCCGAGGCGCTGAAGCAATACGAGACCCTCGTGGCACTGCTCAACCGCGAGCTGGGCGTCGGCCCCGACGCCGCGACCGAGTCCCTCGTCGCCGGGCTGCGCAAGCCTGCCGCACTGCCGGACATCGCTCCGGGTGCGCAACAGGGCGCCATCGCCGACTCCATTCAGATTGCACCGGAGCCCGCCGCCGTTGCGCGACCGCACGCCGCCAGGGGGAGCGATGCTCCTTCGGCGCCTCCTGCCGAACGGCGGCAGGTGTGCGTGCTGTTCTGCGATCTGGTCGGTTCGACGGCACTGTCGGAACGCGTCGACCCCGAGGAGCTGGTTGGCATCATCGGCCGCTACCAGCGCGCGGCCAGAGAGGTCATCAGTGAATTCGGCGGCCATGTCGCACGGTTTCTCGGCGACGGCGTCATGGCCTATTTCGGCTGGCCGGCCGCCCGTGAAGACGACGCCGAACAGGCCCTGCGCGCCGGCCTGCGGCTGGTCGAGACGATCGCCAAGATGCCATCGTCGGGCAGCGACCGTCTCCTGGCACGTGTCGGCATTGCCAGTGGCCTGGTAGTGATTGGCGGCGTGTCCCCCGAAGCCGGGGATGCCGGTATCGCCGGACTGACGCCCAACATCGCCTATCGCCTGCAGTCAGAGGCCGAACCCAACATGCTGGTGGTGACGCCGCTGACGGCGCGGCTGGCGGGCAAGGCTTTCCAGTATCGCAGCCTCGGCCGGCGCGCCATCAAGGGCATCAGCGAGCCGCTGGAGGTTCTCCAGGTGCTGGGCTCAGGCACCGGGCAGAGCCGCTTCGAGGCGCGGCGCGGACGGTCCGATGCACCGCTCACCGGCAGGGCAGCGGAAATCGAACTCCTGCTGAGCCGCTGGCGGCTGGCCTGCCGCTCGGAGGGACAGGCGGTACTACTCTCCGGCGATGCCGGGATCGGCAAGTCGCGCCTGGTCCATGCGGTCTCGCAGCACATCAAGCCCGACGGGCTGGTGCTGCGTCTGCAGTGTTCGCCACTGCACCAGGATGTCGCGCTGTATCCGGTGATCGAGCATGTACAGCGGGCGGCGGGACTGCGGAACGACGACAGCGCCGAGCAGAAGATCACCAAGCTGGAGGTCACCCTTCGCCAGACAGGCGTGGAGCTGATGGAACACCTGCCGCTGCAGTGCCATCTCCTGCAGATCGACACGGCCGCCCATCGGCTGCCCGATCTGACGCCGCAGCAGCTTCGCGAACGGCTGGTTTCGGCGCTGTGGGCCCAGCTCCGCGGACTGGCCGGTCCGGGGCCGGTCCTGCTGATCGTCGAGGACGTCCAGTGGATCGATCCGACCACGGAAAACCTCCTTCAGCGCGCGCTGGCTGGTCTCGAGCATCTGCCCATGATGATTGTCGCGACCAGCCGCGACACCTTCCCGCGCCCGTGGCAGGTTCATGGCCACATCACGACGCTGAGCCTCAGCCGGCTGAGTGCTGCCGACAGCCGGCAGCTTATCCACGCCATTGCCGGCGACGGTTTGCCCGCCGGCGTCCAGAGCGACATCTCGGCACGCGCCGAAGGCGTGCCGCTCTACCTCGAGGAGCTGACGCTGTCGCTGCTCGAGCACGGCAATCGCAGCCGTGCCGCGGACTACCCGCATATCCCGGCGACGCTCCAGGGCCTGCTGTCGACGCGGCTCGACCAGCTCGGCGAGGCCAAGCCGCTCGTGCAGACCGGGGCCGTCCTGGGCCGTGAGTTCACGCCTGCCGATCTGCGCGCCGTGTCGGGCTGCACGCCGGCAGAGATCGAGACCGCTGTCCGCCAGGCGCTTGCTTCGGGTCTGCTGCATCAGCACGGCACGGGCGATGGAGCGCCCCTGGTCTTCAAGCACGCCCTGGTTCACGACGCTGCCTATACCAGCCTGCTCAACAGCGAGAAGAAACGCCTGCACCGTGCCGTCGTGCAGTACCTCGAGTCGCAGCCCGCCTCAGCGGACAGCGCCGGACTCGCCAGGCTTGCCAGCCACGCCGAACGCGGCGAGGCCTGGGACCGGGCGGCCCGGCATCTCATCGCCGCCTGCACACACGCCATCAAGGCCTCCGCCAACCGTGAGGCCATTGCCCTGTTTGACCGGGCGCTGCGCGCACTTGCCCATCTTCCGGTGCGTGATGCGGCACCGCTTGCCATCGACGTGCGGCTTCACGCTTTCAGCGCCTTCCTGGCGCTGGGCGAGATCGATCGCCTGGTCGAGGTCTTGCGCGAGGCCGAAACGCTGGCCCGCGAGCTGGGCGATCGGCGGCGGCTGGCGGCGGCGGCCAGCCAGCTTGCCAATGCCCTGTGGCTGGCGGGCGAGCATCATGCCGGTCTGCAAACGATCGAGGAGGCCGAACGGCTCGCCGGCGAACTGGGCGATCTCGTGCTGCGGCTGTCGTCGCGCTTCAACCACGCCAACCTGCTGCAGGCAACCGGCCAGATCCGCGAAGCGGCGGATATGTATGCCTCGATCCGCGATGACCTGCCGGGCGAGCTGGAGTTCAAGCGCTTCGGCTGGCCGGGCCTGCCCAGCGTGCTCGCCCGCTGCATGGAGGGCTGGTCGCTGGTGCTGCTCGGCGACTTTGCCCGGGCCCGCCAGACAATCCAGCGTGGGCACGAGGTGGCGCAGCAGGCTGGCCAGCCCTACTCCATCGTCTACACCCATCTCGCCAGCGGGCTCTATCACGAGGCGCTGGGCGACACCGCCGCATCGATCGCTGCCTTCGAGGCCGCGCACGCGGTGAACCGGCAAGTGGAGATGGTGTTGCCCATTGCGCTCGCCTGGCTGGGGGCCGCTTACGCGCAGGGCGGCCGCGCGGGCGAGGCGTTGCCCTTGCTGCTGGATGCCGAGCGCAGCGGCACGTACAGGTCCGGCGGCAAATACAACTGGGTCCACCACTACATCGCGCTGGCGCGCACCTATCTGGCGCTCAACGACCTTGCCGCCGCCCGCGCAGCCATCGGCCAGGCCCGCGGCATCTGCGAGGCCACGGGCGAACGGGCCCATCTGGCTCTCACGCTGAAGTTGCAGGGCGATATCGCGGCAGCCGACAGCGCTGCACGCAGGGCCGCGGCCGACAGCTACCGCCAGGCAACGGTCCTGGCTGAGCAATGCGGGCTGCGACCGCTATTGGCCCATTGTCATGCCGCGCTGGGCGACGTGCTGTCGCGGTCGGGCGAACCGGGCGCTGCCACCCATCATGCCGCCGCCGATGCGCTCTTCGCCGAGCTCGGCATCCGCAAACCCCCCGCCGCCACCAACGCGCGGAGGTGACTAAACTGACACTCCCCGGAGGGTACAGCATGGCGCGCTAGCCCTCATTTCTTAAACCCTTCCCCGCTGGGAGCGCGCCACTCCAGTAGCGCCGGCGGCGTGTTAACGCCGACGCTGGTCCCCCTTCGCTTCGCTGCGGGCGAAGCGCCACTGGAGTTTGCCACCGGCGAGGCAGACTCTCATGGATGAAACTGAGCGGACGGCTGGTCGCAGGGCTTCGCATACCTGATTGCCCGGCTGGCTCCGCTGGCGCGCCGGAACGACGAGTGTAGTATTCCCTTCTCCCCGCCTTCCAGGCTGTGTGAAAACTCCGGCGGGAAGTTTTGATTGAGCGGCGAGGTTTTGGCCTGCGCGCTGGAGCGCGTGTGACGTTATAAGAGGCGGTGGCGTTTGGG
>QOCQ01000053.1 GCA_003574685.1 Rhodospirillaceae bacterium SYSU D60007
GGCAGTCATGCGGCGCCTCCGCAGTCAATGACGGCGAGGAGGCCAGTTGTTGAATGTGCTGGAAATCTGACGGTGTTTACGGCGCAAATATTCCAGGCGCCGCCGGAGGCGGCAAAACCAGACAGATTATGCATTTCGAACCATTACTGTTAGTAGCGTGCAAAGCTATTGGCGCACTCAACGCCGCACTCGGCACGTGGTGGTGATGTCACGTTGCGAGAGCCGAGGCGAAGTCTTTTGTGTCCACCTTCAACCCAATTCACACGCGATGCCGCGAAATCACGCGGCCCTGACAGCCGGATCGACGCCATTCATGAAGGTTGCAGCACGTTCGGCGATCATGACGGCCTCGCCGCAGTTCTTCGAGCAGCTTGTCGTCGATCTTCTTGTCGCGATGGGTTACGGCGGATCGCGTGCCGACGCGGGCGAGGCCATAGGCAAGGGCGGCGATGGCGGGATCGACGGAATCATCAAGGAGGATCGTCTGGGACTCGACGTCGTTTACCTCCAGGCCAAGCGATGGGCCAATCCGGTCGGCAGCAGGGAGGTGCGCGATTTTTCGGGCAGCCTTGACGCTCACGGCGCGGAGAAAGGCGTGTTCATCACCACGTCGAAGTTCACGGCGGATGCGCAGGAGTATGTAGCGAGGGTCACCCAGAAGAAGATCGTTCTGATCGACGGCGAGCGGCTGGCCGGCTTGATGATCGACTTCGATATCCGCGTGAGCGTCGTCGAAACCTACACCATCAAGAAGCTCGATCCCGAGTTCTTTGAGGAGGATTGAAGCGAATCCTGGCAACTGCCCGGCTGGTCTGGACGAATTCCGCCATAGCCTCTCACACGATCAGGAAATCCCACTTCGTGAGCGCGAGGCCGTCGTCCAGCGTGGCGAACTGCACCGCCCCACCGGCAGCGGAGCCGTTGGCGTCGTAGATCAGGGCCCCGGTCGCCGAATTGTAGATGATGCGGTCTGTTGAATCGGCGGCGGTGGTACCGATGCGGAAGGCGTTGGCCGCGAGCGTGCCCGTCGCGCCGAGCGCGGTGAAGATGCTGTTCTCCAGCCGGATGGCGTCGCTCGGCACCGAAAAGTCGGTGATGCGGTCGAGATTGCTTGAGCCCGGCTTCGTGCTGAAGAAGAAGTGATCAGCACCCGCAGCACCTGTCAGGGTGTCCCTGCCGGTTGAGCCGTTCAGCACGTTGTTGCCGGCGTTGCCGGTGATGGTGTTATTCAGGGAGTTGCCGGTGCCGTTGATATTGGACGAGCCGGTAAAAGTCAGGTTCTCGATGTACTGCCCGGCGAGGCTGAAGGTGGCGGTGCTGTACACCTCGTCGGTGCCCTGGCCAGTGGCCTCGATCGCCTTGTCGCCGGCATTGTTGACGTAGAAGGTGTCATTGCCGAGCCCGCCGGCCATTTTGTCGGCACCCGTGCCGCCGTTGAGGACGTCGGTGCCGTCGCCGCCGCGGATCGTGTCGTCGCCCGAGAAGGCCCAGAGCTCGTCATCGCCTGTGCCGCCGTCGAGCAGGTCGTTGCCGTCGCCGCCATTGACAAAATCGCGGCCGTCGCCGGCGTACAGCGTGTCGTTGCCTGCCTCGCCTTGGAGCTTGTCATTGCCGGCACCGCCGAGAAGCGTATCGTCGCCCGCACGGCCAGACAGCAAGTCATTGCCGCCACCGCCATCCAGCGTGTTCGAGCCGGTGTTGCCGATCATGATGTTGGCCGTGGCGTTGCCCGTGCCTGAAGTTGTACCGGTACCAGTGAACGTCAGGTTCTCCAC
>QOCQ01000054.1 GCA_003574685.1 Rhodospirillaceae bacterium SYSU D60007
CAGGCTGTGTGAAAACTCCGGCGGGAAGTTTTGATTGAGCGGCGAGGTTTTGGCCTGCGCGCTGGAGCGCGTGTGACGTTATAAGAGGCGGTGGCGTTTGGGAGTAGTGGTGATGGCGCACGTAGCGGGTGAGTCGCGGTTTCAGGGGCTGCTGTTCAGCGCGCCGCTGGATGAACTGGTGGCCAGCGACAATCCGGTACGGGTGATCGACGCCTTCGTTGACGGTCTGGATCTGGGGACGCTGGGGTTTTCGAAGGTGGTGGCGGCAGCGACGGGGCGGCCGCCCTATGCGCCGGGCGATCTGCTGAAGCTTTATGTGTACGGCTATCTGAACCGGGTGCGCTCGAGCCGGCGGCTGGAGCGGGAGGGGCAGTGCAATGTCGAGGTGATGTGGCTGCTCAACCGGCTGGCGCCGGCATTCAAGACGATTGCCGACTTCCGCAAGGACCATGCGGAGGCGATCGTGGCGGTGTGCCGGGCGTTTGTGCGGTTCTGCCGGGAGCTGGCGCTGTATGGCGGCGAGGTTGTGGCGATCGACGGCAGCAAGATCGAGGCGGTGGCGAGCCGGAAGAAGGTGATCACGGCCGGGGAGATTGCGCGGCGCACGGCGGCGATCGACCGCAAGATCGCCGGGTACCTGGCATCGCTGGACGAGGCCGACCGGCGGGAGCGGCCGGACCTGCTGGGGCCCGGGGATGTGGCGTCGGCGCTGGCGGCCCTGGCCGGGCAGCGGCGGCCGCAGGAGGCGCCGGCAGCGGCGACGCATGATCCTGCCGTGCCTGAGGAGACAGAGGCAGATGCCGGGCAGGCATCTGCGGCGGCAGAAACCAGGGCGGCGCTCGAGGCCTTGCAGCAGCAGCGGGCGCAGTTGCAGTTGCTGGCGCAAGCCATGGCGGCCCGGGGATCGAGCCAGGTGGTACTGGGCGAGGAGGAGGCACGGCTGATGCGCACGGCCCGGCACGGCCATCAGGTGGCCTACAATGCGCAGAGCGTGGTGGACGTCCGCCACAAGCTGCTCGCGGCTTTCGAGCTGACCAATGACGGCAACGACCAGGGCCAGTTGCTGGCGATGGCGAGGCAGGGCCAGGAAGCCTTGCAGGCCACGGCCCTGACGGTGGTGGCCGACGCCGGCTACTCCAACGGCGAGCAGGGGCGGCAGTGCGAAGCGGCCGGGATCGTCCCCATCGTGCCGCGGCCCGAGACGGTCAACACCGCCGACAAGAATCACTTCAGCCGCGAGCGGTTCACCTACGATGCCGCCAGCGATAGCTGGCAATGCCCGGCCGGCGAAATCCTGCCCTGCCGCGAGACCTCGCATACGGAAGCCAAGAAGCGCTACTGGACGACGGCTTGCGGTACTTGTGCCCTGAAGCCGCACTGCACGAGTGCGGCCCGGCGGACGATCACACGCAGCTTCTACGAGGATGATCGCGAGGCGATGCACCAGCGGGCCATGCGCGAGCCGGGGTGGATGGATTTGCGGCGGGAGACGGTCGAGCACCCGTTCGGCACCATGAAATGGCTGATGGGCTATCCCCGCTTCCTGGTGCGGGGCTTGCGCAAGGCCAGGGCGGAGCTGGCACTGCTGGTGCTCGGGTTCAATCTGAAGCGGGTGATCAACATCCTCGGCGTGCCGCATCTGCTGCAAGCCCTGCGGCCGGCGCCCGCCTGAGAGCCAGGACGTTCGCGCCATGCCGACCCGCGCCTTCACTTCGCCCACGGCCGAGTTCTCACACGGCCTG
>QOCQ01000055.1 GCA_003574685.1 Rhodospirillaceae bacterium SYSU D60007
TGTACGGACCGGGGAGATGGGTGACAGGTGTTCGGAGACATGGGTGACAGTTGCTCGATGGGAATGATCGAGCAACGGGGGACCGGATGCCTTGGCGGGAGCTGTCTGTGAAGGAGCAACGGGAGGAGTTTGTGAAGCTGGCGTTGCAGGCGGGGGCGAACAAGAGCGAGCTGTGCCGGCGGTTCGGGATCAGCCGGGAGAAGGGCTACAAATGGCTGCGCCGCTACCGGGCCGAGGGTTGCAATGGCCTGGCGGATCGCTCGCGCCGGCCGCGCACGAGTCCGGGGCGTACGGCGGCGGCGATCGAGCAGGAGGTGCTTCGCATCCGGGATGCGAACAACGACGCCTGGGGTGGCCGGAAGATCGCGTGGAGGATGGCCGAGAACGGCTGGCGGGATGTGCCGGCACCGAGCACGATTACGGCGATCCTGCGCCGGCACGGCAAGCTGGAGGCCGGCCGGCACGAGCATCCCGGGCCATTGCAGCGCTTTGAGCGCAGCGCGCCCAACGAGCTGTGGCAGATCGATTTCAAGGGGCACTTCCCGTTGCTCGCCGGCCGCTGCCATCCGCTGACCGTGCTGGATGATCACTCGCGCTATGCGGTCGGGCTGGAGGCCTGTGCCGACGAGCAGGACCTGACGGTCCGCGAGCGGCTGAGCCGGATCTTTCGCCGCCATGGGCTTCCCAACGAGATGCTGATGGACAATGGGCCGCCATGGGGGGATCGCGGCGGGCAGCCCTTCACCGCCTTCACGGTGTGGCTGATGCGCCGCGGCATTGGTGTTCTTCACGGCCGGCCCTACCATCCGCAAACCCAGGGCAAGGACGAGCGGTTTCACCGGACGCTGGCGGCAGAAGTGCTGTTCGGCCGCCACTTTGGCGATATACCGGCGTGCCAGGGCGCCTTCGACCGCTGGCGACACATCTACAATCACGAGCGCCCGCATGAGGCGCTGGGCCTGCAGCCGCCGGCGCGGCGCTATCGCATCAGCGCGCGGCCGTTTGTCGAAGCCTTGCCGCCAATCGAATACAGGCCGGGCGACCAGGTGCGCCGGGTCGACGACAATGGCGTGCTGCAGTTCAAGGGGCGCCGCCTGCGCGTCGGCAAAGCCTTCCGTGGCCAGGACGTGGCCCTGCGCCAGGGCAGCGAAGACGGCGTTCTCAGCGTGCACTTCTGCCACCAGCACATCGGCAGCCTCGATCTGCGGCGTGCGCCGCCCACCTGTGGGATGGTGGACATCCTCGACACCATGCCCACAAACCCACAGGCGCAACCGCATCGACAACCGGCTCGCCTGACGCCATGAATGTGTCACCCATGTCTCCGAACACCTGTCACCCATCTCCCCGGTCCGTACA
>QOCQ01000056.1 GCA_003574685.1 Rhodospirillaceae bacterium SYSU D60007
TGTACGGCCGGATACATAGGTAACAGTTTGGACCGGATACATCGGTTACACTTTTTGCGCCGTTGTCAGCCGCTGTCGGGGGCGCGCCCCCGACAGCGGCTGGAATTTTCCGGCGGCGGTGAGCAGGGTCAGCGGCACGTGGCCGAAGCGCAGCCGCATCACCCCGTCACGTTCCGTCGGCTCCAGGCAGATGGCCTCGCCGCTGAGGGCCTCGCTGAGATACACCTCATGGCCGCGCCAGCGGATGCCGCCCTTGGGATAGACGCGCAGCACGGTGGTCCCCTCGCGCCGCTCGTAGTGCGGTTCGCGCAGGCCGCCATAGGGTCGGGAGCTCGGCCGGTAGCAGCGCGCCGGCGGCACCTGGCCGAGAGCCTCGTGCGGGCGCTCCTCGTTGAAGGTGCGCACGAAGGCAGCAAACCGCTGCTGCTGGCTGCGCCACGTCGGCGCCGGTGGCGTGGCCGTCTCTTCCTTCAGCGTCCGGTGCATGCGCTCGTGCCGGCCATTCTGTTGCGGCTTGCCCGGCGCGATCCGCTCCGGCGTCACCCCCGCCTTGATCACGTTGACGGCAAAGCGCGACAGCCCGTGCAGGCCCGGACCGGCAAACGGCTGGCCGCCATCCGAGCGCAACCGCTGCGGCAGCCCGTATTGCCGGAAAGCCCCTTCCAGAATGGCCCACGCCGCCGCGCCGCTGGCCCGCGGCAGCGCTACCAGCCGCAGCAGATAACGGCTGTGCAGATCGCTCAGCGTCAATGGCTCGCAGCGCCGGCCCTCGCCGGTGCGGAACCAGCCCTTGAAGTCGATCCCCCACACCGTGTTCACGTCCTCGATCGCCGACAGATCACCCCACCACGCCGGTACTGCCGTTCGCCGGCGGCGATGCACGACAAGGCCGTGCCGCTCCAGGATCTCCCCGATCGTGCTCGCCGCCGGCCAGGCCGTGCCGCCCTCATGCTCCAGCAGCCATTGCCGCAACTTCTTCGGGCCCCACTTCCGCTCACCCCGCAGTTCCACTACTCGTTGCTCGATCGCCGCCGACACCGCCCGACCATGCCGATGTGGCGCGCGCGAGCGTTCCTCCACCGCCTGCCAGCCTTCCGCGGCAAACCGCGACAGCAGCCCATGCACTGTCTTGCGGCTCACCCCGTACCGCCGCGCCAGCTCCGCCTTGCTGTACTTCTCGCTCAGCCAATCTCCGATCAAGCGCCCACGCTCATTCATCGCATCGGTCTCCAGCCACGGCATGGTCCCACCTCCATGCCAAAACTGTTACCGATCTATCCGGTCTGTTCCGTCACCGATCTATCCGGTTTGTACA
>QOCQ01000057.1 GCA_003574685.1 Rhodospirillaceae bacterium SYSU D60007
TGTGCTGACGGGGGACATGGTGGACGGGTGTACGGAGACATGGTGGACGGATTTGGCAAGCATTGCGGCCCTGCGGGTGGAGGGTTGCGATGCCGTTCCGAGGTGTTTCCGTGGAGGACTGTCGGGAGAGGTTTGTGCGCCTGGCGGGTGAAGAGGGTGCGAACGTACGGGGTCTGTGCCGGGAGTTCGGGGTGAGCCCGACGACGGCGTACAAGTGGCTGGGGCGTGCCGCGGCGAGCGGAGCGGCCGGCCTGCGCGATCGGTCGCGCCGGCCGCACCGCTCGCCGCACGAGACACCGGTGGGGATGGTGCAGGAGGTGCTGTCGGTGCGCGATGCGCACGAGGTGTGGGGTGGGCGCAAGATCCACCACTATCTGCGGCAGCGCGGGCTGCCCGAGGTACCGCATCCCAGCACGATCACCGACATCCTGCACCGGCACCGGCGGATCGACCCGGCGGAGGCGGACAAGCGGCGGCACTTTGTGCGGTTCGAGGCGGCGGCGGCCAACGAGCTGTGGCAGATGGACTTCAAGGGGCACTTTGCGGTCGGTAGCGGGCGCTGCCATCCACTGGGCGTGCTGGACGATCATTCGCGCTACGCCGTGGCGCTGGGGGCATGTGCCGACGAGCGGCGCCAGAGCGTGCAGCCGTGGCTGACGCTGGCGTTCCGCACCTGTGGGCTGCCGCGGCGGATGCTGATGGACAATGGCCCGCCGTGGGGCAAGGACGGTACGCACCGCCACACCCGGCTGACGGCGTGGCTGATGCGGCTGGGCATCGCGCCGGTGCATGGGCGGCCGTATCATCCGCAGACCCAGGGCAAGTGCGAACGCTTCAACGGCACGCTCAAGCGCGAGCTGCTGGCGAGGCGCCCCTTTGCCAATCTGGCGGAGGTCCAGCTCGGCTTTGACGGCTGGCGGCAGATGTACAATCACGAACGGCCGCATCAGGCGATCGGCGATCGGCCGCCCGCCAGCCGCTATCGGGTTGAGCGGCCGCGTCCGTTCCCGGAAACGCTGCCGGCACTGGAATACCCTGCCGGTCTGGCGTTGCGCCGGGTGCAGGAGGATGGTCGTATCATCTACGCCAACCGCGGTGTGTTTCTCAGTCAGGCCTTTGCCAGAGAGATGGTGGCCCTGCGGCCGGGCGAACGGGATGGCGTGTTCGACGTCCTGTTCGCCAGTTTCGTCGTCGCCCGGCTCGACCTCACCCAACCGGGCTGACAGGTGTCCACCATGTCTCCGTACACCCGTCCACCATGTCCCCGGACAAAACA
>QOCQ01000058.1 GCA_003574685.1 Rhodospirillaceae bacterium SYSU D60007
ATGTCGAAGAGCAAGTTTGAGCGGACGAAGCCGCACTGCAACATCGGGACGATCGGGCACGTGGACCACGGCAAGACGTCGCTGACGGCGGCGATCACGAAGGTGCTGGCGAAGACGGGTGGCGCGACGTTCACGGCGTACGACCAGATTGACAAGGCGCCGGAGGAGAAGGCGCGGGGGATCACGATCTCGACGGCGCATGTTGAGTACGAGACGCAGAAGCGGCACTACGCGCACGTGGACTGCCCGGGCCACGCGGACTACGTGAAGAACATGATCACGGGCGCGGCGCAGATGGACGGGGCGATCCTGGTGGTGAGTGCGGCGGACGGTCCGATGCCGCAGACGCGCGAGCACATCCTGCTGGCGCGCCAGGTGGGTGTGCCGGCGCTGGTTGTGTACATGAACAAGGTGGACATGGTGGACGACCCGGAGCTTCTGGACCTGGTGGAGCTGGAGGTTCGGGAGCTTCTGACGTCGTACCAGTTTCCGGGGGACAAGATTCCGGTGATCCGGGGCAGCGCGCTGTGCGCGCTGGAGGACCGGGAGCCGGAGATGGGCGAGCAGTCTGTGCTGAAGCTGATGGAGGCGGTGGACGAGTACATTCCGCAGCCGGTGCGGGACAAGGACAAGCCGTTTTTGATGCCGATCGAGGACGTGTTTTCGATCTCGGGCCGGGGCACGGTGGTGACCGGGCGCGTGGAGCGGGGGGTGATCAAGGTCGGCGAGGAGATCGAGATTGTCGGCCTGAAGGAGACGACGAAGACGGTGGTGACGGGCGTTGAGATGTTCCGCAAGCTGCTTGACCAGGGGGAGGCGGGGGACAACATCGGGGCGCTGCTGCGGGGCACCAAGCGGGAGGATGTGGAGCGGGGTCAGGTTCTGGCGCGGCCGGGCTCGATCACGCCGCACACGCAGTTCCAGGCCGAGGCGTACATTCTGACCAAGGACGAGGGCGGACGGCACACGCCGTTTTTTACCAACTACCGGCCGCAGTTCTACTTCCGCACGACGGACGTGACGGGGGTGTGCAAGCTGCCGGAGGGGACGGAGATGGTGATGCCGGGGGACAA
>QOCQ01000006.1 GCA_003574685.1 Rhodospirillaceae bacterium SYSU D60007
GTTTCCTAGCTTCGTTTCTTGTTAGTGGCGCGGCAAGGGAGCGGGGTTTGATGCGGGCTAGCATAGCATCGCTGTGTCGAAACCGATGAGTGACGCTTCCCACCGTTCCCCGCATCAGCCCGGCCGCGGCAAGACCGTGGCGCTGTTCGTCACCTGTCTGGTGGATCTGTTCCGGCCATCAATCGGTTTTGCTGCCGTGAAGCTGCTGGAGGATGCCGGTTGCCGTGTCGTCGTACCGGAAGCGCAAACATGCTGCGGCCAGCCGGCCTACAATTCGGGTGATCGCCGCGATGCGCGGGCGCTGGCAACGCAGGTGATCGCCGCGTTCGAGCGCTTTGACCACGTTGTCATTCCTTCCGGGTCATGCGGCGGTATGATCGCACATCACTTTCCGGCGCTGTTCGATGACGATCCAGAGATGCGTGCCCGTGCCGAAGCGCTGGCCGGCAAGACTCACGAGCTGATCTCGTTCCTGGTCGATGTGCTGGGCCTCGAGCAGGTGGCGGCGTGGTATGAGGGGACCGTGACCTATCACGATTCCTGCTCCGGCCTGCGCGAGCTCGGCATCAAAGCGCAGCCGCGCAAGCTGCTGGCGAGCGTGGCCGGCCTGAAGCTGACGGAGATGCGCAATCCCGAAGTGTGCTGCGGCTTCGGCGGCACGTTCTGCGTCAAGTATCCGGCCATCTCCAACGCCATGCTGGTCGACAAGACCGGCGACATTGCGACCACCGGCGCCGACACGCTGCTGGCCGGCGATCTTGGCTGCCTGATGAACATGGCGGGCAAGCTGCAGCGCGAGGGCCGGACCGTGCAGGTGCGTCATGTCGCCGAAGTGCTGGCCGGCATGGGCGATATTCCCGCCATCGGCGAGGCCGCAGCGTCGCGCGCCCGGGCCGCGGAGTAGCACGGGCATGCAGTCCACCGCCCACGCGTTCAAGGACAATGCCCGGCATGCGCTGGCCGACGGCAATCTCCAGCAGTCGCTGGCCATGCTCAAGGTCGGCTTCTCCGAGCGGCGGCGGCAGGCGGTCGAGCGGCTACCGGAATTCGAGGCGCTGCGCGACCGTGCGCGCGACATCAAGGATCATGCGCTGGCGAACCTCGACTTCTATCTCGAGGCGTTCGAAGCGCGCGTGACCGCGCTCGGCGGCCAGGTGCACTGGGCGCCCGATGCCGCGGACGCGCGCCGCATCATCCTCGACATTTGCCGGCGGGCCGGTGCGAAAACAGTCACCAAATCGAAGTCGATGATCGCCGAGGAGGTCGCGCTCAACGAGCATCTGGAGGCCAACGGTATCGAGCCGGTCGAGACGGATCTTGGCGAGTACATCATCCAGCTTCGCCACGAGCCGCCCAGCCACATCATCGCGCCGGCGGTGCATCTCACCAAGGACCAGGTCGCCGACACGTTCTTCGAGCATCATCGCAAGCTCGGGTTCAACCGGCGACTGACCGAGCGCAACGATCTCGTCGCCGAGGCGCGGCAGGTGCTGCGCCGGCGCTTCCAGGAAGCCGATGTCGGCATCACCGGCGCGAATTTCCTGATCGCGGAAACCGGCAGCTCGGTCCTGGTCACCAACGAGGGCAATGCCGATCTCACCAACACGCTGCCGCGCGTGCATGTTGTCATCGCCAGCATCGAGAAGGTGATCCCTACGCTGGAAGATGCCGCCACGCTGCTGCGCGTGCTGGCACGCTCTGCCACCGGGCAGGAGTGGTCGAGCTACACCACCTTCAACACCGGCCCGCGGCGGGCGGACGACCCGGACGGACCCGTGGAATATCACGTGGTGCTGCTCGACAACGGCCGCAGCAACGTGCTGGGAACCGAGATGCAGGCCATGCTGCGCTGTATCCGCTGCGGCGCCTGCATGAACCATTGCCCCGTCTATGGCGCGATCGGCGGGCACGCCTATGGCTGGGTCTATCCGGGACCGATCGGCGCGGTGCTGACGCCGCAGCTCGTGGGTGTGGAAGAAGCGGGCAACCTCCCCAACGCCTCGACGTTCTGCGGTCGATGCGAGAGCGTGTGTCCTGTCCGCATTCCCTTGCCCGGCCTGATGCGTCACTGGCGCGAACGCGAGTTCGAGCGGCGCCTGACGCCAGCGGCCGTGCGCCAAGGCCTGGCGCTCTGGGCCTTCCTTGCGCGCCGGCCATGGCTCTATCGGCTGGCGACTGGCCTTGCCAACCGCATGCTGGCGCTGCTGGGCCGTGGCGAGGGCCGCTACCGCTGGCTGCCGCTGGCCGGTGCCTGGACTCGCTACCGCGACTTTCCCGCACCGCAGCCGGGCGGCACGTTTCATGCCCAGTGGCGGGCACGCGGCGGGGCGCGGCAATGACCGCGCGCGCGCAGATGCTTGATGCGATCCGCCGCGCCAGCAAGCGCGGGCCGCTTGCCGGCGAAGCGCGCACCGCGCTCGAGGACCGCCTGCGGCAGCATCGTACAAACATCGTACCGGAGCGCACGGCGGGTTCGCAGGAGGATCGGATCCGGCAGTTCGAGCGCTGGGCCACGTTCAACCAGGCGAGCGTGGCGTGCATCTCCGCAAAGGAAGTGCCGGCCGCCGTCACGGACTATCTTGCGGCCAACAACCTGCCGGCGCGTGCGGTGATGGCGCCGGACAGCGCCCTGGACCGGTATGACTGGACGTCGCGCGGCATGCTGGAGCTGCGCCGCGGGCTGCCGCAGGATGCCGATCGCGTCGCAATTACCGGGGCGCTTGCCGGCGTTGCCGAAACCGGCACGCTGGTCTTCGTCTCGGGGCCGGAACATCCGACATCGCTCAACCTGCTGCCGGAGACGCATATCGTCATCCTGCGCGAGCGCGATGTCGTGGGGCCGCTGGAAGACGTCTTCGCCCGCCTGCGGGCGCGTTACGGTGAGGGAGCCATGCCGCGCACCGTCAATACCGTCACCGGACCGTCCCGTACCGGCGATATCGAGCAGCAGCTCGAGCTCGGCGCGCATGGTCCGCGCCGCATGCACATCCTGCTGGTCGGCGACTGAGTGGCAGCGTGATGGACGAGCGGGCGCAAATCAGGGTCGTCGGGACCAGCGCCGCGCAGCAGATCGATGCGCTTCTGGAAACGGTCAGCCGCGCATGCGCAGGACGCCGGTCCGTGTCGGTGCTGCAGGTGGGCGCGCGTATCGCGCCGGTCAACAAGGCGGAGCGCAACTGGCGGCATCTGGCCGAAGGCAGGTTTGGTTCGCGCACGCGCTTCACCGGTCTTGACGTCGAGGCCGGCGACAATGTCGATCTGGTTTGCGACATCTGCGGTGATCCCGCGGCGCTGGGCCAGGCGCTGGGGCACAGCCGATTCGAGCTGATCGTCTGTGAGCATGTGCTTGAGCATGTTCGCGTGCCGTGGCGCGCCGCAGACGCGATGCGCTCGCTCCTGGCGCCAGGCGGCCATCTGTTCGTGGCCGTGCCATGGGCGTACCCCCATCATGCGCGTCCCGACGACTACTGGCGCATGTCGTTCGCGGGCGTGGCGCTCCTGCTCGAACCGCTGGAGATCGTGAACCTGTTCTATACCGGGACTGCTGCGGGACTCGACGTGGCCTATCGCGTCACGCGCGGCGATGCCGTGGAGCTGTCACCGGCCATCGGCGCTGTCGAGCAGGGCCTGTTCCAGCTCACGCTCGACCATGCCGACAACAAGGACCTGCTGGAGCAGCAGCCCGGGCAGCGCCTGCCGCTGTCACGCGAATACATGCCGGCCATGCTGGTCAACGTCATCGCCCGCAAGCCCTATTAACAAAACCTTCCCCCTCCGGGGGAAGGCCTATGAATGTCTTGATTTCCACCGGGGGATCGTCGAATCCAAATCGCCATGGCCGCCCGGTTTTCTATGCGTGCGATTCTGCTCGCCGTTCTCGCGGCGTTGCTGGCGCTGGCGCCTGCCGTTGTGGCGGCGCAGGCGCAGCAGCCGCGTCCACGCCCGGCCGCCAAGCCGAAGGCGGGACAGAAGCCGCCCGCCCCGCCGCCGGCGCCGAAGGTGACCGTGGTAACGGAGGGCAAGTTTCCCCCATTCAACATGCTCGATGCGCAGGGCAAGCCGGCCGGCTTCGAGGTCGATCTCGCAAGCGCCATCTGCCAGCGCGCCAAACTCGACTGTCGTATCGTGGTGGCGCCGTGGGACGACATCATCCCGGGCCTGCTCGACAAACGGTATGACATCGCGGTCGCCTCGCTGCACATGACGCGCGAGCGGCGCCGGCACATTGCCTTCAGCCGGCGCTACTACACGCCGCCGGCAGCGTTCGTGACGGTCAAGGGTGACTTGCCCGCTGACGGCGCCCCGGCCCTGCTGCGCGGGAAGACCGTGGGCGTGCAGAACGGCACCACGTTCACCGATTACCTGGAGCGCGCCTTCCGCAAGACCATCAAGATGCGCCGGTTCGGCACGGCGGAAGAGGCGCGTGCCGAGCTGGCGGGCGGCAAGATCGACGCCGTGCTGGGCGACAAGGTGGCGCTATGGCAGTGGCTCGAATCGCCCCAGGGCGCCTGCTGTGCCTTCTTCGGGCAGGACATCAAGGATACCCGCACCCTCGGGGAAGGCGTTGGCGCTGGCTTCCGCAAGGAGGACACGAAGCTGCGCCAGGCCTTCAACCAGGCGCTTGCCGACATGCTCACCGACGGCGCCTACCGCAAGATCGCCGAGCGCTACTTTCCGTTTCCCGTTTATTGACCTGCCGTTACCCGGGGAACGTCGGATCGTGGCCGGCGTTGGACATATCAGCGTCACGATTGCGATCGAGCGTTGTCATTCCTGAGTTCAAGGCGCCAATCCGGAGGGCACCATGAGGTTTGTCTGGTCAATCCCGCTGACGTTTGCGCTGGCGATCGCCGGCTCGAGCCTTGCGCAGGCCCAGCAGCGCTATCCGGCCCAGTTCGCCAATCAATGGAGCAATTCCTGCCAGGAATCGTGCAAGGGCAACACGCTCTACAAGGACCGTGCAGGTATCTGCCCTTCATATTGCACCTGTGTGCTGGAAGAGGTCCAGGCGAAGGTGCCGCTCGAAGTCGCCATACAGGCCGACAAGGATCTGGCTGCCAAGAAGAACGACACCGAAGCGGTGAAGAAGGTGAACGAGGCCACGCTTGCCTGTCAGTCCCGCTTCCAGGCGCAGAAGCCGGCCGGCCAGTCGAAAATGAAGCGCTAGGCGTCAGTACTTGGCCGCGCGCCGGGGATCGGGCGCGGCGTATTCCAGCATCTGCCCGGCCTTCACTTCCATCGCATCGCGCCGCCGCAGGCGGCGCGCCTGCATTGGCGTGATCAGACGATAGTGGCGGCACTGGTCGACCATGTCCGCTACGTCGAAGCAATTGTCGTCGCGGCCGACCCATAGTTGGGGGTCCAGACGGCTGAGATCATAGGCGCGCGACCAGGTGCGCAGCGTCTTGCGATCCTTCAGCACGTACTCGTGGAAGTAGGTCAGCGCCAGCTCGCGCAGCGACCGGTGAATGGGATCGCGCCAGCGCAGCCAGACATGGTTGCTCTTGGAGATGGCGCCCCAGCAGCCGCCGCGCCGGAACAGCGCCACCACATGGTCGTCGTCGCGCGCATCAGCCTGCAGGTCCATCAGCAGCGGCGGTTCGCCCGCGATCCAGAGCGCGCAGGCCGCCACGAAGGCGCCCTCCAGGCAATGGGCGTGACCCTGCACCAGCGTCTGGCGCACCGACAGCGCCGTATCCCCCTGCAGCTCGAAGTTCGTCGGCAGCGCCGTCACGAAATCCTGGATGCGCTCCGGCGTGCGCAGCCTTTTCAGCGTCCGGTATTGCGAGGGGGAAAGGCCAAGCTGCCCGGCCGTCGGCACACGCACACGCATCCCGCCATCCTGCGGCGAATCCGGCCCGAACCCAATAGCGGGTTGCCCACAACCACCACCAGTCAGAGCTGGAATCATGATTCTGGGATGGAGGGGCTCAGGGGAAGGGAAGGCTGATCGAACACGACGTTCGTTTCTGACAATTTGGTGAGCTCTAAATCATCTGAAGTTGGCCACGTGATCGCCGCGTCAGGGACGAGACGTCGACTCATGCGTCGTCGCTCATGAGTTTTCTCAGACGAGCCCAGCTTTCTTCCGGAAGTTGCTTGATGATCTTAACCAGCTTTTCATCACCGCTTGCGACGACAAGTCGGCGAACGGACTCGGCCATTTTTTCACCTTCTTGGACGTCCTGCTCGTCGATGTCCATGCCGCGGACAATTGCACCAGTCCTAAGGGCTTCGTCGAGGGTCAACACGAAGTCTGTACCAAACTTTTGGCCACAATGCTCACACGTGGTTGCGCTCATTGGATTTAAACCACCGCACTTGGCGCACGGCTTGAAGCGTGCGGGAGACGTTGGGAATTCATGTCCGCAAACGTCACAAGTTTTGGCACCGAGGGGCGCCTCGGAGGTGCATATCGGGCATTTTTTGGTCTTCGGTGGCCCGCTATCCTGGCGAGCGTGAGGTGACATCTCTTCTTCGATTCGCCTTGCATAGGCTTCCAAGGTGTTAAACGAAGGCATAATGACATAAGCTCGTGTATCATCATCAGGACCATTCGTCCGCACAACGCGACCGATGGCCTGGCGGAATGCAAGCTCAGTAAGTGCATTCGGCAGGTAAATCAGCACGCGCAATCGGGCGATATCAACACCTTCTGAAATCATTGCGACCGAAACGATCCAGCGCTTGTCCGTATACCTAAAACTCTCGATTCGATTTTCGACATTGGGTAGCTGACTGTGAACAAGCGTTGGGCGCTCGCCTTCCATTTTCTCGATCAGGTCGACCATGTACTCTGCCATCTCGATCGAGGGCGCGATTACTAGCCCCCCGGCGTTCGGCATTCTGTGCCTTAGATCGTTGAGCTTGTTGGTCGCCCAATCCACCATTGTTCCTTGATAGCCATCTGTTCGCGGCGTCGTCCTATCCGCTGCGTACTGTGGGGCACATGCCAGCCTATAGAAGTCTAGAGAACGCTGAAGTGCTGGCAGGCGGGCAAGTGCTGGCGAAAGTTTGGCGGGCTGTTTGCTTGTGACGACGACTTGCTCTCCGTCTTCTAAGTCGATTGTGAATTTGCCCTCATGACGGTGGAACGTAGCGGGTCGGCAATACGACAAGTCCACTGCTTCGCCGTAGGTGAGCGTATACGTTCCCTCCTCGGGATGATCGATGGCTCCTACATCATCATATGCAAGCCAAACGGATTTTTTTCCGTCGGATCGTATTGGCGTTCCAGTCAAAACGATCACATACTTTGCCTCAGCAAATGCTGAACCGGCTCCGCTTCCCCACGCGGCTTCTACGGCGGCATGATGGTGCTCGTCACAAATTACCATCACGCGGGATGATCGACAGACGGCTTGGAATGCGTCCTGCAAACCTTGAACAGCGGCCCATGTTGCACAAACATCGTAGTCGATCTTATCGTCATCACCTCCCGTCACCTTTCCCATGAAACGCCCAGTGACCAGCTTGAAGTCCTTAGCCCATTGCCGCACCACTTCCACCCTAGGCGCGATGACAATGACGCGGTCTATATGGCCCGCCGCGACAAGTTCCTTCGCGATTGAACAAGCGGCGATAGTCTTCCCTGCCCCTGGAGCTGCATTTATCAGGAAGTGCTTGTCCTTGGCTTCGTCGATGAGCCAAGACTTAGCCTTTTTGATTGCTTCCGCTTGCCACGGACGAAGCATCATGATCTTTCCTCCTTTGGTCAGATTGCAAGTGCTGCACAGGGCTTGACCATTTAACAGAACGGTCGCTCGCGACCGATGGAACGGGACGATGTGGTCGGCGTGAAACGAGCGATTGAGACGCTCTCCGCAGATCGCACATCTTCCGCCGCTTACTAGCGCGAGAATGAGTCGCTGGCGCCACGAGAACGCTCGCCTCACCGGCTCACCCGATACTCCGTCAACATGATCTCCCGAATCGGCAAGTTCGGCGGAGGTTTCAGGACCGCATGCTGATTGACACGCACCATCGCGGCCGCGTACGGCACCTTGCGTTGTTGCACACGCCAGCCTTGAGCACGTAATTCGTGGACCACGTCCGGAAGATTGGAAACGCCATACAGAACCAGGGCTTCCAATCGGGTCAATGGACTCCCCGCTACAAGATGCTCCCGCGCTGCGATTGCAAGTCCAGTACTGTTCACACTTGGCATTAGTGCCCCAACAAGCTTCTAAAGAAGATAGGGACGGCTTCCGGCATGTCAGAGCCGAGTTCGTCAGAGTGATATCCTCGCCGCGTCTCATGGTCGAGGATGCGCCATCCCCCATCCGTCATCGCCCTGTCGACTTCGAGAGAGGTAAAGGCCCGACTGGGACGTGGCCGGCCAAATTCAGCTAATTCATCGACCGGTGTTGTATATGCGCGGATAATGGCATGGGCGAGTTTCAGTAGCTCGCTCGATGACGCCTCAATCCCTGAGGCGCGAAGTTCGCGGAAGACCCTCCGAAATATGTCGCGTTTTGCCATTGCCGGTCATTTCTTCGTCAGTGTCTAGGCGTGTATCGCCTCTGAAAGACTCATCCTCCACTTGCGGGCCCACAAGACTTTGAACTCTTCTGGCGTTACCGACAGCTTGGACAAACATTTCGCCTGCCCGGTGTGGCCAACAGCAAACGTTTGAAATTTGGCGCTCTCTGGCAAGACAATTACTATTTATGCATCTGTATGATGGATTCAAGGCTGGGATTCAAAAAATGTGCCCAAGCAGAATGGCTTTAATTCCTGCGCTTCGTCTAGTGAGCGCCAGTGGCCCGCCAAGGAGCATGCTCGCCATATGGTAGCGGCGGGGGGTCGCGGGTACTGGAGCGACAACGGCAGGCGTGAGCCGCCGAGGGTCGTACCCGGCGTGGGTGGCGCAGTAGCCCGTTCGGAAGACCTGCTCGTTCCGAGCGCTGCGCCTCTAAGAGTCATCGTACTTGGTGCCGCCTTCATACGAGCCCGCGAGCGTCACCCTACGCAACTTGCTGAGGTCGTCGGGCAAGCCTTACTTTCGGCTCGCGCCTACAGGGTCCCAACGTTTTGCATTAGCCTTGAGAGGGTCGGAACGGTGCGGCACCGTAGTGGCGAATATGCACCTAGCACCTGCTGCCCCGTCCACCGCTGGCCGCTGTTGCGGGTGGTTGTGCCTAGATCGCAGCAGCTTGATCCCTCCGTTTTCGGCCTGCCAGACGGAGAGCTAAGAGCTTGCAACGTCCGGCCTGAGGGTTGGTGGAGCTGAGGGGGATCGAACCCCTGACCTCCTCATTGCGAACGAGGCGCTCTCCCAGCTGAGCTACAGCCCCCCGCCGAAAACGGCGCGGATAATGGTGACGGGGGGAGACGAAGTCAAGGAAGTCGCCGAATCCCGCATGCGGCGAAAACGCCGGTGCGGGCGAGCCGGCGCTTGCCTCGGAGCGTGTGCTCATGCCAGTTTCAGCGCTGCGTCGGGGGTCAGCATGAGCAAAGAGCGAATCCAGTCCGAGTCGGCGCCGGCGGCGCTGGGCCCATACTCCCAGGCGATCGTGGCCAATGGCCTGGTGTACTGTTCGGGCCAGGTCGGGCTCGACCCGAAGAGCGGCCAGTTCGCGGGCGAGGGCGTCGAGGCGCAGACCCATCAGGTGCTGAAGAACCTGCAGGCTGTGCTGCAGGCGGCCGGCAGCGATCTCGGGAAGGTGGTGAAGACCACGGTGTTCCTCGCCAACATGAACGATTTTCAGGCCATGAACGGCGTCTATGCCGGCTATTTCCCCGAGCCGGCGCCGGCGCGCAGCACGGTGCAGGTGGCGCGGCTGCCCCGCTACGCGCGGGTCGAGATCGAGGTGGTGGCGACGCTGTAGCGCAGGGCTGCGGCAGGGCCGGGAGGCAGGTATGGGCGACATGGGCGGCGCAATGGCCGGTTTGGGGGCCTTGTTCTTCCTGTTCTATCTGATCGGCGTGGTGATCGTGGGCGTGCCCTTCTGGTTCATCCTGAAGCGCGCCGGCTTTTCACCGTACCTCACCTTCCTGAATCTGATTTTGGGGCTGGGGACGCTGATCATCATGATCATTCTCGCCTTCTCGAAGTGGCCGGCGGGCGAATCGGGCCGCACCTCGACGGTGCAGGACCTGATGCGCCAGTTCCAGGGAGGCCGGTGATGGACGGCGGCGCGGCTTTCATCGGCGGGCTGTTCCTGTCGTTGATCTTTCTCGCCGTCGGCATCTGGCTGACCTGGCGGATCATCGAGAAGGCGGGCTATCCCGGCTGGTATGCGCTGGCGATCGGCGTCATCGGCTTCATCCTGGGGCTCATCCCCTTCGTCGGCTTTCTTGTCCAGCTTGCGCAGCTCGGCCTGCTCTATGCCTTCGCCTTCGTGCGCTGGCCCAAGGACGGGGGCGCGCTGCCCTTCGGTGGGGCCATCCCCGGCGTCGGCGGCAAGGGCTTTGGCGGCGGTCCGGCCGGCTACCCGCCACAGGCAGGCTACCCGCCGCCGACGGGCTATCCGCCACAGCCGGGCGGCTATCCGCCCCCGGGCTATCCGCAGCAACCGGGAGGATACCCACCCCCTGCCGGCGGCTATCCGCCCGGGGGGTATCCGCCGCCGCAGCCGCCGGGCTATCCGCCGCAGCAGCCTTACGGCCAGCCGCCGGGCTATCCGCCGCAGGGCGGGCCGGGCGGCTACGGCCAGCCGCCAGTGCCACCGCCTTCAGGACCGGGCGGGTACCAACCGCCGGTGCCCCCGCCCTCGGGCTATGGCCAGCCGCCGGTGCCGCCTCCCGCCCCGGCGCCGTCACCCTCTTCTGCACCCTCGCAGCCCGCCGCTGGCGGCGACGCGGAGGCCACCGTCATCGCCGGACGTAGCATGCCCTCGGCATCGGCGCCGGCCCCCACGCCGCCCTCGCCGGCGCCTGCTGCACCGCCGCCACCCGCGCCGGCATCGGGGGGTGGATGGACCCTGTCGACGCCCGGACCGGGCGGGCAGCCGTTCGTGCTCACCCTGACCGAGGGCAAGGCGAACTACCTTGTCAGCGGTCAGGGCGGCGGCGGCGATCTGATCGTGCCGGAGGCCTCGATCGGCAATCCGCATGCCCGCCTGCATCTGGCGCCGGGCCGGTTGGGCCTTGAGGATCTCGGCTCGCCGGGCGGCACAGCCATCGATGGCGCCCAGCTCCTGCCCAGCCACGGTATCCGCGAAGTCACCCAGTCGAAGAAGATCCGCTTCGGCGCGCTCGAGTTCTCCCTGTCGCGGCAATAACCGCCACGCTGGCGCAACCTTGCCGGTCCGCCGGGCCCCGGGGTATGCCTCGGGCATTCGCTATGATCCTTCCCCCGGAGGGGGAAGGTGCCCGCAGGTCGGAAGGGGGATGGTGCAACACGCTCGGCATCTCGTCTTTAACGCCAACACCGTGCTCGTTGAGGCATCCCCCTTCCGGCGCTGGCGCGCCACCTTCCCCCTCCGGGGGAAGGATCAAGCCGTGCATGCGCTCCGTCGTATGCGAATGCCCTGGGGACATGCCTCGGGCGAACTTCCCCCGCATGGGAGAGGCCTGTGATCTCGACACTCGCCGAAGTGCTCTACTACCTGCTGGAGTTTTTCATCTGGCTGCTGATCGCGCAGGCGATCATGAGCTGGCTGCTGGCTTTCAACGTCGTGAACTACCGCAACCAGGTGGTGCGCACGATCTGGGAGTTCCTGGCCCGTATCACGGAGCCGTTGTTGCGGCCCATCCGGCGCTTCCTGCCCAGTTTCGGCGGGATCGACCTCTCGCCGCTGGTCCTGATCCTGATCATCTACTTCGTGCAGCGCGCCTTCCTGATTCCCCTGGCGACACATCGACCGATCACCCTGTGGTAGGTTTCTACCGCATTGCCGGTGACGGTCTGCGCTTGCGGCTGAAGGTGAAGCCGCAGGCCCGCCGCAACGCCATTGACGGTATCGTGCCCGACGCCGAAGGCGAGGCACTGGCGGTTTCGGTCACGGCCGCACCCGAAGACGGCAAGGCCAATGCCGCCGTGGCGGCGCTTTTGGCGCAGGCCTGGAAGCTGCCCGCCTCATCCTTCTCGGTCGTGCAGGGCGCCACAGCTCGCCGCAAGCTGCTGCGGCTGGCTGGCGACTCCGTCGTGCTGGCGGCGGTCATCGAGGCATGGCGTTCAGCCAGCGCATGATCTATGTCGGCGCCGGGTCCGGTGCGCTGGAGTGACTTTGGATGACGGCAAGCATTATCGACGGCAAGGCCTATGCCGCCGGGCTGCGGGAACGGGTGACGCGGGCGGTGGCCGCGCTGAAGGCGGAAAGAGGCCTCACCCCCGGGCTTGCCGTCGTGCTGGTGGGCGACGATCCGGCCAGCCAGGTCTATGTGCGCAGCAAGACGAAGCAGACCCGCGAGGCGGGCATGGCCGGCTTCGACCATGTGCTGCCGGCAAACACGTCAGAGGTGGCGCTGCTGGGCCTGATCGGCCGTCTCAATGCCGATCCCGCCGTGCACGGCATCCTCGTGCAGCTCCCATTGCCGGGGCACATCGCGTCCAGCCGCATCATCGCCGCGATTGATCCGGCAAAGGATGTCGATGGGCTGAGCGCCACCAATGCCGGCAGGCTGGTGCAGGCCGGCGCGGGACCGCTCGACTTTCCGGTGGCCTGCACGCCGCTGGGCTGCCTGATGCTGCTGAAGGACTCACTGGGCAGTCTTTCCGGCGCCGATGCGATCGTGGTCGGCCGCTCCACGCTGGTGGGCAAGCCGATGGCGCAGTTGCTAGTGCGGGAAGACTGCACGGTGACGATCGCGCATTCCCGCACGCGCGACCTGCCAGGACTCTGCCGGCGTGCTGATATCCTCGTGGCGGCAACAGGGCGCGCCGAGATGATCAAGGGCGACTGGATAAAGCCGGGCGCCACCGTGATCGATGTCGGCATCACCCGCGTGACGCGCCCGGACGGCAAGCAGCGCCTGATCGGCGATGTCGATTTCGCCGCAGCAAGCGCAGTGGCACGCGCCATCACGCCAGTCCCCGGCGGCGTCGGCCCCATGACCGTAGCCTGCCTGCTGCACAACACCGTGCAGGCCGCCCGCCGCAGCATCGGACTTCCGCCCGCCACCATCTGACCTTGCTCGAATCCCTTCCCCCGGAGGGGGAAGGTGCCCGAAGGGCGGAAGGGGGATGGCGCACCACCTTCGGCTTCTCGCCTTTGAAGGCCGTGCTTGCCGCGGCATCCCCCTTCCGGCGCTGGCGCGCCACCTTCCCCCTCCGGGGGAAGGTTTATTGTGCTTCAGAACGTCTTGCTGAGGCTGAACAGGACGCGGCCGGCGCAGTAGTTGAAACCGCCGCCATTGCAGCGGCCCTTTGAGATATCGGTATCGACGTAGGTCACACCGAGATCGACGCCGTAGACGGTGGCCACCAGGCCGACCTGCCACTCCCAGTAGTCGGGGAAGAAGTAGCGCGCATTGCGCTGGACCGCCTGGTGGCCGATGCCGCCGAACACCTTGAACGATACCTTGTCGTGCACCTGGATGAAGCTCAGCGGCACGGTCAGCATTGCCTGCTTGTACCAGGCGTCGCCGCTGCGGGCGAAAAAGTTGGGGCTCCAGCGCACCTGTCCGGCCAGCGAGGCGAAGCCGAAATCATAAGTCAGCGATCCGCCGAACTCGTCAAAATCGAGATTGGCCGCGTCGAGCGCACCCGGATAGCGATAGCCGATCCAGCCGAGGTCGAGCACCAGCTTCTCGCTGAGAAACTTGAACTTCGCTCCCGCGAGGATGTCGATCTCGACCGACTCATCGACATCGGGCGAGAAGTTGATGCTGCTGCCCCAGAAGCCGCCATAGATCGACACCGGCACAGCTTCGATGAATTTCAGGGGCAGCTCGTAGGTCATCCCTGCCTGCAGCGCGGGGTCGTTCTTGCTTTGCGAAATGCCGCGGTAGCGGTAGTCGGAGGTCAGCGTCACGATGCCGGTGATGCTGCCGCCGAACGGCCCCGTCGTTTCTGGCTCCGGTGCCGGCGCCGGCGCGGTCTGCGCGGCAGCCGTTCCACCCAGCAAGGCGACCGCCACCACGGCCGCCGACAAACGCCTGATCAACATCTTCCCCTCACACGATACGTACAAAGAACTGGCGACCGCGTGACAAGCAGTTTCCGTACCAGTGGAGATGGAGCGCTTCGGCGAGAAGGATCGCCCAGTTGTCGGGCAGGGTGAACGGCCGCTGCCTAAAAAGAGGGCGCTATCCCGAATAGTGATGGCGACCGCCGCGATAGTCGCTGACCAGACGGTCCCCGCCCGGGTTGGGCTCCTGGAGATATGTCGGCCCGATCGGGCTCTTGCCATGGCCGCCTGGGATATCCAGCACGTAGGTCGGCTGGCACAGGCCGGAAAGCCGGCCGCGCAGGGCGCGCATCAGCGCCTGCCCCTCCTCGATCGAGAGGCGGAAATGACCGGTGCCGCGCGCCATGTCGGGGTGATGCAGGTAATAGGGACGCACGCGGGCCGCGACCAGGGCACGGAACAATGCCTCAAGCGCCTCGACCGAGTCGTTTACGCCGCGCAGCAGCACGCTCTGGGAGAGCAGCGGGATACCGGCATCGGCCAGCCGCGCCATCGCAGCCCGGGCCTGTGGCGTAAGCTCACGGGCGTGGTTGCAGTGCACGCCGACATAGACGGTGGCCCGGCTGGCCTTCAGGGCGGCGAGAAGCTGCTCGTTCACCCGCCCTGAATCGGCGATCGGCACGCGGGTATGGAAGCGGATCACCGCGACATGGGCCACGGCGTCCAGCGCCGTCACGATTCGCGCCAGCCGTCGCGGCGAGAGCATGAAGGGATCGCCGCCGGTGACGATCACCTCCCAGATTTCAGGATGGTTCGCGATATAGGCCAACGCCGCATCCAGTTCCTGGTCGTCGAGCGCCTCGCCGCCGGGGCCGACCTGCTCCCGGCGGAAGCAGAAGCGGCAATAGACCGGGCAGGCGTGCAGCGGCTTGAGCAGCACCCGGTCGGGATAGCGATGCACGATGCCCTTGATCGGCGCATGCACCTCATCGCCGATGGGATCGGTGAGGTCTTCGGGTGCGGTTTCAGCCTCGCGGGCGGTTGGCAGGAATTGCCGCGCAATCGGATCCTGCTCCGGCGGTCCTTCCATCAGCGCCAGCAACTCGGGCGTCACGGCGATGGCATAGTCGCGCGCCACGTCGGCCAGCACCGGATCGTCCAGCGCGGCGGGCGGCAGGGCGCCGGCGGCAACGAGCTCGCCCAGGCTGCGGGCAGTGGCGGAGGTCCTCGACATGGCTGCGCCGCGCTTCAACGCCGATTTGCCCGCAGCGTCAAGGGCCTGGGATGCCGATTCAGGGGCTTTTCAGCCGCCCGGTGCGGCCCCATCTTGCCATGGCAAAGGCATGCGAGGATCACCCATGGCCGTCACCGCGAAGTCCGGGACCTATCCCGTCGAGAAGTCAGACGCCGAGTGGCAGAAGGAGCTGTCGCGCGAAGCGTACACGGTGCTGCGCAAGCACGGCACCGAGCGGGCCGGCACCAGCCCGCTCAACAAGGAATACGGCAAGGGCGTCTATGTCTGTGCCGGTTGCGGGCACAAGCTGTTCGACAGCGCCACCAAATTCGACAGCGGTACCGGTTGGCCGAGCTTCTGGGACCCCAAGGAGGGCGGTATCGGCACCTCCGAAGACCGCGGCTTCTTCATGCGCCGCACCGAGGTGCACTGCGCGAATTGCGGCGGCCACCTCGGCCACGTTTTCGAGGACGGCCCACCGCCGACCGGCTTGCGCTACTGCATGAACGGCGTGGCGATGAAGTTCGTGAAAGAGGGCTGAGCTCTCAGGCCAGCGCTTTGGCGAACAGCGCCTTCGTGCGGTCGTTGGCCAGCTTGCAGCTCGTGGCGTTGTAGTGCTTGCCGCCGACGCGGCAAAAGGCGTGATCGTCGTCCGGGTAGCCATGGATCGTCACGTGGGGGTTGCCCTTCAGCCCCTCGCGGATCTTGCGCTGCGCCTCGGGCGGCACGAAGCCGTCCTTCTCGGCGATGTGCAGGATAGTCGGGTTCCTGAGCCCCTTTGCATCGTCCAGCTTTGCATCGATGCCCACGCCGTAATAGGCGGCGCCGGCCTCGGCGTCGGAATGGCACATCATCATGTATGTGAGAAACCCGCCCAGGCAGTAGCCGGTGACGCCGACCTTGCCGGTGCACCCGCTCGTGGCCCGAAGGAACGCCAGCGCCACCTTCAGATCATCAAGCCCCTTCGCCTGGTCGTAACCCTTGTAGAGCGCGAATGCCTTGTCCCACTCGGCCTGGCTCTGGTCGGTGATGTCGACGCCCTCTTCCTGGCGCCAGAAGATGTCCGGGCACAGCGCGAAATAGCCCTGGGCTGCCCAGGCATCGCAAATCTCGCGCATCACCTGGTTGACGCCGAAGATCTCCTGGATCACCAGCACGCCCGGCCCGGTGCCGCTGGCGGGCCTGGCCAGATAGCCGCCCATCTTGCCGTCGCGCAGCCGGATCGAAGCCTTGAGATGCGGGTTGGGCATCGGTTTCTCCATCTCGATTGTGAGGATCACCGACCGTAGCGCGCGCCGCGCGGGCTTGTCATCCGCCAGGCGCGCGATTGACCGGCCGGCCTGCGCGTGCCAACTGCGATGGCGCATGCTGCGTTTTGCCTTCCATACGCCGCTCAAGCCGCTCGACCATCCCACGCCGTCCGGCGACCGGGCGATGGGACGGGCGCTGGCCGCGCTGCTGCAACGCCTCGGGCACGATGTCCTGCTGCTGGACCATCATGACGCTGCCGCGCCATCGCGCCCCATGAGCCCGGAGTTCCTGCCGGCGCTGTGCGAGGCCGCGCAGCACCGCGCGGAACAGCTGATCGGGCAATGGTCGCGGCTGGCCGCCGATGACCCGGCGCGCCCCACCGCATGGTTCACTTATCACGTCTGGTACAAGCGGCCCGACTGGCTGGGCCCGGCGGTGAGCCGCGCGCTCGGCATCCCGTATGTGATCGCCGAGGCGTCCTGGGCGCCCAAGCGGGCTGGCGGTCCGTGGGATATCGGCCATCGTGCAGCGGCGGCGGCCATTGGTGCGGCAGATCTGGTGCTGACGCTGAATCCCGACGATGCGCCGTGCCTCGTGCCGCTGCTGGCGTCTAGGGACGCAATGACGCTCGTGCCACCCTTTCTCGATGCAGCGCCCTTTGCGGCGGCTTATGCGGTGCGGGAGTATTACCGCAAGATATTGTGCGCGCAGTTTGGCTGGCCACCGGACGCGCCGGTGCTGTTGGCCGTCGCCATGATGCGACCACCGGACAAGATCGCCTCGTACCGCCTGCTGGCCGAGGCCATGGCGATGCTGACAGCGCGTTCGTGGCGGCTTCTGCTGGTGGGCGATGGCGAGGGGCGCGGCGAGGTTGAACGCCTGTTCGCGCCGCTGGGCGAGCGTGTCGCATTCGCGGGCGCGCAGAGCGCCGAGGCATTGCCGCCGCTCTATGCCGGCGCCGACCTGCTGGTCTGGCCGGCGGTCAACGAGGCCTATGGCATCAGCCTGCTGGAAGCACAGGCGGCAGGCCTGCCGGTGGTCGCCGGGCGCACCCGCGGTGTTCCCTCTGTTGTCGCCGACGGCGAGAGCGGGTCGTTGGCGCCGCTGGGCGATGTGGCGGCGTTCGCGTCCTGCGTGGGGACGCTGCTGGACGATCCGGTGCGGCGTGCCGCGATGGGACGTGCCGCGGTCGCCCGGATCACGCGCGACCACGATGTGGCGGCCGCTGCCCGCCACATCGGCGCGGCGCTTGAGGCCATGCAGGCGCGGCGAAAGGCGTCATGACCCTGGTGGCCTTCCTGCGGCATGGTCCGACGATCTGGAACGCCGAGAAGCGGCTTCAGGGCATGACCGACATTCCCCTGTCCGAAGCCGGCCGCGCGCTGGTCGCCACATGGCGGTTGCCTGAAAGCGTGGCGGGCTGGCGCTGGCAATCAAGCCCGCTGTCGCGGGCGCTGGAGACGGCGCGCCTGCTGCGGGCCTCGCAGGTCGAGCCGGTCGAGGCGCTGCGCGAGATGCGCTTCGGGGCATGGGAGGGTTCCCGTCTGGACGAGCTGCGCCTGCGCTTTGGCGCCGAAATGGGCGACAACGAGGCCAGGGGGCTTGACCTGGTGCCGCCGGACGGCGAAAGCCCGCGCCAGGTGATGGACCGGCTGCGGCCGTGGCTGGCGACACTGGTTGCCGAAGGCCGCCATACGGTGGCCGTCACCCACAAGGGCGTCATACGGGTGGCGCTGGCCATGGCCACGGGATGGGATATGAAGGAGCGCCAGCCGCTGCGACTACGCTGGCAACACCTCCATATATTTCGTGCCAAGGCAGACGGTTCGCTCGCCGTCGAGCGGCTCAACGTACCATTGTCGGCATCATGAGCGGTCGCATCTTCTTCCATGTCCAGCATCTGCTCGGCATCGGCCATCTGCGCCGTGCCGTGACGCTGGCGCGGCATTTCGCGGCCGCCGGCTTCGATACGATGCTGGTCAGCGGCGGCATGCCGGTGCCCGGCCTCGATCCCGGCGGGGCGCGCATCGTGCAGCTACCGCCGGTGCGATCAACGGACAAGTTCTTCAAGGTGCTGGTTGACGAGCATGGCACCGTCATCGACGAGGCGTTCCGCCAGCGCCGCACCGCCCTGCTGCTCGATGCATTGCGGCAACACTGGCCACATCTGGTGATCACGGAGCTGTTTCCCTTCGGCCGCCGCCAGTTGCGCTTCGAGCTGGTGCCGCTGGTCGAGGCGGCCCGTGCGCTGCCGCAGCGGCCCATGATCGTGTCCTCGGTCCGCGACATTCTGGTGCGCTCGCCCAAGCCGGAGCGCGTCGACGAGATGATCGATCTGTTCGGGCGCTACTACGATGCCACCATGGTGCATGGCGATCCGGCGTTCATACCATTTGCCCGCACCTTTCCGCGCTGGCGTGAGATCGAGGACCAGACCTTTCATACGGGTTATGTGATCGACGGGCTGTCCGACCCGGGGACGAGTGCCGCCGGGGTCGGTGAAGTCCTGGTATCGGCCGGCGGGGGCGCGGTGGGCGGACCGCTGATGCGCACGGCGATGGCGGCCCGCGCGCTCAGCAGTTTGCGCGACCGCCCATGGCGCTTTCTGTGCGGACATGCCATGCCTGCCCAGGATGTGCGGGCGCTATGCGCGGAGGCACAACAGATCGGCGAAGGCGTTGTGGTTGAACCGGCGCGGCCCGATTTCACGAGCCTGCTGCGCAACTCAGTGCTCAGCATCTCGCAGGGTGGCTACAACACCATGATCGAAACCCTCTCGGTTGCCGACCGCGCCGTCATCGTCCCTTATGCCGGCGGCCTGGAAACCGAACAGGACCTGCGCGCCGAGTTGCTGGCCGAGCGCGGCGTGTTCCAGATGGTGACGGAGGCGGATCTCTCCCCGGTATCGCTGGCTGCGGCTATTGATCGCGCGATGGCGGCGCCCTCGATCCGCGCCTTTCCAAGAGTCGATGCCGGCGGCGTCGCCAAAACCCTGGAGCTGGTCCGCAACTGGCTGACATGAGCGCGTGGACGGACCTCGATACGGAGCTGGCGCAGTGGGCTGATGCTGCGCGTGTCGCGACGATCTGGTGGCGCGACGACGATGCCGCGGCTGTCACGCCCTCACTGGAACGATTGCTGTTGCTGCGGCGCGCCCATGAGATCGGCTTGGGGCTCGCCGTTATTCCCGCAGCGCTTCAGCCCGCGTTGCGGCAGCGCCTGCACGAGGAGCCGCAGGACGTCGCGGTGCTGCAGCACGGCTACGCGCACCAGAACCACGCGTCGCCTTCCGAAAAGAAGATCGAGCTCGGCCTGCACCGCCCGCTGCCGATCGTGATCGGAGAGCTGGCCACAGGGCTGATGGCGTTGACGCAGGCATTTGGCGTCCGCTTCCTGCCGGCCATGGTGCCGCCCTGGAACCGCATCGCGCCACGCCTCGTCCCGGTATTGCCGGAGATCGGCCTGCGCGGCTTGTCTGCATTCGGCATGCGGGCACGTGCTATGCCGGTGCGCGGACTGCACCAGGTTAATACCCACGTCGATCTCATCGACTGGCGTGGCGGTCGTGGGTTCGTGGGCGTCGAGGCGGCGCTGGCGGCCCTTACCGGCCATCTCGGTGCGCGCCGTCTGTCGGACCCTGCTGCCGCAAACGCGGCGGAGCCGACCGGTATCCTGAGCCACCATGGCGTTCACGATGAAGAAGCCTGGGCGTTCCTGGACCGTCTATGGAATCGATTGCGCACTCATCCGGCGGTCCGCATAGTGCGGCCAAAGGAGATTTTCGGAACCTGACGATGAGACTGCCCTTCACACGCGTGACGTACCGTCCGGCGGCGGTCTGATTTGGTGGCAGTCGGCCCATGAACGTGACATTGCGCTACGCACGTCCTGCCCTCTATGCCGACTATGCACGCGCCGGGGCAGGGGTGGCCGTCTGTGTCCTGCCGCTGTTGTTCGTCACCACCAACGCTGTCACAGTGGCGCTGGCTGCTCTGGGAATCCTGTTCCTGCTGTTTGGCGTCCGGACCGCGGCCCGGCATGCAACGGAGATTGTGGCCGACGATGCCGGCATTGTGGCCCGCGGCCCGTTCGGTGGCAGGATTGCCTGGGACGAACTCTCCCGGCTGAAACTGGCATACTATGCGACGCGGCGGGACCGCAAAGGGGGGTGGATGCACATGACGCTGTCGGGTGGGGGCCGGACGTTGCGGCTCGATTCATCTCTCGACGGCTTCAATGACATCGCCCGCGTGGCTGCACGCGCCGGTATCGCGCGGAATATCGACGTGAGCGACGCCACGCGCGCCAACTTCGCCGCTCTCGACATTGCCTATCCGGCGGCAGAGAGGGCAGCGGCATGAGCCCTTTGCTGCAAGTCAACGACCTGCGTGTCAGCTTCCGGGTTCATGACGGCATTCTCAAGGCGGTCGACGGGGTGACGTTCTCGATCAATCCCGGGGCCACGGTCGCACTGGTCGGAGAGTCGGGCTCCGGCAAATCGGTATGCAGCCAGGCGATCATGGGGCTGCTGCCCAAGGCCGCCACGATCGCCGGTGGCGAGATCCTTTTCCAGGAGCCGCACCTCGAAGGCGCGCCGCCGATTGACATTGCGAAGCTCGACCGCAACGGGCCGGAGATGCGCCGCATTCGCGGCGGACGCATTTCGATCATCTTCCAGGAACCGATGACGTCGCTGTCGGCCCTGCACACAGTCGGCGACCAGATCGGCGAGGCAGTGCAGCTTCACGGCGGACGGCTGTCAGAGATTCACTCGATCGGCGACCAGATGGGCGATGCCGCCGAACGGTTGCTGACGCCCGGCGGCAAGAAGCTCAGCCGCAAGCAGGCCGAGGAAATCACCGAAGACATGCTGCGCATGGTCGGCTTTCCCGACCCGAAGCGCGCGCTGCGTACCTTTCCTTTCGAGCTGTCGGGCGGCTTGCGCCAGCGTGCCATGATCGCCATGGCGCTGGTCTGCCGGCCGGCGCTACTGATTGCCGACGAACCGACGACCGCGCTGGACGTCACGATCCAGGCGCAGATCCTCAAACTGATGAAGGACCTGCAGGCCGAGCTCGGCATGGCGATGCTGATGATCACCCATGATCTGGGCGTGGTCGCGAACGTCGCCGAGGAGGTCGTGGTGATGTATCGCGGCCGTGTTGTCGAGAGCGGCAGCATCGACGACATCTTCCGGCACGCCGAGCACCCCTATCTCAAAGCCCTGCTGCATGCCGTGCCGCGCTTCGACATGGCCGAGGACGAGCGTCTTGTGCCGATCCGCGAGATCAAGCCGGCGACCGGCCATCTTCTGGCAGAGAAGAAGCCTGCCGAACCGGCCTCCGGCTATGACCCCGCCGCGCCGGTGCTCACCGTGCGTCATCTGCACAAGACGTACACGATCAAGAAGGCTGACACCGTGTTCGAGGCGCTGTGGGGCGGCGGACGCACCCGCAGCGTCCACGCTGTCAATGACGTGAGCTTCGATGTGCGCCGCGGCGAATGCCTGGGCCTGGTCGGCGAGAGCGGCTGCGGCAAGACAACCCTCAGCAAGATTCTCATGCGGGCCATAGCCGCCGATCAGACCACATCAGGCGCGGGCGGTGGCGTGATCTACGACGATTGGGGGCGCAAGATCGACGTGCTGGGCTTGAGGGGACAGGAGCTGGTCGAGTTCCGCCGCAAGCTGCAGTTCATCTTCCAGGACCCCTACAGCTCGCTGAACCCGCGCATGACCGTGTTCGACATCATCAGCGAGCCGCTGATCATTCACGAGGTGGGCAACGCGGCGCATCGCCGCGAGATGGTTGGCGAGCTGATGGAGTTGGTCGGTCTGGATCGCCGGCATCTCAACCGCTATCCGCACTCGTTTTCCGGCGGCCAGCGTCAGCGCCTGGGCATTGCACGCGCGCTGGCGCTGCGTCCCGACATGGTGATCTGCGACGAGCCGGTATCTGCGCTCGACGTGTCGATCCAGGCACAGATCCTGAACCTGCTGAAGGACCTGCAGGAGAGGCTGGGCCTGACCTATCTCTTCATCTCGCACAATCTGGCGGTGGTGGACTACATCGCCGACCGCATCGCGGTGATGTGCGCCGGCCGTCTGGTGGAGCTGGCGCCGGGCAAGGAGCTGTTCCGCAACCCGGTGCATCCCTATACGCGCGCGCTCGTGTCGGCCGTGCCCGAGCCGGATCCGTCGCGCAAGCTCGACCTGACGGCGCTGATGGAAGGCAAGGCGTCGATCCCGGCCGAATGGCCCGCGCCTTTCCGGGATAGCGGTCGCGAACCGCTCGAATGGATCGACCTTGGCGAAGGTCATTTCGTGCGCGCGACGGGCGAGCTGCTCGGCAGGCGAGCGGAGAAAGCCGCATGACGGGCGGCGGCATGCAGGGCATTCACGTTTTCACATGGAGCGCGGGCGTCCCGCCCGCATCGCCCGCAGCGCAAGCAAAGGGCGAAAACCCCTCGGCGCTTGCGCGCCGATGCGGGCGAGACGCCCGCGCTCCCAGTGAGTCATCAACGAATCGCGGGACCCTGTCGCATATCAGGCGGTGGGGTGCAGCGCTGGCATCTCTTGCCGTTTGCCTCGCGATGCTGCCGCCGGTTGCGGTCGGTGCCGGCGATGCCTGTCCGCCGGTCAGGGAGATGACGCATGGCAACGGCCGTACGCTGACGCTGAAGGAAGTCCCATTCCTCGCCGAGCAGGTGAAGACGGGAAGGCTGCCGCCCGTTGCAGAACGTGCACCGCGCGAGCCGCTGGTGATCGAGCGTTTTGCCGGACAGGACGGCCCCGGCCGGTCCGGCGGCGAAATGATCATGCTGATGGCCATCCCGCGCGAGGTGCGCATGATGGTCGTATACGGCTACGCGCGGCTGGTGGGTTTCGACGATCGCCGGCAGCTCGTGCCTGACCTGCTGCAGGATATCGAGGTCGAGGAGGGCCGCATCTTCACGCTGAAGCTGCGCGCCGGCCACAAATGGTCGGATGGCAAGCCGTTCACGACCGAGGATTTCCGCTACTTCTGGGAAGATGTCGCCAACAATCCGGAGCTCTCGCCCAGCGGCCCGCCGCTGGAGATGCTTGTGGACGGCAAGCCGCCGAAGGTCGAGATCATTGACGAAACCACGATCCGGTATAGCTGGGATCTGCCCAATCCCTACTTCCTGCCGGCCCAGGCGCGGCCGTCGCCGCTGTTCATCTACCGGCCGGCGCACTACCTGAAGCAGTTCCACAAGAAATATGCCGACCCGGCCGCGCTCGCGAAGCTGGTCGATCGCTATCGTCAGCGGACATGGGCATCCCTGCACAACCGCATGGACGACATGTATCGCAACGAGAATCCCGACCTGCCGTCGCTGCATCCCTGGATTCTGGAATCGCGGCCGCCGTACCAGCAGCGTATCGCTTTCGTGCGCAATCCCTACTTCCACCGCGTCGATGCCAACGGTGTGCAGCTCCCCTACATCGACCGCGTCTATATGAACCTCGTATCGCCCAGCCTGATTCCCCTGAAGGCGGGTTCCGGCGAAAGCGACTTGCAGGCGCGCTACCTGCGTTTCGACAACTATACGTTCCTGCGCCAGGGCGCGAAGCAGTTCGGCTTCGATGTGCGTCTGTGGGAGACCGGGCTGGGCGCGCATCTGGCGCTCTATCCCAACCTCAACTACGAGGAGCCGGTCTGGCAGGCCGTGCTGCGCGAGCCCAATGTCAGGCGCGCGCTGTCGATGGCCATCGACCGCGACGAGATCAACGAGATTCTCTACATCGGGCTGGCTTCGCCCTCGAACAACACGGTACGGCCGGCCTCGCCGCTCTTCCGCGAGGAATATCGCCACAAATACGCGACCTTCAATCCCAAGGAAGCCAATCGCGTGCTCGACAAGGTGCAGATCACCATGCCTGACGGCACGCAGGGCAATCTGCGCAAGCGCAACAGCCGCGGCGTACGTCTGCTGCCGGACGGCCGGCCGATGGTGATCGTGCTGGAGACGGCCGGCGAGAGCACCGAGGAGACGGATGTCCTGCGGCTGGTCTCTGATAGCTGGAAGCGCATCGGCGTCGAGCTGGTCACGCGTCCGCAGACCCGCGAGATCCTGCGTGGCCGCATCTATAGCGGCGAGGCCATGATGACCATCTGGGGCGGGCTGGAGAACGGCGTCCCCGACGCCCGCTCCAATCCCGCCGAGCTCGCGTGCCTGTCGCAGTCAGTGCTCTGGTGCCCCAAGTTCGGCCAGTACCGCGAAACCGGCGGCAAGTCTGGCGAGCCGATCCCGGAGAGCCTGGCCGTGGTGCGTGAGCTGTCGGAACTGGCCAAGCGCTGGGGCCGTACGGCGGATTGCCGGGAACAGGAACGCATCTGGCACCGCATGCTGCAGATCCATGCCGATTTTCAGTACACCATCGGCCTTGTCGCGGGCGTCAAGCAGCCGGTCGTGGTGTCGGCGAGGCTGAAGAACGTGCCGGAGAAGGGCGTCTATAGCTGGGAACCCTACGCCTTCTTCGGCGCCTACCGCCCCGACACCTTCTGGATGGAGGGCAAGCGGTGAGGGCCCGCTGGGAGCGCGGGCATCCCGCCCGCATCGCCGGCAGCGCAAGCGGAGGGCGAAATCTCCTCGGCGCTCGCGCGCCGATGCGGGCGGGACGCCCGCGCTTCGAGTGGAAGGATCTCGGTGCGGCTGTCGCGGCGAGGGGGGCACGGTAGTGCTGCGCTACGTCGCCAAGCGTTTGCTGATCATGGTGCCGACGCTGGTGATCATCAGCCTGCTGGTATTCTTCATCATCACCCTGCCGCCCGGGAACTGCGTCACGGCGCAGATCGACGAGATCCTCTCCAGTGGTGGCCCGAACGCCATCGAGAAGGTCCGGCAGCTCGAGCAGCTCTATGACCTCGACAAATCCTGGTGGGAGCGCTACGCGATCTGGGCCAGTGGCGCGCTGACCTGGGATTTCGGCCTGTCGTGCCAGGACAACCAGCCGGTGTCGCAGCTCATCGGCGAACGCATCGCGCTGACAATGGTGATGGAGATCTCCACCATCATCTTCATCTGGGTGGTTTCGTTCATCATTGGAGTCTACGCCGCCACGCACCAGTACCGGCCGGGCGACTATATCGCCTCCTTCATCGGCTTCGTTGGCCTTGCGACTCCCAACTTCCTGCTGGCGCTGGTCCTGCTCTATGTCGGAAAACGGTATTTCGGCGTGTCGGTGGGCGGGCTGATGGATCCGCAATATATCGACCAGCCGTGGAGCTGGGAAAAAATCCACTCCATCCTTCAGCACCTGATCATTCCGGTGGTCGTGATCGGTACCGCCGGTACCGCCGGCATGATCCGCCGCCTTCGCGCGAATCTGCTGGACGAGCTGCAGAAGCAATACGTCACCACCGGGCGCGCCAAGGGCCTGCCGCCGCTGAAGCTGCTGGTGAAATACCCGCTGCGCCATGCGCTCAATCCGTTTGTCGCCGACATCGGCCACATCCTGCCCGAGGTGATCTCCGGCTCGGTCATCGTCTCCGTCGTGTTGTCGCTGCCGACGACGGGGCCGATGCTGCTGAGCGCGCTGAAGACCCAGGACACCAACCTCGCCGCGACCTTCCTGCTGTTCGTGGCGGTGCTGACGGTGATCGGCACCCTGATTTCCGACCTCCTGCTGGCCGCGCTCGATCCGCGCATCCGCCTGCAAGGTGGCACGGAGAAGTGACGGCCATGTACGTCGCGAGGGTTCCTTGACCGCGCCCCGTCAGCCCGTGCCGCATGCGCCGGCCGAAGCGGCCGCGCGTGCCGCCCCGCCGCATTTCGTGTCGAAGGAGCCGTGGGATCCCTATGTCTCGGAAACCCTGACCGCCGAGCAGGAACGCTTCTACATGGCCGGTCAGTGGAAGCTGATGTGGTGGCGCCTGCGGCGGCACCGGCCGGCCGTGGTCTGCGGCGCGTTCCTGGTCTTCATGTATCTCACCACGCTGGTCAGCGAGATCATCGCGCCCTACGACCAGCATACCCGGCACATCAAACACATTTTCGCGCCGCCCCAGGGCATTCACCTGTTCCACGAGGGTCAGTTCATCGGGCCGTTCACCTACGGCTACCGCATGGAGCGGGATCCCGACACGCTGCAGCGGGTCTACAGGCCCGACCCCACGCAGGTGCATCCCATCCGCTTCTTCTGTCAGGGCGAGAGCTACGAGTTCTGGGGCCTGTTCGAGGCGAGCTTCCACCTCGTCTGCCCGGGCAAGGACGGCACGCTGTTCCTCTTCGGTACCGACCGGCTGGGGCGCGACATGTTCTCGCGCATCGTCTATGCGGCGCGCATTTCGCTTACTGTCGGCCTGTTCGGCATCGCGCTCAGCTTCGTGCTGGGCCTGGTGATCGGCGGTATCGCGGGCTATTACGGCGGATGGATCGACAATCTGATCCAGCGCATCATCGAGATCATCAAGAGCTTCCCGCATTTGCCGCTGTGGCTGGCGCTGTCCGCGGCTCTGCCCGTGACCTGGTCACCGCTGCTGGTCTATTTCGGCATCACCATCATTCTCGCGCTGCTCGACTGGCCCGGCCTCGCGCGGGCGGTGCGGTCCAAGCTGCTGTCGCTGCGTGAGGAGGATTTCGCCACGGCCGCCGCACTGATGGGTGCCTCTCCGAAGCGCATCATAGGCCGCCACCTCATCCCCAGCTTCATGAGCCATCTGATCGCGTCGGCGACGCTTTCGATCCCGTCCATGATCCTGGCGGAGACGGCGCTGTCATTCCTCGGGCTGGGCTTGCGGCCGCCCATGACGTCCTGGGGCGTGCTGCTGAACGAGGCCACGGACATCAATGTCGTGGCCGTGAACTGGTGGCTGATGCTGCCGGTCGTGCCGGTGATTCTGGTGATCCTGTCGTTCCAGTTTTTCGGCGACGGCCTGCGCGATGCGGCCGATCCCTACCACTGAACGCGCGCACTACTGGAAGCGGTCGCGCCTGAGTTTCGACTCATCGAAGCGGAAGAGGTCGCGCGACAGCGTCACGCCGGTATGAAGATTGTTGAGCGTGATGCTGACCGGGACGTTCCGCGAATCCCACACGGTCCAGCCCTTCAGCAGCAGGGGCTCATCCGCCAAGACCAGCTCGACCCGGCCTTCCTGCGGGCGCTTCGTCTGAACCAGCGTGATGCGCAGCTCGCCCGCCGCCCGCGTCACGCCGGTGGCGGTCAGATCACCGCTGAGCCTGACCCGGTCCGCGGCCAGAAAGCTGGCTGCCGTCCAGCCGATCGGCCACTGGCTCATGCTGCGGTCCTTGAAATCGGCCATCGTGACCTGCGAGCCGTCTGCCACGATAAGGATGGTGGCGGGTGGATCGTATTCGAAGCGCATGCGGCCGGGCCGCTGCAATGACAGTGTGCCATGCGCCACGCGGCCATCGCTGCCGGTCTGTGTGAAGCGCGCCTGCAGCGTCTGGATACTGTTGAGGTACTGCTCGACGCGCTGAATCTCGGCCTGCGCGTCGGTTGGCACGACAGGCGCCGGCGTGGTTTCCTCTGTGCGCCGTCGCGGCTTGCGCGGAGTCTGGCTCGGCGGTGTCTGCGCCTGCGCTTCGGAAATCCCCGGCGCCAGCGTCCTCCCCGTGCCGGTCGGCGCCAGCAGCCACATCGACCCAGCCGCAGCCAGCATACCCAGAGCAAGAACCCATCGGTTCATCGCAAATCCTCGCAGTCCCTTCCGGCCACATGGGAACCGATCACGGCAGAATCGCGGCATCGAACAGGTACAACCTTTGCCCCGAAGGGGAAGGCAACGACTACGCCGCGTCGCCGTCGATGTCGCGGGCCAGGACCTCACGCTTGCCGACGGAGTTGGCGGGGCTGACCACGCCCTCGCGTTCCATGCGCTCGACGATGCGGGCGGCACGGTTGTAGCCGATCTGGAGATGGCGCTGGATGAAGCTGGTGGAGCATTTGCGCTCGCGCGCCACGATCGCCACGGCGCGGTCGTAGAGCTCGTCGGCCTCGCCCTCTTCCGTGCCGCCGCCCTCGCCCTCGCCGCCGCCCGCACCGCCATCGACCTCCTCGACGATGGCGTCGAGGTATTCCGGCCGGCCCTGCGTGCGCAGGTGCCGCACCACCTTCTCGACCTCGCTGTCGCTCACGAACGGGCCGTGCACGCGCACGATGCGTCCGCCGCCGGCCATATAGAGCATGTCGCCCTGGCCCAGAAGCTGCTCGCCGCCCTGCTCGCCGAGGATCGTGCGGCTGTCGATCTTGGACGTCACCTGGAAGGAGATGCGGGTCGGGAAGTTGGCCTTGATCGTGCCGGTGATGACATCGACGGACGGGCGCTGCGTGGCCATGATCACGTGGATGCCGGCGGCGCGCGCCATCTGCGCCAGGCGCTGCACGGCGATCTCGATATCCTTGCCGGCCACCATCATCAGGTCGGCCATCTCGTCGATGATCACCACGATGAAGGGCAGCGACTCCAGACTCATGGGCTGGTCTTCGAAGACCGGCTTGCGCGTCTCGGGATCGACGCCGATCTGCACCGGCCGCAGGATCTCCTCGCCCGCCTCGCGCGCTTCGGTGACGCGCTCGTTGTAGCCCGCAATGTTGCGCACGCCGAGCTGGCTCATGGCGCGATAGCGGCTTTCCATCTCGCGCACGGTCCACTTCAGCGCCACCACCGCCTTGCGCGGCTCGGTCACGACCGGGGTCAGCAGGTGCGGGATGTCCTGATAGACGCTGAGTTCCAGCATCTTCGGGTCGATCATGATGAACTTGCAGCGGTCGGGCGGCATCCGGTAGAGCAGCGACAGGATCATGGTGTTGATCCCGACCGACTTGCCTGACCCGGTGGTGCCACCGATCAGCAGATGCGGCATGCGCGCGAGATCGGCGATCACCGGCCCGCCGCCGATATCCTTGCCCAGCACCAGCGGCAATTGCAGGCGCGAGTCCTCATAGTCGCGCGCCGACAGCAGCTCGCGCAGATAGACCATCTCGCGCCTGCCGTTGGGCAGCTCGATACCGATGACGTTACGGCCCGGCACCGTCGCCACGCGTACGCTCACGGCGCTCATCGAGCGGGCGATGTCGTCCGCCAGCCCGATCACGCGGCTCGACTTGGTACCCGGTGCGGGTTCCAGCTCATAGAGTGTTACGACCGGGCCGGGCCGCACCTTCACAATCTCGCCCTTGACGCCGAAATCTTCCAGCACGCTCTCCAGCAGCCGCGCGTTCTGGGCCAGCGCCTCCTCGTCAATCTGTGCTGCCACCGGCGAACGCGGCGGGGCGGTTAGAATATCGAGCGCCGGGAGCTGGAATTCCTGGTCCAGCGCCAGCCGCGGCTGGCGTTCCGCCTCGGCGCGCCGGCCCGGTTGCGGCGCTGCGCGCTTCATCACCCTTGCCGTGGAGGCAGGCGCTGCCGCCGGGGCAGCCGCAGCCACAGGTTCGGCTGCCGGCGTGCGCCGCTGGAGATGGAGGATTCGCGCGCCCGCGGCTGGGGTTGCTGCGGTTTCGGAAGTGGCGGCAGGCTGAGCCGCTGGCGACGGGGCCTCCGCCTCGGGCTGCGGCATGGGCGAGGGTTGCCCGAACACCGGCTCGACCCGGCCGGCAGAATCCGGCCGGCCGGCCAGGCGCGCGAGGAAGGCTGCCAAGGCCGACAGCTTCGATGGCCGCGGGCGAGCGGGCGCCTTCAGCGGCGGAATGTCCAGCGAAGGCGGCTCGGGCGGAATCGCCTCGACCGGCTTCAGGTTCGCAATGGGCGACAGCGGCGCATCGACCATCAGCGAATTGCGCGGCGGCAAGGGTGTGCCGACTTCCGGGATGCCGGTGAAGCGCGCGGGATCGTATTGGGACGCATCGATTTCGCCGGGAACCTCGGCATAGCCGATCATGGGCTGGGGCGCCTCGTTGACCGGAACATCGCGCTCGGCGCGGCCGCGCCAGATGGCAATGCCGGTGCGCAGCAGCATGCGGGCCAGCGACAGCGGCAGCATCACCGCGCGCAGCAGGATCGGCAGATGGCCGCGCTTCATGCCCATCACGGGAATCATGATGACCAGCGCCAGGAGCGCCGCCAGCGGCGCCAGCAGATCAAGCGGCCAGCCATCGGAATAGGTCAGCGTCAGCTCGCGCAGGCGCGCCGCCAGCGCCGCACCCGTAACGCCGCCGGGGCCGGCATGTGGCGTCCACTGGCCGATGCTGCCCAGCGCCGCGGCGGCACTGGCGCCCAGCAGCGTGGCCAGCAGCAGCAGCGCCAGCCGCAGTCCGAAGAACGGCAGGGCGTGGCGCCGCATCAGCAGCACGCCCCATGAAATCAGCGCCACCGACACCAGCAGCGAGCCGAGGCCCAGGCTCTGCATCATCAGATCGGCGAAGGTGGCGCCGGCGACGCCGAAGAGATTGCGCGGCGGGAAGCCCGTGGCGCGGTTCAGCGAAGGGTCGGTGGAATGGTAGGTGATCAGCGCCATCAGCGCGGCCATGCCGATCAGCGTAACCGCCAGCCCGACAATCTCCATCGCGCGACGGCGCAGGAACAGGGCGGCGCCGCCGGGCAGGAAGCGGCCGGCCGAACCGGCGGACTGCTTCAGGGTTGCCAACGCCATGATCTACAGAAGCTCCGCAATGCGTGTCAGCGCCGTGCGCGTGGTCTCCAGATCCTGCACCAGCGCCACGCGGATGTAGCGCCGGCCCGGATTCACACCATCGGTCTCGCGCGCCAGATAGGCGCCGGGCAGCACCTTGATTCCGCCTTCAGCCCACAGCTTGCGTGTGACGGCCTCGCCGTCGCCAACGTTCAGCCACAGGAAGAAGCCGCCATCAGGCGTGAAATAGCCGCCCTTGTTGTGAAGGATCGATTTGGCAAGCTGGAAACGGGCGCGGTAGCCGTCGCGGATGGCTACCGCGTGGGGTTCATCGCGCCACAGTGCCGCCGAGGCGTTCTGGATGGGCAGCGGGATCTGCATGCCGCCATAGGTCTTCCAGCGCAGCATCATGGCGACGATGTGCGGGTCGCCGGCGACGAAGCCACTGCGCAGGCCAGCGGCATTCGAGCGCTTGGAAAGAGAATGGAAGACCACGACATTGGCGAAGGGATTGCGCCCGCCGCTCTCGTCCATCGCCAGCGCCGCCTGCAGGCCGCCGGCCGGGGCCGTCTCGTTGTAGATTTCGGCGTAGCACTCGTCGATCGCCAGCACCGCGCCGTGGCGCCGGCACTGCTCGATCAGCTTCTGCAAATAGGGAAGCCTGGCCATGGCGCCTTGCGGATTGCCGGGCGAGCACAGATAGACGAGCGCAGTGCGGCGCCAGACGTCGGCAGGCACTGAGTCGAAGTCCGGCAGGAAGCCGTTGCCCGCGTCGGCGTTCATGAACATCGGTGCGCCGCCCGACAGCACCGCGGCGCCGAGATACACCTGGTAAAAGGGGTTGGGGATCATCACCACCGGCTGCTCGCCGTGGCGGGCAGGCGGCACGGCGACCGTGCCGATGGCGTAGACGCCCTCCTTGCTGCCGGCCAGCGGCAGAACGTGCCGCGCCGGATCCAGCACGCCCGAGCCGATCGCGTAGCGGCGCTGCAGCCACTCGACGATGGCGGCGCACAAATCGGGGGTGCCCTGGTTGGGCGGATAGCGATTCGCCAAGGCGAGATCGCGAGTGACGATGTCCCGCGCGAATTGCGGCACCGGCCCCTGCGGCTCGCCCACCGACATGATAATGGGCTGCGCCGGTGCCGGCAGATCGGCAATGAGTGCATTCAGCCGCGCAAACGGATAATCGTTGAGGTCGGATTCGAGGCGGGGATTCATCATTTCGCCCCAATCCTAAACGACAATTATATCAATAACAAGAACAGGATAGACGACGTTTTTAACATGCAATTCAATGGCTTGCGGTCAAGCTCCACAGGCGCCGCTGCGGCGGGTCCAGGTGACGTCCCGTACTGATACCTGGCCCTGCGCCGTGCGGTCGAGCTGAGCGCTGATTTCCCCGCAGGAAGGCTGCTCGCCGAGCGGCTTGCCACGGCTGTCGACATGCACCAGCGCCAGCCTGTGGGTGCAGCTTCCGCTCGGTGCACAGCCCGCTTTTTGCCGTGTGACCGGGTACTGCTCCAGGAATGCTGCCGTACGGACATGGCCGGCGAGGGCGGACTGCACCTCTGCTTCCGGCGTGGGTCGCCCGAACGCGGCGGCCAGCGCGCTGCCCGTAGGATCGAACGCCTCGACGAAACGCCCGCCGCCCCCGGAACCCGACGACGTCACGCAGCCGGCCACACCGGTCATCGCCATTGCAACAGCCACGCAACGCAGTGCAGTCATCGAACGCACCATGGTTCGCTACCTTTCGACGATTGTCGTTTCACGACGATCATCAGAGAGTTTGGCAGGGTGATGGCAGCCGTGGCGGGGCCGCGGACTACATATCGGAACTGCCGGTGATCAAACGGGCGCCGGACTGGAACGTGATGTACGACCACGTCCAGTCCATGAGCACGATCAGCCGGTTGCGGAAGCCGGCCAGGAACATGATGTGCACCAGTCCCCACAGCAGCCACGCAAACATGCCGCCAAAGCGGAAACGCGAGAAGAGATGCGCTACGGCGTGATTGCGCCCAATGGTAGCCATGGCGCCCCAGTCCCGATAGACGAAGCGCGGCGCCGGCGAGGACCCTCTTATCCGGGCGCCGATCACATCCGCAACGTAGCGGCCCTGTTGTTTGGCGACGGGAGCCAACCCCGGATAAGGGTGGCCCGCAGGGTCCAGCGCCAGCGCGGTGTCGCCAACTACAAAAATTTCCGGATGGCCGGGGAGGGACAGATCGGGCCCGACCTTCACACGGCCAGCGCGATCGGCCTCTGCTTTCAGCCACTTCGCTGCGGACGAAGCCCGCACACCCGCAGCCCAGATGGTGGTGGCGGCCGGGACACGTTCATCGCCGACGATGACGCCTTCGGCATCGACCGCGGAAACCGGGGTGCCAAGGCGGACCTCGACACCAAGACGCTGCAGCGAGCGGAACGCACGCGCGGAGAGCGATTCGGGAAAGCTCGGCAGCACGCGGGGCCCCGCCTCGACCAGCAGGATGCGTGCAGCCCGCGGATCAATCTCGCGAAAATCGCGCACCAGGGCCCGGCGCGCCAACTCGGCGATCGCCCCGGCCATTTCGACTCCGGTAGGACCGCCACCGACGATCACGAAGTTCAGCAGGCGGCGGCGCCTGGCGGGATCGGCTTCCGTCTCGGCCAGCTCGAAGGCGGTCAGGATGCGGCGGCGAATTGCCGTTGCATCATCAATCTTCTTCAGGCCGGGCGCCCAAGGTTCCCAGTCGTCATGGCCGAAGTAGGAATGCCGGACACCGGTCGCGATGATCAGGAAGTCGTACGGTATCTCGTGCTCATCTGCCACGACAACGCGCCGCTCGCGGTCCACACCAGTAACGCGGCCCATCAGCACGCGCGTATTGGCGGCGTTGCGCAGAATGCTGCGGATGGGCATGGCGATCTGCGCTGGCGACAGCCCGGCGGTGGCCACCTGGTACAGCAGAGGCTGGAACAGATGGTAGTTACGGCGGTCGATCACCGTTACATCCACCGGCAAACGTGCCAGCCGCTGCGCCGCGGTCAGCCCGCCGAAGCCGGCACCGATGATGACGATGCGCGGCCGGCGCGCTGATGCCTGATCCGTCAGTGGACGGTTTCTCCGTGCAGGTTGATGTCGAGGCCTTCGATCTCCTGCTCTGGTGTGACACGCAGGCCGATGGTGACGTCAATGATCTTGAGGATGACCCAGGTGCCCGCGGCGCAGAGCAGCACGGTGCAGGCGATGCCGTAAAGCTGTGTCAGCACCTGCTGGCCATTGCCTTCCAGCAATCCGCGGATGTCGGGACCGGCAATGGCGCTGCTGGCAAAGATGCCGGCCGCCACGGTGCCGATGAACCCGCCGACGCCGTGCACGCCAAAGACATCGAGCGAATCGTCGTAGCCCATGCGCCGCTTGAAGGTCGTGGAGGCGTAGAAGCACGCCAGGCCGGCCACGGCACCGATGATCAAGGCGGCACTGATGTCGACGTAGCCGGATGCCGGGGTGATCGATCCCAAACCGGCCACCGCGCCGGAGACGAAACCAAGCACGCTCGGCTTGCCCACCACCATCCACTCGGCGAACATCCATGCCAGCGCCGCCGTCGCCGCCGCAATGTGTGTGACCGCGATGGCCATGCCGGCGCGCCCGTCCGCGGCCACGGCTGACCCGCCGTTGAAGCCGAACCAGCCGACCCATAGCAGCGATACGCCGATGACGGTCAGCACGAGGTTGTGCGGCGCCATGTTCTCGGTGGGGTAGCCACGCCGGGGGCCCAGCACCAGCGCCAGCACCAGCGCGGCGACGCCGGCATTGATGTGCACCACGATCCCACCGGCGAAGTCGAGCACCCCCTCTTTCTGCAGAAAGCCGCCGCCCCAGACCCAGTGCGCGATGGGGCAATAGATCAGCAGCAGCCACAGCGCCATGAACCAGAGGGTGGCGGAGAACTTGATGCGGTCGGCGGCCGCGCCGATGACCAGGGCCGGCGTGATGGCGGCAAAGGTGAGCTGGAACATCATGAACACGTTCTCGGGCACCGTCTTCGCCGCATCGTGCACGCCATCAAGCGCCAGGCCGGCCATGAAGAAGCGCGAGAGGTCGCCGATGATGCCGCTGCCCGGCGTGAAGGCGAGGCTGTAGCCGATGACGACCCACAGCACTGATACCAGCGCCACCGTCGCGAGGGTTTGCGCCGTCGTCGCCAGCACGTTCTTCTTGCGCACCATGCCGGCATAGAAGAGCGCCAGGCCCGGAATTGACATCAGCAGCACAAGCGCTGTCGCCACGATCATCCAGGCCGTATCGCCGCTGTTGATGGCGGGCTTGCCATCGGCGGCGAGCGCAGCGGAAGGCAGGATCGCCAGCAGGCACGCGGCCGGGGCCGGCCGCCGGGCATGCGACAGGAATGCGGTCATCGCGGAAATCTCCCCCCGGATTCGTTCAGAGTGCTTCGGCGCCGGTTTCGCCGGTGCGGATGCGCACCGCGTGCGACACATCGCTGATGAAGATCTTGCCGTCGCCAATCTTTCCTGTTGCTGCTGCCTTCTGGACGGCCTCGACCGCACGATCGACCATCGCGTCCTCAAGCACCGTTTCGATCTTCACCTTGGGCAGAAAGTTCACCGTGTACTCGGCACCCCGATACACCTCCGTCTGGCCCTTCTGCCGGCCATAGCCCTTGACCTCCGAAACCGTCAGGCCCTGCACGCCGATGCCGGTCAAAGCCTCGCGTACTTCCTCGAGTTTGAAGGGCTTGATGATGGCGGTGAGCAATTTCATGCGCGGCCCCCAAAGATCGGCAGATTGCCTGCCCGTCAGCCAGAGGCACGATAACCGCCCAAATTTTGGACTTTGGCAAGATGCGGAAATCGGCTGTGGTTTGGCTCAGGTGCCCGGTTTTCAGGCAATCAGCCGCCAATCCGTACAAAAAGGCCCGGTACCAGAAGCGGTACCGGGCCTCGTGAGGTGCCGCCGGACGTGCGAGGGCCGGCGGCGGAGGGAACTCTTGAATCTTTCGGCCCCCTCCGCCCCTCCCGGCAGATGCCGGTGAGGGGCGGATGCCGCAGGCGGCGGCCAGGGGCGGCGGTGGGCCTCAGTGCACGGTTTCGCCGTGCAGGTTGATGTCGAGACCCTCGATCTCCTGCTCCTGGTCAACGCGCAGGCCGATGACCACGTCGATGATTTTCAGGAGCACGAAGGTGGCGATGGCGCACCAGGCGATGGTGGCGAGCGTTCCCCAGATCTGGGTCAGCACCTGGCCGGAGTTGCCGTCGATCAGGCCGACCGCGTCCTCGCCGCCCTTGATCGCCCTGGTCGCGAACACGCCGGTGAGAATGGCGCCGACGAACCCGCCGACACCATGGATGCCGAAGACATCCAGCGAGTCGTCATAGCCCATCATGTTCTTCAGCGACGTCGCCGCCCAGAAGCACACCAGCCCGGCAACGAGGCCGATGATCAGCGCGCCTGTGGGGTTCACGAAACCAGCCGCCGGCGTGATCGCGACGAGGCCGGCCACGGCGCCCGAAATGATGCCCAGCACGGACGGCTTGGCGCGGGTCGCCCATTCGGCAAACATCCAGGCCAGCGCTGCCCCCGCCGTGGCGATCTGCGTCACCGCCATCGCCATGCCGGCATTGGCCGAGGCGGCAACCGCCGAGCCGGCGTTGAAGCCGAACCAGCCCACCCACAGCAGCGAGGCGCCGATCACGCTGTAGACGAGGTTGTGCGGCGAGAGGTTTTCCGCGCCGTAACCCTTGCGCTTGCCCAGCACCAGCGCACACACGAGGCCCGCGACACCGGAATTGATGTGCACCACGGTGCCGCCGGCGAAATCGAGCACGCCGAGCCCGCCGAGGAAGCCGCCACCCCATACCCAGTGGGCGATCGGCGCATAGACCACCAGCAGCCACAGCCCCATGAACCACATCATCGCCGAGAACTTCATGCGCTCGGCGAAGGCGCCGCAAATCAGCGCCGGCGTGATGATGGCGAAGGTCATCTGGAAAGTGACGAAGACCGATTCGGGGATCGTCTTCGCCAGATCGCTGATGCTCTCGAGCGTAACGTTGCGCAGGAAAAAGTTGGACAGATCGCCGATCACCTGGTTGCCGGCGCCGAACGCGAGGCTGTAGCCCGCGACCATCCACAGTACTGTCATGAGGCAGCAGACCGCAAAGCTCTGCATGACGGTCGCCAGCACGTTCTTGCGGCGTACCATGCCGCCATAGAACAGCGCCAGGCCGGGGATGGTCATCATCAGCACCAGCGCGGTCGAGGTCAGCATCCAGGCCGTGTCCCCCGTGTCGAGCTTCGGTGCCGGCGGCGCTGCAGGCGGTGTCTGCTGTGCGAAGGCTGTCGCCGAACAGAGCGCGGTGAACGCAACTCCGGACGCGGCCAGCGCCAGGCCACGAATCTTTTGCATGGTCATCCTTGTTGTCCCCTGTTTTCCTTAGAGCGCGTCCGCACCCGTTTCGCCCGTGCGGATACGAACCGCCTGCTCGACATTGGCGACGAAGATCTTGCCGTCGCCGATCTTCCCGGTGGCTGCCGTCTTCTTCACGGTCTCGACCACCTGCTCGACCGCGTTGTCCGCAACCACCACTTCGATTTTCACTTTGGGCAGGAAGCTCACGGCATACTCAGCGCCGCGATAGATTTCCGTTTGTCCCTTCTGCCTGCCGAAACCCTTCACCTCGGTGACGGTCAGGCCCTGCACGCCGATCCCCGTGAGCGCCTCCCGCACCTCGTCAAGCTTGAAAGGCTTGATGACGGCCATGATCAGTTTCATCAGCTATTCCCCATGCACGCGTCGGCAAGCAGTTTCGACCGCTGACCTTCCGCAAAGGCCCCGATCAAGAAGCGTGCCAACGGTCCTTGGCCTCCGGAACCTTGGCGAGCGTTGTGAAAAGGCGCACCAATGCCGAGCCCGGCAGCAAGGAGGATTTGCATGAGCGGTGAGCAAACCGCACAGGACGAGACGAAGGCCGCGCATATGGCGGACGTGGCCATTGTCGGCGCCGGGCTGATCGGCGCGAGCCTTGCGGCCGCGTTGGGATCGGCCGGGCTGGGCGTTGTTCTGATCGACCGGCTGCCGGTGTCAGCGCAGCTCGCGGCAACGTTCGATGGACGTACGACGGCGGTGGCCCGCAGTTCCCGCCAGGCGCTGGAGGCCATCGGCGTCTGGGGCCGGATCGCCGCTCACGCCGCACCCATCCTCGACATCCGCATTTCCGATGCACGGCTTGATCCGTCGGGCGGGCCAGCGCCCACATCCCGGCTGCACCTGCATTTCGACCATCGCGAGGCACAGCGGCGCGGCGGGCCGGCGGCGCCCATGGGCCATATCGTAGAGAACCGTCATCTCCGGGCCGCCCTGTTCGAGGCGCTGGAAACACTGCCGGCGGTAAAGATATTCGCGCCAGCCGAGGCTGTGGAGGCGGTACGCGACGAGGGCGGCGTGCGGATCAGGCTTGCCGACGGGCGCATCATCAGGGCGGCATTGCTGGTGTCGGCCGAAGGCCGCGGCGGTCGCCTCCATGAAGAGGCTGGTATCCGGATTCGGCGCACGGGCTATGGCCAGACCGCGATTGTGGTCACGGCGGAGCACGCACTGCCGCATCTCGGCGTGGCGCAGGAGAAGTTTCTGCCGACCGGTCCCTTTGCCATTCTGCCGATGACCGATGATCCCCTGTCCGGTGCGCATCGCTCCTCGATCGTCTGGACCGAACGGGACGACCTCGTTCCGGCGCTGCTGCGTCTTCCCGACTCCGACTTCCAGGCCGAGTTCGCCCGGCGGTTCGGCGAACATCTCGGGGCCGTGAAGGCGATAGGCCCGCGGTTCTCCTACCCCTTGTCGGTTCAGACGGCCGAGCGGCTCGCGGCGCTGCGTCTGGCGCTGGTGGGCGACGCCGCGCATGGCATTCACCCGATTGCCGGGCAAGGCTGGAATCTGGGCCTTCGGGACGCCGCAGCGCTGGCCGAGGTTCTGGTCGACAGCCACCGGCTTGGCCTCGATATCGGCCATGCATCGGTGCTGGCACAGTACGAACGCTGGCGACGGGTGGACAGCCTGTCGATGATCGCGGTCACCGACGGGCTCAACCGCCTGTTCTCCAACGACCTTGCGCCGGTGCGTCTGGTCCGCGATCTCGGCCTGGCGGCGGTCAACCGCATGCCGCCGCTGCGCCGGTTCTTCATCCAGCACGCCATGGGCCTGCTGGGCGACCTGCCGCGTCTTCTCCGGGGTGAACCGCTTTAGTCTCGCTATCGTAACCGTGCGCCCAGGGCTGCATTCTCAAGGCGGATCCGGTGGCGGAGCAGCAGCGCATTCAGCACGGACCAGATGAGTGCCACGTGCCAGGCGCCGAAGGCGAGTGGCAGGAGGGCGATCTCACCGACTACGATCCAGTAGTTGGGATGACGCATCCAGCGATAGGCCCCGCGGCGCACCAGCGGCGCACCATCCAGGGTGATGATGCGGGTCGTCCAGAAAGACCCGAGACTGGCCATGACCCAGAGCCTCAGAACCTGAAGCACCGCGAAGATGGCAAGAAGCCCCCACGACGGCTCGGTTGATCGCGGGACAGTGAGCAGGATGGCTGCGAGCCACGAGGCGTGCAGCACGACGAACAGCGGATAATGGCTGGCGCCGATTTCACGTCCGCCTCTTGAAAGCAGCCGGCGCGTATTACGAGCCGCGATGGCAAGTTCCGCGAGGCGTTGCAGCGCTACCAGCCCGAGCGTCCATTCAAGAGGTGTCACAGCCATGACAACGGCAAGCAGCGGTTGATGGTTCAGTTCGATGCGCGGGGCTTGATTCCGCGTTTGTAGTTGGCGATGGCTGCCTTCAGCTCGCGATGTTCCTTGCAGCCGAAGGTGCAGAGCTGGTCGAGCCGCGAGAGATGCTCCTCGGCCCGCTGCGGCTGGTCGAGCATCAGGTAGGCCTCGCCAATGTATTCGTGCGCGCCCAGATGCCTGGGATCCAGTGACAACGCCTTCTGGTAATGCTGCAGCGAGCCGGCGGGATCGCCCGATTTGCGCGTCGCGTATCCCAGCAGGTTCCAGGCTTCCGGGTTGTTAGGCTCGGCGGCGATCACGCGGTTCAGCCAGCCGATCGCGTTGGCGTACTGATTGTGATGGAGCGCTGCCTTGGCGTTCTCGAAGTCGGGGTTTGCCGGCCGTGCCGGCACCGAGCGCGTCGATGGCTGGTCCGATGAACCGCCGGCAGCCATGGCCGGCGCGGTTGCCAGCGCAGAAACCGTCGCCAACAGAGCCATTGCTGACAGGCCGGACTTGATGATGCAAGACATGTGTCCCTCCATACCCAGAAGAATTGGTTGTTATGCGGCCTGCAGCGTCAGGAACGATCCGGTGAAGCCCGGTCCCAGCGCTGACATGAGATGATGGCCGCGAAGGCCCCGCTGCAGCGCCCTATCGAGCACGAACATCACGGTCGCGGCTGACATGTTGCCGTAGTCGCGCAGCACGGCGCGGGCGTCGACCATGCCGCCGGTCTGAAGCCCGAAGACATCCTCCAGCGCGTCGAGCACCTTGGCGCCGCCGGGATGGGCAATGAAGCCGTCGATATCGGCCAGCCGAAGGCCGCGGGGTTCCAGATATGCCTCGGCTGCCGGGCGCAGCCTCTCGCGCACCAGCGTGGGGATATCGCGCGAGAAGAGTACGGAAAGCCCGTCCTCGGCGACATCCCATCCCATGACATCCAGCGTACCCGGCCAGCGTCGCTCGCCGGCATGCAGAATGGCGGGATTGTCGTTTGCCGCCTCCTGGGCGCGCACCACCGCAGCGGCGGCGCCATCGCCAAACAAGGCCGTGGCAATGATGTTGGCCTTGCGCCGATCACCGCTGCGGAAGGTCAGTGTGCAGAGCTCGACGACGAGAAACAGGACGTTCGTTCCCGGTTCGGCGCGCGCCAGCCTGGAGGCGGCACCGAGACCGGTCACGCCACCGGCGCATCCCAGGCCGAAAATGGGCAGACGCCCGACATCACTGCGGAACGGCAGGCGTTCCATCAGCAGCGCGTCGAGGCTGGGTGTGGCGATGCCGGTCGAGCACACCGTGACGATCTGGTCGATTTCCGCAATGGTGAGGCCGGCATCGGCGACGGCACGCAGCGCGGCCGTCTCCAGCAGCGCCGGTGCGTGCCTCAGAAAGGCATCGTTGCGCAGCTTCCAGTCGATCGGCCGCTGATACCACTCGAGCGGTTCGCAGAGATAGCGGCTTTCAATGCCGGTGTTCAGGAATGCCGGCAGCAGGCGCTCGACATCAACGCCATTGGAGCCGAAATAGGCTCCGGCTGCCTTCATCAGCTCATGCTGCGGCAGGATATGCGCGGGAGTCGCGGTGGCCAGCGACAGAAGGCGGACGAGGGCGGTCATGGCGATCCAACGGCTGCGGGCCATTGTATCGCGCGGGATGCGGCGGTCGGGCGTTCACGTTGTCGGGAAACCACAGCTCCTCCTCTCACCGCCTGCCCGGCGGGGTGCACCCCACGATAACCAACACAGCGCAACCTTGTTTCTTCCTTCGCCTCTCGCCGGGAGGCCCCGCGGCGTGCAACAAAGTTCTGGCAGCAGCAGCGTACCTTCACATAATGGCCCACGGCGCCGGAGCGCGGAGCTTGGTGATGCTGGCGATACGGCTTCTGGGCGACATGGAGGTGCTGCGGGGTTCCGAGCGGCTGGAGCTGCCGCGTTCGCGCAAGACGCGGGCCCTGCTGGCATATCTTGTGACGACGGGGCGGCCGCATCGCCGCGAACGGCTGTGCGAGCTGTTGTGGGATGTGCCGGACGACCCGCGCGGGGCGCTGCGCTGGAGTCTGAGCCGCATCCGGGCCCTGACCCACGATCCGGAACGGCCAATCTTCATCACCGAGCGCAATACGATCCAGTTCGACCCGGAAAGCGCCAGCGTTGATCTGGTGTCGCTGCGGGCTGGTCTTGGCAAGCTGGACAGTGCTCCCGTGGAGCACCTCATCAAGGCGACCGCTGCGTTCCGGGGCACCTTCCTGGAGGGTCTTGAGCTGCCGGAGTGTCACGAGTTCCGGTCATGGTATGTGGCCGAACGGGAGGACGCGCGAGTCCTGCACGCGCGCATTCTGACGGCGCTGGTTGATCGCCTTGCGACGACACCCGAAGCGGCACTGCCACATGCGCGCAAGCTGGCCCAGGTGGATCCACAAAACGAACTGGCCTGGAGCCGCCTCGTACGGCTGTTGGCCGCGGCTGGCCGTATGAGGGAGGCACGCGAGCAGTACGAAACTGCCGCCGATGCGATGAAGGCCGCAGGTGGACCCAGGGGGCCGTTGCTGGCCGCATGGCGCGAGGTCAGCAGTGCGGGGGAGGCCAAGGCCGTGACGCCGGTGGCTGCCGCGCCATCGCCGCCGGCACACTCGCCCATACGGCAGGAGATCCGATTCTGCGTCGCGGATGACGGCGTGCGGATTGCTTACGCAACAGCCGGGGAAGGGTCCCCGCTGGTGAAGCCCGCCAACTGGATGACCCATCTGGAATACGACTGGGAAAGCCCGGTGTGGCGCCACTGGATTCGCGAGATGGCGCGCGGCCACCGGCTGATCCGCTATGACGAGCGCGCCAACGGGCTTTCCGACTGGGATGCGCCGAACCTCACCTTCGAGACATTCGTGCGCGATCTGGAAGCGGTGGTCGATGCCGCGGGTCTCGAACGCTTTGCCATGCTCGGCGTGTCGCAGGGCTGCGCCATCGCCATCGCCTACGCCACGCGGCATCCGGAGCGGGTCAGCCGTCTGGTGCTCTATGGCGGCTACGCCCAGGGCTGGGCCCTTCGCGCGCCCGACGACGTGGCGCGACGTCGCGCGCTTGGCGTGCTGATGGAACTCGGCTGGGGGCAGGACAATCCGGCCTTTCGCCAGGTCTTCACCTCGCTGTTCATTCCCGACGGCAGCGCCGAACAGATCCAGTGGTTCAACGATCTTCAGCGCATGACCATATCGCCGCGTAACGCGGTGCGCCTGAACGAGGTGTTCGGCGGCATCGACATTCGGGAGCTGCTGCCGCAGGTTCGGACGCCAACGCTGGTATTGCATTGCCGCAACGACAACGTGGTGCCGTTCGACCAGGGCCGGCTGCTGGCAACGACCATTCCCGGCGCCCGCTTCGTTCCGCTGGAAAGCCGCAACCACATCCTGCTCGAAAGCGAGCCGGCATGGGAACGCTTCGTCAGCGAACTGAGCGCCTTCCTCGCCGCCGACGAAGCCTGATGGCGGAATACCCGGATGGTCTTCATAGAGAAATGACAGTTCCGCTTGCCACGAGCCGGTCCGCGCGGTTCGCGACGTGGTGCGGGTTTGCGGCGATGTGTCTGGGCATGTTCATGGCGATCCTGGACATTCAGGTCGTCGCGACATCCCTGCCCGCCATCCAGGCGGCGCTCGGCATCGCGCCGGAGCAGATGAGCTGGATCCAGACCGCCTATCTGATTGCCGAGGTGATCGCGATCCCCCTTACGGGATGGTTCACGCGCGTGCTGGGGATGCGGGGCCTGTTCATCGCCGCCGTGTCGATATTCACGCTGGCATCGGTCGGCTGCGCGTGGAGCGACGACTTTACCGCCCTGATCGCCTGGCGTGTGGTGCAGGGTTTTGCCGGCGGCACGCTGATCCCGGCGGTGTTCTCGGCCGTATTCCTGCTCTTTCCCGCGCGCGGCCAGGCGCTGGCGACGACCATCGCGGGGGCGATCGCGGTCCTGGCGCCCACGCTTGGTCCGGTAGTCGGTGGCTGGATCACGCAGACCTGGTCCTGGCACTGGCTGTTTCTGATCAATGTTGCGCCCGGCATTGCGGCTGCCGCGGTCGGCGCACGCTTGCTGGTGCGCGACCGGAGCGATTTCCGTCATGTGCGCGTGCTGGACTGGCTCTCGCTGCTGCTGCTGGCGACTGCTCTGGGCACGCTGGAGGTTGCCCTCAAGGAAGCCCCCGGGCGCGGATGGGCGTCGCCGCTGACGCTGGGTCTGTTGCTGCTGTGCAGCTCCGCAGGTCTGGCGTTTGTGTTGCGCACGTTGCGGGCGGCGTGGCCGGTGGTCGAGCTGCGCGCACTGGCTGACCGCGACTTCGCGATCGGCTGCTGGCTCAGCTTTGTGCTGGGTACGGGGTTGTATGGCTCGGTTTATCTGATGCCCGTGTTCCTGGGATATGTGCGCGAGCATGGGCCGCTGCGCATCGGCGAGATCATGCTGGTGACCGGCGTCATGCAGCTTCTGACCTCACCGCTCGCCGTGCTTCTGGAACGCCGTACTGACGCGCGCTGGCTGACGGCGGCGGGTTTCACGCTCTTCGCCGCCGGTCTGGGATTGAGCTGGTTCCAGACATGGGAAACCGATTTCGACGAGATGTTCTGGCCGCAGGTGATCCGCGGCAGCGCCATCATGTTCTGCCTGCTGCCGCCGACGCGGCTGGCGCTCGGCCACCTGCCGCCCGCCCGTGTGCCTGACGCCAGCGGGCTCTTCAACCTGATGCGCAATCTCGGCGGCGCGATCGGCCTGGCGCTGATTGATACCGTGATCTATGGCCGCGCCGCCAGGCATGCAAAGGACCTGGCGAGCAGGCTCGCGTCAGGTGATGTCGAGGCCGCCCGCTTCATCGGGCTGCCGCCAGAACTGCTTGCGGCTGGGATGTCGGGGAGGATGGATGCCACTGCCGATACGCTAGTGCGGTCGCTTCTGGAACGCGCCGGCTTCGTTGTTGCCGTCAATGAGGCGTGGGCCATGCTGGCGGCATTTACCCTGACCGGACTTCTCGTCCTGCCGTTCGTGACCCGGCGACACGCGACGGACCGCTAGGATGAGCTACGCCTTCAGCGCCAGCGACGGCGGGTTCTTCAATGTCTGATAGATCACGCAATAGCGTTCGGTGAGCTTGTAGAGCGTGGCAAGCTGCTCGGGCGTTGCATCGGTATCGAGATCAAACGAAAGACGGATGTCGCGGAAGCCGACTGGCGCCGCCTTGTCGACCGCAAGCGTGCCGCGGAAGTCGAGATCGCCCTCGGCGTGCACCGTGCCCTTGCGGATGGCGATACCCAGCGACGTCGCAACGGCTTTCAGCGTCACGCCGGCACAGGCCGCAAGTGCCTCCAGTAGCATGTCGCCCGAACACGCTTGTGTGCCGTTGCCGCCTGTTGCCGGATGTAGCCCGGCCTCCACCAGGGCCCGCCCGGTATCGACCTTGCAGACGATGGCCGCGGAATCGAGCTCGCCTGTGGCATGCAGGGTGATGACGGCTGCCCCCGGCTGCTGCCGGTATTTCTCCTTCAGCGGCGCCTGCAGGGCACGGAGCTGGTCGGCGTTCATTCGGGGTCCTCCGGCTCTTTCGCCCCAGCATGGCGCGCTTTGCGCTAGAGTGGAACCGCCATTGAAGGAGTTACCGTGAGCCTGTTCGACTCGCCCATCCCCGGCATTGCGCTGAAATCCGTCACGGCCAACGGCATCGCCATGCGCTATGCCGAGACCGGCCAGGGTCCCCTGGTGCTGTTCTGTCACGGTTGGCCCGAGAGCTGGTATTCGTGGCGCCACCAGTTACTGGCGCTGGGCACGGCCGGATTCCGCTGCGTGGCCCCTGATATGCGCGGCTATGGCGGCACCGACGCCCCGGCGGACATCGAGCAGTACACGATGCTGCACATCGTGGGCGACATGGTCGAGCTGGTGAAGCAGCTCGGTGAAAGGACGGCTGTCATCGTCGGCCACGACTGGGGTGCCCCGGCGGCATGGAACAGCGCCCTGCTGCGCCCCGACATTTTCCGCGCCGTGGTGGGCATGAGCGTGCCGTGGACGCCGTCCGGCTACACCGACTTCCTCTCGGCTCTGGCGAAGCGCGGCATCCGCAATTTCTATATCCAGTATTTCCAGACTCCGGGCGTGGCCGAGGCGGAGCTGGAACGCGACGTGCGCACCGCGCTGCGCCGCCTCTATTACACTGCCGGCGGCGAGATGAAGGAGCGCGGCAAGGGCTTCGCCCAGTTGCCCGAAGGCGCCGGCCTGCTGGACAACACCGTCGATCCGCCGGCCCTGCCGCCCTGGCTGAGCGAGGCCGACCTCGATTACTACACGGCGCAGTTCGCGCGCACGGGCTTCCGCGGCGGCCTGAACTGGTATCGCAACCTGACGCGGAGCTGGTCGCTGTTCGGCCCCTGGCGCGGGCTGCCGATCCGCCAGCCCTCGCTGTTCATTGCCGGCAGCCGCGACGGCGTGCTGCGCTTCCCGGCCGCGCAGTCGCAGATCGACGCCTTCCCCACCACACTGCCCGGCCTGCGCGGCAGCCATATCCTCGAGGGCGCGGGCCACTGGATCCAGGGGGAGCGGCCCGAAGAGGTAAACCGCCTGCTGCTCGAATTCCTGAGAGGCCTTTGACGCGGCCTCTAGGCAGCGACCTCGTTCGCGAGGCTGGCGCGGATGGAGGCCAGCGATGGCGGGCGGGCGATGGGCTGCAGCAGCTCCTTTCTCGCCTGCCACTCGGTCGCGGGGTCGAGCGCGGTGAGGAAACGGACTTCGCCGCCCGACAGCAGGGCAACGGGAATACCATCGCGATAGAGCAGCCTGTTTCCCGTCAGCGCCGCGAGTTTCGGGCCGGGCGTCAGAATGCCCACGAGATTGAGCGGATCGGCCCCGGAGACGGCGAGCCACTCCCCGGATGCCGCGCGCCGGCGTACGTCGCGCAAGGCGCCGATCGCCTCGGGCAGCGCAAACTGCTCGCCCGCGAAACCTGCCACGAACCGCCCGCCGCGGATTTCGCCGCGGCTCTCCAGCCGGCGGTAGACGCGCAACAGGTCGCGCCACGGCGGCAGGAAGTCGGCCTCGCGTTCCAGCAGCCGCCAGAACACCGCGCCATAGCGGCGCAGCAATGTACGGGCCACATGCTCGACGTTGCCAGCTTCAGCGCTGGACCGGGCTTCCGCTGGCGGCTGCCGGCGGACCAGCGCCCAGCGGCCTGCGTCCTCGATGGCAAATGCGCCCCGCCGGCGCCGCCGTCCGCCGCTGCGGCGCTCGCTGGAGGGCACCAGCAGGGCGCGCAAGCCGCCAAAGCTGTCCGAGGTGACGAGGCCCAGGGCAACCAGCTCGCCCAGCGCCTCTTCGACCTGGGTCCGCAGCAGCCCGGTGCCGCTCACCAGCTCGTCGAGGAATGAAGCACCGTACGACCGGATGTGATCCAGCACCGCACGCGAGCGCGCGCCCGGCTGCACCTCATCGTCTTGCGGCGACAGCGATGTCCAGAGCGGCACATGGCGACGTTCAAGCAGCGTGATCGGCGTGGTGCGCACAGGCGACGCGCGCCCTTCGCCGCCGGCACGGCCGTTGCGCGGCCGCAGGCGGATCCAGGCGAGCTGGCCGGCAAGGCAGCGCTCGTCCAGCCACGCGGTCCTGTAGTCGGCAAGGCGCGCCGGCAGGATCTCGCTCTCCCATGCCCCTGCGGCGGCCTCGAAGCCCTCGAGCTGGGCCACAATCGTGTCCAGCGCGCGCGGACCCTGCATGCGGGCATTGGCCGACACGCGCTGCCAGTCGAAGAGAAAGCGCAGGAAGTCCCGCGCCGCGACCGGCTCGATCTCGGCGCGCAGGCGGCGGATCGTGTAGCGATGAATGCGGCCCAGCAGCCGGCGCTCGCACCACTGATCGGCATTGGCGCCCGGCATGAAGCGGCCGCGCATGGCGAAGCCTTCCATCTCCAGCGCCGCCAGCGCCGCAGCGATATCGGGCGGCGCGAGCCCCAGCGGCGCCGCCAGTGCCTCCTCGCTCACGGGGCCCAGCCCTTCGAGCCGGCCGCGGATGATCTCTACGAGCGCCTCATCGCATGACCAGGAATGCTCGCCCTGCCGCGCCGGTGCGCGGATCGCTGGCTGCGTCTCGATGCCCGGCCAGAGCGCCTCGAACTGGGCCACCCTTTCGGCCGCGACCCAGAGCGTGTCGCTGCCCACCGTCAGACGGCCCGCGCGTTTTTGCGCGGCGAGGTCGTTCAGCCAAGCCTGCCAGCCGGGCCCGGCCTGAGCTTCCGCGTCGGTCAGGAAGCCCAGCCACACCAGCGCATCGTGCAGCTCGTCAGCGTTGATGGCTTCGGGCCAGGCTTCCGCACGCACCCGCGCCACGGCATCGGCATCGAGGCGCCCGAGATCGGCGGCGTCTTCGGGCGACAGCCAGCGCCGCGCCATGACCGCCTGCGTGCGGCGCTCTTCCAGTGGCGCATCATCGAGGAAGGCGTAGGGCCGCGCGGACAGCACTTCGAGGGCAAGGGGTGAGGGCTGGGTCAGCTCGCACGTCACCACCTGGATCCTACCCTCTTGCAGCCCGGCAAGAAGACGTTCCAGTCCGTCGACGTCCATCCCTTCGGTGAGGCAATCGCGCAGCGCCTGTTGCACAAGGGGGTGATCCGGGATCTCGCGTTCTCCCGGCAGGTTCTCGGCGCAGGCATTCTGGTCCGGGAACACGGCCCCCATGAGATCCTCGGCGCCCATGCGCGCAAGTTGCGGCGCCACCTTCTTGCCGCCGCGGAAGCGCGGCAGCGCCAGCGAAACACCGATGACCCAGCGCCAGCGCGTGGTGAACATGGGCGCGTCGAGTACGGCCTGCGTCAGCACCGTCCGCACGGAAGCCGGATGCAGATATCGCGCGACCTCGTCCAGAGGGAAGCTGTGCGCCTCGGTCAGCGAGATGACGATATTGTCCTCGGTGGCTGCCGCCTGGAGCTCGAAATTGAACGTGCGGCAGAAGCGCTTGCGCAGCGCCAGCCCCCAGGCCCTGTTAAGCCGGCTGCCATAGGGAGAGTGCACGACAAGCTGCATGCCGCCGGCTTCGTCGAAGAAGCGTTCCAGCACGATGGTGTCCTGCGTCGGCAGGCAACCCAGCGCCGCGCGGCCGGCCTTGAGGTATTCAACAAGCTGCGCGGCGGCGGCGTGCACGATGCCGACTTCGTCGGCCAGCCACCGCAGGGCGCTTTCGCCGCCGGCGTCGCGCCGCAAGTGGCGCTCGATTTCGGTGCGCAGCCGCGAAACCGAGGCGGAGAGCTCGTCGCTGCGGCCCGGCGCCTCGCCCAGCCAGAACGGGATATTGGGCGCCTGTCCCTGCGCATCCTCGACCCGCACCACGCCGCGCTCGACCCGCTGGATGCGGTAGCTGTGGTTGCCGAGCTGGAAGACGTCGCCGGCCATGCTCTCGACGGCAAAATCCTCGTTGACCGAACCGATGACGTGGTTCTCCGGCTCCAGCAGCACCTGGTAATCGGCGTTGTCGGGAATGGTGCCGCCGGCGGTGAGCGCGGTCAGCCGCGCGCCGCGCCGCCCGCGCAGCAGCCGGTTCACCGCGTCATGGTGGATCAGCGCGCCGCGGCGTCCGCGCCGCGTGCTGAAGCCCTCGGCCAGCATGTCAATGGCGGCATCGAAATCGGCGTGCGCGAGATTGCGATACGGCCAGGCGCGCCGCACCAGCCCATAGAGCGCATCCTCGTGCCATTCGCGTGCCGACACCTCGGCCACGATCTGCTGCGCCAGCACGTCGAGCGGCTGTTCGGGCACCGACAGGCGGTCAAGCTCGCCACGCCGCACGCTGTCGAGCAGCGCGGCGCATTCGACCAGCTCGTCGCGCGACAGCGGGAACAGGCGGCCCTTCGGTGTGCCGTCGACGGCATGGCCGGAACGGCCGACGCGCTGCAGGAAACTTGCGATCGATCGGGGCGAGCCCAGCTGGCAGACGAGATCGACATCGCCGATATCGATGCCCAGTTCCAGCGAGGCGGTGGCGACCAGCGCCTTCAGCCTGCCATGCTTGAGCCGCTGTTCGGCATCGAAGCGCTGCTCCTTCGCGAGGCTGCCGTGATGGGCCGTGACATGGCTTTCGCCCAGCAGCTCCGACAGCCGGCGCGTCACGCGCTCCGCGAGGCGCCGCGTATTGACGAAGATCAGCGTGGTGCGGTGCTGCTCGACCAGCGCCACCAGCCGGCGGTAGATCTGCTCCCACACCTCCATTGACATGACCGGCTCGAGCGGCGAGTCGGGCACTTCCAGCGCCAGGTCACGCGCGCGGTCGTGGCCCAGATCGACAATCTCGCAGTCGGGCGCGCCGAGAAACTGCGCCACCTTCTCGACCGGCCTTTGCGTCGCCGACAAGCCGATGCGCAGCAGGTGTCGGCCGCACAGCGCATCCAGCCGCTCCAGCGACAGCGCCAGATGGCTGCCGCGCTTGTTGGGCGCCAGCGCATGGATCTCATCGACGATGACGGTGCGCGTCGTCGCCAGCATGCGCCGGCCGGACTCGGAGCCCAGCAGGATGTAAAGCGATTCCGGCGTCGTCACCACGATATGAGGCGGCCGGCGGCCCATGCTCTGGCGCTCGCCGGCGGGCGTGTCGCCGGTGCGCACCCAGGTGCGGATCGCGACTTCCGGCAGCCCGCGCGCTTTCAGCGCATCTGCGATGCCGGCCAGCGGGATCTCCAGATTGGCGTGGATGTCGTTGCTGAGCGCCTTGAGCGGCGACACATAGACGATCTGGGTTTCGTCCCGGAGTTCGCCCTCAAGGCGCTGCCGCACCAGATCATCAATGGCCGCCATGAACGCGGCCAGCGTCTTGCCTGACCCGGTCGGCGCCGCCACCAGCACCGGGCGGCCAGCCTTGATCGCCGGCCAGGCTTTCGCCTGCGCGACAGTCGGTGCCCGGAAACGGCCGGCGAACCAGGCGGCAACCGCGGGATGAAACAGCGAGCTCAAGGTCACGGCCGCGAAGATATGGGCGCCTTCCACGCCCGAATCAACATGCGAACCCGATTACCCGGCTCCTACCGGCTCGCTTTGCTGATGGAATCTGGTTTCAGAGAATCGCTTCATGGTGAGCCTGTCGAACCATGAAGCGAACCGCACTTGGCATGGTGCGACGCCTTCATGGTTCGACAAAGCTCACCATGAAGGCTATCTCCGATGTTGTGCGGATGCCGTGCGGTCATACCCCCGACAACGCGCGGATTTCGGCGTCGGTCAGGCCGACCAGGCGGGCGGTGTCGGAGAGCTGGTTCCAGGTGGTGTCGTCGATGGCGATGCCCTTGCCCAGGCGCTGGGCGCGGCGCATCCGTTCGGGCTCGCCCGGCACCAGCACCGCCTCGACGCCGGGCTGCGGGCGGGACGATTTCACCCAGGCGATGAAATCCTGCGTGTCCTGCTGCCAGACCTCGCTGCCGCCCAGCTTCGCGGGGTCGATGACGATCGACAGCATGTTGTTCACGATGTCGCCGGAGTTGGCCTTGATGGTCTTGGGCGAATGCGTCAGGCCGCCGGTCAGCGCGCCGGCAAGGATGTCGCAGATCACCGCCAGCCCGCCGCCCTTGTGCAGGCCGAAGGGCAGGATGGCGCCGAACGGACCATTGCCCCACATCACCCCCGGATCGGTCGTGGGATTGCCTTCGTGGTCGATCAGCAGGCCGGCTTCCATTGCCTCGCGCTTGTTGTAGGCCACGCGCACCTTGCCCATCGCCACCTGGCTGGTGGCGAAGTCGAGCACGATGTGCTCGCCGCCCGGCGGGCCCGGGATAGTGCAGCAATAGGGATTGGTGGTGAACCGCGGCTCGGCGCCCCCGAAGGGCGCCACCAGCGATTTGTGACCGTGCACGTTAACATAGTGGGTCGAGATCATGCCGGCATCGGCGCATTGCTCGCCCCACGCGCCGATACGCCCGATATGGTGACAGTTGCGCAGACCGACGACGCAGACCCCGTGCTCTCGTGCGCGTTCGATGCCGAACTGCATGGCCTCGCGCGCCACCACCTGGCCATAGCCCTTGTTGCCATCGACCGTGATCACCGGCCCATGATCGAGCACGATCGTGGCGTGCCCGTTGCGGTGGCAGTTCCCCGCGCGGGTATTCTCGATGTAGCGCGGAATCATGCCGACGCCGTGGCTGTCATGTCCGAACAAATTGGCCAGCACGAGGTTCTCGGCGACGAGCGCCGCCTCGGCCGGATCGCTGCCATCGCGCTCGCAGATCGCCTTGACGAAGTCGGCAAGCCGATCCGCCCGCACGATCACTTCACCGACTGCCATCTGAAACTCCCTTCCTTGCTCATCCCGGATACCAGCGCGGCGGACGCCGCTCGCGGAAGCTTTCCAGCCCCTCGGCCGCCTCCGCCGAGCGCCGCTGGGCGGCATGCTGGCGCACCAGCCCGTCATAGGCGACATCGCCGACATCGAGCCCGGCATAGGCGCGCGCCACTGCCTTGGTTTGGGCGCAGGCATCGCGGGCGCTCATCAGCAGCATGTCGACGAACCGCGCCGCCACCGTTTCCAGCTCGGTGGCGGGGCAGACCTCATGCACCAGCCCCAGCCGTTGCGCCTGGGCCGCACCGAAGCGCTCGCAGGTAAGCGCATAGCGCCGGACCTGCCGCACGCCCATGGCGGCGTTGAGCTGCGGCACGATGATGCCCGGCATCAGCCCCCAGCGTGCCTCGGAGATCGAGAACATCGCATCCTCGGCGGCGATCACCAGATCGCAGGCGGCGATGATCCCCGTGCCGCCGCCGAAGCAGCCACCCTGCACCAGGGCAATTGTCGGTACGGCGGCCGCGTCCAGCCGGCGGATGGCGTCGGCCGTGGCGCGCGAAACGCGCAAATTTTCCGCCTCCGAGTCGGCCGCGACCCGGTGAATCCAGGCGAGATCGGCGCCCGCCTGGAAATGCCGTCCGTTGCCGCGCAGCACGATGGCGCGCAGCGTTACCACTTTCTCCAGTGCGTCCATCGCTTCGTGCAGGCCGGCGATCATGCCGTCATCATAGGCGTTGTTCACCTGCGGCCGGTTGAGCGTCACGCTGGCAACGCCGCGGGCATCGGTGGCCCACAGCACGGGCTTGTCGCTGGCGCTCATCGCATCCTCCTCAGGGCAGCCGGTTCTCGATGACGATGAACCAGGGTCGCTCGATGGTGCGCACCGGATGGCCGCGCGCGTCGATCGGCACCAGCGATTTCGTCACCGTGTCCTGCACATTGCCACCAATGGCCGTGAGCGTACGGCGTTTCACGTCAACCGCCACGACGAAGTCGCAATGGCCGTATTGCATATCATCCAGCGCTGCGTCCCAGGCCGCGAGCGCCTGCCTTCCGGCTGGCAGAAAGATCACCTTCAGAACCGCCTCGCGCGCGCCCCGGCGGTTGGCGCAGATCAGATCGCCCGGCCTGGGTGCGCGCGTCTCCAGCGGATGCGGCACGAACAGCGGCTGCTCGCGCCGCTTCGGCGCCGCCTGCCAGGCGCGGTGGCGATGCAGGATGTCCCTGAGATAGGCCGAGTGCAGCGGATCGAACCGGAAGTCGTAGGGCTGTATGCCGACGGCGCGCAGCGCACCGGAGACGAACACCGCCGACCAGGCATTGTCGCAGACCGGCGGCTTCGACGGATCGGTTGCACCGGAGAGCTCCGATTTTTCCGTGGCACCGGCCGCGGCCCAGTAGAGGGCGCGGATGTGGGTGCAGAACCGCTGCTCTGGCGACACGCCGTCGGGCCAGCGGGCGGGGTCAGGCGGGCCCACGCGGCGAAGATCCACGACGTGGCCGCGCCGTTCGTCGCCGAAGAAGCGCCATTCGCGGTCAAGCCAGGCCAGCAGCGCCTGGCGCGTTCCCGGCATGTAGCGGTCGCGCGCATCGCCGGTGCGCTCCGGGGCGGGTGGAACCACCGTGCAGGCGGCGAGTGCCAGTATCAGGGCCAGGCACAGGTACTGAAACGGCCGGATGTCACATCTCCCACGGCGGCGGATCGAACTTGGCCGACAGGTAGTCGACGAACGCCGTCACCTTGGGCGGCAGCAGGCGGCGATGCGGATAGACGGCGTGTATCGGCACGGCGTCGTCAGGCGTGAACGGGCCCAGGATCTGCTTCAGCCGCCCCTCGCGGATCGCCCGCGCCACGGTCAGCCGCGTCAGGCGCACGATGCCGACGCCGGCCTCGGCCAGATGATAGAGCATGTCGCCGTCGTCGGCCCGGCAATTGCCGCGCACCGACACCTCGCGCAGCTCGCCGTTGATGACGAACGGCCAGCGGTTCATGTGCATGCGATCGCGGAAGCCCAGGCAGTTGTGCTGCGGCAGCTCGTCGGGATGCGTGGGCTCGCCGTGCTGCGCCAGATAGGAAGGCGCGGCCACCACCACGCGCCGGTCCTCGCCGATCTTGCGCGCCACGAAGCTGGAGTCGGCCAGCGCGCCGATGCGGAAGGCGACGTCGAAGCCCTCCTGCACCAGATCGACGACGCGGTCGGTGAAGGACAGGTCGAGCTCGATCGCGGGATGCGTCTTCAGGAACTCCGGCACCAGCGGCAGGATCTGGTGCGAGCCGAAGGCCAGCGACGTGGTGACTTTCAGCAGTCCGCGTGCCTTGCCGCCCTGCTGGCCTATGGCCGCTTCCGCCGCCTCGACATCGGCGATGATGCGCGCCGCGTCGCGGTAGAACGCTTCGCCCGCTTCGGTCAGCGCCAGCTTGCGCGTGGTGCGGTTGAACAGCCGCACACCCAGCCGCTCCTCCAGCCGGGTGACGAGCTTGCTGATGGCCGACGGTGTGAGCCCAAGCTGCGGCGCGGCGGCGGAGAAGCCGTTGGCCTCGACCACCTTCACAAAGGCCGCCATGTCGCCGATCCGGTCCATTCCCACGCGATTATTGAACGCAATTCACCATGGACCGGATTTTGACCGGTATTATAGGCGAATCAATCCTGAACTACGCTGAACGGGTGGGAGATGACCAGTCCGGAAGTCTGGCGGCAGTATGCCCGCTACAACACGCTGGCGAACGGGCGTCTGTATGACGCCTGTGCGACGCTCGACGACGCGGCGCGCCAGCGCGATGTCGGCGCGTTCTTCGGCAGCCTCCACGGCACGCTGAACCACCTCCTGCTGGGCGACCGCATCTGGATGGCGCGCTTCGAGGGCAACAGCCATCCCTCCACCGGCCTCGACGCCATTCTTTACGACGATTTCGCTGCGCTGCGCGCCGCGCGCGAAGCCATGGACGGGCGCATCGAGGCGTTCTTCGCCGCGCCGCCCGAAGGGTTCTGGAACCAGCCGATCCGGTACCTCAACAACGAAGGCCGCGCGTTCGAGGACCCGCCGCAGCTCCTGGTGCCACATTTCTTCAATCACCAGACCCACCACCGCGGCCAGGCCCACGGTCTTTTGTCGCTGCTCAGCCTGGGTCGCCGCACCCCCGTCCTCGACCTCCACCGCGTCCTCAAGCCCGATCCGTGCTGAGCGCCATAGTTGAAGCCTGCTGGGAGCGCGGGCATCCTGCCCGCATCGCCCGTAGCGCAAGCGAAGGGCGAGAACACCTCGGCGCTGCGCGCCGATGCGGGCAAGATGCCCGCGCTCCCAGCGGAACGACAGATCTGGGCCATTAAAGTTTTCGGTGCCGAAAGTCACAACGGACGGAAGACTCCTGAAGGAGACCGCGCGATGAGCCGGACGACAAGCACGCGCGTCTGAAGGCTTTGGCTAGGCGGCGTGGCACCAGCGTCAACAGACTGATGGAAGAGATGGCCACGGTGATCCTGGCCGAGTTCGATGCAGAAACCCGCTTTCTGGCACGGGCGGCGCGCGGCCGTGGGAAGACGGCACGGGGGCTTGCGCTCCTCGAAAAAGGCTGGCGGCTCGTAGTGTTGTGCTCTCCGGTCATCCAGAGCGCCAGCGAGGGATCTCCCGCGGATGACGCACGGTGCATCTGGCCGCGGAGATCGCGCACTGGCGCTCGGGATGATGGGATGCAGTTCAGACCACTCCCTGCCGCAACAAGCGCCTGCTGTGGCAGGCCTTCAATCAGGAGAACGGACCTATGAGCATGAAATCCCATCACGGCGCTGGCGCGGTCGAGCCTGGCCTCCCGCTTCGGTGTGCCGCGCTAGGAGCCAACGTTTGCACCTGCCCGACCGCCCGATGCAGATGGACAGAATGGGCTGCCCATCGTTGGCAGAACGATGCCGCGCGATGTCGAGCCACTTGATCAGGGTTCAGAATAAAGAACGTTCGACAACTATAGCTGTTAGCCCTGATGGCAATGGCGCTGTTACCAAGCTGCTTCAGCCAGTGGTCCACCTCGGCATCGTGTCCACCCTTACGTCGAGTATTGTGATGATAGATCACTGCCACTCTGCCTTCAGCCAAAGCCTTGGCTTCTGACAGGGGAATCTGCTTACCAAAGGCCTTTCGACGTCGACGTCTGGGATCATCATCCACGAGACCATTGTCGGGATCCGCGAAGACAATCTCCGCATCAGCGATGGCTGAACGAACTCGTTCGAACCAGCCAGCCCTCCAGCTTTCACGGCATCTCCAGGGCAATGTTGCCGACTGCAGCAATTCCCCGGAAAAGCTTCCATTTATCAGGCCGGTTTCTTGTAGGGCGCGAACCGAACGTATGCCCTTGATCACGCTGCGCATGCCGTCGAACAGATCAGGATCGAGATGACGCCACTGAGAGGGGGCCTGTAGATAGGTAGTATGTTTTCCGTCGCCGTTGTGGTCTTCATTGGGATACAAATACCAAGCCACTCCCAGTTTCCGTCCCGCTGAGAGATGCCGAAGCAGAGCCAATTTGACGTAGTCGCCTATGTCGCCAGCGTATCTGTCCTGCAAGTCCATCTCCCTACCGCTTCTCATGAACGCGGCCAGCATTTGCCGGGGTCGCCGCACTCGCGAAAGTCAAAAGTATAGCGACAATCGTAATGGCGACGTTCGGTCAAGGCGTTAAGCGTACCGTCCTGAAATCGCTTTCAGGAACGTAAGCCCTTAAATCAATCTTGAACGTCCCTTGTGAACTGATCGTGACGCGGCCTGCCGTCGCGACACTGTTCCGTAGCACAAGTTCAAGGGTACGCCCATCGACCTTGAAGCCGTACACCCCTTCCGGGCAGTGCTCGCCTTCGTATTTGGGCAGCGGCTTCAGCATCAACACACTCTGAACGATCTGCGGGTGTTGCGCTTGCACTGGTGCCACCGCAAACATGCCAGTCAGCAGAAGCGCAGCGCGGCGCTCAACCTTGGTCATCGACGCTCCCCCTTACCGCCGTCTACCTCCCCTCGCGGCGCCACCAGTCGGCAATCCAATTCCGAATTGCAATTCTGGCATCGTTCGTCATGCCGAAGCTGCTTTGAACGTTCAGGTTAAAGCCAAGAACGAACACCTCGGACATGAAACGGATGCCGCAAAGGCTTTGCGTTCGCCCGACATATGAGCGGCCGCGTACCCTTGGGAGCGACCATTCCGACCTCTCCTGCTCTTCAAATTTTATGAACTGCTTCATCTCCCTGACAACTGAAGCTCCGTTCAGAACGACGAGCCGCACTGACGAGTCGCGAAGCAACATGGCCAATGGTTCGCCACCAACGGCCAACAGCGATCGCCTCGCAGTGGTCGGCACTTTGGCCCACTTGTTCAACGTTGCGTAGGGAACCAAATCGAGGTGACAAGCTCCAGCACCGTAGGATGTGCCTGTGCCAGAGAGGACGTTGTCCAACTGGTCAAACCACTGTCGGTATGGGCTTCTAGCGAAGTAACGGCGACAATAGTCGATAACTGCGTCGTAATGTCTGGTTTTGGCTTCCGACCATCGAGAGAGGCCTAGGGAGCTGAGTGTATGGAAACGACGAGCGGGACCGACAAGCTCGTTGCCAAGCCTGTCTACGAACTCTCGATTGCTCGGGTTAAGCCCTAGCGTTGCCACCTTAGATACTGATGGTTGCCGAACGCGGGGACTGGCGCCCAAGTTGATGCGGGCCTGTCAAGGCACGTCGGAAATCGAGCGAGCAGCATCTCCAATACTTCCTGCATAGCTTATGCAGTATGCCGCCGGAAGCTGGGAGAGTCACGTGGATATACCCGATGCCAAAGTGGCGCCGCGATAGGTGATGCGATTAGTTCCACTCCCACGGCGCGAGAAAAAACAGCCCGATGGTAGCACAGGGCCCCATGTGGGTGACGCGCGAGACCCGTGCACCTCTTGCGTCCGGCGCTGTCGGCGCGCGACCCATCACCATACTGGGCGTTCGTAACGTCTTTCCTGACGGCAGCGAAGGATCTGCCGGGAATGATTGCACGGTGTGTCTGGGGTGAGATCCACTGAGGCTTGGGATGACGAACAGTTCAGATCACGCCGTCGTTTCGCAGCCGCTGGATTTCTTCCTCGCTGTAACCTAGGTCGCGCAGGATTTCGGGACCGTGCTGGCCCAACGCGGGGCAGGCGAAGTTGATGCGGCCGGGCTCGTCGCGGAGCTTGATCGGGATGCCGAGGTGCTTCAGCCCCTGGTCGTCGGTCACCACCATGCGGCGGTGCCGCGCGTGCGGATCGTTGATGGCCTCGAGGAGGTTCTTCACCGGCGAGAAGGCGATGTCGCGGCCGATGAACCAGTCCTGCCATTCCGCCAGCGTCTTCTGCCGGAAGGTCTGGCGTAGGAATTCGCGCACCGGCTCCTCGACCGGCCCGGGTCCCTGCTTGCACAATTCGATGAGATCGGGCCGGCCCAGATCCGTCAGCAGGTTGCGGGTGAATTTCAGCTCCGAGCCGCCCAGCACGAAGTGGCGGCCATCGCGGGTTTCGTAGATGTTGTACATCGCGTGTCCGCCCCAGATGCGTTCCTCGCGCGGATTGGGCATGCGGTTCTCGCCGAACACCGGGCCCATCGAGTTGGGCATCCACGCCATCAGCGAATCCATCATGGCGATGTCGAGAAAATCGCCGCGCCCGGTCTGGCTCCGCCGCAGCAGCGCCATCAGGATGCCGGAGAATGCCATCAGCGAGGCCGTGGCGTCCGCACTGGGTACGGCGGGTATGGTCGGCTTGCCGTCCGCGCCGATATTCGCCGACAACAATCCGACTTCGGCCTGGATACCGAGATCATGCGTCGGCCGGTCGCGCGAGGGTCCGTCCTGGCCATAGGCCGAGATCGAGCAATAGATGACGCGCGGCGCGCGTGCCTTCACGGCCGCGTAGCCGACGCCCAGACGATCGACCACGCCGGGCCGGAACGACTCGACGATGACGTCGGCGCGCTCCGCCAGCTTCATGAAGATCTCGACCGCCTCGGGCCGCTTCAGATCAAGCATCAGGCTGCGCTTGCCGCGCTGGGTGTTGCGGAAATAAACGGTGGTTCCGCCCTGCCGCACGCCGATCTCGCGCGTCGGCTCGCCGCTCGGCGGCTCGATGCGGATTACGTCGGCGCCGTGATCGGCCATCATCATCGTCATGTGAGGGCCGGGCAGGAAGGACGAAAGGTCCAGGACCCGGATGCCGTCGAGCTTCATGAGCGTTTCCCTGGTTACTGCCGGCGAAAATGCAGCCTGGGCCATGTCGCCGCAAGCGGCGGCCTGTCGGGCAGGCCATTACTCGCCTCACTCCGCCGTGCGGCGCTCAGTGCCAGAGATCCGCTTCATGGTGAGCCTGTCGAACCATGAAGCGCCCCGCTCCGCGGCTCTGCGACGCCTTCATGGTTCGACAGGCTCACCATGAAGGCTATTTCGAATGCCCTGCGGCCTCGCGGGATGCGCCCGACTGCTATACGTTCTCCCACGGGCCGGACGGGTCACGGGATCAGCAATGGACAGTCTGTGGTCGAGTGCGGAGGCAGCTGCCTGCGTGGCGCATTATGCCGCCAGGGGCGTCAGCGAGGACCTCGCGCTGCGCACCTATAGCGCGCGCCTGCTGGGCGGGGTGCCCAGCCTGGTGATGCATGGCGGCGGCAATACTTCGGTGAAGACCACGGCCGTCGATGTCTATGGCGATCGCGTGCCGGTGCTGTGCGTCAAGGGAAGCGGCTGGGATCTCGCCACCATCGAGCCGCAGGGCCATCCCGCGGTACGCCTCGATCCGCTTTGCCGGCTGCGCGCGCTCGATATGCTCTCCGATGAGGACATGGTGAATGTCCTGCGCCTGAACCTGCTGGATTCGGCGGCGCCCAATCCCTCGGTCGAAACGCTGCTGCACGCCTTCCTGCCGCACAAGTTCATCGATCACACGCATTCGGTGGCCGTGTGTGCCGTGGTGGACCAGCCCGACGCCGAAGCGATCTGCGTGCAGATCTGGGGCAAGCGCGTGGCCTGCGTTCCCTACATCATGCCCGGCTTTCAGCTCGCCCGCGCGGCCGGTGCCATTTACGAGCAGAATCCCGATGTCGAAGGGCTGATCCTGCTGAAGCACGGAATCTTCAGTTTCGGAGCGAGCGCGCAGCAGAGCTACGAGCGCATGATCGATCTCGTCTCGGCGGCCGAACGCTACATCGAGGCGCGGCAGCAAGGGCTGCGAGCGATCGCGATACCGGCCGGCCGGACCGCGGTTTCCGGCGCGGACCAGCGCACGGCGGCGCGCGCCCTGTCGCTGGCGCGCGGTGCCATCGGGCGACTGGCGGCCGCGGAAGGCGCGCCCGGCTGCTGGATCCTCGACCTGCGCAATGGCGACGAAGTGCGGCGGCTGGTCGATGACGCGCGGCTTGCCGAGTTGGCGCGGCGCGGCCTTTCAACGCCGGATCACATCATCCGCGCCAAGGACGGCCCGGCCGTCCTGCCGGCGGTGCAGCCGGCGATGGACGAGTCCGCGTGGCTGGCGGGCGTGGAGCGTTCGCTTGCGGCCTTTGCCAGCGACTACAAGGCGTATTTCGCGCGCAACAACGCGCGTGTCGGCGGCATCAAGCGGCCGCTCGATCCGCTGCCGCGGCTGCTGGCCATGCCGGGGCTGGGGCTCGCGGGCATTGGCAAGTCGGCCGCCGATGCCGCCATCGTCGCCGATCTGGGCGAGGCCTGGGTGGCCACGCTGCTGCGCGCGGAGGCGATCGGGCGCTTCGAGCCGGTCGGCGAAGCGGACGAGTTCGACATCGAATACTGGTCGCTGGAGCAGGCCAAGCTCGGCAAGGCAGCAGAGGCCCGTTTCGCGCGGCATGTGGTGGCCATCACCGGCGCGGCCGGTGCGATCGGCGCGGCAACCGCGCGCGCCTTTGCCGCGGAAGGCGCCGAGGTGGCGCTGCTGGACCTCGACGAAGCCGGCTTGCGCGAAGCCGCCGGCCGTACCCCCGGCGGCGGGTCGCTGGTGCTGCCCTGCGACGTCACGGATGCGCAGGCGGTGCGCACGGCGTTCGATCGTATCGCGGCGCATTTCGGCGGGCTGGATATCGTGATCTCGAACGCCGGCGCGGCGTGGACCGGCATGATCGCCGAGCTGCCCGACGAGACGCTGCGCCGCAGCTTCGAGCTGAACTTCTTCAGCCATCAGCATGTGGCGCAGGCGGCGGTGCGCATCATGCGCGCACAGCGGCTGGGCGGCACGCTGCTGTTCAACGTGTCGAAGCAGGCGATCAATCCGGGTGCCGATTTCGGTGCCTACGGCACGGCCAAGGCGGCACTGCTGGCGCTGGTGCGGCAATACGCGCTGGAGCACGGCGCGGACGGCATCCGCGCCAACGCCATCAATCCCGACCGCATCCGCTCGGGGCTGCTGACCCAGGACATGATCGCGGCGCGGGCGCGGGCGCGCGGCGTTTCGCTGGAGGTCTACATGGCCGGCAACCTGCTGGGCCAGGAGGTGCTGGCCGAGGACGTCGCCCGCGCCTTCGTGGCCTCAGCCACTCTGACCAAGACCACTGGCGACGTCACCACCGTCGACGGTGGCAACGTCGCCGCCATGCTCCGCTGACCTCTTTCAGAGAATCTTTCCCCTCCAGGGGAAGGAAATGTGTTACGCGCTGGCGCTGGGACGCGCCTTCACGCGGGCGTGCCAGGCGGTGATGTTCTTCAGCTCGGGATTGATCGGCTGGCCGACGCCGGCGAAGAAGTCCACGAAGCAGAAGAGCAGCACGTCGGCCAGCGTGAAGCGGTCGCCGGCGATGAACTGCTTGCCCTCCATCAGCTTGTCGAGCCAGGACAGCTTGTCCTGCGCGGTGGCCTTCAGCCCGGCCGCCGCTTCGGGCAGGCAGCGGATGCGCTTCTCGAACAGCTTCAGGCCTTCGGCGAAGCGGAAGCCATTGGCCATCGGCTCGCAAATGTTGAGATCGACGCGCCGCGTCCACATGTGCGTCTCGGCACGCTCTTTCGGTGTGTTGCCGATCAGCGAGGCGCCATTCTTGTGCGTGTCGTCGAGGTATTCGCAGATGGCTGTGATCTCGGCGATGATCGTGCCGTCGTCCAGCTCCAGCGCCGGACACTGGCCCGACGGGTTCACCGACAGATAGGGCTCGCGCCGGTTCTCGCCGCCGCGCAGGTCCACCTCGACCATCGGCAGCTCGATACCTTTCTCCTTCATGAACATGCGGACCACTTTCGGGTTCGGTCCGATCGAGTTGTACAGGCGCATGGCGTCTCCTCAGGGGCTGGATCACGGGCCGCAGTCTAGCGGATGCGGCAAGGCGGGGTACCCGTGACCGCAACACTGCGCGATTGCGACTGACTCGCACTCGCGCTAGGGTGCCCCGTTGGCCGCGCCCCGGGCCCGCACGGGCGACGCGAGCGATTCCGCGCCTTGCGCCCATCCGTCGTTTGAGAGTTCCCCATGGATTTTGCTGCCGCCATGCCATTTCAGCTCGTCAAACGGATGCGGGGGCTCGCGGGCGGGATCGTATCCACCCTGATCGCATGGCCAGCCTGGGCGCAGAACGCGCCGGACGCTCCACCGGCGATCCCGCCGGTGCCGCCATCGGAGCCGCTGCCGTCGATTGCCGCCAACCTGCCGGTCGATCTGTCGCCCTGGGGGATGTTCCAGAGCGCCGATATGGTCGTGAAAGCGGTGATGATCGGGCTGGCCGCGGCGTCGGTGGTGACGTGGACGGTGTGGCTGGCCAAGACGGTCGAGCTGGCCGCGGCGCGCCGGCGCGTGCGCCGTGCGCTGGAAACCCTGGAAGGGGCCGACAGCCTCAGCGTGGCGGCGCTGCGGTTGGGCGGCGAAGCGGCGACGGTGCCGGCGCTGGTGCGCGCGGCCGTCGGCGAGGTCAGGCATTCGGCGGAGCTGCCCGGCGAGGGCATCAAGGAGCGCGTCGTCTCGCGGCTGGAGCGGCTCGAGGCGGCCGCGGGACGCGCCATGACGCGCGGCACCGGCCTTCTTGCCACGATCGGCGCCACGGCCCCCTTCATCGGCCTGTTCGGCACCGTCTGGGGCATCATGAACAGCTTCATCGGCATTTCGAAGGCGCAGACGACGAACCTGGCGGTGGTGGCGCCGGGCATCGCCGAGGCGCTGCTGGCGACGGCGCTGGGTCTGGTGGCGGCGATCCCGGCGGTGGTGATCTACAACGTCTTCGCGCGCTCCATTGCCGGCTACCGCCTGCAGCTCGGCGATGCCTCATCGGCGATCCTGCGGCTGCTCAGCCGCGAGCTTGATGGCGGCGGGCTGGCGCTGCGCAAGGCGGCGGAGTAGCGCTATGGCTGTCCGGCTGCATCATGGCGAGGATGATCTGGCGGAAAGCCACGAGATCAACGTCACGCCCTTCATCGACGTGATGCTGGTGCTACTGATCATCTTCATGGTCGCGGCCCCGCTGGCCACGGTGGACGTGCCGGTGGACCTGCCGGCATCGACGGCGCCGCGCCAGCCGCGGCCGGACAAGCCGGTGTACCTCACGGTGAAGGCGGATCTCGGCCTGACGCTGGGCGAGACATCCGTGGCGCGCGAGGGGCTGGCACCGGCACTGCAGGCCGCGACCGGCGGCGACAAAGAGAAGCGCATTTTCCTGCGCGCCGCCAAAACCGTCGACTACGGCGCGCTCATGGAAGTGATGAACGCCCTGCGCGCCGCCGGCTACCTGAAGGTGGGGCTGGTCGGCCTTGAGAGCAGCGAAGCGAAATGACGGAAAGTTCCGGCAGCGGCGTCCACGCCACGCTCCGCTGGGGGCTGAGCCTGCTGGCCGTGCTGGTCGTGCATCTGGGCGGGGCGGCGGCGCTGCTGGCTTGGCGCATTCCGCAGGACCCGCCCGCCTCGCTGCCGGCGGTGATGATCGACATGGCGCCGGCCGCCACCGCGCCGTCGCCCGATGTCAGCGAGGCGCCGCCGGGTCCGAAGCAGGAAATTTCCGAACCGCCGCCCCCCGAGGTGCCGGCGATCGAGACTGCAGCGCTGGCGCGCGACCTGCCCGAGCCGCCGCCGCGGGAGCCGGTGGAGGTGCCGAAGGAGCCGGACCGGCTGGCCGAGATGCTGCCCATGCCCGAGACGCCGCCCGAGGTCGCGATCGAGGTGCCGGTGCCGCCCAAACCGGCACCGCCCAAAAAGGAGCCGCCGCCCGCGAAGCCGAAGCCGGTCGCGAAGCCTGCACCGCGCAAGCCCGAACCGCAGCGCAAGCCGCCCGCCAGGCAGACCACGGCGCCCGCCGCCGCACCCACACCACCGCAGCAGGCGGCCGCGGCGCCGCCGCCCGGCACCGCACGCCAGCCGTCGCCCGATGCGGTGCGGCGCTGGCAGTCCACGCTGGTCGCCCATTTGCAGCGGCACAAGCGCTATCCGGGTTCCGCGCGTCGCGACAACGAGGAGGGCGTCGTCTATCTGCGTTTCACGATGGACCGCCATGGTGCGGTGCTGGCGCGGCGCATCGAGCGCGCGTCCGGCCATCGCGCGCTCGACCAGGAGACGCTCGAGCTGATCGAGCGCGCCCAGCCCTTGCCGGCGCCGCCGGCGGACATGCCCGGCCAGCGCTTCGAATTCGTCGTGCCCGTCCAGTTCCAGCTCAGGTGAAATCATGAACGCGCCGTCGCCTGTCGAATCAACCGTGTCGTCCATCGACATGCTGCTGTCGCGCGCCTCGGTATCGCCGCGGCTGCTGGGCGAGCCCGGCCCCGATGCGGCGCAGCTCGCGCTGATCCTCGACGCGGCGCTGCGCGCGCCGGATCACGGCAATCTCAAGCCGGCACGTTTCATCGTGATACGCGGCGATGCGCGCCGTCGTCTGGGCGACATGCTGGCCGAAGCCACGCGCCGGCGCGAGCCGCAGGCGCCCCAGGCCGTGTTCGAGAAGCACCGGAGCTGGCCCGCCGTGCCGCCGCTGGTGATCGCCGTCGGCGCAAAGCTGCACGCCGGCCATGCGATCCCCGAGATCGAGCAGATCCTCTCGGCCGGCGCGTCGGCGATGAACCTGCTCAACGCCGCCCACGCGCTGGGCTTTGCCGGCATGTGGGTGACCGGCCCCAACGCCTACGACCCCGCGGTCGTGCGCGCACTCGGCCTCGACGAGGCAGACAGGCTCATCGGCTTCGTAGGGCTGGGCACACCCACGAATGCAACACGCCCCTCCCCGCGCAAGCCCGACCGGCAGGCCTACGTATCCGAGTGGACGGGCTTGTAGTCGCCGGGAGCGCGCCACTAACAAGAAACAAAGGCAGGAAACTTGCGGCGGAGCGCCTGATTTCACCTTCCCCCGGAGGGGGAAGGTGCCCGAAGGGCGGAAGGGGGATGGTGCACACCTGCGGCATCGTGCTGGTTGAGGCATCCCCCTTCCGGCGCTGCGCGCCACCTTCCCCCTCCGGGGGAAGGAAGAACACATCAGTCACTGCCGGCCGACCCTCGGGGATGAAACGATCGGCCCGTCGTATCGCGGTCACCATCGGCCGGCCGCAAGATTCTTATCTTGGTTTCTTGTTAGTGGCGCGCGCCCGGCGGGTCAGTCGGCGGCGGCGGCGAAGAGGCGGCGGCGCAGGGCGGAGACGGGGATGCGGCCGTCACCGGTGGGCTGGTAGACGGCGGTGAAGGTGTGCAGGGCGCGGCGCCAGGCTTCCAGCGGCTCGCCCTTGGCCAGCTCGAAAGCATCGAAGCCGCAACGGCGCATGTGATGAAGCTGGTCGGGCAGGACCTGGCCGGTGGCCCGCAGCTCGCCGGTGAAGCCGTAGCGCTCGCGCAGCAGACGGGCCTGGGAGTAGGCGCGCCCGTCGCTGAATTTCGGGAACTCCAGCGCGATCAGGGCAAAACGCGCCCCATCGGGTCCCAGTTCTTCCACCGGATCGATATTCTTCAGCAGCACGCCCATCGGTGCGTTCCGCGCCAGCAACGTCTCGCGCTCTGCGCGGAAGCGCGTGAAGCTCACAATGACAGCGGCGCCAGCCGGCAGGCTTGCGGCATCGTCGGCTACGCGCTGCCACTCGTCATCGCTGAGCGCGCCATTCCTAAGCAGGGGCATAGAGCCGCTCCTTGAAAGGCGCCGTGCCGACGCGGCGATAGGTATCAAGGAAACGTTCGCCGTCCCGACGCTCCTTCAGATAGGTGTCGACCAGCGATTCGATGGCCTCGACCACCTGGTCGGCGGGCACGGCGGGGCCCACGATGCTGCCCAGCGAGACGTCGTCGCCGGCATGGCCGCCAAGCGTGATCTGGTAGAATTCGGTGCCGTTCTTGTCGACGCCGAGAATGCCGATGTGGCCGACATGGTGATGGCCGCAGGCATTGATGCAGCCCGAGATCTTGATCTTGAGCTCGCCGATATCATGCTGGCGCGCCAGATCGGCAAACCGCGTGGAGATGCGCTGTGCCACGGGAATGGCTCGCGCATTGGCCAGCGCGCAATAGTCGAGGCCGGGGCAGGCGATGATGTCGCTGACCAGCCCGAGATTGGGCGTGGCAAAGCCGATGCGCACCAGTCCGCGCCACACGGCCGGCAGGTCGGCGACGGCGACATGCGGCAGCACCAGGTTCTGCTCGTGGGTGACGCGAATTTCGCCGAAGCTGTAAGCGTCGGCCAGGTCGGCGACGGCATCCATCTGCGCGGCGCTGGAATCGCCCGGCGGTGCGCCCTCGGGCTTCAGCGACAGGTTGACGATGGCGTAGCCGGGCTGGCGGTGCGGCACGACGTTGCTGCGCAGCCACAGCGCGAAGTCGCGGTCCTCGAAGCGCAGCCGCTCCGTTTCGGGCGCGAAGACCGGCTGAACCTGGTACGGCGGCGGCGCGAAGTGGCGCGCGATGCCGTCGATCACGTCCTGCGGCAGGTCGAGCGCACCGCCGCGGATCTGTTCCCATTCTTCTTCGACCTGGCGGCGCATCTCCTCGGCGCCGATCTCGTGTACCAGGATCTTGATGCGCGCCTTGTAGATGTTGTCGCGCCGGCCGTAGCGGTTATAGACCCGCATGATCGCTTCGAGATACGACAGCAAGTCCTGCTTCGGCAGGAACGCGCGAATGGTCTTGCCGATCATCGGCGTGCGGCCCAGCCCGCCGCCCACGATGACCTCGAAACCGGGCTCCCCCTGTTCATCGCGCAGCATGCGCAGGCCGATATCGTGCACCCGCACCGCGGCGCGGTCATTCGGCGAGCCGGTGACGGCGATCTTGAATTTTCGCGGCAGGAAGCTGAACTCGGGATGCACCGTTGACCACTGCCGGATGATCTCGCACCAGATACGGGGATCCTCGATCTCGTCGATGGCGACACCCGCCCAGTGATCAGCGGTGACGTTGCGGATGCAGTTGCCGCTGGTCTGGATGGCGTGCATCTCGACTTTGGCGAGATCGGCCAGCGCGTCGGGCGCGTCCTCCAGCCGAATCCAGTTGAACTGAAGGTTCTGGCGCGTCGTGAAGTGGCCGTAGCCGCGGTCGTAGCGGCGCGCGATGTGCGCCAGCATACGGAACTGCTTCGATGACAGCGTGCCGTAGGGAATGGCAATACGCAGCATATAGGCATGGAGCTGCAGGTAGAGGCCGTTCTGCAGGCGCAGCGGCTTGAACTCGTCCTCGGTCAGCTCGCCGGCCAAGCGGCGCCGCACCTGGTCGCGGAACTGCGCGACGCGCTCGGCGACAAAGGCGTGGTCGTATTCGTCGTAGCGGTACATGGGATGCCTACTGCGCCTAGAGATAGCGCGTGGCGTCGGCGGAGATGGCCGCGAAGGTGAGCCCCTGGGCGCGGATGCGCTCGCGCAGGCTGACCGGCACGACGCTGTCGCCGTCTTCCCTGACCGCAGTCAGGTAGGGTTCAACGATACGTGACTCGGCAGCAGCGACCGTACCGATCGCCAGTAGCCGCTGCGCGGCGGCCTCGTCGCGCGCCACGGCGGCGCGGGCGATGTCCGAGGTCCATTCGCCGCTCCGGGTGAGGAACACCACCTGGCCGTCGCGCAGGCGGTTGGCGGTCACGATCTGCAGCGTGCCGGTGAGATTCTTGGCCATCAGGATGCCTCTGCCAGTGCGGGTTTTGCGTGCGCAACGTCGGCCAATGCCGCGACGTCGCCGATGATCATGAGGGCCGGGCCGCCATTGGCATGGCGGGCGGCCAGCGCCGTGAGGGCGCCCAAGGTGCCGACGCTCACCTTTTGGTCAGGCCGCGAGCCGTTCTCGATAATCGCCACGGGGGTCGTACGCGCCAGCCCGGCTTCGAGCAGCCGGTCGCGAACCGTGGCAGCGGCGCTGACACCCATGTAGACGACGATGGTCTGGCGGCTCTGCGCGAGGGTAGCCCAGTCGGCGGCGGGTTCGCCGTTCTTCAGATAGCCGGTGACGAAGGTCACGGCCGAGGCGTGCTCGCGATGGGTCAGCGGAATTCCCGATGCGGCGGCGCAGGCCAGTGCGGCGGTGACACCGGGCACCACCGTTGCCGCAATGCCATGCGCGCGCAGATATTCCAGCTCCTCGCCGCCGCGGCCGAAGATGAAGGGATCGCCGCCTTTCAGCCGCACGACCTGCTTGCCGGCACGGGCATGCGCCGCCATCAGGGCGTTGATCTCGTCCTGGCTGCGGCTGTGACGCGCCTTCTGCTTGCCGACATAGACAAGCTCGGCGTCGCGGCGGGCGCGGTCGAGCACCTCGCGGCCGGCGAGCTCGTCGTAGAGGACCACATCGGCACGCTGCAGCGCATCGAGCGCGCGCAGCGTCAGCAGGTCGGGATCGCCGGGGCCGGCGCCGACGATGGCGACGCTGCCGACCGGTCCCCTTTCGTTGGCGGGGCGGTTGAGCGCGACCAGCATCGCCTCACGCGCGGCCTGCTCGCGGCCGGCCAGCACCAGTTGTCCGATGGGGCCGTCCAGCACGTGTTCCCAGAAGCGCCGCCGTGCAGCCACGTCGCGGAGCAGGGCGCGCGCCGTGTCGCGGAACCGCGCGGCGAAAGCCCCCAACTCGGCGAGGCGTGCCGGCAGCGCGCGCTCGATGCGTGCGCGTACAAGGCGGGCCAGCACCGGCGAGGCGCCGCCAGTGGAAACCCCGACCACCACCTCGCCGCGATCCACGATCGCGGGCATAATGAAGTCGCTGATCCGGGGCTGGTCCGTGACGTTGACCGGCACACGTAGTTCGCGTGCCATGGCTGCCAGCGTTTCGTCGCGGATCGGATCTCCGGTGGCGATAAATGCCAGACGCGCTTGTGTGAAATCCGCGGCGTCCGGCCAGCGGGGCTGCCAGTCGAAAGGGCTTTGCCGGCGGAGATCGTCGAAGGCGCTGTCAAGCCGGGGCGCCGCGACAGTGAGGGTACCGCCTGCGGCCACTACCAGGCGGGCGCGCTGCACGGCGGCGGGCGTACCGCCCGCCACCAGCGCGTGATGGCCCGCCAGGGAGAAAAAGGCCGGGAGATGCTTCATCGTCGTTCCTCAGCCCGCCAGCGCGCGGACCGCCACGTAGAAGAAGAGCCAGGCCGCGATCTCGACGCCGTGCAGCACCAGCCGCCGGGCAGGGCGCCGGGCGGGCTTCAGCTTCTCGTCGGCAAGGCTCACCACGGCCGCGTTCTCACTGTAAAATCTTGCGGGCATTATCGGAATTTGGATGTGTAATTCAACCATAAATATCCTCATACGATGTATTATATCATATTTTACTGATCAGAAATGGAGATATGGATGACCAAGGACCTGCACGCCGAACAGGTCGCCTACTGGACGGGCGAGGGCGGCGAGAACTGGCTCGCGCGGGAGGCCCGCCTGGACGCGATGATCGCGGCGTTGGGCGAACGCGGGATTGCCGCCGCCGGTGCGCAGCCCGGCCAGGCTGTGCTCGACATCGGCTGCGGTACTGGCCCGACCACGCGCGCGCTGGCAAGGATCGTTGGCCCTGGCGGGTCCGTGACGGGTCTGGACCTGTCGTCAGCGATGATGGCGGAAGCCGCGCGGCGCGCCGGGGCCGAAGGTCTGACCAACGCGCGGTTCGTGGTGGGAGATGCCTCGGTCTACCCGTTCGAGCCCGGCGTGTTCGACCTGATGTTCTCCCGTTTCGGCGTGATGTTCTTCGGTGATCCGGCGGCTGCCTTCACCCATTTGCGTCGCGCCCTGAAGCCGAACGGCCGGCTGGCTTTCCTGTGTTGGCGCAGCTTCAAGGAAAACCCGTGGGCGCTGGTGCCGTTCATGGCGGGCGTGCCGTTGCTCCCTGCCATGCCGCGGCCGGGGCCGGACGATCCGGGCCCGTTCTCGTTTGGCGAGCCGGAACGTGTCCGCCGTATCCTCGGCGCAGCAGGCTTCGCCGACCTGCGGATCGAGCCGGTGGACACGGTCGTGACGCTCTCAGGGGTCGGCCTGGACGAAACAGCGCGGCTGGCGATGGATTTCGGTCCGCTCGCCCGGGCGATGCGCGATGTGCCGCCGGAAACCCGCGAGAAAGTAGCCGGAGCGGTGCGCCATGCACTGACACCGCATCTGGTGGACGGCGCGGTGCGGCTGGCGGCGGCCTGCTGGCTGGTGCGGGCGGCGAATGCCTGACGCTATTCCTGCCACGGAAAGCGGGGCGCGAACAGATCGACGCTGTAGTGCTGCAGGCGGAAGGCTTCCGTGGCATTCACCAGCGCCGCACGGATGCCCGGCTCGAGCGCCGAGTGACCGGCATCCGGCACGATGACGCAACTGGCCTCCGGCCACGCCTGGCGCAATTCATCGGCCGTCACCGGCGGGCAGACGATATCGTAGCGGCCCTGCACGATGGTGCAGGGCAGGTGCCGGATGCGGTGCAACTCCTTCCACGGCCAGCCTTCGGGCAGGAAGGTGCCGTTCACGAAGTAATGCGCCTCGATGCGGGACAGGGCCAACGCAAAGCCACCGCCCTCGGCCTCCAGAGGGCCCCTGCTGCCGGGATAGAGCGTCGAGCAGGCGGCCTCGTAGCGGCTCCAGGCGCGGGCCGCAGGCTGATGCCGCGCCGGATCGGGATCGGTCAGCCGCCGATAGTAGTTGCCCAGCACGTCGTGGCGCTCGCCAGGCGGCAGATGGCCCACGAACTCGCGCCATGCCTCGGGAAACACCGCCTTCATGCCTTGCAGGAACCACTGTACTTCCTCGTCGCGCCCCAGGAACACACCGCGCAGAATGAAGCCCAGGCATCGCTCGGGATAGCGCTGGCCATACGCAAGCGCCAGGGTCGAGCCCCACGAACCGCCGAACACCAGCCACTGGCGCACACCCAGATGCAGGCGCAGCTTCTCGAGATCATCGACCAGATGGGCGGTCGTATTGTCAGTCACCTCGCCCAGCGGGAGAGACCGGCCGGCGCCGCGCTGGTCGAAAATGATGATCCGGTAAAAGGAGGGATCGAAGAAACGCCGATGCACCGGCGCGGAGCCGGCGCCGGGTCCACCATGCAGGAACACGACCGGCACGCCGTCGGGATTGCCGCTCTGCTCCCAGTAAAGTGTATGACGATTGTCGACTGCCAGCATGCCGCTGGCGTAGGGAACGATCTCGGTAAACAGTTCCGACCGTAGCGGATTCTCCGACCTTGGCATGCGCCCGTTCGCTCCCGGCAAGGCACGACAACCGGCTGACACCGGTATCTGTCGTCCATGTCATCAATGCCGATCTTAGGCCAACCCGCATGCGCGTCAAATGGTGGCAGGCCGCGGCGGTATGCCTGTTGGCCGCACTCGTGCCTTGCCTGGGCTTGTCGCCGGCCGCTGCCGGGAATTGCGGCGAGGCCTTTCGCGCCGCGGGGGGCGACGCTGCGATTGATGGCGACACTTTCCGGACCACCGACGGACAGCAGTGGCGGCTGGCCGGCGTGTTGGCCCCCAAGCGCTCCGACGGTGCGCGCATCGCACCCGAGCGCGACATCGAGGTCCGTACTCCGCCGCGTGGCCGCAGCTCGCCAGCCGATGCGGCACGCATAGCCCTCGATGTGCTGGTCCGGCGCCAGGCGTTGTGGCTGAAGCCGCTGGACGAGACGGCTGATCGCTATGGCCGGCGGCTTGCCGTTGTGCGGGACGCAACCTGCGCCTCGCTCGCGGAGCGCCTGCTTGCGGCCGGCCATGCGCGGGTTTACCCCACGAATCTCACAGAACTCAGGATTGCCGATCTGTACGCTGCCGAAGCGATCGCACGCACTGCCGGACACGGCCTGTGGAGCGACGCACGATATCGTGTGCTGACAGCGGCGGAGGCTGGAGGCGGCCTGGGTTCCTATATTGTCGTCGAAGACCGGCCGGTCGGTGTGCGGAATCTCCGGAGCGGCACGATCCTGCTGTTCGGCCCCGACCGCCGTCGCGACTTTCAGGTGTTCATCGGATCCAGGGTGCGCAGGCTCATGACCGCGGCGCGACTTGACCCCGCAGCTCTTGTCGGCACCCACATACGGGTGCGCGGTTGGCTGGGCCGGCGCTTCGGCGCGCCAGCCATGGAACTTGCAGTGCCCGGGCAGATCGAGGTGGTCGGGCCATGATGGCGATGCTGGCCCGCATGCTGTGGCTGTTGCTGGCGATCCTGGGCATCGCGCTGGCCGGTTGCGCGCCGCCCAACAAGGGTGCGCCGGCAACATCAGGCGCCCAGGACACGGTGGAGGAGCAGCCGACTCCGGCGGATCCGGTGAGTGCTGCGGCCCTGCGGCGCTACGGTGGTGCGTATACCGAAGGCAACATCGCGGCCTACCTTGCCGCAACAGGGCGGCGACTGTTGATGGCCAACGGCCTCGACCCTGGTGCCTGGCGCTTTACGGTCCTCAGTTCGCCGGTCGCCAACGCCTTTGCGACGGAGCGCAGGGATGTGTTCGTCACCCGCGGCTTGCTGGCCGTGCTGCAGGACGAGGCAGAGCTGGCGGCGGTGATTGGTCACGAGATGGCCCACATCATGGCCGGCCATGCCGCGCAGCGACGCGCCCAGGAGGCGCGCATTTTCGAGACGGCGATCCGGGTGGCTCGGAGCACGCGCGATCCGCAGCTTGCACTGGCCTTTGCCGAGATGGAACTGGCCCAGGCCCGCGCCTATTCGCGCGAGCAGGAGTTCGAGGCCGACCGCATTGCGATCCGCCTGATCACCACGGCCGGTTATGACTCCGGCGGCGCGCTGCGTTCCCTGCAGCGCCTGCAGGACTACACGGCGCTGCACTTGCGCGAGCTGGGACTCTCGCCCGATGCCGAAGCCCCGCAGAGCCGGTTCGCCACGCACCCCCGTACGCTGGACCGCGCGGAAGCGGCGCGTGCCGAGACAGGCAAGGGCAATGGCGGGCGGCAGGAGGGCGATGCCTATCTCGATGCCATCGACGGCATGCTTTACGGTGATGCGCCGCAGGAAGGCTTTGTGCGCGGACGCAAATTTCTGCATCCCGAGCTCGGCTTCACCTTCGAGGTGCCGCCGGGCTACACGCTGCTGAACAGGTCGAAATCGGTCCAGGCACGCGGCCCCGGCAATGCGTACATGATGTTCGCCTGCACCTCGCGACAGCCCGAGGACGGCATGGTCGATGCAATGCGCCGGCTTTTTCCTTCTGTCCCGCTTACCGAGGCGCGGACACTGACCATTAACGGTCTCGATGCGGCAACCGGCGTCACACCCCGCTCTGCCAACAGCGGCGATATCAGCGGCCGTGTCGTGACGATCCGCTTCCCGCCCGGCATGTGCACGTTTCTGCTGGTGTCGCGCGCACTCGGCCCGCCGGCACGCGCGCGGGAAATGTTGCGGGCGGCCCAGACCTTCCGGCGGCTCAGCCCGGCCGAAGCCGCGCAAGTGCGGCCGCTGCGGCTGGCCGTCGTGCAGGTGCGCCCCGGCGACACGGTTCAGCGGCTTGTGGCGCGCAGCCCTGGCGATGACGCGTTTCGCACCGAACGTTTCCTGATGCTGAACGACCTGCAGCCCGGTGAGCCGCTGACCCCGGGACGGCGTGTCAAGCTTGTGGTGAGTCAGTAATGCTGTTCACGGTGGTGGCCGGGAGCGGCAACGCCATGCAGGGATCGATCGACGTTGCGGGCGCCGGTTGCCGACCCTGTGCGCTGGGACGTGGCGGCGTGCGTCGCGACAAGCAGGAGGGCGATGGCGCCACGCCGGCTGGTCGCTGGCCGTTGCGATGCGTCTGGTATCGCGCGGACCGCCTGTTGGCGCCGCCGGCCACTGTGCTCCCTGTACGGTCCATCCGCGAGAACGACGGCTGGTGCGACGATGTGTCGTCGCCGGACTACAACCGCCATGTCGTTCTGCCGCACAGCGCACGGCACGAGAGACTGTGGCGTGACGACGAGCTCTACGACGTTCTGGTCGAGCTCGGCTACAACGATGACCCGCCCGTCGCGCCACGCGGCAGTGCCATCTTCCTGCACGTGGCGCGGCCCGGCTTTCCGTCAACGGAGGGCTGCGTGGCCCTGGCGCAGGCCGACCTGCTGGCCCTGTTGCGTGCCTGCGACGGCAACGATGCGCTTGATGTGACATGGTCCGAAGCGGCGGCTCGCCGTCGCGGGTCGCGGCCGATATACTGATGGCAACCCGACAAACAAGGACCGGTCCCCCTCATGAAGGCTTCCCACGACGTGCTCGGCATCGGCAATGCGATTGTCGATGTGCTGGCGCGGACCGATGACGAGTTCCTGCAGTTGAACCACCTCGTCAAGGGCGCGATGTCCCTGATCGATGCCGATCGGGCGGAGGCCTTGTACGGGGCGATGCAGTCTGCGGTCGAATGCTCCGGCGGCTCGTGCGCCAACACCATGGCCGGTATCGCCTCGCTGGGCGGCAAGGCGGCCTATATCGGCAAGGTGCGTGACGATGGCCTGGGCTGGACGTTCCGTCACGACATTCGCGCGGCCGGCGTCAGTTTCGACACGCCGCCCGCCACCTCGGGTCCGCCGACGGCGCGCTGCCTGATCTTCGTGACGGAGGATGCGCAGCGCACGATGAACACCTATCTCGGTGCCTGCGTCACCTTGGGACCGGCGGATATCGACGCCGCGCTCGTTGGCTCTGCCGCAGTCACCTATATCGAAGGCTATCTGTGGGATGCGCCGGACGCCAAGGCGGCGGTGCTCAAGGGGATGGACGCTGCCCATGCCGCCGGCCGCAAGGTTTCGATGACGCTCAGCGACGCATTCTGTGTCGACCGCTGGCGGGCGGAGTTTCGCGAGCTGCTGCGTACGAAGATCGACATCCTGTTTGCCAACGAGGCCGAGCTCCTGTCGCTCTACGAGGCCACAACCTTTGACGAAGCGCTCCAGGCGGCGCGGCGCGAGGGCAAGATGGCAGCACTGACGCGCAGTGCCAGGGGCTCAGTGGTGATCAACGGCGAAGAGGTGCATGTCGTCGATGCGGCGCCGGTGTCGAAGGTCGTCGACACGACGGGTGCCGGCGATCTCTACGCCGCAGGTTTCCTCTACGGCTACACCCGCGGACTGCCGCCGGGCGAATGTGCGCGCATCGGCGGCGTGGCTGCAGCCGAGATCATCTCCCATTTCGGCGCCCGCCCCGAAACCCCGCTGAAGATGCTGCTCTAGTGTCGGGCGTTGAACGTATGACTCTTCATAGCCCTTCCCCCGGAGGGGGAAGCTGGCGCGTCAGCGCCGGAAGGGGGATGCCTCAACAAGCACGATGCCAAGATCGGAACGCCGAAGGTGTTGCACCATCCCCCTTCCGCCCTTCGGGCACCTTCCCCCTCCGGGGGAAGGTTGTTGGGCACAGGGTCACTGCGCTCGGAATGACAGGCGTTGTGATCGACGGGGCGGGCTGTGGGTGAGGTCGCCGAGACCGCGGCCAGGCGCGGCTGGGCGGAGTCCGTTCTGGCTTACCGTCATGGCGCCGTGCGTGCGGCATTGTTCCTGGGGTTTTCGAGCGGGCTGCCCCTCCTGCTGGTGTTCGGCACGCTGTCCGCCCGGTTGCGCGAGACCGGCATCGATCGCACCACGATCGGCTTCATTAGCTGGGTGGCGATGACTTACGCGTGGAAGTTCGCGTGGGCGCCCCTGGTCGATCGCCTCGCAATTCCGCCGCTGACCGGCTGGCTCGGACGAAGGCGAGGCTGGATGCTGCTGACCCAGTCCGTGATCGTGCTGGGTCTGCTGCTGATGGCGAGCTTCGATCCCGGCCACGAGCTTGAGCCGCTGGTGATTGCGGCAGTCATTGTTGCTTTCGCCTCTGCCACCCAAGATATCGCCGTCGACGCCTGGCGCATCGAGGCGACAGGACCGGAGCTGCAGGGGCCGACGGCGGGGGCCTACCAGCTCGGCTACCGCATCGCGGTGCTGGCTGCCGGTGCGGGCGCGCTCTACCTCGCGGAGCTGTACGGCTGGCGCACGGCCTATCTCACGATGGCGGCTTTGGGTCTGGTCGGTATCGCAGCCACCCTGCTGATCCGCGAGCCGGTACCCGCTGCGCAGGCGGCGCCGACACCACGGATAGCAGATAACACGCAGTCGGCCCTGTTTCGGATCGCGGCATGGTTCATGACGGCGGTGGTGGGGCCCTTCGCCGAGTATTTCCGGCGCATGGGATGGCTGGGTGTGGCCATCCTGGCCTTCATCGGCCTGTTCCGCATCAGCGACATCACGCTCGGCGTGATGGCCAACCCGTTCTACATCGACATGGGGTTCTCCAAGGCCGACATCGCGACGATCAGCAAGTTTTACGGCTTTTGGATGTCGATCGCTGGTGCCCTGGCGGGCGGCGCCATCGTCGTGCGCTACGGCTTGCGCGCACCCCTGATCTGGATGGCGCTGCTGCTGCCGCTCACGAACCTGTTGTTCGCATTGCTGGCCGCGCGCGGACGGCCTGATCTGTGGCTGCTGGCCGCGACCATATCGGCCGACAATTTCGTCACCGGCATCTCCGGCTCGGTGTTCATTGCCTATCTCTCCAGCCTGACGAACACGGCGTATACGGCCACGCAATATGCTCTTTTCAGCTCCTTGATGATGCTGCCCGGCAAGTTCCTCGGTGGCTGGTCGGGCGCCATCGTCGACTGGGCGCAGGTCCATGGCTGGACCCTGCCATTCATCGGGGACCTGCTGGTGCTGGTGGCGCGCGCACCCGAGCATCAGGGCTATGTGCTCTTTTTCCTCTACACCACGATTGTCGGCTTGCCGGCAGTCATCCTCTCCATCTGGCTGACGCGCCAGGAGTTGGCAGCGCCGGCGCCGCGCGCCATGGCCGAGGCGAGCTCCGGCCGCTGAAGCCCTTGGCGACGACGTTGTTGAACGGCAGCATCGCGACATGAGCCTGCGTCATCTTGATGCCCTGCTGAAGCCGCGATCGGTTGCGCTGGTCGGCGCCAGCGCACGGTCGGGATCGGTAGGTGCCCTGCTGCTCGACAAGCTTGGCCGCTTCGCCGGTGAGGTATGGCTGGTCAATCCCCGGGGCCGTGTCGACGAGGCTCGCCCGGCGTTCCGCAGCCTGCGCGAGACACCGGGTGTGCCGGACCTGGCGCTGATCGCTGCGCCCGGCACCGCAATTCCCGGCATCCTGCGCGATCTTGGCCGTCGTGGCGGCAAGGCGGCGGTGATCTTCGCGACGGACCTTGGTCAGGGTGATCCGGAGCGCCACGCAAAGGCGGCGCGGCTGGTGGTACGCATCGCGCGGCGTCACGGGCTTGGCGTGCTGGGTCCCGCTTCGGTTGGCGTGCAATCGCCGGCGGTCGGCCTGGATGCCAGCCTGTCGCCGACAGCCGCGCCGGCCGGCGACCTCGCATTCGTCACCCAGTCGGCGGCGGTGGCCAGCGCGGCCGTGGACTGGGCCGCGGAACGGCGCATCGGCTTCAGCCATATCGTCACGCTGGGCGAGATGGCCGATATCGATTTCGGCATCCTGCTCGACTGGCTGGCGCTGGATTCCGCCACGCACGCCATCCTCCTGCACATGGAGTCGGTGAAGGACGCCCGCCGATTCATGTCAGCCGCGCGTGCGGCTGCGCGAGCGAAGCCGGTGATCGTGCTGAAGACCGGACGGCGCCTGGCCACCGCGCGCACGATTCATGCGCCGGCGGGTGCCTTCGCCGATGAAGTCTACGACGCTGCCTTCCGTCGCGCCGGCATGCTGCGCGTGGGTGATCTCGACGAATTGTTCGAGGCAACCGCGACGCTCGCCGGTCATCGCCAGCCTGCGGGCGATCGCCTGGCGATTCTCGCCAATGGCGGCGGCCTGGGCGTGCTCGCGGCCGACACGCTGCTGGAACTCGGCGGCAGGCTGGCGGCGATTGAGCCCGGTTCGCCCGGCTTGCCGACCTGGACGCGTGGCAATCCGCTCGACGTCAGTAGCGATGCTCCGCCAGCGCGCTACGCCGAGGCGGCGCGCGCGTTGCTCGCGAACCCTGTGGTGGATGCCCTGCTGGCCGTGCATTCACCCTCACCTTTCGTGCCGGCGGTGGAACCAGCGCGCGCGCTGATCGAGGCTTTCGGCACGAGCCGGAAGCCGGTGCTGGCAAGCTGGGTCGGCGGCGCCACGCAGGAGCCGGCCCGTCAGCTTTTCGCCGAGGCCGGCCTGCCGGCCTACGATACGCCGCGCCAGGCCGTGCGTGGCTTCATGCATCTCGTGAACTTCCGGCGCAATCGCGAAACCCTGATGGAGACGCCGCCCTCGCAACCCGAGGCTTTCGCGATCGACGTTGCGCGGACGCGGCGTATCCTGGCCGGCGCGCGTCGCGCGGGACGCGAGGAGCTGACACCGGACGAATCGCTTGCCATCGTTCAGTCGGCTGGGATTCCCACGGCACCCACCTTCCGCCCTGTCGAAGGCACCGCCTATGACCTCGTGGTGGCGCTGCGCGAGGATCCGGTCTTTGGACCGGTGCTGGTCTTCGGCCGGGGCGGGCTGGTGGGACGCCGCCTTGAGGACCGCGCGGTGGCGCTGCCGCCGCTGAACATGAAGCTCGCGCAGGACGTCATGGCGCGCACGCGGGTATGGAAGCTGCTGCAAGGCGGCGAGGACCACCCTGCCGCGGCGATCGATGCGCTGGCACTGACGCTGATCAAGGTGGCGCAGATCGCGGTCGATCTGCCGGAGATCGCGTCCCTACGTATCGATTCGCTGCGGGTCGATGCCCGAACCGCGGTGGCGATGTCGGCGCGTGCCTGGTTGTTGTCGGCCGATCCGGGTGAATCGCGGCTGTCGATCCGCCCCTATCCGAAGGAGCTGGAGAGCCAGGAGCGCCTGCCGGACGGCCGCGCCTTTCTGCTGCGGCCCGTGCGGCCCGAGGACGAGCCGATGGTGGTCGAGATGGTCGATCGCATGGATCGCGACGATGTGCGCATGCGCTTCTTCGCCCCGCTGCAGCGGCTGTCGCACGACATGGCCGCGCGCCTGACGCAGCTCGACTACGACCGGCAGATGGCATTGATGGCGCTGGGCGATGGCGGCCGGGGCACCAGCGACTGTTGGGGCGTTGTGCGGATCGCTGCCGACCCTGACCGCGAGACAGCCGAGTTTGCGATTGCCGTGCGCAGCGACATGAAGAACAACGGGCTGGGGTCGCTGCTGATGGAGCGCATCATCGCCTATGCCCGCGCCAGCGGACTCAAGACGCTGACCGGGTTCGTGCTGTCGGAGAACGAAGCCATGCTGTCGCTTGGCCGCAGGCTGGGATTCGTGCCTGTGCGCGTTGCCGACGATCCCACCGTCGTGCAGATGATGCTGCAGCTTTGAGCGCGGTACCTTCCAGTGCAATGAAGACCATTATGGAGCAGCGAGTTGCCGCCTCGGTGTCGGCGCTGAAGGGGTGGCGGCGGTGGCTGCTGGCCGTCGCGCTTGGCACGGGGGCAGGTTTTTCCATGCCGCCCTGGCATGTGTTTCCGCTGATGCCGGTGGGGCTGGTGGGCCTGGTATGGCTCATCGACGCCAGGGTGGCGAAGGATGCGATCCGTCCGCTGCGGCGCAGCTTTGGCGACGGCCTGCTCTGGGGGCTGGGATATTTCTCGGTCGGCAGCCTCTGGATCATCGAGGCGTTCAACGTGCCGCCGGCCGATTTCGCGGCGCTGGGGCCGCCGATCGTGGGCGGCCTGGCGGTCGTGCTGGCGCTCTTCGTCGGCTTCACGTGCCTTGCCTGGACATGGGTCGTGCGCCGCTTTCACGTCTTGGCGCATAGCTGGGCGCGGATCGTGCTGTTCGGCGTGCTGGCGGCGACGTTCGAATGGCTGCGCGGCCATGTCTTCACCGGCTTTCCGTGGAATCCCTTCGGGCACGTCTGGGCCTTTGCCGCGATCCTGCTGCAGCCCGCCGCCTGGTTCGGCGTGTATGGGCTGAGCGCCATCACCGTGGCGCTGCTGGCGATGCCTGCGGCGCTTGCCGCCGGGCGGTATCGCAGCACCGCAATCGCTGTGGCCGCGCTGCTGTTGCCGTTTGTTGCCGCCGCGCCCCGGCCGTGGCTGGTGGAGCCTGCCGGGACGCCTGACGGCCCGATGCTGCGGCTGGTGCAGCCCAACGTGCCGCAGGCGGAGAAATGGCTGGTGCAGAAGCGCGACGAGCACGTGGGCAAGCTGATGCGGCTGAGCACGCTCGAGCGCCCGGACTCCGTGCGGCATGTAATCTGGCCCGAGACCGCCGTTCCCTTTCTGCTGGCGCAGTCGCCGCACTATCTGCGCCTTGTCGCCGGCGCGGCGCCGCCGGACGGCTATCTCCTTGTCGGGGCGCCACGCGGCGCCATGACGGCAGAGGAGGCGCGCATCGTCTCGCCCGGCAACCGCGAGCCGATCTGGAACAGCCTGCATGTCATCGACGGCACCGGCACTATCCGCGCCACCTATGACAAGGTGCATCTGGTGCCGCTGGGCGAATACCTGCCGCTGCGCCGGCACTTCGCCTTGCTCGCGGACACCATCGGCCGCGGCTCGTTCGAGGCGGGTCCGGACCGCCGGACCATCCGGCTGCCGGGCTTGCCGCCGGTTGGCGTCATCATCTGCTACGAGGCCATTTTCCCCGGTGCCGTGGTCGATGCGCGCGACCGTCCGGCGTGGATTCTCAACGTCACCAACGACTCCTGGTTCGGCCAGTCGAGCGGCCCCTACCAGCATCTCGTGAGCGCCCGGCTGCGCGCCATCGAGGAGGGATTGCCCCTGATCCGCGTTGCCAACACCGGCATCTCTGCCGTCATCGACCGGTTCGGCCGGATCGAGGCACAGCTCGGCATGGAAAGGACCGGTGTCATCGACCGCAACCTGCCGCCGGCCGGACCACCTACGCCCTATGCGCATTTTGGTGATTTGGCGCTTCTCGGCATATTGATCATACTTCTCGCGCCTGTCTGCTGGATCGCACTGCGAAACTGATCCAGCAGCCCAGTCCGTTCAAGCTACGCGAAAAGTGCCCCGACACGACAACCAGACGTACCAAAAAAGGTATTAACAATAGAACCTTTTAACAATAGAATAACGATTGTGCGCTTCTCGTCTTAACGATGTAGAGGCGCACCTGCGTTGTACTGAAGGCAGCGGAACAGCCGCACCTAACTCCGCACGCAGCAGATGAGCACCGGGACGAAAGATTCCGGGGACTTGTCGACCGCCAGCCGGGCGGTTGGCGGGTCACAAGCAAGGAGTGTGCAAACATGGCAGGTCATCCGGTGGACGTTCACGTGGGGACGCGGGTGCGGCAACGCCGAACATTGCTCGGCATGAGCCAGGAAAAGCTGGGCGAGGCCGTGGGGCTGACGTTTCAGCAGATTCAGAAATATGAGCGCGGCGCCAATCGTATCGGTTCCAGCCGCCTCTATGAGTTCAGCAAGGTCCTCGACGTGCCGGTATCGTATTTCTTCGAGGAGATGCCGGTAAATGTCCTGGTGGGGCCGCGCCGTGGAAGAGGCCGCAAGGGCGGCTTTGGCGAGGAGAGCACCCCGTTCGAGGAAGAGAAGGATCCGCTCGCCAAGCGCGAAACGCTGGAACTGGTACGCGCCTACTACAAGATCGACGAGGCCAAGGTGCGCAAGCGCATCTTCGAGATGGTCAAGGCCGTCGGTTCGGCATCGCGGGCGCACAAGATCGCCGCGACGGGCAAGCGCAAATAAGGTCCCGGGAGACGCCGACGCCGGCGTCTTTCCAAACAGGCAGCACGGGGCTAGAGGTGGGGACACGCCACCCTGCGACTGACGCCCATGCCCGACAGCCATCCGCTCGCCACCCTGCCGCCGGAGCAGACCGGTCCCGCCGCCTGGTACGGCCCCGACATGGCCCGGCGGACGGACTGGATCGTGTCGCTGACACCTGCCGACATTGCCGAGATCGAGGCGGCGTGCCGGCCGCTGGTGGCACGCGAGGCGGATATCGCCGGCGTCACCCGTGCCGGTTTTCCGCTGCCGGGGCTGGGGCCGCGCGTACTGGCCCTGCTGGACGAGCAGCTCAACGGGCGCGGCTTTGTGCTGCTGCGCGGCCTGCCGGTCGAGCGCTACGACATGCGCATGGCGGCGACGGCGTTCTTCGGCATCGGCGCCTGGCTGGGCAGCGCTCGTTCGCAGAACGCCAGGGGGCATGTGCTTGGTCATGTCCGGGACATGGGCCTTTCCAGCCGTGATCCCGCCGTGCGCATCTACCAGACGAACGAGCGCCAGACCTACCACACCGATTCGTGCGACGTGGTCGGCCTGCTGTGCCTGAAGACGGCCAAACGCGGCGGTCTCTCGACGCTGGTGAGCTCGACCACGATCTTCAACGAGATGCGCCGCTGCCGTCCCGACCTTCTGGCGCTGCTGTTCCAGCCGATCGCCACCGACCGGCGCGGCGAGGTGCCGGACGGCATGAAGCCCTGGTTCGAAATCCCGGTGTTCAACTGGTACCAGGGCCATCTCACGGCGCTCTACCAGCGCCAGTACATCGATAGCGCCCAGCGCCTGCCCGGCGCGCCGCGCCTGTCAGCCGACCAGATCGCGGCGCTGGACCTGTTCGACGCGCTGGCGAACGATCCCGCGCTTCACCTCCACATGGAGTTCCGGCCGGGCGACATGCAGTTCGTGCACAATCACACGCTGCTGCACGATCGCACCGCCTTCGAAGACTGGGACGAGCCCGCGCGCCGGCGCCATCTGCTGCGGCTATGGCTGGCCTGCCCGGGCGCGCGGCCGCTGCCGCCGGTCTTTGCCCAGCGCTACGGCAAGGTCGATATCGGCGACCGCGGCGGCATCATCGTGCCCGGCACGGTGGCGCTGAACGCGCCGCTGGACGCGGTGTGACACAGCGCAGCCTGCCGGCCATTCTGCAAAGCCACCGCATACTGGCGCTGATCCTGGCGCGCTTTGATGCAATCGCATTGCCCGATACGTGGCTGGTCGCCGGCGCCGTCGCCCAGGGCGTGTGGAACGCGCTCACGGGCCGGGCGCCGGAATACGGGCTGAAGGACATCGATATCGTCTATTTCGATGCCGAGGATCTGTCCCAGCAGACAGAGGTGGCGCATGAGATGCGGCTGCGCAGGCTGTTCGCCGACCTGCCCGTGAAGCTCGACGTGAAGAATGAGGCGCGCGTGCATCTCTGGTACCCCGACGCCTTTGGCAAGACGATTGATCCCTACCATTCGACCGAAGACGCCATCGCGTCGTTTCCGACGACAGCCACCAGCATTGGTGTGCGTCCGCGATCCGGAGAGCTGGAGATCTGCGCCCCCTTCGCTTGCGATGACCTGCTGCGCGGTATCGTGCGCGCCAACAAGCGGCAGATCACGCGCGAGGTCTATGAGCGCAAGATCGCCCGCTGGCGGCCCCTATGGCCCGAACTCACGTACCTGCCGTGGGAGGAAAGTCACACCCAGCCGCCATCCACCACGTAGTGCTGGCTGGTGCAGGCTGAGGCGTCGTCGGAGGCGAGGAACAGCACGAAGCGCGCGATCTCCTCGGGAACGATCCATCGCTTGAGGCACTGCGCCTCCAGCATGCGCCGTTCGCCGTCGGGCGTGATCCACTTCTCCTTTTGCCGCTCGGTCAGGATCCAGCCGGGCGCAATGGCATTGACGCGGATGTTGTGCGGCCCGTAGTCGCGCGCCAGCGAGCGGGTGAGGCCCAGGACCGCCGACTTGGCGGCGGTGTAGACCGCCATGCCGCCCATGCCGGCCATCCACGAGATCGAGGCAAAGTTCACGATGGCGCCCTTGCCGGCCGCCTTCATGTCGGGCAGCACGGCCTGGGCCGCGAAGAACTGGTGCCGCAGGTTGACGGCCATCAGTGCATCCCATTGCTGCGGCGTCACCTCCTCGGTGGCGTGCCGTTCGTCGAAGGCGGCGTTGTTGACCAGCACGGCGATTGGGCCGATGCGCGCACGCAACGCTACGACGGCGGCGCGCAGCGCAGCGATATCGGTGAGATCCGCGTGCGCGAAATGCACCTCCGCGCCGCTGCCTTGCAGCTCGCGCACCAGCGCTTCGGCCGGTGCGTCCAGGATATCGATAAAGCCGACCCGGCTCTTCTGGCCCGCGAAGGCGCGCACGATGGCAGCGCCGATACCGCTGGCGCCGCCGGTCACCAGAACGCTGCGGCCGGCATGATCAGGGTAAATCGCATGAGCCATGCTTCTGCTCCAGGAATGTCAGGCCGCGTCCGGCAGCACTGCCGCGTCGTGGCCGTAGAGCCATCCGGTGGCGGCGACAGTCCGGTCACCGGCGGCGGCGAACTGCGCATCGCGCTGCTGCTGCTCGGGACCGTCCGGCAGGTGGAAGCGCAGCTTGTTCAGCCGCGACATTTCCTGCAGGCGGGTGGCGCGCGGCCGGCGCAGCGCCTCGTAGCGCGCCAGCGCGGCCGGAACATCGTGGCTGCCGGCGGCCAGGGAGGCGGCAAGGGTGGCGCCGTCCTCGATCGACTGCACGGCGCCCTGCGCCATGAAGGGCAGCATGGCATGGCAGGCATCGCCCAGCAGCGTGATGCGACCCACCGACCAGCGCTCAAGCGGCTCCCGGTCGAACAGGCCCCATTTGTAGGTGACATCGACAGCGCCGATGATCGCGCGCACTTGCGGATGCCAGCCCTCGAACAGGCGCAGCGCGTCGGCAACCTCACCGCGATCGACCCATGACTCGCGTGCCCAGGACTCCTCCTCGCGCACCGCGACGAAGTTCATCAGCCGTCCGCCAGCGACGTAGTAGTGCACGAAATGGCCATGCGGCCCCATCCAGTTGCTGGACGTCACCTCCAGCTTCAGGTGAGCCAGACGTTCCGCCGGCACCAGCCCGCGATAGGCGATGCAGCCGGTAAAGCGTGGCCTGTCGGCGCCGAACAGGATCTGGCGCACGCGGGAGTGGATGCCGTCGGCGCCCACCAGCACGTCGGTCCGGATGCTGGTGCCGTTGTCGAATCGCGCCTCGACCCGATCGCCGGTGTCGGAGGCATCCATCAGCCGGTGGGCGGTGTGCAGGCGGCCAGGTGGCAGCGCACCGGCCAGCACCGCCAGCAAGTCGGCGCGATGAAAATGGTAATAGGGAGCGCCATAGGCTTGCTCCATCGCGTCGGCGAGCGGCGCGCACTGGAGCGTGCGACCGTCATCCCAGCGCCGCTGGTGCACGGCGACCGGCCGCACGCCCTTCCGTGCCAACGCTTCCGCCACACCGAGGCGGTGCAGCAGGCGCGAGGCGTTAGGGCTGATCTGGATGCCGGCGCCGATTTCGCCCAGCGCCTGGGCCTGTTCGTAGACATGGACGTCAAAGCCGGCGCGCAGCAGCGACAGAGCTGCAGCCAGGCCGCCGATACCGCCACCGATGATGGCCACGGAGAGTTGCGCTTGCGCCATGGCTCCTGCTTGCCTCCCGCGCCTATGATGGCACGCCGGAACGGAAAAGCGGGAGTCGCGCATGCGCGGACGTCATGTGTTCATGCAAAGCCTGGTCAAGCACGGTGTGCGCCATATCTTCGGCAACCCCGGCACTACCGAGAGTCCCCTGATCGACAGCCTGCCGGAGTATCCGCAGATCGACTATATCGTGGCGCTGCATGAAGGCGTGGCGCTGGGCGCCGCCAGCTTCTATGCCCAGGCGACGGGCCGCACCGGCGTGGTCAATCTGCATGTCGCGCCCGGACTCGGCAATGCGCTGGGCATGCTCTACGGCGCGCTCAAGGCGTCCTCGCCCCTGGTGGTGACGGCCGGCCAGCAGGATACGCGCATGCGCCTGCGCGAACCGCTGCTGGGCCACGATCTGGTCGCCATGGCAGCGCCGGTCACCAAGTGGAGCGTGCAGGCTGAACGAGCTGACGAACTCGGCCCCCTGCTGCGCCGCGCTTTCAAGATCGCCAGCGATCCGCCGGCCGGACCTGTGTTCGTATCGCTGCCGATCGACGTGATGGGGCAGGAAACCGCCATCGAATCCGTCGGGCCCGGCACGCTCTTCCGCGCAGCGCTGCCCGATCCCGCCGGCATCGCCGAAATCGTGCGCCTGCTGCTGGCCAGCCGGCAGCCGGCGATCGTGGCTGGCGACGATGTGGCACGCGCCGATGCCACCCAGGCGCTGGTGGCGCTGGCTGAAGCCGTTGGCGCGCCGGTGTGGGTCGAGGGCCTGCGCCACCACGTATCGTTCCCGACCGCGCATCCCAATGCGCGCGGCGCCCTGCCGTTCGACGCAGCGGCCATCCGCAAGGCGCTGGACGGGGCCGACCTCGTGCTGCTGGCCGGCGGGCCGTTCTTCGAGGAGGTGTGGTTTGCCGCCGGTGATCCCTTTCCGGAAGGCGCCGCGGTGGTCCAGCTCGAGGAGTCGCACGAGCGGCTGGCCTTCAACTTCGCACCGCGAGCGGGGCTGGTCGGGCAGATGCATCATACGTTGCGTGCGCTGCATGACGGGATCGTGTCTGCTGCCGATGAGGCTTTCCGGTCGGCAGCGGCGCGGCGCAACGTGGCACTCAAGTCTGCCCGCGAAGCCGACGTAGCGGCCCAGCGGGTGCGGGCCGGGAAGGCGTGGAACCGCACGCCCATCTCCATGCCGCGCGCCATGGCCGAAATTCGGGCGGCCCTGCCCGCCAATGCAGTGGTGGTCGATGAAGCGATCACCGCCAACATTGATCTGGCGCGCACCTTCGATTTCGAGCGGCCGGGCGACTATTACAGCGGCCGCGGTGGCGGCATCGGTCAGGGCTTGGCCGGTGCGCTCGGGGTCAAGCTGGCGCATGCCGACCGGTCGGTGGTGGCGATCTCGGGCGATGGGTCCGCGATGTACAGCATCCAGGCGCTATGGACGGCGGCGCATCACGGCCTGGGCATTGTGTTCGTGATCCTCAGCAACCGCGAATACCGCGTCCTGAAGCACAATCTCGACACCTACCGCCAGCGTTTCGCCGAACTGGCCAACCACCCCTACCCGCACATGGATCTGGCCAGCCCCGAGCTCGGCTTCGTGCACATGGCCCGCGGCATGGGCGTGGAGGGCACGCTGGTGTCGAATCCCGATGCGCTGCGCGGCGTGCTGGAGGACGCCCTGAAATCCGGCCGTCCGCATCTGATCGAGGTGCTGATCGAAGGCAAGCGCTGAGCGACGGAAGGGCAGGCGTCAATCGTCGCCGGTGCCAGCCTTCTTCGCCGCCGCTTCCTTCTCTGCCATGCGCGCCTTGAGCTGCTCGGGCGTGAGCCGCACGATGTGCTCGTTCTGGTGGGCAAAGATGTCGTAGGGCTGCGTGTCGAGCTCTTCCAGCGTGATCTCGCGCGCCAGCACCTTTCGCTTCCATTCCTGGTGTTCGGCGTCGGCGGCATGGAACTCCGGCATCACCTCGCGGGCAAACAATTGCAGCGAGTCGCAGATATCCTTGTGGCTGGTTCGGCCGGCCTGGTTGAGCAGGATCACCTGATCGACCCGGCTTTGCTGGAACTGCCGCAGCTTCCGCCGGATGGTGTCGGGCGAGCCGATCAGGCCGGCATCCAGCGCCTTCTTTTCTTCCGGACCGCCGCGCCAGCTCTGATATTCCTGCCACAAATTGCTGGTGCCAGGCGCATCGACGCCTTTGCGGCCGTAATACGAGAGGGCGAAGATGAAGAACGTCCAGCCGGCCGCCTTGGCGAGCGCCTCCTCGTCGGTGGGGGCGCACATGAAGCCCGCCACCATGGCAATGTTGGGGTTCGATGGATAGTCGGCCAGCTTTGCCGGGTTGTTCAGCATGTTGTTGTAGTATTTGTGCACCCAGGCGCGCGCCGCTTCGGGCGTCACGAAGGTGAAGCCCAGCGCACCCATGCCCCATTCGCCGGCCTTGCCGATGGTCTGGATGTTGGAGCAGGCGACCCAGAGCGGTGGATGCGGTTTCTGATACGGCTTGGGAATGACGTTGCGGGGCGGGAAGTCGTAGTACTGGCCGTGGAACTCCCAGTTCTCGTTCGTGAACATCGGGACGATGGCCTTCACGGCCTCCTCCCAGCGCTCGCGCTTGTCGCGCACCCGGATGCCGAACGGATGCAGCTCGGCGGGTCCGGCAGCCTCGCCCATCCCCAGATCGACCCGACCGCCCGATAACAGGTCCAGCGTCGCCACCTTCTCGGCCACACGATGGGGCTGGTTGGTGGTCAACTGGATCACGCCATGCCCGAGGCGGATACGCCGGGTGCGCTGGCTGGCGGCGCCGAGGAACACCTCCGGCGCCGAGGAGTGGGAATACTCCTCCAGAAAGTGGTGCTCTACCTCCCAGGCGTAGTCGTAGCCCAGCCGGTCGGCGAGCTCGATCTGGGTCAGTGAATCCTGCAGCAACTGGTACTCGCTGCGTTCCGTCCAGGGACGCGGGAGCTGGTGTTCGTAGAAAATGCCAAACTTCATTTGCGCTTTCCTGGCGATGGCAGCGGCTGCCCCGATTAGAGGCCCGGTCGCCGGCGGGGTGTCAACGCGCCCGGCGCAGATCTGCTGTCCCGGCAATGCGCGGCGTTTCGCCCCGACAAGCCAGTCACCTTCCGGTCAGGTCCGTCTCAGACTGGTTTTGCATGGTAAGTTTTGTCGGCCGTAGTATGTAGCGGACCTTGGTGGCCGCCTGAATCGCATTCGCGGCCGCTCCTGGCCGGACATGAATTTCAGCCACACGTTTGTCGTACCCTCGCACAACCACGGCGCGTACATCGGCCGGACGATCGAGTCGCTGCTCAGGCAGACCCGGCCTGGTTCCGAGATCGTCGTCTGCGAGGACCACAGCACCGATCACACGATGCAGGTCCTTGAGAGATTTGGCGGCCGGATCCGGATCGTGCGGCCGCCCGAGCATCGCGGCATGGCCCATGCGTGGAACTGGGGCGTGCAGCATGCCCGCGGCGAGTGGATTTCGGTCATGGGTGCCGATGACGTCGCTCTGCCGGATTTCGTCGGCACCATCAGTGCGGCGCTGAACGCTCATCCGGGCGCCGTTCTCGCCAGCGGCGAAGTCAATCAGATCGACGGTGAGGACCGGTACATCCGGACGCTCATGACCCTCTCGGCTCGCCCCGTCAGCTCTCCACCTGAGACGCTCTACATGCAGGCGGCGGCCAACATGGTTCAGGCAGCCGCCCATTGCTTCCGGCGGGATGGCTGGGAGAAGACCGGCGGCTTCGACTCACGACTGGAGCTGTTCGGGGACTGGGGTCTGTGGCTCAAACTGGCGCCCCTGGGTGAGTTCGTCCACGTGCACAGGGTGATCGCGAATTATCGCATCAACTATCGCCCCGGCCTGGCACGCCAGCGCATGCCGCAGGCGATGCGTGACCTCTCGATCATCCAGCGGATCATCATCCCGGAAGTGGCGCGCGCAATGCCGGGTACCGACCTGGGCAGGCTTCGCAAGGCCAGCCTTCGGTGCTTTCGCGGCATGCTGGCGGATGCCGGCCGGGTACTTGAACGGCAGGATCGGAAGGTTGCCGGCGACTGCGTGGGTGATTGGGCCCGCGAGATCGGGGCGGAGGCGCTGCTTGGCCGGTTTGTCTCAGGCCAGCGGGTCAGCGCGGGGTGGCGCGGCAGTTCCTTGCGGCGCGCGTTGCGGCAGATCTACCAGCAAGTCTTCATGCGCACGGCGCAGGGTTTGTAACGGCCGCGAGTGCCGCTTTAAGGCCGGCGAGATTTTGCGCGAAATCCCACGCTCCGATGAGTCGGCGGCTCTCGGCACCCATGGCGGCAAGCCGCACCGGATCGGCGAGGGCCTCGCACAGTCTGCAGGCCAGGGCATCGATGTCGCCGAACGGATAGATAGCGCCATTGGTGCCGTCGCGGATCAGATCGTAGGCTGCCCCGACGCGATCGCTGGCGATGACCGCCTTGCCTGCATTCATCACTTCGTTGACCACCAGCCCCCAGGTTTCATGCGCGGAGGGCAAGACGAACAGGTCGCAGAGCGCGTAGAGCGCGGCGAGCTGCTGCTGTGACTGAAAGCCCAGCAGGCGCACGGCATGCGCCAGATCAAGCGCAGCAATGGCTGCCTCTGCCTGCGGTCGCAGCTCGCCGTCGCCAGCGATCAGCAGGACCGGCCGCTGGTTGGGAGGCATGGCGGACAGGGCGCGCGCGAAGGCCTGAATGAGGTCGAGCGGCGCCTTGCGCGGGATCAGCTTCGCCGCATAGAGGATGGTGTGTTGTCCTTCGGCAAGGCCCAGCTCGCTGCGCAGGGATGGCAGGAGCGGCAGCGACTCCGCGATGCGCGCCTGGAACCAGGCATTGTCGACCGCATAGCCGACGCGGAAGAACTTCCCGGGATCGATGCCGAGTTCGCGGTAGTGACGCTCGTTCATCGTGCCGACTGTGAGGTAGCCATCGACGCAGCGGTTCAGCAGGGCGAACAGTCCCCGCTTGATCGCACGTTTCGCGCCGCCCGTGCTGCGGCCCAGCCCGTTGGTTTCGTCGCGTAGCATCACGCGTACGCCAGCGCTGCGCGCAGCGATCATGGCCCAGAGATGCGGAACGCGCGCGTAGCCGTGAATCCACAGGGCATCGAACCGTCCGGCAAGAAGGCGCCGCCGCAGGCCCACGCTGAACGGCCGCCAGGCATCAAAATAGCGGTCACCGGGATAGCGCGTGCCTGGCAGCGCCGGCAGGACCTCGTGCGCGTAGCCCTCGAGCACGGGTACATCCCAGGCGATCGCCTGGCCGAATTCGGGATCGTCATAGGTGCCGGCCGAGAAGGTCGAGGCGAAGAACACCTTCAGATGAATGTCGGGGTCATGGCCGATCAGACGCAAGAGCGGCGCCTGATACTGGATGGGATGCGTGACCAGATACGCGAGGCGGTACTTCTTGCTGACAGCCTCCGGCACGATCGGATGTCCTCGCTCTGGCAGATCGCGGCGCGGCGGGCCAGTATACGGACTGCACCGCTGTCGGCCAGAGATTTCCTCAAGACGCTTGCAATGGAATTCAGTCACTCCTTCGTAGTCCCCTCGTACAATCATGCACGATACGTGGGCGAGACCATCGAGTCGCTGCTGAACCAGCAGACGGGTGGATCGGAAATCGTCGTCAGCGACGACGGCAGCACCGACGGCTCGCGCGAGGTGATCGAGCGATATCGTGATCGGGTGCGGATCGTCTACCCGCCGCGCCGCATGGGCATGATGGGCAACTACAACCATGCTGTCGCCCAGGCACGCGGCACATGGGTGTCGCTCATGGGCTCGGACGACAGGGCGCTGCCAGGCTTCGTGACGGCGGTACGCGCTGCCGTCGCCGCCCACCCCGAAGCGGTGCTGGTCAGCGGCAACTACCAGCATATCGATGGCGAAGGCCGGCTGCTGAAATCCGAGAAAGTACTGTCCGTGAAGCCCGTGGCGCCGCCGCCGGAGAACTTCCATACCCAGCTCGCAGCAGTGAAGGTCCATCCCGCCGCGCACGCATTCCGCAAGTCGATGTGGGAGAACGTCGGCGGCTTCGATGAAGCGATGCACCTCTACGGCGACTGGGCGCTATGGCTGAAACTCGCGGCCTGCGGCACGTTCGTACACCGCCGGGACTTCTTCTCGCAGTACCGCATCGAGTATCGCCCTGGTCTTGCACGCCGGCGCCTGCCGGAAGTCTTGCAGGATTCAGCGCGGATCGCGCTCGACGTCATTCCCGCCGTGGGGCGGCAGATTCCCGGCGCCGATCCGGTAATCATGGCGCGTGCAAGCCGCCAGCATTTCCGCCTGAGACTCTCGGAATGCGCGCGCGACCTCGGGCCGGACGAGCGAGGCTTTGCCGTCGAATTGTTGCGTCCGTGGGCGGAAGCCATCGGCGAAGTCGCGCTTCTCGATCGCTTTGCAGCCGGAGCGCGGATCTCGGGCGGCCTGCGCGATACGGCGGTGTGGCGCCTTGCCCGCGCCGCCTACAAGGCGGTGCGCTGAGCGGCGGTGCAGGCTTGCTCCCGGCGGCGCGCCTGCGCTAAGCCTTCGCCCCGCCGGCCCCCGGGAGATCGCCATGGCCTATGTCATTCCGCCGCCGCCGACCGTCGGCGTTCCCGTCGCCGGCACGTCCGATCTGTTCCCGGTACGGCGCATCTACTGCGTCGGCCGCAATTATGCCGCCCACGCGCGCGAGATGGGCGGCGACCCCGACCGCGAACCGCCCTTCTTCTTTGCCAAACCGAGCGACGCCATTGTGGTGGCGGGTGATCCCGCGAACCCGGTGCGCATTGCCTATCCGCCGGCGACCAGGAACCTGCACCACGAAATGGAGCTGGTGGTGGCGATCGGGCGGGGCGGCGCCGATATCAAAGTGGAGAGGGCGCTGGAGCACGTCTACGGCTATGCCGCCGGCCTCGACATGACCCGCCGCGATCTGCAGAACGCGGCGCGGGACAAGGGCCGTCCCTGGGACATGGGAAAGGGCTTCGACCAGTCGGCGCCGATCGGCCTGATCTACCGCGCTGCGGAGATCGGCCATCCCGCTGCCGGAGAAATCCGGCTGGAAGTTTCAGGCAAGATCCGCCAGCACGCCAATCTTAACGAGCTGATCTGGAACGTGCCCGAAACGATCTCCTGCCTGTCGGGCCTGGTGGCGCTGGGCCCCGGCGACCTGATCTACACCGGAACGCCGGAAGGCGTCGGCGCCGTGGTGGCGGGCGACACGCTGATCGGAACGGTCGAGGGGTGCGGCAGCGTCGCCATCACCTACGTGTGACACAGCATCCGCGGCATTAGTACCGCACCTTGTCCGGCTTTTCCTGCCAGGCCCTGAAGACGGCGCGGGCTTCTTCGGAAGGCAGATGCACGAAGGCGAGTGTGCGCTCGGCCGGCGGCAGCGGCACCTCGCGATAGATGAATTCGTCGTCGAAGCCGATCGCCGCCGCGTCGTGCCGGGTGCTGGCGTAGACGACACGCGCGGGACGCGCCCAGTAGATCGCACCCAGACACATCGGGCAGGGCTCGCAGCTCGTGTAGATGACGCAGCCGCGCAACTCGAAATGGCCCAGCGCCTGGCAGGCGGCGCGGATCGCCGTGATTTCGGCATGCGCGGTGGGATCCCGCGCCGACGTCACCTGGTTCCAGCCGCGCGACAGAACGGTACCGTCCCGCACGACCAGCGCACCGAACGGCCCGCCAAGGCCGGCCTCCATCTTCTCGCGCGCCAGCCGGATCGCCTCGCGCAGGAATTCCGCATCTCGTGCATCGCCTGTCATGCGCCGGTCCGGTGCGCGCGGCGCATCACAGCTCCTGCGTATTGAAGGTATCACAGGCACGTAGCTCGCCGCTCTGCAAGCCGCGCTGGAACCAGCGCTGGCGCTGCGCCGAGGTGCCATGGGTGAAGCTTTCGGGCTGCACGTAACCGCGCGCCTGGCGCTGGAGCCGGTCGTCGCCGATGGCGGCAGCGGCGCGCAGGCCCTCCTCGACATCGCCGGGCTCAAGAATCCGGCGCTTCTGATTGGCGTGGAACGCCCATGCACCGGCGAAGCAATCGGCCTGCAGTTCGGTCCGGACCTGCAACGCGTTGGCCTGGGTGCGGCTCATCCGGCTTTTCGCTTCCTGCACCTTGGCGAGAATGCCAAGCTGGTTCTGGATATGATGGCCGACCTCGTGCCCCAGCACATAGGCTTGCGCGAAATCGCCCGGTGCCCCGAAGCGCCGCGCGAGCTGATCATAGAATGACAGGTCGATGTACACGCGGTGGTCTTCCGGGCAGTAGAACGGTCCGACTGCCGCATCGGCCATGCCGCAGGCCGACCGCACGGCGCCCGAAAACAGCACCAGCCGCGGCTTCTGGTATTGCCGGTTCGCCTGGCGCGGCAGTTGCTCGTCCCACACTTCCTCGGTGCTGCCCAGCACGCGCGCGACGAACTGGCGCATCTCGTCGTCCCGGCCGACGCGGGTGCCGGGCTGGTCGGGCCGCATCGGCCGCATCTGCGGCGGCGCCGGCACGGGCTGGTACTGGCCGCCGCCGCTGCCGCCGCCCAGCAGCGCTGCCGGATCAAGGCCAAAGAACAGCGCCAGGACCACCACGATCACCAGGCCCAGGCCGCCGCCGCCTATCGGCAGCGGCAGGCCGCCGCCACCGGGCCCGCGACCGCCGAAGCCGCCGCCGAACGGCGAGCCGCCGCTCGCGTCCGTCCCGCGCAGATCGTCCACGTTCTGGCTTTCGGGAGTCTCGTCGAGTCGCATGGCAGCCTCCGTGGGCCCAGTATAGCCGGACTCTGTGTCGCACGGTCACTGCCGTTCCGTTCCCGCCCGGCCATCGTTTGGCGCTACACTGGCCGTTCGTCTCCTCAACGTCCCGGTCGCCATGTCCAGCAGGAATCCCCGAAAAGCCGCGCGCAGTTTCGCCCTTGCCGTCGATGATGGCGAGTTCCTGCGCCGGGACGAGCTGCGGGGCATCCGCTTCGCGCTGGAGTATGAGAAGGCCGAGCTGATCCTGCGCGACTGGAAGATCCGCTCGACCATCATCGTGTTCGGCAGTGCGCGGGCACCCTCGCCGGAGCAGCTCGAGGCGTTTCGCAGCACGGCGCACGGCAAGGCCGCGCTGGCGCGCCTGGCGCAGCTCAAAGGCCTGGCGCCCTACTACGAGAGTGCGCGCGCCTTTGCGCGGCTGGCTTCGGAGCGTGGTGGCGCGCTGGCACCGCGCGAGGGTGAGCATTTCAACGTCATCGCCACCGGGGGCGGGCCGGGCACCATGGAGGCGGCCAATCGCGGTGCCGCCGAGGTCGGCGCGCCGTCGATCGGTTTCAACATCGTGCTGGAGCACGAGGAGGAACCCAACGGCTACTCCACACCCGACCTCACGTTCCAGTTCCATTACTTTGCGATGCGCAAGATGCACTTTGCCATGCGGGCGCGGGCGCTGGTGATCTTCCCCGGTGGATTCGGGACCTTCGACGAGCTGTTCGAGATCCTGACGCTGCAGCAGACCGGCAAGGGACGCCGTGCGCCGGTCGTGCTGTTCGGCAGCGACTTCTGGCGGAAGGCCGTCAATTTCGACTGGCTGATCGAGGCCGGTGTCATCGCCGCCGAGGATACGAGCCTGTTCGATGTCGTGGATACGCCGGAAGACGCCTGGGCTTCGCTGGTGCGCCGTGGCGTGCTCGATCCCGATGGCTTCGTCTGGCCGCGCCGCAGCGCAAAGGTGGTCACCCCGGCGCGCACCCCGCACAGCGACGAAGCCTAGACAAGGCGGTAGCCGACGCCAGACTCGGTAAGCAGGTGGCGGGGGTCGGCGGGGTCGGCTTCGATCTTCTGGCGGAGCTGACGGATGTAGACACGCAGGTACTGCGGGTCGATCGTCTCGTCACGCCACACCTCGCGCAGCAAGTGGCGGTGTGTCAGCACCTTGCCGGCGTGGATCACGAGCTGCGCAAGGATATCGTATTCCTTGGGCGACAGTTTCACCTCCTGTGCCGCAAGCTGGACCTGGTGATGCACCAGATCGACCCGCAAGTTGCCGCTGTCGAAGTCTACGCCAGCTTCGGCGGCAATCGCCGCGGCCGTGACGGCGTTGTCGCCGGTAATCATCACGGTGCGGATGCCCATCTTGCGCAGCTCGGCGAAACGCTCGCGGATGCCCCCCTTCACGATGTCCTTGAGGTGCACGATGCCCAGGATCTGGCCGTTCCTCGAAACGGCCAGCGGTGTGCCGCCCTGACGCGCGATATCGCTGGCAATGCGCCCGGCATCCGGCGGAATGATCCTGGCGATTCCGAGGCTGTGGGCGTGATCGATGATGGCCTCGACGGCACCCTTGCGAATCACAACACCGTCACGATTGACGCCGGACATGCGGGTGTTGGCGGAAAACGGCACGAAGCGGGCCTTGAGCTCCCCGATCTCCATGCCGCGCAGGCCGTGCCTTTCCTTGGCCAGCACGACGATCGACGGACCTTCTGGCGTGTCGTCGGCGAGGCTGGCCAGCCGCGCGGCCTCAGCCAGATCCAGCTCGGTGACGCCGCGCACGGGCAGGAACTCGGTCGCCTGACGATTGTCCAGTGTGATGGTACCGGTCTTGTCGAGCAGCAGCGTGTCGACGTCGCCCGCCGCCTCAACCGAGCGGCCCGACGTGGCCAGCACGTTGAAGCGCACCAGCCGGTCCATGCCGGCAATGCCGATGGCCGACAGCAAGGCGCCGATCGTGGTCGGGATCAGGGTGACGCGTAGGCCATCATCAGCAGCATCAGCCCGCAGCCGCCGCCAAGAAATGCCAGATCGGACATAGAGAACTCCGCTCGCGGTTCGCGTGGAACGCAGGGCGGATATCGGCTGGTGACGGATAGGAATTCGAGAGGGGTGGCCGGCCCGGTTATAGGAATCGCATAGGAATTGCGCGCCGGTGCTGCCGGCGCGCAGCCGTCACTGTTCCTTGGGCGCGTGCTTGCCGAGGATGCGCTGCAGGGTGCGGCGATGCATATTGAGCCGCCGCGCTGTCTCGGAGACGTTGCGATCGCATTGCTCGAAAACGCGCTGGATATGCTCCCAGCGCACACGGTCGGCCGGCATGGGATTGGAGGGTGGCGGCGGCAGGCGCGTGCCGGTGGCCAGCAGTGCTGCCTCGATCTGGTCGGCGTCGGCAGGCTTGGCGAGGTAGTCGATGGCGCCTTCCTTTACGGCCGCCACGGCCGTGGCGATGTTGCCGTAGCCGGTCAGCATCACGATGCGGATATCCGGCCGCGCCTTGCGCAGCGCGCTCACCAGCTCAAGACCGCTGCCGTCGCCCAGTCGCATGTCGAGCACGGCGTAGGCCGGCGGCTTGTCGACGCAGGACATGGCTTCGGCGACGCTGCCGGCGGAGATCACGGTATAGCCGCGCTGTTCCAGTGCGCGCGCCAGGCGCGTGCGCAGCGGCGCATCGTCATCGGCGATCAGGATCGTGCGCTCGGCGGCGCTCTGCGCCGGGGTGACGTCTTCTGCCACACGTCCCTCCTTGCGCCGCGGCCCGGGCATCGGCTGTCGCGCAGCCGGGGGCCGGACCGCGGAGGTTTCGTCTCTATGTATCGCGGAACACCGGGTTGCGCCAGCGCACCACCACCCGTGCACCGCCGCCCTCGGCCGGTGAGCGATTGCTGAACCGTACGGTCGCGCCGGTGCGCTCCAGCAGCGTTTTGGCGATGAAGGTGCCTAGCCCCATGTGGCCGCGGCTGCCGGCGCGTGTCGAAACGAAGGGTGAGCCCAGCTCGTCCAGCAGCATCTCGGGAAAGCCGGGACCATCGTCGGCGATCTCCACGTCGACCCAGTCGCGGGTCCACCGCGTCGTCACGCTCACGCGCGTGCGCGCAAAACTGACAGCGTTGTGAACGAGATTGCCAACACCCTGCAGGAACTCAGGGCCGCGCACCATCACCGGCGGTGCCTGCGGCGCATCGGCTGCGGCGCGTGTCTGTGTGTACTCGATATCGATGCCCTCGCGTCGCCACGGTTCGCTCGCGGCTTCAACGAGCGCGGGAACCGACACCACACTGTAGGCCTCCGAGACATCGACGGCCGGATCCACCGTCAGCCTTGCGAGAATGGAACGGCACCGCTCCGACTGCTCAACCAGCAGATCGACATCGGGCTTCAGCGGATCATCGAGCTCGACCTCGCGCTGCATTTCCCGCGCCGCCAGCGAGATGGTGGAGAGCGGGCTGCCCAACTCATGGGCGGCGGCTGCCGCCAGGGCGCCCAGCGAGGCCATGCGCTGCTCGTGCGCCAGTGCCGCTGATGCCGCGGCCAATGCATCGCCCATCTGCCGGGCTTCCTCCGCAACCCGCCATGTATAGACGGCGATCAGGATGATCGACAGCGTGAGGCTGGCCCAGATCGCCACCATGTAGATGGGCGGCAGCTCGGGCGGGGGGCCGTCCCACGGCAGCGGGAAATGGAACACGGCCACGAAGCCGGCACACAATGCTGTCAGCGCGGACAGGACCACCACGCTGCGGACACCCAGCGTCGAGCCCGCGATCGCCACCGGCGCCAGCATCAGCAGCGAGAACGGATTGGAGATGCCGCCTGTGAAGAACAGCAGGAACGTGAGCTGCAGCGTATCGAAACCGAGGAAAACCGCGGTCTCGCGGTCGTTCAGGCGGGTGGCGCCGGGCTGGCTCAGCTCGAAGCCCAGGTTGAGCGCGGCCGAAAGCGCGATCGCTGCCGCCACCGGCACAACGGGATAGTCGAAGTTGAGACCCCAGGTGACAACGCCGGCGGTGAATGCCTGGCCGGCCACCGCGATCCAGCGGATCAGCACCAGCGAGCGCAGACGCACGCCGCCGCGGGAAGGCAGCCGGCGCGTGATCTCTTCGACCGTCGGCGGCATCGGGCGCCGCGGCCCCTCGGTTCCGGAGGCCGGCTCGCGCCGCGGCTGCGGTCCTGCCGACAGATCCTCGGTCACCACCATGCGCCGATTATGCCACGAGCTTCCCTCGTGGTGACCCGGTAGTGGCGAAGGACTCAGTCGAAATCGTCGGCCAGGGCGGCGCGGACGGGCTCGGGTATCACGGCCATGTGGCCATAATTGGCGTGGCTGAAGCCGGCGATCACCTCCGTGCCGGGGCGGCGGAAGGCGGCGATCTGCGCCGGCGTGAAGGGGAAGTGCACGAAATGGACGGAGGAGGCCTTGCCCGCCTCGTTGGTGCGGTCCTGGTCTTCTTCGGCAATGCCCTTGATGGTTTCGCCGGCCACGCGCAGCCACATTGTGTGCTCGATGCCGCCCAGCGTGGCGAGCACGCGCGCGCGGCGCACGGGATCGTCGATCTCGAACATCACCGTCGCGGTGAGCTCGCGGCCATCGGGAATCAAGGGATTATAGGCCGCCAGCTCGTCGGGAATCTGTTCGGCGCCGGCCTTCTCGATGAACAGCATTTCCTGCACCTGGTGCAGCATGGTGTCGAAGTTCTCGAAATAGAAGGTCGCGAACGGTCCGACCTCGACGCGCCGCAACCGCTTGGTCTGCGTCAGCGAACGCCGGCGCTCGGCGCGCACTTTCGCGTACTCGGAAAGCGGCAGGACATCGGCTGGGGTGATCTTGCGCATGACAGGCGTCCAGTGCCGGCGGACCGGCGATTCGGGTGTCAGGGCACGAGCCCGTATGCCCTCGCGAACAGCTCGATCGGGTGATGGGCGCGCGCCGGCCGGGGTGGCTCGCCATCGGCCGCGCTGAGCTGCATGACCTGCAGCAGGTGGTCAGCCGCCAGCGGGCATTCGGAGGCGACATGCGCATGGCCCTCGCGCAACGCCTGGCGGGCAGCCGGCTTGCCGACCTTCACCGCCACGTCGAAATTCTCGCGCCGCGCGCCCCATACACCGCCGTGACCCGAGCAGCGCTCGATGACGGAGACGGTCGCGTCGGGGATCAGCCGCAGCAGCTCGGCGGCCTTGGCGCCCATGTTCTGCGCCCGCGCATGGCAGGCAAGGTGGACCGACACGCCGCCTTCGAGCGTGCCCAGACCCGGCGCCAAGCCTTCCTTCTTCGCAACGTCGACGACGTACTCGGCGATATCGTAGGTGGCCTGCGCCAGGCGCTTGACCGGCTCATCGCCGGGCAGGATCAGCGGCCACTCGAATTTCAGCATCAGCGCACAGGAGGAAGTGAGCGCGATGACGTCATAGCCGTTGTCGACCCAGGGCATCAGCGCAGCCGTCACAGTGCGCGCCGCCTCGGCGACAGCAGCGATGTCACCCAGCTCCAGCTTCGGCATGCCGCAGCAAGCAGGGTGCACCACCTCTGTTTCAACCCCGTTGTGCGCGAGAACGGCGCGCGTCGCGATGCCGATATCGGTGTTGTTGAAGTTGCCGTAGCAGGTGGCGTAAAGCACCGCCTTGCGCTTGCCACAGGCCGGTGCGTCGCGGTTGATGACGAACGTTTCCCGCTGCGCGCGATTCACGAACGTCTCGTCGGCGTAGCGCGGCAGGTGCGCGCCGTGATGGATGCCCGCGACGCTTTCCATCAGTCCGCGGGTCGTGGCGTTCTTCTCGTCGGTAGCCCAGTTCACCAGACCGGATGCCAGATTGCCCAGCCGGCCGTTGCGGTCCGTCTCTGCCATCTGCCGGTGCATGAACTTGATGCCGTGCTTCTTCGCCTGCACCGCGCGGTAGCGCAGCATGAGGTGTGGGAAGTCGAGGTTCCACGAATGCGGCGGCACGTACGGGCACTTCGTCATGAAGCACATGTCGCAGAGCGTGCAGGCATCGACCACGGTGGCGAAGTCTTCGCTCTTCACGCCCTCGACCTCGCCGACATCCGTGGCATCGACCAGATCGAACAGGCGGGGAAAGGAGTCGCAGAGATTGAAACAGCGCCGGCAGCCGTGACAGATGTCGAAGACGCGGCGCATCTCTGCGTCGAGGCGGGCCTCGTCGTAGAACGCATCGCTGGTCCACGCCAGCGGATGCCGGGTGGGGGCTTCCAGGCTGCCTTCGCGCATGGGAATGTCGCAGGAACGGCGGCGGAGACGGCAGGCCGTCTCCGCCGGCTATGACAGGGAAGTGTTTCAGGCCAGCGTGTCGAGCGCCTTCTGGAAACGGCCAGCGTGGCTCTTCTCGGCCTTGGCCAGAGTCTCGAACCACTCGGCGATTTCCTCGAAGCCCTCTTCGCGCGCCGTGCGGGCCATGCCCGGGTACATGTCGGTGTACTCGTGCGTCTCGCCGGCAATCGCTGCCTTCAGGTTGTCGGAGGTGCCGCCGATCTTCAGACCGGTGGCCGGGTCGCCCACGGCCTCGAGGAACTCGAGATGGCCGTGCGCGTGGCCCGTTTCGCCTTCCGCGGTGGAGCGGAAGACGGCGGCAACGTCGTTGTAACCCTCGACGTCAGCCTTCTGCGCGAAATAGAGGTAGCGCCGGTTGGCCTGGCTCTCGCCGGCAAACGCGGCCTTCAGGTTGCCTTCCGTCTTGGAACCACCAAGCTTGCTCATCGGATTGTCTCCCTCTCGGTGCGGCGGGCGGGCGCCGCAGGCGGTCACACAAGGTCCGCAGGTGACCGCTGCCGTTTATAGGAAGGCCCCGGCAGGTGGTCAACAGTTTAGAGGGATTCTAAAAAGGGTGAGCGGTCGGTCGCCGCTGTCAGCTAGCGGCGGACGCGCACCACGACGTCAACGCGCTCCAGCCGCATGCCCTCGGGGGCCGAAGGCAGGCGCGCAATCGCCACCCGGTCAGCCGGGATGTCGAGCAGGGTGCCCTCGTTCTCGATGTAGAAATGGTGGTGATCGCCGACGTTGGTGTCGAAGTAGAGCCGGCCGGGCCCGACCACCACCTCGCGCAGCAATCCTGCCGCCGTGAACTGGTTCAGCGCGTTGTAGACGGTTGCCAGGGAAACCCGACCGCCGCGCGCCGCCACCTCGGCATGCAGTTGCTCGGCCGTGACATGCCGGTCGCGGCCGCCGCCGAACAGCAGCGCCCCCAGCGCCAGGCGCTGGCGGGTGGGCCGCAGGCCGGCCGTACGCAAACGATCGGCGATGGCGGACGTGCTGCACATGCGACGCTCTATTACGCCAAGCCGCGGCGGTTGCCTAGTGGCGGGTTCAGGCCGCCAGGTGCTTGACACGGCGGGGAATTGTTTGTTTCCGGGCCCCACCCTATCTGTTAGAACGCCTGCGACCCTGGAGCATGGACGGCACGTGACCGGCAAGAGCAGCTACACCTACGACGACCTCATCCAGTGTGCAAAGGGCCTGCTCTTCGGGCCCGGTAATGCCCAGCTACCGCTGCCGCCGATGCTGATGCTCGACCGCATCGTGCGCATCTCCGACAAGGGCGGCAAGTACGGCAAGGGCGAGATCGTCGCGGAGCTGGACGTCAAGCCGGACCTCTGGTTCTTCCCTGTCCATTTCCAGGGAGATCCGGTGATGCCGGGCTGCCTCGGACTGGATGCCATGTGGCAGCTCGTCGGTTTCTTCCTGGGCTGGATGAAGGCACCGGGACGCGGCCGCGCCCTGGGCGTGGGCGAGGTGAAGTTCAGCGGCATGGTGACGCCGGCCATCCGCAAGGTCACCTATCACATCCACCTCAAGCGTGTGATTCTGCGCAAGCTGGTAATGGGCATTGCTGACGGTGTGGTAGAGGCCGACGGCAAGCCCATCTTTGAAGCCAGCGATATCAAGGTCGGACTCTTCCAGCCACAGGCAGCCTGACGTGCGCCGCGTTGTCGTCACCGGAATCGGGGTGGTTTCCAGCATCGGCAACAATGCTGGCGAGGTGGCGGCTGCACTGAAGGAAGGCCGCTCCGGCATCGAGTTTGCGCCTCAATACCGCGACTTTGGCTTCCGCTGCCAGGTGCACGGCACGCTCAAGGTCGATCTTGACGCCACCGTCGACCGCCGTCTGCGGCGTTTCATGGGCGACGGCTCGGCCTATGCGTGGCTCGCCATGAAGGAAGCGATCGGCGATGCGGGCCTCGACGAGAAGGACATCTCCAACGACCGCACCGGCCTGATCGCGGGCTCAGGCGGGCCGACAACCGGCGCCATCGTGCAGGCGGCACAGATCACGCGGGAGAAGGGACCCAAGCGGATTGGGCCGTTCAGCGTGCCAAAAGCGATGTCGAGCACGGTGTCGGCCAACCTCGGCACCGCCTTCAGGGTCAAGGGGCCGACCTATTCGATCACCTCGGCGTGCTCCACCTCTGCGCATTGCATCGGCAACGCGGCCGAGACGATCATGCTTGGCAAGGCCGATCGCATGTTTGCGGGCGGCGGCGAGGAGCTCGACTGGACGCTGTCGGTGTTGTTCGATGCAATGGGTGCGATGTCGGCAAAGTACAACGACACCCCCGCGCGTGCCAGCCGCGCCTACGATCGTGACCGTGACGGCTTCGTGATCTCTGGCGGCGGCGGTATCCTCGTCCTGGAAGATTACGAGCTGGCGAGGGCACGCGGCGCCAAAATGTATGGCGAGATTATCGGTTACGGCGCCACGGGCGACGGAGCCGACATGGTGGCGCCATCGGGCGAAGGTGCGGTGCGCGCCATGCGGCTGGCGCTGGACGGCTTTGGCGGTGCGCGCGGCAACCGGCGCATCGACTACATCAACACGCACGGCACCTCCACGCCGGTCGGCGACATTACCGAGTTGGAGGCGATCCGCGAGGTCTTCGGCGAGGATCTGCCCGCGATCAGCTCGACCAAGTCGCTGGCTGGCCACAGCCAGGGTGCGACCGGCGTGCACGAGGCGGTCTATTCGCTGTTGATGCTCCGCGACGATTTCGTTGCCGCCTCGGCCAACATCGAGAACCTCGATCCCGGCGCCGAAGGCTTTCCGATCGCGCGGCAGCGCATCGATCAGGCGGGGCTGGAGACCGTGATGACCAACAGCTTCGGCTTCGGCGGCACCAATGCGGTGCTGGTGTTTCAGCGGGTGGAGGGATGACCCTGCCATCAGATCGCCCGCTGCCGCGGGCTCCCGATTCCGGCAATGGTCACGGCCGTCCGTCCGCTGCCAGCGTGGCGGCCGCCCGCGCTGCGGGTCTGATGGTCGGCCGCCGCGGCCTGATCATGGGCGTAGCCAACGACCGCTCGATTGCCTGGGGCATTGCCAAGGCCTGCCACGCAGCGGGTGCGGAGCTTGCCTTCACCTACCAAGGTGAAACCTTTGGCTCGCGGGTGAGGCCGCTGGTGCAGTCCCTCGGCGCCGGAATCGTGCTGCCGGCCGATGTCGAGGACGAGGCCAGCCTCGATGCGCTGTTCGCGGAGCTGGCGAAGAGCTGGGGCCGTCTCGACTTCGTCGTGCACGCCATCGCCTACTCCGACAAGGACGAGCTGAAGGGGCGCTACGTCGATACCTCGCGCACCAATTTCCAGCGCAGCCTCACCATCTCCTGCTATTCGTTCACGGACCTTGCGCGACGCGCCGAGCCGCTGATGACCAACGGCGGCAGCCTGCTGACGCTGACCTATAGCGGCGCGCGCCATGTCATGCCGAGCTACAACGTGATGGGCGTGGCCAAGGCAGCGCTGGAGGCGAGCGTACGCTACCTCGCGGCCGACCTCGGCCCCAAGAACATCAGGGTCAACGCCATCTCCGCCGGCCCGATGCGCACGCTGGCCGCGGCCGTGATCGGTGACGGCCGCTATGTCTATCGCGTCACCCGGGAAACCGCGCCATTGCGGCGCAATATCGACCAGGCCGATGTTGGTGGCGCCGCCCTTTATTTGCTGTCCGATCTCTCGGCCGGCGTGACCGGCGAGCTGCACCACGTCGATTCCGGCTACCACATCATGGGCATGGCCCCCGCCCACGCGAACGGCGAGCGGGAATAGGGGGTAGGCGACACTCTCATCGCCGACGGCGGCGTGCACTACTGTACGCCCGATCCTCCATCTCCAGCAGCGCAGCGGTGTCGTTCAGGTCGATGCCGGGCATTGGTCCGCCGGTCGCCGTGCTTACGGGCGGCGCAACACGCTTCGTCTTCTGGTCTGACGACGAGCGATCCTTAGGGACAACCTTGTGCTTGGTCCGTTGAACGAAACCGTCGGATAGTCGCTTGGCCATATCTCATACCATACTCGATACGCGGTATCGTGCCAGCAGGCGTGCCGCGCGCACTGCAGCCTTTGAGGCGCGAGCCTGCGCCGGGAGGGCCGGGTAGACACCGGCGGTGGACGCCGTCATCGTGCGGCCCACGCAGGGAGATCAGGGTTGTCGCATGTGGTGATTTCCCGTCGTCCTGAGCGAAGCGAAGGACCTTGCGGCCGTGCGATCCGTAGGGACGGGCCATTGATTCACCGGTGCCGTCGTTCTTTGGTCGAACCTCCGCAAGGTCCTTCGCTGCGCTCAGGATGACGAAGAGCTCACATATGCGATGGCCCCTCGCAGGGAGAGGGGCATGGGCAGCACGGTTTTCGATTCGGCATTGTTTCGCGACATGTTCGGTACGCCGGACATGCGTGCCATCTTCGACGACCGGGCGCTGGTGGCGCGCTACGTCGACGTTGAAGTGGCACTGGCGCGGGCGGAGGCGCGGGTCGGGGTAATTCCGGCCGATGCCGGCGAGGCCATTGCACGCGCCGCTGAAACGGTGACGCTGGATTTCGAGCGGCTGAAGCGCGAAACCGACAATGTCGGCTATCCCATCCTGCCGGTGGTGGCGCAGCTCTCGACCCTTTGTGGTGAGGCCGGGCGCTACGTTCATTGGGGCGCCACGACGCAGGACATCATGGACACCGGCACCGTGCTGCAGTTGCGCGCGGCGCTCGATCTGGTGCAGGCGGATGTGGAGACTCTGCGCGGCACGCTCGCGTCACTGGCCGCCAAGCACCGCGACACGCCGATGGCCGGCCGCACGCATCTCCAGCAGGCGCTGCCGATCACGTTCGGCTACAAGATCGCGATCTGGCTGGCGGCACTGGACCGTCATGCCGAGCGGTTGGCGCAGCTTCGCCCCCGCGTGCTGGTCGTGCAGTTCGCCGGCGCGGCGGGCACGCTGGCGTCGATCGGCGATCGCGGTCTGGAGGTGCAGCGCGCGCTTGCCCGCGAGCTGGGGCTGGGCGAGCCGGCGTCGACCTGGCATGTGGCGCGCGACGGGTTCGCCGAGGCAGTCAATGCGCTGGCATTGGTGTGCGGCACGCTGGGCAAGATCGCCTTCGACGTGATGATCATGATGTCGACCGAATTCGGCGAGGTGTTCGAGCCCTTCGTGCACGGTCGCGGCGCTTCCAGCACAATGCCGCAGAAGCGCAACCCGATCTCCTCGGAGCTGATTCTCGCCGCCTCCCGCATCGTGCGCCAGCAGGCCGGCTTGATGCTCGATGCGCTGGTGACGGACTTCGAGCGGGCCACCGGACCGTGGCATATGGAATGGGCGGCGATCCCGGAAGCCTTCCTGGCGGCGTCCAGCGCATTGCACCAGGCCAAGTTCATGCTCGGCGGGCTGATCGTTGATGCCGCGCGCATGCGCCGCAACCTCGACATCACCTCCGGGCTGATCGTGGCCGAAGCCGTCATGATGGGCCTCGCACCGCACATGGGCCGGCAGACGGCGCACGATGTTGTCTATGATTCATGCCGGCTGGCAGCCGAACGCGGTATCTCGCTGCTTGACGCACTAATGCAATCATCCGACGTCACAAGGCATCTGGATCGGCCGGCGCTGGCAAGGCTCTGCGATCCGGCCAATTACCTCGGCCTTGCACCGCAGATGGTTGACAGGGTGGTTGCGGGACGTGGTTGATGCCGGTTCGCATTTCAGCCCACGCGATAGAGCCTGATGGCGTCGGGGTCGGGGGCGCAGCCCAGGCCGGGCGCCTGCGGGACCGCGACGCGGCCGTTTCGCGGCTTCACGCTCTCGCCCAGCGGCTCGACTGCCAGCTCGACGTAGTAGCGCTCCAGCAGCGGCACCTCCAGGGCGGCCGCCAGGTGCAGCGTGTGGACGTAGCCCGGTCCGATCATGAAACAGTGCGGCATGAACTGAACATTGTGCGCATCGGCCAGCGCCGCGATCCTGAGCGCCTCGCTCAACCCGTGTGCCTTGGCGATGTCGGGCTGCACGATATCCACGGCGCCGGCCTCGAACATCACGCGGTAGTCGGCGAGGCTGCCAGCATTCTCGCCGGCCGCGATGGGGATCGTGGTTGAGCGCCGCAGCTCGGCCAGCGCATGCACATTCTCCGGCGGCCAGGTCGGCTCTTCGAGCCACGCGAGATCGTAGGGCTCCATGCGCCTGGCGTTGCGCCGCGCCTCGGCGAGCGTCCAGGGACAGTTGGTGTCGAGCATCAGCGCGACCTCGCGGCCGGCCGCCGCGCGCGCCGATACCACGGTTTCGACCAGCACCTCGTGCAGCTTCACCGCGCCGTAACCCTCCTTCACGGCACGCTCGACCGTGTCGGCAACGGCGCGCGGGTCGCCATAGCGCGTCAGGCTGGCATAGAGCGGCACCTCGCTGCGTGTGGCGCCGCCCAGCAGACGGTAGAGCGGCAAGCCGGCCGCCTGGCCGAGGATATCCCATAGCGCCAGATCGACGGCCGAGACGCAAAAGGCCATCAGCCCGACGCGGCCGAAATTGTGATGCAGTTTTTCCAGGTCGCGCCTGATGGCGCCGATCTGCGTCGCGTCGCGGCCGATCAGTACCGGTGCGACGTGCGTATCGAACACGGACTTCAGCGCCAGCTCGCCGTTCTTGGTGAAGACCTCGCCCCAGCCGCTGAGGCCTTGATCAGTGTCGATGCGCACCATCAGTGTCTGGAACGCCTTGCGGCTGCCGCCCATCCGCCAGATGCCGCCGTGGTCCTCGAACGGCACCGCCAGCAGGACCGACTCCACATGCGAGATCTTCATAACGTTCCTCCGCGCGGCGTGTCGTGCCAGTCACCGGTTCCATCTTGCGCACGGCGCGCCAGCGCGCCAGCGCTGCGGTGTAGTCATCATCGCGACCGGGCGAACCGTGAGCCACGGCGGAAGTCTCCTTCGACAGAGCGCCGTGATTGTGGCGCGTGCCGGGCGGGGTGCAATCGTCCGCGGACGGCGGCGTCTCCATGACATCTACCGGGGTGGCGACAGTCGCATCCGCGCGGCGTACTCGGGCTTGGCCGAAGCGGCGCGAGGGGTCGGTTACCGACAGCACGGTCGCCGTTTCCGCCGTTAGCCCCTGGGCCATGGCCACGCCCATCAGCAGCATGAATGTGGCGGCGACGGCCGGCATCTGGATACCGAAGTCGACCAGGCTGTGCACGCCGACGAGCGCAGCGATGGCAATCGCCGCGATGCATGTGCTGGAGCCGCGCTCACGCGCGCGCAGGCCACGGAAACAGGAGAGCACCACGACGCCGAGCAGCGCCAGGTTGAGCAGCAGCGCCGGAAAGCCTGCTTCAACCGCCAGCTCCAGATAGCTGTTGTGGGCAAGATCGACGTAGGTATCGAAGACGGCACGACCGTCGTTGGCACGGTTGAACGCGGGGCCGAACCCACCCAGACCCTGGCCTGTCCAGGGCCTGGCCTTCACGGCCGAACGGGCCACATCGAAGACGGCAGCGCGCGCCTCGGGCGCGGTTTCGGTGGTCAGCCGCTTGGCAAGGAAGCCGCCACTCAACAGCAGCATGCCCGCCAGCGCCGCGCTGCCCAGCAGGGCGCCGACAACGAAGGTCCGCGGACGGATGTCACGCGCAATCAGCAGACCGATCGCGAACACGGCCAACCCCAGCACGGTGCAGACGACACCGGCGCGCGAGCCGGTCAGTACGACGGCAACGAATCCGGTCAGGATGGCGGCGATTGTCAGATAGAGCGCGAACGAGCCGCGTTCCGAGAGCAGCGCGAGGAACCCCAGCAGCGACATGTGATCGCGTCTGAGGCGGCGCAGCTCCGAGAGCAAGGGCGCGAAACCGGCCAGCAGCGCCATGCCGGCGTAGGTCGCATAGGCATTGCGGTTGATGAAGGTGGACGTAACGCTGTCGGGATACGCGTCCTTGGCAAACCACAGGACGGTGCCGGCACGGGTGAAATGCACGACGAGGCCGTAGATGGCATAGGCGAAACCGCACAGACAGATCACCCGGAAGGCCATGCGTGCCCGGTCGACATCGCGGCCGAACTGGAGGGCGAGGAGCAGGATCCCGCCGTAGGCCACGATCTTCATCATCAGCGTTTCGCCGGCGGCCGGGCTGAGGCTGATGGCTGCCGGCAGACTCTCGCCCAGGGCGGCAGACGCCTCGGACCAGGCGGGATGTGCCCAGCGGCCGGAAAAGTCCGGCGATGCCTGCACCCAGTACCAGGCTATCAAAAGGGCAAAGCCAAGCGTCAGCAGCGCGGCCCGACGGTCGATCCGCCAGCCTGTTGCCAGTCGGGGGTCAAGGTCGCCCGGCCCTTGCAGATCGGCTGCGACTCTGGCGCTGCGCGTGGCGGCCAGCAGACGATGGCCGCCCCACAGCAACAGCAGCACGCCAACCAGCAGCGACAGCAGGCTCCAGGGCAGGGGGCGGTTCGATGCCAGCGGCAGCGGCGAGAGGCACACCACGGCCATCAAGGCCCAGAAAACAAACGAAGGCATCGCGACGTTAACGAACCCCTGCGGCTTTACAGCATCTGATTATTGCCGGCCCTTTTACAGGTTTCTGCCGCAGCGTTCGAGACGCAGCATGCCCACTTCAGGAGATCTCGAAGCGCTCGGCAATCAAATCGGCAGCCGCCGCACTCGATCCATACTCCACCCTCAGGCAGGTGACGCTGCCCACGATCAGCGCTGCGGCGGCAACCAGACCCCTGGCGTCCATGCCGGCGGAGGTCGACTGGCGTACCAGCGCCAGCGCCGTGTCGCCTTTGGAGCCAAGCTCGAACTCCAGCGTATCGGGATCGTCGCGCTGGACGAGCAGGATCACAGCCGACACGCGCAGGGCCGTGCCGAAGGGCGCTGCGTCGAAGGTATCGCGCTCGAGGTCAACCCAGGCAACGATCGGGTTGCCCTGCCAGTCCATGTGCTCGACAACCGAGTTTGCAGCCACGAAAGCCGCCAGCGCGCCGCCAGCGCTTTCATGCACCGGCAGGTGCATGCGCGGCGTCAGGCCGAGCCCAATACCTGTCGGGTCCTGCTGGCCGTCCGTGCCCGCCGGTGCCACCAGCAGCCGATCGCCGCCAAAGAAGCGCGCGCCGCGGCGTGCGAGCTGCAGCGCCAGGGTGCTTTTTCCGCAACCTGGCTCGCCCACGAACAGCAGCAGTCCGCGGGGCCCCGCGGCGGCGCCGGCCTGCAGCGCGATGAGGTCTTTGCGCCGGGCAAGTTGCTCGGCGACCAGAAGGTCGGCAAGGCGGCTCGCAGCCTCCGCTGCCTCCGGCACTTCCAGCGTGCCACCTTCCAGTGAGGGGTGATGCAGGCGGAAGCCGTCGGCGATCGCCTCGATGGTGATGTCGGCAAGGCCGGCGATCGCCGTGCCTTCCTCGTCGAACGGCCACATGCCGAAGAAGCGGGCGGTGAAGTCGAGCAGCGGGGCATCGCTGGCGACATGGATCGGCCGCCCGTCGAGTCCGGCAAAACGGTACATTGTGCTCATGGTGGCCTCCCCCAGGCTCCAGTTCCGCATAGTAGCGCGGATTGCCGGCTGCTGGTACGAGGCGTTCGCCCCTATGCGCCCGTGACCTCTTTCAGCAGTGCGAAAAAGGCGCGTTTGCGGGCCGAGCGGATCGACCAATCCACCGGCAGCGACTGGAAGCCGTCCTCGAACCGCTCGCGGATACGGCGGTAGTCGAAAAATCCCCAGCCGGCACCGCTGTCGATCGCGGCCAGCAGATTGTTGTCCGGCGCCGCAAAATCGTAATGGTCGTCCTCGTTGAAGGTGATGGGCTGGCCGCGATAGCCGGGGGCGATACGCGTGCGCAGCACGTGCAGACGGATACCATCGGGCGTCTCGATGCGGTTGCCATGCGGCAGGAGGATATCGGCGACGGCGAGGATGTTGTCCGGCGGCGCTGCCGGTCCGACCAGGCTGGTGCCCACCAGCAGCCGTCCGGCCGGAGTCGGCAGCCGGCCCGCGCTGCGCTGCTGCGCCAGGGCGATCAGCTCGTGACAGCGCGCTGCGCCGATCACGGCATGCGAGAAGACGGGCAGGTCGACCTCGTTGCCGATTTCCAGCAGCACGTTGCATGCACCACGTTCAACGAGCCAGTCGACTGTCGCGGCGACGGCGGCGCGCACCACATTTTCATCGCGCAACCGGTGGCTCTGGCGGCCATAGAAAAGGCCCAGGATCAGCACCATGCCCTGGGCATCGGCAGCCGCGATCAGCTTTTCAAGCCTGGCGGCATAGTCGGGCTTCAGGGCGCCCTCCGCGGTGAAGCCGCAGATGTGCCACGGCTGATGCCAGGAATAGCCCTGCGGGCTGCCGCCGCTGAGGTTCACCGCGAGTGCCAGCAACCCATGCCGGCGGTATTCGGGCAATGCCGCGATCAGCTCGCGCGTATTGCGCTCGGCATCCCAGTCGCTATCGGCATACGACCACGCACCGCGGGTTGCGGGGTTCTCGTCATCGACGATCGCGTTGGCCATGCGGCTGTTCAGCAGCAGGCCGTCAATGCGCATGCCGCGCCACGTGCGGCCGGCATAGGTCGGCTTGCCGTTGATACGGAAACGATCGCCGTCGGCAGCGATCACCGTGGCCGTTTGTGCCATTGCCCGCCCTGCCCTAGGCGCCGATCTCGCCGCCATCCTCCCGGGTGATGACCACCACGCTGGGCCTTGGCGGCATGTCATCCCGGAAGTCGGGCCAGCGGGTGGCCGGCGTGTCAAAGCTGGAGCCGGGTAGGCCGTCAGTGCCCGGGTGCTGGACCGACACGAACAGGGTACGGTTGTCGGGCGTGAATTCCGGACCGCACAGCTCGCTGCCCAGCGGACAGGCGAACAAGCGCCTGGTCAGCCAAGCCCCTGGTCCGGCCGTATCGCAGGCGAACAGCCCATCGGCGATACTGTACTTCGACCAGTTGCGGCCCGTATCAGTGCCGATCCACAACCGGCCCCTGGCATCAAAGGCCACGTTGTCGGGCGCGCTGAGCCAGCCGTCGGCAGAAACGCCGGGATGGTACTTCGCGCCGTCCTCTGGCTTCGCGGGGTCTCCTCCCAGAATCGGAATGGTCCAGGTGAAGACGTCGGCGGCGTGATCCGCGTCCTTGCCGCTGCCGCCGGGCGGGATCATGGCCACGATGTGCCCATGCACGTTGCTGGCCCTGGGATTGACCGCATCCACCTCTTCTTCCTTGCGCGCCGCGTTGTTCGTCAGCATGGCATAGACGATGCCCGTCACCGGGTTCGGCTCGACATCCTCCGGCCGGTCCATCTTCGTCGCGCCCAGGAGGTCGGCCGCGCGGCGCGCCTCAATCAGCACATCCGCCTGAGAGGCGAAGCCGTTGGCCTCGGTCAGCGGTCCCTCGCCGTGCACCAACCGGCGCCAGTGCAGCGAGCCGTCGGCCTCGAACCGGGCCACCGACAGCACGCCTGAATCGAGCAGATCGCGATTGGCCGCGCGATTGGCGGGATCAAAGACGCCAGAAGTGACAAAGCGATAGATGTACTCAAAGCGTTCGTCGTCACCGCTGTAGAGCACGACGCGTCCGTCCTTGTTGACGATGGTGGATGCGCCCTCGTGCTTGAAGCGCCCCAGTGCCGTTCGCTTCACCGGAGTTGAGGCCGGATCGTAGGGATCGAGCTCCACGATCCAGCCGAAGCGGTTAGGCTCGTTGGGTTCGAGCGCGAGATTGAACCGGTCGATATGGCGGCCCCACCATTTGTAGCGGCCGGCGCCTACGCCATAGCGTTCCCGTGCTGCCGCCTCGCCATCGGCGGGCGCATCGCCGGAGAAATAGCCGTGAAAGTTCTCCTCGCCGTGCAGCGTGGTGCCCCACGGCGTCTTGCCGCCGGCGCAATTGTTGAGCGTACCCAGCACACGTGTGCCGGCGGGGTCGGCACGGGTTTGCAGCCGGGCATGGCCAGCGGCCGGACCGGAAATGCGAACCGGCGTCGTCATGGGCACGCGACGGCTGAGCCGGCTGTCGGCAACCACCGCCCAGGTGCCGCCGGTGCGGCGCACCTCCACGACCGATAGCCCATGCGCGGCGAGCTCGACCTCGGTACGCTCGCGGGTCATCAGCTCCAGCACCGATTCGCTCGTGATGCCGGGCCACATGAAGGAGGTGTTGGTGTATTCGTGATTGACGACCAGCAGGCCATGCGTGCTGTTGTCCGAGCCGGCCGGCAAGGGCAGGTAGGCGAGGAAATCGTTATTATAGCCGAACTGCCGTTCCTGTGCCGCGGCCGTCAGGTTGTGCACCTCGAAAGGCGGCGCGCCGGCCACGACGGGATCACCCCAGCGGATCAGGATGTCGGCGCGGTAGCCGGGTGCTACGGCATGCGTGGTCGAGGGTTGCGCTGAAACTTCGGTAAAGGTGAGGCTCGATGCGGTGCGCGCCGCCGATTCGCGTGCTGCCTGCGGCGCCAGCACGCCGGCAACGGCCGTCGAGGCCAGCGCGCGCAACGCCGCCCGCCGCGACAGGCGCAAGGCCACGATCTCGCCAAAGGCGGGATTTGCGCTGGGGTTGCGGCCGATATCCTCGACAGGATCGTCGTGGCTCAGGTCCATGGTGCTCCCCTTCCTTACCCCGTTCCCGCGGTGACAAACTAGGCCCTTCGGGCCGGGCGGCCAATGGAGGTTCCATGAGCGGGTTGGGTGATCTGATCGAGCGCCGCTTTGGCGAGCGGGTTGAGGCGGACGTGCCGCCGGAAACGGACGCGATACTGCAGCGCATGCTGTCGCGCAGCGTACGACGGGCGTTCCTCGAAAAGCCGGTAGAGCCGGCGTTGCTGCGCATGCTCTGCGCCGCGGCCTTGGCATCGCCCACCAAGAGCGACCTTCAGCAGGGCGATATCCTGATTGTCGATGATCCGGCACGCCGGGCGGCGATCTTTGCCACCATTCCCGACCATCCCTGGCTTGCCGCCGCGCCGGTGTTCCTCGTCTTCCTCGGCAACAACCGCCGGCAGCGGCAGATCCATGCCTGGCGCGGCAAGCCCTTCGCCAACGATCATCTCGACGCCTTCTTCAACGCCGCCGTGGACGGGGCGATCGTGCTGGCAAGCTTCGTCGCGGCCGCGGAGGCCGTCGGGCTGGGCTGTTGCCCGATCAGCCAGATACGCAATCAGGCCCGGCTGGTTTCCGACACGCTGGAACTGCCCGCGCATGTGTTCCCGATCGCCGGCCTGGCGATGGGATGGCCGGCCCGTCCGGGCGAGCTCAGCCTGCGCCTGCCGCTTGACGTGAGGGTGCATCAGGACCGCTTCGGCGAGACGGGGCTTTCGGACAGGATCGATGCCTACGACCGTCGTCGTGCTACGGTGCAGCCCTACCGCCGGCAGCGGGATGAGGCGCGCTTCGGGCATGCACCCTTCTACGGCTGGTCGGAGGACAAGGCCCGCCAGTATGCGCGTGTCGAGCGTGATACTTTCGGTGACTATGTACGTGCCCAAGGGTTCACCCTGGAGTAACGCGGGCCGCGGAAAAAAGAACCCCTCTCCGTGGGAAAGAGGGGCTCGAGTTTGGCGTCGCGGGCCCGTCAGGGGTTGGACCGGACGACGCGCGGGGAAATGATCGTGGGTGCAGGTCTATGGGCTGCGGGTTGCCCGGGGATGACCGCGGCATGTCACGGCCATGACAGGCTGTGAAGAGCGGGGAAGGCGCTCAGCTTGCCTGGGCGTCCAGCGCGTAGCCGGCGGCGCGCACGGTGCGGATCAGATCGGGATGGCCGTCCATGTTGAGGGCGACCCGCAGGCGGCGGATATGCACGTCCACGGTGCGCGCCTCGATATAGACGTCGCGACCCCACACCGAGTCGAGAAGCTGCTCGCGCGTGAAGACACGCCCGGGATGCTCCATGAAATGCCGCAGCAGGCGGAATTCGGTTGGACCGAGATGCACCGGCTTGCCCTGCCGGGTGACGCGGTGCTGCACGAGGTCCATCGTCAGGTCGGCATAGGTCAGCACCTCATCCGCCAGCGCCGGGCGGATGCGCCGAAGCACGGCGCGGATGCGCGCGATCAGCTCGGCCGGTGAGAATGGCTTGCTGACGTAGTCGTCGGCGCCCGCATCCAGCCCGCGCACACGGTCATGTTCCTCGCCGCGCGCGGTCAGCAGGATGATCGGGATGTTGGCCGTGCCCGGCGCGCGGCGGAGCTGCCGGCAGACCTCGATGCCCGACATCAGCGGCAGCATCCAGTCCAGCAACACCAGATCGGGCCGGTCGTCCTCGACAGCGTGCATCGCCGCCTCGCCGTCGGCGGCGGTCGACACGCGGTAGCCGGCGCGTTCGAGGTTGTAGCGCAGCAACTCGACCAGCGGCGCCTCGTCCTCGACGATCAGGATATGGGTTCTGTTGGCGCTCATGCCGACGGGGGATCGGTCGGCGCCGGGGTGGCTGATCTCATGAAGTCCCACGGGGTCGCTCCTCGACAACCTCCTCACCGGTCCACCGGTAGAGGAGGAGCTCCGCGATATTGGTGGCGTGATCGCCGATGCGTTCGATGTTCTTGGCCATGAACATGAGCTGGGTGCAGGCAGAGATGTTGCGGGCATCCTCCATCATGTAGGTCAGCAATTCGCGTACCAGTCCGTGATAGACGTCATCGATCTCCGCATCGCGCGTCCATACGGCGCGGGCCCGCGCTACATCCTTCGAAGCCAGCGAATCGAGCACGTCCTTCAGCAGCGCCTGCACCAGCCTGCCGAGACGCTCCACGCCGGTCAGCGCCGGGGACGGCGTGGTCAGCGACTGCAGCTGGAGCGAGCGCTTGGCGACGTTCTTGGCGTAGTCGGCGATGCGCTCCAGGGCGCTCGCGATCTTGATGGCGGTCACGATGACGCGCAGGTCGTCGGCCATCGGCTGGCGCAGCGCCAGCATGCGCACCACCTGGTTCTGGACCGTGCGGTCGAGTTCGTCGACACGGTGATCGGCCTTCATCACCTTCTCGGCCGTCGCGGAGTCGCGCTCGCGCAGGGCGGAGAGGGCCATGGCGAGCTGCGATTCGGAGAGACCGCCCATCTCGGAGATGGAGGCATCGAGCTTGCGCAACTCGTCGTCGAAACGCTTGACCAGATGCTCGGCAGGCATCGTTCACTCCCGGGATGGCAGCTTCAGCCGAAGCGACCGGTGATGTAGGCCCGTGTCCGCTCTTCCCTCGGATTGGTGAAGATCTGCGAGGTTTCACCAACCTCCACAAGATCGCCGAGATGGAAGAACGCGGTACGCTGCGACACGCGCGCGGCCTGCTGCATGGAATGCGTCACGATCACGATCGTGAAGTTCTCGCGCAGCTCGTCCATCAGCTCCTCGATCCGGGCCGTGGCGATCGGGTCGAGTGCCGAACAGGGCTCGTCCATCAGGATCACCTCCGGGCTCACCGCGATGGCACGGGCGATGCAGAGGCGCTGCTGCTGGCCGCCGGACAGTCCGGTCCCCGGCTTCTCCAGGCGATCCTTGACTTCGTTCCACAGGCCGGCGCGCACAAGGCTGCTCTCGACGATCTCGTCGAGCTCGTCCTTGCCCTGGGCGATGCCGTGGATCTTCGGGCCGTACGCCACGTTCTCGTAGATGGACTTGGGGAACGGGTTCGGTTTCTGGAACACCATGCCGACCCTGGCGCGCAACTGCACCACATCGATGTCGCGATCGTAGATGTCGTCGCCGTCGATCTCGATCCGGCCCTCGACCCGGCAACCCTCGACGACGTCGTTCATGCGGTTCAGGCAGCGCAGGAAGGTCGACTTGCCGCAGCCCGACGGCCCGATCAGGGCCGTCACCTCGCGTTCGTGGATGTCGAGATCGATCCCGTGCAACGCTTCCTTGTCGCCATAGAAGACCTTGACGCCGCGCGATATCACCTTCGGCGCCCGGTTGGCTTGCGCGGCGTTGCCGGCAGCAGCGACCGGTTCGACTGTCAGGGCATTCATCGCTTTCTCCCTACCACCGCCGCTCGAACCTGCGACGCAGGATCACGGCGGTGGCGTTCATCACCACCAGGAAGGCCAGCAGGATAAGAATGGCCGCGGATGTGCGCTCCACAAAGGCGCGTTCCGAAGCGCCGGCCCACATGTAGATCTGCACCGGCAGGGCGGTCGCCGGATCGAACGGTGTCGCCGGGTAGGCAACCACGAAGGCCACCATGCCGATCAGCAGCAGCGGAGCCGTCTCCCCCAGCGCACGGGCCATGCCGATGATGGTGCCGGTCAGCACGCCGGGCATCGCCAGCGGCACCACATGATGCATGATCACCTGCATCTTCGAGGCGCCGACACCCAGCGCCGCCTCGCGGATCGAGGGCGGCACGGCCTTGATCGAGGCGCGCGTGGCGATGATCACGACCGGCAGGGTCATCAGCGACAGCACGAGGCCGCCGACGACCGGGGCCGAACGCGGCATGCCGAAGAAATTGAGGAAGATCGCCAGCCCCAGCAGGCCGAAGACGATCGAGGGCACGGCAGCGAGGTTGTTGATGTTGACTTCGATGAGGTCGGTCCAGCGATTGCGCGGCGCGAATTCCTCCAGATACACGGCTGCTGCCACGCCGACCGGCAAGGCGGTCAGCAGCACCACCAGCATCATGTAGAGCGAACCCACGATGGCCACGCCCATGCCGGCCTGCTCCGGGTCGCTGGAGGCGCCATTGACGAAGAGCGCCGTGTTGAACTGCCTGTCGATGCGCCCGTCTGCCGTCAGCCTGTCGATCCAGGCGATCTGGCGATCGTTCAGGCGGCGGCGGTCCTCGGCGAGCTGGCGCTGCTTCTGGTCCTTGAGGAACGTGTCGACGTCGGCCGACGCCGAGATCCAGACCGGCACTGTCTTGCCGATCAACGTCGGATCGGCCAGTACGATCCGCCGCAGTTCGCTGTCGGCGCCGTTGGACATCAGGGCGTAAGCCTCGCGCCGTGCGACGCGGTCGCTGCCGATACCCAGTGTCGTGCGCAGGGCCGTGCGCACCATCGCCGTGTAGTCTGCCGTACGCAGCGCCGTGTCGTCGACCGTGCCGCCCGGCGCGAGAATCTCGCGGTCAAGCGTGACATCGAACTTGATGCGCGTCTGCTGCAGGGCGCCATAGCCTTGCAGGATCAGCGTGGCGAAGAGCCACACCAGAAATGCCAATCCGAAGACGATCGCAGCCACGCCGTAGGCGCGAAAGCGCCGCTCGGCCGCGTAGCGTGCGCGTATGCGCTTGCTGTCGAACGTCAGCTTGCGCGGCGTACGTGCGAGGGGGTCGGCGGTGGACATGCGAAGCGTTGAGTCGGTCATGGTGCGGTTCCGCGCGTCTCAGTCATACTGTTCGCGGTACTTGCGCACGATATGCAGCGCATAGATGTTCAGTCCCAGCGTGACCACGAACAGCGTCAGGCCCAGCGCGAAGGCCACCAGCGTCTGCGGGCTGTTGAACTCCAGGTCGCCGGTGAGCTGGCTCACGATCTTGACGGTCACCGTCGTCACCGATTCGAACGGGTTGAGGGTCAGGTTGGCAGCGATGCCGGCCGCCATGACCACGATCATGGTCTCGCCGATGGCGCGCGAGACGGCCAGCAGAATGCTGCCGACGATGCCGGGCAGGGCCGCCGGCAGCACGACCCGCTTGATGGTCTCGGACTGTGTCGCACCAAGCGCCAGAGAGCCGTCACGCAGCGACTGCGGCACGGCATTGATGATGTCGTCGGAGAGGGATGACACGAAGGGAATGATCATCACGCCCATGACAACGCCGGCGGTGAGCACGCTGGTCGCCGAAACCTCGAAGCCCAGCGAGGCGCCAATGTCGCGGAAGAGCGGACCCAGCGTGGTCAGGGCAAAGAAGCCGTACACGACAGTGGGAATGCCGGCGAGGATCTCCAGCAGCGGCTTGACCCAGGCGCGAACATTCTTGTGCGCGTACTCAGCCAGGTAGATCGCCGAGAGCAGGCCGACCGGCACTGCCACCAGCATCGACACCAGCGAGATGAAAACCGTTCCCCAAAGCAGCGGGATCAGGCCGAACTGGCCAGCCGAACCCTCGCTGCCCGCGGCGGTAAAGCGCGGATCCCACACTGTGCCGAAGAAGAAATCCTGCGGCGGCACCAGCGAGAAGAAGTGCAGCGTCTCGAACAGCATCGAAAAGACGATGCCCACCGTCGTCAGAATGGCGATACCGGAACAGGCGATCAGCGCCACGATGGTGGCGCGCTCGACGCTGTTGCGCGCCCGCAGCATCGGATTGACGCGCCGCCATGCGAACAGGAAGCCAATAACCGCAAGGCCGATCGCCAGCACGGCCATGGCCCAGTTTGCCGAGGCCTGCAGCTCCACCTTCCGGGCGGCTGCTTCCCTTGCGTAGGCGGGCACCTCGCCGGCAACGGCGCGGCCGGTCGCGATGTTGTCGATGGTGGTCAGCACCAGGCTGAGCTTGTCTCGCGTCAGCCCGCGGATTTCTTCCGGCAGATGGCTGCGGATCATCATGTCGATGACCAGCGGCTGGGCGACGACCCAGAGTGCCAGCAGAAGGAATGCCGGCACGGCAGCCCACAGCGCGACGTAGCTGCCGTAGTAGGCCGGGCGCGAATGCAGGGATCGCGCATGTCCGCCGGAACTCGCCAGCGCCCGCTGACGCCCCGCGGCAAAGCCGGCCAGTGTCATCAGCAGGACGGCGGCGAGCACGAGGGGCGTGGACATGGCAGGTTCCGTCGGAGCCAGAGGCGGCCGGCGTGCGACCGGCACGCCGGCCGCAAGCGTCAGTTCACCAGCGCGCCCTTGCCGAAGGCTGCGCGAACGGCTGCGCGCTCGGCAGCCGGCATGGGAATGAGGCCCTTGTCGACAGCCATGCCTTCATCGCCCACGATCTTGTCGCTGAGAAAGAACTGCACGTATTCCTTCAGGCCCGGAATGACCCCGATGTGGGCCTTCTTGACGTAGAAGTAGAGAGGCCGCGAAACGGGATACTTGCCATCAGCGATGGTCTCGACGCTGGGCTCGATGCCCGACACGGTCGCCACCTGGATCTTGTCCCGGTTCTGGTCGTAGAAGCTGAGGCCGAACACACCCACCGCGGTCGGCGTGCGCTGCAGGCGCGCCAGCGTCTCGGTGTAGTCCCCGTCGATATCCACTGACAGGCCATCCTTGCGCACGGCCTTGCAGGCGTTGGCCCTGGCCTTGGCATCGGTGATCGCCTTGATCTCGGGGAAGTCGTGGCAGCCTGCCTCGAGCACCTTCTCCTCGAAGACCTCGCGCGTGCCGTGCTTCTCGCCGGGGATGAAGAGCTGGATCGGCTGATCCGGCAGCTTCGGGTCGATCTCCTTCCAGTTCCTGTAGGGGTTCGCCGCCAGCTTGCCCTTCACGGGCACCTGAGCGGCCACTGCCAGGTAGATGTGCTTCGGCTCGAGCGCGAACTTGCCGCTTTGGGTGCTGCTGGCAAAGACGATGCCGTCATAGCCGATCTTGATTTCCTGGATCTCTGCGACGCCGTTCTTCTTGCACTCCTCGATCTCCCGCGGCCTGATCTTGCGGGAGGAGTTGGCGATATCGATCGTGTTCTCGCCGATGCCGCCGCAGAAATTCTTCAGGCCCGCCGACGATCCGCCCGATTCGACGATCGGCGTCTTGAACTTGCCGGCGAACGCCTTTCCGAACTGCTCGGCGGCGATGTTCGCGAACGGCAAGACTGTCGATGAGCCGGCAATCTGGATCTGGTCGCGCGCCTGCGCGGTGCCTGTCGCCAGCACGGCCAGCGCCGTGAATGTCCCGGCGGCAATGGTTCTGACCAGCATGGGAACTCCATATTCTGTAGCCGCGGTCCAGGGCTCGAGCGGCGGGGACCGGCAAATCCGCCGTTGGGCGGCAGTCCTAGGAAGCGGACAACAAGCTTTTATTTCGTATTTGTTTCGGTTGGATGACAGGCGGTGCGTCAAACCTGCACGCAGATTGTGAGATGACCCGCTTGTGGCTTGAGATGCTGCGGTTTTCAGCTTCCCGCAGGTTTCCGTGCGGTGGTGGAAAACTGCTCGGCGGGCAGCAGAACGGTGAAGCTCGATCCTTCCCCGACCGTGCTTGTGACCTCGAGCCGGCCGCGGTGCCGGTTCAGCACGTGCTTCACGATCGCCAGACCCAGGCCTGTTCCACCCATTTGGCGGGAGCGCGCGGTGTCGACCCGATAGAACCGCTCCGTGAGGCGCGGTAGGTGCTCGGCGGCGATTCCTTCGCCCTGGTCGTGTACCACCAGCCGCACGCCACCATTGACCGGCGCCGCCTCGACCATCACCTGGGTGCCCGGGCGCGTGTACTTCACCGCATTGTCGATCAGGTTCTGGAACGCCATGGCCAGCTCGTCGCGATCGCCGATAACCGCGGGCAGGTCCGCCGCGACCTGCAGGCGCAACGTCACGTCGCGCGGGCGCGCCTTCATTTCCAGCATCTCGACAAGGCCCTTCAGCAGGGGACCGAGCTCAACACGTCCTGTCGGCGGTTCGTGCTCGCGCTGCTCGATACGTGACAGCGACAGCAGGTCCTCGACCAGCCGGCGCATGCGGCCGGTCTGCTCGGCCATGATACCAAGGAAGCGGTCCCGCGCCTCGGCATCGTCCCGCGCCGAACCGCGCAGGGTCTCGACGAAACCCACCAGGCTGGCCAGCGGCGTGCGCAGCTCGTGGCTGGCGTTGGCCACGAAATCGGCGCGCATGCGCTCGGCACGCCGCAGCGCCGTCATGTCATGCAGCACGACCAGCACCGATGAACCATCGTCGGTGGGGCGCGGCAGCACGGCAACATGCGCCGCCAGGATGCGCTCGGGCGGCCCGGGCACAACGATCTCGGCCGGTTCTTGAACGGGCGTGCCGGCCAGCGCCGCATCGACGGCATCGAGCAGGGCCGGTTGCCGCAAGGTGGCCGAAAGGTCGCGGCCGGTCTCGATCGGACCCAGCAAGGTGCTGGCCGCGCGATTGAACCGCACGACCCGGCGGTTGCGGTCGATGCCCAGCAGCGGATCGGGCAGTCCATCGACGATGGCCTGCGCCGAGGCGGAGAGCGAATCGATCGAGGCGCGCTGGCGCCGCCAAAGGCGCGCGAGCGCAGCCACGCCGCCGGCCAGCTCCTCGGCGGCCGGAGAGAGGACGAAACGCGGTACCTCCGCCTCGTCGCCATGAGACAAGGCTTCGACGAAGCGCGCAAACCGGCCGACCGACAGCAGATAGCGACGCACGACGATAGCCGTGACGAAAGTAATGGCGCCGAAGGCGACCAGTGCGTGCAGCAGCGGCAGGGCGCCGATCCAGACGAGCACCACCAACGCCACGCCGGATGGCGCCAGCGCGATGGCGTTGGCAACCAGGTGACGGCGCAGCGGCAGCGGCGGCAGTAGCTCGGCCATACGCTGATTATACGCCGGAAGCGTGCGCCACCGGCGCAGGCTGAAGTCGAGTGACGGTCAGCGCCGGATCGAGTGGTAGGCGGCGAGCGCGGCGTGGCTCACCAGATCGCTGACGGTGGCGCCCATCTGCACGATCTGCACCGGCTTGCGCAGCCCGTCGATCACCGGCCCGATGACGGTGACACCGCCCAGGCTTTGCATCAGCCGCGAGGAGATGTGGGCCGAATGCAGGCCGGGCATGATCAGGATATTGGCGGGACCCGTGAGCCGGCAGAACGGATAGGTGGCCTTCAGCAGCTCGTAGTCCAGCGCCATATCGGCCTGCATTTCGCCGTCGAACTCGAAATCCACTTCCGCCTCGGCCAGCAGGCGGATCGCCTCGCGGATGCGCGACGTCCGCTCGATCTCGCGCGATCCGAAATTGGAGAAGGAAAGGAAGGCAACGCGCGGCTCATGTCCCATCTGGCGCGCGTGCTGCACCATCTGCCGGGCAATGGTCGCGAGCTGCGCCGAGGTTGGCGTCTCGTTCACCGACGTATCGGCGAGGAAGACCGTGCCGTGGCGCGAGACCACGATCGAATATCCGATCGGCACCTTGTCGGCCTCCGAATCGACTACCCGCGTAACATCGGCGTAGCACTCGGGGAAGCGGCGGGTGATGCCGGTGACCATGCCGTCTGCATCGCCGGCCGCCACCATGCAGGCGCCGAATACGTTGCGGCCCTGGTTGACCATGCGCTGCACGTCGCGCCGCAGGAAGCCGTGGCGCTGCACGCGGGCATAGACCATGTCGGTATATTCCTGGTTCTTGGTCGAGAGCCGCGCATTGTGAATCTCAAGGCCCTCGATATCGGTGATGCCCAGCGACTTCATGGTCTCGCGCACCAGCTCGTCGCGGCCGATCAGTATCGGCGTGCCGTAGCCGTTGTCGCGGAAGGCGACCGCGGCGCGGATCGTGCGCTCCTCCTCCCCCTCGGCGAAGACGATGCGGCGCGGATTGGCCTTCACCTGGTCGAACAGGCTCTGCAGCCATGCCGTGGTCGGATCAAGGCGACTCGAGAGCTGGCGCTTGTACTCCGCCATGTCGATGATCGGCCGGCGCGCGACGCCCGAGTCCATGGCCGCCTGGGCCACGGCTGCCGATACCTCGACAATCAGGCGGGGATCGAACGGCACCGGCATGATGTAGTCCGGGCCGTAGCGCAAGCGCCGTCCGGCATAGGCGCGGTCGACCTCGTCGGGCACATCCTCGCGCGCCAGCTCGGCCAGCGCATGGGCGGCAGCGATCTTCATCTGCTCGTTGATGGTGCGTGCCCGTACGTCCAGCGCGCCGCGGAAGATGTAGGGGAAGCCCAGCACGTTATTGACCTGGTTGGGGTAGTCGCTGCGGCCGGTGGCGATGATGGCATCGCCGCGCACCGCCTTGACGTCCTCCGGCGTGATCTCCGGGTCAGGATTGGCCATGGCGAAAATGATCGGCTTGGCCGCCATGCTGCGCACCATGTCAGGCGTGACCGCGCCCTTCACCGACAGGCCGAAGAAGACGTCGGCGCCTTTCATGGCCTCTTCCAGCGTGCGTGCTTTCGTGCGCACGGCATGGGCCGATTTCCACTGGTTCATGCCCTCGGTGCGGCCTTGATAGATCACGCCCTTGGTGTCGCACAGGATGGCGTTCTCGTGCGGCAGGCCCATGGCCTTGACCAGCTCGATGCAGGCGATCGACGCGGCGCCCGCACCATTGACCACCATCTTCACGTCCTTGAGGTCGCGGCCGGTCAGGTGCAGCGCGTTGATCAGTCCTGCGGCGGAGACGATGGCGGTACCGTGCTGGTCGTCGTGGAAGACCGGAATGTCCATCAGCTCGCGCAGGCGCTGCTCGATGATGAAGCACTCCGGTGCCTTGATGTCTTCCAGATTGATGCCGCCGAAGCTGGGCCCCAGCAGTTTGATGCAATTGATGAAGGCATCCGCGTCCCTGGTGTCGACCTCCAGGTCGATGCCGTCGACATCGGCGAAGCGTTTGAACAGGACCGCCTTGCCTTCCATGACGGGCTTGCCGGCCAGCGCGCCCAGATCGCCCAGCCCCAGCACGGCGGTGCCGTTCGAGATGATGGCGACCAGATTGCCCTTGGAGGTGTAGTCATAGGCGGTGGAGGGATCGCGCTGGATCTCCAGGCAGGGCGCGGCGACGCCCGGCGAATACGCCAGCGACAGATCGCGCTGCGTGGTCAGCGGCTTGGTCGGAATGATCTCGATCTTGCCCGGCCGGCCGCTGGCATGCATGCGCAGCGAGTCCACCGCCAGGTCTCCCGACTCGACCTGTTTCGGCTCGACAATGAAGGTGGTTTCGGCCACGGGTTTCCCCCTCGAACCCTACGTCTCTATGCGCAGTGTGCTGCCAGACCTGTGCCAGCCGCAGCCGCACCGCTTGTCCCCAGCGTTCTAGCCGACATGCATCGACGTGGAAACTCCCGCCGTGCTAGGGTGAGATCATAAATCCTTTGACATCAAGGCGTTGGTTCCCGTGCCCGATACGCGCACGCCAGATGGCCTGTCCCGGCCAACCCCGCACCCCGCCGAGCCGGCCACTGTCACCCCGATGATGGCCCAGTATCTGGCCATCAAGCGGCGCCATCCCGAGCATTTGCTCTTTTATCGCATGGGCGATTTCTACGAGCTGTTCTTCGACGATGCCGTCAGGGCTTCGGCGGCCCTCGACATCGCCTTGACGAAGCGCGGCCAGCATCTCGGCGACGACATTCCGATGTGCGGCGTGCCCGTGCACAGCCACGAGGCCTATCTCTCGCGGCTGATCCGGCTGGGCTTCAAGGTCGCCGTCTGCGAGCAGACCGAGGACCCTGCCGAGGCGCGCAAGCGCGGCACCAAATCGGTGGTGAACCGGGAGGTGGTGCGCGTCATCACGCCGGGCACGCTGACCGAAGACGCGCTGCTGGATGCGCGCACCCATAACTATCTCGCGGCGCTGTCCGAGGCGCAGGGAGCGCTCGGCCTGGCCTGGCTCGATCTTTCGACGGGGGCGTTCGCGGTGCAGCCGGTCGCAGCGGCCGGACTGGCGGCGGCCCTGGCGCGGCTGGAACCGGGCGAGATCCTGCTGCCCGACCGCCTACTGGCGCGGCCGGAAATCTCCACGTCGCTGACGGACTGGAAGAACGCGCTTTCGCCCCTGCCGTCGGCGCGCTTCGACAGTGACAATGCGCGCCAGCGATTGCAGCGCCTCTTCGAGGTCGGCGCCCTGGACGGGTTCGGCAATTTTGGCCGCGCCGAAATCGCGGCCTGTGGTGCCCTGGTCGATTATGTCGAGCTGACGCAAGCGGGCAAGGTGCCGGCATTGCAGCCGCCGCGCCGCGAGAGTGCCGCCGGCACCATGGAGATCGATCCGGCGACGCGGCGCAACCTGGAGCTGGCGCGCGCACTGGATGGCCGCCGCGACGGCAGCCTGCTGGGCACCATCGACCTGACCCTGACCGGGCCGGGCGCGCGCTTGCTGGCGGAGCGGCTGGCAGCACCGCTGACTGATCCGGCGGCGATCGAGGCGCGGCTTGATCTCGTCCAGTTCTGCGTCGAGCAGCCGGCGTTGCGCGAGGAGCTGCGCCAGCGGCTGCGGCGCGTGCCGGACATCGAGCGCGCCCTGCAACGCCTCTCTGTTGGCCGCGGCGGTCCGCGCGATCTCGCGGCTATGCGCGACGGTCTCGCGCAGGCGGGCGGCATCGCTGCCCTGTTGGAGGGTACGACGGCGCTGCGCCGGCCGGTGCAACTCGCTGACATGACGGCCTGTTTGCAAGACCATGACGCGCTGGTCGGCACGCTGGCGGCGGCGCTTGCCGACGAGTTGCCGCTGCTGGCGCGCGACGGCGGCTTTATCCGCGCCGGCCACACGCCCGAGCTGGACGAGCTGCGCACGCTGCGCGACGACAGCCGCAAGACCATCGCGGCCCTTGAGGCGAAGTACCGCGCGGCGACAGGCGTGGCCTCGCTGAAGATCCGCCACAACAATGTGATCGGCTATCACATCGAGATCACCCAGACCAACCACGGCCGCTTCGAGCCGCAGGCGCACGGCTTCATTCACCGCCAGACCATGGCCAGCGCCACGCGCTACAGCACGGTTGAACTGGGCGATCTGGAAGCGAAGATCGGCCGCGCCGCGGACGCTGCCCTGCAACTGGAGCTGAAGCTCTTTGCCACACTGTCTGAAGCGATGCTGGAACAGGCCGCGCGCATCACGGCGGCGGCGCAGGCGCTGGCGGCGCTCGATGTAGCCGCGGCCCTTGCCGAGCTTGCAGTCAACGAGCGCTGGACGCGCCCCTCGATCGTCGAGACTCCGGCGTTCAGCATCCAGGGTGGCCGTCATCCCGTGGTCGAGGCCGCCTTGCGGCGCAGCCGCACCGGCAGTTTCGTCGCCAATGATTGCGAGCTGGGCGAAGGCCAGCGGCTGTGGCTGCTGACCGGCCCGAACATGGCCGGGAAATCGACCTTCCTGCGCCAGAACGCGCTGATTGCCATCTTGGCGCAGACCGGTGCCTGGGTGCCGGCCGAGCATGCGACCATCGGCATCGTCGACCGTCTGTTCAGCCGGGTTGGCGCCGCCGACGATCTGGCACGCGGTCGGTCGACCTTCATGGTCGAGATGATCGAGACAGCCGCCATTCTCAACCAGGCCACGGAACGCAGCCTGGTGATCCTCGACGAAATCGGCCGCGGCACGGCGACCTTCGACGGGCTCTCGATTGCCTGGGCAACGCTCGAACATTTGCACGAGGTCAATCGCTGCCGCGCGCTGTTCGCCACGCACTATCACGAGCTGGGGGCGCTGGCCGCGCGGATGGCAGCGCTCAGGCCCTGGACCATGCGGGTGAAGGAATGGCAGGGCGAGGTGGTCTTTCTGCACGAGGTGGCGCCCGGCGCTGCCGACCGGTCCTACGGCATCCACGTCGCCCGGCTGGCCGGGCTGCCTGCCACCGTCCTTGCCCGCGCCGAGGAAGTGCTGGCGGCCCTGGAGAAGGGCGAACAGTCGGGCGCGGTCACCCGGCTGGCCGACGATTTGCCGCTGTTCGCCGCGGCACCCGCCCGGCCGCTATCGGCCATGCCGATGCGCGTCTCGGACGTCGAGAAGGAGCTGGCGGCCATCAATCCGGACGAGCTGACACCGCGGCAGGCACTGGAGGTACTCTATGCCTTGCGCAGCCGGATGCGGGGCCGCGACACATAACCCGCTGGCACAGAGATCAGCCGCGTGTCGGCGCCGCTCTGTCGTCGGTAACGGCGAGCCGGATCGGCCCCGTCTGGCTGGCCCGGCGCAGCAGAAAATCCACGAAGATCAGCAGGCCGACCATCTCCAGTCCTTCTTCTACCTGCACCATCAGGACGTAGTCGAAGGATTTCTTCCACGTCACATCGGCCGTGTCGAACATGGCGGCGGTCATCATTTCGACGCCAATTGAACCGCCGACGAAGATGATGGCAGCGGCAGCAATCTGTAGCTGATCGGCTCGACTGAGATGCAGGAAGAAGCGCAGGTAGAGCAGCGCAACACTGGCGACTGCGGCCATGCCGAGGATCACCCAGCTTGGCGACCAGATGCCCGTCGGCCTGAGACTGAAGTAAATGGGATCGATCGTGCGCTCGTGCAGGCTCGCGACCTCGTCCAGCGACAGGCCGACACAGATCGTGGCCAGCACCAGCCAGTGACTGGCGAACGGCGCACCGGACGATCGGGCGCCCAGGCCGATGATGCTGAGCAGTCCGCCGGCCAGCAGGAACACCGCCGACTGATACCAGGTCGGCACGCTGTTCTCCTCGTCGAGGTAAAACAGGTCGACGAGCCCGAGCACGGTTGGATACCCGAGGTGATAGCGTGCGATCTGGCCTGCGAGGCTGAGCAGGAACAGGACAGCGACGCTCAACCCGAGCAGCTTCATGATCCTGCCGCGCGGCAGGATGAGACGCGGATGCGCGTCGGCGCCGGACGCTGTCTTGGCCTGCTGGTGTTGTGGTCCGGCCTGGCCGGACACGGCCTCCTCGCCGACCGGGGCCGTGCGGCGACTCCCTAATGCGTTGAGGGCCATCCCTGTTGCCCTTGCCTGTGTTGGCACCCCCGCGGCGTTCTCACCATCGGCATTTGTAATTGAGTCGACACATTCTTGTAACCGCTGCGCGTACGCGACTGAAACTTGTCACAGAGGCTTCGCCACTGCTTAAACGCAGCTCGCGCCGGCCTGTCCTTCCGAATGCGCAGATCCAAGCTGCACCAGCTCTAGCCGGTCCCAAGACATTTCGGCACAAGACCTTGAGCGATTCGGCGCTTCATTGTGTTCATGATATGTTCTAGCCATGGAACGGCACTTCGATCCAACCTTCCTCCCGGCATCCGGCGCCATCGATGTCGAGTGCCATGCCTGCGGTGGGTTTTCGAAAGTGCCTGCCAGCGAAGAGCGGGCGTTGCGTTGCGGCAGATGCGGGGCGACCGGCGAAAAGGTGCGAGAGCGTTTCGCCTCGCGCCTGTTCTGCGACCGGGATGGCAGGCCGCTGCGGCTGCGCGCCCTCTACGGGGCCGGACAGGAGCTGCGCCTGTGGTGCTCCCATTGCCGCCCGGCGCACGAAGTTCGCTTCACCAGCCCGCGCGAGGTGGAGGCGCTGGTAGGCGCCATCGATCCGACCATCGCCGAGGCCTGCCGCTATCTGGTGTGCCCGCAATCCGGCGCCTGGGGCATGGCGGCGGTCGCCGCTGCGCCGCGTGCGGCGGCGCAAATGCGCCTGCCGTTCGGCCGTGCCCGGCATCGACTATCACCACATCAGGAGACATCCCGATGGCCATCATGATCAGGTTCGCGAGCGGCAATGAGCCACCGAAGCTGGATGCAGACGAGGTCCGCCGGCTGGAGGCCGCCGCTGAAATCCTGCAATGGCGCCTGGCGCTCGGCATGGACGAACCCGCGGCGCAATGCCGCCTGAGCTCCGCCATCGCCACCCTCCACGCCATGCTGCATGCAAGCTCCTAGCCGTGCGAGAACATCGGCTTGCCGGCGACGGGCATTTCGGCGCGCAGGATGCTGCCGGCGCCGATCTCCTCGGTGCCGCGCGATATCACCATGAACAGCGACCGGTTTGCGGCGCCGCCGAAGGCGATGTTGGTGCAGAACAGCTCGTGCTGGCCATCGACCTGATGCGTAGGCCGGCCTAGCGCATCGAACCGCCACACGCCGGTGCCGATATGGCACACCAGCAGTCCGCCCTCCTGGTCGAGCGCCAGTCCGTCGGGACCGCCATGGCCCCCGGACATCTGGATGAACAGGCCAACCTTGCTGGCCGTGCCGTCGGGCATCAGCGGCACGCGCCAGATGGCGTTGGCGCGGGTGACGCCGACATAGAGCGCCATCTCGTTGCGGTTCATCACCAGGCCGTTGGGGCTGGGCACGGTGTCGACCAGGCAGGTGAGCCGGCCGGCGGTATCATAGCGATAGACGCGGCCGGTGGGATCGTGCAGGCCGGTCTGGCCCTGGTCGGTGAAGTACAGGTCCCCCGAAGCGGCGAAGAACAGGTCGTTCACGCCCTTGAAGCCTTCGGACTTCACGGTTTCGATCAGCGGCGTCACCTTGCCGCTCGCCGGGTCGAGCAGCACGACGCCGCGCTTGTAGTCGGTGATGAAGATGCGCCCGTCGCGGTGGATCTTCAGGCCGTTGGGCCAGCCATCGTACTCGGCGACCTGTGTCCACTCTCCTTGCGGTGAGATCCGGAAGATGCGGCCGAAGGGAATGTCCGTGACATAGAGATTGCCGGCGCGGTCGAAGGCAGGCCCTTCCAGGAAGCAGTCGAGCTCGGCGCCGGCGGCATTGATATCGCCCCAGGCCGTGCGCCGCGGCTTGCGGAACGACGCGGGCAGGTGCGTGAACAGGGTGGCAGGAACAGGCGCTGGTGGCGGGTACATCCGGTTCTCCACGTCCGTTGACGAAATGCCCGTTGGCAGGTGAGCCTTGGGGATGACCGGCATGGCGACCGGCGCGACGCTCAATATTCATGCGACCTGCGTTGCCTTGGCAATCGGCGGGGCATGGCAGGGCGTGCTGCTGCGCGGACCCTCGGGCGCGGGCAAATCCGACCTGGCGATCCGTCTGATGGACGAGGGCGCGCGCCTCGTGGCCGACGACCGTACGGAGCTCAGTGTCGAAGCCGGCAGGCTGACGGCCCGGCCGCCGCCGGTACTGGCCGGCCTTGTCGAGGCGCGCGGCATCGGTCTCCTGCGCGTGCCGACGGAGAAGCTGGTGGCGACCGCGCCGGTCAGGCTCATCGTCGATCTGGTGGCGGCCGCGGACGTCGAGCGCCTGCCGGAACCGCAGTTTGAGATGCTGCTGGAGGTGCGGGTGCAGCGGATCTGTCTGCCGGCCTTCGATGCGTCCACTTCGGCCAAGATTCGCCTTGCCCTCACGGCGACGCGCGCCACATGATTCGCGCGTGGTCCGATCCCGTCCCGTGGCTTTGCGTTCGTCGCCGGTGCGCGCAGGCCCCCGGGGGGCGCCTGCTTCTGCCGTCCGTCGTCCCGTCATCCTGATCACCGGCCTGTCGGGTGCCGGCCGGGCGAGTGCGTTGCGCGCGCTGGAGGATGCGGGTTTCGTCGCGGTCGACAACCTGCCGCTGCCCATGGTCGATGCCCTGCTGCGCAGCTCCGCCGCACCTGCCGATGATGCCTATCCCGTCGCCATTGGCGTGGACGTGCGCACGCGCGGCTTTGACGTGGCGGGCGTGCTGGCGCGGGTGCGCGCCCTGCGTGGCCGTGACGACCTCGATGCGCGGCTACTGTTTCTCGATTGCGACACGGATGTGCTGCTGCGCCGCTTTACCGAGACGCGCCGCAGCCATCCCCTGGCGATGGATCGTCCGGTGCTGGATGGCATCGTGGACGAGCGCCGCATGCTGCAGGTGCTGCGCGATCATGCCGACCTGACGATCGATACCTCGATGCTGGGGCCGCATGAGCTGAAGCAGGTGCTGCTCGGGCACTTCGACCGGGTGGGCACAGGGCTGCGGCTCGCCATCATGTCGTTCTCGTACCGCCGCGGCCTGCCGCGCGAGGCAGATCTTGTGTTCGACACACGCTTTCTGCGCAATCCGTATTGGGATGCGAAACTGCGTCCCTTGTCCGGCCGCGATCCGGAAGTGCGGCGGTATGTCGCGCGCGATCCCGATTACCGGGTCTTTTTCGAGGGAATATTCAACCTGCTTTCCAGCCTCTTGCCGCGCTTCGAAAGTGAGGGCAAGAGTTACCTGACCGTGGCCGTCGGTTGCACGGGGGGCCGCCACCGGTCGGTGGTGGTGGCCGAACAACTGGCGGCGCGCGTGCGACGGCTGGGCAGACCACTGGCACTGACGCATCGTGACATCGACACAACCCCGGCGGCGCCTGCCGTACGGCGGCGGACCGGAAGGAAGAGGTAGGCGCATGATCGGCATCGTGCTGGTGACGCACGGCAAGCTTGCGCGCGAATTTCTGGCAGCACTGGAACATGTCGTGGGGCCGCAGCGCCAGGCTGCCGCGGTCTGCATCGAGGCCGACGACGACATGGAACGGAAGCGCGCCGAAATCCTGCAACAGGTCGCGGCGTGCGACAGCGGCCAGGGCGTGGTGGTGCTGACGGACATGTTCGGGGGCACGCCGTCCAATCTCGCGATCTCGATCATGGACCGCGCCCGCGTCGAGGTGATCGCCGGCGTCAACCTGCCCATGCTGATCAAGCTGGCCAGCGTGCGCATCGACCGCCCCATGGCGGAAACGGTAGCGGCCTGCCAGGACGCCGGCCGCAAGTACATCACCGTCGCCTCGCGTCTGCTGGCGAAGGACGCCAGCTAGCGGATGCACCGATGGTGAACTCCGCGCCGCGCACCATGACCATCGCCAACAAGCGGGGCCTGCATGCGCGGGCGGCTGCGAAGTTCGTGCGTGTCGTGGCGCAATACGATGCCGCGGTGAAGGTGGCGCATGGCGGGCAGGAGGTGTCCGGCCTTTCGATCATGGGCCTGATGATGCTGTCGGCGGCGAAGGGCGCGCGGATCGAGATTTCCGCCACCGGCCGCGAGGCGCCGGAAGCGCTGGATGCCCTGGCGAAGCTGATCGAAAGCCGCTTCGGCGAGGAATAGCCGCACATATGCGGCCATAAGCATGCCTTTATACGGCTTGCGTTGTCGGCCTCCGGGTGCGCTGGTATAGAGCGCACCCCGCTTTACGGCTGACAGGATACCCCATGGCCAGCGACAAGCCCGACTACGTGGTCAAGGACATCGGCCTGGCCGACTGGGGCCGCAAGGAAATCGCCATCGCCGAGACCGAGATGCCGGGGCTGATGGCAATCCGCAGCGAGTTCGGCAAGCAGCAGCCGCTGAAGGGCGCGCGCGTGGCGGGCTCCCTGCACATGACCATTCAGACGGCGGTGCTGATCGAGACGCTGAAGGCGCTGGGTGCCGACGTGCGCTGGGCGTCGTGCAACATCTACTCGACGCAGGACCATGCCGCCGCCGCCATTGCCGCCAGCGGCACGCCTGTCTTCGCCATCAAGGGCGAGTCGCTCACCGATTACTGGGAATATACGCATCGCATCTTCGAGTGGGGCGATGGCGGCACGCCCAACATGATCCTCGACGATGGCGGCGACGCCACCCTGCTGGTCCATCTCGGCATGCGGGCCGAGAAGGATGCGTCCGTCATCGCAAAGCCGACTAATGAGGAAGAGGAAGTCCTTTTCGCCGCGATCGGCAAGCGCCTGAAATCGCAACCGGGCTGGTACAGCCGCAACGGCGCCAATATTCGCGGCGTGACCGAGGAGACCACCACCGGTGTGCACCGGCTCTACATGATGGAGAAGGAAGGCCGCCTGCTGTGGCCGGCGATCAACGTCAACGATTCGGTCACCAAGTCGAAGTTCGACAATCTCTATGGCTGCCGCGAGTCGCTGGTCGATGGCATCCGCCGCGGCACCGACGTGATGATGGCCGGCAAGGTGGCGATGGTTGCCGGCTTCGGTGACGTGGGCAAGGGTTCGGCGGCGTCGCTGCGCAACGCCGGTTGCCGGGTGCTGGTGTCGGAAATCGATCCGATCTGTGCCCTGCAGGCGGCGATGGAAGGCTACGAAGTCACGACCATGGAGGATGCGGCACCGCGCGCCGACATCTTTGTGACGGCCACGGGCAACGTCGACGTGATCACCGTCGAGCACATGCGGCAGATGAAGCACCGCGCCATCGTCTGCAACATTGGCCATTTCGACAGCGAGATCCAGGTTGCTGGCCTGCGGAACTTCAAATGGCAGAACGTCAAGCCGCAGGTCGACGAGATCGAGTTTCCCGACGGCAAGCGGATCATCCTGCTGTCGGAAGGCCGGCTGGTGAATCTCGGCAATGCCACCGGCCATCCCAGCTTTGTGATGTCGTCGTCGTTCTCCAACCAGACGCTGGCGCAGATCGAGCTGTGGACCAATCCCGGCAAGTACGAGCGCAAGGTCTACACCCTGCCCAAGCAACTCGACGAAAAGGTCGCCGCCCTGCATCTCGAGAAGATCGGCGTCAAGCTCACGAAGCTGCGCCCCGACCAGGCAACCTATATCGGCGTCGCCGAATCCGGCCCCTTCAAACCCGACCACTACCGCTACTGACCCGCTCGCTCCCTTATTCCCTTCTCCTTCCCTTCTCCCCGCCTGCGCGGGCAGAAGGGAAGATGCGGCACTAGCCCATTAGCCGTTGCACTTCCCGGGGTGAGTCGGGGGGTGATAGAAGGCGGCGATGGATGTTGTCCTTGAGCTGCCTGACCTCGATGCCACGATTCGGCTGGGCGCAGCGCTTGCCCGGCACCTGCGGGTGGCCGATGTGGTGGCGCTGCACGGCGATCTCGGCGCCGGCAAGACGGAGCTGGCGCGCGCCGTCATCCGTGCCGCGGCGGGCGATGCGGAGCTGATCGTGCCCAGCCCGACCTTCACGCTGGTCGAGGTCTACGAAACGCCGCGCGGCAGCATCTGGCACTTCGATCTCTACCGGATCGAGACGCCGGAGCAGGTCTGGGAACTCGGGTTCGAGGAAGCGCTGGCCGATGGCATCAGCCTTGTCGAGTGGCCCGAACGCATGGCCCCGCTGCTGCCAACCGGGCGGCTGCACCTCGCGCTGGAGATCGTCGCGGGCGATGCGCGCCGGGCACGGCTGAAGGGTACGCCAGACTGGAGCGCGCGGCTGTCCACGCTGGCGCGCGAGGCCGCGCATGGCTGAGCCTCAGCGGCGGGCGCAGCGCCGTGGTTTTGCCCGGCGCGCCGGCTGGGGCGATGCGCGCGAATCGCTGCTGGCCGGCGATGCCTCCTTCCGCCGCTATTACCGGCTGACGCGCGGCACCGAGAGCGCTGTCCTGATGGATGCGCCGCCGCCGCAGGAGGATGTCCGCCCGTTCGTGACCGTGGGGCGCCATCTCGGGGCGCTGGGCTTCAGCGCGCCCGCCATCCTTGCCGAGGACGCAGCGGCCGGCTTCCTGCTGATCGAAGATCTGGGAGATGACACCTACGCGCGCGTCCTCGCCCGGAAACCGCCGCCGCCCGGCGGCGACGAGACATCGCTCTATGCATTGGCGACCGACGTTCTGGTCCATCTCCACGGGTTCGGTGCGCGCGCCTTGCTGCCGGGGCTGACCGCCTATGCCGGCGACGCCCTGATCGAGGCGGCCATGCTGTTGCCGGAGTGGTGGCTGCCGGCGGTCGAGGGCCGGCCCGCCACCGAGGGCGAGCTGGAGTCGTATCGTGGCGCCTGGCACGCCGTCCTGGCAGCGATGCCGGCCGCGCGGCACACCCTGCTGCTGCGCGACTTCCACCAGGACAACCTGATGTGGCTGCCGCAGCGGCCGGGTATCCGAGCCTGCGGGCTGCTCGACTTCCAGGATGCGCAGCTCGGCCATCCCGCCTACGACCTGGTGTCGCTGATCGAGGATGCACGGCGCGATATCGCACCAACGCTGCATGCCACCATGCTGGACCGTTATTGTGTGGGCGCGGGCGCTGCCGACCGTAAAGATTTCAAGGCCGCGTTCGCCATCCTGGCGGCGCAGCGCCATGCCCGCGTGATCGGCTTGTTCGTGCGCCTGCTGAAGCGCGACGGCAAGCCGGACTATCTCCAGCATCTGCCGCGCGTCTGGCGGCTGTTCGAGCAGGCACTGGCACACGAAACGTTGACGCCGCTGCGAGTCTGGGTAGATCGTCACGTGCCGCCGCTCCGGAGGGTTCTCACGACATGAAGGGCAAGGTCAGGCAGGCGATGATCCTCGCTGCGGGCCGCGGCGAGCGTATGCGGCCGATCACCGACACGACGCCCAAGGTGCTGGTGGAGGTGGCCGGCCGCACGCTGCTGGATCACGCGCTGGATGCGCTGGCGGCGGCCGGGGTCGAGATGTGCGTGGTCAATACGCATCATCTTGGCGATCGTGTCGCAGCCCAGCTTGCCAGGCGGCGCACGCCGCGCATCGTGCTGTCGCCCGAGACGCGATTGCTCGATACGGGTGGCGGCGTGAAGCGCGCGCTGTCCCATTTCGGCAGCGAGCCGTTTTACACCCTTAATGGCGATGCGCTGTGGCTGGACGGCCCGACGCGCATGCTGGCCCGGATGGCGCAGCACTGGGATCCTGCCCGCATGGAGGCGCTGCTGCTGCTGCATCCTGTTGTTGCCGCCCATGGCTACGATCCGGGCGCCATGGGCGACTACCATCTGGCGCCGGATGGACGCGCCCGCTGGCGTGGCCGCGACGGCGTGGCGCCGTTCGTTTTCGCCGGCGTCACGATATGCGACGTGCGCCTGTACCGGACGGCACCGGACGGGCCCTTCTCGCAGCTCGTGCTGTGGAACGAGGCGCAGGCGCGCGAGCGGCTCTACGGCCTGCGGCACGACGGCGAATTCTTCCACGTCGGCACGCCGGCGGCCTTGCAGGAAGCCGAGGCGTATTTCGCGCGCGGCGGCGGCAGCCGTCGCACCATGGAGTAGGCCATGGCTGCACCGTTGCCGCGCGGTCTCTACGCCATCCCGCCGGACGTGGGCTTTGTCAATGCGCTGGCGCAGGGTCTGCTCGATGTGTGGGGCGACGATGCGCTGGGCTTCGCCGATGTGCTGGTGCTGCTGCCCACCCGCCGCGCCGTGCGTTCCCTGCGCGAAGCCTTCCTGCGCGCCACGTCGGGCCGCCCGCTGTTGCTGCCGCGCATGCGCCCGATCGGCGATGTCGAGGATGATGACGAAGCCGTCGCTGTCGCGGCCGTGGGCGAAGACATCGATGAAGCGGCTTCGGTGCCGCCGGCCATCGCCCCGCTCGAACGCGACGCCCTGCTGACGCAACTTGTTCTGAAGTTCCGCACTGCCTCCGGCACGCCCGTCGCGACCTCGATGGCGCAGGCGCTGGGGCTGGCGCGGGAACTGGGCCGGCTTGTGGACGAGCTGCACATCGAGGGCGTGCCGTTCGACAGGCTGAAGACGGTCGTCGATGACGGCTTCGCGGAGCACTGGCGGCACACCCTGGAATTCCTGCGCATCATCGGCGAGAACTGGCCGGCCATTCTCGCCGGGCGCGGTGTCATCGATGCCGTGGACCGGCGCAACCGTCTGCTGCGCCTGCAGGCGGCGCGCTGGCGCAAGGCACCGCCGGGCCATCCTGTTGTGGCGGCCGGCTCGACCGGCACGCAGCCGGCCACGCGCGAGCTGCTGGCCGTGGTGGCGTCGCTGCCGGCCGGCTGCGTCGTCCTTCCCGGCCTTGACCAGATGCTGGATGCGGCAAGCTGGCAGGCGCTTGACACCAGCCACCCCCAGGCCGGCCTGCGCGAGCTGCTGACGGCCCTGGGTGCCGAGCGGCTGGCGGTACCGACATGGCCGGCCGCAACCGGGCGCGAGTCGCCGGCGCGCCGGCTGTTGTCCGCCATCATGCGGCCGGCGGAAACCAGCGAGGGTTGGCGTGATGAAACGCCCGTCGATGTCGCGGGGCTGACGCATGTCACGCGGGTAGACTGCGCGACCGCGCACCACGAGGCGGTGGTTGCCGCCATGGCGCTGCGCGAGGCGCTGGAAACGCCACGCCGCACGGCCGCGCTGGTGACGCCGGACCGTGGTCTGGCACGGCGCGTTGCCGCTGAACTGCGCCGCTGGGGCATTGCCATTGACGACTCCGCCGGCGTGCCGCTGGCGCAGACCCCGGCGGCCGTCTTTCTTCGTCTCTTGTCACAGGCGCTGGCCGGCGGCTTTGCGCCGGTCGATCTGCTGGCGCTGCTCAAGCATCCGATGACAGGGCTGGGTCTCTCGCGTGCGGCGCTGCTGCGCGCCACGCGGTTGCTTGACCGCCGTTTGCTGCGCGGACCCCGGCCGGACCCGGGGCTGGCGTCGCTGGCGGTGCTGCTCGGCAAAGCGAAACTCCCAGAAGATGACCAGACCGCCATCGCCGATCTTCTGGCGCGTCTGTCGGAATACACTGCGCCGCTTGTGGCACAGGACGACGCGACGCTGGCGGCCGCCCGACTGGATACCCTGGCGCGCGTCGCCGAAACCATGGCTTCCACCAGCGATACTGCCGGCGCCCAACGGCTATGGCGCGGCGATGCCGGCGAGGCGCTGGCGCAGGCCGTGCTCGACTGGCGCCGCGATCTGGCTGTGCTGCCGGCGCTGCCGCTGGCGGAGGTGCCGGCGCTGCTGGAGGCGCTGCTGTCCGGTACGGTCGTGCGGCCAAGGCACGGAACGCATCCGCGGCTGGCGGTGCTGGGTCCGCTGGAGGCGCGCCTGCAGCGGCCTGATCTTGTCGTGCTGGGTGGGCTGAACGAGGGGACCTGGCCGGCCGCGGTCGATACCGGCCCTTGGCTGAACCGGCCCATGCGCGCTGCCCTCGGGTTGCCGCAGCCGGAGCGGCGCATCGGCCTCGCAGCGCACGACTTCGCGCAGGCGTTCGCCGCCTCCGCGGTGCTAGTCACGCGCGCCGGGCGGCTCGAAGGCGCGCCAACAGTGCCAAGCCGGTGGCTGGCCCGGCTCGATGCCCTGCTGGGCTATCGCGCCGATGATGCACGCACGCGGCCGGCCTATCTGTGCCGCGGCGACACGCGCGCCGCATGGGCCGAGCTGCTGGATGAGGCGTCAGCCTACGGTCCGTGGCCATGCCCAGAGCCCAGACCGCCGCTGGAGGCGCGCCCGCGTGAGCTGCCGGTATCCGCCATCGAGCTCTGGCGGCGCGACCCCTATGGCCTCTATGCCCGGCGTATCCTGAAGCTGCGGGCGCTTGATCCGCTGGAGGCCAGGCCGGGCGCCGCCGAGCGCGGCAGCGCCCTGCACAAGACGCTGGAAACCTTCCTCTCGTGCTACCCGGAAACGCTGCCGGCCGACGCGGTCAGCCGGCTCCTGGAGATCGGCAGGCAGGCCCTGGCTGAATTGCTGAAGTCGCCCGCGGAGCGCGCGTTCTGGTGGTCGCGTTTCGAACGTCTCGCCGCCTGGCTGGTGCGCGAGGAGAGCAGGCGGCGGGCGGAGGGTGTGCGGACGTTGGGGCACGAGACGCCCGGCCGCTTCACGATCAATGCCGGGGGCGGACCCTTTATCGTGACGGCACGGGCCGACCGCATCGATCGTCGGGCTGACGGGAGCTGGGAGATCATCGACTACAAGACCGGCCGCATTCCGCAGCCCAAGGAACTGAACGCGCTCTTCGCGCCGCAGCTTTTGCTGGAAGCCGAGATGGCGCGCAGGGGCGGTTTCGAGCTGGCGGCTGCCGGGCCGCAGAAGCTCGAGGTTTCCTACTGGCAGATCCACGGGCGTGGCGAGGGCGGGGAAACCAGGGAGATCGCCGACAGCGACGCGCTTGCCGACAGGATGCTCGACCTGCTGACGCAGATGATCGCCCGCTTTGATGATCCGAACGTGCCTTACGCGCCTTTGCCGTGGCCGGAGTACGGCCCCTTCTTCAACGACTACGAGCACCTCGAACGGGTTACCGAATGGTCGACGGGCAGCAAGGGTGACGAGCCGTGGGGAATGTAGCCGTTCTGGCCGTTGATCCGCGTGTTGAAGCCAGCCGTCGGCAGCGCCGCGCCAGCGATCCGCAGGCCTCGGCATGGGTGGAAGCCAATGCGGGCACCGGCAAGACCAAGGTGCTGACCGACCGCATCGTGCGGCTGCTTCTGAATGGCGCCGCCCCGCAGCGTATCCTTTGTCTTACGTTCACCAAGGCAGCCGCCGCCGAGATGCGCAACCGCCTGTCCGCGTTGCTGGGCGGCTGGACGCTGGCCGAGGACGCCCAGCTTGCTGCAGCATTGGCCGCGCTGATGGACCGCGCACCCACGGCGGCGGATATGGCCACGGCGCGGCGGCTCTTCGCGCGCGTTCTCGATGCGCCAGGCGGCGTCAACATCCAGACCATCCATTCGTTCTGCCAGGCGCTGCTGCAGCGCTTTCCGCTCGAGGCGGGCGTGGCGCCGAATTTCACCGTGCTCGACGAGGGGCAGGCGGGCGAGCTGCTGCAGCAGGCACAGGACGCGCAGCTCGCCCTGCTGGTCGGCGACCATCCGCCGGCAGAATTGGCCGCGGCGCTGGGCGCCGTGGCCGCGCGCGTATCGGAGGCCGAGTATGTCGAGATCATGGGCAAGCTGCTGGCGGAACGCAGCCGCGTTGCCCGGCTGGCGCGCGATGATGCGACACTTGCCGACTACATAAAGCGCCTGCGTCGCCAACTGGCGTTGCCCGAAGATGGCACTGCGGCTGAGCTCCTCGCGGCGGGTTGTGCCGATGCGGCCTTCGAGCGCGAGACGCTGATGCGTGCGGCTCAGGCTTTGGCGCGGGGAGGGGCGGGGGATCAGAAACGCAGCGTCTGTATTGCGTCATGGCTGTCCGATGCCGCAGGCCGCGCTGACACGTTCGATGCCTATCTCCCGGCTTTTCTTACCAGGAAGCGCGAGATCCTGAATAACCTCGCTGGTGCGGGCGCTCGACAGGCGATGCCCGACATCGTCGAGGTGCTGACGCGCGAGGCCGTGCGGCTTCAGGCGCTGGACAATACCTGCCGCAGCCTGCGGCTGGTCGAGCTTACGGAAGCGCTGCTGCGGCTTGGCGCCGACATTCTTGCCCGCTATGAGGCCGCCAAGCGTGGCCGCGCCGCGCTCGACTACGAGGATCTCGTGCTGTGCGCGCGCGACCTGCTGAGCCGCGCCGGGGCTGCGGCCTGGGTGCTCTACAAGCTCGATGGCGGAATCGACCATGTGCTGATTGACGAGGCGCAGGACACCAATCCGGACCAGTGGGAGGTGGTGCGCCTGCTGACCGGGGAGTTCTTCGCCGGAGAGGGCGCGCTGGAACGCGCGCGCACTGTGTTCGCCGTGGGCGATGCCAAGCAGTCGATCTTCGGCTTCCAGCGCGCCGATCCGGCCAAACTGGCGAAAATGCGCGATCTGTTTGCGACCCACGCGCACCAGGCCGGCCAGCGCTTCGAGCAAGTTGAGTTGATTGACTCGTATCGCTCGGTCGGCGCAGTGCTGGACGCCGTCGATCATGTGTTCGCCGCACCGCCGGCGGCCAACGGCGTCGCGCCATCGGACCATCCGCTGCGGCACATCCCGATACGCGTCGGCCAACCGGGCGTCGTGGAGGTCTGGCCGGTGGTGAAAGCGCGGGAGAGCGAGGGCGATCCGACCGACATCGCCTCAAGCGACAACCGGCTGACGCCGCCGGACGAGCGTCTGGCCAGGGCGATCGCGAAGCATGCACACGGTCTCATTGCCAGCGGCGAGCGTCTGGCCAACACCGGCGCCCTGATCAATGCCGGCCATATCATGGTGCTGGTGCGCCGGCGCAACGCGCTGGTCCGAGCGCTGGTGCGGGAGTTCAAGAAGGTAGAGCTGCCGGTGGCCGGCGTCGATCGCATGACGCTGCTCGACGAGCTGGCGGTGCAGGATCTCATGGCTCTGGGGCGCTTCGTGCTGCTGCCGCAGGACGATCTGAACCTCGCCTGCCTGCTGAAATCGCCACTGATCGGGCTCGACGAACAGGCGCTGTTCGACCTTGCCTGGAAGCGCGAGGGCCGGTTGTGGGCTGTGTTGCGCACCCGGGCGGAGGCTGGCGAGGAGCCCTGTGCAGCGGCATACGCGACGCTCAGCGACTGGCTTGCCCGCGCCGATTACACGCCTGCGTTCGAATTCTTCTCCGGCATCCTCGGCGCCGAACGCGGCCGCGAAAAGCTGCAGGCACGGCTGGGCCGCGAAGCCGCCGAGCCGATCGACGAGTTCCTGTCGCTGGCGCTGGAGGAACAGAGGCACGGTGCGCCATCCTTGCAGGGTTTCCTGCGCGCGCTGGAACAGGGCGGCAGCGAAATCAAGCGCGAGCTGGATGAGAATCGCCGCGCCGAGGTGCGCATCCTGACGGTGCACGGCGCCAAGGGCCTGCAGGCGCCCGTCGTTTATCTGCCCGATACCACGCGCGTACCGCGGCCGCTCCATCGCCTGCTCTGGTCGGACGATGGCGAGACACTGCTGTGGCTGCCGCGTGCGGATGATGCCAGCGACGCGGCGGCCAAACTGCAAGAGGACGTGAAGCGGCGGGAAACCCTGGAGCAGAACCGGTTGCTCTATGTTGCGATGACGCGTGCGGCCGACCGGCTCTATATCGGCGGCTGGGTCGGCGCCACGGCACCCGACCGCGAGTGCTGGCACAATCTGGTGATGCAGTCCTTTGGCCGCGACGGGCCGGCCGACGCGCCGGAGCGGGCGCGTCCACAACCGCATGCATTCGATTTTGCCACCTTGCTTGATGAGCGTGACGGATGGTCTGGCGACGGCTGGCGCATCCGGAGCGGCGACAGGCCCTTGCCGGCCGGCGAAACGTCGCCACCGCGCCCGGCGCGAGAGCCGCTGGAGGACTGGGCCCGCCGTCCGCCGTCGCCGGAACCCGATCCGCCGGTGCCGCTCGCGCCGTCGCGTCCCTTCGCGGAGGATGCGCCGGATGCTGCACGCCGGCCGGTGTTCGAGCCGACAGTGGCGAGTCCTTTCGCACCGGACCGCGATACGCGCTTCCGCCGCGGCAATGTGATTCATAGTCTGCTGCGCGTGCTGCCGGAGGTGCCGGCAGCAGAGCGCGGCGCGGCCGGCGGGCGCCTACTGGCGTCGCTCGCCGCCGATGTTGATGATGCAACGCGCGCGCAATGGCTGGCCGAGACGCTGGCTGTGCTGGCGATGCCGGACGCTGCCGTCCTGTTCGGCCGGGATTCGCGCGCTGAAGTGCCGATCGTCGGCACCGTGCGGCTGACGGCGGGGCCCTATACGGTGAGCGGCCAGATCGACCGGCTGGCCGTGAGCGAGCGCGAGGTGCTGGTCGTCGACTTCAAGACCAACCGCCCGCCGCCGGCCGATGCCGCCGGCGTGCCGCTGCTCTACCGCCGCCAGATGGCGCTCTACCAGGCCTTGCTGCGCCAGATCTATCCGCGGCACGCAGTACGTTGCCTGTTGTTGTGGACCGACGGGCCGCGGCTGATGTCCCTGCCCGATGCGGGGCTATCGGCGGCGCTGCCTTGACCCGTCTTCCCGCCATTCCTAGATTCCACGCTGGCGAGACAGGGGCATTCCCGCCCCGGATTTGGAGAGAGTCCATGGCAACCCAGAAGGCGACCGACAGCACCTTCGAAGAGGAAGTGCTGAAGTCCGACACGCCCGTTCTGGTCGATTTCTGGGCGGAGTGGTGTGGGCCCTGCAAGATGATCGGCCCGTCGCTGGAGCAGATTTCCGAAGAGATGGCCGGCAAGCTCAAGGTGGTGAAGGTCAACATCGACGAGAACCCGATGTCGCCGGGCAAGTACGGCGTGCGCTCGATTCCCACGCTTCTGGTCTTCAAGGGCGGCCAGGTCGCCGCCACCAAGATCGGCGCCGCACCCAAGCAGCAACTGGCGCAGTGGCTGAACTCGGTGGTCTAGCGCCGCCTGCCTTCGTCTTTCCCGACACGAAGCGCGCACCCGCCGCCCGCGGGTGCGCGCTTCGGCTTTCTGGGCGCCCGCGCTCTCAGTGGACTCACGCTTTGAAGCGATCCGGTGAGACGAACCTCGCGAAGCTTTCGCCGACCCTGCCGACAACGTCGAAGTTGCCTTCCTGCTTTTGCCGTCGCACCCGGAACAGGTTCACCTGCGGGCCACCATGAACCATGGTGGCCGTCCTCGACTCGGCGAGTGCGACCTGCATCTCGTTATCGGAAAAGGGCATCACCTGACTCACCATGGCGACGTGATGATATCGGCCGCCCTTGTTGAACACGGCCGTGTCATTCACCGCGATCTCAGCGACGGTCTTGCGCAGGTAAGGTATGTCGGCAACCGGCTTGCGGAGATCAGCCGTCCTGCTCACATAGGCTTCCTCCTCGGTGTCGGGACTGACATTCAGCGAGGGAAATTTCGCCTTCAGATAACGTCCGGTGAAGCCGTTACAGTCGACACCAAGGTAGCTGTCGACCATGGTCTGCAGGTCATCGATCTCGTACGCATGCTCAAAGGGCACCTTACGCTTGTCCTCTCCTTTTCCTGTCGTGAACGTGCCCTTCAAGACTTTTTTGTCCTGGTTGAGGATCTCGGCGCGAAACACGGTCCAAAGACCAAGCAGTTCGATTGCCTGCGCCAGCATCGCGGGCGAGCCCTTGCCATAGAAGCAACTGCCGACCGCCAGCTTGTTGACCGAAAGGATGGTTGCGCCGCCTTTGCTGATGGTCAGAACGTTGCCCTGAGTGTCGACTTCGAAATGCCCCTTGAAGAGGTAACTCAGGTCAATAGACAGCAGGTGATCCTTCAAGCGGCGCCGCACGTGCGGCGCCAGGCCGGCACGATTCGTGTGCCGGTTGTTGAGGTACTCGCGAACAGGCGTGTTGATCATGGTCGAGGTCTTCTCGATCTGCCCCGAGACGACCCGATATTCCGGAACCTGAATGCTGTGATAGTTGCGGACATAGTCGGATGCAGTGCTGAACAACAGCCGCGAGACAGCGTGGGCCGTCACCATGTGGATCGTGCTCATGGATGTCTCCGGAACTGAAAGGCATGGTTTGACATAGATTTCAGATCATGGCCTGCACTGGGTCCGTCCTACTGGCGACTGACCGTTTCACTGGGAGAGCGGTACAGAATCTGTCCAAGTGGTCCACTGTGACTCAGTAGGCCGAATGCCGAGTTTTCCATGCGCAAGGGTTACAGTCTTGAGTGAGGCATGCTCCGGGGTCGTGGCCCTGCGGAAATCAAACTCGAATCGCAGCATGCGAAAAAGACCAGTTCCGTCCCAAAATTTCGGGGCCGGCCGTCGTTGGTCAACCGTGCGTGCTGCCAAGCCTCCTGCGAGGGTTGCCGTATTGTTACGAGCAAAGCCTGTAAGAGGTTCATCGTAGAATGCGGCTACCGCCTGGTAGATCATCAGGCCTGTGCTGGCGCGGGGGAAGAGCTTAAAAAAGAAGTCGTTGCAGGGTCTGTGGAAGCGTGGGTCCGCGTTGCTGGAAGGAAGCACCTGTCCAAGTGACCAGAGATCGCCGCTGACAGCATCTGCGTAGTTGACAGACCAGGCTTCCATGTAATGATACATCACCTGACTTGTGCCACCCAATACTATATGGACTTCCTGTAGAATATGTCCGCCTTTAGGAACACCCGTCGGAAGAATAAAGGTCACACCCCAAGCGAAACCGAGCGGCAGTTTCATTGGTCCTACTTGTGAAACATTATCAAGGACGGGAATTAGCTTTGTCGCCATTGGACACCTACCCGCATTCGGGTGGCACACTGGTTACAGGATCGCGATTACAACTTGAAAGGTGCGATTGCTTAGCTGATCAGCGCCACGGGACGTCCGAACAATAAACGTACGTGGCTCGGCCCATCTATCCGCTGCCGGCAAGCGCTATCCGCCGATGGCAATTTTTGAAGAAGCGCTCACGCTTCTGTGGCAGCGCCCGTCCGTTTTTGGCATACTTTGTCCGTTGCTTGCCGATTCCCAGGCCGGAGCCCGCCATGCACGCGCCTGCCGATCGCAGCCCGCTGCACCGCCACCCGGAGCTGCACTGCAGTGAGCCATCGCGCGTTGCCGACTTGCTGGCGGCCAAGGGTTTCGACCTGGTCCTGCCGCAAAGCCGGGACGGCACGGGCAATGGCATGCACATCAATGCCATCGATCTGCCCAGCATCCATATGTGCTACGTCAGCTACGGCACCGAAGCAGTGGCCAGGACGACGCCGGCGCGCACCGACTATCGTATCCAGTTACCGCTGGCCGGCCGGTCGGTGTCGGTGATGGAACGCACGGAAGTCAGCTGCACCGGCAGCCAGGGTGTTGTCAGCTCGCCGGTGTGGGACCAGACGATCCGCTCGGCCGCCGATTCGCAGCGCCTGATGATGTACTTCGCTGGCGATGCGCTGATCCGGCACATGAGCGCCATGCTGGGCGAAGCCGTGACGCAAACCGTTTGCTTTCAGCCGGCACTCGATCTTGCCGGCGGCTTCGGCCGCAGCCTGCGCAGGTGGGTGATGCTCGCCGTCGACGAGCTCGACCAGAGCGATGCGCTGCTGGCTAATCCCCTGGCCGTGGCGCAGTTCGAGCAAATGCTGCTGACCGGCCTGGTCTGCGGCCAGCCGCACAACTACTCCGAGCGGCTGATGCGGCATGCCACGGTCTCGCCGAAGAGCGTGCGGCGCGCGATGGACTACATCCACGCCCACCTGCAGGAACCGATCACGGCCGGGCAGCTTGCGTCGGCGGCCGGCGTGCCGGGACGCACGCTCTATTCGCATTTCCGGCGGGCCACCGGGCTGGCGCCGCTAGCCTATGTCCGCAAGGCACGCTACGAGCGCGTGTACCGCGAGCTGCTGTCCGGCACCGGCGAGCACCTCACCGACATCGCCTCGCGCTGGGGCTTCGAACACATGGGCCGCTTCGCGCAGGGCTATCGCGCGCTGTTCGGCGAACGCCCGTCAGACACGATCCGCCGGAAGTAGAACGATCCGCGTGACTAGCAGGGATGGGGCGGCGGCTGATGGCCGGCAGGCACACCCCGGCGCCAGCGGCGGCATTCGCCCGGCGGCGGCAGATGGCCGGGCGGCATCGCGTCGTAGGAGCGGCGGGGATAGGCAATGGCCGGATAGGGTGGCGGCGGCAGCGGGACGGTCACCCTGATGTCCGGCGGGGCGACATAGACCGGCGGCGGTCCGTAAAGCGGGTAGTACGATGGCGGGGACGGCCGCCGGCCGTGACCGCTTTCATCCTTCCAAGGATCGGCGTTGGCCGCCGACGGCAAAAGCAGGCAGGCCCCCACGGCAGCCGTAGCGAACAGTCCGCGCACGCCCATTGCCTGCTCCCTCAACCAGTCCGATGCAGCATCAGGCCCGATGATTGTGGCTGAATGCGGCCCAAACCCGTCCATCACCGGGGCAGAGGCTTGTGGCGAGGGTGGCGAAAACGCCGGGAGCGCGGGCATTCCGCCCGCTCATGTCGTCCTTCACTCTCGCTGCGGGCGCTGCGCGCTAGCCGTTCTTCGCCAGCACCGTGCCGGCGAGGTAGAGCGAGCCGCAGATCAGGACGCGGAACGGGGGGTGGACGTTGGCCAGCAGGTCCTCGATCGCGTCGGGCACGCTGGCGGCAGGCAGGCAATGCAGGCCGACATCGTCGGCGCGGTTGCAGGCTTCCCCGGGCGTGTAGCTGGCATGGCCCTCCACCGGCACGGCGCGTGCCGAGGTGGCATGCCGTGCCAGCGGCCGCAGGAAGCCGCCCGCATCCTTGGTCGTGAGCATGCCGAAGACCAGATAGAGCGGCAGCGCGCCCGGCTCCTGCGCCCAGGTTCGAGCCTGCGCCGCCAGCACCAGGCCGCAATCCTCGTTGTGCCCGCCGTCCAGCCACAGCTCGCATCCCGGCGGCAAGGCGTCAGCCAGCGGTCCGCGGGTGAGCTGCTGAAGCCTGGCGGGCCAGTCCACGGTCTCAAGTCCCTTGCGGATCGCCTCGTCGCCGATGCGCAGGCCTTGCGCGCGCAGCCGTTCGATGACGGCAATCGCGGTGGCCGCGTTGTCAAGCTGATGCGCGCCCACCAGCTTCGGGCGCGGCAGATCCAGGGACAGCGACGGGCTCTGATAGCGGAAGCCGTCGTTGGCGGGCGTGACGTGCCATTCGTGGCCCATACGGAACAGCGGCACGTCCAGCGCCGCGGCGTCCTGCACGAACACCGCCGCGGGTTCGGCGCGCTGGCGGCCGATCACCGCCGGCACGCCGGGCTTGAAGATGCCGGATTTTTCATGGGCGATCTTGCTGAGCGTATCGCCGAAGAATTGCGTGTGGTCGATGCCGATCGGCGTGACCGCCGTGACGGCGGGCCGCCGCACCACGTTGGTGGCATCGAAGCGGCCGCCCAGCCCGACTTCCAGCGCCAGCAGATCGGCGGGGTGGCGCGCGAAGGCGAGGAAGGCAGCGGCGGTGGTGATCTCGAAATAGGTGATGGGCTCGCCTTCGTTGGCGAGCTCGCATTCCTCGAGCACGGCTTCGAGCTCGAGGTCGTCGATCAGGCTGCCGGCCAGCCGGATGCGCTCGTTGAACCGCACCAGATGGGGCGAGATGTAGGCGTGCACCCTGAGCCGCGCCGCCTCGGCCATGGCACGGGTATAGGCGACCAGCGAGCCCTTGCCGTTGGTGCCGGCGACATGCACCACCGGCGGCAGCCTGCGCTCGGGGTTGCCCAGCGCATCGAGCAGCCGCTGGATGCGTGTCAGCTCCAGATCGATGACGCGCGGATGCAGCGTCATCAGCCGTGCAAGGATGGCGTCGGTGGTCATCGGCAGCGCTGGGGGCGCGCCACTCCGGTGGCGCGTCTTTCGTCGCGGCCAGCCCATGACGCGCCACTGGAACGGTGTTCGCTTCGCGAACACCGGAGGCGCGCCCCCAGCCTTCGCTGCATTGGGGATGGCATGTGGCGCAAGCCTACGCCGCGGCCGGCAGGTCCTCTTCAGCCGGCCGCTTGAGGAGCAGGTTGACGAGGCGGATCAGCGTATCGCGCATCTTGTGGCGGTGCACGATCATGTCGACCATGCCGTGGTCGAACTGGTATTCCGCGCGCTGGAAGCCCGGCGGCAGCGTTTCACGGATCGTGTCCTGGATCACGCGCTGGCCGGAGAAGCCGATCAGGGCGCCGGGCTCGGCGATGTGGATGTCGCCCAGCATGGCGAAGGATGCGGTGACGCCGCCGGTGGTCGGGTCGGTCAGCACGACGATGTAGGGCAGGCCGGCTTCCTTGACCCGCTGCACGGCGATGGTGGTGCGCGGCATCTGCATCAGCGAAAGGATGGCCTCCTGCATGCGCGCCCCGCCCGAGGCCGAGAACACGATCAGCGGCGCCTGGTTGTCGATCGCCAGCCCTGCGGCCATCAGCAGGCCTTCGCCCACGGCGATGCCCATCGAACCGCCCATGAAGGCGAAGTCGCAGACGCTGACCACGGCCTGATAGCCGCCCAGCTTGCCGCTGGCCACGACCAGCGCCTCGGCGTTGGCGCCGTTCTCGGCCTGCGCTTCCTTCAGCCGGTCCGTGTAGCGCTTGCGGTCGCGGAACTTCAGTGGATCCAGCACGGTGCGCGGCAGCGCATGCGTTTCATACTTGCCGTCGTCGAACAGTTGTGAGAGCCGCGCCGCGGGCTTGATGCGCAGGTGGTGATTGCACTGGTTGCAGACCTGCTGGTTGGCCTCGAGGTCGCGGTGGAACAGCATCTGCTCGCAGTTCGGACATTTGAGCCAGAGGTTCTCGGGCGCTTCCTTGCGTGCCACCAGCGCCCGCAGCTTGGGGCGCACGAAGTTGGTCAGCCAGTTCATGGCGCAGCCTTCCGCGTTTGGTTGTCCGCTGGGGGCAGGCCACTCCAGTGGCGCGTCTTCCATCGGCGCCAGCGCATGACGCGCCACTGGAGTGGCGCGCCCCCAGCGTGCCCGGCTCGCTTCGTATGGCACGATTCGGGGCGGCCGGCAAAGACAGAATAGTTCTGTGAATCAAGTACTTAGAACGCAGCCAGCGAGACGACCCGGCCGCCGAAGAAGGTCTGCGGGTAAGACGGTGGCGTGCTCTCGTGCTGCTCGCGGCGTTCGACGCAGGCGGTGATGCGCATGGCGATGGCACGCCAGGGCTTGCCGCGGTCCAGCGAGCTCAGCAGGCACTGGTCGTAGAATGTGTAGCGTTCGTCGACGCTGCAGCCGAACGAGGGCAGGTCCTGCCGTGCCGCGGTGAGGATGATCCGGTTGGGGCGGCGCATGGCGGCATCCGCGGCATAGATGCCGGAGAAGCAGCCCGAGGTGATCACCACGGTTGGCCGGTTGGCGCAGGCCCCCTCCAGCGCCTGTGCGAGATAAGCCGGTGGCAGCACACCATTGGCGCGCGTGACGACCAGACCGCCATTGCGCATGCCGTGCGAGGTGATGAAGACGAAGCAGCCGGCGGAGGGAGGACCGGCGAGCCTCGCGATCTGGATGTCGAAATTGGCCTTGTCGGCGACGGACGCGGGTGCCCGCGCGTCAGCCTTCAGCACGCCGATATCGGCAGGTGCCACGTCGAACGCGGCAAGGCGCTGGCGCAGCGCATCAACGGCGTTGCTGAAGACCGGCTGGGCGTTGTCCGCAGCCATCAGCAAGGCTTTCCACGACGTTGGCTGGACTGCCGGTTCCGACGGCGACACCGGCAAGGATGGCGAGGGTGCGGGTGGCGACGGTGCCTGCTCCGTCCGCGGCGTGCGCCAGGGCAGCGCCTTGATCTCCTGCGCCAGCGCCGGAGATGCGAGCAAGAGCCCGGCAATGCAGGCCACCAGAAGGCCAGTCGGCAAGCGGTGCCTCCACATGGGCCGCCTAGCGCCAGAGATTGTGGAACGGCCGCACGATCTGCTGCGGCTTCACGACCTGGCAGAACTGGTGCGCTGCCTGGTAGAGCGCGCACAGCTTGCCGGCTTCGCCCGGCTGGAGGTCGGCGACCACCGTCGCGTATTTGCGCTGCTTGCCCTTGACGATGTCCACGATCCACTCGCGGCCCAGCCAGCTCTGCCCCGCCGTGGCCAGCTTTGCTTGCGCGGCCAGGTGGGCCTGGCGCGCCGCCGGGATGCCGGCAAAGGTCCCCAGCCAGGCGCCGTCGCCGGGATAGTCATAGCGGGCCGGCACGCAATCGCCATTGCCCAAGATGGTTGCCGGTCGCCCGCCGGTATTGTCGATCTGCCAGACCTTCACACGTGAGCCGCCGGTGCGCGCCTGAAGCGCCTCGTCGAACAGCCGCACGGCATATTCGTCGCGCAGATCGGCGCGGCGGAAACCCGCCACCACGCCGACCAGGCGGCGGCCGTCGCGCACGGCCGAAGCCAGGAGGTTGAAGCCGGAGGCGCAGAGAAAGCCGGTCTTCAGCCCGTCGGCCCCGGGATACATCTCGATGAACTTCACCGTGTGGCGGATGCGTGTGCCGTTGATCAGCACCTCGGGCGCACTGAAATAGGGGTAGAACTGCGGGAAATCGCGGATCAGCGCGATGGTGAGCAGCGCCATGTCGCGCGCCGTCGTCATCTGCTCCGGATCTTTCCAGCCGCTGGGATTGCGGAAATGGCTGCCGGTCATGCCCAGCCGCCGTGCCGTGGTGTTCATGCGCTGGGCGAAGGCCGCTTCGGAGCCGGCAAGCCGCTCGCCCACGGCGACGGCAACATCGTTGGCCGAGCGCAGGATCAGCGCCAGGATCGCCTGCTCGACGGTGATCTGATAGCCGCGCGGCAGCACCAGCTTCGAGGGCAACTGGTTGAAGGCATATTCCGAAAACCCGATCTTGTCGTGCAGCCCGATGCGGCCGGCCTTGAGGTCCTCGAACAGGAGGTAAAGCGTCATCACCTTGGTGATGGACGCCGGGTAGAACGGCGCGCCGGCCTCGCGCTGGTGCAGCACCTCCCCCGTTTTGGCATCGACGATGATGGAGGGTCCCGCGACAAGCGGCCCGGTCGGCGTCTGGATGGTCGAGAGCTGGGCGGCGGACGGCAGGGCCGTCAACGCCGCAAGCGCACCAGAACCAAGAGCAAGAAACCAACGCAGCAGACGCATGACCCAACTATAGCGCAAACCTCGCATGCCGTCTGCACTGCGGCATCGTCAGGGCTTTGCAAGCCGCGCAGCAGGCCCTAGGAAAGGCGGCGATGATCAAGATTGCGGTCGTTCCGGTTACGCCGTTCCAGCAGAACTGCTCGCTCGTCTGGTGCGAGGCCACGGGCCAGGGCGCCCTGGTTGATCCCGGCGGCGATGTCGAGCGGCTGAAGGCGGCCGTGGCCGAGACCGGCATGCAGGTCTCGAAGGTGCTGCTGACCCATGGCCATGTCGACCATGCCTCGGGCGCGGGGGCGCTTGCGGCGCACTATGGCGTTGGCATCGAGGGTCCGCATGAGGACGACCTGTTCCTGATCGAGGGCCTGCCCGAGTCCAACCGCAAGTATGGCTTCCCGGTCCCCGAGCCGTTCCGGCCCGACCGCTGGCTGCACGACGGGGACAGCGTGATGCTGGGCGAGCAGAGGCTGGATGTCGTGCATTGCCCCGGCCATACGCCCGGCCATGTCGTCTTCGTGCATCCCGAAGCGCGCGTGGCCTTCGTGGGCGACGTGCTGTTCCGCGGCTCGGTGGGGCGCAGCGACTTCCCGCGCGGCAACCAGGAGCAGCTCTTCCACTCCATCCGCAAGAAGCTCTTTCCGCTGGGCGACGATATCGGCTTCGTGCCCGGCCACGGTCAGACCTCGACCTTCGGCTGGGAGCGCAAGACCAATCCCTTCGTTTGCGACATGCTGTTCGAGGACGAGGCGTAGCGGCTACTGGGCGGCAGCCCCGAGCATGCCCGCCAGCCGGAAGGCGGCGATCAGAAGGTGCCCGTCCCGCACTGTCTCCGCGCGTGAGAGGATGTGCCGCAGCGGCACGAAGGCCAGCGAGCGGCGCAGGTCTGGCGGCAGCGCACCGGCAGGGACAACGAAGGGCTGCACGCGTTCGGGCGTGATGCCCAGGCTGGGGTAGTAGGGCGCACCCAGCCTGACCAGCGAATCGGCGGCGCAACCAGCCGATGCGGCTGCCGCCATCGCCAGCGGGTCCGCGGCGTCGGGCAGGATCGCCACGCGCCAGGCCGGCACGCAGGGCAGGGCGGCATCGCCGAAGCGCAATTGTGCGGCCGGCAGGACCCGGCGTTCGATGCCGACCAGGATCTCGCCTTCGGGATTGCGGCAGGCGGCCAGCACGGAGACCGTCCAGGTGCTATGCCGCGCAGGGATCGCCATCTCCAGGGCCTGCCGGGCGCCCGGCTCTGACCCGCGCAGGCCTGCGACCTCCTCGCTGATGAGGGATCGCACACGGCGCAGGAAGCCGGCGTCCGACGCGGCGGGCGCGAAGGGCGAACCGGCGGGGCGCGCGACGTCCTCCCATGCGGTCACCGGCAATTCGGCAAGGGCCGGCGTGAAGGAGTCGCCGACCCAGTTTCCTGCGGGCAAGCCGAGGCGAAAGGACAGGGCGCGGATCATCAGCTCGAGGCGGCCTTCCGGCAGCATGCCGATCTCGGCGGCGCGCAGCAGCCCCTGCGCGTCGAAGGCCTGCACCATCCCGGCATCGAACGCCAGCCCCGGCGGCTGCGGCGCGGGGAAGGCCGCCGGCAGCGCGTCGAGCTTCACGGCGATGCCGCGGGACGTCTCATCGACCATGCCGGCCGAGGACAGAAACTCCAGCAGCGGCTCGAAGCGCGTGTCCGGCGGCAGGGCAAGGCCGGCGCGCGAGCGGAAGTCGGCGGCGGGGTCATCGCCGTCGGAGGCCAGCGAGATCATCTCCACGACATGGCCGGAGCGCAGCTCCGCGCTGACATCGCCGCCGCGGCGCATCATGACCATGGCCGGCCGCGGCCAGCCGTTGCGGGCCAGCACCCGCAACCGCCCATCGACCAGCGTCCAGGGCAGGAAATCCACGGCGCCTGTCGGTCGCTGGATCAGGTCGTAGAGCTCGCCGTCGCCGGCCCAGGCCGTTTGCCGCAGGTAAGCGGGCGGGGCGTCATCCAGACGCTGCTCGCGCAGGCGGATGGCGCGGCCGGGGGCCAGGCGCTGCGCCACCAGCACCATGTTGGTGGCGGGCCACGGCAGCGGCCGCAGGCGTTCGTCGAAGCGCCTGGCCTGGCCTGCGAAGCGGTTTTGCACGATCCAGGGGTTGTGCACCGGGGCGGCACGGATCACGCGCGCGCCGGCCGCCTCGGCGATGCGGGCGAATTGCGCGAGTGTCCAGAAGGCGTATTGCTCGCGCAGCTCGATCTCCCAGTCGGTGCGATAGTCCTTGCGCAGCAGGAATTCGGCCGACCAGCGCCGCGGCAGGCGGAAGCGGCGCCATCCGTCGGCCGTCCCGCCCAAATCCTCCAGCGGGAAGCCGCTGCCCAGCGGATCGAGCGGGCGGGCGCGCAGGGCGAAGTCGCGCAGCAGGCCGATGTCGGCCCCGCCGAGGTCAAGCAGGCAGGTCTCGTCCGCCGCGCCATCGACGCAGAAGTCGCGCAGCACCAGCAACCCGCCCGGCCGCAGCGAGGCGATATGGGCGCGCACCGCCCGTTCGGCGGCCTCTTCGTCATAGGGCCGCGGCGCATAGGTGTAGATGTGGTGCAGCATCGAGCAGGAGACGACGGCATCTGCAGCATCATGCACTGCCGCCGCGTCGCCGGTCTCGAACGAGAGGTTGGGCAGCGGATATTTCTCGCGCGCCAGCGCCACGCTCTGCGGGTCGATGTCGATGCCCGTCACGTGCGCGCCGGGCGCCAACGCTGCGAGACGCGCCGACAATGCGCCAGAGCCGCAGCCCAGATCGAGAATGCGCGCGCCAGGATCGGTGACCAGATGCGCCGACAGGAACGCCGCCTTCTGGTCCATCGACGCATCCATGCCCGCGAAGTAACGCTGATAGGCGTCAACATCGCCCCGCGCCGGATGCTCCATGGTGATGGTCTTTCCTGCCCTACTTGCGGACGCTGCGTACGCCGTCAGCGAGGGTGCGGATGAACGAGAGAACACCTGGCACCAGATCGGCTTTCGGCCTGCCGTCCTTATCCAGTCCAACCTTCACGCGATCGACGATGGCGGAGCCGACGACGGCGGCATCGGCATGGCGGGAAACGGCTGCGGCCTGCTCCGGCGTCTTGATGCCGAAGCCGACCGCGATCGGAAGTCTGGTCTGCGTCCGCAGTCGCGCCACGTGGTTTGCCACTGCGTCCTCGGTCGCCGAACGGGTGCCGGTGATGCCGAGAATCGAGACGAAGTAGATGAAGCCGGAGGCATACTTGAGGATTGCAGGCAGCCGCTTGTTGTCGGTCGTCGGTGCGGTCAGCAGCACCGTGTCGAGGCCGGCCTTGCTGGCGTGCGGTTTCAGTTCGTCCGCTTCCTCGGGCGGCAGGTCGACGATGATCAAGCCATCGACACCGGCGGTGGCGGCATCTCGGCAGAAGCGCTCCACGCCGCGCTGATAGATCATGTTGTAGTAGCCCATCAGCAGCACGGGTGTTTCCTGGTCCGTCTCCGCCCTGAAACGCCGCACCATGTCGAAGGTCCTGTCCATGGTGATGCCGGCCTTCAGCGCCCGCTGTCCGGCGGCCTGGACGGACGGGCCATCGGCCATCGGATCCGTAAAGGGCATGCCGAACTCGATCAGATCGGCGCCGGCCGCCGGCAAGCCCTTGAGGATCTCAAAGGACAGATCGGGATCGGGATCGCCCGCGCTCACATAGGCGACGAGACCAGCGCGCTTCTCGGCAGCCAGCCTGGCAAAACGCGCAGCAATGCGGCTCACAGCTTCACTCCCAGCCGTTCGGCGACGGCGAAGACGTCCTTGTCGCCACGGCCGCAGAGATTCATCACCAGCAGATTGTCAGTCGGCAACGTCGGCGCGAGCTTCATCACATGCGCCAGCGCATGCGCCGGCTCCAGCGCCGGGATGATGCCCTCGAGCTTGCACAGGAGCTGGAAGGCCTCGAGCGCCTCGTCGTCGGTCGCGGCCACATATTCGACGCGGCCGGCTTCCTTCAGCCACGCGTGCTCGGGACCGATGCCGGGATAATCGAGCCCGGCCGAGATCGAATGCGCCTCGGTGATCTGCCCGTCGGCATCCTGCAGCAGGTAGGTGCGATTGCCGTGCAACACGCCCGGCCTGCCACCGGTCAGCGAGGCAGCGTGTTCGCCCGTGTCGATGCCCTTGCCGGCCGCCTCCACGCCGACGATGCGCACGCCGGGATGGTCCAGGAAGGGATGGAACAGGCCCATGGCGTTGCTGCCGCCGCCGATGCAAGCCACCAGCGTGTCGGGCAAGCGTCCTTCGGCCTCCATCATCTGCGCCCGCGTCTCATTGCCGATAACGGACTGGAAATCGCGCACCATCGCGGGATACGGGTGGGGACCGGCCACCGTACCGATGCAGTAGAACGTGGTCTCCACGGTGGCGACCCAGTCGCGCAGGGCCTCGTTCATCGCGTCTTTCAGGGTCGCCGAGCCCGAGGTGACAGGCCGCACCTCGGCGCCCAGCAGCTTCATGCGGAACACGTTGGGCGCCTGGCGCGCCACATCGACCGCGCCCATGAAGACGACGCAGGGCAGGTTGAACAGGGCGCACGCGGTCGCGGTGGCCACACCATGCTGGCCGGCGCCTGTTTCGGCGATCACCCGGGTCTTGCCCATGCGTTTGGCCAGCAGGACCTGGCCCAGCACGTTGTTGATCTTGTGCGAGCCCGTGTGGTTGAGCTCGTCGCGCTTGAAGTAGATCTTCGCGCCGCCGAGATGCTGCGTCAGGCGTTCGGCGTGATAGAGCGGGCTTGGCCTTCCGGCGTAGTGCGCCAGCAGGCGGTCGAGCTCGTCGCGGAAGGATTGATCCTTGCGGGCCGTATCATAGGCGCGCTCCAGCTCCAGGATCAGCGGCATCAGCGTCTCGGCGACATAGCGGCCGCCGAAGATGCCGAAATGACCGCGCTCGTCCGGGCCGCCGCGGTAGGTGTTCACGACCTTCATGATTTCCTTGCTGCCTTCTTCTTTGCCGCCTTCTTTCTGGCGGCAGGGCGTGCCGCGCGCGCCGGAGCCGCACCGCCTGCAACCTCGATGATGCACTCGATCTCGACCGGGATGCCGTTGGGCAGCGACGACATGCCGACCGCCGAGCGGGCGTGCCGGCCGCGATCGCCGAACACCTCGACGAACAGGTCCGAACAACCGTTAATCACCTTCGGCTGATCGCCGAACTCCGGCGTGCAATTCACCATGCCCAGCACCTTGACGATGCGCCTGACGCGATCGAGGTCGCCCAGCTCCGCCTTCATCACGGCAATCAGGTTGAGTCCCGTCGAGCGGGCATGGGTCTTTGCCTGCTCCCATGTCATGTCGGCGCCGACCTTGCCGCGCACCTGGCTGGCGCCGTAACCCGGGCCCTTGCCGGAAAGGAACATCAGATTGCCGCTGCGCACGGCATTGACGTAGTTGGCCACCGGGCTGCTGGCTGGCGGCAAATCGATTCCCAGCTCCTTCAGGCGCTTCTCGGTTTTCATGTGTTTTCTCTCCCGATTCCTACAGCTTCGCCATTTCCGCCAGGAATGCCCTGATCCGCTCCACCGACTTGACGCCGCGCGCGCTTTCGACGCCCGACGAGACATCGACCGCCCTGGCACCGGTGGCGCGCACCGCGGCAGCCACGTTCTCCGGTGTGAGTCCGCCCGACAGTATCCACGGCCGAGGCACATTGACGTTCTCAAGAATCCGCCAGTCAAAGGGCACGCCATTGCCGCCCGGCAAGGCCTGGACGTCTCCTGCAGCAGGGGCTGCATCGAACATCAGCCGGTCGACAATCGGGCCATAGACATCGATCGCCTGGACCACGTCCTCGCGCGTGGCTACACGGATGGCTTTCATCACCGGGAGATCTGCGCTTTCCCGGATCTGCGCGACTCGCTTGGCGGACTCGCTGCCGTGCAATTGCAGCATGTCGAGCGACCCGCCCTCCAGCCATTCGCCAAGCAGGTTGTCATCGGGATCGACGAACAGGCCGACGCGCAGCACGTGAGCCGGCACCAGCCCGGCCAGCCTCTCGACCTCGTGAAAGGTGATGTGGCGCGGCGAGGGCGGATAGCAGACGAAGCCGACATAACGTGCGCCGCCTTCGACGGCTGCCCGCACCGCCTCCTCCGACCGCAGCCCGCAGATCTTGGCGACGATTGCCACCTCAGCACTCCCGCCTGCACGCGCCCGCAGCGCCTGTCATTCCGAGCGCAGCGAGGAATCTTTCCGCGCTGCCAGACACAAGATCCCTCGCTTCGCTCGGGATGACAGCGCTTCTGTTCGAATCAGACATTGTTGACGCCCACCTCGCGGGCGATGGCTTCGGCGGCGGCACACGGGTCTGCCGCTTGCGTGATCGGCCTTCCGACCACCAGGTGCGAGGCGCCCAGTTCGACCGCCTGGCGCGGTGTCATGATGCGCTTCTGATCGCCGCTGGCGCTACCGGCCGGCCGGATGCCCGGCACCATCAGCACGAAATCCGGACCGCAGGCTTCGCGCAGCGGTGCAATTTCGTGCGGCGAGCAGATGACGCCGTCAAGCCCGCTCTCGCGGGCCAGCAGCGCCAGGCGCCGCACCTGGGCTGGAGCCGCGCCGGTAATGCCGGTCGCTTCGAGGTCGCTGTCGTCGAGCGATGTCAGCACGGTGACGCCCAGCAGCTTCGGTCGTGGCAGCCCCAGCTTCAGGGCCTGGGCGCCGGTTTCCTCGACCGCGGCCCGCATCATCGCCTTGCCGCCTGCCGTATGCAGGGTGATGTAGCTCGGCGCCAGCCCGATGACGGCCCGGATGCCGCCCGCCACCGTGTTGGGGATGTCGTGCAGCTTGAGATCAAGAAAGAACCCCAGCCCGGTCAACCGGATCGGGTCGGGAAAGGCATAACGGACGCCGGGTGCCCCATGGGCGAGGAAAAACTCAAGCCCCAGCTTGATGCCGCCCACGGCCGGCCGCACGCCGCCCGCAACCTGGCGGATCAGGCGGGCGGCCTCGGCCAGGTCGATGGTATCGACGGCGCAATAGACAGGATTGGGGCGACTCATGGCAGGCTGCTTCTAGGGGCGCGCCGCATCAGGGGCAAGGCCCGCCTCTTGCCGCGCGGGCCTGTCCAGCGGTTCGGGCGCCGCCCGGGCGGTCCGCAGCACGGCATAACCCAGCACGGCCGATAGCAGCGATCCGGTCAGCACCCCGATGCGCAACGGCGCGGCATAGGCCGGATCCTCCCAGGCAAGCGTGCCGATGAACAGGCTCATTGTGAAGCCGATGCCGGCGCAGAGCGACACGCCATAGAGCTTTGGCCAGGTGCCGCCGGCCGGCATGGCGGCAAGTCGCAGCAGGATGAGCAGGGCAGCACCACCGAACACGCCGATCTGCTTGCCGACGAACAGCCCGGCCGCGATGCCCAGTGTGACCGGCTGCGCCAGATGAGCAAGCGTCAGGCCGGCGAACGACACGCCGGCATTGGCGAAAGCGAAGGCCGGCATGATGAAGAACGACGTCCAGGGCTGCAGCGCGTGCTCAAGGCGGATGAAAGCACGCTCCTCGTGCGGCTCGGTGCCGCCCCGCAGGGGCAGGCACAGCGCCGTTACCACACCGGCAAGGGTGGCATGGACGCCCGACTTCAGTACGCACACCCAGAGCGCGGTGCCGATCAACAGATAGGGGCCGGCGCTGCGCACGCCGAGCACGTTCAGCGCCACCATTCCCGCCACGCAGATGGCGGCCAGCATCAGCGCCATGCCCGAGAGTTCGGCGGTGTAGAACGCGGCGATGACCACGATCGCCCCCAGATCGTCAACGATCGCGAGCGTGGTGAGAAACAGCTTCAGTGCCAGCGGCACCCGCCGGCCAAGGACCGCAAGCACACCGATCGAAAAAGCGATGTCGGTCGCGGCGGGGATGGCCCAGCCCCGCAGTGCCGTCGCATCGCCCAGGTTCAGGGCGGCATAGATCGCGGCCGGCACGAACATGCCGCCGGCTGCCGCGACGATTGGCATAACGATCTGCGAGGGCTGCGACAGCGCGCCTTCGAGTGCCTCGCGCTTGATCTCCAGACCCACCAGCAGGAAGAAGACGGCCATCAGCCCGTCATTGATCCACAGCACCAGCGGCTTGCTGAGGCCCAGCTCGCCGAAGCTCAGCGTCAGTTTCGTGCCGAGGAAGCCGGCGACGGCCGGCGCCAGCGGCGTGTTGGCCAGCACGATCGCGACCGCGGCAGCGGCGATCAGCACGATGCCGGGTGCAGCGTCAGAGTTGAACAGGCGGCGAAGTGCGGATCGCATGACAGCGTCTTACACCACGAGCCTGGCCCACCAAAACGAAACACCCGGACCTTGCGGTCCGGGCGTCCTTTGAGCCTTACGGCTTGTCGGCGCTATTCGCGATCGCCGATCAGCGCCAGCAGGAACTGGAACATGTTGACGAAGTCCAGGTACAGGCTCAGCGCGCCGAAGATGGCGATCTTCTCCTGCACGTCCGTGCCGTAGCTCTCCGAATACTGCTCCTTGATCCGCTGCGTATCATACGCTGTCAGCCCGGCGAAGATCAGCACGCCCGCCGAGGCGATGATGAAATGCAGCATCGAGGACTGCACGAAGATGTTCACGACGCCGGCGATCAGAATGCCGATCAGGCCCATGAACAGGAACGTGCCCATGCCCGACAGGTCGCGCTTCGTCGTGTAGCCGTAGAGGCTCAGCGCACCGAAGGCGGCCGCGGTGATAAAGAACGTCCGGGCAAGGCTGACGCCGGTGTAGCGATAGAGCAGGATGGTGAAGCCAACGCCGTTGAGCGCCACGATACCCCAATAGACAGCCTGCACCGTTCGCACGCTCATGGCATGCGACCGGAAGGACGCCCACAGGATCAGGCCGATCGGCGCCAGGACGGCAACCCAGCCCAGCAGGGTGAGGCCCATCGCGGGGCCGCGAGCCGTCTGCGTGACGCTGAAGAACAGCGCGTTCAGCGCCGGCACCTGATGCACCAGGATCGCGACGATGCCCGACAGGGCGAGGCCGGACGCCATGTAGTTGTAGACCCGCAGCATGTGCGTGCGCAGACCGGCGTCGAAAGTCGCCCGATCGACGGTGGTCGCGCCGTACGCCTGCCGTGGCTGGCCGTAGGCGTTCGCGTTGTTATCCCATTGAGCCATTGCGTAGCCTCCTAGGCACGGTTTTCCGCCGTGTCGAATTTGTCGTCGAACATATTGGCAAGAGAGCCAGATTTATCAATACCCCTGTTGGCGGGTCGGCATCTGGCCGGCGGTTTCGGCGTCTCCTGCAGGCGTTCCGGAAAAGCAAGGCGAATCAACGTGCTTGCTGGTGGCGATCCGTCCCTGTCAGGCGAAGTACAGCCACGCCAGGAACAGGCAGATGACCGCGCCTGCCATCGACAGCGTCAGCACATAGCGCATCACACCGGTCTTGACTGCCGAGCGCGCTTCGTCGGGAGTAAGGACGGCCGGCTTGTCATCATGGCTCTGGGAGTGCGGCGTCATGGGATAGGGAGCTTTCCGGAATGTCGCACGCTATATGCTTGCCAACGGCCAGCCGTGCGCAAAGGTTCCGGCCGCGCCACACAACAGGAGGGCTGAAGCGGCGATGCGATATCTGCTGGCCGACATCGGCGGCACCAACGCCCGTTTTGCGCTGCTGAAGAACGGTGCGACTGGTGCCATCGAGAAGCTGAAAGTCGCCGACTATGCGCAGGCGGGCGATGCGATCGCGGCGTTTCTGAACCGGCATCAGGCGTTGGGCGAGATTGTCGGGGCGGCTGTTGGCGTCGCCGGACCCGTCGAGAACGGCCGCTGCGACTTCACCAACAGCGACTGGGTGGTCGATGCGGCCGAACTGAAAGCCGCGTTCGGTCTTCGTACGGTCCATGTCGTCAATGATTTCGCGGCCATTGCCCTGTCGCTGCCTCACCTGGCCGGCGCTGACCTGTCCGGCGTCGGTGGTGGCGCACGAGATGGCGACGCGCCGGAAGTGGTGCTCGGTCCCGGCACGGGGCTAGGGGTTGCCTGCCTCCTGCGGCGCCAGCCGCCTGAGGTCGTGGCGAGCGAGGGTGGTCACGTGACGCTGGCCAGCACGGATGCACGGCAGGACGCGGTGCTCTCCTGGTTGCGCCGCCGCTTCGAGCACGTCTCGGCCGAGCGGGCCCTGTCGGGCGACGGGCTTGTCTGTCTGTACGATGCAATTGCCGACATCGACGGATGCCGCGTGCCGTCGCGCAGCCCGGCCGATATCGCCGAAGCGGGCCTGACAGGCCGTTGTCCCGTCAGCCGCGAGGCCCTGGACATGTTCTGCGCACTGCTGGGATCGTTTTCCGGCGACATGGCGCTGACCTTCGGCGCCGCCGGCGGGGTCTACATCGCCGGTGGAATCGTGCCGCGCTTCGCCGGGTATCTGGCGCGTTCAGGATTTCGCACGGCGTTCGAGGCCAAGGGCCGTTTCCGCGACTGGCTGGCGGGCATTCCCGTGCATGTGATCATGCGCCCTGATCCCGCATTTGTTGGTCTCGCGGCGCTGGCCCGAACTGACGCGCCGGTGCCGTAGCGACGGGAGTGGCGCCTGGGTCGAACACGCAACGGGCCGTCTCCGTGCCGGAGATGGCCGCATGCCGCGACCAGTTCCAGAGAGGTTTCCACCAGACGCGCAGCAATTCGGCGGCGGCGCCGCGGTTATCCACGATGTAGCCGAACTCCTGCAGATCGACCGGATAGAGATTGTCCGAGCCGATGTAGAACAGCCGGTCGTCGACCATCCAGAACTTGACGTGGCTGCCGAAGGGCTTGCGATCGGGCCAGGCATCATCGGGTCCGAAGCGCAGCGTGGCAAGATGCAGGCGGCGACACAGCAGTGCATCGAGTGCCGCATCCGGCATTGGCGTGCGCTGACGCGCCACCTGGCGGATTTTGGCCGCGACGGCCTCGGGACTGACACCGTTGCTGTAGCTGGACTTGCTGTTGCCGACCGCCCCGAAATTGGACAGCACGATATGCAGATCGCCACGGTCCCTGAGCAGGAAATCGGCCAGCCGTTCCAGCGTGCTCTCGGGCCAGAGCGGATCGACGCGGCCCAGCGTGAAGGCGAGATCCTGCTGAACGATGCGGATGCTGCGCCGCGCCGCGCCCAGCAGCAGATCGCGCGCCATATCGCTCTGATTGGCGAAATCAGGCGTGATGCCCGATGCCAGACGGCCCACCGAAAGCACGGAGACGCCGCCGGCAGGGGCGGGCCGTGGCGGTGCGGGAAGCGGCAGGCAGGCGGCATCAGGCGCGGTGCCGCCCGCCCGCAGGCTCGCCACGGCGACGTCGCGGCGCGTGCCATTGGCCCGGCAGGCGAAGCGCCACAGCGCATCCATGAACGCCGCCGCATCGCCGGCAGCCGGCCCGCGCACGTCCATCGACAGGTCATGCACGGGGTGGTCGATCAGATAGTCGCGGCTCCACATGTTATGGCCGCCGACCAGCGCCTGTTGCCGGTCAATGGTGACAATCTTGGCGTGGCTCCAGGAGTAGCTCTCGCAGTCCGCGTGGCCGGCGCAGGACCGTACCGCCGCCACCTGCAGCGTGACGGCCGATCGCGGCGCGTGCACCAGATCGCGCGCCAGCCCGGCGAGCACGACTTTCGGATCGACACCTGTCAGCGGGTAGTGACCCACAATGACCCGTACATGAACCGGCCGGCCGTTGCGCGCGAGGAATGTCAGGGCATCACGCAATGCCTCAAGGAAGCGGCCGTCGGGCGGGGGTTGAAGCACCGCAATGTCCACGCTGCGCCGCGCGGTGCTCACCAGGCGATAGATTCGATCAGGTAGTCCATCGGAATGACCCGCTGGCAGGTCGCCGGCGTGGCGGCCCCAGAGCGCCGGCGTCTGGACCACCCAACCGGATTGCAGCGCATTGCCGCGGGTCAGGCTGTAGGTGATGCCGGCATAGCGGTGACCCTCATCCGTCTTGCGCAACTCGCGCACGGCCTGCTCCAGCAGCGGGATGCGCGATGCGGGATTCAGCGGCCGGATGTTCCGCTCGCGCACGATCGCGGCGATGGGCGTTCCGGCATTGACGGCGCCGAAATGGCGCTCGGCCAGGCTCTCGGGGATGGCGGTGCCGGGCAGGCGTCCGGCACAGGCGGTCAGCAGCGCGCCCATCAGCAGATTTGTCAGAGTGGATGCGGCGATGAGATACGGGTGCCGTTGCGACCGCTCGCCGGCCATGGGTGCCTCGCTTGTGTCGTTGCGGTACGCGTGCTACCCGACCGCCACGCCCCTCGCTGACAGGACTTTGCATGAGCGACACCCAGCCCGCCGACGCCCAGCAGCAAGCGCCGCTTACGGTGCACGCGCAGTACATCAAGGATCTGTCGTTCGAGAATCCGCGCTCGCCCCACAGCCTGATGGAACAGGGGCAGCCCCAGCTCGGTCTCAACGTGCTCGTCAAGACACGCCAGCTTGAAGGGAGCACGTACGAGGTGGCGCTGGTCATCGAGGCGGATGCCAAGACCGACAAGGGCGAGGTCGTGTTCGTGCTGGAGCTGGTCTATGGCGGCGTCTTCACCCTGGGCCAGATCCCGCAGGAAGCTGTCGGTCCGATGCTGCTCATTGAATGCCCGCGGCTCCTGTTTCCGTTCGCGCGCGCTGTTGTAGCCAACGCGACACGCGAAGCAGGGTTCCCGCCGCTGCAAATAGCGCCGGTGGATTTCGCCGCGCTGTACCGCCAGCAACTCGAACAGTCCGGCCCGCAGGTGGGAACGGCCTAACCAACGCGCGCACGTTGCGCGGGGCGCGGTGACGTCTGGCCCGGAGCGACAGCGAAAGGAACGGGTCCGCGCAAGTGCCGGACCGAGCGGCATGTAGACCCTTGGCGTCAATCCGTCGGGCGGCCGCCACTTCCGGACCTACATTCAGGCCCTACTAGTTGAACGCGGACGATACGAGCGCTTGACTCATCTAGCTGGCAGAAGAAATTTGCGGTACAGTTTTAACAGGTATAAGGCTGATGTGACCGCAGATGTAGTGGTCATCGCGTGCGTGTAATCAAAGACAAGGGCATGGGCGGTCATCTGCCCAAACAACTGTATGGGGGAGCGGATGAATGTGAGTTTCGATGACTTCAGGGCAAGCTGGCTGGAGCCGGTTACTTCCGGAAATCCAACAACCGTTCAGCTCGCCCAACGGTTCACCCACAAGATTGTCAGCCAATGGCTGGATATTGATGAAGAATCGCTCGACGTGACATATTGCGATGGCTCGGGTGACGGCGGTATCGACATTGCGGTTCTAGAGCGTGCCGGCGTAGCAAGTAGCGATGAAGAACCGGAGGGCGATACTTGGTACCTTGTCCAAAGCAAGTTTGGCTCGGCCTTCTCGGGGACCGGCACCCTGCTTGTGGAAGGCCAGAAGGTAATCGAGACGCTCGAAGGAAAGCGCACCAATCTCTCCTCCCTGGCCCAAGGTATGTTGGAGAAATTAACCAATTTTCGCGGTTCCGCGACTGATCACGATCAGATCTGTTTAGTCTATGCCACTGTCGATCCCCTTATCGGCATCCCCTGATAACAGACGCAGTTGACCGCTTCCCAACCAGGTTCGCCGAAAATTACGACATGCCGAATAGTACTATATGATTCTATGTCGCCAACGAATCGATGACTCAAGCAATATGACGCTGCTTTCGAAGCTGAGATGTCTGGAGCTGCATAGTTGTACTTTCCATTTACTTTAAGACAGCATTTAACCAATGAAGTTGTGAATATATCGTCACTCTCGTTCAGATCTAATGGAGTTTTAATTTTAAGCGCATCGAGAAAGCCGTGCGCGATTACAAGGCGCTTGATTGTATCCTGGGCTCCTGCAAAAGCCGATCTCCTTGCAGCAGTCTCAACATCAGTATGTCGCATCATGCTGATGAACTTTTTCGATTGAGCGCCAGGAGTTATGCCGACTAGCGCGAGCTTCGGGAAACGCGGTTGATTGCCCAGCGGTGAGAATATCAGCTCGCGATTCACTTCTCGCGAAATGATCAAATCGGCTTCTGAAAAGCCCTGATCAATGATCTTGTCGCGACCTTGGCAACAAAAATCTGCCAGGGAAACTTTGCGCATTACGACTGTGCTCCTCGCTCTGGTTCGAATGGATAGGCACTGGTGCTCGTTGGATAGATGTCACACGGGCACCGCGTCCAAAGCACAACCTTCAAGCAACTTGGGGCCGGGCCGACGTACGGGCAAACTGAAAGGCGGCGTCCGCCTTCACCAAGGTCTTCCACCGACCATTTTTCGCACTCCGTTTCGATGAGTTCGGGCGTGTATTCACCGCGTCGGTGGAAACGCGCACAGCGTCACGCGTCTGATGCCAAGATCCTGCCTTGGGGTACACACCAAGAGGTGCCGGGCACTTACCGTCCGTAGTCTACGGACACCGACCGATCTCACGACGACCCAACGGCCGCAGACAACCACCGGGCACAGCGAATCGGAACAGCGGTGGCAAATGGGAGCAGGGCAGCGCATTTGCGCTACCGCCTTGTATATCCTGGGCGATGCGCGCCATGTTATGCCGCGGCGCGCAGCCAGATAGGGCTCTTCAGCTTGCTGAGGAAGGCGATGTGGGCGGCGAGCTCGGCGTCGCTGGGTGTGTGCGGTCGCGGCGGGCGCACCTCGATGGTCGTCGAGACGAATGTGACCTGCACCTCGGCGGTGGCGCTGATCAGGTCGAAGCCGCGCTGCCGGCCACCGGTCAGCTCGATGTAGACGTCGGCCAGCAGCTCCGCATCCAGCAGCGCGCCATGCTTCGTGCGGTGTGCGTTGTCGACGCCCATCCGCTCGCACAGGGCATCGAGGCTCACGCGCTGGCCCGGAAACCTGCGCCGCGCCAGGGTGATCGTGTCGATCACCTCGTTCTTCAGCGCCGGCAGGCCCAGCCGGTCCAGCTCGGCGTTGATGAAGCCCATGTCGAACTGCGCGTTGTGGATCACCAGCCGGGCATCGCCGACGAAGGCCATGAAGCGCTCGGCGATGTCGGCAAAGAGCGGTTTGTCTTCCAGAAATTCAGCGGAGAGGCCGTGGATCTGAAAGGCCTCGTCCGGCATGTCGCGCTGGGGGTTAAGCCAGGTGTGGAACGTGTTGCCGGTGGGCAGGCCATTGACCATCTCGACGCAGCCGATCTCCACCAGCCGGTGGCCGGCGCGCGGGTCGAGCCCGGTGGTTTCCGTATCGAATACGATCTCCCGCATCGGCCCCCCTATCGCCGGCGCTGCCGGGCCAGCGCCGCCGTCCAGCGTTCGCGCCACGGCCTGGGCGGCCAGACGGTGCCCGGCCGGTGCGCCATCGCTCGGAGTGCAGACTCAAGGGCATCGCGCGTCGGCGCAATGCCGGCGTTTGTGGGAATCACAAAATCCGCCAGCCGCCGTTTGACGGAGTCGGGTACTTGCCGGGTGACGATGTCGTTGAACTTCGCTTCCGTCATGCCGGGCCGTGCTAGCACGCGGCGCTTCTGCAGGAAGTATGGCGCGCTGACCACCAGGGTCGCATCGACGCGGTACTGGCCATTGCCTTCGAACAGCAGGGGGATATCGAGCACGACGATCGGCGTGCGCCGCGCCGCGTGGCGCTTGATGAAGCGGCGCTGCCGCGCTTGCACCAGCGGGTGAACGATGCCTTCCAGCCGCCGCAAGGCCGCGGGATCGGCGAAGACCCGGGCCCCCAGTGCTGCACGGTCGAGCACGCCGTTCTTTACGCTGCCGGGGAAGGCCGCCTCGATCGCCGGCAGCGCTTCGCCGCCGGGCGCCTGCACGGCGTGCACGGCGGCATCGGCGTCATAAACCGGCACGCCCATGCGGCGCAGCAGCCTCGTCGCCGTCGACTTGCCCATGCCGATCGAGCCGGTCAGTCCCACGATCAGCATGACGCCTATTCGTCCTCGCCCAGCGCCTCGCGCAGGGCACGGCGTACTGCCTTGGCGTCCTTCTTCGCCAGCGTTCCCAGGCGTCCCAGCGGGATGCCATTGTCCAGCGTGAAGATTTTGAGCCGCACCACCGATGGTGCCGGAAGGCCGGCTGTCTCGATGTCACCAATCGCGATGTCCGTGGCCCAGCCCGCGGTTTCCGCCGACGTGATCATTGCAAAAACGGTGTGGCCCTGCGCAAGGTTGAGTGGCCGGGTGGTGAGAGCCAGCGCCGGCCGCCGCCCGACGGGCGAAGCAGAACCCAGCGGATAGGGAACCGCCACGACGTCGAAACGGTCACAGATCACGATAGGCATCCGAGTCGGCGGTACCGCTCCATTCGTCGAGCTGGGCGTTGGCGGCGTCGCGGTCGCTGACCTCTATGGTCATTGCGATCCGGCGCATGACAGCGTGACCGTCCTCAACGGTGAACGCTACAAGATCGCCTTCGTTGAGCGACAAGGCCGTGCGTACTGCCTTGGGAATTGTAATCTGGCCCTTGGAGGTGAGACGGCTGATCTCCCGCATTCCTGACTTCCTGCGTAAGGAAGTTCAGAGTAGCCAGAACGCCATGGCTCAACAAGGAAGGCCGCCATGAAACTCACAGATTTCGCCGCGCTGACGTTTGACTGCTACGGCACGCTCATCGACTGGGAGCGCGGCATCCTCGCAGAGCTGCGGCCATGGGTGACGAAGCACGCCTGCAATCTGGCCGACGAGGAAATCCTCGAAGCCTTTGGGACCGAGGAGACGCGCTGCGAAACGGCCACGCCCGGAAAGCTCTACCCGGACATACTGGCCGATGTCTTTCGCGCCCTGGCACAGCAATGGAATTTGCCGGCCAGCGACGAGGAAGCGCGCAGCTTCGGCGCTTCGGTTGGCCGCTGGCCGGCCTTTGCCGACAGCGCCGCGGCGCTTCAGTACCTGAAGCAGCACTACAAGCTGGTGATTCTCTCCAATGTCGATCGCGCTTCTTTTGCGCACAGCAATGAAAAGCTGCAGGTCATGTTCGATCGGGTGATCACGGCGCAGGATGTCGGTTCCTACAAGCCGGATCACCGCAACTTCGAGCATTTGGTACGCGAGCTGGCGGCGATGGGCATCGCGAAGGAGAAGATCCTGCACACCGCCCAAAGCCTGTTCCACGATGTGGCGCCAGCCCGCGCCATGGGGCTGGCCACGATGTGGGTGAACCGCCGCAAAGGGCTGGGCGGCTGGGGGGCCACGCCCGCTGCGGCGAGCACGGTCCAGCCCGACGCCGAGGTGGCCAGCATGGCCGACCTTGTCGCTTTGCATCAGGCCGGGGTGCGTCGCTAGACAGTTGCCAGCAGCGCGCGCCAGCGGTCGGCGAGCGCCTCGGGTCCGACGGCGGGCAGGGGAGTCGGATCGGCCGCTTGCAGGGCGCGGTCGGCGTCGGCTGGCGGCGGGGCGATGATGCGGCCGTTGATGATGCGCTTGACCGCCTTGGCCTCGGCCCCTGTCCATAGCACCGATCGCTCCCAGCCATGGGTCACGAGACCACCCGCCGGGCCCAGGTCGAGGCAGGTGACGTACATGGGCTGGGCGTAGGTGATCGGCTCGGCGCCGGCCAGCACGCGCAATGCGTTGTGGCCGGCAGTGCGGCCGGTCGGCATGGCATGCTGGCAGGACATCAGCGTGGCATGTCCCGGCGCTGCGGCGGCTTTGGCCATATCTCCGGCCGCGAAGATACGAGGCTGGCCGTTCACGCGCAGCATCACATCGACGCTGAGCCGTCCCTCGGTATCCGTGTGTCCGATCGTGGCCCCCAGCGGATGGGCGCGCATGCCGGCCGCCCACACGATGGTCGCGGCCGCGATGGTTTCGCCGCACTCGAGCAGGATTCCCTCCGGACCGACCCGGCGGATCGATGCGGCCGCCCGGAAGGACACGCCGGTCAGCGCCAGCGCTTCGGCGATGGCCTCCCGGGGACCCTCCCCGAGCGTGGCGCCGGCACTTGCAGCACGGTCCAGCAGCACGACACGGGCGGCTTCCCCGGACTCGCGGGCGAGGTCGCCCAGCCAGCCGGCCAGTTCGGTCGCGATCTCAAGGCCGGTGAAGCCGGCACCGATCACCGCCGCCGCGTATCGATCCGGTGACGGTTGCCGCTGCGGCAGAGCTGTTACATGGCGGTGCAGGTCCAGCGCATCGGCGGTGCTGTCCAGCATCCTGATATGCGCGCGCCATGCGGCGGGCGGCGGCACGGTGTGGCTGCCCATCGCCAGCACCAGGCTGTCATACGCTTCCTGGCGTGTGGCACTGTCGGGCATACGCACCGTGACCCGCCCGGCGGGCGCATCGATGGCTTCGACCGTACCGGCGACATAGCCAACGTTTGCCGCCGCCAGCAGTGGTGCGATATCGGTCTCGAAAGCCGCGGCATGCCGTTCATAAAGCCGCGGCTTCAGACACAGCCTGGGCGTAGGGGCCACCACATCGATGTGTATGTCCGCCGCCGCGGCACCCAGATCCCGCCGTGCCCGCGCGGCGCCCAGGGCCGCCCACATGCCGGCAAAACCGGCGCCTGCAATCAATACCCGAGCCATCAGCCGTCTCCGCGTTGAAATAGATACGCAGCAGACGCATGGACGCGAGAGATTGTGACAGGCATGCGCGGTTTCAGGGCAGCAGCACAGTCTGGCCGGTGGTCTTGCGGCTCTCCAGATCGCTATGGGCCTGGGCGGCTTCCTGCAGCGGATAGGTCTGGTCGATGTGGATCTTGACCTTGCCGCTCTTGACCATCTTGAACAGCGCCTTGGCGCTGTCCTCCAGCTCCTTGCGCGTCGCCGTATAGGCCATCAGGGATGGCCGGGTGAGGTACAGCGAGCCCTTGGCCCCCAGCACGGCCGGCGCCACCGGCGGCACTGGACCGGAAGCGTTGCCGAAGGACACCATCAGCCCGCGTGGCGCCAGGCAATTGAGCGAGATTTCCCATGTGTCCTTGCCGACGCCGTCATAGACCACCGGCACGCCCTTGCCGTTGGTGATCTCCTTTACACGGGCGGCAACATCCTCCCGGGTATAGTCGATCACCCAGGCGTAACCGTTCTTGCGCGCCAGCGCCGCCTTTTCGGGCGAGGAAACGGTGCCGATCGCCTTGACGCCAAGCGCCTTCGCCCATTGCCCGAACATCAGCCCCACACCCCCGGCGGCAGCGTGGAACAACACGATCTCGCCCTCGCGGCACTTGTACGTGCGCCGGATCAGGTACTCGGTCGTCATGCCCTTGAGCATCATTGCCGCCGCTTCCTGGTCTGAGACGCCCTTGGGCACCGGCACCAGAATGTCGGCCGGCAGGTTGCGCTCCTCGCAATAGGCGCCGGGGGCGCTGCCGGCATAGGCGACGCGATCGCCCTTCTTCAGTCCCTTCACCTTCTTGCCAACGGCCACCACCACGCCCGCCGCTTCGCGACCGATCGCGTTGGGAGTCGGTACCGGATAAAGGCCGGTGCGGGTGTAGATATCGATGAAATTGAGTCCGATGGCCGTGTGCCGGACCCGCACCTCGCCCGGTCCGGGATCGCCCACTTCGACGTCCTCGTAAACCATCTTCTCCGGACCGCCGGTCTCGTGGATACGGACGGCTTTGACCATGGCGCTGTTCTCCTCGGTTCCTTCGTCGAGCGCGCTTCGACGCTCCCCATTGACGCGCGGCGGCAGCCTAGTATGCCGGTGGCCCGTGGCGCTACCGCAGCCGTCGCTTTTGTTTCAGAGGACAGGTGCCTTTCATGTCTTTCGGTTTTCGCCTGGCCGCTCTTGTGCTGGCCATTCTGCTCGCCGCCCCATTGGTGCAAGCGCGCGACTATACCCATGGCAGCCTCAAGATCGGCCATCCCTGGGCGCGCGAGACGCCGCGCATGGCGCGTGCCGGCGGCGCATTCCTGGTGATCGAAAACACCGGCGACGCGGCCGACCGGCTGCTGAAGGCCAGCTCGCCTGCCGCTGCCCGCACGGAAGTGCACAGCGTCACCATGGACGGCAACGTGATGCGCATGCGCGAGGTGGAGGCGATCGACCTCGCGGCCAAATCCAAAGTCGAACTGAAGCCCGGCGGCTATCACATCATGCTGATGGAGCTGAAGGCGCCGCTGAAGGCCGGCGACAAATTTCCGTTAACGCTTACCTTCGAGAAGGCCGGCGACGTTACCGTGGAAGTCGCGGTCGAGAAGATGGCGGGTCCGTCCGGCGGCCATGGCGGGATGAAGCACTGAAACAGACCGGAGGCGAGATGATGCGACGCAGGGCGGTAACGACGGGTGCCATCGCGAGCGTGGCGTTGCTGGCAGCGCCGGCGGTCCTGCGTGCCCAGGGCAAGGTTTTTCGCAGCCAGAAGGCGTCCTGCCGTCTCGTGACACTGGCGCAGGGCCTGGAGCAGCCCTGGGGTCTGGCGTTCCTGCCCGATGGCCGGATGCTGATCACCGAACGCGAGGGACGCCTGCGTCTGTTCGCCAATGGCCGTCTGGAGTCGCGGCCCTTGTCTGGCGTGCCCGAGGTTCGCGCGCGCGGCCAGGGCGGGTTGCTCGACATCTGCCTGCATCCGGACTTCGCACGCAACAGCACGCTCTATCTGTCCTACGCCGCGCCCGTGCAGGGCGGCGCGCTCACACGCGTGGCGCGCGGCCGCTTCGGCGAAGGCGGACTGACGGAAGTGACGCCGATCTTCGACGCCGCACCGGCCAGCAGCGGCGGCAACCACTTCGGCTCGCGCATCGCCTTCGACAAGGCCGGGCAGATGTACGTGACCGCCGGCGAGCGGTACCAGAAGGAGCGCGCGCAGAAGCTCGATGATCTTGCCGGCAAGGTCCTGAGGCTGCGCGACGACGGCAGCGTGCCGCGCGACAATCCCTTCGTCGGCCGTGCCGGCGCGCGGCCGGAGATTTTCACCTATGGCCATCGCAACCCGCAGGGTCTGGCGCTGCACCCCATGAGCGGACGCATGTGGTCTGTCGAGCATGGCCCGCGCGGTGGTGACGAGCTCAATCTGCTGAAGCCGGGCGCCAATTACGGTTGGCCACTGGCGACGCACGGCATCGACTATTCCGGCGCCACGATCAGCGAGCACAAGTCGCGGCCCGGCATGGAGGATCCGGTACGGGTCTGGACGCCGTCGATCTCGCCGTCCGGACTGATGATTTACGATGGCAACGCCTTCCCGGCGTGGCGCGGCTCCATCTTCTGCGGCGCGCTCACGGCCGAGGCCCTGTTCCGCATCGAGCTGGACAGCGAACGCTACAAGAGCGAAGAGCGCCTGCTTCCCGACGCCCTGCCTGATATCCGCGACGTGCGCCAGGGTCCTGACGGGTTCATCTACCTGCTGACCCGCAACGACGGCGGCCTGTATCGGCTGGAGCCTGCGTAAGAAGTCTCCCAGGTTGCTTGCGCCTGCTTCGGCCGCTAGAAGCGCGGCATGGTGGAACCGGGTCTTTTGCAGCAGGCAGCGCCGGCGGTCGTGCTGGCGTCGGTCAGCGTCAGCCGGCGTCTGCTGGTCGGCAGTGCCGGCATCTGCTTCGAAGCCGTGGCGCCCGGTGTCGATGAAGCGGCGGTGAAGCGCGAGCTGGCCGGTGCCGATGGCGCGACGCTGGCCGCAGCGCTGGCTGATCGCAAGGCACTCGCCGTATCGGCCCAGCGGCCTGACGCCGTGGTGATCGGCGGCGACCAGACGCTGATGTGCGAGGGGCGGCTGTTCGACAAGCCGGCCGATATCGAGACCGCGCACCGGCAATTGCGCGAGCTGCGCGGACGCGTCCACGAGCTCCACTCGGCCGTCAGCGTGGCCCGCAATGGCGTCATCGAATGGCGCCATGTCGCCAGTGCGCGGCTCTGGATGCGCACATTCTCCGACGAGTTTCTCGTGCGCTACGTCGAGGCCTGCCATGACTGGCTCACCAGTTCCGTCGGCGGTTACCGCCTGGAGGGACTGGGCGCCCAGCTCTTTGACCGGATCGAGGGCGACTACTTCACCATTCTCGGCTTGCCGCTGCTGCCCCTGCTGGGCTGGCTGCGCGAGGCCGGCGTGTTGCGGAGCTGATGGTGGACCGCCCGGATACCGCAGCCTTGCTGGCCGAGGCGGCAGGCCGTTCCTTCGCCTTCATTGTGGGATGGCCGGTGAAGCACTCGCGTTCGCCGCTGCTGCACGGGTTCTGGCTCAAGGAGCACAGCATCGAGGGGCACTATGGCCGGCTCGCCGTCGCGCCGGGTGGCCCGGCGCTGCGGGCAACATTCGACTTCATTCGTGCTACGGCGCATGCGCGGGGCTGTAACCTCACCCTGCCGCACAAGATCGATGCGTTGGCGCTGCTCGATCGCCTGACGCCCGCGGCCCGCCGCATCGGTGCGGTGAACACGGTGGTCAAACAGCCCGACGGCAGCCTGCTGGGCGACAACACCGACGCGTTCGGCTTCATCGAGGCCCTGCGGACTGGCGCACCCCATTGGCAGCCGGCGGCGGCACCTGCCGTCGTACTGGGCGCGGGTGGTGCTGCCCGCGCGGTCGTGAGCGCCCTTGTCGATGCCGGCGTTCCCGAAACCCGGCTCGTGAACCGGACCCGCCAGACCGCGATTGATCTGGCAACACGCTTCGTGCCGGGCGACGGCCGCACGGTGGTCATTGATGACTGGAGCCGTCGCGCCGCGGCACTGGCCGGCGCAGGTCTGCTGGTCAACACCACGTCTCTGGGCATGGATGGCCAGCCGCCGCTGGAGCTGGCGCTGGACGCCCTGCCGCGCACTGCCGTGGTGAATGACGCCGTCTACGTGCCGCTGCGGACGGATCTGCTGCGCCGCGCGGCGGCGCGCGGCAATCGGACCGTGGACGGGCTCGACATGTTGCTGCACCAGGGTCGCCCCGGCTTCGCCGCCTGGTTCGGCTGTGAGCAGCCGGCCGTGACGCCAGCGCTGCGCCGCGCCGTCGCGGGGGATCTGGGCGCCTAGGCCGGACGTGCGCCACTGGAGTGGTGCGCTGCCTGCGGGTAATCTGGCGGCGTATGGAAAAGAACCTGTTCAAATACATCTGGCGGCACAGCCGCCACGAGCAGCTCATCATCCTGCTGCTGGTGGTGGTGGCGCAGGTCTTTTATTTCGCCTCCCTGAACCTGCCCAAGGCGATCGTCAACGACGGCATCGAAGGCAAGGCGTTCCAAAATCAGGCCGAAGTGCCGTTTCTGCGTCTTAGCGTACCGGTCCCCGCGTTCGTGTCGGAGTCCGGCTCGGTTACGCTGTTCGAGGGCATCCCGCTGACGCAATGGCCGTACCTGGTTGGCATGAGCTGCCTGTTCCTGGTGATGGTCACTGTGAACGGGCTCTTCAAGAAGACGATCAACACCCAGAAGGGCCGCATGGGCGAGCGCATGCTGCGGCGCCTGCGCTACGAGCTCTATGACCGCATCCTGCTGTTCCCCAGCGCGCATTTTCGCAAGGTCAAGGCGGCCGAGCTCAGCGGCATGATCAAGGACGAGGTGGAGCCGCTGGGCGGCTTCATCGGCGATGCCTACGTGCAGCCGGCCTTTCTCGGCGGCCAGGCGCTGACGGCGCTACTCTTCATCATGCTGCAGAGCGTCTGGCTGGGCATGGTGGTGATTGCCGTGCTGGCCGTGCAGGCGTTCATCATACCGCGCCTGCGCCGGCGCATCCTCGTTCTCTCCCGCCAGCGACAGATCACGGCACGCCAGCTCGCCGGCCGCATCGCCGAGTCGGTCGATGGTATCCACGAGCTGCACACCAATGCCACCACCAACTACGAGCGCGCCGATATCGTGCAGCGCCTGGGAACAATCTTCAAAATCCGCTTCGAGCTCTTCCAGCGCAAGTTCACTGCCAAGTTCCTCAACAACCTGTTGGCCCAGACCACGCCCTTCATGATCTATCTGATCGGCGGCTATCTGGTGCTGTTCGGCGACATGCAGATCGGCAGCGTGGTGGGCGTCCTGCTGGCCTACAAGGACCTGCCCGGTCCGGTGAAGGAGCTGATCGACTGGGACCAGCAGCGCCAGGACGTGCAGCAGAAATACGAGCAGGTCGCCGAGCAGTTCGAGCCCGATGGCATGTTGGCCCGCGAGCTGCAAGTCGTGCCCGACGGGCCGCTCGCGCCACTCTCCGGCGAGGTTGTGCTCTCGAACGTCACCGTCGCCGAAGACGGTGGCGCAAAACCGATCGACGGGGTGAGCCTCGCCGCGCCGCTGGGCCGGCGGGTGGCGCTGGTGGGCCCGCCGGGCGGCGGCAAGGAAGTCGTGACGCAGGTGATCGCGCGGCTGGTACGGCCCTCTGGCGGGACAGTGCGGATCGGGGATGCCGATCTCGCGAACCTGCCGGAGGCGGTCAGCGGCGCGCGTATCTCCTATGTCGGGCAGGACGTCTATCTGTTCCCCGTCAGCGTGCGCGACAACATTCTCTATGGCCTGAAGCGGCGGCCCCTGAAACCGGCCGTGTACGAGGGGGCGGCGCAACGCGAATGGGGGCGTTTCTTCGCCGAAGCGCGGCGCGCCGGCAATCCTGAACTGGATGCCGGCGCCGACTGGATCGACTACGAGGCGGCCGGTGCGTCGGGAGCAGAAGACATTGACCAGCGCATCATCGAGGTGTTGCGCGTCGTCGAGATAGACGAGGACATCTACCAGTTCGGGCTGCGCGGCACGATCGATGCCAAAGCGCGGCCGGCCGTCGCCCGATCGATCCTGCTGGCGCGCGACGAGCTGCACGCAAGGCTCGCCGATCCGGCGCTGTCGGCGCTGGTCGAACCGTTCGACCGGGCGCGCTACAATCGCAACATGTCGGTCGCCGAGAATCTGCTGTTCGGCGTGCCGATCGACAAGACGTTCGATCCTGACAATATCGCCGCCAATCCGCATATCCGCGCGGCGCTGGAGCGCGTCGGGCTCACTGACGACCTGCTGCAGATGGGCGCCAGCATCGCGGAGACCATGGTCGAGCTGTTCGCCGACCTGCCGGCTGGCCATCCGTTCTTCGAGCAGTTCAGCTTCATCGCGGCCGAGGATCTGCCGGACTTCCGCACCATTCTCACGCGGCTTGCCGGCCGGAGTCTCGCCGATCTCGATGCGGCGGCACGTGCCCGGCTGGCGGCCCTGCCGTTCCGCTACATCGAGGCGCGCCATCGCCTGGGATTGATCGACACCGCGATGGAAGAGCGGTTGCTCGCGGCCCGGCGGGCCTTCGCCGAGAACCTGCCGGCCGAGGATGCGGACGCCATCGAGTTCTACGACCGGCACAGCTACAACAGTGCCGCGACGCTGCAGGACAACATTCTGTTTGGCCGCATCGTTTATGGGCAGGCGCAGGGGCCGCAGCGCATCAGTGCGCTGATTGCCGAAGTGCTGGAGGGGCTCGGCCTGCGCACGGCGGTGATCGAGGTCGGGCTGGACTACAATGTCGGCGTGGCCGGCAAGCGCCTGTCCGCCGCCCAGCGTCAGAAGGTGGGTCTGGCGCGGGCGCTGGTGAAACGGCCGGACCTGCTGGTGCTGAACGAGGCCACGGCGCTGTTCGACAACGCGGCGCAGCAGCGGCTGCTGGATACCATCCTGGAAGCCTGCAAGGGGCGCGGCGTGATCTGGGCGCTGAGCCGCGCTAATCTTGCCGACCGGTTTGACCAGGTGATCGTGCTTCAGGGCGGCAGGGTGGCAGCCAGGGGCGCACCGGAGGAGTTGTCCGCGGACAAGACTTTTGCCGACCTGCTGGCGGCGGGCTGAGCTCGCGAGGAGAATCTCATGAGCATCCACGAGGAAGTCGAGCTGCTGAAGACCGTGCCGATCTTCTCCAAGATCGAGCCGGCGAAACTGAAGCTTCTGGCGTTCACCAGCGAGCGGCTGACCTTCGAGCCGGGCCAGGAAGTGTTCCACCAGGGAGACGTCGGGGATGCCATGTACGTCATCCTGGGCGGCTCGGCCGACGTGATCATCGAGTCGCCGGCGGGGCCCATCAAGGTGGCGGAGCTGCAGCGCAACGGCTTCGTCGGCGAAACCGCCATCCTGTGCGACATGCCGCGCAATGCCACCATCAGGGCGCATGAGCGGCTGACGGCGCTGAAGATCCCCAAGGAGATGCTGTTTCAGTTGATCGACCAGTTTCCGCAGGTGGCGATCGAGATGATGCGCGAGCTGGCACACCGCGTGGAGGACATGAACGTCAAGCTGCGCGAAGCCCGCGCCGCGTAGAGGCAGGGAGTGCGGCCGAAGAACAACCTTCCCCCGGAGGGGGAAGGTGCCCGAAGGGCGGAAGGGGGATGTCCCAACCCGCTCGGCGTTTCGTCTTTGACGCCGTGCTTGTTGAGGCATCCCCCTTCCGGCGCTGGCGCGCCACCTTCCCCCTCCGGGGGAAGGAAAGGACGGCGGCCATGACCGAGCTGCCGGCGGCTGCGCTGCGGGGGCCGTCGGGGTATGCCGGCGTGGCGGTGGGGGTGGCGGATCTCGCGGCATCGGTCGCCTTTCACCGGCAGTGGCTGCCGCTGCTGGGCTTCCGCCGCGTCGGCAGCGATGAGCAGCGCACGCTTTTCATGCGGCGCTACGATCACCTGATGCTGCGCCAGATGGCGGACGCGCGGCCGCAGCCAGGCGGCATTACGATCGCGCTTGCAGCCGATAGCCGCGCGCAGGTCGACCAGGTGTACGAGCGGCTTGTGGAGCTTGGCGCGGACATTCTGAATCCTCCCAAGGAACAGGCTTACTTCGCGCCGGGCTACTATTCCTGTGCGGTGCGCACGCCCGACGGGCTGCGCTTCGACATCGTGCACCGCTGGACCGATTTGCCGGAGATCGCCGGCGCGGAGCGGGTACGTCTGGAAGGTGCTGATGGCGTCCCTTTGGGCGGCTATCTGTTCAGGCCCGAGGCCGGCAAGCCGCCCTATCCGGCGCTGGTGCTGCTGCACGGCTTCGGCCGCAACGCCTGGACGGAGCGGCATCTGGCCGAGCTGGCGGCCGCCTCCGGTTACAAGGTGCTGGTGCTGGCCTTGCGCGGCTGGCTGGGCTCGGAAGGCGACAGCGATCAGGGCCTGCGCCAGCCCGATGACGTCGTCGCCGCCATCGACTGGCTCCGCCGGTTGCCCTCCGTCGATCCCGGGCGGATCGGCCTGATCGGCGCCTCGATGGGTGGCCAGGTAGCGCTGCTGGCGGCCGCGCGACGGCCGGCGATCCGCTGCGTGGCGGCGCTGTTCCCGCCGACCGACCTGGAGCAGTGGTATCTCGCCAACCCCCACATGCAGCCTTACCTCGACGACCTCGACAATGCGGCCGGTCTGCGAGCACGCTCGCCGGTCCATCATGTGGACGAGATCGAGGCCCCGGTGCTGCTGATGCACGGCGATGCCGACGAGAACGTCCCGCTTGAGCAGAGCCTGCGCATGACGGAGACGCTGCGCGCGGCCGGCAAGGAGGCGGAACTGCTGATCGTATCGGGCGCCAGCCACTTCTTCTCGGTGCGGGAGAACGCCATCGCCCGCCAGAGCCTGTTCGCCTTCCTGCGCCAGCACCTGGGCCGACGCTAGAATCAGGTAGCGGGGAAGGGATTACCCGCCACGGTGTTGATCACCCCGAACCAGGAGCGGGGCCCGATCCATGAGCGAACCGACCTTCGGCTTTCAGCCGCGCCGGCCATTGTTTCCCGAGTTGCAGCTCAAGCTCGATCCCGAGGTCGAGCGCATGATGCTGGAGATCGAGGCCAGGATGCGGGCCCGGCAGCTCATCCAGCAATGGCTTCAGCCGGATTTCCAGCTTCTGTTGCCGCACTGGAGCGCGCTGATCGCCGCGCCGCCGCCCAACCCGTTCACCGCGCCCATGCCGGCGCCGGCAAAGCCGGCCTTCAAGCCGGGCGCCGGTCCGGCGACGCCGCGGCCGGCGGAATTCTCCGACCTCGCCAAGGCGATCTACAAGCTGCCGGCCGTGCAGAAGCTGGTCGAGCAGGCGCATGACAAGGCGACCGAGCAGCTTGGGCTGCTGCGCCAGGACTGGAAGCGGGCCGGCACCGGCGAGCGCATCGCCATGGTGTCGCTGACCGGCCTGGTCGTCGGCACCACGGTGACCGGCATTCTCGCCAACCAGCCCACGCGCAAGCTTGCCTTCGACCTGCTCAAGGGCAAGGACATCCCGGTTCCGAAGGTGGATGGTCTGTCTTTCAAGCTGATGGATCGCGGCGCTGGCGCGACCGTACCGCTGGGCGTTCCCGGCCTTTCCGCCTCCGGCCACTACGCGGCGCCGGCAGGCAAGCCGGTCGACTACGGCGTCACCGTCAATTTCGACCTGATGCAGTACCTGAAGAAAAAATAGCCCTCATTGCGCGTCTGCCCTAGAAATTCCCTTTCCCCTCCGGGGAAGGCCTATGAAGGGATAGGGCACGGTTGGCGGGCGGACAGCGGGTCTGCATCATTGGTGCGGGGCCGAGCGGGCTTGCCGCGGCGCGCAATTGCGCGCTGTTCGGGCTGGAGCACGTCGTCTTCGAGAAGAACGACAAGGTCGGCGGGAACTGGGTGTTCGACGCCCGCACCGGGCATTCCAGCGTCTACGAGAATACGCACATCATCAGCTCGAGAAGGATGTCGGGATATGAAGACTTCCCGATGCCTGACACCTGGCCCGACTATCCCGATCATCGTCTGGTGCAGGCCTATTTTGAATCCTACGCCCGGCATTTCGGGCTGATGGCGCGGATACGCTTCCGGCACACCGTCGAGCACGCAGAGCCCACCCCGGCCGGCGCCTGGGACGTGCGCTATACCGATGCGGAGGGCAGGCCGCGCAACGAGACATTCGACGTGCTGATGGTCGCGAACGGCCATCACTGGGATCCCCGGCATCCCGAGTACGAAGGCCAGTTCAGCGGCCGCTACCTGCATTCACACGACTTCAAGCGTGCGACCGACGACTGGCGCGGCCGCAACGTGCTGGTGATCGGTGCTGGCAATTCCGCCTGCGACGTCGCGGTTGAGACGTCGCGCATCGCTGCCAGGGTCTGCCTGTCGATGCGCGGCCCACAGTGGTTCATGCCGAAGTTTGTCTTCGGCAAGCCCGCCGATGTGGTAGCCGCTGGCTCGGCGTGGATGCCGGCAATCATGCGCCAGCTCGGCGTGGCGGCCATGCTGCGTCTGCTGCAGGGCTCGTACCGGCAATACGGGCTGCCGGTGAACCGGCGGCTGCCGTTCAGCCAGCATCCCACGTTGAACAGCGAACTTCTCGACCTGATCCGCCACGGGCGCATCCAGCCGCGGCCGGCCATTCGCCGCCTGTGTGGCGAGGAAGTCGAATTCGTCGATGGCACGCGTGAGCCGTTCGATATCCTGTGTGCCTGCACCGGCTTCTGGATCAGCTTTCCGTTCTTCGACAGGGCGCTCATCGATTTCAGGGACGCGGAAAGACTGCCGCTCTATCGCAAGATGATGCATGCGCGCTGGCGCAACCTCTACTTTATCGGCCTCTTCCAGCCGATCGGCTGCATCTGGCCGCTGGCGGACTTCCAGGCGAAGCTTGCCTGTGCCGAGATCACCGGCCGTTACCGGCGGCCCGCCGATATGGAACGGGCCATCCAGCGCGAGATGCAGAGGCCGCATTTCGGATTCGAGCGCGGCGGGCGCCATGCCGCGGAGGTTGATTATCACAGGCTGAGATCAGAGCTGCGGGCGGAGCTGAAGACGGCAGGCATCGATATCGGCCGGTTCCGCTTGCCCCGCAACGTCAGTGCGCGCCGGCCGCCAGCACCTCAACACGAATCTCTTCAGTGAGACGTGCCTTCAGCGCGGAGAAATCCGCCGTTGTCTTCATCGTGTAGTGGCGGGGATGCGGCAGGTCGATCGGCACGTCGCTCTTTATACGGCCGGGCCGTGCCGACATCACCACCACGCGTGACGCGAGGAAGATCGCTTCTTCGATATCGTGCGTCACGAACAGCACGGTTTTGCGCTCGCGTTCCCAGATGTCGAGCAAAAGCTCCTGCATCAGCGAGCGCGTTTGCGTATCGAGCGCGCCGAAGGGTTCGTCCAGCAGCATGATCTCGGGGTTGTTGGCCAGCGCCCGGGCAATCGCCGTGCGCTGCTGCATGCCACCCGACAACTGCCGCGGCCAGTGCCGCTCGAAGCCCTTCAGCCCGACGCGCTCGACATACTGGGCCACGATCGCCTGGCGGTCGGTTTCCGGCACGCCCCGCTCGCGCAATCCGAAGGCAATGTTCTGGGCCACCGTGAGCCAGGGGAAGAGCGTGTAGGACTGGAAGACCATGCCGCGGTCGGCGCCCGGTCCCTGTACTGCGCGGCCGTCCAGCAGCACGCGGCCTGATGTCGGCCGGTCAAGGCCGGCGACGATGCGCAGCAGCGTGGACTTGCCGCAGCCGGAGGGCCCGAGGATGGCGATGAAATCGTTGGCCGCGACGGACAGGCTGATCGGTTCCAGCGCGCGGGTGGGCGCGCCACCGTGCACACCGGGGAAGACGCGCGATACCCCCTCGATCAACAGCTTGCTCACGCGAGCTTCCACGGAAACAGGGCGCGGTTGGCCGCCTTGAAGAGGAAATCGGAAACCAGCCCGATCAGGCCGATGACGATGATGCCGAAGATCATCTGACCCGTTGCCAGCAATGCCTGGCTGTCGATGATCATGTGGCCGATGCCGGAGGACGAGCCGATCAGCTCGGCGACGATGACATAGGTCCAGGCCCAGCCCAGGACCAGCCGCAGGATCTCGGCGATCTCCGGCGCATTGGCCGGGACCAGGACGCGGCGCACGACGGAGCGTTCGCCGCAGCCCAGCGTGTAGGCCGCCTCGACGAGATCGCGCCGCGTCTGTCCCACGGCGACCGCCACCATCAGGATGATCTGGAACACCGAGCCGATGAAGATGACCAGCAGCTTCTGTGTCTCGCCGATGCCGGCCCACAGGATCAGCAGCGGCACGAAGGCGGAGGCCGGCAGATAGCGCGCGAAAGAGACGAAGGGCTCGAGGAAGGCCTCCACCGGCTTGTAGGCGCCCATCAGAATGCCAACAGGCACGGCGACGGCCGCCGCCAGCACGAAGCCGCCGACCACCCGCCAGACCGTAATGGCGATATCGCCTGCAAAGCCGAAACGTGTCAGCAGGGTCCAGCCATCAGCCAGCATCGTCAGCGGATCGGCAAGAAAGGTCGCCGACACGAAGCCGCCCAGCGTGGCGATCGCCCACCCCGCCACGAACAGCACAAAAAAGGCAATGCCCAGCCCGATCCGACTGGCATTGCCGACCGGTTCAAGCGGCCGCGGCATGGACAGTACGCTGGCCTTCCCCCGGAGGGGGAAGGTGGCGCGCAGCGCCGGAAGGGGGATGCCTCCACAGGCGCAGCGTCAAAGGCGACACTCCGGGCGTGTTGAGACATCCCGCTTCCGCGCCTTCGGCGCACCTTCCCCCTCCGGGGGAAGGAGGTTTTGCATGACGATGTGCGTCACTGCAGGAATCGGGTGTCGGCCAGCGTGGCGATGTCGGGGGTCTGCTTGATGATGCCGATCTCCAGCAGCAGGGCGGCCGCCTCCTTCGAGAAGGTCTGGAACTCGCCGGCGAAAAACTTCTTGTTGGCGGCCCGATCCTGCCAGCGAAGGTATTTGGCCGAATTGCCGAACTGTTCCGCGGACTGCTTCACGTCGGCGCCCATGATCTCGTAGGCCTTCGTCTGGTCGCTGGCGATCAGCTCCAGCGCGGCGAAGTAGCTGTCGGCCAGCGCCTTGGCTGCTTTGGGGTTCTCGTCGAGGAACTTCGGCGTGCAGCCGAACGTGTCCATGACCATCGGATAGTCGAGAGTCGTGGCGATGATCTTGCCGGCCTGCGGTGCGGCGCGCACTGCCGACAGGTAGGGCTCGTAGGTCATGGCCGCATCGTTCTGTCCGGCGATGAAGGCCTGCGCGGCCGGACCGGGCTCCATGTTGACCACGGTGACATCCTTCACCGACAGGCCGTTCTTCTTCAGGAACCAGGCCAGCGTGAAGTAGGGCGCGGTGCCGGGCGCCGAGGCTGCCACCTTCTTGCCTTTCATGTCGGCGATCGACTTGATGTCGTTGCGCACCACCATGCCGTCGGCGCCGTAGGACTTGTCGAGCTGGAAGATCTGTTTGGTGGCGATGCCGCTGGCGTTCCACACGATCCACGTCTCGACCGTGGTGGCGGCGCACTGGATGTCGCCCGAAGCGATGGCGAGATGCCGGCTGGCCTGCGGGATCTTCCTGATGGTGACGTCGAGGCCGTTCTTCTTGAAGATGCCGGCCTCTTTGGCCAGGGTCAGCGGCGCGAAGCCGGTCCAGCCGCTGATGCCGACAGCGACCCGGGTTTCCTGCGCCATCGCCGCTACCGGGATGGTCTGGCTTGCGAGCGCGAGCGCCGCGATGACCCAACGTGCTTTCATTGCCCTCTCCCCCACCGATGCAACAGCAAGGATCGCACCATGCGGCTCCGGGGGCTGTCAAATGCGGCCGATTGTGCTAGCGGCCTGCATCCTGCCGACGGCGAATGGGGTACACGATGAAGGTTTCGGAGGCCGTACTGACACGCCGCTCGATGCGCGCCTTCAAGCCTGACCCGGTGCCGCGCCAGATCGTGGAATGGATCATCACCACCGCCAGCCGCGCCGCCTCCAACGGCAACCTGCAGCCGTGGAAGCTGCACGTCGCCATGGGCACGGCGCGCCAGCGGCTGTCGCAGGCCATCCTTGCGGCCATCGATGCCGGAGAGGCGGACACGCGCGAGTATGAGGTCTACCCCCGGGCCTTCACCCCCGAATATGACCGCCGCCGCAAGACGGTGGGCAAGCAGCTCTACACCCTGCTGGGTGTGCCGCGCGGCGATGCGGCCGGCATGGCGCGCCAGTTCCGCAAGAACTATGAGTTCTTCGGCGCGCCTGTGGGCATGATCCTGTGCGTCGATCGCGAGATGGGCGACGGGCAGTGGATCGACTGCGGCATCTTTCTTGACCAGTTGATGCTGCTCGCCCGGGAGAAGGGACTGCACACCTGTCCGCAGGCCGCGTTCAGCCGCTATCAGCGGGTCGTGCGGCGGGAACTTGGCATACCGGATGAAGAGGTCGTGATCTGCGGACTGGCCCTGGGCTACGCCGACGTCGGTGAGGTGCCCAACAATCTCTGGACCGAGCGGGTGTCGCTCGCCGACTTCACCCGCTGGCACGACCGATGAACGCCCGCGGGTTGCGACATTTGAGGCAGGGCGAGCAGCCAGATTCCGCTGGCGGGGTACGCTTTTTCTGATAAATCACGCCTGCCAAATCACCCGGGCCGCTGTGCGAACGACGCGAAGCGGCCCGCAATCATGCAAATCTTCCGGGAGGGCTTCAGTGGGAGGTCTTCTGAAGCTGAGCGCGCTCGCGGACCGGCTGAACACGGCCGTCGGCCGCACGGTCTATTGGCTCGTTCTTGTCGTGGTGCTGATCAGCGCGACCAACGCCCTGGTGCGGAAGTTCTTTGACATGAGCTCGAACGCCTGGCTGGAAGCGCAGTGGTACCTGTTCAGCGTGATCTTCCTGTTTTGTGCCGGCTACACGCTGCTGCGCAACGAGCATATCCGCATCGATATCGTGAATAGCGGGCTGAGCAAGACGACACGCAACTGGATCGACGTGGCGGGTCATGTGCTGTTTCTGCTGCCGCTCTGCGTCATCGTGCTGATCGAGAGCTGGCCCTACTTCATGCAGGGCTTCACGCTGGAAAGCCACGGGTTCTTCCAGGACGTACGGCGCCTCATCCTGATCGCCTTCGGCGCCTCAGGCGAAGGCTACACCATCGAGATGTCGAGCAATGCCGGCGGGCTGGCGCGCTGGCCGGCCAAGCTGCTCATCGTCATCGGCTTTGCCCTGCTGCTGCTGCAGGCCGTCTCGGAGCTGATCAAGCGCATCGCCGTGATGGCCGGCCGCCTGCCGGATCCGCACGAGCAGAAGAGCGGACCGCACTGAGGCGGGGAATTCGAACCCATGGTCATCGTCCGATCGCTCTTCATCGTTGCCGTCCTCGCCTTCCTTGGCCTGGTCACCGCCGCTTTCATCAGCCCCACGGGTGCCGCCGCCGCTTTCCTGAAGGCGGAGATGGCGCCGATCATGTTCATCAGCATGATCGTGTTCCTGCTGCTGGGCTATCCGGTGGCCTTCTCGCTGGGCGCCTGCGGGCTGCTCTACGGCCTGGTCGGAATCGAGATCGGCCTGTTCACGCCGGCCCTGCTGCAGGCACTGCCCAACCGTATCTTCGGCGTGATGGAGAACGACACGCTGCTGGCCATCCCCTTCTTCACCTTCATGGGGCTGATCCTCGAGCGCAGCGGCATGGCCGAGGACCTGCTGGACACCGTCGGCCAGCTCTTCGGTCCGGTGCCGGGTGGGCTGGCCTACGCCGTGGTCTTCGTCGGCGCCGTGCTGGCGGCCACCACCGGTGTGGTTGCGGCGTCGGTGATCTCCATGGGCCTGATCTCGCTGCCGATCATGCTGCGCTACGGCTACGACCGGCAGCTCGCCGCCGGCACCATCGCCGCCTCGGGGACGCTGGCCCAGATCATTCCACCCAGCCTGGTGCTGATCGTGCTGGCCGACCAGCTCGGCCGGTCGGTGGGCGACATGTACCAGGGCGCCTTCATCCCCGGCTTCGTGCTGACGTCGCTCTACGCCCTCTATGTCGTCGGGCGCACGATCATCAACCCCCGGTGCGCACCTGCGCTGCCGCTGGAGGCACGCACCATCCGCGAGGTCGAAGGCAAGAGTCCCTATCGCTCGCTGGTGGCGGTGATTGTTCTGGCGGTGGCCGCGGCGTGGCTGCTGAGCCGCTGGATGCATCCCATCTGGGCGTGCGCCCTTGTTGGCCTCGTCGTCTACGCGCTGGCGCAGGTCAACCGGCTGCTGAAGCTGGGCGTGCTCAGCAACATGGGCCAGCAGGTGGTCATCGTCATGATGCCGCCGCTGGCCCTGATCTTCCTGGTGCTGGGCACCATCTTCGTGGGCATCGCCACGCCGACCGAAGGCGGCGCCATGGGCGCCACCGGCGCGCTGCTGATGGCGCTGGCCTACCGGCGGCTGAACTGGTCGCTGCTGAAGCAGGCGCTGGACAGTACGGCCAAGCTGACAGCCTTCGTGGTCTTCATCCTGGTCGGCGCGCGCGTCTTCAGCCTGACCTTCTACGGCGTCGATGGAGACAAGTGGGTCGAGGAGCTGCTGCTGGGCTTGCCCGGCGGCAAGTACGGCTTCCTGATCCTGGTGAACGTGCTGGTTTTCCTGCTGGCGTTCTTCCTCGACTTCTTCGAGCTGGCCTTCATCATCGTGCCGCTGCTGGCCGGGCCGGCCGAAAAGCTTGGCATCGACCTGATCTGGTTCGGCGTGCTGCTGGGCGTCAACATGCAGACCTCGTTCATGCATCCGCCCTTTGGTTTTGCGCTCTTTTATCTGCGCAGCGTCGCACCGCAGGAGCCGTACCCGGACAAGGTGACCGGCAAGATGATCGAGGGTGTCACCACCGCCCAGATCTACTGGGGTGCGGTGCCCTACGTCTGCATCCAGGTGGTTATGGTGGCGATCCTGATTGCCCTGCCCGAGCTGGTCACCTTCGGGCTGGATCAGGGACCCAAGGTTGATCCCAGCAAGATCCAGATCGACATCCCCTCGCCGATGCAGGAGGAGGGACCGCCGCCACCGATCATCATTCCACCGGCGAAAAACTAGCGGGCGTTACAGCTTGTTCTGGGCGGATTGGGTGGCCATGAAGCTGTCGAAGCCGCCTTCGGCAATGCGGAACCATTGCGCCTGTTCCCGGCGGTAGGACTTCCACGAGGCGTAGATCCGGGCGAAGGCGGGATTCCTGGCCGCGATCTCGTCATAGAGCTGGCTGGCCGCCGCGATGCTGGCCTCAAGCACGGGGATGGGAAACGCGGCCAGCCGGGTGCCCCCTTCGACCAGCTTGCGCAGGGCGGCGGGATTGCCGTGATCGTATCGCGCGATCGTCCACAGCGTGACATCCATGCAGGCGACCTCGACGGCCTTGCGGTATGCGGGCGGCAGCGCGGTCCATGCCTTGGCTCCGATGTAGAGCGTCACCGCCGCCCCGCCTTCCCACCAGCCGGGGGCGTAGTACCAGGGCGCGACCCGGTTGAGGCCGAGCCTTTCATCGTCGTAGGGGCCGACCCATTCGGCGGCATCGATCGTACCCTTCTCCAGTGCTCCATAGATTTCGGCCGCCGCAATTTGCTGCGGCATCACGCCCAGCCGCGCCAGCACCTGGCCCGCCAGGCCGCCCACGCGCATCTTGAGGCCCTGAAGGTCCTCGACAGACCGGATCTCCTTGCGGAACCAGCCGCCCATCTGCGCGCCCGTGCCGCCGAAGAGGAGCCCGACGACGCCATGCGCCTTGTAGAACTCGTTCATGGCTTCCCGGCCGCCGCCATGCAGCCACCACGCCATGTGTTGGCGGGTGTTCAGTCCGAAAGGAATCGCGGTATCGAAGGCGAAGGTGACGTCCTTGCCGACGTAGTAGTAGGCCGCCGTCTGGCCCATCTCGACCGTGCCGCCCTGCACCGCGTCGAGCACCTGCAAGCCCGGCACGATCTCGCCGGCGGCGAAGGGCAGAATCGTCAGCCGGCCATCGGTCAGCTCGCCGACGCGCCGGCAGAACAACTCAAGCGCGCCGAACAGCGTATCCAGCGATTTGGGGAAGCTCGAGATCGCCCGCCATCGCAGCGCCGGGGCGGGCTGTGCGATCGCCGGCGCCGCTACGGCCGCAGGGGCGGCAACGCCCAGTCCCGCGGCCCGCACGAATCGCCGGCGCTTCATGGCTGATCCTCCCGCCGTCCCTGTTCGCCGCAGGTGTATGGCTGGCCATTGCGGCAGTCCAGTGACGATCGACAGTCATCCGCGCCGCCGGACCAAAAAGAAACCCCGCCGCAGCGGGGTTTCCCATGCCGGACGGTTAGCGTCCGTCAGAGCTTGTTCTGTGCCGAGGCACGGAACATGAAATTGTCGAACGTTCCTTCAGCGACGCGGAACCACAGCACCTGTTCGGCGCGGAAGCCCTTCCACTGCTCGTAGACCTTCTTGAACTTGGGGTTCTTGGCCGCGGTTTCGTTGTAGAGGTCGTTGGCCTCCTTGAAACACGCCTCCAGCACGGCCTGCGGGAAGGGCTGCAGCTTGGTGCCGGCCGCTACCAGCTCGCGCAGCGCCTTGGGGTTCTGCGCATCGTACTTGGAAACCATCCAGGTGTGGGCCCTGCCGCAGGCGTTCTCGAACGCCGCCTGGTAGGCTTTCGGCAACTCCCTCCACTTGGCGAGGTTGACGAAGGCGGACAGCATCGGTCCGCCTTCCCACCAGCCGGGATAGTAGTAGTTGGGCGCCACCTTGTTGAAGCCGAGCTTCTGGTCGTCGTAGGGGCCGACCCACTCGGCCGCGTCGATTGTGCCCTTCTCCAGCGCGGGATAAATGTCGCCGCCGGCGATCTGCTGCGGCACCAGGCCCAGCCGCGTCAGCACCTGGCCGGCGAAGCCGCCGATGCGCATCTTGACGCCCTTGAGGTCTTCAACCGTCTTGATCTCCTTGCGGAACCAGCCGCCCATCTGCGCGCCGGTATTGCCGCAACTGATGGCGTGGATGTTGTACTCCTGAAAGAACTCGTTCATCAGCTCGCGGCCACCGCCATGGGTGATCCAGGCGTCCTGCTGGCGCGCGTTGAGCCCGAAGGGGACCGCGGTTTCGAAGGCGAAGGTCGGGTCCTTGCCGACATAGTAGTAAGAGGCGGTGTGCCCGCACTCGACCGTGCCGTTCTGCACCGCATCCGCGACCTGGAGACCGGGCACCAGCTCGCCGCCCGCGAACAGCCGGATCTGGAACTTGTTGTCGGTGGCTTCCGCGAGCGCCTTCGTGAACACTTCCCCGGCGCCAAAGATCGTATCGAGCGACTTCGGAAAGCTCGACGCCATGCGCCACTTGAGCTCGGGCATCGACTGGGCGATGGCCGGCGCGGCCACGCTGCTGGCTGCGACCACGGCTGCCCCGCTGCCGGCGGCCCGAACGAACTTGCGACGATTCACTGGAAATCCTCCCTCAACATGGAATGCCACGCCGATGACCCCCCTGACTATCGGCCCAGCGGTCGCGGATATTACTCAGCCATTGTAGGAATCCCAGCGATTCTGCCAGGTGTTGCGGCCTGCGTCCTTTTGGCTCAATGCCGGCTGGCCTGACCACCATCGACGCTGAAAACCACGCCGCTGGTATAGGCCGACCGGTCCGAGGCCAGGAACACCGCCAGATCAGCGATCTCCTGCGGCTCGCACGGCCGGCCGAAGGGAAGGTGCCTGGTCAATTCGGGCCACCGCTCCGGATCACCGAACTGCTTTTCAGCCTGGGACCGCATCAGGGTTACCATGCGATCCGTGCGGGTGGCCGGCGGGTTGATGGCCACGACGCGGACGCCCTGATCGACGCTGCACGAGCCGATGGCGCGGGTAAACTGCATGAGCGATGCGTTGCCCATCGAGCCGGTGACGTAGTCGTACATGGGCAGTTCGCCCGCCAGGCCGATGATGTTGATGATCACGCCGCGCTTGCGGGCATACATCTTTGCCAGCATGGCGCGGGTGGTGTTGATGTATCCAAACACCTTTAGGTCCCATGCCGCCCGCCACTTCGCCTCGTCCATGGTGCTGATGTCGCCGCGGGGGATGGCGCCGGCATTGTTGACCAGGATGTCGACGTCCTGGCAGGCCTCGATCAGGGCCCGCGCGGCATCGCCGGTACCAAGATCCACCGGATGTGTTTCGACCGGCACGTTGAAGCGCGCGCGCAGGCGTTCTCGTCCTGCGGCCAGGGTTTCGGCGTTGCGAGCAGCGAGATGCACCCGGCACCCTTCGGCGGCGAACGCCTCGGCGCAGGCGTAGCCGATACCCTTCGAACCACCCGTGATCAGTACTGTCCGGCCGGCAAGATGCAAATCCATAGGCGCCCCTCCATTTTGCAAGGCTAAGCCGGACCGGTTTCCATCACAAACAGGGAAAGTTTCACTGACCTGAAACCGAACAGCCATGCATAGGAAACAAGAATCTTGCGTTCAGTGCATTGCTGCGCTGCAATATGGATCATGGCAGGACAAGGAGGCTGACCTATATATTGCTCGCATGTGCAGGTTGCTCACAAGAAGCGGCCAGACACAGCGGGAGGAGCGCTCTGACCTCGGCTTATTGGAGGTTGGACATGCTCCGCGAAGATACTCAGAGAAGCCCACAGACCTTGGACGCCGACGGTGTTCCGGTTCCCACACTTGAAGAGGTGCGGGCCATCGAGCTCGCTGCGCGCCGGCTGCGTGCGCAGGTCGTGCGCGATGCGTTCCGCAGTGCGTATAACCGGTTGTTCGGCGGCCATGGGGTAGCGACTGCCGACAAGCTCGGCGTCGCGCACGGCCGGTAGGGAGGATCAGTCATGAGCCTCGTCACTACCCTTCCCGGCGCCGACGGGCGCACACGGCCCGGGCGCCAGTCCTGGTTGCCGTCGCTGTTGGCCACGCTGCGCCTTTGGCGCAGGCGGTCCCGCGAGCGCGCCCAGCTTGCGAGCTTCAGCCTGCGCGAGCTGCATGACATCGGTCTCAGCAATGCCGATGCCATGCAGGAAGCCAGCAAACCCTTCTGGCGGCCATAAACCACCGGTTCTCACCTGCGGAGCGGCGCGAGCCGCTCCGCTCCCATTTTTCCCCGCCGCCTGAATCCCGCGTGTCCGCATCCCAAACCCTCGAGCTCCGGCCAGCACGCGCTGCGCTGACGCCGGTCCTGATCGCGCTGCTGGCAGCGCTTTCGGCCTTTGCGCCCCTCTCCATCGACATGTACCTGCCGGCGCTGCCGGCCCTGTCGGCTGATTTCCGCGCCTCGCATGCCGATACGCAGCTCACGCTGACGGCCTTCATCATCGCATTCGGTGCTGGCCAGATCTTCTACGGTCCGATGGGCGACAGGTTCGGGCGCCGCCCGGTGATGCTGGCCGGCATCGCCGTCTATCTCCTTGCAAGCATTGCCTGCGCGTTCGCCTCGAGCATCGAACAGCTCGTGGCATTGCGCCTGGTCCAGGGCCTGAGCGCCTGCGGCAGTATGGTGATGGCGCGCGCCATGGTGCGCGACCTCGCCGAGCGCGACCGCGCCGCGCAGGTGATGTCGGTGATGATGGCATGTGTCAGCATCGCGCCCATGGTGGCGCCGCTGATCGGCGCGCTGGTTTTCGAGCTGGCAGGCTGGCGGGCCATCTTCTGGACGCTGGCGGCCTGCGGTCTGGCGGCGCTGCTGGCCGGGCTGGCCGGCACGCGCGAAACCCTGCAGCCGGAGCTGCGCGCGCCGCTGGCGCTGAGCGCCGTGCTCAGCCGCTTCGGCACGCTGCTGCGCAGCCGCACGTTCATCGGCTATGCGCTGGTGCCGGCCTCGCTGTTCGGCACCATGATGGCTTTCGTCTCCGGATCGCCCTTCGTCTACATCGACCACTACGGGCTTACGCCGTCCCAATATGCCTGGCTGTTTGCGGCCAACGTTGTCGCCATGACGCTGGGCAGCACCGTCAACAGCCGGCTGGTGCCGCGTTTCGGCGCGGACGCGATGTTGCGCCGGGCGGTGATCGCGCCGGCACTGCTGGGCGTCGCGCTGATCGCTGCCGGGCTGGTGGAGGCGCGGACGGAAGCGCTGGGTCTGTGGCCGTTCGTGCCCCTGACGGTGCTGATGGTGGGCAGCCTCAGCGTCGTGCTGCCCAACGCCAATGCATGCGCCCTGCAGCGCTACCCGCATATGGCCGGCACGGCATCGTCATTGCTGGGCGTGCTGCAGTTCGGCACGGGCGCGGTCTTCGGGACACTGGTCGGCCATCTGCTCGATGGGACCATCCTGCCGATGGCCGCGCTCATGGGCTTGGGCGGCATTCTCTGCCTGCTCTCCCATCGCGTTCTGGCACCGCGCTAGGGTCAGGTCAGGAGTCGGCGAAGGGACGAGCGGATCAGGGCGTCGGTTTCCGCCGGCGTGCGACCACAGATCTGGCGGTGATAACGCCAGGTGTAGGCATCGACATGCAGCGCGAGCTGGTCGAGCAGATCCCGCTGCAGCGCGAACGACACGCTTCGAAGATCCTCGGCAAAAGTATGGGCTGCCACGTTGCGCAGATCGGCATAACCGCGCCGGACCAGCCGATCCATCTGCGAGGTATGGCGGTCCATCTGGACGGCCCGCAACCAGAGTGGCGCGAGCCGCTCGCAGAGATCGAGGCGCAGGGCGACGAATCCCGCGATGCGGTCGTCAAGCGACGGGCCCGGCCGCATCGCGGCATAGCGCGCCACGATCTCGTCGCGAAGGTGATCGAGCAGTGCCACCAGCAAGCCGCCCACGTCGCGGTAGTGTTTCAGCACGATGCGCGGCGAGACGGCGGCGCAGCCGGTGATCTCCTTCAACGTTGGCTCGCGACCTGACGTCAGAAACAGCTCCCGCATGGCAGCGATGATAGCCTCGCGGGTGCGGATGCCCCTGAGAACCCGACCATCAATGCCGGCAATACCCATGCCGCTATCGGCGTGAAGGTTGTGCACGTTCCGCTCCCCCTGCTTATTCTTGGCCGGGAGGCTATCACGCGTGGCGCATCTTGCCAGTCACTGCGCGCCTGTCCTGATGCCGGTCAGGTCGGTAGCGGCATTCCCTCCATGCCGGTGAGCGGCAAGTCGAGAAACCGCAGGATCGTCGGCGCGATGTCGATCAGGCCAGTCGGCTGACGGCGCGAACCGGCCGGCACGCCCGCACTGTTCATGATCAGAAACGGACGCGTTTCGTCAGGACCCCATCCGCCATGCTGCCCGCAACCGATCGCCGGCGGCTTGCCCGGCTCGGCGACGGTCCAGCGGGAGCCGTGCACGCCAAAAGGATTGGCGTCCTCGCGACGTGCCATGTTGATGGCCGCCACCACGCCTCCTGTCGCTGCGTGACCGCGCCTGGCCAGATCGTCTCCGACGAGCATTTCGTCAACCCACGGTTCTTTCCGCAGAACGTCCAGCACAGCCAGCAGCGGTCCGTACCCGCGTGGCGTTGCGTAGAGCAGGGCAGCCGTGCCCTGGCCCGCCACGGCAATGTCGCCCTCCTCAAGAGCTGCGCCGAGTCCATGCGAGGTCAGCCAGGCATCCAGGTCGATACAATCGCCAATGGTTTCCTGGCCGTGATCCGAGCCCACCAGCAGAAGGACGTCGTCGCCCTGTTGGCGGCGGCGTTGCACGGCGTGATAGACCTCACGCACGCACTGGTCGGCCTCGCGCAGCGCTTCCAGGTGCGCTGCCGAACCCAGCGGCTGTCCGTGCAAGGTGAGGTCCGGGTTGGCGAGCCAGAGCACTGCGACGGCTGGCCGGCGCTGGCCCAGAACCTCGGTACAGAACCGCGCCGTCATGGCGCGGTCCCCGGCAAGATCATGGCTCACTGACAGTGTATCGCTCGCCGCGACGGGAGTGCCGCCCGGCGCCCAGGAGCCGGCTCGATGATAGACGTAGCCGAAGTGCTCGGGATCAAGGAAATACGCCGCGCCCGGCGAGACGTTGGAGAAGCCGATAAAGCCGCCATGTGCCGTCACGCGCTCGGCGATGGTGGGCACCCGCAGCATGCCGCCTGTCGCATCGCGCATCCAGGTGCGGAAGTCTGGCTTGCCGACATCGCGTACGACAATGCGGCCTTGCTCGATCAACCCCATCCGGTTGCCGTGCAGGCCATGGCGAGCGGCCCCGCAGCCGGTCGCAACGGATGCAGCCGACACGCGCGTCACCGAGGGAAACACGGCCTGGTGCGCAGCGCACCACAGGCTTTCCTCCCTCATCGCACACAGCGTCGGCGTCCAGTCAGGCTGCACCCAGTCGCGGCCAAGCCCGTCGCAGCAGACGAAGACGGAAAAGCGGCCCATCACCGGCCCGCGTGCACACAGTCGAAGACAATACTGCCTGTCTCCAGTGTCTGGGCCATGCGCGCTGCCTTGCCGAAATGGTTGCAATGTGCCTGTGCCGCCGCCGCCATCTGGGTATCGTTGCCCAGCGTCCACGTTACGACGCCGCCCTGGGCATTACCGATTGGTTGCCGACTGCACGCGCCCAATACAAGGAGCGTCAGCACCAGCACAGCGAGCCTCATCGCACAATCCCCCCTTCGCCCAGCCTTACCGGCCGCGCAGCGTACCCCGGCGCAAGCATACGCTTGAACCGGTGCGGCGTTCTACGCCCGCAAGTGTGCCGGCGGCGCGATGCGCAGGCGCACGCTGTCGCGCGTGCCCAGCAGCAGCGAGCCGATGTAGAAGAGGCTGGCGGCCAGCACGATCGCCGGCCCCGACGGCAGGCTGGAATGATAGGAAACGAGCAGGCCGATGAGGGCGGAGGCGGCCGCCATTGGCAGCGCCACCAGGGCCATGGTCACGACCTGCCGGGTCCAGAAGGAAGCAGCAACTGCCGGCAACAGCAGCAGGCCGAGCGCCATCAGCGTGCCCAGCGCCTGGAAAGCCGCCACCATGTTGAGCACCGCCAGCGCGAGGAAGGCGTAGTGATAGACCGAGCCGCGCACCCCCAGCGCGGCAAGGAAGCCAGGATTGAAGCACTCCACCACCAGCGGGCGGTAGATTGCCGCCATGCCGAGCAGTGTCAGCGACGCGGTCGCGGCCACCAGCACCAGTGAGAGGTCATCGACGGCGAGAATGCTGCCGAAGAGGATATGCATGAGATCGACCGTCGAGCCCTTGAGCGAGACGATCATCACGCCGGCGGCCAGTGCGGTCAGGTAGGCTGCCGCAAAGCTGGCGTCCTCGCGCAGCGAGGTGAAGCGCGCAACCACACCCGACAGCAGCGCCGTGGCAATGCCTGCCACAAAGCCGCCGACGCTCATCGCCGGCAGCGACAGACCACCCAGCAAAAAGCCGATGGCAGCACCTGGCAGCAATGCGTGTGCCAGCGCATCCCCCATCAGGCTCATGCGGCGCAGGATCAGGAACACGCCGACCGTGCAGCTTCCTGCCGACAGGGCGAGGCACGCCACGAGCGCACGGCGCATGAAGCCGTTGTCGGCGAACGGATCGAAGAGGGAGCTTGCAAGGAATTCCACGACTGGCGCGCCTGCGGATCAGGCCGCCATCTCGCCGGGATGGCAGATCGCTGCCGTCTCGTCCCATGACTCGGCCATGGCGCGCGCGCGCAGAAGGTTGGCCGCCGTCAAGGTCTCTTCCGCGGGGCCGGCCGCGATCAGCTCGCGCGCCAGCAGCAGGGCGTGCGGGAAATGACTGCGGACCTGTTCCAGGTCGTGCAGCACGCAGACGACCGTGCGCTTGTCCTCATGCCAGCGCCTGACCAGCGCCAGCAGGTCGGCCGTGGTCCGCATGTCGATGGCGTTGAACGGTTCATCGAGCAGGATGATCTCGGCATCCTGCAGCAGCATGCGCGCGAAGAGGGCGCGCTGAAACTGGCCAGCCGACAGAGTCGCCAGCGGCCGGCGCTCGAAGCCGTGCAGCCCTACCGCCTCCATGGCGTGAATCGCGCGATCGATGTCCGCCGGACCGGCAGCGCCGAAAGCGCCGATGTCGCGCCAGCGGCCCAGCAGAACCATGTCCAGCACGCTGATGGGAAAGCTGCGGTCGACATCGGATTGCTGCGGCAGATAGGCAAGCTTGTCCTGCGAGCGCTCGGGAATCTCCACGCGCCCGCGTGCAATCCGCACCAGCCCCGCCATAGCCTTGAGCAATGTCGATTTGCCGGCACCGTTGGGCCCGACGACCGCCGTGCAGACGCCCTCGGGGATCTCTGCGCAAACATGATGGACGGCCGGATGCCGGTCATAGGTGACCGTTACATCGACCAGGCGAAGGGCGGCACTCACGGGAGCATCCCCCGTGCGGCGGCCTCGAACGAGAGCGCCCACCAGACCGCCAGCCAGAGCAACAGGCTGATGGCGGCGGCCCACAGCATCCGCCGCCCGGCACTCATCGCCATGAGGCGGGTTCCGGGGTCGCGAGACGCATCGCGCGGGTGACTGTGAACGGCCATGAGACGCCATCGATTGTGTTAGTCTATAACATAACCCAACGCAGCCGGATTGCCAGCCATATCCACGACCGGGTTTCCCGGCTGGTACCTGAAATGTTTCCGTCACCGCCAAGTGATTGGCACCCGGCATCGGGGATGCCACAGTTGGCCAATGATGCCGCCTTGCCGTTTTCTGTTGGCGTTGCCGCTCGTAGCGTTTCTCGGGGTGGCGGGTGCCGCTGCCCAGACAGCCCCGTCCGTTTCACCCGTCGTGGTCGAGCTGTTCACTTCGCAGGGCTGCTCGTCCTGTCCGGCATCCGACCAGCAGCTCGGCGAGCTCGCAAAGCGCCCTGACGTGCTCCCCCTGTCGCTGCACGTCGATTACTGGGACTACATCGGCTGGAAGGACCCCTTTGCCTCGCCGGCGAATACCGAGCGGCAGCGGGGTTATGCCAGGTCGCTGAAGCAGCGCTACGTCTATACGCCGGAGATGGTGTTTGGCGGCATCGCGCACGACCCGGGCTACGAACCGGCAAAGGTCGCCCGTTTGCTGCGCAAGGTGCTCGACCATGCCGGTCCGCGTGTAATGCCGGTACTCACGCGAACAGCGGACAAGGGCGTCACCATAGCCGTTCCCGAAACCAAAGTGCCGGCGCCCTGCGATGTCTGGCTGGTGACGTTCGATCGGCAGCATCAGACGAAAGTCAAACGCGGCGAAAACCAGGGAGCACTGCTGACCAACTACAACGTCGTTCGTTCGATCGAAAAGCTCGACACCTGGGATGGCGACGCGGAGAGCTGGACCGTGCGGGCCGACCGTCTCGCCGCCGGCGAAGCCGTCGCGGTGATCGTGCAGCAGGCCGCCCACGGCCGTATCATCGGCGCCGCCAGACTCGATCCGCCGAAGTGAACCAAATCATCCCCCGCAGGGACAAGGCCCGTTCTGCAGAGTGCTCCCGGCAGGCTTCAACGTTGGTTGTGCGCAGCGGCCGCCCTATATTCCCCGCATGCTCGATGCCGTTGCCAGGTCGTTTGCGCAGCTCGGTGATCCCAGGCTGCGCTGGGTGATCCTCAAGTCGCTCGCGATCGCGGCGCTCTTCTACATCCTGCTGTGGATCGGTGCCTGGTTCCTGGCGCAGGCAACACCCACCGTCCAGATCTCGTGGCTGGGCGAAACCGCGAGCGGCTGGCTCACCGATGTGCTGCGCTTCCTTGTAGGGCTGGCGGCTTTCGTGTTGCCGCTGTTCCTCTTCCCCGCCTTTTTCGGCATCATCGTCAGCCTGTTCCTTGAGGAGGTCGCCGATGCCGTCGAGGACCGCTACTACCCGCACCTCGGCAAGGCACCTGGTGTGCCGATCTGGGTTGGCATCTGGTCAGGCGTGAAGTTCTTTCTGCTGCTGGTCGCCATCAATGTCGTGCTGCTGCCGATCTATATCGTTCTGCTGTTCTTCCCGCTCCTCAGCGTGGTGCTGTTCTGTGTCGTGAACGGCTATCTGTGCAGCGTTGAATATTTCGAGCTGGTTGGCCTTCGACGCCAGCGCATGGCCGAGGTCACGGCCTTGCGGCGGGCGTGGCGTGGCCGCGTATGGTATGCCGGCATTCTGATCGCGGCGGCCGGCATCGTTCCGTTTCTCAACCTGCTGGCGCCTGTCCTGGGAACTGCCCTGATGGTGCATGTGCGCCAGACCCTGGCGCCGGTGCCGCCGGCCCCGCAGTGGACGGCGCCCGTGCGCTAACCGGGCAGCACATCAAGTTACTGTTTGGAAACACTCAGCTTTTTGCCTTTGATCACGGCTTCGTGATACCGGCGCGGCAGTGTGGCCGTGTTTCACTCGGCCATGTGCCGCCTGAACGAACGACGGCATGCGGCACGGAAAACGGGGTACCGTCGACAGCGGGAGAGGAAGCACACCATGCGGAAAGGATTGATCGTCGGCGCCTTGGGTCTGGCGCTGTCGGGCGTACTCATCGGCAGCGTCGCCATCGCGCAAGGCGACCCGATCGCGCAGCGCAAGGACAACCGCAAGCAGGCCGGCGCTCAGATGAAGGCCATCAAGGCCGTCGTCGAGGCGAAGGGACCGGCCAGCGCGGTGGTGCCGGCAGCCGCCAAACTCAAGGAGCTGCAAGTGGCCTTCCCCAAGATGTTCCCGCCCGGATCGGACAAGGGAGACACCAAGGCTCTGCCCGTTGTCTGGACTGACAAGGCGGGCTTCGAGGCCGCCAACAAGGCTGAAGGCGTCGCCATTGATGAGCTCGCCGCAGCGGCGGGCAGCGGTGACATGGCCAAGGTCGCTGCTGCGTTCGTGAACGTCGGCAAGGCCTGCGGAAACTGTCACGAGAAGTTCCGCGCCAAATAGGCAGCGTCATCCGGATCGTGCCGATGGCCGGCCGGAGCGATCCGGCCGGCCATTCGCATTGATCCAAATCCTCGACGTCACGCGCCGATCGATACGATGCCGTAGACGATGGCGGCCGAAATCGCGAGGCAGACCAGCGCCAGCAGGCTGCTGGCGAAGCGCAGCGGCGGCACCGCTTCGCCTGGCGGCACCACATCGGCGCGCTTCTTCCATCCCGTGATCATCGCGCCGATCAGGTTCTGCTTCTTCACCACGAGATAGAGAAGCGCCGCCAGCACGTGCAGGCCGACGAGCACAAAGATCAGGTTGATCCATCGCTTGTGAAGACTGGTCATGCTCTTGACCCAGCCCTCGCTCGCCTGGGACACCAGAGGGCCGTCCACCAAAATATCATCAGTCGTGAAGAGTCCGCTGCCGGCCTGCACCAGCAGGGCGAGGATGAGCGCGAGGATCATCCAGCCGCCAATCGCGTTGTGCCCCACCTCGGGCGGCCCGCCGTGACGGAACAGTCGCGCCACGTGCTTCCATGCCGCGGCGGGACCTTTTACGAAATTGCTGAAGCGCGCGGTGGTACTGCCAACAAAGCCCCAGAGAATGCGAAAGATCAGCAGGGTCAGGATCGCGTAGCCAGAGCGGAAGTGCCAGGCCAGCCATTCCCCGCCCAGCGTGCCCGTAGTCACCTGCGCAACGACGAGGACCACGAGCGCCCATTTGAACAGCCGCGTCGGCAGGTCCCAGATTCTAACCATCCTGGCGCCATTCTGAGTCTCGTCCATCGACAGCTCCGGTGCGTACGACGTGGCACTGTGAGGTCTTGTTCAGCCACGGGCAACCGCCGAGCCTGTTTGAATCCGGACCGCCTTTCCGCCATGTTGCGCCGCTACCTGCACCGCTGGCGGCTTCCATGAGTTGCCAGGCTGACCCGGGAGACGTGCAAGAGATGCGCCTGCATCGGACACTCACCGCCATCATCACAATCGTTGCATCGGCACTGGCGCCGGGCGTCGAGGTGCTGGCCCAGACCGCGCCGAAGCAACCGCAGCAACAGCAGCAGCCACAGGTCGATCCTGATCTGAAACCGGCGTTCGATGCGTTGCGGGCGAGGGATTACGCCAAGGCCGAACGGTTGCTGAAGCCGCTGGCCGACCGCAAGGATCCGCGCGCGCAGTTCCTGCTGGGTGCGGAAGTCTACGGCTACGACAAGTCGCCGCTGTACAATCTCGCGAAGGCGATCCCGCTCCTGCGTGACGCAGCGGAACGGGGTTTTCCGCGCGCGATGGCGCTCTATGGCGCAGCCCTTGCCGAAGGTGCGGGCGTGCCCAGGGACAAGGTCGAGGGATACAAGTTCCTGGCGCTGGCCTCGCGCCAGAATGTTCCGGATACCGAGGTGCTGCTGGCGCGCCTGGCAGAAGAGATGTCTGACGAGGAGGTCGAACGCGCCAAGAAAGCTGCCGACGCCTTCGTGCCGCGCCAGTGAAGTGCCGCCTGGGGCCCGCGATCGGGCTTGTTGCCCTGCTGTTTCTCGTCGTGCCGGTTTCCCATGGCCGCTCCGAGGACAATGCTGTGGACACGCTGCAGGGCGCAATCGCCGCGCTGGAGGCGGGCGACGTCACGGGCGCCGAGAGGACGTTGCGGCCCCTGGCGGCGGGTGATCCCGAAGCCACGGCGTGGCTGGCTGTGGCACTGCTCAAGCGGGGCGACCGGCAAGGATTGGCCGAAGCCGTGCAGTTGCTGCATGAAGCGGCTGGCGTCGGCAATGCCCGCGCCCGATATCTGCTGGCCTTTCAGTATGCGGCCGGAGAGGGGGTGCCCCGCGACGAGACGCGCGCCGCCCTGCTGTTCCAGGAGGCGGCCGAAGGCGGCATCGCGCGCGCTGCCTACAATCTCGGTGTGCTCTACACCAAAGGGCGCGGTGTGCAGCCCGACACAACGCAGGCCATGGCGTGGTATCGGCGTGCGGCCGATGCCGGCGATGCGTACGGCGCCTATGCGCTGGCCCGCGCCATCGAACGCTCGCCCCAGGCCAGCACCCGCGCCGCCGAGATCGCGCAGCTCTATCGTGTCGCGGCCGATCAGGGGCATCTGCCGGCGGCGCAGCGTTATGCCAGCCTGCTGATCGAGGGCCGGGGCGTACAGCGTGATGTCGCCGCGGCCGAGCGCTATCTGCGTCACGCCATGAGCAACGGTTATCCTGAAGCCGGCATGCTCATGGGCGATCTTTCCGCCTCGATCGCCATGAGCAGCCGGGGAGCGCAGGCCCAGGCCGCCGCCAGGAACGCCGTCACATGGTACAGGGCGGCCGCGGAGGCGGGTGTGGCCATGGCGCAGTTCAAGCTCGCCAACGCCCTGTTCGCGGGGACCGGCGTGGAGCGCGACCTCGCCAGGGCAGAGCAATGGTATGGGCGCGCCGCCCGCCAGGGACTGGCCGACGCGCAATATGTTCTTGGCATCTGGAGGGTCGGTGGCGTGGCCAGCCCGCCGGATGCCGTCGAGGGCTACATGTGGCTGTTGCTGGCCGAACGCGCCGGCAACACCAACGCGGCCAAAGTCCGCATGCGGGCGATGGAGAAGGTTTCTGCCGGCGATCAGCAACAGGCGGAGGCTCGGGCGGCGGGATTCCGGCCCCAGCCGGAACGGCCGCGCAGCCGGCCGGACGACGAAGCACCGCCGCTGCGCCCCATGCCGCCGCGGCAATAAGCCAAGACATGCATAAGCAGCATGACAAGGCGCGAAACTGGTGCTATGTATGTAATCTTGGCATAGCCCACAACTTGCAGATCATCACACCATGCGCGAGCCATTCTGGGACCTGGGGGAGCGTATCAAGGGATTGCGCAAGCGGCAGAACCTGACCCAGCAGGAATTCGCCACCCGGCTGGGGGTGACCCAGCCCACGGTGCATCGCTGGGAGAAGGGGGCCTTCGAACCGGACGCCCGGATGCTGAAAACGCTGGCCGATCTGGCCGGCGTGTCGGTGCCGGAGTTCCGCTATGGCGCCGAGGGTGGTGCTCAGCGGATGGTGCCGGTCGTGGGCTACGTCGGTGCCGGAGCCCAGGTGTTTCCGATCGATGATCAGACTGCCGCCGCCGGCATCGATGAGGTCGAGGCACCGCCGGGCGATCCGCTCGGAGTCGTTGCCGTGCGGGTGCGTGGCGACAGCATGTATCCGGTCTACGGCGAAGGCGACATCCTGTTCTACAGCCGCGATCAAGGCCATGGCGTCGATGTCGGCAGTTGTGTCGGCCGCGACTGCGTGGTGAAGGTGACCAACGGGCCTACTCTGGTCAAACGCGTCGAGATGGGCGGCGGGCGCGGCCAGTTCACGCTGATGTCGTACAACGCGCAGCCCATGGTTAACGCCAGGCTCGAATGGGCAAGCCCCGTGCGCTGGGTGAAGCGACGTTGAAAGCGATCGCTGTCGACGCTGATATTGCGACGTCGCCGGGACGTCCCGACGTAACGCTGTCCGTCACGCGCGGCGTATGCCGCTTGTGGCGCGCCCGCGCCTGCACGCCCTTGCTGGAAGTACCGCTGGCGGATGGCCGGCGCGCCGATATCCTTGTGCTGGCGAATGACGGCACGATTGCCATCATCGAAGTCAAATCGTCCGTCGAGGACTTTCGCGTCGATGGAAAGTGGCAGGACTATCTGGCGTGGTGTGACCGCTTCTTTTTTGCTGTTGCCGCCGGATTTCCGCAGGAGCTGCTGCCTGGGCACACCGGCCTCATCGTTGCCGATGCTTTCGGCGGCGAGATCCTGCGCGATGATCCGCGACCATCGGGCGAATGCCGGCTGGCCCCCGCGCGTCGTCGCACGCTTACGCTTCGCTGCGCGCGGCTTGCGGCCGAGCGGCTGCAGCGCCTGTTCGATCCACAGGCGCTGCTGGCCTCCGAGATCTAGCTGTCCGCGCCGCCGTCAGCGCCCGTTACGGCTCTGGCTTTTTCGGCGCCATCCAGCACCATCTCGTTGTCGTTGTCCGGACCGGTGCGGCGGCGACGGCTGATCCCGCCCTTGCGGCCCGCCGCTGCTGCCAGCGCGCGATTCTGCGCAAAGCTGCGCTTGGTGTCTGGCACGTTCTGCCCGCCGGTGCGACCTGCCGCCGCGGCCAGACCATGATTCTGCGCGAAACTGCGCTTCTCGCCGGGCACGCTGCGTCCGCCCAAGCGCGCGATGTCGCGCTGCCGCTGCGCATCCATGGACGCGAAGCCGCGTCGCTGCCTGCCTTGCGTCATCGCCAACCTCCTTCTGGAACAGGTCCGTCACAATGCAGAAGGCGCAGACGCCACGTTGGTTCCACACCTGGCCGCACCGCCAGAATGCAAAATGACAACGCACGAATGCGACCGCGGCTTGGCGCGGCGCATAGAGGGCCGCTAATGTGCGTCCTCGTGCTTGATGAGGGGACAGGGCGACTCATGACCGAGCTGATGACCGGCGCCGACAGCCTGGTGCGGACTCTTGTGAAGGGCGGCATCACGGTTTCGTTCGCCAATCCCGGCACATCCGAGATGCACTACGTGGCCGCGCTCGACCGCGTGCCGGGCATGCGCTGTGTGCTGGGGCTGTTCGAGGGCGTATGCAGCGGGGCTGCAGATGGTTATTACCGCATGACCGGCACGCCGGCGGCCACGCTGCTTCACCTCGGGCCGGGCCTGGCCAATGCCTGCGCCAACCTGCACAACGCCAAAAAGGCCGGCTCGGGCATCGTCAATATCGTCGGCGAGCACGCGATCTATCACATCAAGTACGATACGCCGCTGACGGCCGACATCGAAGGCATCGCCAAGCCGTTCTCGCACTGGGTGAAGACCTCGCCGACATCGAAGACGGTTGCCCGCGACGGCGCTGCCGCCATCCGTGCCGCGCGCACCTCGCCGGGGCAGATCGCCACGCTCATTCTGCCTGCCGACACGGCATGGGGTGCCGCGCACGAAGTCGCCGAAACGTTGCCGCCGCCGCCTGCGGCAAAGCCTGCCGCGGAAGCCGTCACGGCGGCCGCGAAGGCGTTGAGCAATGGGGAGCCCGGCATGCTTTTGCTGGGTGGCCGCGCGCTGCGGGCACGCGCGTTGGAGCTGGCCGGCAAGATCGCGACGAAGACCGGCTGCAAGGTGCAGGGCGCGGGCGCGGGCGCACGCCTGCAGCGCGGCGCCGGCCGCGTGCAGATCACGCGCGTGCCGTTCGTGGTGGAGCAGGCCACCGCCGTCCTCAAGGCCACGAAGCAGATGGTCCTGTGCGGCGCCAAGGCACCGGCGGCGTTCTTTGCCTATCCCGGCAAGCCCAGCATGCTGGCGCCGGAGGATTGCACCATCACGAAGCTCTGCGGCGTCGAGGATGATTGCGAAGCAGCCCTCGAAGCGCTGGCTGCGGAGCTCGGCGCGCTCGACGTCCCGGCAGCGGGCATTGCCCCCGCGAAGCGTCCGGACAAGCCCACCGGCAGGATCACGCTCGACGGGCTGGGCATGGCGCTGGGTGCGACCATGCCGGAAGGAGCGATCGTGGTTGACGAGTCAGTGACGACGGGCCGGGGATTCTTTCCCTTCAGTGCCGGCGGCCCGCCGCACGACTGGTTGAACAACATGGGCGGCTCGATCGGCTTTGGTGCTCCGGTGGCGGTCGGCGCCGCCGTCGCCTGCCCGGATCGCAAGGTCATTGCCATGATCGGCGATGGCAGCGCGATGTACACCCTCCAGGCGCTGTGGACGATGGCGCGCGAGGGCCTCGATGTCTGCGTTATCATTTTCGCCAATCGTTCCTATCAGATTCTCTACAGCCAGCTTGCCGATGTCGGCGCGCCCAATCCCGGGCCGCGCGCGATCGACATGCTCACGCTCGATCGCCCCACGCTGGATTTCGTGCAGCTTGCGAAGGGCATGGGCGTGGAAGGTGCGCGCACCGCCGACCTCGATGGCCTGGTGAAACAGATGCAGTACGCCATGGGCCAGAAGGGACCTTATCTGATCGAGGTTGTGATGTAGGATCGGCGGCGTTCGGGGTGCACACGTCCCGCCCGGAGATCAAGCTGCATGGTCCAGCCACAGCCTGATGCGTCGCGGCCGCTGATCAGCCGCAACGCCGCGCGCGCGTGGCTCATCGGCACGCAGGTCGTCATGGCTGTCCTGCTGGTGTTCTGGCTGCCGCTCGCCGGCCTGTCGGTGATGGCCTTTGACGCACCGGCATCGGCCGATGATCCCTGGCCGTTCCTGTTTGTCGGCTCCATCTGGTCATGGCCGCCGGTCGCGTTCGCGTTCTCGCTGCTGGCGTGGATGCTGTGCTGGCGCTACGGGCGCAACCTGCTGGCCGTGGTCCTCACCACCCTGCCGCTGGTGTTTCCACTGGTCTTCGGACTGGTCCTGGTCCTGAGAAGCTGACGCCGGCGTCAAGGGCGCTTTTGTCCGGCGTCGGGCCGTTGTCGCATCTTCCGCTGCGCCGGCCTGCTGCCTATAGTAGGGCCGTTATGTCAGACCCGTCGTCCGATCGAAGTTCCGGCGCCGCCGGAACCTCAGAAGGCGGTCCCTTGCGGCGCATCCTGCGCAAGCTGCGCAAGCGCAAACGTGGCGAGGAGATCCGCGAAGCCATCGAAGAACTGATCGAGGAACATCCCGAGCTGCGCGACGCGCCGGCCAACGAGCCGGCGCTGGGCGAAGAAGAGCGCGACCTGCTGGCCAATATCCTTGGCCTGCGCTCCAAGACCGTGGCCGACGTGATGGTGCCGCGCGCCGACATCGTCGGCATCGCCATCGACACGCCGCTGGAGGAGACGGTCAGGCTGATCCAGAAGGAGGCGCATTCGCGCTATCCGGTCTACCGCGAGTCGCTCGACGATGTGATCGGCATGGTCCACATCAAGGACGTGCTGGCCTACTGGGGCAGCGGACGGCGCTTCCATCTGCGCGACGTGCTGCGGCGGGTGAGCTTCGTGGCGCCCAGCATGCCGGTGTCGGACATGCTGCTCGACATGCGCCGCCAGCGCGTGCACATGGCGCTTGTCGTGGACGAGTTCGGCGGTACCGACGGGCTGCTGACCATCGAGGATCTCGTCGAGGAGATCGTGGGCGAGATCGAGGACGAGCATGACACCGAGCAGTCGGCCGGCCTGGCGGCGCGGCCCGACGGCAGCTTCGACGCCACCGGGCGAACGCCGATTGCCGCCTTCGAGGAGATGGCGGGGTCGCTGCTGGACGAAGAGGAGCGCGGCGAGGTCGACACGCTGGGCGGGCTCATCTTCTCCCTGGCCGGGCGCATTCCGGAGCGCGGCGAGGTGATCCGCCATCCCTCCGGCTGCGAGTTCGAGATCGTCGATGTCGATGCGCGCCGCATTCGCCGCCTGCGCGTGCGCCTGCCTGCCAATGCCAGCAAGGCAACGCCTGCCTTGGCGCAGAATGGATAGTCCCTCGCCTCAACCATGAGAGGAGCGCCAGCGTGCTCGACTTCCTGATTGTCGTCATCGTGGGATTGCTGGTCGGCCTGATCGCCCGGTTCCTGATGCCGGGGCGCGATCCCGGCGGCATCATCGTGACTATCGTGATCGGCATCGTCGGGTCAGTGGTTGCGACTTACGGCGGGCAGGCTCTCGGTCTCTATCAGCCGGGACAGGCGGCGGGATTCATCGGCTCGGTCATTGGCGCCATCGTGCTGCTGGTCCTGCTGCGCCTGATCCGCGGAAGCTGAGCTACAGGGAAAATTCCAGATTGCACTCCACCCCCTCGCGGTTGAAGGCGAGGCGGGCCTCGCCGACATTGCCCTCGACAGCGCGGTCCAGCAGCAGCGATCCGAAGCCGCGTTGCGCCGGCGGCTCGACGGGCGGCCCGCCGGTCTCGCGCCAGGTGATTGACAGGCGGGGTGGCGTCAGGTCGTCGCGCAGCCGCCACCGGACGACCACGCGCCCCGTGGCATTGGACAAGGCGCCATACTTGGCAGCATTGGTGGCAAGTTCATGCAGCGCCATCGAGACGACGGCAACATTGCCCGCGTCGAGCCAGATAGCCGCCGGACCGTCGAACTCAATGCGGTCGCGCTGGAAAGGCGCCAGCGCGCGTTCGAGCACGTCCTGCAATCGTACCTGCTTCCAGTTTTCGACGCTGAGCAGGTCCTGGGCCGAAGCCAGCGTCTGGAGCCGGCCGAAGAAAGCCGATCGCTCGGCCAGGCTGGCGCTGCGAAGGGTTTGCGAGGCGATCGCCTGGACGATCGCCAGCGTGTTGTTCAGGCGGTGCACCATCTCGCGCACCAGCAGGTTCTGCTGCTCCTCCAGTCGCCGGCGCTCGGTGATGTCCCGGGCAATCGTGGATGCACCGACAATGTTGCCGTCGGCGTCATTCACAGGCGAAATCCTCAGCGAGACATTGATCAGGGTTCCGTCTTTTCGCTGCCTCACCGTTTCGAAGGGTTCGATCCGCTCGCCGTTACGGATGCGCCGCAGGATGGCGGCTTCCTCTTCCTTTCGGTCTTCGGGCATGAGAACGAGAGCGGCCTTCCCGATCGCCTCGTCGGCAGAATAGCCGAACAGGCGCTCGGCGCCCTGGTTCCAGGTCCTGATGATGCCCTCAAGGTCCTTGCTGACGATCGCATCATCGGAAGACTCGACGATCGCGGTCAGGCGCGCGGCGTATTCGGCAACGAGCCTCTGGTCATTCATGTCAGCAAGCTTGGCCCGGCATCGGACCCCCTCCCGGCTTCTGCATTGATACATTGTGCAATGTAAGGAATCATCCAGTTTGGCTGGCGCACAGCTACCGTTTCGGGAACCGTGCCACCATAACCTATGTTGAAGGCAGCAACAGCGGTCGAGGCTAAGCTTGTCGACCAGACGTTTTGGATCGGCGTGAGCTCGACGGTATCGGCGGTGGCACCGGGCGCCGGCGTTGGACGCATTCGGGGGCACAGATGGCACTTTCACGGGAAGGTCTCTCAGGGCAGCTTCTGGCGACGTTGCCCTTCCTGCGACGCTATGCCCGGGCGCTGACGGGCAGCCAGGCGCATGGCGACGAATGGGTCCGGCTCTGCGTCGAGGTCCTGCTACAGCAGCCGGAACTCGTCAGCGACAGCGTCAAGTCCCGGGTCGAAATCTTCCGGCTGTTTCACAAGCTCCAGGTTCCTTTCCATGCGCTTGAACGGGAGAACGAGGCCGACCGGCCCGGCGCGCCGGGCGACCGTCTGTCGGCGCGCCTGCGCAGTGTTCCCGACGTGCAGCGCAAGGTGCTGCTGCTGACAATGCTGGAGGATTTTTCCGTCGAGCAGGCGGCCCGCATCCTCGACATCCCGGACGAAGAGGCCGAGCAGGCATTGCGCGAGGTGCGTGAGGAGTTGCAGCGCAGCGCCTCGGTCCGCGTGCTGGTCATCGAGGACGAAGCGGTCATCGCGCTGGATGTCGCGCAGATCGTCCGCAGCGCCGGCCACCAGGTGGTGGGCATCGCGGCGACGGAAAAGGTTGCCGTCGAACTGGCCGAGAAGCACGCGCCCGATCTGGTGATCGCCGACATTCAGCTCAGGGGCAGCGACGATGGCCGCGCGGCAGTGCGCGAGATCATGCGCACCATGCCGGTGCCGGTGATCTTCGTGACCGGCTTTCCCGAGCGCCTGCTGACCGGTGAGGGCATTGAGCCGGCCTTCGTTATCACCAAGCCGTTCGCACCCGATCATCTCAGGACAGCAATCGCGCAAGCCCTCAACATCGCGGCGGTGTGACGGGAATGGCCGGCACCCCCTCCGGGCCATTCGCTGCCAGCGCCGGAACAAGCGGGGTCCGGTCGCGTTCAGCGACTGAGGGGAAGCAACAACGCATGAGCCGGCTGCCACCCCAGGTCCGGTTGTACCTGCTGGTCGCCACCATCATCATCCTGGCGTTCGTAGCAGCGTGGATTGTCGTCGGCCTCAGCGGGGCCGCGAGCGTGCCGCAAGACGTCTTCCTTGCCGAGGGCATCGTCCTTTTGACCGCGCTGGTGGCGGTCTGGTTCGCCGTTCGCGCCTGGTGGCCGGAGCCCGCGGCGGTCGAGGATTCCCGTGCCGCGGCGCCGCGCAACATGGAACAGGCACTTCGTGCCGATCTGGCCCAGCGGGACCTGTTGCTGCGCGAGATCCATCATCGGGTGAAGAATAACCTGCAGATGATTTCAAGCCTCCTCAGCCTGCAAGCCGAACGGATCCGCAGCCCGCGTCTGCGACGCGCCTTCTCGGGTGCGCGCAACAGGGTGCTGACCATGGCTGTCCTGCACCGCCACCTCTATGAGCGGACCAACTGGGCAGAGGTCGATTTTCAAGCGTTCCTGAACGATCTCGTGCGGCACCTGTCGTCGGACAATGGCGCCCGGGGCGGTCCTGAAGTGCGCTTCTATCTCAATGCGCCCGTGCTGGCCGCGGGACCGGATGCCGCCATACCGGTCGGGCTGATTATCACCGAGGCGATCTCCAATGCGCTGACGCACGCATTCCGCGACACGCCGGATCCGCGGATTACCGTTCGCATCCGCGAAGCAGACAGCATGTTCGACGTGCGGGTCGAGGACAATGGCAGTGGTATTGCCCCGCATCAGTTCGAATCCACCGAGCATGACGGGCTGGGTTTCATGCTCCTGCGCGGGTTGACCGCCCAGCTCGACGGCAGCCTCGACATTCGCCGCCATGCCGGGGGCGGCACCTGCGTGCATGTCAGCTTTCCCAGCCCGCGGCCAACGGAAGCTGCCAATGGCAGATCCACACACGCCTGACAGCCATCCGCTCCTGCGGAAACTCGGCCGCTACGCGCGGCTGTCCGCGGCCGAGCGTCAGGCGATCACCTCCCTGCTGAGACGGGAGGCGGCCTTTCCGGAGCACACGGACCTTGTCCGGCAGGGCCAGATGCTGACGAAGGCGGCCATCATCCGCGAGGGATGGGCGATCCGTTACCGTACGCTGCGCGACGGCCGCCGGCAGATCATGAACTTCCTGTTGCCCGGCGACATGTTCGACCTGTGTGCATTTCTGCTGACCGCGTCTGACCATTCGATCGCCGCCCTTACGCCCTGCAAGATCAGCTTCGTGCCGGTTTCATCCATCACCGACCTGTTCCGCCGCTGGCCGCGTGTCGGCGCGGCGCTGTGGAAGAGCGCGCTTCAGGAAGAAGCCATGCTGCGCGAGCGGATCCTGAGCCTCGGCCGGCGATCGGCGCGCGAGCGGGCCGCCCATCTGCTGTACGAGCTCTGGGTGCGCCTCGGCATCGTGGGATTGCGCAACGGCGGCGACTTCGACCTGCCGCTCACCCAGGCCGACCTGGCCGACGCGCTGGGCCTTACTCCCGTCCATGTAAGCCGTACGCTGCGCTACTTGCGCCAGCAGGGACTCATCGGCATGAGCAACCGGCACGTCACCATCCTGCGGCCGCGCGAGGAAGGACAGTACGGCGAATTTGGCCGCGATTACCTGCACCTGACGCCGATCAGGGACCCGGTCGCGCCACCTGTCGGTCACGCCTGAGGGCAATCATTCCGCCGCACGGTAGATGAAGTAGCGGTCCCTCGGTACGCCGGGCGGTTCGGGCAGCCGCGTCCAGCGCTGGACATCAAGCGGCTGATTCACAACGACATAGCCGCCCGGCGCCAGCATGCTATCCAGAAGCGCACCAAGCATCTCGCCCATCCGTACATTGGCTGCATGATCGCCGGTCCCCAGATCGCAATGGATCAGCGCCGCACTGCGGCCCAGCCGCGCTGCAGCGCAAGGGATCGTCTCCTGGATGTCGCCCAGCAACAGGCGGTCGGCGGCAGGAATGCAGTCGGGATGGGCGCGCACCTCGCGTTCGAACACATAGATGTCGCGGCCCGGCAACAGCGCACGCAGATGGTCGTAGGTCCGGCCATTACCCAGCCCGACCTCGAGGATCGGGCCTGGAAGCCCGCCGACCTGTTCTGCCGCCCAGTTCAGACAATCGCGCTGCGCCTGCATGCGGCGGATAAAGCTATCCAGCCGGCTCATGCGGCGGTCTTCATTAACCTTCTCCCGGAGGGGGAAGGTGGCGCGCAGCGCCGGGAGGGGGATGCCTCAACAAGCGCGCTGCCAAAGGCGAGACACCGAACCTGTTGCACTATCCCCCTTCCGCCCTTCGGGCACCTTCCCCCTCCGGGGGAAGGGTGTTCTGGAGTTATGTGCCAGACCGTCTACGCGGCGGCCTGGCGGGGCTGGGCGAGGTTGCGCAGCACGTAATGCAGGACGCCGCCGTTGCGGAAGTACTCGATCTCCTCCGCCGTATCGATGCGGCAGGTCACCGTGATCGTGCGCGAGGAACCGTCGCGGTAGTGAATCGTCAGCGGCAGGTCCATGCGCGGCTTCAGCCCGCCCTCGACGCCACCCACGTCGAACGTCTCGTAGCCACTGAGATTGAGATCCTTGCGGGTCATGCCGTCCTTGAACTGCAGCGGCAGCACGCCCATGCCGACCAGGTTGGAACGGTGGATGCGTTCGAAGGTCTCCGAAACGACCGCCTTCACCCCCAGCAGGTTCACGCCCTTGGCTGCCCAGTCGCGCGAGCTGCCGGTGCCGTATTCCTTGCCGGCGATGATGATCTGCGGCGTGTTCTCCTGCTTGTAGCGCATGGCCACATCGTAGATCGGCAGCGCTTCGTCGGACTGGTAGTGGTGCGTGTAGCCACCCTCCACGCCGTTCACCATCTCGTTCTTCAGCCGGATGTTGGCGAAGGTGCCGCGCATCATCACCTCGTGATTGCCGCGGCGCGTGCCGTACTGGTTGAAGTCCTGTGGCTTAACGCCGTGCTCCATCAGGTACTTGCCCGCCGGACTGTCCTTCTTGATGGAGCCGGCCGGCGAGATATGATCGGTCGTGATCGAATCGCCGAACATGCCGATTGGCCGCGCGCCGTGGATATCCGACACCGGCCGCGGCACCATGTCCATGCCGTCGAAATAGGGCGGATTGCGCACATAGGTCGAGGCATCGTCCCAGGCATAGGTCAGGCTGCTTGGCACCTTGATGCTGCGCCAGAACTTGTCGCCGGCGAACACATCGGCATAGCGGGTTTTGAAGGCCTTGGCCGTGACATGCTTCTCGACGGTGCGCGCGATCTCCTTGTTCGAAGGCCAGATGTCCTTGAGGTACACTGGCTTGCCGTCCTTGCCGGTGCCGATCGGGTCCTTCGTGATATCGATCTTCATCGAACCGGCAAGCGCGTAGACCACGACCAGCATGGGCGAGGCGAGATAGTTGGCGCGCGTCTGCGGATTGACGCGGCCCTCGAAATTGCGGTTGCCCGACAGCACCGAGGCCACCACCAGATCGCCCTCGGTGATCGCGTTCGAAACCGGCTCCGGCAGTGGACCGGAATTGCCGATGCAGGTGGTGCAGCCGTAGCCTACCAGGTTGAAGCCGATCTTGTTGAGGTCGGCCTGCAGGCCGGCGCTCTCCAGATAATCCGTGACGACCTGCGAGCCCGGCGCCAGCGAGGTCTTGACCCACGGCTTCACCTTTAGCCCGTGCTTCACGGCGTTGCGGGCGATCAGGCCGGCGCCCAGCATCACGTAGGGATTGGAGGTATTGGTGCACGACGTGATGGCGGCGATCACCACATCGCCGTGCCCGATGTCGTAGTCAGCGCCTTCGGCCCGGATGCGCTTGCCATCATCGCGCCGGCCGAATTCCTTCTCCATGTTGGCGACGAACTGCGATGCTGCCCCTGACAGCGGCACGCGGTCCTGCGGCCGCTTGGGTCCGGCAAGGCTGGGCTCGACGTCGCCCAGATCCAGCGCCAGCGTGTCGGTGAATACCGGGTCGGGTGACCGGCTGGTGCGGAACAGCCCCTGCTTCTTGGCATAGGCCTCCACGATTTCCGCTGCCTTGCTGCGTCCCGTCACCGTCAGATAGCGCAAGGTCTCGGCGTCGATCGGAAAGTAGCCGCACGTGGCGCCATACTCGGGCGCCATGTTGGCGATGGTGGCGCGGTCGGCCAGCGCCATCTCGTCAAGCCCCGGCCCGTAGAACTCGACGAACTTGTTGACCACGCCCTTCTTGCGCAGCATCTGGGTGACGGTCAGCACCAGGTCGGTGGCGGTGGCGCCCTCGCGCAGCTTGCCGGTCAGCCGGAATCCGATCACGTCAGGGATCACCATCGGCTGCGGCTGGCCGAGCATGGCCGCCTCTGCCTCGATGCCGCCGACGCCCCAGCCCAGTACCGCCAGTCCGTTGACCATGGTGGTGTGGCTGTCTGTGCCGACCAGCGTATCGGGATAGGCGAGCAGCTCCTTGCCGTCCTTCTTCACGAACACGACCTGCGAGAGATACTCAAGGTTGACCTGGTGGCAGATGCCGGTGCCCGGCGGCACGACGCGGAAATTGTCGAACGCCTGCTGGCCCCAGCGCAGGAAGCGGTAGCGCTCGCCGTTGCGCTCGTACTCCAGCTTGACGTTCTCGCCGAAGGCGCGGTTGTTGCCGAAATTGTCGACGATCACCGAATGATCGATCACCAGGTCCACAGGCACCAGCGGGTTGATCTTCTTCGGATCGCCGCCCAGCCGTGCCATCGCGTCGCGCATCGCCGCAAGATCCACCACCGCGGGAACACCGGTGAAATCCTGCATCAGCACGCGCGCGGGCCGGAAGTTGATCTCGCGCGAGGATTTTCCCTCCTTGAGCCAGCCGGCAAAGGCGGCGATGTCGTCGCGCGTCACGGTGCGGCCATCCTCGTGGCGCACCAGGTTTTCCAGCAGGACCTTGAGGGAATAGGGCAGGCGGGAGAGATCGCCGACTTCCTTTTCGACTGCCTTGAGGCTGAAGTAGGTATAGTCCTTGCTGCCGATCTTGAGGGTCTTGCGCGCCTTGAAGCTGTCGGGGTGGGCGGCCATGGCTTCTCTCTCCTCATGCGCTGGGCGATCCGCGAAACTTGTGCGGAAAATAGGCCGCCCACCGCACGGGAGCAATGCGTCAAAGCCAACGGGACCCTGTCGCGAGGCTGCGTTCTGCACTACGGTTGGCCGGTCGGCGGCGGAGAGGCTCATGCGTGGTTCGATCCTTGGCGCCAGCGTTGCCATCGCATTGCTGGCGGGGCCGGCTGTGGCACAGACCGGGGTGCCCGTGGACCGCGACTGGGATCCGGAGGCGCGGGATTTCAACAGGTCCGACACCGGCGAGGGCGGTACCCTGTTCGGAACGCCACGGCCGCTGCGCGGGCCGGCCAATACGGTGCAATCCATCGACCGCGAACTGGCGCGCCCGGCGCTGACGCCGAAGGACCGCGGCAGCCTGCTGATGATGCGCGCGATGCTCAATCTCGCATCCGGCAATCGCAGCCAGGCCGATCGCGACATCGACCGCGCACTGGCGGCCGATCCCACCCTGAAATACGACCTGCTCGCCAGCCGGGCGCGCGACATGGCCGCTGCCGGCCGCACCCAGCCGGCCATCGACATGGTCGACCGTGCGCTCAAGGACCAGCCCGGCTATGCGCCGTTGATCACCACCCGCGGCCAGGTGCGCATGATGCAGGGCGACTATGCGCTTGCGCTGGCGGATTTCAGCCAGAACGCCGACACCGACGACACGGCGCGACGCCTGCGCGCGCAGGCGTACTATACAGCCGGCAATTACCGCGAGGCTGTCGACGACCTTGACCATCTGCTTCAGTCGGGCTCGCGGGTTGCCGCCCCGATCCATCTTGTGCTGTGGCGCTATGCCAACAACGTGAAGCTGCGGCGCGATGCGCGGCGCCTGCTGGCAGCGGACCTGCGTCACTATGGCGAGCCGCCGGCGTGGCCAGGAGCCATCGCGCAGTTCCTGTCCGGCCGCATCAGCGCCGTGGAGCTGGAGATTGCCGCCGAGTCTGATCCCGACTCCCGGCGCAGCGCCGGCCGTTGCCTCGCCACGTACTTCATCGCCATGGAAACCGTGCGGCTGGGCAACCGCAACCGCGCGCGGGAACTTCTGCAACTGACCCAGACCCGCTGCGGCGTGGCCCACTTCGCCCATTGGGCCGCCACCGCGGAACTCCGAAGGCTATAGCCCGCGTCCAGGAAATCGCTTCATGGTGAGCCTGTCGAACCATGAAGCGCCCCCGCGCCATTGGCCGTGTGACGCCTTCATGGTTCGACAGGCTCACCATGAAGGCTATGCTGACCCGCGCCCTGCTCAGCGTCGCCAACTCACAACACCAGCGGGGCGATGAAGCGGGTGATTTCGGCGATGACGCGGTCGGGCTGCTGCAGGTGCGGGCTGTGGCCGCAATCAGGGATCAGGCGGGTTTCGCAATAGCCGGCTACCTTGCCCGCAATGATGCCGACCTGCAGCTCGCTGCCATACTCGTCGTCCTCGCCCTGGATCGCCTGCACCGGCACCTCGATCCGCGGCAGCCGGCCGTCGGCATCCATCGGCTCGAAGCCTGGCGCAAGCCAGGCGTCATTCCACAGGTGGAAGGCGCCGTCGACATTCTCCCCGTGATAGCGGGCCAGACGGCGGCGCAGCGCGCCCGATGCGAACGCCTCGCGCGCCTTGACGATGCTGCTTACGCAAGCCGGCTCGTTCACCGCGTGCGCCGCGATCGTCACCAGACCCCGCAGTGGCGGCGGGCCGTTGGCGGCGTAGTTCAGGGCGATGGTGCCGCCGTCGCTGTGGCCGACAAGGATGCAATCGTCGATGCCGGCGGCGGCCAGCAGCCGTGGCAGAACCTCGTCGGCCTCGATCTCCATGTAACGAACGCCGGGATCGGCGGGCCATGGCGACGACTGGCCATAGCCGGTGCGGTCATAGACGAACCCGGGGAAGCGGGCGTGCGCGCAAAGCCGGGCGGGGAAGTCCCGCCACATCTCGATACAGCCCAGCCCTTCGTGCAGGAAGACCAGCGTCGGCCGCCCGCCATCGGCCGCCGGTCCGATCCGGCGGGCCCGGATACGGCGGTCCGGCAGGTCGACGTGGAAGTCCGCCATCACGCTACTTGGCGGACAGCACCATCACCATCTGGCGACCTTCGAGCCTGGGGAACTGCTCGATCTTCGACAGGTCGGCGGTGTCGTCCCGCACGCGCTCCAGCACCTTGATGCCGAGATCCTGGTGCGCCATCTCGCGGCCGCGGAAGCGCAACGTGACCTTCACCTTGTCCCCTTCCTCGAGGAAGGTCCGCATCTGGCGCATCTTCACATCGTAGTCGTGGTCGTCGATGCCCGGGCGCAGCTTGATTTCCTTGACCTCGATGATCTTCTGCTTCTTGCGCGCCTCGTTGGCCTTCTTCTGCATCTCGTACTTGAACTTGCCGAAATCCCCGATCTTGCAGACGGGCGGATCGGCGTTCGGCGAGATCTCGATCAGGTCCAGGCCGGCTTCGATCGCCATCTCGATGGCCTCGCGGGTGTCGACCACTCCCACCATTTCGCCGGTCTCGCTGATCAGTCGGACATTGTAGGCCCGGATCTCCCGGTTCACGCGCGGACCCTCGCGGGTGGGCGCGGATTGCTGCATCGGTCTGGCTATCGTCGCTCTCCGTGGTTGATGCCCCGGCCTCGGTGCCGGCGGCTGGGATTCGGGCAGGGCCGACCGGACCCTGCCCGACTGGCTTGTCAGCGCGGCGCCTTACCGTGGCACTCGCGCTTCCTCAGACAATCTATGGACGGCCTCGTCCAACGCAAGGGTTTCCTGTTTGTCGGCGCCAAGACGACGAATGGCAACCGTGCGGGCCTCGACATCGCGCTTGCCGACGGCGATCAGCACCGGCGTCTTGGCTACCGAATGCTCGCGGACCTTGTAGCTGATCTTCTCGTTGCGCCGGTCGGTTTCCACCCGCAGGCCTGCGGCCTGCAGCAGCGCCGCGACTTCGTTGGCATAGCCATCGGCGTCGTTCACGATGGTGCATACCACCGCTTGCGTCGGCGCCATCCAGAGCGGAAAGCGCCCGACATAGTGTTCGATCAGGATGCCAATGAAGCGCTCGAACGAGCCAAAGATCGCACGATGCAGCATCACCGGCGTCCGCCGCGAGCTGTCTTCAGCGACATAGACGGCGCCAAGCCGTCCGGGAACGACGAAATCGACCTGGAAGGTGCCGCATTGCCATTCCCGCCCGATGGCATCGCGCAACACGAACTCCAGCTTGGGGCCGTAGAATGCCCCTTCGCCGGGGTTAAGCTGAAAATCCAGCCCGGCGGCCAGCGACGCTTCCTTGAGTGCGCTTTCGGCCTGGTCCCAGACCTCGTCACTGCCCGCGCGCACCGGCGGGCGGTCCGAAAACTTCACGAAGAAATCAGGGAAGCCCATGTCGTTGTAAACGCGCCGCAGCAATTCGCAGAAGCGGATCGTCTCATCCCTGATCTGCGCCTCGGTGCAGAAGACGTGAGCGTCATCCTGGGTGAAGTTGCGCACGCGCATGATGCCGTGCAGGGCTCCTGACGGCTCGAAGCGGTGGCACGAGCCGAACTCCGCCAGCCGCAGGGGCAGGTCGCGGTAGCTCTTCAGGCCCTGGTTGAAGATCTGCACGTGGCAGGGGCAGTTCATCGGCTTCAGGGCGAAGATGCGATGGCCCGGATCACCGATGAACTCGCGCAGCCCCTCCTCGTTCTCGGAGAGATACATGTTCTCCCGGAACTTCTCCCAGTGGCCCGAGGCTTCCCAGAGCCGGCGATCAACCAGTTGCGGCGTACGCACTTCGAGGTAACCGGCCTCGTCCAGGCGGTGACGCAGGTAGTCCTCCAGCACCCGCCACAGGGCCCAGCCCTTGGGATGCCAGAACACCATGCCCGCCGCCTCTTCCTGCTGGTGGAAAAGGCCCATCTCCTTGCCGATCCGGCGGTGGTCCCGCCGCTCGGCCTCCTCGAGCTGCGTGAGATACGCGTCGAGCTGCTTGCGATCGAAAAACGCCGTGCCGTAGACCCGCTGCAACTGCGCGTTCTTCGCATCGCCGCGCCAGTAGGCGCCTGACACCTTCATGAGCTTGAACGCCTTGCCGAGCTTGCCCGTCGAGGGCAGGTGCGGACCGCGGCACATGTCCAGCCAGTCGCCCTGACGGTAGACCGTGATCTCCTCGTCGGCTGGCAATTCGTCAGACCATTCGGCCTTGAACGTCTCGCCGTGCTCCAGGAAGTACTTCTTCAGCCGGGCACGGTCCCACACCTCGCGGCGGATCGGCAGGTCGCGATCGACGATCTCGGCCATGCGCTGCTCGATCTTCGCGAAATCCTCGGGCGTGAACGGCTCGGCGCGCGCGAAGTCGTAGTAGAAACCGCTCTCCGTTGCCGGGCCGAAGGTGATCTGCGTGCCGGGGTAGAGCTCCTGCACGGCCTGGGCGAGCACATGGGCTGCATCATGGCGCAGCAGCTCCAGCGCCTCGGGATCTTTCGCCGTAACGATCGCCACCTTCGCGTCGTGATCGATGGGACGGACCAGGTCGCGCAGCTCGCCGTCGACCTTCACCGCCAATGCGGCTTTGGCGAGACCGGCGCCGATATCGCCCGCCAGCTCGGCGCCCGTCACCGGGCGGGCGTATGACCGGACGCTACCATCCGGCAAGGAGATGTTGATCATGGATCAAGGGCTCGGATCAGGGAACGGGGGCGCTCGCCGGACGGTTCCGGGCGCCGGAAAATCTGCCGGTGCCGTGGGCTGCCGGAAGATGCAGGCCGGGAGGTTCTCCCGCGCAGGAAAAAGCGCCCGGCCGCCTCAAGTTCGGTCGGGGAAGGTTCGAAAGCCTGACTGGCAAGCTTTTGCGGGCGCTTGGCACGAAACCATGGCAGACAGGTACTGATCGCAAAATGGCGTGTCAAGCCGCCCGGTCGGCAGCGGCGGCCACCTGCGCGTAGAGCGCCAGTGTCCGGCGGCACATGTCCTCGACCCGGAAGTGCGCCTGCACATGCGCGCGGGCCCGATCCGACAGGCGCGTGCGGTCTTCGGCGGTCAGCCGCAATGCATGATCAAGGGCGCGTGCCAGCTCCTCCGCACTGCCGGGTGGCGCGGTCCAGCCTGTCTCGCCGGGGATCATGCCTTCGGCAGCGCCGCTGCCGGCATCGCAGACCACCGGGCGGCCCATGGCCTGGGCCTCGACCAGAACGCGGCTGAAACCCTGGCCTTCGCCGCCGGCGACCACGGCGTCGGACAGCATATAGGCCGCGGGCATGTCCTCGCAGAACGGCGCGACGCGCACGATACCGCCGAGGTTCCGCGCTTCGATACGGCGCTTCAGCGCCTGCTCGAAGGCGGTCGGCGCGGCTCCGGTGCCCGGCAGCAGACAGTAGATATCGCGCCGGCCCAGCGCGCCGATGGCCTCGATCAGGCACATCTGGCCGCGATCCGCATCGAGACGGGCAGGAAACAGCACGATGCGCCGGTCGTCCGGCAGGCGCCACTGCGCGGCCAACCGGACGAGACGGTCGGCGTGAACGGCAGCGGGATTGAACCGCTCCAGGTTGATGCCCCCGCGGATCGTCACCGTTCGCGCGCCGGCGGCCGGATAGCGGGTCTTCAGCCCGGCTGCGACGAAATCCGACACCGCGATCAGCGCGTCGGCCTGCGCCTGCGCCCTCTCCATGCGCCGGGCAGGCCAGCTTTCGCCGCGCACGGGCCAATGGGCGCTGGCGATGAACCGCAGCCCGGCCTGCCGGGCGAGGCGCCGTGCCGTCCACGCCGCGGCCCGCGAGCGGGCATGCACGACCTGAACGCCGTGCCCGGCAATCGCGGCGCGCAGCGCGCGCACGTGGGCCGAGGCCTGCAGCAGGCTGTCGCGTCCGGGCGGCAATTCGATATGCACCACCTTCAGGCGCCGCAGCTCGCCCGCCATCGGTCCGGCCGGGCCGGCAATCAGGGCCCGGCCGCCGGCGGCGACCAGGGCCGCGGCCGTGTCGAGCGCGGCGCGCGCGATGCCGCCGCCAGCCAGCAGCGGCACGATCTGCAGCACGGTCGGCGGACGGCTCGCATCGGCAGCCGGCAAGGTGCTAGCGTTGGTCATCGTCCATTGAGGGCGCGCACGCGCCGCACCTGCAGGGATCGTCGGGAATGTCTACAGATTCGGGAACGCCGGGCACTCTAACACGCCCCGACGGTGCGACAATCGCATACCATGCGGTTCGCGGCCGCTTGCCCACGGTCGTGTTCTTCGGTGGTTTCCGCTCGGATATGACTGGCACCAAGGCCATGGCGCTCGACGCCTGGGCCCGGCGCACCGGCCAGGGATTCGTGCGGTTCGACTATTTCGCGCATGGCCAGTCTTCCGGCGATTTCCGTGATGCCACGATCGGCCGCTGGCTGGATGATTCGCTCGCCGTCGTCGATACGCTGACGGAGGGCCCGCTGGTGTTGATCGGCTCCAGCATGGGCGGCTGGCTGTCGCTGCTGGTGGCGCGCCAGCGCCCGCAGCGCGTCGCCGGATGGATCGGAATCGCCGCGGCGCCGGATTTCACCGAAGACCTGATGCTGCAGAACCTTTCGCGGGAGGCTCGAGCGAAACTGCAGGCGGACGGCGAGCTGCGCCGGCCCAGCCGCTATTCGGACGAGCCCGACATCGTCACCTGGCGGCTGATCGAGGAGGGTCGCAAGCATCTGGTGCTGCGCACGCCGCTGCGTATCGATGCACCGGTGCATCTTTTCCACGGCCTGAAAGATCCGGACGTTCCCTGGGAGCTCTCGCAGCGCCTGCTCCATCATATCGAGTCGCCGGATGTCGCCGCGACGTTTACCCGGGATGGCGATCACCGGCTCTCGACACCTCCGGATCTCGACCGCCTGCTGGCCGTGGTGGAGGGCATGTGCCGCGCTGCCGATCAACCGCCGCCCGCCAGAATGGCGCGCAGGCCTTCGCGGTAGGTCGGGTAAGAGAGCGTCACACCCAGCTCCTGCTTGATGCGTGCGTTCCGCACCCGCCGGCTCTCGGCATAGAACGAGCGTGCCATCGGCGACAGGCTGGACTCCATCTCTGCGAAATCAATCAGCGGCGGCGGTTCCACCTCCAGCAGTGTGCAGGCATAAGCCACGACATCGGCTTGTGGCGCTGGTTCGTCGTCGGCGACGTTGTACAGCCCGGCGCGCTCCGGTCGTTCCATCGACGTCAGCACGGTGGTGGCGATGTCGTCGACATGGATGCGCGAGAACACCTGGCCCGGCTTCACGATACGCCGCGCGCTGCCGGCCCGGACCTGGTCCAGCGCGCTGCGGCCCGGTCCGTAAATGCCGGGCAGGCGGAAGATGTGGACCGGCACGCCCAGCCGCCCGCCCAGCGCCTGCCACCGCTGCTCGGCCAGCAGGCGCCGTTGCGCACGCTCGCTGGCAGGCGCCGGCGGCGTATCCTCGTCCACCCACGCGCCGCCATGATCGCCATAGACCCCGGTCGTGCTGAAGTATCCGATCCAGCGCAACTCCCGTGCATGGCGCTCGATGTCGGGGCCGTGAACCGCCAGCGCCGGATCGCCGTCGGGATCAGGCGGGATCGACGACAGCAGGTGGGTAGCGCCCGCGAAGACATTGGCCGGATCGGACAGCGGCGCCGTACGCTCGAAATGGACCGCGTCATGCCCACGCGCCAGGATCGCCGGCGCCTTGTCGGCAGTCCGCACCGTGCCGGCGCAGCGATAGCCCCGCGTTGCTGCGTTGTCGGCGAGGCGCATCGCGCTGTCGCCGAACCCGAAAACGAAGAGCCGGTTGCCGCTCATTGTGGCCCGAACCCGCGCCGCTTTCGCCTCGATCGCCCGATCAGGACGATGACCGCCAGCGTTCCACCAGCGACAGCCCCCCGATGGCATAAGCCGAGGCAAGAACCACATTGAGCAGGCGGTTGAGGAAAAGCTCTCCACCGCTTGCCGGCAACGGTGCCAGGCTGAGCCCCAGCAGGAGAATGAAGGTCGCGAAGGCTATGGCATAAATCGGCGCGCGATCACCTGCCGTCACGATACGGCCGGCAAAAATGAGGCTTGCGGCAAGACACACCATCACGAAGAACAAGAACGTGCCGCCCAGGAGCACTAGCTCGTAGACAGCGGCGGCCATAACGCCGCCGATCAGGTTTCCGAGAATCAGGCCAAGCGCCGCCCTCTGGCCCTGTTGAGAGTCATGCTGGCGCAGCAGAGTCACGATGACGATCAACACGACGACTGCGACCGTCGATGCGTCGAGAACGAACCAGGCGAGAGCGGGCAGCAGCACCAACGTGTCGAGCAGCGCCTGTCGGGCCGCCATAGCAGCATCCGCTGTGACCGCGAATCCGGCGACAGGCGTTTCGCCGGTTGCGGCCTCGGGGGCCGGGAATGCCGCGTGCGCAAACCAGACCGTGAGTAGCGCTACGATGCCGGCCATGACCAGCGTGGTGGCAAAGGCGTCTGCCCCGTCGGGCGACAGGACGGAAACCACCGGAAGCGTGACTGCCGACAATTGAACCAGCAACGTTGCCAGTTCAGGTGCACCGCGTCGGTGAGCATAGAATGAAAGATACATGACGAGGGCGAGCGCGAGGATCAGCACCGCCGGTTTGCCGATCAGCGCTGCCGTAAGCATCAGCACCGCACCGGTCGACAGTGCCATCAAGGCAATGACAGCCGCGCCCTGGGCGAGGCTTGGCGGGCGCGGCAGCTTGACGAGCATGTTCGCAGCCAGCAGCGGCGCCAGGAAGGTGACATCCCAGTCGAACGCCTCGACGACCCCGAAGCAGGCGGTCACCCCGAAAGCGAGGCGAAGGGCAGACCGGCGTGCCGCCTCGACGGCGCGGTCGGAACGGCCAGTCGTCGTGGTCGCGGTCTCACTGGACATAGGCCAGCAGCGCAGCGATCCGCATCCTCAGCCAGCCGATCGCGTTCATGATGACGTTGTCTCCCGGATAGACCATCACGCTGGCCTGCGAGCCGAAACGCAGCGGCCGTGTCTCCTTCTCGAACTCGATGCGCACCGGCATCGGTTGCGAGGGGCGTATCCAGCCACTCTGGCTGCGTGGCGCTGGCAGGCCGGTGCGCGCATCGATCCTGCGGGTGCCGACCGCGTAGCCCAGCGCCGCGACCCGTCCGCTGATTACCCGCCCCGGCAGAATGTCGAGCACGATCTCCACGCGATCGCCGACAGCGATGCTTTCCAGGCTGATTTCACGGAACGCGGCCTCGATCCAGACCTCCCTCAGGTCGATGTAGCTCATCGCAGCCTCGCCCTTCCCCAGAAGCTGCCCGACCGCGAGCGAGAGATTGGTCACGCCGCCCTCGGATGGGGCCAGAACGGTGGTGCGCTGAAGGTCGAGATTGGCCTGGGCCAGCGCCGCCATGGCTTCGCGAATCTGGGGATTGGCTGTGCCCGCCGGACCGAGAGCCTGGCGAGCCCTTTCGACTTCGGCTTCGGCCTGCGCCACGACTGCCTCTGCCGATTCGAGGGCTGCCTGTGCTTCTGCCCTGCGGGCCTCAGGGTAGACGCGCTTGTTGACAAGCTCGAGGGTGCGTGCCGCCTGGTCGCGCACGTTTTCCCGCTTGGCAACTGCCTCCGCGAGCTTCGCCTCTGCTGTCGCTACCGCCGCAGTCGAGACTCCGATCGACTGGCCCACCGTTTCAAGCTGCGCCTCGGCACGGCGAACGGCGAACTCATACTGCTCGGGATCGATGCGGAACAGGACCGCGCCGGGCTCCACGCGCTGATCGGTCTGGACGGCCACCTCGATGACCCTGCCAGCAATCTCGGGGGAGATCTTGACCAGGTACGCCTGCACTAGAGCCTCTCTGGTGTAAGGCGTGTACCGGTCGGCGGCGATGCCATAGAAAAACAGCACCGCGCAGATCGCGATCACGATCAGCGTCACGCGACGGACCGGACTCGGCGGCCGCGGAGCAGCCGTCGGAAGGGCTTCGGCTGTCGCCGGAACGTCCGCCGCCTTGTCCGACGGCTGCGTTTCGGTCGACAGTGAATCTGACCGCGAATCTGAGACCGGCCGCGGAGCTTCGGCCGGTTGCAACCGGGGCGTTCTGGGCTCCGATACCTTTTGCTCGTCTGCCATCGGATGTCCTTGGCTTGTCGTCCCTGGCCAGGGCGGCGCTAGATGGAACCGGGCGCTAACTCACTTCCGTCATGCAGGTCGATCGCAAGTGACCACGGTAGCCCTCTTTGCCATGGGCAGTACCCTTTGGGCGGCGCCGGTGACCGTCATGCCTAGTGCTTGATGGCCGTGATGATCCCGAACTCGCCGAGCCCGTACACCATCAGCTGAACAGCAACGGCGGTCAGCAAGATTCCGAACACAACTTCGGACACAACCAGGCTGACAGGGTTCAGGCGCTTGGACAATTTGTCGATGTTGGCGAACACCAGGTAGTCGAACGCCCCAACCAGCAGGACGAGCCCCAGGACAAGCCCGGCGCTTGCGATCGAGACGACCTTGCCGGACGCTATGATGAGTACCGTGACACCCGCAGGATTCAGCAGATATGGCGTTGCGAGGGGGTAGACAGCCATCCGTTGAGGATCCTCCTGAACCCCGGCTTCCTCGACTTTCGGAGCATGTCCGGCCACCATCGGGATGGCCAGGATCGCCAGGATGATCGCGCCAGCGACCGCAACGGCGGCGCCGGTGATGTGCAGGAGACGCAGGAGAAACCAGCCGAAGGCGAACAGGACGACGGCCGCGACGACCGCGATCAAGACCATCCGCTTGCCCACTGCTCGCTGCGTCGCTGCGTCGAGATGCTTGGTCTTTTCGAGAAACGGCACCAGGGCGATCTTGGGACCCATGCCTATGAGCAAGAGCAGGAGCAGCTTCACGACAAGTTCGACATTGAGCACCGAGAAATCCATTGCCGGTCCCCCCTTTTCTCCCGTCGGTCCGACGTCCAAATCCCGCGCGGCTCCAACAGCAATTCAGCTGGCTTTCTGGCGATTGCAAGAAGTCTCAGGCCTCAACCTCGTAACGTCAAGCGCACCCCGGATTTGCGCCACCGGAGGAACCCGGGCCGGTGCCCAGACCTGGCGGCTCCGGTGCGATTGCGGGTGGCGGTTTTCTTTGGACGGGGTCCGTCGTCCAGGCACCGCCATCCGCCTTGATGCCGGCGCCGTGGCCACGCCGGCAAGTGTTCGCCTTGAGCTAACCCATCAAGGCGCGAAGCCGCGCTACTTCGCCTCCCCGCTCCATCTGCAACCCGCCCGCGGCTCGGTCACGACCAGAGTCCGGGGGCTCTGCGCAACGTTCGCGACAACGGCCAGCGTCACCCCGGCGTGGCGAAACTCAGTGCGGTAGACCCCGGCGCCATCCGGCTTGAGGTTGTCATTGACCCCGCCGGCGGATTTGACGACAGCCTTGTCACCGGTCACGGTCAACGTGTGCTCGCGCGACATGCTCGCATCCAACCTGTTGCACGTCCCGACATTTGACGAGTTCGGCGCAAGGCGGAACGCATATGTCGCCGTTTGTTGGGCCTCCGAACTGAATGACACCAGGACTGCCGCGAGGGTCAGCGCTGACCCGAACCAGTACTTCATTTCATCCTCCTCTTGGGGCACTTGCATCTTTCATGTCAGTGCCGGCAGGTGTTCAGAACGCAATCTGCCACTACCCAACGATCCTTTTCGACCTCGCGCACAATACTACTGCGGTGCCACCCCGCGGGTTTGACATGTTGAGACAGGTATTTATCCTTATGGGACAGGCAATCATTTTATGACCGACCTGATTCGCAGCGCCTGTCTCACGGGCTATGTCGAGGTTGCCCGCTCGGTGGGGCTCGATCCATGGCGCATGCTCGATGCTGTTGGCATAGACAGACGCTGTCTTGACGATCCGGACATACGGATTCCGGCCGGCGCGCTGCGGCGCCTCCTTGAAGCCTCCGCCATGGCCGCGAAAGTCGAGGCTTTCGGCCTACGGCTGGCGGCTGATCGTGAGCTCTCCAACCTTGGTCCAATCGCGCTGGTTGTCCGCGAGGAGCCCACGGTGCGCAGGGCGATCGAGTCGTTGAGCCGGTATGTCCGGCTGCACAATGACTCGCTTCGGCTGCACATGGAGGAAGTCCACGAGATCGCCTTCATCAGCCCGGTGATTATGGTGCGCAGACCGGTGCCGATGCGCCAGGCCGTCGAGCTGACCGTCGGGGTTCTCTATCGCATCCTGCGCTTGTTTCTCGGAGCGACGTGGAAACCGCGCGTCTGCTTTACCCATGCCGCGCCGAAGAATCTCGAGATGCATCGCCGGGTGTTCAACACAAGGGTGGAGTTCGGCAGCGACCTGAACGGCATCATATGCGACGCTCGCGACCTTGACGCCCCGCTGCCGGCGTCCGATCCAGTCATGGCGCGTTACGCGCGGCAATACCTCGAGTCGATGCTGTCGCGGCCTCACCTGACGACCCGGGACAAGGTACGCGAGTTGGTCTGGATGCTGCTGCCTTCTGGGCAGTGCTCGATTGAACGGGTGGCCGAACATCTGGCTATCGATCGTCGGACCGTGCACCGCCGGCTTGCGAGGCGAGGCGAGAGCTTCTCGTCGATCGTCGATGCCGTGCGGACGGAGATGGTGACTCGCTATCTCGAGAACCCGGACCGGTCCTTGCACGCCATAGCCGAAATGCTGGGCTTCTCCGCGCAAAGCGCGTTCTCGCGCTGGTTCCGGGACCGGTTCGGGATGAGCGCTTCGGCGTGGCGGCTTGCCGGCGGAGTGAGGCGCGTGGTTCAATAGGCGTTCAGGGCGCGGCCCTTGCATTGCGACTATCACTCGAAGGACTGGAGCAAGCCCAATCTGCAACTGAGGTTCTCGCACTGGATCCGGAAACAGTTGGAAAATAATCCTCGATCATGGTGAGCAGGCGTTGCGAGGGGAGGGAGAGATAGGGAACGTACTGCCACGCTGAACTCGGCAGTATGGGGGAGGGGGTTCAGATGATTGAACTCGACGCGGAACAGGTGCTGCGCGTCCGTCCGTTCCTGTCGGTCACTGCCGGGGTCCTGGTACTCTTCGTCGGCAAGATGCTGAACCGCCATGCCGAAATTCTGGGCAAGTACAATATTCCGGAGCCAGTGACTGGAGGCCTTCTCTTCTCGATTATATTCGGCCTTGTGTATCTCCTCTCCGGTATCAAGATAGACTTCGAGCTGACGGCACGTGATATCCTGCTCGTCTATTTCTTCACGGTGATCGGCATCAATGCCCATTTCGGCGAGCTCGTACGGGGAGGGAAACCATTAGCCGCACTCCTCCTGGTCACCCTAGCGTTCATGTTTGCGGAGAACATGGTTGGCGTCGGCGCTGCCAGCCTCCTCGGCATTGATCCGTCGGTCGGACTGCTGGCTGCCAGCATTTCGATGACTGGTGGACATGGCACCGCGATCGCATGGGCGCCCGTCATCGCTGAAAGCCGCGGCGTCACGAACGCGATGGAGATCGGTGTGGTTTGCGCGACCATGGGACTTGTCATGGCGAGCCTCGCCGGCGGCCCGATCGCTCGTTTTCTGATACGGCGTTATCAGCTCATGGCGCCGCCGGAGCGGCTGTACGATGTGGGTATGCCTTTGGAAGCCCGGCATACCCAGGTGGACTACACCTCCTTCCTGCACGCGATCCTTGCCATTCATGTCGCGGGAATATTCGGCATTCTTGGGCATGCCGGGCTCGAGCGCATTGGCGTGAGGATGCCGCCCTTTCTACCGTGCCTCGCTGCCGGCATTGTCCTCACGAACTTCCTGCCTCGTATCCTGCCGCCGGGCGCCTGGCCCAGCCGTACGCCTGCGCTGGCACTCATAGCCGAGGTTTCGCTGGGCGTGTTTCTTGCGATGTCGCTGATGAGCATGAAGCTGTGGACGCTGGCCGATCTGGGCGGCCCGCTCGTGGTATTGCTCGCGCTGCAGCTCGTGCTGGCGGGGTTCTTTGCGGTCTACATCTGCTTCCGGATTCTCGGGCGCAACTACGATGCGGCGGTTGCCACCGCGGGTTTCATCGGCTTCGGACTTGGCGCGACGCCGACCGCAATGGCCAACATGACTGCCGTGACCCAGCGCCACGGTCCCTCGCATGTGGCCTTCCTTATCGTGCCTCTTGTCGGTGCCTTCTTTATAGACATCGCGAATGCGTTCGTGATCCGGCTGTTCCTCGCCGTCATGTAACGGCGACCGAGGGCGATTAGGCCGCGAGCGCGAAAAAGAGATATGCCGCGAAAATCACGAGATGGACCGCGCCCTGCATCAGATAGGTCCGGCCGGTTCCCAGCGTGATGGCGCTCACGATGAAGGTGACCGTCAGCAACGCAGCATCCCTGGGTTCCAGTCCGAATATCAGTGGCAAGTCGAAAGCGATGGCCGCCACCGTCACCGCTGGAACAGTGAGACCGATACAGGCGATCGCCGAGCCTATCGCAAGGTTCATGCTGGTCTGAAGGCGATTTGCCCGTGCCGCCCGGACCGCCGCCCATGTTTCCGGCATCAGAATGATGATCGCGATCACGATCCCAAGGAGCGCCTTGGGCGCACCGCTCGCATCGACCGCGCTCTCTATGGTCGGTGAAAGCATCTTTGCGAGCCCGATGACCGAAACCAGCGAAACGAGGAGCCATCCGAGGCTTGTCCATGCTTCCCGGACGGTTGGCGGCGTAGCGTGCTCGTCCGGCGCGGCCGCGCCGGTCACCGGCAGGAAATAGTCACGGTGCCGTACCGTCTGGGCGAAGACGAAGGCCGCCCATAGTGTGGCAGAGGTTGCCGCGACGAACCCGAGCTCCGCGCGCCCGTAACTGCCGTGAACCCCGCTTGCGGCGAAGATCGGAAGCAGGAGCGTGAGCGCAGACATCACGATGAGGGCGCCGAGGCCGGCACCTATGCCCTCGATGCGAAAGGTCTGCTCCCGATGCGCCAGACTGCCCAAAAGAATGCAGACGCCCACAACGCCGTTGCAGATGATCATCAGCGCTGCGTAGATCGTGTCGCGCGGCAGAACGGCCCTGTCACCGGAATCGGTGAACATCATAGACAGAATAAGCGATGCCTCGATCACGGTTACGGCCACGGCCAGTATCAGGGTGCCAAACGGCTCGCCCACGCGATGGGCTACGACTTCCCCGTGATGGACCGCAGCAATAACACCGCCGATCAGGGTTGCGCCGCACAACACGGCCAGAGACGCGCCTACGCCCGTGCTGATCGTGACGATCAGAAGAACCAGGGCTGCCGTTGGGATAAGCCATGGCCAGCCAGCAACAGCCTGTGTGAGCCATGACCGCGCAAGCCTGCTTGCGCTTCTGTCGCGTTCATGCGGCTCCAGACCGCGCATTGCTTCAGAAGGCAATACGCCATTGATCGCTGGCTACCTCGCACAGTGGAGCGTGATACGGATGCCCCGGTCCTCTTGTGAACTCGTGCTGGACCATCGCGCATCGCATGCCGTCGCGCGAGTAAATCCTGGTGATGGTTACCGTCCCTGCGCGCTTCTGGTTTGCCGATTCCCAACTCTGCCGGGCGCCCAGCGCGTATTGCTGCAGGACGGCTCTCAGGGCAGCCCTGAGGCGAGCTGAGTCCTCCGCCGATAGCCCGACCGTCTCGGTCCCGAAGGGGTTGACGAGTTGCGCCCGCGCAGGCTCAACGGCGGCGATTGTGAGGATCGCCACTATTGCCAGGAGAAGCTTCCGGTTCACCGAGAGTGCCTCCTCGTCAGGCAGGGCGCCGATAGCACGCAAGGCGCGAGTGAACGAAGGCGAGCAGAAGAATGCCTGACGTGCCCTGCTCGGGCCACCGGAAATTGCCGCTACCGGAAGAACGCATTGGGCTCACGGCACCACCGTCGGCCGGATTCTGCCCTAGAATGACTCCATCCTGAGTAATGCGGTGACTGAGCTGGTCAATGACGTGGGAGGGCGTCGTCTCGCACGACTTGACCTTGATTTTTTGCTGGTATCGCCGCCACTGTAGCTGCGTCAGCAGTTGTCTCGCATTAGTCCTGCCGCGCGTCGTCCAGTTCATCCTCCCAACGATCGGGAGAAATACAATGTGCAACCAGCATGTTGCGGCGGGAACGACTCGCCGTACCTTCCTCCAGGGGAGTACGGCTGCCTTGGCTGGCACATCTCTCGGGAGACTGGCCCACGCGCAGCCCGCGACAGCCGCCGATACGCCCGACGCGGCACTGAACCTGCTGCTCGAAGGCAATGCGCGCTACGTAGCCAACAAGCCGAACGAGCGGGATTTTTCTGCAGGCCGTGCTGCGCGTGCGCAAGGTCAGGCGCCGTTCGCCTCGATCCTGGGTTGCGCCGACTCGAGGGTCGCGCCGGAAATGGCCTTCGATCGCGGACCGGGCGACCTGTTCGTCGTACGCGTCGCAGGCAATTTCGTCACACCGGACGGGCTGGCGAGCCTTGAGTACGGGGTGACCGTGCTGGGCACGAAGCTGATCATGGTTCTTGGCCACACCCGTTGCGGCGCGGTCAACGCAACGGTGGGGGCGCTTCAGAAGGGCAATACCCTGCCAGGTCACATTGCCGAGCTGGTGCGGACGATGAAACCTGCCATCGAACCGGTATTGAAGCAGCCTGGCGATGACCTGCCGCAACGCGCGGTGATTGCCAACGTGCGCGCCAACGTGCAGCGCCTGCAGGAGGCGAAGCCGCTGCTGGGCGATCTGGTCGCCGCCCGCAAGCTTCGCGTGGTCGGCGCTCTCTATGATCTCGCCACGGGAAAGGTCACTCTGGTTTAGCCAGACTCGCCGTCCGGCTTCTCGCTTGGGCCGAGGTCGCGGGCGACATCAGGCGAATGCAGCAGCTCGCCGATGCGGTGCGCATGATCGAAGCTGCGGTCCAGCTCGAAGCGCAGGTCCGGCGCATGCCGCAGTTCGACACGCTGCGCCACCTGGCCGCGCAGCCAGGGCGCGGCACGGCGCAGCGCCGCCAGCAGCCGCTCGCCGTCGGCGCCAGCCAGCGGCACGACAAAGATGGTGGCATTGCGCAGATCGGGACTGACGTCGGCCTCGGTCACCGTGATGGAGGCGCCGCGCAAATCGGGATCGCGCATGTCGCCCCGTTCCAGGATGGCGGCCAGCGCGTGGCGTACTTCCTCCCCAACGCGCAGCTGGCGCGATGTGCGGGCGCGGCCCGCGGGGTCGGCACCGCGGGCGCGATCGATGCGGCGATGGCGGGACATGCTACAGCGTCGGGCGGACCTCCTCGACATCGAAGCATTCGATGACGTCGCCCTCGCGGATGTCCTCGTAGTTCTCGAAGGCCATGCCGCATTCGAAGCCGGCGCCGACCTCGCGCACCTCGTCCTTGAAGCGCTTGAGGGTCTTGAGCGTGCCCTCGTGGATGACGGTGTTGTCGCGCAGCAGGCGGACCTTGGCGCCGCGCCGCACCTGGCCTTCGGTGACGTAGCAGCCGCCGACATTGCCCACCTTGGTGATCCTGAAGACCTGGCGGATCTCGGCGTTGCCCAGGAACGTCTCCTTGTAGGTCGGCTCGAGAAGGCCGGTCATCAGCGCCTTCACGTCATCGACCACGTTGTAGATGATCGAGTAGTAGCGGATCTCGACCTTGTCGCGCCGCGACAGCTCGCGGGCCTGCGGGTTCGCGCGCACGTTGAAGCCGATAATCAGCGCCTGCGAGGCGCGCGCCAGCGTCACGTCCGACTCGTTGATGCCGCCGACGCCGGAATAGAGCACGCGCACCGAGACCTTGTCGGTGGACAGCTTGCCCAGCGAGGCCGCGATGGCCTCCACCGAGCCCTGCACGTCGGCCTTGATCACCACCGGCAGCTCCTTGGCGGTGCCTTCGCGGATGCCGGCCAGCATCTCCTCCAGCGTGCCGCGGCCGCCGGCCGCCTTGGCGAGCTGCGTCTGGCGCTCGCGGCGGGCGCGGTACTCGGCGATCTCGCGCGCGCGGCCTTCGGTATCGACAACGTGGAACTCGTCGCCGGCCTCGGGCGTGCCGTTGAGACCCAGTACCTCCACCGGGAAGGCGGGTCCTGCCGCATCGACGCTGTTGCCGCGATCATCAATCAGGCGGCGCACGCGGCCCCAGACGGCGCCGGCCACGAACACGTCGCCGGTGTGCAGCGTGCCGCGCTGCACCAGCACGGTCGCCACCGAGCCGCGGCCGGGATCGAGCTTGGCCTCGACGATGGTGCCTTCGGCCGCGCGATCCGGGTTCGCCTTCAGATCGAGCAGCTCGGCTTGCAGCAGGATCGCCTCCTGCAGCCCGTCGAGATTGGTCTTCTTCAGCGCCGAAACTTCGACCGACTGCACGTCGCCGCCGAACTCCTCGACCTGCACCTCGTGCTGCAGCAGCGCCTGGCGGACGCGGGCGGGGTCGGCGCCGGGTTTGTCTATTTTGTTGACGGCGACGATCATCGGCACCTTGGCCGCCCTGGCGTGGGCGATGGCCTCGATGGTCTGCGGCATGATGCCGTCGTCGGCGGCGACCACCAGCACGACGATGTCCGTGACCCGCGCGCCGCGCGCACGCATGGCGGTGAACGCCTCGTGGCCCGGCGTGTCGAGGAAGGTGATCTTCTGGCCCGAGGCCAGCGTCACCTGGTAGGCGCCGATATGCTGGGTGATGCCGCCGGCCTCGTGCGCCGCCACGTCGGTCTGGCGCAGCGCGTCCAGCAACGAGGTCTTGCCGTGATCGACGTGGCCCATGATGGTGACCACCGGCGGCCGCGGCTGCAGCGCCTCGGGGGCATCCTGCGCGGCGCCCAGGCCGAGCTCGATGTCGCCCTCGGCCACGCGCCTGGGCGTATGGCCCATCTCAGACACCACCAGCTCGGCGGTATCGGCGTCGAGCACGTGGTTGATGGTAACGAGCTGGCCCATCTTCATCAGCGTGCGGATCACGTCGGCGCCGCGCTCGCTCATGCGGTTGGCCAGCTCCTGCACGGTGATGGTCTCGGGGATGGTCACCTCGCGGTAGACCTTCTGCGCCGGCTCGGCGGCGTACATCTTGCGCCGTTCCTTCTCGTTGGCGCGCCGCAGGGCGGCCAGCGAACGGCCCCGTACCGTGTCCTCGTCGTTCAGCGCGGCATCGACATTGATCTTGCCGGTGCGGCGCTTGGGGTCCTCACGCCGGCCGGGTGTGGTCGGCCGCTTGGGCGGCGGCATCGCGGGCCTGCGCAAGGCACCGCCCGGCCCACCTGCGGGCCGCGCCGTCGTCCCCGCCGGCCGCGGTGCGCCGGGACCGGTGCGTGGTGCCGGCCGCTCCTCGCGTCCGCCGGCATCCGCATCGAGGAGCTGCTGGGCGCGCTGGGCGGCGGCGCTGGATTGCGGCGCCTGGGCCTGGGCCTCGCGCAGCCGCTTCTGGAGCTGGTCCTCGGCGCGGCGGCGCGCCTCCTCTTCGATCTTCTTGCGCGCCTCTTCCTCGGCGGCCCGGCGCTCGGACTCCTCGCGCTGGCGCGCCAGCCGCGCATCTTCCTCGGCGCGCCGGACGGCTTCCTCCTGCGCCCGCTGGCGGCGCAGCACCTCTTCCTTGCCGGCCTCGACCAGGGCGCGCGCACGGGCCTCCTTCTCCTCGTCGGTCAGCGTACGCAGCACCACGCCGCGGCCGGCAGGGCTGCGGGCAGGCGTGGCAGGCCGGCGCTCCTGGGCGCCGGCGGCAGCGCCCGGCCGCACGATGCGGGCCGGGGTGGCAGGACGGGCAGCCGCCGGGCTGGCGGCAGGCGCGGGTCGCACTGCGGCCGGAGCCGGCGGCGGGGCGGG
>QOCQ01000007.1 GCA_003574685.1 Rhodospirillaceae bacterium SYSU D60007
CCGTCTTCGCCAGCACCTTCGTGATCGCCGCCGTCAGCGACGTCTTGCCGTGGTCCACGTGCCCGATCGTCCCGATGTTGCAGTGCGGCTTCGTCCGCTCAAACTTGCTCTTCGACATGGTGGTGCCTCGATCAGATCATGGACCGGCGGCCGGTTCCCTGCGGGTTGGCGGCGGGGACACGGGTTGGAGCGGGTGATGGGAATCGAACCCACGTAGCCAGCTTGGAAGGCTGGAGCTCTACCATTGAGCTACACCCGCGATTCCTGCCCGGTAGCCTGCCTCAATATACGGACGATTCGTGGTGGAGGGGGAAGGATTCGAACCTTCGTAGGGCGAACCCGGCTGATTTACAGTCAGCTGCCATTGACCGCTCGGCCACCCCTCCGACGCGACGAACTACGCTACGCTCCGGCCCCTTGGACCGGCGCGGCATACAGCAAATCCAAGGGCTTGCGTCAAGGAAAGAACCCTGCACCCGGCCCGGACAGGCGCGACGCGGGGCCACGCGGTTTGCCAAACCCGGTGATGCCTCATATAGGACGCGCCAATGCGCCATTCCAATCATCGAGACGGTACCCGCCACGTGCGGCTACGCCAGCCAGCCTCGCACCGCGAGGCGCCGCGTGCCCCCGGCGGCGGGCAGGTCTGGATCTATGGCCGGCACCCTGTGCTGGCGGCGCTCGCCAATCCCGAGCGCCGTGTGTTCCGGCTGATGCTGACGGCCGAGGCAGCCGAGCGCAGCGCGGCCGAATTGTCCGCGCTTGGGCGCACGCTACCGGGGCCGGAACTCGTCCCGCGCGAGCGGATCAGCGAGCGGCTGCCACCTGGTGCCGTCCACCAGGGATTCCTCGCCGCCGTCGCGCCCCTGGCCGAGGCCATCCTGGAAGACGTTCTGGCCCGCACCGGCGAGCGAGGGGTGGTGGTTGCCCTCGACCAGGTCACTGACCCGCACAACGTGGGCGCCATCCTGCGCTCGGCCGAGGCCTTTGGCGCTGCCGGCGTGGTCGTCACCGAACGGCACGCGCCGGAGGAAACCGGCACGCTCGCCAAGGCGGCGTCCGGCGCGCTGGAACGCGTTCCACTGGTGCGCGTGGTCAATCTAGTCCGGGCGCTTGACCAGTTGAAGCAGGCGGGCTTCTGGATTCTGGGCCTCGACGAGCGGGCCGAAAAGACCTTGCCCGAAGCGGGCATGAGCGGCCGGCTTGTGGTGGTGCTGGGCGCCGAAGGCGAAGGACTGCGCCGGCTGACGGTGGAGCGTTGCGACCTGCTGGTACGTTTGCCCATGAAAGGCGCGATGCCCAGCCTCAACGTGTCCAACGCCGCTGCGATCTCCCTCTATGAGCTTGCACGCGATGGCGTACGACCGCTTGACGAGGTCCGGCAAAATCTGTTGAACGCCAGTCCGGATAGCCCACAGCCGGGTTAGCTCAGCGGTAGAGCAGCGGTTTTGTAAACCGTTGGTCGGGGGTTCAAATCCCTCACCCGGCACCACGGCGAACTGACGCACGGAAGTTGCTATACAACGGCGCCATGGTCAGACGCCGACTGCTGATCGCCCATCCTGGCGCGACGTCGTTGCTGTATCCGCTTGTAGCCCTGCTGCAGCGGATGGAACTGGACGTCACGTTCGAGACCTCTTTCTACGTGCCGCCGGACGGCATGGTGGCGCACACGGTCAAGCGCCTGCCTGGCGGCTTGCGGCGGGCGGCCGAACGGGAACTGGGCCGGCGCCAGTACCCGGGGATCGCCGGGCGCGGGCTCGTGACGCATCCGTGGCCGGAACTGCTGCACGTTGCGGCGTCGCGGCTGGCGGTGCCGGTGGTCGGCTCACGTCTGCTGCGCTGGCGCAATACACGTTTCGACCTGACGGTGGCGGCGCGCATCCGGCGCGAACGGCCAGACCTCTTCATCGGCTTTGACGGCTCCTGCGAGCAATCATTGCTTGCCTGCAAGGAAGTCGGCACGACATCGTTGCTGTTTCAGGCGATCGGGCACCTGAAGAGCGGGCTGCGGGTGCTGGAGGAAGAGCGCCGCCTCGATCCGGCGTTCGCGCAGGTATCGCTGGGCGACACGAGCGAGGCCTGGATCGAACGCAACACCCGCGAGGCGCTGCTGGCCGACCGGGTTGTTGTGCCTTCTGCCTATGTGCGGGACACGATGATCGAAAACGGCCGGGATCCTGACACCATCGACCTGCTGCCCTTTCCGATCGACACGCAACGCTTCATGCCGGCACCCGAGCCGCGCAACGACAGGCGCACCCGGGTGCTCTTCGTCGGCCAGATCGGCATGCGCAAGGGCGTGAAATACCTGCTGGAAGCCGGCAAGCGCCTGGGACGGGCCGACATCCAGATTGGCCTGGTGGGCAGCATCGTCGATGGCACGGCGTGGATGGCGCCCTACGCCCATCGCTACCGGCACCTCGCCAACGTGCCCTACGCGGAGATGCCCGCCATCTATCGCGACGCCGATGTATTTGCCTTTCCCTCGCTGCATGAGGGTTCGGCCATGGCCATCAACGAGGCGCTGGCCAGCGGCCTGCCGGCGATCGTGACGCCTAACGCCGGCGCCATCGTCCGCGACGGTATCGAAGGATTCGTGGTGCCGATCCGGGACGTCTCCGCGCTCGCCGAGCGCATGGTGCAGTTGGCCGACGATGTTCCCCTGCGCCGGCGCATGGGCGCGGCGGCACGGACGCTCGCCGAGGCCCACGATACGGCAGCCTATGCCCGTCGCCTGCAGAAGCTGCTCGACCGCGTGCGGCCGGCGGCTCAGCCGACCGCCGGCTGATCAAGACTGCGGCGCGAGGCAAATGCCACGACACTGGCGGCCAGCCAGATGGCGCCGGCGATGATCTTCGTGATCTGGTAGGCATCGCCGCCCGAGGTGAACAGGGCCAGCGCCAGATTACCCATTCCCAGCACGCCGCCCAGCCACATGAACATCGTGAGCTGGCGCCGGTACCTGGCCACGAACTCCGCGTGTGTGCCCTTGAAGTTCTTGCGTACCCAGCCGTTGCGCACCTTGCGTGTTTCGATCGGCGTCCAGATGCAGAGCGCCAGCGCCGCCAGCAGCGCAATCAGTTCCAGCATGATCCTCCCCCCAACACGACCGGCGTCGACGCCGGTCCCCGGAGGTACCATACCATATGGCCGGCTATGTGCTCTGTGGCGGCGGAACACCCGGCGGCGCTGGCGGATCAGGCACGTCAACCGGGCGATCTGGCGGCGGCGTCTCGGGAGGTGTGTGAGGCGGCACGATCTCGGGTGGACGGTCCGGAACGGGATTGGTTGGCGGCGGCACCGGCGGCGGTGAGGGTGGCGTTTCGGGCCGGATCGGCAAGCCCAAGGCACGCTGATGGTTTGACGAGTGCTCTGTCATAGCGGCTCCCTGCCGCACCAACGACCAATGGCCAGCGTGGTTGCCGTCTCACGTTTCCGGTTTCGGCCGACGCAGGCGCGGACCAAGCTTGAAGTCGTCATCCGCATCGGCAATCCCTGACCCTCTTGCCGCATTCCGCGCGCCAATGCGATCGCCGGTGGTCCGCGGCGCAAGAGGCAGCCGCAATGGCCGCAGGGGCTCCGGATCAGGGGAGCGCTCCGGCGGCAACCGCGGAAGACGCGGGGCCGCAGGCTCGGGCAGCTCTCCAGCCGGCGGCACGCTGGGCACGGTCGCGGCGCTGCGTTGTGTCGCAGCGAACCATTGGCGCTCGACGAAGGGCAGCGCGAAGACCATGCCGATGAGGAGATAGTAGTAGTAGTTCAGGGGGTCCGTATCGAGCGCCCAGCCCTTGAACGATACCAGCATGATGAACGCCACCATTGCCGTACAGCAGGAGGCCACGCCCTTCAGAGGCTGCAGGCGAAGCCGGCGCTGCACCTGCAGGCAGTGAATCAGCAGCAGCACGGAACATCCCAGCACTACCAGGAAGCCGATGGCTCCCAGCTCGACCAGCGCCTTTCCGTAGTAGTTCTCGATCAGCAGGCCCTTGTCCTGCACCAGGGCGGCAGTGGCGGCATCGAGGCCATGGCGCGCCGCACCGGTGTTTGCGCCGACGCCCAATCCGAAGATTCCGCCACGCTCCAGACCTTCGAGCAGGCCGCCGATGGCGATTTCCTGGCCGTAGTGCGTGGTGAGACTCGCGGCCTCGCCAAAAATCTTGCCGCCATCGATTCCGGCGATCGACAGTGCGCCGATCAGTCCAATGCCCAGGCCAATGACGCCCTGGACGAGCCCGCTGGCGCGAAACTTGAAGAACTGCACCATGATGAAGATCAGCGGCATGAAAATGAAATTGCCGCGCGCGCCGGAGGTGAACCCTGCGACCAGCCCCACCATCATGCTGATCCAGATGAACAGTCGCCACCGGCGCTCCCGTTCCAGCTCCAGCAGCATCAGGATGGGGAACATCATGAAGAAGCAGAACACGCCGTACTGCGAATTGAACTGGAACGTGCCGGGAATGCGGTAGAGGACAGCCCCATAGGAATCGAACGACGAGAATTGCTGCGTCGCATGACGTGCATACTCGCCGTAGAAGAACGTGATCGTTCCCTCGTAGTCCCAGAACGTACAGCCGAGATACATCACGATGCCGACTGTCCAGGGCAGCCACGCCGAGACGACGAGCGCCCGCAGAAACCTGCGAAGGTCCGGCTCGCTGCGCACGAACGACACACCGATCAGCAGCATCGGGATGTAGCCAAGCCACACCTTGGCGCCGATACCGGCTACCGTCATGTTCGGAACGGCCGGATTGGCCGCCGCAAACATCACGATCAACGCCAGAAGAACGAAGCCGATGTAGAGCAATGGCGGCAGCCGTCCAAACCGCGCGCTGCGACCCAAAAGGAAGAATGACAGGTAGAGCGGTATAACGACCAGAATGTCGCGTACCAGGGTCCCGATCGGAGATGGATACAGGGCGGCGACCACGATGCCGGTGAAGGGTGTATAGGCGACGAGCCCGTAAACGCCCCATCGCCAGTTCATCAGAATGGCGGCCCAGACAGCCAGCGCGAGCGGCAATCCGGCGAGAAGCGCGATATCCATCCGGGATGACCTCAGGCCGCGCGACGGGCAAAGTCGGTGCCGGGCCGGAAACCGGCAAGCACCCGCAGGGCCCAGGCGCGCCAGCCCCTGGTGCGCGCGTCGTGCCCGCTTGGCAGATCCAGCCAGCGACGGACCGGGACCTGAAAGCCCCGCTTGGGCTGACCGGCCACAAGCCGCCGCACGTCGGGTGCCAGCAGCGGCGGCAACTCGGATTTGGTGAGCCCCGGCCGGCCCACGATCAATGGCGCGAGATCACGGAAGAACTGCACGTCCACGAACGGCGTACGGATCTCAAGGGAGTGCGCCATGCCAGCCCAGTCGGCATCGCGCAGGAGCTGGTTGCGCAGATAGAAGCTCAGCTCCAGGGCGGCCACCCGCCCGTTTGCCGAACGAATGCCCTCGATGGCCGCCGAAAGCGAAGACTGAGTGTCGAGTGATGCGAGACCGGCACGCAGATAGTCCGCATCGAGCAAGGCCGGCAATTCCCAGGGCATGAAGAGGCCGCGCCGAAGCAGGTAGGCGCCGCCATACGTACCGCCGTATTCCAGCACCCCGGCATATTTGGGTGATGTGAAGCGCCGCAGCACCGGTTCGCTGACGACGCGGAATCCTCGGCCCAGCGCCGAAAGCCGGCCCATGCGCTCCACCAGGCGGACCATTTCCGGAACCTGGCGGAAGCTTGGATAGCCCGCGAAAACCTCGTCACCGCCGATCCCCGAGAGCGCCACTTTCAGGCCTGTGGAGGCGGTGACCTTGCTTACGAAATAGACATTCGTGCCATCGATGGTCGGCTGGTCCATGGCGGCCAGAAGATGATCCCGCGCAGCCGCGAACTGGGTGCGGCTGATCCATACCGTCTGGTGGTTGCAGCGATGGTGCCGGGCGACCTGCGAAGCCACCTCTGTCTCGTCATCATCGGTACCGCGGTATTCATCAAATCCCAGTGTTACGCTGCGCAACGGCTGGCCCGATTGCGGCGCGGCGAACTGGGCCACCAGCGATGAGTCGAAGCCGGCGGAGAGAAAAAGGCCGACGGGGACATCGGCCACCATGTGGTGCTTCACCGTGTCAGCGATACACGCGCGCAGGTAATCGAGGCGGGCCGTGTCGTCGGCCGGAGAAGACTGGTCTTCGGCCTGCGCCAGGACGGCAGCGATCGAATGGAAGCGGCGTATGACCAATGCCTCGCCCTGTCGAACCTGCATCCAATGGCCGGCCGGCAGGGCGCGAACTGCCTTGTAGAGCGTGAAAGGTTCGGGGACGGAACCCCACATGAGGAAGCCGACATCCGCCGCCGGCTCGGGCGCGGTATCGATACCGCCGCCTGCGAACAGCGCCTTGACCTGGGAAGCGAAGCGAAGCGTCCGGCCGTCATCGGTGTAGTAAAGCGGCTTGATGCCGAAGGGATCGCGCGCGAAGAACATGGTGCGACGGTCGCGGTCCCAGATCGCGAGCGCGTACATGCCGCGCAGGCGTTCCACCATCCCGGTGCCGTAGAGATCGTACAGGTGCAGCAGCACCTCGGTATCCGAGTTCGAGGTGAAACGCCGGCCAGCGCTCTCCAGCTCGCTTCTGAGCGCCCGGTAGTTGTAGATTTCGCCGTTGTAGTTGGCGACCAGCCGGCCGCCGTCGAAGCGCATCGGCTGCCAGCCACCGGGACCCGGATCAATGATCGCAAGCCGCCGCTGGGCGAAGCGAGCAGCCGCGTCGTCACTGGTCCAGTCGCCTGCACTGTCCGGTCCACGCGCCGCCATGGCAGCCGACATGCGATCGACAGCCAGGCGATCATCAGGCGCCGCGGCCGCGTTGTAGTGGTACAAACCGGCTATGCCACACACCCACCCGCACTCCCGACCTGACCGTGACCCAGACCCGCGCCAAAATTTTGCATAAACCGCTTGTTCTATAATAACTTATACGCAAATATTAATCTTTTCAGCCAGTTTCCCCTTCCAAGCTCATGCGAATCCTTCATTTGATCGCCACACTCGACCGCGAAAGTGGTGGACCTGCCCAGGCCTGCATCGAAATGGCCCGGGCAGTGGCGGCGCGCGGACATCAGGTTGCGATCTGCACGACGGACTGGAGTGCTGCAGGTCGCGAACCGGTGCCGACCAAGGTGCCGCTACAGCAGGATGGGGTCAACGTCACCTACTTTCCGGTCCATTTCCCGCGCATCTGGAAACCCTCGCTGGCCATGATTGGCCCCCTGCGCAAGGAGCTGCCCGGCTACGACGTTGTGCATCTCCATTCGCTCTACATGTTCCATGACTGGCTGGGCGGCCATCTTTGCAGGCGCTTCGGCGTGCCATACATCGTGCGCCCGCACGGCATGCTCGACCCTTATATCCGCCGCCGGCACCGGGCCCGGAAGCGCCTGATGGAGATGCTGTTCCAGGATGGCGTGCTACGGCGCGCCACCGCAATCCATTATACGAGCGACGTTGAGCGAGAGATCAGCCAGCCTTTCGCATGCGGCGCGCCCGCACAGGTCGTTCCGTTGGGGGTCGATCTGGCGGAATTTGACTCCCTGCCGCCGGCGGAGTGCTTCCACACCAGGTTCCCCGAGACGCGGGGCCGGCGCATCGTGCTGTTTCTTGGGCGCCTGCACTTCAAGAAGGGGCTCGATCTGCTCATTCCCGCCTTTGGACAACTGGCCCGGGAAGATCCATCCCTCCACCTTGTGATCGCCGGTCCCGATGACGGCATGCTTGACCAGTGCAAGGCGTGGGCCCGCCGCGATGGTATCCCCGACAAAGTGACCTTCACCGGGATGCTGCGCGGCGAAGACAAGCTCGCCGCCTTCGCCGCTGCCTCGGTTTTTGCCCTGCCCTCCTACAGCGAGAATTTCGGCATCGCGGTCGTGGAAGCTATGGCCGCCGGATGTCCGGTCGTCATCTCGGACCAGGTGAACATCTGGCGCGAGGTGCAGCAAGGCGGTGCGATGGTCATAAGCTGCGATCAGCACAAGCTGACCGGTGCACTCTCGGCCGTCCTGCGCGACCCTGCGCTAGCTGCCGACATGTCGCGCAAGGCTCGCGAAACGGTGCGCCATCTCTATCACTGGGACAGCGTCGCCGCCGCCCTGGAAGCGATGTATGCCGAGGCGGCGGCGAAGCGCCGTGCGCTCTGAGGAAGATCACGGAAAGGTCGCTCGCGACGCGCGGTCCCGGACCGCTACCAGCGCTGCAGCAGGAGGAAGGGTATGGCGCGCAGCATCCTGGTAACCGGCGGCGCCGGGTTCATCGGCAGCCAGATCTGCAAACGCCTGGCAGCCGCCGGTGCCATTCCGGTCACCTACGATACGATGGAGAAGGGCCACGACTGGGCCGTCAAATGGGGCCCGCTGGAGCGCGGCGACATCGGCGATGCTGCACGGCTGGCCGAAGTCTTCGCGCGGCACCAGCCCGAGGCCATCATCCACCTCGCCGGCTACATCGAGGTTGGCGAATCGATGCGCGACCCTGACAGGTACTGGCACAACAACACCGCCAAGACCAAAATCCTGATCGAATGCGCCGAAGCCCACGACGTGGAACGCTTCGTGTTTTCCAGCACGTGCGCTGTCTACGGCGCGCCGCGCACGCAGCAACTGGCGGAAACCCACCCCTTTGGCCCGGCAAGCGTCTATGGCGAAACCAAGCTGGCCGTGGAAGAGCTGCTGCGCGCCCCTCCCCGGCGTCTGCGCAGTATTGCGCTGCGCTATTTCAACGCTGCCGGCGCCGACCCGGACGGTGAGATCGGCGAGGCGCACGACCCCGAGTCGCACCTTATGCCGCTGGCCATCGATGCGCTGCTGGGGCTGGGCAAACCGCTTACGGTCTATGGCGCCGATTACGACACACCCGATGGCACCTGCGTGCGCGATTTCGTGCACGTCGACGATCTTGCCGATGCGCATGTGCGGGCACTCGACTATCTTGCCAACGGAGGAACGGCCGCGGCGCTGAACCTTGGCAGCGGCCATGGCTACAGCGTGCGCGAGCTCATCGAAACAACTGGCCGGATTGCAGGCACGAAGGTGCCGCACAGCATCGGCGCACGCCGCGCCGGCGATGCGGCAAAGCTTGTCTGCGACACCACGTTGGTGCAGCGGGAACTCGGCTGGGTCCCCACCCACGGCCTTGAAGCGCAAATTGAACATGCACTGCGCTGGCGCCGCCAGATGCCACGATAGGACGGCAAGCCTGTGCTATAGCGGGACTGCGAGCACGCCGGTGCCATGCTGCTGGCGCCGGAAGCGGAAATCATAGCCGCTGCCGCGCGCGGGACATATGAGGCGCCGCACATTCATACTCCTGGCATCGGCTGCTGCAGTGCTTGCCATCGCAGCGCTCGGCCATCCGGTACGGTGGACCGAAGCAGCGTTGCTGATGCTGGACATCGCCGCTGGCGGCAATCCGACGCCCTGGCAGCAGGTCACCGGCGCCCCGGTCACCACCGCCGAAGAATGGCCTGTGAACGACCGCCGTGTAACGGTGGATGTCTACATGCCTGCCCGCCGGCCCCGCGCAGCGCTGGTGCTGGCCCCGGGCGCTGCCGTGCTGGGCCGCAATGAGCCGCGGTTGCAAGCACTGGCCCGCTCGACGGCCCGCGCCGGCTTCATCGTCGCCGTACCGGAACTGCCGGGCATGCGCCGGCTGGCCCTCTCGCGCGCCGACGCCGACATACTGGCCGATGCCTTGCGCGCACTGCATCGCAGGTGGAGCGCCCTGCCGCTTGGTATTGCCGGTATCTCCTATGGCGTCGGCCCGGCGGTGATTGCGGCCCTCGAGCCTGACCTCAATGGAAAGGTGGATTTCATCGTGAGCGTGGGCGGCTACCACAACACGGACGAGGCGATCCGCTTCATCACCACCGGCGCCTACCGCCGGATCGGCGACGGCCGTCTGCACCGGCGCGCGCCCTGGCAATACGGGCGCTGGGCATTCATGATGGCAAACGCCCATCGGCTGCGTGATCGGCATGACGCCGACCTGTTGCAGCAGGCCGCCCGTCGCAAACTGGAAGACCCTCTGGCGGCAACCTCGGATCTGCGCGTCCGCATGGGCCCTGCGGCACGGTCCATTCTCGACCTGGTCGAGAATGATGATCCCGACAAGGTGGTGCATCTGCTCGCAGCGCTGCCGGAGTATATTCGCCAGGAGATCGATGCTCTCAATCTGGCCCTGTATGACGTGGGCTCGCTGAAAGCCACGCTTATCCTGGTTCATGGCCGCGACGACCCCATGATCCCTTTCAGCGAGAGCGAGGCACTGGCCGCCGCTGCGCCCAAGGGCCGGACGTCGCTGTACATCGCCGACAGCATCGGCCACGTGGAATTCAATGCAGTCAGCGTGGCCAATGCCTGGACCATGTGGCAGGCCATCGATCGGGTCCTGGCGGAGCGCCGATAACCCGCATTTCCCAAGCGCGCCTCTCCTGCTGGGAGCGCGCCACTCCAGTGGCGCCGGCGGCGTGCTAACGTCGCCATCACGCGAACTTGCGCACACCACGTTGGTTGCCCTGCGCTTCGCTGCGGGCGATGCGCCACTGGAGTGGCGCGCTCCCAGGAAGGATTGATGCGCTGGAGTTTGAGAAATACGGGATAGGCCGCTTCAAAGGGACGGAGACATACGCCTTGCAGGGGCGTATGCTTGACGGCAAGGCAGGTCGCGGAAATCGCGTGACCGGCGGCCGGAGCGACCGTCAAACCACGGATCGTCCGCGACCTCCCGAACCCGTTGTTCGGGAGGAAGAGCTATGGATAGCATCCGGAACCCCATCGAATACGGTCGCGATTCGCTGAAGGGGCTGGGCCGTGTACTCAGCACGACCTACCACGCCGTGGGCGGCGTCGACGATGTGCGGGAAACCGCGCCTCCTGTTGTCGCGAGGATAGGCATCGCCGATCTGCGCGAGGCGCTGAGCAAGGGACTCAGCGATTTCGCTGCTTTCCGCACCGACGTGATCTTCCTGGTGCTGGTCTATCCCGTGATTGGTCTCGTGCTCGCCAGGGCGGCCTTCGGACAGAACATGTTGCCACTGGTGTTTCCGCTGGCGTCCGGCTTCGCGCTGATCGGACCGGTTGCCGCTGTCGGCCTCTACGAAATGAGCCGCCGGCGCGAGCGCGGCGATGACATCGGGTGGGCCGATGCGTTCGGCGTCGTGCGTTCGCCGGCCTTTGGCGCCATCATGGTGCTGGGGCTGCTGCTGTTCGGCATCTTCGGCGTGTGGCTGTTCGCCGCCCAGCTCATCTACGACATGACGCTGGGGCCCGAGCCGCCCGCCTCGATGCAGGCCTTGATACACGATGTCTTCACCACCAGCGCCGGATGGACAATGCTGATTGTAGGATGCGGTGTCGGATTCCTCTTTGCCCTGCTCGTGCTTGTCATCAGCGTCGTATCGTTTCCGCTGATGCTCGACCGCGGCGTGGCGCTCGCCACGGCCGTGGGGACCTCAATTCGCGCGGTGGCAAAGAACCCGCGGACCATGGCGGTGTGGGGCCTGATCGTGGCGGGCGGGCTGGTCCTCGGTTCGATCCCGCTGTTCATCGGGCTGATCATCGTGATGCCGGTGCTGGGGCATGCAACGTGGCACCTCTACCGCAAGGCGGTGCCGCGGTAGCTGCGCCAAAGAGCGCTGGGATCAGGTGATCGACCGGCGCCGCGCCGACGAGTAGTCAATGACCAGGCAGACGGCCGCCAAAAAGGCGGTCACTGCCATCATCGGCAGCCGCAGGAACCAGTGCCACACGTCCGACCCTGCGAGGCCCTCTATGAAGGATTGCGCGGGCCCCAGGGTTGACGGCGCCATGTGGACCCAGAATCGGCCCACGTCGATGAGGCCCTGCCCACCGTGGCGCCAATGCTGCACCAGCTCATAGATGCCCAGCATCCCCGTGAACAGCAGCAGGGCCCATCCGATGAACTGCGGGATGCGCAAGAAGGCGACTCCTCTCCTGGTCGCCGCCGCAGCGTAGCAACGCCGCGCGATCCTGAGAAGCGCCGCAATGATTGGGCTATGCGGTCGGACCCAAGCCGAGCTTTTGGGCGAGGCCAATGCGCTGCAGCTTGCCCGTGGCGCCCTTGGGGATCTCGGGCAGGAAAAGCACCTTGCGCGGTACCTTGAATGCAGCCAGCCGTTCGCCGGCAAAGTGCCGCAGCTCCTTTTCCGTAACGTTCATGCCGTCGCGCAGGACCACCGCGGCGGCCACCTCCTCGCCGAGCTTGTCGTGCGGCATGGCGAACGTCACCACCTGCAACACGGCCGGATGATCCATCAGGATTTCATCGACCTCGCGCGGTGAAACCTTTTCGCCGCCCCGGTTGATGATCTCCTTCAGGCGGCCGGTGATGCTGATATAGCCCGCGCCATCCATCATTCCCTGATCGCCGGTACGGAACCAGCCGCGCGTAAACGCCTCACCGTTTGCCTTGGGGTTGTTTTCGTAGCCCGAAGTCACGTTGGGCCCCCGGATCACGATTTCGCCGGTGCCGCCGGCAGGCAGCATATTGCCCGACTCGTCCATGATGGCGATCTCCGGCCCGGCTGCGATGCCGACCGTACCTGGCTTGCGGCTGCCGGGCGGTAACGGATTGCTCGCCATCTGGTGCGACGCCTCGGTCATGCCGTAGGCCTCGATCACCGGCGCCCCGAACGTTGCCTCCAGTTCTGCGATTACCTGAGGCGGCAATGACGAGGAGGACGAGCGCACGAAGCGCAACGGATTGTCGGCGATCACCGCCTTGTTCTGCGCCGCGCGCGTGAGGATCGCCTGGTGCATGGTCGGTACGGCCGTATACCAGGTCGGTCGCGCTTCCTGCATCCAGGCAAAGAAGCGCAAGGCGTTGAACCCGGGTGTGCAGAAGACGGCGCTGCCGGCCAGCAGCGGCGCCAGCAATCCCGCCATGAGGCCGTGAATGTGGAACAGCGGCATGATGTTGAGGCCACGATCCGCCGGCGTGAAGCCCAGCGTGCGCAGGATGTTGCCCGCCGAGGCGCAGATGTTGCGCTGTGCCAGCGGCACGATCTTGGGCCGCGACGTGGTCCCGGAGGTGTGCAGGATCAGGGCAATGTCGTCCGCCTCGGCCCAGTGCCCGTTGCTTGCAGCTTGCCCGCCGAGAACGAAGCTGCCGGCGCCGCGCTGCGGCTCGGGCGCGAGCTCGACGATGCGCATGCCGAGCTTGCGCGCCACGGATACGGCCGGCGAGTCGCTGCCCTTCTCGACGACCAACGCCTTCGCCGCAATATCGGACATGTAGAACTCGAACTCCTCCGCCTTGTAGGCAGGGTTCAGCGGCGCGGCCGTGGCACCAGAGGCAACCGCAATGAAGGCAGTGGCCATCTCGGGGCCATTGGGCAGCACGATGGCCACGCGATCGTTGCGGCTGATCCCCATGGCGTTGAATTTGGCCACGCTGCGCTGCACCAGCGCCCGCAACCCGCCATAGGTGAGCCCCGGCATGTCCGGTGCGGCGATGGCGATGTCGTTGTCCGCGCCCTTCGACAGCAGTTCCTGCAACGTGGCAACCCGCGTCATCTCACATCCCTTCATAGCGCCTCGATCCGCAGCCGCCCCTTCGCGCCTTGCAGGGACCGGCCTAGCAGACTGGCACAAGCGTAGACGGCATCAATGTGCGGCGTCGGTGTGCCGGTAATCCGCCCCAGCTCCACCACCGATCCGACCAGCGCGTCGATCTCGATGGCGCGGCCGGCCTCGACGTCCTGCAGCATCGACGTTTTGTGGGCGCCCACCGCCTCGGCGCCGGCAATACGCTTCTCCAGCGAAACGCGAAACCGTATGCCAAGCTTCTCGCCCACCGCCTGCGCTTCCTGCATCATCTTCGCCGCAAGATCGCGGCTCAGTGGAAAGCGGCAAATATCGACGAGGGTGGCGTGGGTGAGTGCACTCAGGGGATTGAAGCTGAGATTTCCCCACAGCTTGGTCCAGATCTCGGCGCGAATGTCGGAGACCACCGGCGCCTTGAAGCCGGCCGAGCGCAGCACTTCGGAAACCTTCCTGATCCGTGGCGTGTCGCTGTCATCGATCTCGGCAATGGAGAAGCGGTTGCCCTCGATATGCCTGATCACGCCCGGCGCGATGATCTCGGCGGCCGGATAGACGACTGATCCGATGACCCGGTCGGCCGGGAGATTGTCGGCGATCACCCCGCCCGGATCGACGCTCTGCAGCCGGCTGCCAGCATAGGCTGCCTGCTGCTTCATGAAGTACCACCACGGGATACCGTTCTGCGCAGTCATCACCATGGTGTCGGAGGCATAGAGCGGCGGCAGATCGGGGACGATGGCCGCTACCTGGTGCGCCTTCATCCCGAGGATCACCAAGTCCTGCTGGCCGGCATCAGCAATCCGCTGCGTCGCGGCCACCTTTGCGACCGACTCCCGTCCGTCCTCTCCGACCAGGCGCAGGCCATCGCGCTGGATGGCGGCAAGGTGCGGCCCGCGCGCAATCAGCGTGACCTGTTCGCCCGCCTCCGCAAGCCTCACGCCCAGAAGCCCGCCGATTGCCCCTGCACCGATCACACAGATTTTCATCGCCTGCCCGCTGGAATGCGCCATCCCGCTCCCCGTTTCCGCCGCACTTAATCATGCCGGAGCGGTTGGCTTAAAGGCCCATCGTGGCATCGGACTTGTGACCGCAGCAATCGACAATTGCGCGCGCCGGCATGCATTGGCTAAGACACCGGCGACGAGGAGCGTTACCGCCGTGGACCAACGTTCAGACCGCGAAACCCCCGATCGCGTCCGGATCGGCGGATGAAAATCATCGCGGCCATCAGCCTGTTTGCCGGCCGGGCGCTGCTTCTCGCAGCCGTCTTTTTGCTGACGCTTGCGGTCGGCGTCTATTTTGAACTGCGTACCTCGTTGCCGCACTACAGTGCCACCCTCCGCGTCGCGGGCGTGCAGGCGGAAGTGGAGATCGTGCGCGACCGCAACGCCGTTCCGAACATTTTTGCCGGCTCGCTTGAGGATGCCATGTTTGGCCTCGGCTACGTGCACGCCCAGGACCGGCTTTGGCAGATGGAAACCCTGCGCCGCGCCGCAGCAGGCCGGCTGTCGGAAGTCATCCCCCCGGCCATCGCCGGTTCGGCGATCGTGGATATAGACCGCACCATGCGGGCGCTTGGTGTCTATCGCCGCGCGCAGGACAGCCTCGGCGCGCTTGCGCCGCGCACGCGCAAGCTGCTCGAGGCCTATGCTGCCGGGGTCAACGCCCACCTCAGAAGCCACAAGGGATCGTTCGGGCCGGAATTCACCCTGCTGCACGTATCGCCCGAGCCATGGTCGCCGGCCGACTCGCTGGTGTGGGCCAAGCTGATGGCGCTCACGCTGGACGGCAACTGGCGCGGCGAGCTGTTCCGCGCGCGGGCGGCCAGGAAGCTGGGCGATGCCGCCATGCACCAGCTCTTCCCACAGCTTGGCGACGACCGCGAGTCCACCTTGTCCATTTTGGGGGATGCACTGCTGCAACTCCCGCTCGACCGGCTGTTCCGGGCCACCGACACCGAGCTGACGCGCAAGCGTGAGGCATCCAACGAATGGGTGATCTCCGGCGCCCATACCAGCAGCGGCAAACCGCTCCTTGCCAACGATCCGCACCTGGGATGGGCGGCCCCGGGAGTCTTCTATTTGGCGAGGCTGGTGGGCCCCGATTTTGATATCCGGGGCGCGACCTCGCCGGGTTCACCAGCCATGGTGCTCGGCCACAATGGCCATATCGCGTGGGGTTTCACGACCACCAACCTTGACAGCCAGGACCTGTTCGTCGAGCGCGTCGATCCGAACGATCCCGGACGATACGTAACGCCCGATGGCAGCCGGCCGTTCGGTGCCCGCGAGGAATTCATCAATGTGCGGTTCGGCGAACCCGTGAAGCTGCGCCTGCGCACCACGCGTCACGGGCCGGTTGTCTCCGATGTGCTCGATCCCAAGACGATAGAGCTGCAAGCAGGCCACGTGCTGTCGCTGTCGGCAACCGCACTCGATCCGGCCGACACCTCGGCCGAAGGATTTGTGGAGCTGTCGCTGGCGCGGGACTGGGAGCAGTTCCTTGAGGCCGCGCGCAAGATCGTTTCACCGATGCAGAACATCGTCTACGCCGACGTGTCGGGGAATATCGGGTTCATCGCTCCTGCGAGGGTGCCGATCCGGCGCAAGGGCGATGGTTTCGTCCCCGTACCGGGCTGGACCGGCGAATACGACTGGGCGGGTTTCGTGCCCTTCGAGGAATTGCCGCGTGCCTTCAATCCGCCGGGCGGCATGATTGTCAACGCCAATGCCCGTCTGGTTCCCGGCAACTACCGGCACTTCATCAGCCGGGAATGGGCCGAGCCGTATCGGCAGCGCCGCGCCAACGCCATGCTGGCCGGCGCCGGACAGCACACGGTCGGCAGCATGATCGCCATGCAGGCCGACACGCTCTCACCCGACGCAGCCGATACGTTGCCGCACCTGCTGGCACTGGAACCGCGCGATGCGCGTGAAGCGCGCGCCATGGACCTGCTGCGGTACTGGAACCGCCGCATGCTGGCCGAGCGCCCCGAGCCGCTGATCTACGCCACCTGGCTGCGCATATTGCAGCGTACGCTCTACGCCGACGAGCTTGGCGACGATCTGTTTCGCGACTATGCCTCACCCAACGTCGCCTTCCTGGTCACGATCCTGCGTGAGCGCCGCGAGTGGTGCGATGACGTACGGACCAGCCGGACCGAGACCTGCGCTGAGGCCATGCTGACTGCATTTGATTCAGCGCTCGACGAACTTCAGGAGCGATACGGTCCCGTAATCGAGGACTGGCGGTGGGGCGATGCGCATATGGCGACCCATCGCCATGCGCTGCTGGATGCTGTGCCCCTGCTGCGCAATGTCGCCTCGATCCGCTACCCGGTCGATGGCGGCATGCATACGCTGAGCCGCGCCACCCCGACGTTCCGTGGCAAGGACGAACAGGCCTTCGCCGCGGTGCACGGCGCTGCGCTGCGCGCCATCTACGATTTCGAGGACCTGGACAACAGCCGATTCGCGTTACCGCTGGGTCAATCGGGCAATTTCCTCTCCCCGTGGTACCGCAACTTCGTCGAGGGCTGGCGGGCCTTCGACTACTACTCCATCGGCGGCTATCGTTTCCGACTCAAGCGTGAAGGCGTTGGCACCGTCACTCTGCTGCCGCCCGCGAGGTAGCCTCGGCGGGTTCCAGCCAGCCGCGGTAGTGAACGAGCCGCCCGATACCGGGAACGCCGATATCAACGTCGAATCGAAAGCGTCCGAGATCGTCTACGCGCTCCCTGGCCACGATGCGCGGCAACAGAAACCGCGGCAGCGGTATTCCGAGAAGCCGCCCGCTGCGCAATTCCAGATCGATGCCGTCCGACGACCCGACGGCATCCATGGCGAAGCACAGAAAGGCGAATCTCTCCACGATGAGGCCTCGTTCGCCACCGCTACCCGCATATTGGGTGGATGCGAACTCGCGCTCGGCAAAGGTTCGACGCCACGTCTCGATGCCATCGCGTACTTCAAATTCCACCGTGACGGCCACATCCCGCGCCGGGGCTGGAAGGCCAAGGCTGCGCGCAGCAAGCCATGCGAGCAATGCTTTCGGTCCGTCCACATCAGCGCGGCCATGCCAGGCAGCGCCGCCGGCAACGTCGTGGAGTTGTGCGATGGGCAACGGCAGCCGGCCATAGGCAGGGCCGAGGCATTGCACGTAAAGCGGTCGCACTTCCTCGGAGGCGCACCGGATGGCCATGCCCTCCGCCTCGGCGCGTATCTCCTCGAGCTGCAGCAGACCGGTACACGGCATGGCACCCCGTGCTGCAACCGCGCCCCGGGCCAGCTTTCGCACCAGGGCCACCGAGGCCAGCGCCGGGATCCAGGGCCCATCGCCAGACTCAGCCAAAAGGCGCCATCGCCGTATCACCGCCCGTCCGCCTGCGTCCTGGCCCGCAACATCGACCAGCATGCCGCCACGGTCCGTACCGAGGCCCCGAACGACACTGGCCATCCAGTGCAGAATGCCGGCCAGCGGAGTCAGTGACCGCAGCCAGCCCCATCGCACGAGCCAGGACAGCAGCCATAACCCGAAATGCAGCAGCGGCAGTTCCAGCCCGGCATAGAAGGCGACTCGTTGGCCAACGGCGTAACGTTCGGGAAACAGGTCGAGGTCAGGCACCTCGCAAAGCCCGAACCACCGCCGCCCCAGGCGCGTCCCGTCCGGAAGTGCAAGCGCGCGCGCATGCAGGTCCTGCCAGCCCACGGCATGGGTCCATTTGCCTGCCCGCCACAGCCTGACAGGACGGCCGACATAGCTGAGAATGGCGGCGACGGTCGCGGTGCCCCGCGGTGCTCGGTTGCCGGGCGAGATCGCGATATCAATGGCATCGATACGCGAAAGGTGCGTGGCCATGTCGTCGATTACGGCGGCCGACAGCGCCGGCACGGAACTGGCACCTGATGTCACCAGCACGCCGGCTGCCCGCGCAGCCGGGTCAAGCCGCTCGATCCCGCTGACGAAAGCGCGTGCATCGGCGAGATCGACATAGTGTGCCTTGAGCCCGATGCAGGCCTCGGCCACGCGATAATCCGCCCCCTGGAAGGGACCAGCCGTATGGATGACAGCGTCCGGCTGCAAGGACGCAAGCACCTCGACCCAGCCGGGTATGCCGAGGTTCAGCTCTGCGGCCTGGATGTCGTGCCGCCCATGCAGCTTGCATAGTTCGCCCGCAAGGGCCTTTGCCCGCTGCCGGTTGCGCGCCAGCACAATCGGTACGACCTCGTCGTGACGTGCCAGAAGGCGGCAGACGCGCTCCCCGAACGCGCCTGTGCCACCAATGACCGCAACCCGAAACGGCATCGCCGCGACTATGCCACAGGCGATCCGGGAAAGCGCCGGGTTGCCGCAGCCGCTTGCCGGGACTCGCCCTGCGGGCGCGCCGCAGGTAGAGTCGGCAGGTGGAGTCGGCACAGACCCCCGGCGATCACGGACGGAGACCGATGTTCATCCGGCAGACTGCGGCACCGTTGCGCTTTTTCCGCACGACGCCAGCGCTGCGGTGCCCTTACCTGCCTAACCGTTTCGAAACCAAGCTGGTCACCGAGCTTGGCGGCCCGGATGCGCTCGACCTGCATGACCAGCTCACCGATGCCGGCTTCCGACGCTCGCACCACTACGTCTACAAGCCCCTGTGCGGAAGTTGCCAGGCCTGCGTGCCGGTGCGCATTCCGGTGGCGGCATTCCAGCCCAGCCGCTCGCAGCGGCGTACCTGGCGCGCCAATCAGGACGTGGCCGGCGCGGTGCTGCCGGCGATGGCAACGAGCGAGCAGTTTGCGCTGTTCTCGCGCTATGTCGCGGCGCGCCATGGCGATGGCGACATGTCGGAGATGGATTTTGACGATTACCGGGCAATGATCGAGGAAAGCCCGGTCGACACGCATCTGGTTGAACTGCGCGACGGGCAGCGCCTGGTTGCTGCCTGCCTTACCGACTGGCTGGGCAACGGTATCTCGGCCGTCTACAGCTTCTTTGATCCGCGCCTGCGCCGCCGCGCCCTGGGCGTACTGACGGTGATGTGGCTGGTCGAGGAAGCGAAGCGGCGGGGACTGCCCTACGTCTATCTCGGGTACTGGATCGCAGGCTCCAGCAAGATGGACTACAAGGCCCGCTATGCGCCCCTGGAGGCGCTGGGTCCGGGCGGTTGGGAAGCCTTCGAGCCGTCCGCTATTGCGGGGTCCCGTTCCAGGCCAGCAGTGCGATAGCCAGCGCGCCCAGCGCGATGCGATACCAGGCGAACGGCGCAAAGCCGTAGCGGCTGATGAACGCAACGACGCGCGACACCACTGCCATCGCAACGGCGAAGGCTGCGGCGAAGCCGATGGCGATCAGCAGCACGCCATCGGTGTTGGCGCCCAGGACGGACCAGTTCTTCAGGACGTCGTAGACCGTCGCGCCAAGCATTGTCGGGATCGCGAGAAAGAAGGAGAACTCCGCCGAAGTCGCGCGGTCCACACCCAGCAACCGGGCGCCCATGATCGTCGCGCCCGACCGCGAAACACCCGGTATCATCGCCACGGCCTGACAGAATCCGATACCCAGCGCCGTCTTCCATCCCATGGCATCGACATGCTTGACGAAGGGCCGCGGTGCCACGCGCTCGATCAGCAGGATGGCGAGGCCGCCCGCCACCAGCGCCACCGCCACCACCCATGGATTAAACAGCACAGCCTTGATGAAGCCGTGCGCGGCAGCCCCGATGATGGCGGCGGGCAAAAAGCCGGCCAGCACATTGACGGCGAAGCGCGTCGCCTTGTCCTCGCGGAACACGCCCCTCGCCGTTTGCCAGATCTTCAGACGATAGAGCCAGCAGACTGCCAGGATGGCACCGAGCTGGATTGCGATCACGAAGACGCTGCTGGCGGGGCCGCGGAATCCGAGCACCTCCTTCATCAGCAGCAAATGGCCGGTGGAGGAGACAGGGATGAACTCCGTCAGCCCCTCAAGCACGCCCAGCAGCAAGGCCTTCAGCGCGGCTGCGATATCCATCAGATCGCTCAGAAGCGTGTGGCACGGGGCGAACCCGTCGGCGGCAGGCGGCCGGCCTGGGCGCGTTCTCCGATCCAGTCCTTGAGCTCGTCCCGGCCCTTGAGGCGGTTCTGCCACTGCAAGCCTTCAGCCAGCACGAACGCCTTCGCGTCGCCCAGCCCGCCGTCCTTGTGCTTCTGCAGGATGACACCGCGGCCGCGCGCCATCTCCGGCACCTCGCCGATGGGAAAGATCAAGAGCTTGCGATTTTCCCCGATGGCCGCGATGTGATCGGCACCCTCAGGCACCACGCGGCAGGTGACCGCCTCCTCGCCTTCCGCCAGGTTGAGCACCTGCTTGCCGCCCCGGGTTTGGGCGACCACCTCGTCCTCGGGCACGATGAAACCCCGGCCGCCATGGCCTGCGACCAGGAATTTGCGGCTTCCCTTGAACACGAGCAGTTCGACGATGTCCTGCTCGTTGCCAAGATCGATCATCAGGCGAATCGGCTCGCCATGGCCGCGCGCACCCGGCAGCCGGTCGATGCCCACCGTATAGAAGCGGCCGTTAGTGCCGAACACCAGCAGCTTGTCGGTCGAGTGCGCGTGCAGCCAGAACTTCTCGCGATCCCCTTCCTTGTACTTCAGTTCGGCGATGGCGGCAGGCTCGAGGTGGCCCTTCGCGGCTCGAATCCATCCCTTCTCCGAGCAGATCACCGTAACGGCTTCCTTCTCGATGAAGGCATCCATCGGCATATCCACGGGCGGCGGGGCGTCGACAATCCCGGTCCGACGTCTGCCCTTGTCCGTCCTGGCGCCATATTCCTTGCGCAGTTCCTGAATGTCCGCGGCGATCGACTGCCACTGCTTCTTCTCGTCGGCCAGCAAGGCGCGCAATTCCTTGCGCTCCTGCGTCAGCGCCTTGTGCTCCTTCCTGATTTCGATCTCTTCCAGCCGACGCAGTGCGCGCAGCCTCATGTTGAGAACGGACTCGGCCTGCAGATCGCTCAGGTCGAAACGCTTCATCATCACCGGCTTCGGTTCGTCCTCGCTGCGAATGATGGCGATGACCTCATCGATGTTGAGATAGACGACGAGATAGCCGTTGAGGATCTCCAGGCGCCGGTCGATCTCGGCCAGGCGGAACCGCGAGCGACGCTGCAGAACGACCTGCCGGTGATCGAGCCAGGCCTGCAGTGCCTGCCGCAGATCCATGACCCGCGGCACCTGATCGGCATCGAGCACGTTCAGGTTCAGCGGAAAGCGGATTTCCAGGTCCGTGAGCTTGAAGAGCTGCTCCATCAGCAGCTCGGCCGGTACATTGCCGGTTCTGGGTTCAAGCACCAGCCGCACGTCGTCGGCCGACTCGTCGCGCACGTCCTCCAGCATCGGCAGCTTCTTGGCGTTGATCAGCTCGGCGATTTTCTCGACCAGCTTCGCCTTGGGCACCTGGTAGGGAACTTCGGTGACGACGATGCGATACTGGCCGCGCGGCAACGTCTCCTTCACCCATTTGGCCCGGACGCGGAAGGAGCCGCGGCCCGTCCTGTAGGCCTCGATCACCGACTCGCGCGGTTCGACCAGCACACCGCCCGTCGGGAAATCCGGACCAGGCACGTGCTCGACAAGCGTTTCAATGCGCGCGTTGGGCGCCTTGATGAGGTGCAGCAGCGCATCGCACAGCTCGCCGACATTGTGTGGCGGGATCGAGGTTGCCATGCCGACCGCAATCCCTGCCGCGCCATTGGCCAGCAGGTTGGGGAAGGCCGCGGGCAGCACCACGGGCTCCCGCTCGGCTCCGTCGAAGTTGGGCCGGAAGTCGACCGCGTCCTCGTTGATGCCGGCCAGCAGCGCCTGCGCCACGTCGGTGAGCCGGGCCTCGGTGTAGCGCATGGCCGCGGCGTTATCGCCGTCGATGTTGCCGAAATTCCCCTGTCCGTCGACCAGCGGATAGCGGGTGGCGAAATCCTGTGCCAGGCGCACCAGGGCATCGTAGATCGACTGATCGCCATGGGGATGCAGCTTGCCCATCGTGTCACCCACGACGCGCGCACTCTTCTTGAAGGCGCCGTTGGGGTCGAGCCGCAGTTCCTGCATGGTGTAGAGTAGCCGCCGATGCACCGGCTTCAGCCCGTCGCGCACATCGGGCAGCGATCGCGCCATGATGGTGCTGAGCGCATAGGAGAGATAGCGATCGGACAGCGCCGAACCGAGCGGCACGGCCCGGATGGGCACCGGCGGAGGTGGCGGCGGCGCAGCGGCAGAAGTTTGTTTGGCCATAGATCGAGGGGTCTGTGGCTGAACTAGCCACTATCTGTTGTGCTAAACCGTTGAAGCGCTTCGATAAACCGCTGCCGCGCCGGTGGCAAGGGTTTGTTGTGTGGCCAGAAGACGTGACGCTCCAGGAAATATCCGGTCAGTTCGAGTCCCTGCAGCCACTCCTGCACAGTGCCAACCTGGCGCGCCGCCAGGAATGGCGGCAGGGCGAGAAGCTTGTCCCTGTACGGCTCGCCGGCGGCGCGGCTGACCGCCCGCCCCGTTCGGGGCGAAACATAGAGGAGCTCGTCTCTCACGCCCGTTGCGGCGCATTGCTGGAGATCAAGTCCAAAACCGAGTTCCTGGAGCAAGCCCAGTTCAAGGTGCACGTAAACGCTCGGCCAGCCTTCGTGACCCAGCGCACCCAGCAAGGCGGTCATGCCCTCGAAGAGGGCCGGATGCGGCTCACGCTCGGGCAAGGCCGCGTCCAGCGTCGCACAGGCGGCGGCCAGACCCGCCAGCGCCAGGGGATCGTCCAGCACGCGCGCGGCATGAGCCGTGACCAGTTCGCCCCTGAATGTCCCGAGCTGCTCTGCGACGCGGCCGCGCCATGCCACGCGCAGGCGATTGCCCGGCTGCCAGAGTGACCGCTGGCCGCTCGATGCGCCGCCATGCACGAAACCGGCATGACGTCCATGACCGGCCGTCAGCAGCGTGACGATCACCGCCGCCTCGCCATGGCTGCGCGACCCCAGCAAGACACCTTCCTCAGTCCATTCCACGGCGCCTCGCTTGTGAACACCCGACCATACCCCTAGACGTCGTATTCAAGGCCCCACTCGCGGTACCGCTCGCGCTCCTCCGCCCAGCGCTCCTTGACCTTGACGGTCAGAAACAGGTGCACCGGCCGGCCCACGATCTCCGTGAGCTGCTTGCGTGCACGGCTGCCGATCATCTTGATGCGCGATCCGCCCTTGCCCAGGGCAATCGGCCGCTGGCTCTCACGCATGACGAACACCGCGCAATCCACGCGCGCGCTGCCATCCGGCCGCTCGCTCCAGGCCTCAGTTTCCACGGCGGCATCATAAGGCAGCTCGTCGTGAAGTTGCAGGAACACCTGCTCGCGCACGACTTCCGCCGCCAGCAGGCGAAGGGGCATGTCGGTCAGCTGATCCTCGGGATAAAGCAGTGGACCTTCCGGAACGGCCTGCGCCAGCCAATCGGCAAGATCGCCAATGCCGTCGCCCGTCCTTGCCGAAACCATGAAGGTCCGCTCGAAGGCAAAGGAGGCATTGGCCGTAGCCGCCAGCGCCAGCAGCTTGTCGCGGCGGACCAGATCGATCTTGTTGAGCACCAGAATCGCTGGCTTGCCGACTTCGCCCAGCCGGTCGGCGATGGCACGGGCCTCGTCATTGAAGCCGCGCGATGCATCCACGAGCATGGCCACCAGATCGGCGTCCGAGGCACCCTGCCAGGCGGCCCTCACCATGGCCCGTTCGAGGCGCCGCTTGCGGCGGTCGTGAATTCCCGGCGTGTCGACAAAAACAATCTGCGCGCGCCTGCCGTCGGGCAGCGCATGCATGGCAATGCCCAGCACCCGTGTGCGCGTCGTCTGCGCCTTGGGCGAAACGATCGCCACCTTGCTGCCGACCAGCGTGTTGAGCAGCGTGGACTTGCCGGCATTGGGTGCGCCCAGCAGCGCCACGAAGCCAGCCCGCGTCCTGTCAGTTCGCTCGGTCATTCCTTTGCTATTTCAGCGACTCCAGCATGGCGACGGCCGCCGCACGCTCGGCTTCGCGTTTGGTCTTGCCGGTACCGCGCGCCGGCGCACGGCCCCGTATCGTCACCTCCATGACGAACTGGGGGGCATGCTGCGGCCCTTCGCGGCCGACCTCACGATAGCCCGGCAAAGGCAGGCCGCGCCCCTGGGCCCATTCCTGCAGCGCTGTCTTGGGATCGCGTGGCGGAGTCGGGTCGTGCTCGATGCGTGGCACCCAGTGCCGTTCGACAAAGGCGCGCGCGGCGTCAAGCCCGCCGTCGCGGTAAATCGCGCCGATGACCGCCTCGCAGGCATCCGCGAGAATGGCGGGCTTTTTGCGGCCGCCGGTGGCTTCCTCTGAGTCCGCCAGCGTCAGACGGGCACCAAGGCCGATAGCGCGTGCCACCTCGGCCAGCGTTTCCGCCCGCACCAGGGCTGCATGCCGGCGTGCCAGCTCCCCCTCGCTTTCGTCCGGGAAGCGGCGGATCAGCAGGTCGGCGACGACCAGCGACAACACGCGATCGCCGAGAAACTCCAGCCGTTCGTTGCCATGGCGCAAGTCCAGGTTACGGCCGCGCAGGCGGTCAATCGCACTGCGGTGCGTCAGCGCCTCGCGCAACAGGTCGGGGTTGGCAAAGTCATGGCCCAGCGCCGCCGCGAACGCGGCTGCAGGATCGGCGGACGCTTCCTCCAAGGCTTCCCCCATGCGCCCTATTGGATGCCGTCCAGTATCCGGGTGAAACGGATTGCGCCCGGCCACTTCCAGACTTCCCACAGCGATGCCGAACCGTCGTGCGAGAAGAAGATGAACTCGGCCCGGCCCACCAGATTCTCGACCGGCACGAAGCCTACCTGGCTGGACAGCACACGGCTGTCGGCCGACTCATCGCGATTGTCGCCCATCACGAACACATGCCCGGGCGGAACGACGAACTCGCGCGTGTTGTCAGGATCTTCGCCCGGCTCCCTCGGGGCGCCCATCGGCCGCTTCTTCTGGATAAAGTGGCCCTCCCCGCCCGGCAGCATCTCAAGGAAAATCTGCGCATCGGAGGAACCGCCGGCCGGACGTGCTCCCGGCCCGATCGGGCGCAATTCGACAGGCCTGCCGTTGATATGGAGCAGGCCGCCCTTGACCTGGACCCGATCTCCTTCGACCCCGACGATCCGCTTGATGTAGTCGGTCTTGTTGTCTCCCGGCCATTTGAACACGGCGACATCGCCGACCTGCGGCGGACGCTCGAAAATTCGGCCCGAGAATGGGGCCAGCGCCAGCGGAAAGGAGTAGCGGCTGTAACCGTAGGCGTATTTCGAGACGAACAGGTAGTCGCCCACCAGCAGCGTGGGGACCATGGAGCTGCTGGGAATATTGAACGGCTCGAACGCGAAGGTGCGGGCCACAATAGCGATCAGAACGGCATAGACGACGGTCTTGATCGTTTCTTTCCAGCCGTCTGATTTATCTTTGCGGCTCATGGTCTTGTGGAATTCCGTTGAGGGTACGCTTTAACTGCCGGCCGGGGGCTGCACAGCAGGCGGCGGGTATAGCAACAAAGGAAGGGCAAGTCTTGTCTTCCGGAAGGGCCTGAGCGCTCACTGCTGAGGCAGCGCCTCGATGACAACGAAGGCCTGCGCCATGGGGAAGTCATCGGTAATGGTCAGGTGTACTTCGGCGCGCATGCCGGCCGGTGTAAGGGCGCGCAGCCGCTCCAGGGCGCCGCCAGTCAGGTGCATGGTGGGCTGGCCACCGGGCTTGTTCACGACGCCCATGTCGCGCCAGAACACGCCACGCCGCATGCCAGTCCCCAGGGCCTTGGCGCAGGCCTCCTTGGCAGCAAAGCGCTTGGCGTAGCTTGCCGCGCGATCCGCGCGACCGTCCGAGCGGCGCCGCTCGATTTCGGTGTAGCAGCGGTCGAGAAAGCGCACGTCGTGCCGCTGCAGCGTCTTCTCGATGCGCCGGATATCGATCAGGTCGCTGCCGATGCCGATGATCATGCGCACGGAAATAGCGCGTCGGCGTTTCCCGCGCCAGCCTTCACCCGGGCTCGTCGCCGGCGGCCGTCAGGTAGTGAACGCTGAAAAGCCTGTGCGGATCTGTCCATGTCCGGGCACGCACGAATCCTGCCGACGCCGACAGCGCGTCAATGTCGCCAAGATCGTATTTGTAGGAGTACTCCGTGTGGATGCGCTCCCCGGTATCGAAGAAGAAGGGCCGGCCGGCCACCCGCACCCATTGCGGGCACAGGCTGCGGATATAGATTTCGATGCGGCCCTCGCCGGAGTTGTAAAACGCGTCATGCGCAAAGGCACGCGCGTCGAAATTCGCATCCAGCTCGCGGTTCATGCGCAGCAGCAGGTTGAGACTGAAGGCAGCGGTCACGCCCGCGGAGTCATTGTAGGCAGCATGCAGCATCTCCGGATCCTTCTTGAGGTCCGCGCCCAGCACGAGCGCGCCGCCACGACCCAGCAGTCGACGCGCATTGTGCAGGAACTCCCGCGCCTCGTGCCGATCCAGGTTGCCGATCGTCGATCCCGGAAAGAAGCCGAGCCTTGGGGCATCGGCGGCGCCCGGCAGCCAGGGCAGCACCGGCATGTCCATGTAGTCGGCGTAGACGGGAACCACCGGCAGAAGCGGATAGTCGCGCCGCAGGCGGCGGCTGCTCGCCTCCAGGTGCTCGACCGAGATGTCGATCGGCAGATACGCCGCCACCTTGTGCAGCCCATCGAGCAGCAGGCGGGTCTTGGTGCTCGATCCGCTGCCAAACTCCACCAGCTGCCGGCCCGGGCCGGCCAGCGCCGCGATGTCGGGCACGCAATCGCGCAGGATCGCGATTTCCGTGCGCGTCAGGTAATATTCCGGTAGCTCGCAGATCGCGTCGAACAGCGCCGAACCCTGGGCGTCGTACAGGAACTTGGCCGGAACAGCGCGCGGCCGCCTTGCCAGGCCAGCCAGAACGGCCGCCTCGAACGTATCCCCCTCGGCCGCACGGCCGATCTTCACAGGCAGGCCCGAATACATCACAGATCCTCCGCCAGCCGGATCCCGCTGAACATCCAGCGGGCATCGGGTGGAAAAAAGTTGCGGTAGGTGATTCGGATGTGATCAGGCGGGGTGACGGCCGCCCCGCCGCGCAACACCATCTGGTTGGCCATGAACTTGCCGTTGTATTCACCGATCGCGCCGGCCGGTTCGCGATAACGGGGATAGGCAACATAAGGACTTGCCGTCCATTCCCATGCATCGCCAATCATCTGCTGCAAGCCGGGCTGCGTCGGTGCCGGCAAAGGATGCAATACGCCGCTGTCGGCGACATGGCCCTGCAGGGGCACGCCAGCAGCGGCATGCTCCCATTCGGCTTCGCCCGGCAGTCGTTTGCCGACCCATTTGGCGTAAGCCGCGGCCTCGTAGAAGCTGACATGGCAGACCGGCTCGTCCGCCGCGATCGGCCGCTGCCCCGCTAACGTGAAAACATGCCAGCGGCCGCCCTCCTCTTCCCAGTAGAGCGGCGCGGTCCAGCCGCGGGTCGTCACGGCGGCCCAGCCTTCGGATAGCCAGAACTCGGGCCGCCGGTATCCGTCATCGGCGATGAATTCCAGGTACTCGCCGCAGGTGACCAGTCGCGAGGCGAGCGCAAACGGCTCCAGCCACACACGGTGCCGCGGCCCTTCATTGTCGAACGCGAAGCCGCGGCCGTCATGACCGATCTCGACCAGGCCTCCGTCGAAGCAAATCCACTCAGGCGGCGGCACCCTGCCTGCGTTTCGAGACACGGCAGTCTGGTAAGCCGGTCTCAGCGGATTCACCGACAGCACGTGCTTGATATCCATCAGGATCAATTCCTGATGCTGCTGCTCATGGTTGATGCCCAGCTCCAGCAGATCGTGTAACGCAGGCGCCGGCGCGGCCGAACGCGCAAGCAACTCGCCCATCGCGCAATCGACATGCCGGCGGTAAGCCACGATCTCGTCGACCCCGGGACGCGAGAGAAGTCCGCGTTGCGGGCGCGGATGACGCGGGCCTGCGGCCTCGTAGTAGGAATTGAAAAGATAGCCGTAGTGCGAATCGAATGGCCGGTAAGCCGGATCGAAACGGGTGAGAATGAACGTCTCGAAGAACCAGGTCGTGTGCGCGAGATGCCATTTGGTAGGACTGACGTCAGGCATCGATTGCACAGTCTGGTCCTCGGGCGAGAGGGGCGCCGCAAGCCGCTCGCTGAACCGGCGGACGGCCGCGTATCGTGCCGCGCGCGCGGTACAAACCTCCTCTCGGCCGGAATGCTCGATGACGTCAGCCGGCACTGCATGCTCCTGGGTGGGTGATCCGCTCGCTCGCAGGCAAACGAGGCGTGCTCCGGACGGTTCCGGTTCAGATGGCTTCCTACGCCGCGAATGAGGTCGGGTTTCGGGCACTGAATCAACCCTGTTTCGGCACCACAGCGCAGTTGTGATTGCCTGCCCTGCCAAATCGGCACGGTACAGGCATATACCTGACAGCGTGTGGCATGAAACCTTGAACTCTTCTTGAGCGTTACTTTTGCCGGGGAACCGCTGCGGCCGGCATGCCGCATCAGGATGTACAAATGTCCCTGTCGCTGATCCTGCTCATCATCCTGATCATTCTTCTGATCGGGGCGGTGCCGGCATGGCCCTACAGCCGCGGTTGGGGCTACTACCCCTCCGGATTTTTTGGCCTGGTTCTGCTCGTGGTTCTCATCCTCCTTCTGATGGGCCGGATCTGAGGCCGCTTCTTTCCAACGGCCTGTCGTGCCAGACTGCCGGTCGTCATGAACCGGCAGGCGTTGGCCTGCGGCGTCATGTCGTCGTCCGGGATTGCTTCCCGCCATGCCCATCTGCGAAGCCGACCCCTGGCGGCTGCAATATTTTCAATCTGTCCCCTGCCCGGATGATGTGCTGATTCCCACGGAGGACAGCGACGCCTGGCAGTGGCACCCCGCTCATCGCTGGGTCTATGACAAGCTCGCCGTCGCCCACAGCCAGAGCCTCGAAGCGGCACCGCATGGTGTGATGCCGCGCACGTTCCCGGTGTTCTCCAAGCCGATCTGCAATCTCAAGGGTATGGGCATTGGCAGCCGCATCCTGCGGTCGGCCGAAGAGTGCAGCATCGCCTATACGCCGGGGCATTTCTGGATGACCCTGCTGGAGGGCGTTCACGTCAGCTCGGACGCGGCGCTGGTCGATGGCAGCGTACACTGGTGGCGCCATACGACGGGGATGCCCGCAGGCGACGGCACCTTCGATCACTGGATCGTGCAGGCACAGCCCGATGAGGCCATCGAATCGTGGTGCGGCACGTGGGCGGCAAAGCACCTGCGTGGCTATACCGGCATGGCCAATTTCGAAACCATCGGCGGGCGCATCATCGAGGTGCATCTGCGCTTTGCCGACCAGTGGCCCGACCTTTACGGACCGGGCTGGGTGGAAGCCGTCGTGCGCCTCTACCAGACCGGACTCTGGACATTCGCCGACACCGACCGGCGCGAGGGATTTAGCGTCGTGCTGTTCGGGCCGCACGGCCGCCGCTACCGCCATCCGCCCGCAACCTTCATTGACGATCTGCTGGCGATGGACGGCACATCAAGCGTGCAGACCACCTTCCACGAAACCCTGCCGCCCAACCTGCACGCCATGCCGCCCGGCGGTTTCCGGCTGGCGATTGTGAACTGCCACGACCTTGGCGCCGGGCTGGCCGCCCGTGACCGGCTGCGCCGGTTTCACGGCGTGTAGACAGTCTCCTGGGCTTCGGCCTGCTGTTCCGGCGCAAGGCGCGATGGCAGGTTCAGCGCCGACAATAGGTCACGCACCTCCTGGCGCGCCGCGACGTGCGACATGGTCATCGCGATGCCGGTCTTCTCCTCACGCAGGTCGAGCAAGGTCAGGCCTTTGAGGAACAGCTCGCGGTAGATCACGCGCTCGCTCAGGCCCGCCGCCAGGCGGTAACCAATGCGCCGGGCGAGCGATTCCAGCACCGCACCCATGTCGCGCTTGTTGCGCGCAGCGAGCGCCGAAAGCCGGTTGCGCATCACCAGCCAGTCGACCGGCTTGCCGCCGCTCATCGCGCGAAGTTGCCGCTGCTTCCAGACAGTCTCGGCGTAGATGCTCGGCCGCACCACTTTCAGCGTTTCGGGATCGACGCGCGCCAGCAGGTCGAGATCGACGAAGCTGTCGTTGAGCGGTGTGACCAGCGTATCCGCATAGGTGTGCGCGTGGCGCGACAGGAACGTATCGCTGCCTGGCGTATCGGCAATGATGTAATCGCAAACCGGCAACAGATCGGCGAACGCGGCGTCGAGCCGTGCCTTCTCGTCTGCTTCCGCCTCGGGCCGGGTTGTCATGGTGCTGGGCGGGATCGGCCGGTGTTCCGGCAGCGGCGTGCCCAGACCCTTGGCCGCGGCCCAGGCACGCCGGTTTTCGATGTATCGCGTGAACGTGCCCTGGCGCGCATCCACATCGATGGTGCCCACGCGGGCCCCGTCGCGCAGCAACGCCACGGCAATGTGCATCGCCGCCGTTGACTTGCCGGATCCGCCCTTCTCATTGCCGAAGACAATCACGTGGGCACGGGCTGAATCAGCGCGGCCCTGTGACTGCACGACGCTGGGATTCGCAGCCGGACGGAACGCAGCAAGAAAGGGCGCGCGGGATGCACTCATGGAGGGGGCCCTCAGCGACCGGTCTTCTGCCGGTCTCGGGCCAAATTGTTACACAGAATCCTGTACGGCGGCGAGCACGGGATGGGGACAACTCGGGCCAGGATTGACCGAGATTACTTCCAGGGACAGCCAACCCGAATTTCTCAAACCCTCCCCTGCTGGGGGCGCGCCACTCCAGTGGCGCCGGCGGCGTGCCAACGCCGCCTCATGCAAGCTTGCGCACACGCCGTTGGTCGCCCTCCGCTTCGCTGCGGGGCGATGCGCCACTGGAGTGGCGCGCTCCCGGTACGGAGGGACTAGTCGGGCCGGCGAACCCACACCGCCGTGTCGTGGAAGACGGCGCCGCCATTGGGCCAGCCGGGATCGGCGCTGGTGATGGCGTTGATGCCGATCTTCCGCTCGAAATGCTTGTTGGGCCAGATGCCTTCCACGACCAGCACGCCCGGCTGCTGTCCCGACTGCGGCAGGACATGCACAACGACGCTGCCGCGCTCGTTACCCACCATCACGCGATCGCCTTCCCCGACGCCAAGCTTGCGACAGTCCTCGGGATTCATCAGCACCGTTGGCCGTTTCTCGCGTGCCAGCGAGCCGGGGGTCTCCGTGAACGTCGAGTTCAGGAATGTCCGCGCCGGCGCGGCGACCAGCCGGTACGGCTTCTCCGGCGTGGCATTGTCGATCACGTCGAAATGGTCGGGCAGCGCCGGCATGTCCTGCCACCGCCCGCCGAAGCGCGCCCAGTCACCCCGGAAGTGGAATTTCCGGTCGCTGGTGGGAAATCCGTCGAGGAAGTGTGCCGTCTCGAAGGGCAGCGCGAAATCCTGGCCACCGCGCGCATGGTTGGTTTCCGCATCCCACATGCCGGACAGGCGCAGTGTCTCGTCCATGATCTCCCAGACCGACATCTCGAAGCCGCGATGCTTCGCGCCCAGCCGCTTCGCGAGCTCGCAGATCACGTAGTGGTTCTCGCGACTCTCCGCATAGGGCTCGATCACCTTCTTCGTCACCTGGAAGTAGGTATGGCCGCTGGCGGTATAGAAATCGTCGTGCTCCAGGAAGGTGGTCGCCGGCAGGACGATATCCGCGAACGCCGCCGTCTCCGTCAGGAACTGCTCGTGCACGCAGAGGAACAGGTCCTCGCGGGCCAGCCCCCTGTGCACCAGATGCAGCTCCGGACAGACCATCGCCGGGTTGGTGTTCTGCACCAGCATTGCCGTCACCGGCGGCCCGCCGTTCAGGGCCTGCGGATCGTTGGTCAGGATCGGTCCGAGCCGGGACTGGTCGAGATCGCGGATCGAGGTGTCCACGCAGTCCAGCCCCTCGATCAGCGTCCGGTTCAGGGGATACATGCCGGTGTGGCCGTAGAGCGCGCCGCCGCCGGGATATTTCCATGCCCCCGTGATCGCCGGCAGGCAGGTCACGGCATGCATGTTGGCCGAACCGTTGCGCGAACGGCTGAAACCGTGATGGCAACGGATGAAGGCTTTCTTGCTGCGGCCATAGAGGCGCGCAAAGGCGGTGATCTCCTCGACCCCAAGCCCTGTGATCGCCGAAGCCCAGGCCGGCGTCTTCGACTTGACGTGCTCGGCAAGCTCCTCGGGGCAGTCCGTATATTGCCGCAGATAATCCCAGTCGGCGTAGCCTTCGGCGAACAGCACGTTCATAAGCGCACAGGCCAAGGCACCATCCGTCCCCGGGCGTACCGCCAGGTGGATATCCGCCTTCTCCGCCGTGCCGGTGCGATAGGGATCGACCACCACCAGCGTCGCGCCGCGCTTCTTCGCGGCCATGGCGTGATGCATCACGTTGACCTGGGTATTCACGGGATTGCCGCCCCAGATCACGACCAGGTCCGAATGCTCGTCGACTTCGCGCATGTCGGCGCCGCGCTTGGCGCCCACCCCGGCCAGCCAGCCGTTATCCGCCAATGTCACACAGATGGTCGAGAACCAGCGCGAATACTTCATGACGTGGCGCAAGCGCTGGATGCCGTCGCGCTGCACCAGGCCCATGGTCCCGGCGTAGAAATAGGGCCACACGGTTTCCGTGCCGAGCTTCGCCGCCCGCTCCGTGAACTCGTGCGCCACGATATTGAGCGCCTCGTCCCAGGCGATGCGCCTGAACTGGCCCGAGCCCTTGGGCCCCATCCGCTTCATCGGGAACTGCAGCCGGTCCGGGTGATGCACCCGTTCGCTGTAGCGCGCGACCTTTTCGCAGATCACACCCGCCGTGTAGGTATTGCGCTTGGAGCCGCGGACACGGCCGATGGTGTGCGCGTCCAGCCGCTCGACATCCAGCGCACAGGTGCTGGTGCAGTCGTGCGGACAAACGGACGCAACGATCTCGGTATTGGTCCTGGCGCGCGCGGCGCCGCCATCAGGGGCCATGGTCGGCGATTGCTCCTCTCGTGCGACCCGCAGGATAGCGGCATGCTCCGCGCGGCGAAAGTGGCCGCAAGCCGCCATACCCCGGGCATATTGTCCTGATTGCATTGGCGCCGATAAAATCCGCCGGGACGGCAAAGACAAAGACAATGAGGTCGGCGCGATGATTCCGATGGGCGTATCGTACGAGGAAGCACAGCGCCGGTTCGCGTGGCGCATTCCGGAGCGCTACAACATGCGCCGGATGCTGTGCGAGCGGCACCCGCCGCAAGCGCTGGCGCTGATTGTCGAGAACGCCGACGGCTCGGTGCGGGCCTGGACCTACGGCGATGTCGTCCGCGACAGCGCGCGGCTCGGCAACGCGCTGGTCGGGCTTGGCATCGTGCGCGGCGATCGCGTTGGCGTGTTCCTGTCGCAGAGTGCCGAGCTGCCGGTGGCGCACGTGGCGACCTATGGCATGGGCGCCGTGACGCTGCCGCTGTTCACATTGTTCGGGGAGGAAGCGCTCGAATACCGGCTGGCCAACGCGGGCGCCCGCGTGCTGATTACGGACATGTCGCAGCTCCCGAAGGTAGAGGCCGTGCGTGCGCGTCTGCCGGAGCTGCGGCATGTGATCGTGATCGGTGCCGGCCGCCACGGCCGTGACTTTCTGGACTACGACACCCTGCTCGCCACTGCATCAGATTCCTTCACGACGGTCGATACGCATCGCGAGGAACCGGCCCTGCTCGTCTACACCTCCGGCACCACTGGCCAGCCCAAGGGCGCGCTGCATGCGCACCGCATGCTTGAGGGCGTCATTCCGGCGGTCCAGCAATGGGCCGACTTCTGGCCGCGCGGCAACGAAGTGATGTGGACGCCGGCAGAGTGGGCGTGGATTGCGGGACTCTACGATTCGCTGTTCCCGGCCTTGTATTTCGGCACACCTGTGCTGGCGCACCGATTCGCCAAGTTCGATCCCGAGCGAGCATTCCATCTGCTGGCCAGGCACAAGGTCGGCGTCAGCTTCATTCCGCCCACCGCCCTGAAGATGATGCGCCAGGTGCCATCGCCGGCGAGGCGCTGGGACTACAAGGTCCGCGCTGTCGTCACCGGTGGCGAGGCCATGGGCGAGGAGCTGCTGCAGTGGGGAATGGAAACGTTCGGCTGCACCATCTCGGAGGGCTACGGCCAGACCGAGATGAACCTGATGACGCTCAATAGCCCGAACTGGTTCGAGGTACGGCCGGGCTCCTGCGGCCGGGCCTGCATCGGACGCCGGGTTGTCGTGGTTGACGCGCAGGGCCGCGTGCTCCCGCCAGGCGAGGAAGGCCAGGTCGCAGGCTGGCGGCACGATCCCATCGTGATGCTGGAATACTGGCGCAATCCCGAGGCGACGGCGAAGAAGTACGCCGGCGACTGGCTGCTGACCGGCGATGTGGGACACGTGGATGCCGACGGTTATCTCTTCTTCAAGAGCCGCGACGATGACGTGATCACCTCCGGCGGCTACCGCATCGGCCCGGGCGAGATCGAGGAATGCCTTCTCGGGCATCCCGCCGTGGCCATGGCGGGCGTGGTTGGCGTCCCTGACCCCGTGCGCACGGAGATCGTCAAGGCCTTCATCCAGCTACGACCCGAAGTCGCTCCCAGCGACGCCCTGAAGGCGGAAATCGCCGGCTATGTGAAGACGCGACTCGCGGCTCACGAGTATCCGCGCGAAGTCGAGTTCGTGAGCGAGTTCCCGCTGACCACCACCGGCAAGATCATGCGCCGCGAACTCAAACGCCTCGACGCCGAACGCAAGGCCGCCGCGGAGAAATGAAAGGTGGCAGCATGAGAATCAGGGTGTGCTCAAAAGGTCGGATCGTGTTGCCCGTCGAAATCCAGCGCCAGGATGGCATCAGGCCTGGCCAGGAATTCGATATCGAACGGCTCGGTTCCGGCGACTACCGGCTCAAACGCCGTTCGACAGCGCCGAATAAAGGCCTAGTGGACTGGCTTCTCGCGTGTCCCGAGAAGGGCTTCTTCGTTCCCATCGATTAGTGATGATACCCGTGCGACGGAAACATTCCCGTCATCCCGAGCGCAGCGAGGACCTCCTGCGGGGGGAGCACATGCGTCGTTCGCGGGAGATCCCTCGCTGCGCTCGGGATGACGGAAGCTGTCGGATCTACAGCAAGCCCAGGCGCCTGAGTTCGACACTCATTTCGCGCGGGACGTCAGTTGTGTCTCCCCGGCGGAGGTCGGGGGGCGCCAGCTCGTCTTCGAAGTAGCGCCAGCCCTGGAATGGGCGCATCGCCTTGGCTGCGGTCGGCACCACCGTGCGCCTGACCTTGATGCGGCAGTATTTCTCGCCATCGGCATCGCGCTGCTCGTCGAAGCCGACCAGTGCCTGCCGGCAGCGCACGACGCCGCGGATCACCCAATAGAGCGAGCCGCCGTCGAGCAGGTCATCGGCGCGGCGCGGCGTGTTGCGGGTGAAGACCCAGTGCGGCGACGCGGGCTTCTGCCGCCGCTCCTTGCGGCGCTGCTGCTGGAGCTTCTTGAGATGCTCGACGTCATCGACGCCGACGGCGAGCTTGATGAGATGCAGGGCCATGGAGTCCGCACGTTTTGGGGCGCCCTCCTTAGCAAGGGAGCCGGTGCCGGTCATCCACAGCCGGGTTGTGCAGAATTTGTGCGCGTCCGCGGGAATTTCGGTGCGCGGCGAGCGATCACTTTTCTTTACGGCGCGGGCGCGGTAGGCTGTGGCGTTGCCAGTGAGGTATGGCCATGAACAAGTCCACGCTTTCCTTGCTCATCGCCGTCGCCTTGCTGGCCGGCCTGGGCGGCTATTTCATTGGCCAGCAGGCCGACCCGTTTGATCCGGCGCGCGCCACAACCCCGGTGCCAGCTTCGAAACCGGCGCCGGCTCCGCCAGCTCCCAAGCCGGCCGATGCCGCACCCAAGCCGGCACCCGCGCCCGCCGCGACCGCAACACCGCCGGCAGCGCCTGCGCCTGTGTCGTTTCGCTTCGCCCGCGTCACGCTGAGCGCCGATGCCGTCCCGGAAGCCTGCCTGCACTTCTCCGAGCTGCTGGATGACAGCGGCCAGGTGAAGTACGCCGACTATCTCGCCATTCAGCCGGAGGTCCGGCCCGCGATCGTCGTGCGCCAGGACCGCATCTGCCTGGGCGGCCTGCAATACGGCACGGACTACGAGGTCGAACTGAAGGCCGGGCTGCCGGCCAAGGGCGGCGCGAAACTCGCTGTCGCCGAGAAGGTCGACGTGACTCTCGGCGAACGGCCGCCAATGGTGGCCTTCGAGAGCAAGGGCCATATCCTGCCCCGCGACACCGGCACCGGCGTGCCGCTGACGACGGTCAACGTCTCCAAGGTCCACGTCCAGATCTATCGCATCAGCGAGCGCATGGTGTCGCAGGTCGGGCGCAGCGCCTCGATCTTTTATGCCGATGACGACGAAGCATTCGGCGAGAGCCGCCGCGAGCTGCAGTCCTATGCCATGGATGCGTTCCGCAAGAAGACCGGTGCGCTGCTGTGGTCGGGCACGATGGAGGTACGCAACGTCCAGAACAAGACAGTGACCACCGCGATTCCCGTGCGCGAGGTGGTGAAGGACTGGAAGCCCGGCGCCTATGTGGTGGTCGCGTGGAATGCCGCCGACGGGGCGCTGGACGCGCTGCTCGATACGGATGCCGCGGACTTCGACTATGACAAGTACTATGAGCGCCGCTTTGCGACGCAATGGCTGGTCGACACCGATATCGGGCTGACGACGTTCACCGGCACCGACGGGCTCACCGTGTTTGCGCGCTCGCTGCACACGGCGCAACCGCTGGCCGGGGTCGAGCTGACCGTGATCGCGCGCAACAACGAAGACATTGCGCGCCTGAGCACCGACGCCGAGGGCAAGGCGCACTTCCCTGCCGCCTTCCTGTCGGCCAAGGGTGCCGCCGAGCCGATCATGATCATGGCGCTGAGCGGTGGCAAATCGGACTTCAACCACATCGACATCAAGAAGGCTGCCTTCGATCTTTCCGACCGCGGCGTCGAGGGGCGCAGCTTTCCAGGACCGGTGGACGCCTTCCTCTACACCGAGCGCGGTGTCTTCCGCCCCGGCGAGACGGTGAATGTCGTGGCGCTGATTCGCGACCGCGCCGCCAACGCCATCGAGGGCGTGCCGGTCACGCTGGTGGCCAAGCGGCCGGACGGCGTCGAATACCGCCGTGCTGCCCTGCAGATGCAGGGCGCGGGCGGCCTGCACTGGTCGCTCGAGCTCACCCGCCTGGCGCGGCGCGGGAAGTGGACGGTCGAGGCCTATCTCGATCCAAAGGGCCCGCCGGCCGGCCGTGTCGAGTTCGCAGTCGAGGATTTCATCCCGCAGAAGATCAAGGTCGAACTGACGGGCCCCACGGCGCCGCTCGGGCGTGATGCCGAGGTGGCGATCGGCATCAGCGCCGATTTCCTCTACGGCGCACCCGCCGCTGGGCTGGAGGGGGAAGGCGAGATGACGGTCAGGATCGACCCGTCACCCTTCCCTGCCCTTGCCGGCTACGTGTTCGGCGATGCCGATGCCAAGTTCGGCCCCGAGATCGTGCGGCTCGACGTCCTGCCCATGGACGACAAGGGCAAAAGCGAGGCCACTGCGCAGTTGGACGCAAAGATCGATCATCTGGCGCCGCTGCTGGGCGAGACGCGCATCTCCGTGCTGGAGCCGGGCGGGCGCGCGACCTCGGCAACGCTTTCGGTGCCGATACGCACGCGCAAGGGCTATGTCGGCGTGCGCCCGGCGCTGGGCGACAGGCAACTGCCGCCCTGGTACGGCAAGAAGGACTTCTCCTTCTTCGTGCCGGAAGGACACGAAGCGGCCTTCGAAGTCGCCAGCGTCGACTCCGACGGCAAGCGCACGGCGCGCTCCGGGCTTTCCTGGCGGGTCGAGCGCCTGCACCGCACCTATCAGTGGTTCCAGGACTCCGACGGCCGCTGGCGCTGGCAGCACAACGACCGCGCCGCCATCGTGGCCGAAGGCACTCTCGATACGGCAGCGGATCGCCCCGCCAGCATCCGGCGCATGTTCGAATGGGGCCGCCACCGCCTGGTCGTGGTCGATGCGGAGAACGACACGCGCACGGTGGTGAAGTTCTACGTCGGTTGGGGTTCGTCTTCCGACGAGCGCGATACGCCCGACACCGCCGGCGTCGTGGCCGACAAGAAAGCCTATGCGCCGGGCGAGACGGCCAAGCTGCGTATCGAGGCGCCCTTTGACGGCGAGGCGCTGGTCGTGCTGGCCAGCGACCGGATCTTCGAGACCCGCAGCGTCAAGCTCGCCAAGGGCGGCACGACGGTCGAGATCCCGGTCTCCGGCGACTGGGGTGCCGGTGCCTATGCGCTGGTGACGGCCTGGCAGCCGCTGCAGCAGCGGGGCGACCGCACACCGGTGCGTACCGTAGGACTGGCATGGCTTGCCATAGATCCGGGGCCGCGCACCCTGCAGGTGCAGCTCGCGACGCCGGAACGCATCGCGCCGCGGCGGCCGATTGCGATCCCGGTAAGGGTCGCCAACGCCGGCGACAGCGAGGTCTACGTCACGCTGGCTGCCGTCGATGAGGGCATCCTGCAACTCACGCGGCACAAGACGCCGGCGCCCGTGGACTACTATTTCGGCAAGCGCCTGCTGGGCGTCGCCATGCGCGACGACTACGGCAAGCTGCTGGACTCCCGCGCCGACTTCATGGGGCAGCTTCGCAGCGGCGGCGATGGCGGCGGCGGTGCGGGGCTGGATGCCGTGCCGATCAAGATCGCCTCGCTGTTCTCCGGCCTGGTGAAGCTCGACGCCAATGGCGAGGCGCGGATCGCGCTCGATATCCCCGACTTCATCGGCCAGGTGCGGCTGATGGTGGTGGCGTTTGACAAGACGCGGGTCGGCTCGGCCGAGAAGCAGGTGTTCGTACGCGATGCCGTCACCAGCGACCTCGTGCTGCCGCGCTTCCTGGCGCCCGGCGACGACAGCCGCGCTACGATCTCGCTGCACAATGTCGAGGGCAAGCCCGGTGACTACACGGTACGCATCACCGCCACCGGTCCCATCAACGTGAAGGACGGCGAACGGAAGGTGTCGTTGCCGGCCAACAAGCGCGAGCAGTTCAGCGTGCCGATATCGGCTCTGGAAACGGGTGTCGGTACGGTGAAGCTGCTGCTGGAAGGCCCGGGGAGTTTCAGGGTTGCGCGCGACTGGCAGATCCAGGTGCGTCCGACCCAGGCGCCGGTGACGAAGCAGTTCGCGGTATCGCTGGCGCCGGGCAAGGAGCTGACTGTGGACCGCGACGCGGCGGCCGACTTCCTGCCCGGCACCGCCAACGTTGCCGTGGCCGTCTCGGCGCTGCGCGGCTTCGACGTTGCCTCTCTCCTGCGGTCGCTCGACCGCTATCCCTATGGCTGCCTGGAGCAGACCACCAGCCGCGCGCTGCCGCTGCTCTACTTCAATGATGTTGCGCTGCTGGGTACAGGCGCTGTCCGTCAGGATCTCACCATCGCGCGGCGCGTGCAGGACGCCGTCTTCAGCGTGCTCGACCGGCAGGCACCCGACGGCGGATTCGGCATGTGGCATTCGCAGGGATCCGGCGCGGACCCGTGGCTTCAGGTCTACGCGCTCGACTTCCTGATGCGGGCCCGCGAGAAAGGCTTCGTTGTGCCCGAGACGCCCTATCGGCGCGGCCTGATGTGGCTGCAACGCACGGCCGAGAAGATGACGCCCAATGCCCAGGCCTATGCCTGGTATCTGCTGGCGCGTGCCGGCCTCGCCGATGCCGGCCAGGTGCGGTACTTCCAGGATACCGAGGGCAGCAAGATCGCGGGCGCCCTGGGACGCGGCCATCTCGCCGCCGCCCTGACGCTGGTCGGCGAGCGCGGCCGCTCGCAGGGCCAGTTCCAGCTTGCGATGGCAAGCGTGGGACAGAAGGCGCCCGGCGACTATTACGGTTCGCCGCTGCGCGACATTGCCGGCCTGATCTCGGTCGTGCCCGATACCGGGCAACGGCCGGCGCTGGCGCGGCTCACGGCGTTGCTGCTGGAGCAGAAGCGGCTGGAAGACCGCTGGACCACCACGCAGGAAAAGGCCTGGTTGCTGATGGCCGCGTATGCCGCGCTCCAAGGCAGCGGCGGCAAGCTCGATCTGGTGGTGAACGGCGAGGCCACGAAGCCGCCGCACGATCCGGCCGTCTTCGATGTTGACGTCAAGGCCGGCAACAAGGTCACCGTACGCAACGCCGCTGCCGGCGAGGTGTGGGCCACCGTCTCGGTACGCGGCGTGCCGGCCCAGCCGCTGCCGGCGGAGCAGACGGGCCTTCAGCTCCGGCGGCAAGTGCTGACACTCGACGGCACGCCGGCCGACCTGTCGAAAGTGCGGCAGAACGACCGGCTGATCGTGCTGATCTCGGTCGGCAACGTGAACCAGATCTACCGCGAGATCGCGCTGCTGGATCTGTTGCCGGCAGGGCTGGAGATCGAGGGCGTACTGCCGGAAGACAACGGCTACGGCTTCCTGCCGCCGCTCTCGAGGGTATCGACCGCGGAAGCGCGCGACGACCGCTTCTTCGCGGCTTTCACTCTGGGCCGACGTCTCAACGCCGATGCCTTCCGCCACTGGTACCATGCGGAGGATCGTTCGAACGTGCAGCTCGCCTACATCGTGCGGGCGGTCACGCCGGGGACTTACACGCTGCCGGCCGTCCAGGCGGAGGACATGTACGACCCGCAGACCGTGGCCCGCGGCACACCAGGCAAGCTCACCATCCTGCCGCGGTAAGAGGCAGTGACCGTGCGCTTCCTCCGCCTCGTCGCGGTCCTGTCGGTAGCGCTGGCCGGCACATTGCTGGCGCTCGACCGCGCCTTTCCGCCGGACCTGTCGCGCTACCAGCAGCGGTCGATCGAAGTGGTGGATGCCGACGGCCGGTTGTTGCGTGCCTTCATCACGGCAGACGGCCGCTGGCGGCTGAAGACCACGCCGCAAGACGTCGATCCTGTCTACCTGGAGCTGCTGAAGGCCTACGAGGACCAGCGGTTCGACTCGCATCCCGGCGTCGATCCGCTCGCCGTGATGCGAGCCGCCGTGCAGTACGCTACGCGCGGCCGCATCGTCTCGGGCGCCTCGACCTTGTCGATGCAGGCCGCGCGGCTGCTCGGGCCCCAACCGCGCAATCTGGCGGGAAAGATCGTCCAGGCCGCCCGTGCCCTGCAGCTCGAATGGCGCTTTTCGAAGAACGAGATCCTCTCGATCTATCTCACGCTGGCGCCGTTCGGCGGCAACATCGAAGGCGTGCGGGCGGCCTCGCTGGCCTGGTTCGGCAAGGAGCCGGGACGGCTCACGCCCGCCGAAGCGGCGCTGCTGGTGGCCCTGCCGCAATCGCCGGAAAGGCGCCGGCCCGATCGCTATCCTGACCGGGCCCATGCCGCCCGCGACATGGTCCTCCAGCGCGTGTATGAGCGCGGCGCTATTGACGCGCAGACCCTGGCCGAGGCGCTGGCGGAACCGGCGCCCGTCCAGCGGCTGGCACTGCCCCGCGTCGCGCCGCATCTGGCGCAGATGCTGGTAAGCCCCGCCCCGGCTGGGCAAGTCATCCGCACCACCATCCGCACCGAGATCCAGGTGGCGGCGGTGCGCCTGGCCGCCGAAGAGCGCGGCAGGCTGGCGGGCGGCGGCGACATCGCCATCCTGGTGGTGGACAACCGCAAGGGTGCCGTCGTCGCGTGGCATGGGGGCGATGCCTATGTCGATCTGATTCGCGCGAGGCGCTCGCCCGGCTCGGCGCTCAAGCCGTTCATCTACGGCATCGCTTTTGATGACCGGATCGCGCATCCCGAAACGTTCGTGGAGGATGTCTCGCGCCGTTTCGGTGACTGGATGCCGCGCAACTTCGATGGCGAGCACCAGGGCACGCTCACCGTCCGCCACGCGCTACAGCAGTCGCTCAACGTGCCGGCGGTGGCGGCATTAGAGCGGATCGGCGCCGGACGTTTCCTTTCCCTGCTGCGCCAGTCGGGCGTCGAGCCGGCGTTGCCACGGGGCAGTGACGCATCGCTGGCGCTCGCCCTGGGCGGACTCGGGATCTCGCCGTTCGATCTCGCGACACTGTACGCGGGGCTGGCGCGTGACGGCCGTGTGCGCCCGTTGCGCCTCAAGGCAGACCAGAAGTCCGTGGAAGGATTTCGACTGATGGGGCCGGGTGCCGCCTGGCATGTGCGCGACATCCTCGCCAATGCGCCACTGCCGGATGGCTGGACGCGGCCGATGCGGCCGGTGGACGGCCGGCGCGCCGGCGAGCGCGTGATCGCCTTCAAGACCGGCACATCCTATGGCTTCCGTGATGCCTGGGCCGCAGGCATGTCGGGCGCCTACACGGTTGTGGTGTGGACCGGCCGTGCCGACGGCACGCCGCTGCCTGGGCGCTATGGCCGCCAGACGGCCCTGCCCATTCTGCTCAAGCTCTTCCAGCGCCTGCCCGACGAGGAAGCAACCCGGGCGCCACCGCCACCCGACGCCCTGATCGCCGCCGGCAACAGCGAGCTGCCGCCGGCCATGCGCGTGCTGCTGCCCAATGCCGCGCGCCTGCATGCAGCCACCGCGCGGCTTGCATCTACGGATGGGTCGCGCCGCACGGTGCTGGCACCGCCCCGGCCGCCGCGCATTCTCTATCCGGTGGCAAACAGCACGCTGGAGGTGTCAGCGACGACTGGTGAACGCACCGTCTCCCTCAAGGCTGAAGGCGGCACCGGCGTCCTGCGCTGGCTGGTCAACGGCAAGCCGCTGCCGGCTGACCGCTTCCGCGCCGACCCGCTGTGGCGTCCCGAGGCTGCAGGGCCCGCCCGCCTGACCGTCATCGACTCCACTGGCCACAGCACATCAATCGAAGTGCGCATCACCCTCGCCGGCCGGTAGCATCTGGTCGCTTCATGGTGAGCCTGTCGAACCATGAAGCGTCCTGCACCGACGGTGCTGTGAAGCCTTCATGGTTCGACCCGGTGGATGCGAAGCATCCACCTGTGCTCACCATGAAGGCTTCTTTCACCCTGTGTAGGTAGTCGCCTACCGCCGCCGCGGGCGGGTGTTGCCGCGCCAGGAGCAGAAGACGTGCGTGACGGTGCCGGCGGCACGCAGCGCATCGCCGCTCGCGCGCAATGATCCCGCCGTGAACGGCGTCGGCGGCGCGCCGGCGCTTGCGGTCACGCCGCCACGGATCAGCAGGTCACGAATGCGCACGACGGGCGCTGTCGTGACACGTCCGCGACGGGATGACTCGAGGATGGTGACGCCGATGACCCGGCCGGCACTATCGAAGGCGGGGCCGCCACTGAGCCCGCCCAGCGATCCCTCGAACTCCGGCGACCGCTCAACTTCGACCCAGACATGGCCGGGCTCGGGCGGCATGCCGCGCTCAGGCCGTTCGATGCGCGCGCGTCCGATATAGCGCGTATGGACCTGCGCCGGTCGCGACTGCGGATAGCCGACATGGTAGGCATCGGCGCCCAGCCGCGGCGCGCTCTCCGGCGCCAGCGTGATGGTGGGGCCGGTCTCGACCGCCCGGATCAGCGCAAGGTCGGCCGTGGGATGGATGCGCACCGCCGTTGCCGCACGCCAGTCGCGTCCGCGCAGCACATAAACCGCCTTGCATTCATCGACAACATGCGCCGCTGTCAGCCAGATGCCGGTGGCATCAAGCGCGAACGCCGTTCCCGCGCTGTCATTGGCGCGCGGACCATCGGAGTTGACGGTCAGCACGAACACCTGCTCGCGCAGCGGCGGCTGGGCGGGATCGCGCGCATCGGCCGGCGGCGGCTCCGGCGCGGGCATGGGCGATGGCGCGGGTGGCACCGGACGCGACCAGTCCGGCGGCAGCGGCCGGATGACGTCGGGCGGCAGCGGCCGGCGCCCCTGTTCCCGCATGTTCGCAGGCAGCACGGTATAGACCGCCGCCAGCACGCCGACGATCACCAGCCAGATGAAGAATGCCCGCATGGCCGGGCACTAGCCGGAGATGGCCGCCGCGTTGATGGCGGCCACGCCCAGCTTGGTGGACGCCAGCGTTATGGCGGCGGCCATGTCGCCATTCTCGATGCGATTGGACAGGTCCTTGAAGATGAAGCTCATCACAAAGAAGGTCGCGAGCTGCACGACCAGCGCGACGATCCCCCAGACCACGATATCGGGAACGTTCACGCTGCGCGCCAGGCACACCGCCAGCGGCAAGGCCAGCCCGACCACCGCCGAGCCGAAGGACGTGGCGGCGGCCACATTGCCCTCGCGCAACAGCCGGGTTTCGTGATGCGGCGTGAACCACATGTAGACCAGCACGCCCAGCAGCAGGATCGCGAGCGTCACGCCCATGTGCAGCAGGAACACGGGCAGCGCGCGAATCGCGCTGGCAAAGATCATCTCGAACATCGGGCTGATAACCTCCCCCAACCCTGAAAACGCTGTCGCAAGGCACCCTTGCGGGCGTGATGGCATGACTTTGCCGACCTGCCCCGATACAGTCCAGCACCGCTCGTGGCCCGCCGGGGCGGCAAGAAACAGGATACGGGGAGAGGGCGGCTCAGCGTGGAACTCTGGATTCCGATCACCGTCGCGGCCGCTCTCCTGCAGTGCACTCGCACGGCCTTGCAACAGAAGCTGAAGGCGCTGCTGAGCACGAACGGCGCCAACTTCGTGCGCTATTTCTATGGCGCGCCGGTATCCATCCTGATGCTGGTGCTGCTGATCACCGTCGGCGGCCGCGTCCTGCCGGAATGGGACTGGGTGTTCGTCGCCTGGGCGGCGCTGGGCGGCGTGGCGCAGATCATCGCCACGTCCCTGCTCATCTATTCCTTCGAGTTGCGCAACTTCGCGGTCGGCACTGCCTATTCCAAGACCGAAACCGTGCAGCTTGCCCTGGTCGCCGTGCTGGTGCTGGGCGAGCCGCTGGGTCTCCTCGCATGGATCGGCATCATCGTCAGCCTGCTGGGCGTGGTGCTGCTGTCGGTGAAGGGCGATACCCGGACGCTGCGCGACATCGCGCTGGGCTGGACGCACAAGGCGGCGCTGGTGGGTATCGCGGCCGGCGGCATCTTCGGCATCGCCGCGGTGTCGATCCGCCAGGGCGCGCTGCACCTGCCCGGCGGCGATTTCATGATCCGCGCGATTTTCACGCTGGCCGTGATGAATACGCTGCAAACCCTGATCATGGGAGCGTGGCTGATGGCGCGTGAGCGGGACCAGATCGTGAAGGTCGCCGTGACATGGCGCTCCTCGGCGCTGGTCGGGCTGCTCAGCGTCTTCGGGTCGGCCTGCTGGGCGATGGGTTTCGCCTTGCAGAGCGCCGCCTACATTCGTGCGCTGGGACAGGTCGAGCTGGTCTTCACCTTCATCGCCAGCCGCTACATGCTGCACGAACGGCCGACCGTCGGCGAGCTCGTCAGCGCCGTGCTCGTGGTCGGCGGCGTGGTTCTGGTTCTTCTCGCACGGTAGGGCTCATGACCGACGCACTGGCGGGCATCCGCGCCATCGATTTCACCACCACCATTGCCGGGCCGCATTGCACCCGCTTCATCGCTGATCTCGGCGCGGAGGTGATCAAGGTCGAAGCGCCGGAAGGCGATCTGATGCGCAGCCGCCCGCCGCTGCGCAACGGCGCGAGCGCGCTGTTCGCGCATCTCAACGCCGGCAAGAAGAGCGTGGTGCTCGACCTCAAGAAGCCGGCTGCCATCGCCGCCGTCAAACGCCTGGTGGCGACTGCCGATGTGGTGGTCGAGAACTACCGGCCCGGCGTAATGCGGCGGCTGGGCCTGGACTACGAAACGCTCAAGGCCAGCAAGCCGGATCTGATCTACTGCGCGATCTCGGGTTACGGCCAGGATGGCCCGGGCGCCGACCGGCCGGCCTATGCACCGGTCGTGCATGCCGCCACCGGCTACGATCTCGCCCACCTCACCTATCAGGAAGGCAACCGCACCAAGCCTGACTTCAATGGCATCTTCGTCGCCGACTTCATGGCCGGCGCCTACGCCTTCGGCGGCGTGATGACGGCGCTGGTGCAGAAGCGCACCACCGGCGTCGGACAGATGGTCGACATGTCGATGTACGACGCCATGCTGGGCCTGCTGATGTCGGAGTTCCAGCGCGCCCAGTTTCCCGTCGAGCTGCCGTCACGCCCGATGTACGGGCCGGTGAAAGCGAAGGACGGATATATCGTTATTGCCACCGCCAGCGAGCGCACCTTTGTGGACCTTGCGCGCGCGGCCGGCCATCCGGAATGGCTGGAGGACCCGCGCTTCGCGAAATACGCGGATCGCCGCAAGAACTGGGCGCAGTTCATGGACGAGTTCGAGTCATGGTCCGGCACGGTGCCGATCGCCGAGCTGGTCCCGATCCTGGAGAAGTACGCCGTCCCCTGCTCGCCCTATCGCACCGTGAAGGAAGCGCTGGAGGACCCACAGGCAAAGCATCGCGGCATCATGGAGATGGTGCGCGACGCGGGCGGCCTGTGCGGCGTGCCCAACCCGCCATTCCGCATGTCCGCCTCGGGCGCGCGGGCACGCGGCTTCGCGGCGGCGCTGGGCGAGCACACGCAGGAGGTACTGCGCGGTGTCGGACTGAGTGACGCGGAGATCGCGGCGGCGGGTTGAGAAAGGGACACGGGACACGTTAGGCTAGGTCGCGCAGGGTACTCGCATATGCCTTGCAACGGGTATTCTCGTCGTCCTGAGCGAAGCGAAGGACCCTGCGGTGGTTCGACCAGAAACTGGCGGCACCGGTGAGTTACCGGCACCGTCGTTCACGGATCGGTTCGCCGCAAGGTCCTTCGCTTCGCTCAGGACGACGGCAAATCAGCATATGCGAATGCACTGTCGGGCAGCGCAGCGGAGGGAAACATGAACGTCCAGGCGCGCATCAACGTGTCGTTGCAGGAGGCGCTGCGCGAGACGGAGGAGCGGTACATCGCCGCCAATCCCGCCAGCAAGGCGCGCCAGGAGGAGGCGGCCAGATCGATGCCCGGCGGCAACACCCGCACGGTGCTCTACTACAGTCCCTTTCCGGTCGCGATCGCGCAGGCGAAGGCGCAGACGCTGACCGACATCGATGGCCACACCTACACCGACTTCCTCGGCGAATATACGGCCGGCCTCTATGGCCATTCGCATCCCGTCATCATGGAGGCCATCGCGCGCGCAACGAAGGACGGCATCGTCTTCGGCGGCCCCAATCGCGAGGAAGCCGAGCTGGCACGCCTGATGTGCGAACGCTTCCCTTCCGTCGAGCTGGTACGCTTCACCAACTCCGGCACCGAATCGAACCTCATGGCGCTGGTGACGGCGCGCGCCCACACCGGGCGCAGCCATATCCTGGTGATGGAAGGCGCGTACCATGGCGGTGTGCTGACGTTCTTCTACGGGGCGGACTTTCCCATCAATGCGCCCTTCCCCGTTGTCATGGCCAGGATCAACGACATCGAGGGCACGCGGAGCCTCATTCGCGAGAACGCCGACAAGCTGGCAGCCATCCTGATCGAGCCGATGATGGGTTCCGGCGGCGGCATCCCCGCCACGCGCGAATACCTCGCCATGCTGCGCGAGGAGGCCACCCGCCATGGTATCGTGCTGATCTTCGACGAGGTGATGACCTCGCGCATGTCCTCGGGCGGCCTGCAGAAGAAGCTGGGCATCACGCCCGACATGACCAGCTTCGGCAAGTATCTCGGCGGCGGCATGACCTTCGGCGCCTTCGGCGGCAAACACGAGTTGATGCGCCGCTACGATCCCGGCCAGCCCGACTACTGGCCGCATGCCGGCACGTTCAACAACAACGTGCTGACGATGGCGGCGGGCGTCGCCGGCCTGACGAAGATCTTTACGTCGGAAGCCGCCGACCGGCTCTATGACGATGGCGAACGCCTGCGGGCGCGCCTCAACGAGACGGGACGCAAGCACGGCGTGCCGCTGCAGGCCACGGGCACCGGCTCCATCATCGTCGTGCACTGGCAATCCGATCCGGTGGGCCAGCCGCACGATACGCAGAAGACGCCGGCCGAGGCACGCGCGCTCTTCCATCTCAACATGCTGGAGCGTGGCTATTATCTCGCGCGCCGCGGCTTCATGGCGCTCTCGCTGGCGCTCACGCCCGCCGATCACGACGGCTTCGTCGCGGCGGTCGATGACTATTGCGGCGCATACCGCAACGTGCTGCGGGAGCTGTGATGCGACTCACCCGCGACGCGCTGCGCGGCAAGGCGCAGACGGTGCTGGGGCCGGTCGATCCGGTCTTTCTCGGCCGCACCCTGATGCATGAGCACGTGTTGTGCGACATCCGCCCGCCCGGCACCCGCAGCGACAATGATCTGGGGCCGGAGATCACGCTGGAGAATGTCTGGCAGATCAACTACGGCCATGGCCTTGCGCGCGCCGGCCGCAAGTACATGCTCGATCTGGAGGAGGTCGCGGTCCGCGAGCTTGACCTGCTGAAGCAGGAGGGCGGCGACACTGTGGTCGAGCTGACCTGCGGTGGCCTGTCGCCAGACCCGGCCGGCCTGCGCCGCATCTCGGAGGGCACAGGCGTACAGCTCGTGATGGGCTGCGGCCACTACGTCAACGACTACCAGGATCCGCGCAACCAGGAGCGCACCGTTCACGATTTCGCGGCCGAGATGATCGACCAGGTGCAGGTCGGCGCATGGGGCACCGACGTACGGGCCGGCATGATCGGCGAGATCGGCTGCCAGGCGCCGTGGACCGATCTGGAGAAGCGGGTGATGCGCGGCGCGTTGCTGGCCATGAAGGAAACCGGCGCGGCGCTCAACGTGCATCCCGGCCGTCACGAGGATCAGCCGCAGGAGGTGGCGGATTTCATCCGCGCCGCCGGCTATCCTACGGAGCGGGTGGTGATCAGCCACATCGATCGCACCATCTTCGATGTCGATCGCCTGCTGCGTCTGGCCGACACCGGCGTGACGCTGGAGTTCGACCTGTTCGGCCAGGAGAGCGCCTACTATCCGCTGAACGACATCGACATGCCCAACGACGCCACGCGGCTCAAGCTGATGCGGGCGCTGATCGACCATGGGCATCTCGATCGCATCGTCATCAGCCACGACATCTGCTATCGCACGCGGCTCAGCGTCTTCGGCGGCCACGGCTATGGCCATATCTTCCGCAACGTCGTGCCCATGATGCGCCGGCGCGGCTACAGCGAGGACGAGATCGACGCCATCCTCGTCCGCACCCCCCGCCGCCTCCTGACGTTCGTTTAGCTCTCCGTTTGTCCTTCCCCCGGAGGGGGAAGGTGCCCCGAAGGGGCGAAAGGGGGATGGCGCAACACCTTCGGCGTCTCACCGTTAGCGCCGTGCCGGTTGAGGCATCCCCCTTCCGGCGCTACGCGCCACCTTCCCCCTCCGGGGGAAGGTTCACGCCTCGGCCGGCTCGAACTCGACGAGGTCGGCGCCTTCGGGGACCTGGTCGCCGGCGGCGTAGAGGGTCTTCTTCACCGTGCCGTCGGCGGGCGCCAGCAGCGTGTGCTCCATCTTCATCGCCTCCAGCACGATCACCGGCTGGCCGCGGCTCACCGTCTCGCCGTCGCGCACCTTCACGTCGATGATCTTGCCCGGCATCGGCGCCGTCAGCCCGCCGCCGTGCACGCCCGCCGCCTCGGCCGCCGAGACATCGCGCTGATCGACCAGACGCAGCGTCTGCCCGCCCGGGGCGCCGCCGGCAAAGACGACATAGTCCCGCCCCCCGTCGCTCGCCGTAGAGGCGATCACCCGTGCCAGCATCACGGTTGTGCCCAGCGTTGCGCGGAAGCTGCCGTCCGTGCCTTCCCGCACCGCGCTGGCATCCATCTGCGTTCCGTCAAGCTCCAGCCGGCAGTCAACCGTGTCGGTGTCGAGGGCATCCGCAGGCTGATAGCGAGCCGTGACGATCACTTCCCGCTCGCCGCTCTTCCAGCGTATGTCGTCATGCCCTGCGCCGTTGAGCCGCCAGCCGTCAACCCGGTGCCATGGTGAGGCCGGATCCGGCGACTGCGCGGCGCGGGCCTGCGCTTCCTGACGCCACTCCAGCAGGCGCGCCAGGGTTGCCAGCGCCAGGGCGCGCTCGTCGGCAGCCTCGGCCCTGGGGATCACCTCGGCACGGTGCCGCTCTATGAAACCGGTATCCACTTCGCCGGCCGCGAAAGCGGGATGCTCGGCGATCCGCGCCAGCAGGGCGGTGTTGGTGCGCACCCCCACGACCTCGGTTTCGCGCAGCGCCTGTCGCAGCCGGCGCAGGGCCGCCGCACGATCCTGGTCGTGCACGATAATCTTGGCGATCATGGGATCGTAGTACGGCGTAACCGAATCCCCGGACCGCACGCCGGTATCGACCCGCACATGCAAACGATCGCGTGGCAGTGCGAGGTGGACAAGGCGCCCGACTGACGGCAGGAAGTTGCGCGAGGGATCCTCGGCGTAAAGGCGCACCTCGAAGGCATGGCCCTTGATGGCGAGCTCCTCCTGCGTCAGCGGCATCCTTTCACCCGCCGCGACGCGGAGCTGCCACTCCACCAGGTCCTGGCCGGTGATCATCTCGGTGACGGGATGCTCGACCTGCAGGCGGGTGTTCATCTCCATGAAATAGAAAGCGCCCGACGGATCGGCGATGAACTCGACCGTACCGGCGCCGACATAGCCGATGGCGCGCGCCGCGGAGACGGCCGCCTCGCCCATGGCCTTGCGCCGCTCGGCGGTCATGCCGGGGGCCGGCGCTTCCTCGATCACCTTCTGGTGGCGGCGCTGGATTGAGCAGTCGCGCTCGAAGAGATACAGGCAGGTGCCATGCGTGTCGGCGAAGACCTGGACCTCGATATGGCGCGGCCGGGTGAGATACTTCTCGACCAGCACATGGTCGTCGGCAAAGGCTGCCTTGGCCTCGCGCTGCGCGCCTGCCAGCGACTCCGCGAATTTGGCCGGCGTTTCGACCACGCGCATGCCCTTGCCGCCGCCGCCGGCCGAGGCCTTGATCAGCACCGGATAGCCGATGCGTTCGGCCTCGCGCGCAAGCAGCGCGGGCGATTGATCGTCGCCGTGATAACCCGGCACCAGCGGCACCCTCGCCGCCTCCATCAGCTTCTTGGCCTCGCTCTTGGAGCCCATGGCGCGAATGGCGGCGGGCGGCGGACCGATGAAGACGATGCCGGCGGCCGCGCACGCCTCGGCGAAAGCAGCGTTCTCCGACAGGAAGCCGTAGCCGGGATGGATCGCCTCGGCGCCGGTGGTGCGCGCCGCCTCGATCAGCTTCTCCGCGACGAGGTAGCTCTCGCGCGCCGGCGCGGGTCCGATATGCACCGCCTCGTCCGCCATCGCGACATGGCGCGCGTGGCGGTCGGCGTCGGAATAGACCGCAACCGTGCGCACGCCCAGCCGCCGCGCCGTCCTGATGACCCGGCAGGCGATCTCACCACGATTGGCAACCAGTATCTTCCCGAACATGACCCTCTGCCTGACGTTAGCCCGCCTTCTCAAACTGCAACGCATCATTCCATGCTGGGAGCGCGCCACTCCAGTGGCGCATCGCCCGCAGCGAAGCGGAGGGCGACCGGCGGCGTGTGTGCAAGACTGCATGATGGCGGCGTTGCACGCCGCCGGCGCCACTGGAGTGGCGCGCTCCCAGCAAGGGAAGGCTGGCTTGCACACTCATTCCTTCGGGGGGCAGGGCAAGCGGCTGATCCGCTCCCGCCCGGCGTCGGTGGCCAGTTGCCGGCCCATTTCGAGGGCGGTCGCGACCTCCACCTGCAAGTCAGGGCTCCTGTAGAGCGCGCAGATCTTGTCCTTGCCCCGGCGCTGGATGGCGGCGTCGGCATTCTTCAGCATGCTCTCGAAGGCCGTGCGGGTCTGATCGGCGATCTCCCGCACGCGCGTATCGGCGGCCGCGCATTGCCGGGCGCGCTCGGCGGCGAGGCGCTGCATCTCATGCCCGACATTCTCGTTGCCGCCGCAGACGCGCGCGTGGATCACCATCTGGCCGGCGGCGAACACGACAGCGCCCATACTCTCGGCGAACTCCTCGATTGCGGGCTGGAGCGGCGGCGGCGGCTGCTGTGCCAGCGCGTTGCCCGCAGCCGGCGCCATGGCGAGCACACAGGCCAGCGCCGCAAACAACTTCATGTCGCCCACCCCGGCTTTCGCTTGGCGAGAAAGGCCGACATGCCCTCGCGCGCTTCGTCTGTCACGCACTGCGCCGCGACCTCGCTGGCGACCAGATCGACCACGGCATCGTCGGCCGGCATTGCGGCAATGCGCGTGACCAGGCGCTTGATCAGCGCCTGCACGGAGGGCGCACCCAGCCGCAGCTCGGCGGCCAGCGACGCGACCTCCGCATCGAGCCGGTCGGCCGGGACGACGCGGTCAATCAGGCCCATCGCCAGCGCCTCGCGGGCCCCAAAGATGCCGCCATGCATCAGGAGCTGGCGCGCGCGGCGGGCTCCTACGGCCTGGATCAGCACGGCGATGGCAATGCCGGCCAGCAACCCATTGCGCACCGATGTGAGACCGAAGCGGGCGTCCTCCGCCGCAATCGCATAGTCGCAGGCCAGCATGACGCCGACCCCGCCGCCGACCGCCGCGCCCTGCACCCGCGCGATGGTTGGCTTGGGCAGATTGTAGATGGCCTGCACGACCTGCGTCATCGCCAAGGCGCCTTCTTCGCGCTCCTGCTGGCTGCGGTCCGGCCAGGTCAGCACCCAGTTGAAATCGCCGCCGGCGGAAAAGGCCGGACCGTTGGCCGCGAACACGACCACGCGGCAGGCGGGATCGCCCGCGACGCGGGCCAGCGTCTCCAGGATGGTCCGCGCCGTGGCGCCGTCGAAGGAATTCATCTCCTTCGGCCGGTTCAAGGTGACAGTCGCAATGCCGTGGGCGACGGACAGAAGGACGGGCGGGGCTGTGCCGTTCATGGCAAGCGCTGGTGTGGCCGGTTCCGCGCCCCCGCGCAAGCCCCTCCGCCACGCGGCGGCGGGTGAAGCAGCCCGGGAGACACTTTGAGACAGGTAGACGCGATGAGACAGAGAGACACCGGGAGACAGGTGGACACCGTAGGACAGGTGTGGACAGGTAGGACAGGTAGGACAGGTGTGGACACCGTAGGACAGGTGTGGACAGGTAGACAGCAGGAGACACGGAGACACCGGGAGACACGCAGGAAAGGGAGACACGCGGAAAGGGAGACACCGGAGACGACAGGGTGTTCGCATACGCGCGTTGCCGTCGTCCTGAGCGAAGCGAAGGACCTTGCAGTTGTCCGGTCCGTGAACGAGCCTCGCGGTGACCTACCGAGGCCGGAGTCTTGGGCGAACCATCGCAAGGTCCTTCGCCGCGCTCAGGACGACGAAAACCGTTGCGGGGCCTATGGCGGCGCCCCGGACGACTTGCCTTCACTCATGCAGTCCATGTATAGCACTGCCTTATGGGAAAGCAAGCACGCTGGTGGTTCAGTCCGGCTCAGCCCAGGCTCTTGATGTAGGCCTCCAGGGCAGCGCGGGCGACGTCGACGGCCTTTTCGGCGTCGGCGCGCTGGCGGGCCAGTGTCTCCAGCTCGTTCTCCTGCCGGTCGAGCGTGGCGAGGTACCGGCGGTGCAGGTCGGAGTTGGTGGGCACGCTGCGCAGGTTCTCGCGAATGCGTTGCTGCTCCTGGGTGATGCGCGTGCGTTGCGCGTCGGCTTGCTCGATCCGGCCCTGGGCCTGCGTCACGGCGTTCTGGAGCTGGATGATGCGGGTGAGCTGGTCGCGCGTCTTCTGGTCGAATTCCTTCGCGCGCGCAAAGTACGCGATGCGCTCGGGATCGGCATCCACCAGCTCGAGCTGCTCCAACACCGTCTGCTCCTGCACCACCTCGAAGGTGTGGGATTCGCCGCCTTTCAGCTCGAAGGGCACGCGGTACTTGCCCTCGATCTGCCCGACATCCTTGCCTTCGACGTTCACAAGCTTCCAGCCGGCCAGCCGCGGCGTTTCGACCAGAAGCTGGCGGCTCTCGCGTGCCGGCGCCTTGACCCTGTACGTATTGGTCTGGCGCTGGAGCATCTCGTAGCGCAGCACCCCCTGGGCGATGCTGCCCCTGACCAGGGTTTCCTTGCGGCCGGTATCGGCCTCGATGGTGATCTTCTGGTCAAGCGCGTAACTCAGCAGCCGGTTCTCGCCCGGCGGCAGCGCCGACAGCCGCGCGTCGCCGACATAGGCCACATCGCCGCCGGCACCCCGCTCGTAGATCGTCACGATCCCCGGCGGCAGGGCGGTGCTGTTGTTGTTCTCCAGGCGCACCGATGCCAGCGGATGGCGGGTGTGCGTCTCGGGCTGATACAGCGCCTGACGCTTCACCGGTACGTCGCCATCGATGATCGGCACCGACAGCGTGCGGCCGTTGGCAACCGTCACCGGGTTGGGAAAGCGGAACATCACCTGTGTCAGCGCTTCCTGCGCCGCGACCTTTTCGGAAGGCCCGGCAAACGACGCCATCGGCGCCTCGGCGCTGCGCTCCAGCTTCGGTCCGCCACGCGAGTCGCGGCTGCCGCCGGCCGGCGGTGCCATCTGCGGGGCCGGCCGTGACGCCGGCGCGGGCGGCGGTGGCGGCACGGGCACGGTTCCCGTATCGGTGCGCGGCATCAGGCGGCCGATCACCTCCACCGGCACCCAAGGCCGCTCGACGTAGTAGGACTGGTAAAGCGCCTGACGGAACGCGACCGGATGGCCTGACACCAGCGACAGTTCGACCCCGTTCCAGTCCTGGCCGCTCATGTTCTCGACCACGGCCCAGCCCTGAAGATGCGCCTTCGTCTCGTTGCCCTCGCCCGGCACGGTCAGCCGATATGACGCCTTCCACAGCGGCGCCGTGACGATGTAGGCGACGCGCACCGTGCGCTTGCCCTGGCCTCTGGAGGTCAGTTCCACGGTGCGGGCATCCTTGGTGCGGTTCGAGGCGATGGCGGCCAGCGCCTTTTTGACCTGCTCGCGCACCGCCGGATCGGCGAACTGGAGGTTCTCGGCCTCTTCCAGCACGAATTGCTGCAGGCCCTTGTCGGTCATCACCGTGACGCGGTTACGCACGCCGACCTGCCGGCCCTCGGGGCTGAGCACCGGTTCCGCATTAACCGCCACCACCCGGCCGGTGGCCGCGCGCGGACCGCCGACAGAGATCTCCGCGCCGCGCAGGGCGTTCAGCAACGCTGCCGGCGATGCCAGCGCGTTCTGGTCGAAGGGCAAATCCTTGAACACCTGCGACAGCGGCTCGCGTCCGGGCAGGCTCAGGCTGCCGACCCCGCCCTTGTCGTCATAGACCACGAGGCTTTTCAGCACGTCATCGACCTGGTCGAGGTTCACCGTCAGCCTGAGGGTCGCGTCGTTCTCGACCGAGGCCTCGTACTCGAAATAACCCACGCCGCCCGATGACAGCATCACGCGCTTCAGCGCCAGCTCCTGCGCCGCCGCCGGACCGGCCACCAGAAGGGCGGCGCCCAGCCCCGCCGCGACGGCGATCCGGCGGCGTGACGAGGTGCGAACATGGGACATTGATTTAGCCTCCCGACAGCGTCAGCGAGCGAATACTCACCATTTGATCATGACGATTTCGCGGCGCCGTGCAGGAATTCAGGAATTGTTCAGCGCCGCTTGCAGGGCTTCGAAAGGAAGGAGCACGCAATCGTGCCGGCTGCGATAGGCACGCACCGGCGTGAAGGCCGCAAAGTTGCCCTCGCCCGCCGCCGTGCCCTTGAGAACATCCTCGATCTCTTGCCGCAGGACCGGGACATCGTCCGCGGGACGGCCCTGTGCGCGCGACCTGAGAGCCACCGCTGCCGCCTGGCAGAGCGCACAGCCGCGCACCTCATGCGCGATCTCGGCGATCCTCCCCTCCTCCAGGCGTACATCCATCGTCACGCGATCACCGCACAGCGGGTTATCGCGCCGCGCCGATGCGGTGGGTGCCGGCAACCGGCCCGCGCCGGTCCGGCTCTTGGCCAGTGCGACGATGCGGTCGTGGTAGAGCGCGTCGTTCATGCGAACCGCCGGACGGTTTCGCGCACGCCATCGATCAGGGCATCGATGTCGCCGGTGTCATTGTAGGGTGCGATGCAGGCGCGCGTCGTGCCGGAAATGTCGAACCGCTCCATCAGCGGCTGGGCGCAGTGGTGGCCGGCGCGCACCGCAACGCCGCGCGAATCGAGAATCTGCGCCACGTCGTGCGGGTGGATATCGTCCAACACAAAGGAAATCACCGGCAGCCGTCCTTGCAGGCCCGCCGGCCCGATGAGCCGGGCGCTGCTTGTTTCGGCCAGCCCGTCCATCAGGCGCTGCGTCAGGGCCATCTCGTGACCGCCCAGCGCGGTCCAGTCCTGCTCCATCATCCAGCGACATGCCGCGCCCAGGCCGATCGCAGGCCCGATCGGCGGGGTGCCAGCCTCGAAGCGGCGCGGCGGCGGCGCCCAGGTGATCGCCTCGAAGGTGACGTTGCCGATCATCGAACCGCCGCCCATGAAGGGCGGCATCGCCTCCAGCAACTCCTTGCGCGCCCACAGCACGCCGATGCCGTTGGGCCCATACGCCTTGTGACCGGCGAAGGCATAGAAATCGATTCCCAGCCCTGGCAGGTCGAGTGGTCCGTGAGGGGCTCGCTGCGCACCGTCGAGCATCACCCGTGCGCCCACCGCGCGCGCCGCCGCCACGACGGCCGCGACATCCAGCACCGCGCCGGTGACGTTGGAGACATGCGCCAGCGAGATCAGCCGGGTGCGTTCCGTCACGACCTGCGGCAGGCCCGCCACGTCGATGCGTCCCTCATCCGTCACCGGCAACGGCCGCAGCCTCAGGCCGGCGCGCTGTGCGAGCTGATACCAGGGGACGATGTTGGAATGATGCTCCAGTTCCGAGAGCACGATCTCGTCGCCCGGCCTGAGCAGGCTGCCGTAGCTGTGGGCCACGAGATTGATCGCCGCCGTGCAGCCGCCGGTGAACATCACCTCCTCGGCCGGAACGCCAAGGAACTGCGCAACCTCGGCGCGGGCGTTCTCATAGGCTTCGGTTGCCGCTTCGGCCAGCGCATGCACGCCGCGCAGCACGTTGGCGCGCGATGTGGTTTCGTAGGCGTGCACGGCGTCAAGCACGGCCTGTGGCACCTGCGCTGATGCGCCATTGTCGAGGTAGTGCAGCGGCTTGCCGTTGATCGGCCGGTTCAGGATGGGGAACTGCCGGCGGATGGCGGCGACATCGACGCTCATGCCGCCTCCGTCTTGCGGTCGCGGCTGCGGAACGCTTCGAGCGCTTCGGGCGTGTCGAGATCGATCAGCACACCCTCGCTGCCCATATCGACCTCGCACACGAGATCGGCGTGCTCGCCAATCAGGTGTTTCGCTCCCGTGTCACCGGAAACGGCCGCCATCTCGGCAAAGAACCGGCGGTCCCACAGGACGGGATTGCCGCGCTTGCCCGCCACGGTCGGCACGCAGATGGCGCGGCCCTCGACGGGATTGAAGGCGGCGATCAGCCGGTCGAGCTGCGCGGGGGCCACCGCCGGCATGTCGCCCAGGCAGACAAGCACCCCGTCGATATCCGCCGGCAACGCCGCGAGACCCGCCCGCAGCGACGCGCTCAGCCCTTCGGCGAAGTCCGGATTCTCGACGTATTTGACCTTTTCGGCAGCCCCTCCCAAAGCGGCCACGGCCTGCCTGACCTCGGGGGCCATGTGGCCCAGCACGACAACCGTCAGGACGGCTTGTGAGGCCATCGCCGCCTGCACCACATGCGAGACCATCGGCAATCCGCCGATATGGGCCAGCAGCTTGTTGGGGCCACCCATGCGGCTGGAACGGCCGGCCGCCAGCACCAGCGCGGCGATGCGCGGGGCTCGCGGCGGCGCCTCCGCTGGCTCGGCGGCTTCGGTATTCTTCCCCGCGCGCGGTACGCCGCGGCTGGGCGTTTCGGCGAGCAAGCCGCCAACGCCCAGGCTCATCACTTCGCGGCGGCCAACCGGGAGCCCCGCCGCGAGGCGCTGCAAGACATAGTCGAAGCCGTTGAACTTCGGCGACTTGGCACACCCGGGCAGGCCGATGGCCGGCTTGCCGTCGATCTCGCCCATCAGCAGCAGGTTGCCCGGATCGACCGGCATCCCGAAATGCGTGATCCTGCCGCCGGCGCCTTCGATGCCGACCGGAATGGTGTCGCGCCGGTCCACGATGGCCGACGCACCGGCGACCAGAAAGAAATCGCAGCCCTCGGCCTTCAGCTCCCGCAGCGCCGCGGCAATGGCCGCCTCGTCGTGGGCCACGCGCCGTTCGCCGTGAAGCACGCCGCCGACGCCGGCCAGACGCGCGCGCGTCGTCTCGCTGGTCTTTTCCAGCACCTTGGCACGCGTGCCCGGCAGGCTCGTCTGGATCAGCCCGGCCTTGAAGGCTCGGAATGCCGCGACCGACACCAGCGGCTTGCCACCGATCAACTCCAATGCGCGTTGCAGTGCCGCGCGCGGCACCGCGAACGGAATGATCTTGATGGTCGCCACCATCTGTTTCGGCGCGACCGCGGCAAAGGCGGGCAGCGTCGCGATGGTAATGGACTCGTCGATCGCATTGAGCGCTTCGATGCGGACGGCATCGACCGTTACGACGCCGGCGACGGCCGCGAACAGGTTGGCCCGGCCTGTAAAGGGTGCTGTCGGCGTCAGGCCCTCACCGCCGGCAGCGGCCGCGATGGCCCGCGCGGCTTCGTCCTCGTGCACGTCGTCGGCATCGAGCACGGCGGCAACGATCGTGGACACGCCGGCAGCCCTGAGCTTCGTCACGTCGTCGGCGGAGAGCCGCCGGCCCTTGGCGAAGTTCAGGCCGTGGTCACGGAACGCGTGCGCAAGGATCGCACCATCAGCCGCGTCGATCGAAACATCGCCGAACTTCATGGCATCACGCTGCCTTGACCTTGCGTTCCGCCGGTTCCGTCTGCGCGGTGCGGGTGCGGATGATCTCCGCGAGGATCGAGATGGCGATCTCGGCCGGCGATCGCGCGCCAATATCGAGACCGACGGGCCCATGAATGCGCCCGAACTGGGCCTCCGTGATGCCGGCGTCCAGCAGGCGCGCCTTTCGCTTCTCATGCGTACGCCGGCTACCCAGTGAGCCGACATAGAAGGCGTCCGACGTCAGCGCCACCTGCAGGGCAGGATCGTCAAGCTTGGGATCGTGGGTCAGTGTCACCACGGCCGTTGATGCGTCAGGCTTCAGCCGTTCCATCGCCTCGTCCGGCCATTCCTGCAGCACGGTGACGTTGGGAAAACGATAGTCGGCCGCGAAGGCGCGGCGCGGATCCACGACGATAACGTCGTAGCCGGTCATGGCCGCCATCGGCACCAGCGCCTGGGCGATATGGACCGCGCCCACGACGATCATCCTGGGCGGCGGCACAAAGGCGTGAAGGAACACCTTGCCGGCGCTGGTGTCGACCGTCTCGCTGCGGCCGCTGGCCAGCGCGGCGCGGGCGGCTGCAACGACATCGGCCTGCGCCAGCTCGCCATCGACACGGTCTGCATATACCAGCGCTTCGGCGCCGTCGGCGATGCGCTTGGCCAGCACGATGGCCCGGCGGGAATCGCGCGCCGCCTGGACGGCCTTGAGCGTCTCGAGCTTCATGTTGGCACCCCTGCCCGGCTAGCCCACCCGTTCGACGAACACCTGCACCTTGCCGCCACAGGCGAGGCCCACATCCCAGGCCTGCTCGTCGGTAACGCCGAAATCGAGCAGGCGTGGCTTGCCGTCACCGATCGCCTCGACGGCTTCCTTGACCACGGCGCCCTCGATGCAGCCGCCCGAGACCGAGCCCATCATGTTGCCATCCTGATCAACGACGAGCTGGCTGCCGACAGGCCGTGGCGACGATCCCCACGTCAGCGTAACCGTGGCCAGCGCCACGCCGCGGCCCTCCGCCTTCCACGCCGCCGCCGTGCCGAGAATGTCTTCCGCCGCTGCTGTCATCTTCCTCTCCAGAGCCGACGATACGTTATATATGGCAGTATATCACGCCTTCAATTGCAACAGGACAATGGCAGCTCATGGCCTTCCCCCGGAGGGGGAAGGTGGCGCGCAGCGCCGGAAGGGGGATGCCGCCGCATGCACGGTGTCAAAGACGAGTCACCGCGGGTGTTGCACCATCCCCCTTCCGCCCTTCGGGCACCTTCCCCCTCCGGGGGAAGGTTGTTCTTGGCTAGCGAAAGCGTCCGCTACGCCGCCCTTGCGCGGGCTTGCCAGGCGACGAGGCCGTCCATGCGGCGCGGGGCCGGTGCGCCCAGCGCGTCGACCAGCTCGGCGAGGCTCTCCAGATTGTGGACGGGCCGGAAATCGTCGACGTGGGCAATCATGGCGCGGTTGCCGAGCGAGCGCGGTTCGTAGCCTTCATAGCGCAAAAGCGGATTCAGCCAGATCAGGCGGCGACAGGATTTGTGCAGCCGCTCCATCTGGGCCTCCAGGCCATGCGCACCGTCGCGATCCAGCCCATCGGTGATCAGCAGCACCACGGCTCCCTGGCCCAGCACACGGCGCGACCACAGCCGGTTGAACTCCTCCAGCGTCGCACCGATGCGCGTGCCGCCGGACCAGTCCTCGACCTGGCTCGATGCCTTGGCCAGCGCCACGTCCACGTCCTTGTTGCGCAGGGCGCGCGTGACGTTGGTCAGGCGGGTGCCGAATGTGAAGCAGTAAACCCGGTCGCGATCGTTGGTGATCGCATGCATGAAGTGCAGGAACATCCGGCTGTACTTGCTCATCGAGCCGGAGATATCGCACAGGATCACCAGCGGCGGCGGCCGCCGCCGCTGCACGCGCCGCGCCAGATCGATCACCCCGTGTGGCTTGAGCGAGCGCCGGAACGTGGCGCGCATGTCGATCTTCGCACCGTGTGCCGAGGCTTCCGTCCGCCGGGTTCGTGCTTCCCGGATCGGCAGCGTCAGGCGCTTGATCGCCTTCATCGCCTGCGCGATCTCGGTGGCCGACATCTGCTCGAAATCCTTCCTCTGCAGAAGCTCGCGGTCGGAGAAGGTCAGCGTCGCCTCCATCTCGACCTCAGGCGGCTGTTCGGCGTCATCGGGCGATTCGCCGCGGCCCGGCTGCAGCGCCTCCTGCAGCCGCCGGCTCATCTGCTTGCGGCTCTCCGGCTCTTCACCGGTATCGACCTGGGGCAGCAGCATGCCCATCATCTTTTCCAGCAGCCGGGGATTGCGCCAAAAGATGTGGAAGGCCTGATCGAAAATCTCGCGCTGGTCGCGCCGGTTCACGAACACGCTGAACAGCGTCCAGTAGAGATCCTCGCGCCGCTGCAATCCGGCCGCCTCGACCGCGCGCACCGCCTCGATCACGCGGCCCGGCCCGATCGGCAGCCCGGCGGCGCGCAAGGTGCGCGCGAAATTCATGATGTTGGCGACGAGCTTGCCTTCGGCAGGGGCGGCTTCAGGCATAGCGTTCAGTCCCGGCCTTCATTCACCCGGCGGCATGCCCGACCAGCATCTCGCTCTTGACCCGCTCGAGGATCTGGGCGGCCTCGCTGCCTTGCAGGCGCTGAATGTCGTCCTGATATTTCAGAAGGACGCCCAGCGTGTCGTTGATCGTGCGGGGATCGAGATCGAGCACATTGAGCTCGTTGAGGGCCGTGGCCCAGTCGATCGACTCGGCGACGCCGGGCGCCTTGAAAAGGTCCATGCGCCTCAGCTCCTGCACGAAGCCCACGACCTGGCGCGTCAGGCGCTCCGGCGCGCCCGGCGCCTTGACCGCCAGGATCTGCTGCTCGCGCGCGGCATCGGGATAATCCACCCAGTGATAGAAGCAGCGGCGCTTCAGCGCGTCGTGAATTTCGCGCGTGCGGTTGGAGGTAATGATCACGATCGGCGGGGCCGGCGCCTTCACGGTGCCGAGCTCGGGAATAGTGACCTGAAAGTCCGACAGCACTTCCAGCAGATAGGCTTCGAAGGGCTCGTCGGTGCGGTCCAGCTCGTCGATCAGCAGCACCGGCGGGCCTTCCGGCTGCGGCTGCAGCGCTTCCAGCAGCGGCCGGCGGATCAGGAACTTTTCCGCGAACACGTCGCTGCCCAGCAGGTCGCGATCGACATTGCCCTGGGCCTCCGCCAGCCGGATCTCGATCATCTGCCGCGCATAGTTCCACTCGTACACGGCCGAGGCCGCATCGAGGCCCTCGTAGCATTGCAGCCGGATCAGGCGCCGCCCCAGCGTTTGAGCGAGCACCTTGGCGATCTCGGTCTTGCCCGTGCCGGCTTCGCCCTCGGTGAAGAGCGGCCGCCCCAGCTTCAGCGCCAGATAAAGGACGGTGGCGAGGCTGCGGTCAGCGACGTAATCGCCCTTGCGCAGCAGCTCAAGCGTGGCATCGATGGAAGCGGGAATCCGGCGGGTCATCTACAAGCTCACAGGAAGAAGGCGGCGGATATTAGCGAACCGGCGGGCAGTATCCCACCGCATTGCCATGCGGATAGCGCGCCCATGCCCTTCCCGTGTGCGCCTTCAAGCCGCTACAGTCTGTCGCACCTGCGGGGCACTGAGAGGAAATGCGCATGTACGCCGGCATGTTCAAGGAGAAGGTCGCCGTGGTCACCGGCGGCGCCCGCGGTATCGGCCTTGCGTGCGCGCAGAGCCTCAGCAGCCTCGGCGCCAAAGTCGCGCTCTGGGATCGCGACAACACAGAGGTTTCGAAGGCCGCATCCGGTCTCGACGGCTGCGTTGGCATCGGCATGGATGTCACGGTCGAGGAGGGTGTCGCCGGTGCGCTCGCCAAAACGGAAAGCGATCTGGGTCCCGTGGACATCCTGGTGGCCAGCGCCGGCATCACTGGTCCGAACAAGACTGTCGCGGACTATGGGCTGGCCGAATGGAAGCAGGTGATCGACGTCAATCTCGTCGGCCTGTTTCTGTGCAACCGCGCGGTGGTGCCGGGCATGGCAAAGCGCGGCTGGGGTCGCATCGTCAACATCGCTTCCATTGCCGGCAAGGAAGGCAATCCCAACGCGTCGGCCTATTCCGCATCCAAGGCCGGCGTGATCGGCCTGACCAAGTCGCTGGGCAAGGAGCTGGCGAATACCGGCGTGCTGGTGAACTGCGTGTGCCCGGCCGCGATCCGCACGGACATCTTCAAGCAGATGACGGAGCAGCACATCGCCTTCATGCTGTCGAAGATCCCGATGGGCCGCTTCGCCACAGTGGAGGAAGCGGCCGCCATGGTGACGTGGCTGGCCTCGCCGCTCTGCACCTTCAACACCGGCGCCGTCTTCGACCTCTCCGGCGGCCGCGCCACCTACTAGGCCGATGTCGCCTGTCCCAGCGCGGGGACGACGCCGCGGACGCTTGCCTCGACCATGCCGCGGATCAGCGTCTCCCGGTCCGACCACGGGAAGTCGGGTTCCGCAATCAGCGCAGCGACCAGGCCGTGGCAGGCCATCCAGCTCAGCTCGGCGCAGAGGGCGGGCGGATACGGCAGAACGATCCCTTCCTTCGCGATCGCCTCGTAAGCCTGCGTGATCTTGGTGAAGGCCATCGCGCCCTTGGCACCGGGCCGTTCGAGATCGCTGGTGTCGGTACGGTGGCCCGTGTAGCGCACCGCCTCGGGCGTCGGTGATTCGAGGAAGATGATGCGATACTCGTCCGGATGCTCCAGCCCGAAGCGGATGTAGGCTTCGCCCATCCGCCGCAGGCGTTCGCAGGCCGGCAGCGGCAGCCGCTCGATCTCCTCCAGCCGCTGCAGCAGGATGGCGAAGATCCGATCACACAGCGCCAGCAGAATTTCGTCCTTGTCCTTGAAGTAGAGATAGAGCGCCGGCGCCGACACGCCCACGCGCTCGGCGATGCGGCGGATCGTGGTGGCCTTGACGCCCTCTTCGAGGAACAAGGCCTTGGCGGCCGCGAGAATTTCCTCGCGCCGCGTATGCCCCTCCCCGCGCGGCTTGCGTGCCGGCGACTTCGCCACCGCCCCCTTGCCGGAAAAACCCATTCTTCCCTCTTGACGGACCCGTCGCCGTTCGTATGTTATCGTAGTTAAGTTAACGTCGTTCAGAGTACTTTCCAAGCAGTTGCGTCACATTACCGCCGGGCGCAGCCGAGCGCCATCGGCGCGGCAGGGAGTGCCACGATGCGCGCCAAACGGGCCTTGTTGCTGGGTGCTGCTGCCGTGCTGGGCGCCGGTGGCGTCGCGGGCACCGTGATCTGGCGGGCCGCTGCCACGCAGGCGCACACAGCCGCTCCGGCCGAAGCAAAGCCCCGGCCGGCACGCGTTCAGACCGTCGCGTTTCGCGCCGAAACCAGGCGCATGACCCTTGCGGGCGTGGTGGCGCCGCGGATCGAAACCAATCTGGGGTTTCGGGTCGGCGGCAAGATCATCGCCCGCGAGGTCGATATCGGTGCGCGGGTTGTTGCCGGCCAGGTGCTGGCGCGGCTTGATCCGGCTGACCTGAAGCTGGCGCGCGACCATGCCGCCGCCGCAGCGGCCGCCGCGGAAGCCGAGGAGGCCCGCGCCCGCGCCGATCTGGAACGCTATGCGGGCCTGCGCGGCTCGACGGCGTTCGTCCCGCAGATTCACGACCAGCGCCTCTCGGCCGCCAACGCCGCCCGGGCGCGCCTCGACCAGGCCCGCGCCCAGCTCGCCACGGCGGAGAACAATCTCGCCTACGCCACGCTCACGGCCGATGCGCCCGGCGTCATCACCGCGTTGTCGATGGAGGTCGGCCAGGTCGTGGCCACCGGCCAGACCGTCGCCCGCCTGGCGCGTACGCATGAGCTGGAGATCCTTGTCAACATCCCTGAGCACCGGCTTGCCTTCGTCGAGGCGGCAAGCGCGCTGACCTTCGAGCTCTGGGCGCAGCCTGGCGAAACCTTAAGGGCCCGCCTGCGCGAGCTCGCGCCGGCAGCAGATCCGGCGACCCGAACCTATGCCGCGCGCTTCACCATGCTGGATCGGCCAAAACTCGCAGCGCTCGGCATGACCGCCACGCTGGCCATCGAACAACGCTCAACCGAAAAGATCGCGGAGCTTCCCCTGACAGCCATCTTCCAGCAGGGCACGGGACCCGCCGTCTGGGTTGTCGATCGCACAACCGGCGCCGTTGCGCTGCGGCCTGTGAGCGTGCGGCGCTGGGGCAATGACACGGCGGTGATCGCCTCGGGGATTGCTGACGGCGAGCTCGTCGTGACAGCCGGCGTGCACAAGCTGGAGGCCGGCCAGCGCGTGGTGCCCCGCCCGGCCGGAAGCTGAGCAGGCCAATGACCAGCCGCTTCAACCTCAGCCGATGGGCGCTGGAGCACCGTGCGCTCACGGTATTCATGATGGTCGCGCTCTCGATCGCGGGGGCTTTCTCCTACTTCAACCTCGGCCGCGCCGAGGATCCGCCGTTCACCATCAAGCAGATGGTGGTGTCCGCAGCCTGGCCGGGGGCCACGGCCGGCGAGATGCAGCTCCAGGTCACCGACAGGATCGAGACCAAGCTTCAGGAGCTGCCATACCTCGACAACGTCACCAGCTACACCAAGCCCGGCGAAACCGTCATCTTCGTATCGCTGCGCGATGACGTGCCGCCGAAGCAGGTCGCCGACCTCTGGTATCAGGTGCGCAAGAAGGTCGGCGACATCCAGGGCTCGCTGCCGCAAGGCGTGATCGGCCCCTCGTTCAACGACGAATACGGCGACACCTATGCGTTCATCTGGGCCTTCGAAGCGGACGGATTCAGCGATGCCGAGCTGAAGGAGATGGTGAAGGCCGCCCGCCTGCGGCTGCTGCGCGTGCGCGATGTGGTCAAGGCCGACCTGTTCGGCACCCAGGACGAGCGCATCTATCTCGAATTCTCGCACGCGAAGCTGGCCATGCTGGGGCTTTCCGTCCAGCAGGTCCTGGATGCGGTGCAAAAGCAGAACAGCGTCGTGCCGGCGGGAATCGTCGAAGGCCAGAACGCGCGAGTCAGCATTCGCGTGAACGGCGCCCCGATCACGCCGGAGGCGCTGGCGCACATCCCGATCGAGGCGGGCGGCCGCATCCTGACGCTGGGCGATATCGCCGAAGTCAGGCGCGGTTACGTGGAGCCGCGCGAGTTCTCGATGCGCTTCATGGGCAAGCCGGTGATCGGGCTGGGCGTCGTGATGGCCAGCGGTGGCGACATCACCACGCTGGGCGCAGCGCTCGAAGCCGAAATGGCACGCATCCAGGCCGAATTGCCCGTCGGCGTGACGATCCACAAGGTCGCCAACCAGGCAGCGGTGGTCGACAACTCCTTCTCGGAGTTCGCTACCGCGCTGATCGAAGCCCTGGGCATTGTGCTGGCCGTGAGCTTTCTGAGCCTCGGCCTCCGCACCGGCATGGTGGTGGCGCTGTCGGTGCCGCTGGTGCTGGCCATCACCTTTGCGGTGATGGACATGATGGGCATCAACTTCCACCGCATTTCGCTCGGCGCGCTGATCATCGCACTGGGCCTGCTGGTCGATGACGCCATTATCGCGGTCGAGATGATGCTGGTGAAGCTGGAGGAAGGCAAAAGCCGCCTGGAGGCCGCCACCTTCGCCTACACCTCCACCGCCTTTCCGATGCTGACCGGCACGCTGGTGACGGCGGCCGGCTTCGTGCCGGTGGGCTTCGCGCGCTCCAGCGCCGGCGAATACACCACCGCCATCTTCTGGGTCACGGCCATCGCGCTGGTCGTGTCGTGGTTCGTTGCCGTGCTGTTCACCCCGCTGATCGGCTACAAGCTGCTGCCGGCGCATCGCCACGCTCACCCCGCGAAGAAAGCTCACGATCCCTACGACACGCGGCTCTACCGTGCCTTCCGCCGTGTCGTGGCATGGTGCCTTGCGCACCGGTGGCTCACCATCGGCACGACGGTGGCAGTGTTTGCCGCATCGCTGTTCGCCTTCCAGTTCGTGCAGAAACAGTTCTTTCCGCTGGCCAACCGGCCGGAGCTGATCGTCGATCTCAGGCTGGCGCAGCAATCCTCCTACGCGGCCACCAACGCCGAAATCCGCCGGTTCGAAGAATGGCTGGCGCGCAACGACAAGGTGGCGACCTACGCCGCCTATATCGGCGCCGGCTCGCCGCGCTTCTACCTGCCCACGGTTCCCGAGCTGCGTAACAGCAATTTCGGCCAGGTGGTGGTCGTCACCAGGGGCATCGAGGAGCGCGAGGCGCTGATCGGGGAGCTGGAGGCGCTGTTCGCCACCGGCTTTGAGGCGGTGCGCCCCCGCGTCCAGCGCCTGCAGAACGGCCCGCCCACCGCCTATCCCGTCATGTTCCGCGTTCTCGGCCCGGACCCGCAGGAGATCCGCCTTATCGCCGAACAGGTTCGGGATGTCTTCAAGGCCAACCCGCACACGCGCGACATCAACTTCGACTGGTTCGAGCTTGGCAAATCCGTACGGCTCGACATCGACCATGCCAAGGCCCGCGCGCTCGGCGTCAACCCGCAGGATCTGTCAACGGCGCTGAACACGCTGCTGTCGGGCATCACCGTCACGCGGTTCCGCGAAGGCGATGAATCGATTCCCGTCGTGGCGCGTGCCGTTGCCGCCGAGCGGCTCAGCCTCGACGGCCTGGACAACGTGACCATACGCGGCGCCAACGGCCCGGTGCCGCTGTCCCAGATCGCGCGCCTGGTGCCACAGCTCGAGGAACCCATCCTGTGGCGGCGCAACAAGCAGACCCTGATGACGGTGCGCGCCATGGTGGCGGACGGCGTGCAGGGGCCGGACGTGACGGCACAGATCGACCGCGCGCTGGCGCCCGTGCGCGCCAGCCTGCCGCCCGGCTACCGCATCGAGATCGGCGGCGATCAGGAGGAAAGCGCCAAGAGCCAGCGCTCGATCTTCGTGCTGATGCCGCTGATGCTGCTCCTGATGCTGACCTTCCTGATGCTTCAGCTCCAGAGCTTCTCGCGCATGGCGCTGGTGCTGCTGACGGCGCCACTGGGCATGATCGGCGTGTCGCTGTTCCTGCTCGCCTTCGACGCCGCGTTCGGCTTCGTGTCGCTGCTGGGCGTGATCGCGCTGTCGGGCATGATCATGCGCAACTCGGTGATCCTGGTCGACCAGATCGAGCAGGATATCGCCGCCGGCCGCGCCGCCTGGGACGCTATCGTCGAGGCGACCGTAAGGCGCGCCCGGCCGATCCTGCTGACGGCCGCCGCCGCGATCTTCGCCATGGTGCCGCTGTCGCGCTCGGTCTTCTGGGGACCGATGGCGATTGCGCTGATGGGCGGCCTGCTGGTGGCCACGGCCCTGACGCTGCTCTTCCTGCCGGCGCTCTATGCCGCCTGGTTCCGTGTCAGGCGGCCAGGCGAGGAACCGGCGGCAGGGATCGAGCTGCCCTTCGCCCTGCCCGCCATGTCGGCGACTGACCCGTCGTCAGCGCAGCCGGTCATGCTGCGGACCGCCGCTCCTGGCATCACCCAGTCACCATGAGAGGACGGGCGGCTTGTCGCAGCGGCGCTCGCATTCGGGCCAGTAGAGGTTGTGCAGCAGTCGCTTGGGATGGAAGTGGTAGCCGTTGTGCTCCGGCCACGTGTGATAGGAATCAGCGACGCTGCCGGACTGCTTGATGAACTTGTAGACCGCATAGGGCGTGTTCATCAGCCATGTGGGGTTGATGACCAGGCCCATGCCGGTCCCCAGCGCATTGGCGGCCTGCTGGCTGCACACGCCGTCCCAGAGGTAGTTGTCGTCCCGCTTCTCGGATTTCACGATGTAATCGAAGACAGCGCCGGCGTTCACCCGGCGGGCGGACAGTTCCTGGATGACCAGCGGCCGGGAGGCGTTGTCGCCCAGGTATGTGGCGGTTGGGATCTGGTGCCAGCCGTTGCCGCCGCTTCGGATCTCGAAGGTATAGACATGGTCATCGAGGACGAGCGAGGTGTGCCCCGGCCCGCCTCCCCGGAAGTTGCTGACGCATGTCAGAAGCGCCACGCGGCGGCAGACCCTGCTGATCGGCTTCATCTTTTGCCCCCAATAGTGAGTGAATAGACACTCACTATTACGACAGCAATGACCGCCGCATCCCCCTTGGGAAGAAAAAATCTGGCGCTGGCGGGATATTGAAACCTTCCCACCATGGAGCGGCTTGCAGGGTGGAATCGATGCCGATAGCTTGCGCGGCATGAGCCGGTTGTGGCGAGTTCTGCGCACCTTCGTGGCGCTGTGCGCGATCGTTGCGTACGGTTTGCCCGCCGCGGCGCATGCCTCTGCCGCCGAGCCGGCGGCCCATGATGCCGCGCCCGCGGCCACGCCGTGTGACCATCACGGCGCGGAACCCGAGGCTCCAGTCAAATGCCCGGGCCACAAGGAAGGAACGGTTTCGTGCTGCGTCGCCATGTGCCACGCGGTGCTGCCGCTGCCCGACGTCCCGGCTGGCTGGTTTGTGACGCTGCGGGCAGCAAGTGAAGCCCGCACTCCGGCGCTGGTAACGCCCGCCTTCATCACGCGCCTGGATCGCCCGCCCAAGCCGGCAATCGCCTGACCGGCTGAAGACGGCTGCGTCCCCGCCCGCGCGCAGGCGCCCTCTGCGCCCGCGTCCGCTGACGTGCGTGAATTCGAGGCATCCATGAAGATTGTTCCGCTGCTGATCGCCGGCGGCCTTTTGGCCGGCTGCGCGAGCCCCTTGCCAACCCTGCAGACCGGACCCGATCCGGCCGACCCCGCTTGGCCTGTCGCGCCGGTTCCGTACGAGCCCGTGACCGCCGGCACGGCCGACTATCGGCCGATCGAGCCGAAATCCTGGCGCGACATGAACGAGCGCGTGGCACCCGGTCACGGGAGGACGCCCTGATGCGCTGGTGTCCAGTTCTCAGGCATGTCGCCCTGATTCCCGGGCTGCTGCTGGCGGGCTGTGCCGGCTTCTCGCCCGATGGCGGCATGTCATTTGTGCAGCACGCCGCCCGCAGCGAGATCGGCAAGGACACCGTCAAGATCACCAGCGAGGCCGCCGCACGCCTCGCACGCGAGCGCATTGAGTCCCTGCTGGCACAGCCCCAGACGATGGATAGCGCCGTGCAGATCGCGCTGCTGAACAACCGCGGCCTGCAGGCGGCCTATAACGAGCTCGGCATCTCGGAGGCGGATTTCGTTGCCGCCAGCCTGCCACCCAATCCGCGCATCTCGCTGTCGCGCATCGCCGGCGGCGGCATCGTCGAGACCGAGTTCGGCATCATCGCCAGTCTTCTGGCGCTGTTCACCATCCCGGCGCGGCGGGATATTGCGGAGCACCGCTTCAGTGCCGCCCAGCACCGCGCGGTCGAAGCCACGTTCCGGCTCGCCGCCGACACCCGTCGTGCCTGGATTCGCGCGGTCGCGGCCCGCGAGCTGGCTGGCTTCCTCGTCCAGGCGCGCACCTCAGCGGACGCCGCCGCTGACCTCATGCGCCGGCTGGGCGAAACCGGCGCCGCCAACAAGCTGGATCAGGCGCGCGCTGCGGCCTTCAACGCCGAGATCGGCATCAGGCTGGCGCAGGCGCGGCTGCGCGAGCGTGCCGAGCGCGAGGCCCTCGTCCGGCTGCTGGGCCTGTGGGGTGAGGACCGCAACTTCAAGCTGCCTGCCTCGCTGCCGCCCCTGTCGCGCAATATCGCCACCGCGACCGAGGTCGAGGCGGAGGCGATCCGCAAGCGAATCGACCTGCAGATGGCGCGGCGTGAATTGCAAGCGACCGCCCGTTCGCTCGGACTGGTCGAGGCAACCCGCTACGTGTCGCTGCTGGAGCTGGGCGGCCTGGGCAAGCACGAGCGGGAACGGACCGGCGACGGCACCGAGAAGGCCACGCAGCTCGGCCCTGCCCTTGAGATCGAGATTCCGATCTTCGATCTGGGCGAAACCAGCAAGCGCCGCGCACGGGAAACCTACATGGCCGCGGTCAACCGTCTGGCCGAAAAGGCGGTGAACGTCCGCTCCGAGGCACGCACCGCCTGGCAGGCCTACCACGCCACGCACGAGATCGCGCGGAAGTATCAGACCAGCGTCCTGCCGCTGCGCCGGATCGTCTCGGACGAAGCGCTGCTGCGCTACAACGGCATGCTGATCGACGTCTTCGAGCTGCTGACCACGGCGCGCGAGCAGATCGACAGCACCATGGCCGCCATCGAGGCGCGGCGCGACTTCCTGCTGGCTGAAGTCGATTTCCAGACCGCCATCCTTGGCGGCGGCACCCCCTTTCAATGATCCGCAGGAGTTCCCATGAGCATCTCTCGCCGCAATCTGCTGGAGACTTCCGGTCTTGCGCTGCTGGGCGCAACGACGGTCAGCGGACGTGCCCAGGCACAGTCGATTCCCGAAGCGCCTGTGATGGACAAGCCGATCATGCAGGCGCCGCTGTTTCCCGCCAGCGGGCCCGACTACCAGCCGGTCGTCACGCTGAATGGCTGGACCCTGCCGTGGCGCATGAACGGCGACTGGAAGGAGTTTCATCTTGTCGCCGAGCCGGTGGTGCGCGAAATCGCGCCGGGCATGGTGGCGCATCTCTGGGGCTACAACGGCCAAAGCCCCGGCCCGACCATCGAGGCGGTCGAGGGCGACAAGGTGCGCATCTTCGTGACCAACCGCCTGCCCGAGCATACGACCATCCACTGGCACGGCCAGTTGCTGCCCTGCGGCATGGACGGAGTCGGTGGGCTGACGCAGCCGCACATCAAGCCCGGCAAGACCTTTGTCTACGAATTCCAGCTCAGGAAGAGCGGGACCTTCATGTACCACCCGCACGCTGACGAGATGGTGCAGATGGCCATGGGCATGATGGGCTTCTTCGTCGTGCACCCGCGCGATCCGGCGTTGCATCGCGTCGATCGCGACTTCGTCTTCCTGCTGAACGCCTTCGACATTGATCCCGGCACGCGCGTACCCAGGGTCAGCACGATGCTCGAGTTCAATCTCTGGGCATGGAACAGCCGTGTCTTTCCCGGCATCGACCCGCTGGTGGTGCGCCAGGGCGATCGGGTGCGGGTACGTATCGGCAATCTGACGATGACCAATCACCCAATCCACATGCACGGCTATGATTTCGAGGTCACCTGCACCGATGGCGGCTGGGTAAGGCCCGAGGCCCGATGGCCAGAGGTCACCATCGACATTCCGGTCGGCGGAATGCGTGCCTACGAGTTCGTCGCCGACGCACCCGGCGACTGGGCGATCCACTGCCACAAGTCGCATCACACCATGAATGCGATGGGACACGACGTGCGCACCTGGGTCGGAGTCGACAAGCGCGACATCGCCCGTCGTATCCGTGGACTGGTGCCCGGCTACATGCCCATGGGCTCGGCCGGCATGGCGGAGATGGGCAGCATGGAAATGCCGTTGCCCGACAATACGCTGCCCATGATGACCGGCTTCGGTCCGTTCGGGCCGATGGAGATGGGCGGCATGTTCTCGGTCGTGAAGGTGCGCGAAGGCCTGGCGCCAAACGACTATAGCGACCCCGGCCCGTACAAACATCCGGCCGGCACTGTGGCCTACGAATGGACCGGCGAGCCCGCGCCTGTGAAGCGCGCCGCACAGCCGGTGCCTGACGCTGGTACGCGCAATATCGGCCGTGCCGTCAAACCATCCGGCGGCCACAAAGGCCATCACTGACGAACAAATCTTCCCGTCGCAGGTGAGGAGGCAGGCAATGAATCCGACGATAGCGATGGCAACCATCATGATTGGGCTGGCAATGACTGGCGCCGTCCTTGCCGGTCCCGGGCACAAGCCGGGCCATGGCCACAGCCACGAAGCCAAGACTGCCTATGGCGTGCCGGGTGACCCCGGAAAGCCGGCGCGGATCGTCCATATCGCGATGCGTGAGGCTGACGGAAAGATGCTGTTCGTGCCCGACCGGATCGAGGTACGTCGCGGCGAACAAATCCGGTTCATGCTGCGCAATAATGGCAAGGTTGACCACGAGTTCGTACTGGCGACGCTGGAGGAAAACCTGAAGCACGCCGAGGAAATGAAGAAGAACCCGGACATGGAGCACGACGATCCCAATGCGAGGCGGCTCGCTCCCGGGAAGACTGGCCAAATCCTGTGGCGCTTCATCAAGACCGGTGAGTTCGATTTCGCATGCCTGATTCCCGGCCATCGTGAATCCGGGATGTTCGGCACGGTGATCGTGAAGTAGTTCGGACGTCCTGAACGGAGATTCCTATGCGCAAGTTGACAGCTTCGTTCGCCATGGCCGCGGCACTCGTGCTCGGCGGGCCCTTGATCGCGCTGGCGCAATCCGTCCCGGCTGATGGCCAGGTGACGAAGATAGACGAGGCAGCAGGCAAGATCACCCTCAAGCATGGTCCGATCAGAAATCTCGACATGGGTTCCATGACGATGGTGTTTCGCGTGCAGGACCCCGCGATGCTCAAGGTCATAAGGGTTGGTGATCGGGTGAAGTTCGAGGCCGAGCGCGTCAACGGCGCGATCACCATCACGAAGATGCAGAAGGTGAGGTGATTGTTCGCGGCGCGTCACTGTGCTGAGAACATTTCTATGTTTGACAATTATTTCCATTTCTGAAAACTAATATACGCATCACGCACGCCAGGGAGGTCGCCATGAGTGAGGAAAGTGCGGTGGTTCCGGCATTGAGCTACGACGATCCGCGTGCGGCCATTGCCTTTCTCGAAGCTGCCTTCGGCTTCGAGGTGTCGCTTCTGGTGACGGATTCCGAGGATCGCGTCGGGCATGCCGAGCTTGTGTATGGCAACGGCCGCATCATGCTCGGCGAGGCCGGCTGGGCCGACTGGGCCAAAAGTCCGAAGGCGGCGGGCGGCGCCAACACGCAGAGCGTCCATGTCGCGGTCACCGACATCGATGCGCACTGCCGGCGGGCGCGTGCGGCCGGCGCCGAGATCATCGCCGAGCCTGCCGACCAGTTTTATGGCGACCGCACCTATCGCGCGCGCGATCCCGAAGGCCACGTGTGGAACTTCGCGCAGCGCATACGGGAGGTTTCGCCTGCGGAAATGGAAGCTGCCACCGGCTTCCGCGTCACGATGAAGCCGTGACAGCGATGGCCGCGGATATTGATCGCACTTTGGCGGCGCTGGCCGATCCGGTGCGCCGCCAGGCGATCGACGCGTTGCGGCAGGGGCCGCGCCGGCCGGCGGAACTGGCGGCCGCCTTCAAGGTCAGCGCGCCGGTCATGAGCAAGCACCTGCGCGTGCTGCGCAAGAGCCGGCTGGTCGAGGAAGTGCCAGTCGAGGACGATGCGCGCATGCGGCTCTATCGCCTGCGGCCGGAACCGTTCGACGACCTCGGCGCGTGGCTGGAACAGGTGCAGACGTTCTGGAGCGACCAGCTCGGCGCCTTCAAGGACCATGTCGCGCGCCGCCAGCGGAGCCGGCGGTGAGCGCCAAGGTGATGGTCGCGGTGACGGTGGCGGCCGATGCGGCCACCGCGTTCGACATCTTCACGCAAGAGGTCGATGCATGGTGGCGGCGCGGACCGAAATACCGTTTCGGCGGCAGGAAGTCGGGCACCATGCGCTTCGAGCCGGGCATCGGCGGCCGGCTGGTCGAGGTTTACGACGAGGGTGCCGGCGATCTTTATGAAGTCGGCAAGATCCTCGTCTGGGAACCCGGCGCACGGCTCAGCTTCGAATGGCGTGCGCCCAACTACCGCGTGGGGCAAGTGACAGTCGTCGAGGTACGGTTCGCGCCGTCACAGCATGGCACACGCGTCATCGTCGAGCATCGCGGCTGGGAAACCCTGCCAGCACGCCATCCGGCGCGGCACGGCATGGAAGAGATGGCGTTCCTGCACAGCATGTCCGGCTGGTGGCAAGAGCAGCTCGGCAGCCTGAAGAACCTCAGGGAAAGAAATCCATGACCGCGCAGGATATGCCACCGCCGATCGCCCTCTTCCGGATGGTCACCGGCTACTATGTATCACGCGCCGTCCACCTTGCGGCGGAGCTGGGTATTGCCGATCTGCTGGCCGCAGGTCCGCAAGGCAGCGATGCCCTTGCGAAGGCCACTGCCAGCCATGGGCCGTCACTGCAGCGCGTCCTGCGGCTACTGGCCAGTGCCGGAGTCCTGGCAGAGGAAGCCGACGGCCGCTTCTCGCTGACGCCCACAGGCAACTGCCTGCGCACGGACATTCCCGGCTCGATGCATGCCGCAGCCCTCGTGTTTGGCGGAATCACGCAACAGGCGTGGTCCGGATTGCGCCACAGCGTGCAGACCGGCAAACCGGCCTTTGCCGAGGTGTTTGGCGCTGAGCCCTTCGAGTATCTGGCGCGGCATCCCGAGGACGCAGCCGCCTTCGACCTTGCCATGTCCGGCTTCACACGCATGATCGCGGGCGCCGTGGCCGCTGCCTGGGATTTCTCGTCCTTCGCCACAGTGATGGATGTCGGCGGCGGCAACGGCATGCTGCTGGAAGGAATCCTGGCCGCGAATCCCGGGCTGCGCGGCATCCTGTTCGATCTGCCGCATGTCGCCGAGCGCGCCCGCGAGCGGCTGCGGGCTACCGGAGTGGCAGGTCGGTGCCAGATCCTCGCCGGCGATTTCTTCGAAGTAGTACCCCCAGGCGCCGATGCCTGCCTGCTCAAGCACGTGATCCATGACTGGGACGATGAGCGCGCTGCCGTTATCCTGCGCAACTGTCATCGCGCGATGGGTCCGAACGGCACGCTGCTGCTGGTCGAAGGCGTCTACCCGCCGCGGATCGATACCTCCGATGCGGCCATCTCCGCGGCATCCAACGACGTCAACATGCTGGTCTGCACCGGCGGCCGGCAGCGCTCGGAGCAGGAGTTCCGCGAGCTCTACAAAGCTGCCGGCTTCCGGCTGACACGCATTGTCCCTACGCCCGCCCGGGTGTGCGTGATCGAAGGCGTAAAGGCCTGACGCCAGAATAGCTTCATGGTGAGCACAGGTGGATGCTTCGCATCCACCGGGTCGAACCATGAAGCGCCCGCACTACCGCTCTGCGACGCCTTCATGGTTCGACAGGCTCACGATGAAGGCTAGCTCACCATGAAGGCTATGCGGCGCTGGCTCAGCCGGCTGCTGCGACGGCGCGCTTGGCCATCACGGTCACGAGATGGGCGCGGTACTCGGGGCTGCCGTGGATATCGCCGTTCAGGCCGTTGGCCGGAACCTTGATGCCGGCCACCGCGTCGGCGGACCAGTTCTTGGCCAGCGCGTCCTCCATCGCCTTCACCCGGAAGGCACACGGGCCGGCACCGGTCACGGCAACGCGCGGCCCGGAGCTGGTCTGCGCCACGAAGACACCCACCATTGCGTAGCGCGAGGCTGGGTTGGGGAATTTCATGTACGCGGCCTTGGCCGGCTTGGGGAATGTCACGGAGGTGATGATCTCGCCTTCCTTCAGGGCGGTCTCGAACAGGCCCTTGAAGAAGTCGTCGGCGGCGATCGTGCGCTCGTTGGTGGTGATCGTGGCGCCCAGCCCCAGCACTGCCGCCGGATAATCGGCAGCGGGATCGCTGTTGGCCAGCGAGCCGCCGATGGTGCCGCGGTTGCGCACCTGGCCGTCGCCGATATTGGCCGCCAGTTTGGCAAGTGCGGGGATCGCCTTCGCAACGTCGGCAGAAGCCGCCACCTCGGCGTGCTTCGTCATGGCGCCAACCGTCACGCCATTGCCGTCCACCTTGATGCCGCGCAGCTCGCCGATGGCAGCGAGATCAATGACATCCGATGGCTGCGCAAGGCGCTGCTTCAGGGTTGGAATGAGCGTCATCCCGCCGGCCAGGAGCTTGCCGTCGGCTGCCTTCTTGAGCGCAGCCAGCGCATCGGCCATCGATTTCGGCTTGTGATAAGCAAAATCGTACATCGCGTCCTCCTCGACCCGTGTCGCGCTCAGTGCGCGTGAATGGCCTGCCAGACGCGCTGCGGCGTGGCTGGCATTTCGATGCGATCCTGCGCGCCCACCTGGGCCAACGCATCGCGTACGGCGTTCATGACGGCGGCCGGCGCGGCAATGGCACCCGCCTCGCCGCACCCTTTCACGCCCAGCGGATTGTGCGGGCAGGGCGTCACCTGGTAGCCCAGGTTGAACGACGGCAGGTTATCGGCGCGCGGCATGGTGTAATCCATGTAGGAGCCGCTCAGAAGCTGGCCCGACTCCTTGTCGTACACGGTGTATTCCAGCAGGGCCTGCCCGACGCCCTGGGCAATGCCGCCATGGACCTGGCCCTCGACGATCATCGGGTTCACGACGTTGCCGAAATCGTCGACCGCGACGAAGTTCACGATCTCGACGCCGCCGGTATCGGGGTCAACCTCGACCTCGCAGATCTGCGTGCCCGACGGGTAGGTGAAGTTCGACGGGTCATAGAACGCGTTCTCGTCCATCCCCGGCTCGAGCTTGTCGAGCGGATAGTTGTGCGGCACGTAGGCAGAGAATACGGCCTGACCCAGCGGGACGTTCTTGTCGGTCCCGGTCACCTTGAAGGCGCCGTTCTCGAACACGATGTCGGCCTCGGCGGCCTCCATCAGGTGAGCGGCGATCTTCTTGCCCTTGGCGATGATCTTGTCGGCGGCCTTCATGATCGCCGACCCGCCGACCGCCAGCGAACGCGAGCCGTAGCTGCCCATCCCGAACGGCACCTGCGCCGTGTCGCCATGCACCACCTCGATCTGGTCCAGCGGAATGCCGAGCTTGTCCGAGACGATCTGGGCGAAGGTGGTTTCGTGGCTCTGCCCGTGGCTGTGCGAGCCGGTCAGGATCTGAAGATTGCCGGTCGGATTGAAGCGAAGCTGCGCGCTCTCCCACTGTCCGACGCCTGCACCCAGCGAGCCGACCACGGCCGAAGGCGCCAGCCCGCATGCCTCGATGTAGGACGAGATGCCGATGCCGCGCAGCTTGCCCTTCGCCTTGGCGGCGGCCTTGCGCTCACTGGCGCCGGCATAATCGGCCAGCTTCATGGCCTGGTCCAGGATCGGCGTGTAGTTGCCCGAGTCGTAGGTGAGCGCGACGGGCGTCTGGTACGGAAAGGCGCCGGCAGCGATGAAGTTGCGCTTGCGCAGCTCCGCCGGATCGATGTTCATCTCGCGCGCAGCCTTGCTGACGATCGTCTCCAGCAGGTAGGTGGCTTCGGGCCGCCCGGCGCCGCGATAGGCATCGACCGGCGCCGTATGAGTGAACACCGCGCGCACGTTGCAGTGGATCGCGGGCGTCGTGTACTGGCCGGCCAGAAGCGTGCCGTAGAGATAGGTCGGCACCGCCGTGGCAAAGGTCGAGAGATAGGCGCCCATGTTGGCGATGGTGTCGACCTTCAGCGCCAGGAACTTGCCGTCCTTGTCCAGCGCCAGCTCCGCGTGCGTGACATGGTCGCGGCCGTGCGCGTCCGTCATGAAGGATTCGCTGCGCTCGGCCGTCCACTTGATGGCGCGGCCCGTCTTGCCGGCCGCCCACAGCACCAGCGTCTCGTCGGCATAAATGAAGATCTTGGAGCCGAAGCCGCCACCCACGTCAGGTGCCACCACGCGCAGCTTGTGCTCGGGAATGCCGAGGACAAAAGCAGACAGCACCAGCCGCGTGACATGCGGGTTCTGGCTGGTGGTGTAGAGCGTGTAGGTGCCGGTGCCGCGGTCATACTCCGCCGCCGCGGCACGCGGCTCCATGGCATTGGGCACGAGGCGGTTGTTCACGAGGTCAAGCTTCGTGATATGCGCCGCCCTGGCAAAAGCGGCATCCACCGCCGCCTTGTCGCCCAGCTCCCAGTCGTAGCTCAGATTGCCCGGCACGTCGGCGTGCACCTGTACGGCGCTCGCAGCAACGGCGGCTGCCGGATCGATCACGGCCGGCAGCACCTCATAGTCAACCTCGATCTGCTCGGCAGCGTCCCTCGCCTGCGCCGCCGTATCGGCAATCACCATAGCGACCGTGTCACCAACATAACGCACCGTGTCGAGCGCGATGGCGGGATGGCCCGGCGCCTTGTGCGGCTCGCCATGCTTGTCCTTGACCACCCAGCCACAGATCAGGCCGCCGACCTTGGCATCGGCCACGTCCTTGCCGGTGAAGACGGCGACCACGCCCGGTGCGGCGGCCGCCTTTGAGGTGTCGATGCTCCTGATCCGCGCATGGGCGTGCGGGGAGCGCAGGAAATACGCGTAGGTGCAGCGCGCAAGCTGCAGGTCATCGACGTATCGTCCGGCACCTGTCAGAAAGCGCCGGTCCTCCGTTCGACGCACACGCTCGCCGATCCTGGCAACGTTGCCCATGGCTCCCTCCCTCGAGGCGCTGTCCGCTTGCTTGTTGTGATCCGGACAGGCGAATTCAGACGCCGGCTGCCTTCATGGCGGCAGCGCCGGCGATGATCGATTTCACGATGTTGTGGTAGCCCGTGCAGCGGCAGAGATTTCCCTCCAGCCCGTGCCTTACGGTCTCCTCATCGAGCTGGTAGTTGTGGCGCTTCACCAGATCGATGGCACTCATGACCATGCCCGGCGTGCAGAAGCCGCACTGCAGGCCGTGATTCTCGCGGAACGCCTCCTGCATCGGATGCAGCTCCTCGGCGCTCTTCGCCAGGCCCTCGATGGTGGTGACCTTGGCACCTTCCGCCTGCACCGCCAGCAGAGTGCAGGATTTCACCGAAATGCCATCGACGTGCACGACGCAGGCCCCGCACTGGCTGGTATCGCAACCCACGTGCGTTCCCGTCAGGCCAAGGTGTTCGCGCAGGAACTGGACCAGCAGGGTCCGCGCTTCGACGTTCCCCGACACGGTCTTGCCGTTCACGGTCATGGACACCGACATCGTCATTTTGGAGTGCTCCCTGGGTGTCGATCTGATGCAAGCGACCGCCATGGCGACGTGCCGCGAGTCCGCAAGTGCGGGCAGCATCGCAAGCCGCGGCCGGAGGGGTCAAGGGGCTTGGGTTTCAGCGGACGGCGAAATAGGCGATCACCAGGATGGCGATTCCGGCGCCGATCAGCAGCCAGTGCTTGTAGCCGCGCTCGGCCGAATCGCTCGCCACGCGCGCCGGTGCCGTGGCCGGACTGACGGGGTCGGCAGCAACCGTTGCTGGCGCGACGTCCGGCGCTCCCGGCGCTGCCGGCGCCTCGGTTGCCGGCGGCGGCGTTGCGCCGCCCACGACTTCCGAGAACTTCCCGAAGAACTCGTCGGCCAGCTTGCGCGCGGTGCCGTCGATCAGGCGCGCGCCGATTTGCGCGATCTTGCCGCCGACCTGCGCATCGGCGGTATAGGCCAGGACGGTCGCGCCTGCGCCGTCCGCCTCCGACAGCCTGACCATGGCACCGCCCTTGGCAAATCCCGCGGCGCCGCCCTGCCCTTCGCCGGTGATGCGATAGCCGTTGGGCGGATCCATGTCCGAGAGTGTGACCTTGCCGTTGAACCTGGCGCTGACCGGGCCGATCTTCATACGGACGGTGGCCTTGAGCTCGCTGTCGCTCACCTTCTCCAGACTCTCGCAGCCGGGAATGCATTGCTGCAGGACAGCCGGATCGTTGAGCGCTTCCCACACTTTCTCGCGCGACGCCGGGATTCGGTATTCGCCGGAAAATTCCATGGTCGGTCCTTTCTCAGCGAAGTCACCACTTTCCGGTGAAGGATTCGGGCGGCGGCTCCGCCAGCGGCTGACGCAGGGAGACGTAGATCGTAGCCATATAGGGTATGGCCATCAGCAATGCCATGGCCGCGAACCAGTTCGCCTGGGTGTTCATGAAGAGCGCCTGGATCACCCACTTGCCGCCGTCCGGCGCTGTCCAGCCCGAGGCCAGCCGGGCGGCATCGCCATGCAGCTTGACCGCGCCCTCCGTCAGGGTGAGCGCCACCGCGCCGCCCACCAGCAGCGCGGACAGGAGGATTTCCGGCCATAGCGGCGCAAAGCGGCTGTGCGCCGGTTCCATGCGCACGTAGCCCTTGCTGCCGTCGTAGCCCAGCAACCGGCCGAAGGACAGCGTCTTGGCGATGAAATGCACGCGCGGCACGCCGCCGGAGCGGAACACCGTGGCCAGTTTCCAGACCATCAGCACAAGGGCGGGCACGGCGAAATCCATGATCGGAAAATCGCGGTAGCGGCCATCGAAGCCGATCACCATCACCCTCTCGTCGAGGCGGATGACGCCGATGTGCCAGTCGACGGTCAGCATGACGAGATGGAAGATGCAAAGGATGGAAAAGCCGAGAAACGCCACCTGCAGCAGCAGGTCCGGCCGCTCGCGGATGCGGGCCCGTGGCAGCGCCCGCCAGGCAGCCCATGCCGCCCGCACCCGCGCGCCGTAGAGCGATGCATCGGGCATGCGGCCCGTCAGGCTCCCCGCGATGCCGGACAACAACGCCCAGGCGAAGAGCGCACCGGCGCCGAGGTAGAACACGGTCCCGGCCAGACGCATCCAGTAGAACGCATGGTTGTAGTTTATCCATGTCGCCTGGGTCAGGCAGGTGGCCACGGCCTGGGCGAACACCGCAAAGATTGCGATGGCAACCACACCGGGGCGCTTCGCCAGCATCGCGAATCCCAGCACCAGCAGCGCGCCGGCAATGCTGGAAATCGCAAAGGGAATCCGCCAGAGAGGATCGGCGCTGACGGCCGCACCGATCTCGAATTTCTGCTGCCGGTCGCCGTCGAACAGGCCCCAGGTTGCACCGACCGTGCCTTCGAGATGGGCCTTCCAGTGCTGGTCGAATGCCTCCACGAGGTTGTATTCGAGCTTCTCGGTATCGGCGAGCTTCTTGAACAGCGCATAGTAGCGCGCCTGCTCCACCCGGCCTGGCCGCGCATCGGCGCGCATGCGGCCACTGCCTGGCCAGCCTGTTTCGCCGATCACGACCCGCTTGCCGGGAAATGCGCGCCGTACGCGCTCGACGATCTGGACGATATGCGTCTTGATCGCCAGCCGGTCGTACGCGGGATCGCCATTGGGATCGCGCCGGTCCATGCCGATCGGCTCGTCCTCCCAGTAGGGCAGGATATGGATCGTGATGATATCCACTTCCTGCGCCACCTGGGGATGGCGAAGCCAGTACTCCCAGACCTCCGCATACGTGACCGGCTGGCGCACCATCCGCTTCACCTGCCGGATGTAGCGGATGAGCTGATCGGCGCTGAGGTCCTTGCGCAGCAACACCTCGTTGCCGACGATCACGCGATCAATGGCATCGGGATAGCGGTTGGCATGCTCGATCAGCGCCGAGACCTGCTCCAGGTTCTTGCGCTCAATGCTGCTCAGCCACGCGCCGTGCCAGACCTTGAGCCCGTACTTGCCCGCCAGCCGGGGCACGGCCTCCATGCCTTCCAGGGTCGTATAGGTGCGGACCGCAGCCGTGCGGCCCTGCATCAGCTTGAGATCGTTCTCAACCTGCGCGGCGCTGGGAAATTCCTTGCTCAACGGGCTCTGGCCGGGCCGGTATGGCGAGAACGACAGCCCCTGCACGGGGCCCGGTTGCCAGTCGATCGTGCGCGGCTGGTTGGGAATGCTCCACCACAGCCAATTGAGGACCGTCACAACAACAAGCGCAAGGATGCCGGCCAGAACGCGTGTCATGTCCGGTTTGTACCAGCCCCGCTCCGGCGGTCGATGGGGAAATTTTTCCTGGTCAGGACGGGTTCCACGTCGTGTGCTCGTCCAGCGGATAGACCGGGCGCGGCAGGCGACGCCACGGAAAGGTCGCGAGATTGGGCGAGGTGAGGCCGGGGCAGTCCACTTCGTAGGTACGCTCGGCAGGCACGTAGCCATCAAATCCCGCACGGAAGTGGCCGCGGCTCTTCACGACGATCGTTCGTGCGAGCGCTGGGTCGATGCCCAATTGCTCGAACTGCATCGGATCCAGGCATTGCTGGCGATGGGAGATCACCACCAGCCGGATGCCGTCCAGGTTGAGCAATGCCGAGGGTCCCATGTCGCAGGCCATGCCCTGCGCCAGCCCGCGGCGGCCGATGAAAAGCCCGTCCGACAGTTCCTCGATCGCAGCATCACACTCCCAGGACTGGGAGAACGAGTCCTGTTCGCGCGCATTGAAGCGGGCCCGGAACCGGCTGCCGCGACCGAGGCGATGCGCCTGTTCCGCCACGGCGGCATCGTTGAAGACGCCGCAGATCACGCCGCGCGCGCCGGCGTCCTTCAGGGCCTTCAGCAATGTCACCGTGTTGCCGCGGCCGCCGCCGCCAGGGTTGTCGGCCACGTCGGCGAGAATGATCGGCGGCAGCGTCGGATCGTTGCCCGCCGCCACGGCCATGCGCACGGCCTCATCCAGCGACGTCATCGTTCGCTTGAACCGCTCCCGCATGTTCCAGGCACGCGTGCAAATGTCGAGCGCCAGCCCCTTCGCCAGCGCCTGGTCGCGGTCGCGCGTTGTGACGATGGTCGTGAGGCCGTTCTTCGCGGTATCGCTGTAGGAGAAGCCGGCCATTACCGAGACGTTCATCACCTTGCCGCCGACCTTCGACAGCCCGTAGTTCATCACGTCGGCATAGGGGCCGGATGCCGTCAGCAGCGAGATCTGCGGGGCGACCAGCGGTATCTTCACCATAGCCGTGGCTGTGCGCATGCCCGCCAGCAACTCGCGCATGTGCCGTGCCGCCTCGATGCCACGCTCGCGGATATCGGTGTGCGGATTGCAGCGATAGCCCACGAAGACGGAGATGTTCTCCACCATCCGCCGGGACACGTTGGCGTGCAGGTCGAACGTGCCGATGACGGGCATGTCGGGGCCAGCCACCCGGCGGATCATCTCGTACAGATCGCCATCGGGATCGTCGCTTTCGGTGGTCAGCGCCGCGCCATGCGAAGACACATAGATGCCGTCGAACGGCCCCCTCTCTTTCAGGCCGGTCTCGAACTCCGCCATCAGTTCACAAAAGTAGCCATGTTCAACCGGCCCGCCGGGCTGTGCCGAGGCGATGCGCAGCGGCACCGGCGTCCATGGTCCGGTGCCATCCATCTCGGTGACGAACCCCGGCATGTCAGGCAGCAATGCGGGCGCCGGCTTGCGCGCTTCGACGAGCAGCGCATTGCCGCGGAGGTCGACGTCGCTGGCGAAATCCTCGCGCGTGCTGACAGGGGCAAAGCGATTGCACTCGATCGCGAAACCCAGAAGCGCGATGCGCGGCGACTCAGCAGCCATGCTCTCCTCCTCCGTTGCGACCGGCCTGCCCTAGTGAGACACGAAGCGGCGCGCCGCACCAGTAGCCTCCAGGACTTGCGCTGCCGCGTGAAACATGCATGGAAGCAAGTGACCTTTTCGCCGGGAGATTCTGCCGTGAGCGACCGCACCCATGTTCTGCTCTGGACGGATTCGACAGATTCGTATCTGAAGGCCATTGCGGCTGCTGGGTTGTCGGACCGGGTTATCGTCGAAGGCGTTTCGCGCAAGGAGACGCCCTCCTCCGATCAGCTCGCACGGACCGAGGTGCTGATGGCCGCGGCCGTGCCGCCGGGCATGCTGCCAGCCATGCCGAAGCTGCGCTGGGCGCAGGCCATGACAGCCGGGGTGGAGGGCTGGTTCGCCCTGCCCGACCTGCCGCCGGATCTCACCTTGACCTGTGCGCGCGGCACGCATCGCGAATCGATGCCGGAAAACATCCTCGGTGCGCTGTTTCATGTCAGCAAGCCCTATGCCGCCGCGGCCGAGAACCAGAAGCGGGGCAAATGGGTTCACACCGTGGCACAGCCCTTGACCGGCAAGACGCTGGGCATCCTGGGACTGGGCGCGATCGGCGAGGAGGTGGCCCGTCTCGCAACGGCGCTGAACATGCGCGTGATCGGCACAAGACGGCGGCCCGCGGCGATGGCGAACGTCGCCAGCGTGCTGCCGCCCGAGCAGACGGACGAGGTGCTGGCGCAGTCCGATTTCGTCCTGGTGCTGCTGCCTGCCACGCCGCAGACCGACAATTTCATCAATGCCGCGCGGCTGTCGGCCATGAAGCCCACGGCGTGGCTGCTGAACTTCGGGCGCGGCCACGTGATCAAGGACGATGACCTGGTCGCAGCCGTGAAAGCGCGCAAGATCGCCGGCGCCGTGCTCGATGTGTTCCGCCAGGAGCCGCTGCCGGCGGAACATCCGTTCTGGCGCACCGACGGCATTCTGGTGCTGCCGCATATCGGCGGGCCGCATCCGCAGCGCGACCGGTTCGTCGCCGGCCTGTTCGTCGAGAATCTCGATCGCTACCTGCGCGGCGCGCCGCTGAAGGAAGTCGTCGATCGCGCGGCAGGCTACTGAGCTGCCGTAGCCTGACTTCGCCTTCCCCCACGGTATTCCCTTCTCCCCGCGAAGGCGGGGAGAAGGTGGCGCGCAGCGCCGGATGAGGGGCTTCACAGTGCCGCGACAGACACGATGCATCGATGGCGGACGCACTGTGCCTACAAGCCAACGCCTTGTTTGTCGCAAGCCCGCGAAGCCCCTCATCCGCCCTTCGGGCACCTTCTCCCCGCCTTCGCGGGGAGAAGGCAGAACTGCCGCCGGGATAAGGGAAACGGGTCACGCGCTGGCGCGCCACTGGAATGGCTCGCTCCCGGCAGGGAAGTACTAGGGCGCTGCCGCGTTGAGGCCGGCGATCGCCTGGCGTGAGGCCTGGTGGCCGCGGAACAGCACCATTTCCTTCCACTCGTCGGTGTCGGGATAGAACTGCTTGCGCATGGCGGCGCGGATCGGCGCTGCCTCAGGCCCCAGCGGATCACCATACTTGTGCACCCAGTGATCGCCACGGAAGGCGCGCCGGCCGCTCTCGCGGTCGTAGGTGCCAAATTCCAGCGTCGCCATCGTGACGCGCGCGTCGGGCAGCGCGCGGTTGTAGCCGTAATGGCCAAGCCCGTCGCGCGCCTGCGAGGCGGTCTGGCCGCGCTTCGACTCCGTCACTGACTCGCCCCAGAACGCGCGCACCCGCCGTGAGCCGTCGGTATCGGGATCGTAGTGCGTGATCAGCTCGCCATAACCGAACGGTCCCAGCCCCGTATGGAAATCGATCACGGCGACGTCGCTGCGCCCGGCAAGGTAGCGCTCGATGATGGCGTGGGTCGTACGGTTCGACCAGCACGGACCGCCGCCGCCGAAAAAGAAACCGTCCGCGTGCGTATATTGCCCGCCCGACATGGCGCGGTTGAAGGCGACGTCGCCGACTTTCGCCCGGTATGCTTTCAGCTTGGCTTCGGCGGCCTCGAACGGAGGGCCGCTCAATGCCGGCGGAATCAGCGCATCGGCGATCTCGAGGTAGCCGGGATTCTCCGGATACGGCTTGCCGTGGTCGACGAAGTTACGATTGAGATCGTTGCCTTCCTGCGTCACCCGGCGCAGCCAGGCAAAGCCGTAAGGATTGATGGCGTGCACGAAAAGCGCCGCCGTGCCGTGGGGTAGCGCCGCAGCCCCCTTTCGCGCCAGCCAGTCCACCTGGAAGCCCGAACCGCAGAAGCCTTCCACGCCATGTGTTGAAGAGATCGTCACCACGACACGGCTGGCGTCGTCAGGCCCCAGCCAGGCGACGTCGGTTGACAGCGATCCGCCATCGGGCCCCTTGCCCGGCGCTTCGAAGCGTTGCGTGGCGGCCCCCGCGATACGGGCTGCGGCCAGGAACTTCTCGCGGGCCTCGCTGTAGTCCGCAGAAAATGAGGAAAAGCTGGACATCGTCACCCCGTGGCCTCGCGCAAGGCCTGATCGAAGATGGAGAGGCCGAGATCAATCTCGGCATCGCTGATGGTGAGGGGCGGCGCGATGCGGAACACGCCCAGACCACCGCGCACCACGCTGGTGGCCATTCCCAGCTCCAGGCAGCGGGCCATCACGGAAGCCGCCAGCTCCGGCGCCGGCTGTCGCGTGCTGCGATCCTCGACAAGGTCAAGCCCCACGAGCAGCCCGCGGCCGCGCACGTCCCCGATGCATTCGTAGCGCTGCTGAAGAGCCAGCAGGCCCTCGCGCAGACGCTGGCCGGCAATGCGCGCGCGTTCGACCAGGCGGTCGCGGAGGATGACCTCCAGCACCTTCAGGCCCACGGCGGCAGGCAGCGGGTCCGAAACATGCGTCGTGTAGAACAGGAATCCCCGCTCGTGACAGCGCTCCTCCAGCTCGGCGGTCGTCAATACCGCCGACAGCGGAATGCCGGCACCCAGCGTCTTGGAGAGCGTCAGGAACTCGGGCACCACCCCGTCGCGTTCGCACGCGAACAGCGTGCCTGTGCGGCCCAGCCCCGTCTGTGCCTCGTCGAGGATCAGCAGCATGCCGCGTTCCCGGCATTTCGCGGCCAGCGCCGCCAGATACCCCTCCGGCGGCTCCAGCACGCCGCCCGAGCTGAGGATCGGCTCGGCGATGCATGCCGCGAGATTGCCGGTCGACTGACGATCGACCAGCTCGAAGCCATAATCGAGCTCGCCTTTCCAGTCGTAAGTGTCCCCCGATCTGAAGCGGGACCGATAGGAGTCGGGCGCCGGCAGCACCATCGAGCCGGCCTGCGCCGGTCCGTAACCGCGCCGGCCCGACGAATAGGTGGCGGAAGCCGCTGCCCCGGTGACGCCGTGCCATGAGCGGCTCAGCGCCACGATCTCGAAGCCGCCGGTGGCCAGCCTGGCCATGCGGATGGCCGCTTCGTTCGACTCGCCGCCAGTGCTCAGGAACAAAGCACGCTCCAGCAGGCCTGGCGCCAGTTTCGCCAGCAGTGCCGCCAGGTCGACGACGGGCCGCGACAGGATGGTGCTGTAGAGGTGATCAAGCTCGCCGATATACCAGCGCACGGTGTCGACGATCTCGGGGTGGCTGTGGCCCAGGATCGCGCTCATCTGGCCGGAGGCAAAGTCGAGGATCTTCCGGCCCGCGGCATCGATCATGAAGCTGCCTTCGGCACGCTCGACGATCAGGCGCGGGAAATCCGTGCCGCCGGCATAGCGAATCAGATGCCGCCGGGCGCGTTCCCAGAAGGCTGGATCGAGATTGCCGGCCGCGTCGCTCATCGCCGGGCAGTCTACGCCCGTTCAGGTCCTGAGCGTGAGGCCTCCGTCGGCAACCAGCCCGTGGCCGGTAATGAAATCGGCCTCGTCGCTGGCCAGCAGCAGTGCCGCCCGGGCGATGTCGATCGGCTTGCCGAGCCGCCGCAGCGCGGCTTTCTTCGCCCAGATCGCCGCAATGTCGGCGTTGGCGAAGCTGGCGGCCGTCATGCCCGTCTGGATCGCACCGGGGCAAATATAGTTCGCGGTAATGTTGAACTTGCCGAGCTCAAGGGCCAGCGTGTGGGTCAGTCCGGCGACGCCCGCTTTCGAGGCACAGTAGGCGGCAAGCCCGTAGTCGGTATCGAACGCCATCACCGACGCCGTGTTGATGATGCGGGCGCGGCCCACCTTGCTGGCGCGCTCGCGCAAGGCCGGGATGGCCTGCCGGCACATGCGGAAGACGGCGGTGACATTCACATCGAGCGTGCGCGACCATTGCGCGTCGGTCATCACCTCGGCCAGCGCATTGGCGCTCACTCCTGCATTGTTGAACAGGATGTCGAGTGCGCCAAATCGCTGGATGGCCGTCCCGATGATGTCCGCGGGCGCTTCGGCATCCGTGACGTCCCGCGCGAGCGGCACGATCGCCTCCCGCCCGGCGTGCACCGAGTCGATTGCCGAACCGGCACGATCGACGGCCAGCACGCGCGCGCCCTCCTCCGCGAACAACTGGGCGCTGGCGGCCCCGATGCCCGACGCGGCCCCCGTGACGATGGCGATCTTGCCCGCAAGTCTCTGCATGACGCTCCTCCGGCCGGTCGTTGGCTGCCACGGTTACCTGGTCGTGATCACGACCTTGCCGGTGGCCTTGCGCGACAGCAGGGCATTCATCGCCTCCGGTGCCTTTTCCAAGGGAAAGCGCATGGAGATGTGCGGCTTGATTTTGCCCTGCCGCACCCAGGCAAACATCTCGTCGAAATTCTTGCGCGCTTCGGCCGGTTCGCGGCCGCGCCAGGCGCCGTAGAAAACACCACGCACATCGCAACTTTTGAGCAGGGCAAGGTTGGCCGGCAACGAGGGAATGCGGCCCGAGGCGAAGCCAATCACCAGCAGGCGGCCGTACCACGCGATGCAGCGAATCGCTTCGTCGAACGCATCGCCGCCCACCGGATCGTAGATGACGTCCGCGCCATTGCCACCGGTCAACTCCTTGACCTTGTCGCGCAGCTTCTCCTTCGTATAGTTCACAAACATGGTGGCGCCGTACTTGCGGCAGATCTCCATCTTCTCGTCGGAGCCCACCGCGGCAATGACCTTCGCGCCCATCAGGGCACCAAGCTCGACGGCGGTGAGTCCGACGCCGCCTGCCGCGCCCAGCACCAGCAACGTTTCGCCCGGCTTCAGCTCCGCTCGCTGCTTCAGCGCGTAGTAGCTGGTGCCGTAGGTCATGGTGAACGCTGCCCCTTCCTCAAAGGACATGTTCTCGGGCATGGGCAGCAGGTTGGCCTGGTCGATCACCGCCTCGTCGGCATACCCGCCATGGCCGATCATGCCGATGACCCGGTCGCCGGGCTTGTAGGCCGTCACGCCTTCCCCGACCTCCACAACCACGCCGCCCACCTCGTGGCCCGGCGCGAAAGGCCGGGGCGGCTTGAACTGGTATTTGTCGGCGATGATGAGGGTGTCAGGGAAGTTTACGCCGGCGGCATGCACGGCGACCCGAACCTGACCCTTGCCTACCGGCGCCGACGGCAGGTCCTTCAGCACCAGGCTTTCCGGTCCGCCGGCCTTCTCGCTGATCATCGCCCGCATGATGGTCTCCCGATTCCACAGATACCGGCATTGATAGCCAATGGCCGCCATCTCCGCAAAGGCGCGCGGTTTCGCCAGCCGGCTGGAACATGGCGGCCGCTCGCGCGTTTTTCGCCGTGTTGCGCAACCCTGATCTCGACAAGACGGCGGCTGCCCGGTTCTGTATGGTCGCCAGCGAAGGCCGTACAGAATGAACTCCCCCATGGCATGGATGCTCCTCGTGCTGGGCCTGTTGCACATGGCCGGCCTCGCCGTGGCCTTGCGCGCCCTGATGTTCGGGCGCACCGCGGAGGGCACGGTGGCCTGGATTATTTCGCTGGTTCTCGTGCCCTATCTTGCGCTGCCGCTCTATGCCGTCTTCGGTCACGGCAAGTTCGAAGGATACGTGCGCGCACGGCGCACGCGCGACGGAAAGCTCAATGACCTGGTCCGCGCCGTACGGCCGCCGCGCGATTCGGAGCGGGCGCTGGATCCTGAGGCTGCACCGCCGGAACTTCTGGCACTGGAGCGTCTCGCGGAACTGCCGTTCACGCGGGGCAACGAGGCAAAGCTGCTGATCGATGGCGACGAAACCTTCGATTCGATCTTCGCCGGCATGGCAGAGGCCCGGCAGTACCTGCTGGTCCAGTTCTACACCATCAATGCCGACCGGATCGGAAACGCGCTGCGCGAGGCCCTCGTCAAACGGGCACAGGCCGGCGTCAGGGTATTCGTGCTCTATGACGAGATCGGATCCGAAGGCACGCCGGCCAGCTTCTTCGCCGATATGCGCAGCCACGGCATTGCGGTCAGTGCTTTCAACGAATCCAAGAGCTGGTACACGCGCCGTTCGCGCATCAACTACCGCAATCACCGCAAGATCGTGGTTGCCGACGGGCGCACCGCATGGATCGGCGGCCTCAATGTCGGGGACGAGTATCTTGGGCGGCACCCGACGCTGACTCCATGGCGAGATACCCATGTGCGGGTGGCCGGTCCTGCGGTCCAGGGCTGCCAGCTCAGCTTCCTTGAGGACTGGCACTGGGCCACGGGCCAGGTGCTGGAGCTTGACTGGCGGGCCTACCACGCGAGCCCGGACGGCATCCCGGTGCTGGTGTTGCCGACCGGGCCGGACGACACGCTGGACACGTGCGCGCTCGCCTTCGGCCAGATGATCAACAGCGCCCGCAAGCGCGTATGGATCGCCAATCCGTACTTCGTGCCCGATGCGCACATCCAGGCGGCTCTTCAGCTTGCTGCCCTGCGCGGCGTGGATGTGCGCGTGATGATTCCGGGCAAACCGGACCACCGGACGACCTGGATGGCCACCCTGTCGTACCTGCCGGACGTTACGGAGGCCGGCGTCAAGGTCTATCTTTACGAAGCCGGGGTCATGCATCAGAAGGTATGTGTCTTCGACGATTGCCTGACCACGGTGGGTACGGCCAATCTGGACAACCGCTCGTTCTCGCTCAATTTCGAGATTACACTGGCCTTCTATGATTCACGTTTTGCCACGGAGGTGGCAGACATGCTGGTGCGTGACTTCCAGGCCTGCCGCCCGGTCGGCGCCGAACTGCTGACTTCGCGCTCGATCCTTTTCAGGGCCGCCGTGCAGGGCGCCCGCCTGCTGGCGCCGGTGCTGTAGTGCGCGGGGAGGAGCAACTGGTCCTGCGCGAGGCCGGCCTCCTGGAGGCTGATGGCTCGCGGCCCGTGGACGAGGTCGTCAGCGAACGCCTCGCCACCCGTACGCCGGCTGCGGCCATCTGTCGCGTGATGACCTACAACGTCCATTCGTGCATCGGCGCCGACCGCAAGTACGACCCGCACCGGATTCTCGACATTGTCCGGCGTATCGGTGCCGACATCGTCGCCCTGCAGGAATTGCGAGCCTATTCCGCCGATGATGATCAGTTCCACCTGTTCCAGGAGAGCCTGAAACCGATGGCGGCGGTGTTCGGCACCACGTTCCGGCGCACCCGCTACAAGTTCGGCAATGCCATTTTCGTGCGCGGCACGATCCTGGAGCGGCGGCTGCTTGACCTGAGCGTTGCGCCGTTCGAGGAGCGCGGCGCGATCGACTGCACGGTGAACCTGCGGGGCCGGCGCGTGCGGATCATCGCGGCGCATCTCGGCCTGTTCCGGCGAGAGCGCGCCGAGCAGTTGTTACGCCTGGCCAGCGCCCTGAAGCATCACCGGGAAGAAATCACCGTGCTGCTGGGCGACTTCAACATTTTCGGCGCCGAGCGGCGGCGTTTGCGCACGGTGGGCGCTCCCGCTGTCCTGCCCCGTATCCGCACCTTCCCGTCATTTCAGCCGATCATGTCGCTCGACCGCGTGTGGACCATCCCGAACGACCGGCTGGTGCGCCTGGCGCGCTACCGCGAGGCGCCGGCCAAATGGGCCTCCGACCACCTGCCGCTGGTCGGTGAAGTGGCGCTGGTCGAGTAGGCTGCGATCGTCCGCTTGCGCGCGTGGGAGCGATTGGCGCGATGTCGACGGGCAATGTCAGCCCTGGCAACGACCGGGACTCGCTCGCTGATCTGCTGGCCCAGCTCTTCGCTGGTCCGCGCGATGCGCAGGTATCGCTCGCCCAGCTGCTGGACGACATGAAGGGCCGCGCCTACCCGCTGCTCGTCATTGCCTTCGATGCGCCCAACTGCATACCCAGCGGCATCCCCTGGCTGTCGACCATCACCGGCGTGCCCATTGTCTTCCTGGTCGCGCAGATGCTGATGGGCTATGATGCGCCGAACCTACCGGCCTTCATCGGCGAAAAATCCGTAGAGCGAGGCCGGCTGCAGGATTTGCTGGAGCGGACCCGGCCCTGGATTCTCCGGCTGGAGCGCGCCATTCACCCGCGCCTGGGGGGCTGGACGACCGGAGCTGCCGGCGTCTGGTTGTCCCTTGCGATGCTGGCGAATGCGCTGATCCTGGCGCTGCCAATTCCCTTCGACAATTTCGCACCGGCCTGGGCGGTGATGTTCTTTGCGCTCGCCCTGCTTGAGCGGGACGGCCTGATGGCGCTGGCAGGCTGGATGGCCAGCCTCGTCACCGTTCTCTGGACGGCGCTGCTGTTGCTCTTCTACAGCGAGGCGGCCGGCCTCGTTCCCGGCTTCCTGCGCCAGATCACGGACGCCATGTTCGGCTGAACGGCTCAGCAGCGCGTGACGTGTGCCGCAACGGCAAGCCACCGCCCTTCCCGTCGCGCCCAGATATCCGTGTATCGGCCCGCACCCTGCCTGCCGTCGGGCAAGGTGTACGTTGTCCGCGCATGAATGATCGCGAAGTCGCCCATAAGACGAATATTTACGTCTAATGCCTGGATATTCGAGATCGTGACGGGCCGTGCCGTCTGATTCAGGAACGCCGCGCGATCCACCAGCGATCCGTCGGGATTGGAGCAGAGGAAATCATCGCCAAGGATTTCCTCGAAGCGCCGCACGTCCGAGTTCTGGACCGAGGCGATATAGTCGCGGTTGAGCGCAAGCAGGGCGTCGAGATCCGAGGCCGCATCGTTGCGCTGCATGGCTGGGGCTGCCGGCATGACGTCCTCCACTTCACGGCACGTCTGGACAGTGCCGCGGCTAACGTGCATTGACTTGTGCGTTCCAGACTGACAGTCGGATTCTTAAAAACCGACTGTCGGTCTGTCAAGTGCCAGGAGCCGTGGAGAATGGTGGAAAGGAAGCAGGCGAGGGGCGAGGCGACACGCGCCGCCATCATCCGCACCGCCACGGAGCTGTTCGCGACCCGCGGCTATGAAGCAACATCGATCGAGACCGTGCTGGAAAAATCCGGGATCAGCCGCGGTGCGCTCTATCACCACTTCGACAGCAAGGAAGCCCTGTTCGAGGCCGTGTTCGAGGCGATTGAGGCGCGTATTGCGCAAGCCACCGTCGAGGCCTCGCGCGCCATCGCCGACCGGGTGGAAGCCATGCGGGTCGGTGCCGAAGCCTTCCTCGACCTCAGCCGCGAGCCCGCCATCCGGCAGATCGTGCTGACCGACGCACCGGCCGTGCTTGGCTGGCAGAAATGGCGCGACATCGATGCGCGTTTCGGCTTCGGCCTGCTGAAATCCTCGCTCAAGGCGGCCGCCGCCGACGGCCGCCTGCGGCCCGAGCTGGTCGAAGTCTACGCCCACATCCTGCTGGCCGCGCTGCTGGAAACGGCGCTGGTCATCGCCCGCGCCTCCGATCCCGCGAAAGCTTCACGCCTGGGCCGCGCCGCCCTGAAGGAGCTGGTCGACAAGCTGATCGGACCGCCACGGAAGGCCGCCCAAACCAGCAGACGCAAGAAAGCCCCAACGTCGTGAAGCCACCCGATTGTGCTATGGGTCGGACGCCTTCAGGCGGTAGCGGAAGTCACAGTGGCTGGCGCCCTGCATGATGGTCTGCGTGCGGGCGAGCTGGACGCCGGCGCCGAAACCTTCGGCCATCGTGAAGTCAGCCGTACACACCAGCAGAAAACCCAGCTCAGGCGCCCCGATCTTGTTGAAGAACTGTGCATAGCGACAGCCGGTGACGTTCACGTCGAAGGCGTCCGGCGACTGTTTGATAACCTGGTAGTCGAGGGCATCACTTTCCGCGAACCGCTCGAAAGATGACGCCATCTTCTCCGCAAAACTGGAGCCGCTCTGCGTCCGCCACCACTTCTTCCCGTACTGACGGTAGAGATCGCCGAGCGCCTTGCGGACGATACTGTTTGCTCGCTCCTCGCCAAGCTCCGCTTGCAGCGCCTTGACGAGTGGAACCAGCACCTGGGCCTGTATCTTGATCTGGTCTATCAATGGAATGTTCATTGGGTCGCCCCCATATGCGCAGGTTTCTCGTCCCTGCTCGCACTGGAACAGACTATCAGTCTGGAAAGTAGACAATGGTGCCGCCATAGGCACTACCCGATGAGCGGGAGTGAGGAGCCTCAATACGAGCGTGGCAGCTCCAGCACGTGCTCGGCGACGAAGTTGAGCACCATGTTGGTCGAGATGGGCGCCACCGTGTAGAGCCGCGTCTCGCGGAACTTCCGCTCGATGTCGAACTCCTCGGCAAACCCGAAGCCGCCATGCGTCTGCACGCACATGTCGGCTGCCTGCCACGCGGCTTCCGACGCCAGCAGCTTGGCGACATTCGCCTCCTCGCCGCAATTGATGCCGCTTTCGTAAAGGCTCGCTGCCTTGCGCACCATCAGCTCGGCCGCCTGCAAGGCCACGTAGGCACGTGCGATGGGATACTGCACGCCCTGATTCTGGCCGATCGGGCGGCCAAACAGGTTGCGCTCGCGGGCATAGTTGGTCGCCTTGTCGATGAACCAGCGGCCGTCACCCAGGCACTCGGCAGCGATCAGGATGCGCTCGGCATTCATGCCCGAGAGGATATAGCGGAAGCCTTGCCCCTCCTCGCCCACCAGGTTGTCCGCCGGCACCTCCATGTTGTCGAAGAACACTTCGGTGCTGTTGTGGTTCATCATGGTACGGATGGGCCGGATCGTGAGCCCTTTGCCCAGCGCCTGGCGCATGTCGACGAGGAAGACGGAGAGGCCGTCGGTGCGCTTCTTCACCTGCTCGCGCGGCGTGGTGCGCGCCAGCAGCAGCATCAGGTCCGAATGCTCGGCGCGGCTGGTCCAGATTTTCTGGCCATTCACGACGTAACGGCTGTTGTCCTTCTTCACGGCTGTGGTGCGCAGGCTGAGGGTATCCGTGCCACTGCTGGGCTCGGTGACGCCGAATGCCTGCAGACGCAGCTCGCCCGACGCGATCTTCGGCAGGTATCGCTGCTTCTGATCGGCGTTGCCGTGCCGCAGCACCGTGCCCATGGTGTACATCTGCGCATGGCAGGCCGCGGCGTTGCAGCCAGCGGCGTGGATTTCCTCCAGCACCGCCGCCGCGGCGGAGATACCCAGCCCGGCACCGCCATAGGCTTCCGGGATCAGGATCGACAGCCAGCCTGCCTCCGTGAGCGCCTTCACGAAAGCCGTGGGATAGGCACGCTGGCGATCCAGCTCCCGCCAGTAGGCGCCGTCGAACTTGCTGCAGAGCTGGGCGACGGCGTCACGGATTTCCGGATGCGTGCGGGAGTAGGGATGATCGCCGGGAATGGGAGTAGCAGCCATGGGCGTTCCACCAAAATCGTGTGGCTGAGCCGTTAGCAGACGCCATCAATGATGACGAGCGCGCTTTTGGCAAGGCTGGGACGGTCAGGGCACGCCATCTGCTTGTGCAGCGGACAGAACGGCCCGGATCACCTCGGCATGCACAGCATGCGCAAAGCCATCCACCGACGCCCCGCGTACGCCCGCGACGGGATCGGCCGACGGGCCATCGCGCACCAGCGTTTCGAGGATGCGCAGGTCGGTCGCAGGCGTCAGCGTGGCCAGCAAATGTCCGGCGAGATGCGGCCGCAGCGCCGACAGTGCCGCCAGCAGCCCCCAGGCCCCCCAGTTGGAGACGCCACAGACCACGAGGTGATCGGCCGACGTCACGCAGGCGATCTTCGCACCGTTGGGCACCGAAGCGGCGATCAGCTCGAAGGGCAGGCTCCCCATGCCGATCTCGTTGCCGCCGTCGCCGATAGCGATACGCGTCCATGGCCCCGCGGTGAACAGGTCATCCAGCGGTGCCGCCGTTGACGACACGTCGATGCCCCGCATGGTGTAGTTGCGGCCATCCCGTGCCCGCCCGCAGCGTTCAATGGCGATGGCATGTGTAATCCCGGCCTGCCGCCATACCTCGGCCAACGCCGCAACCGACTGCCCCTGCCCCTCGCCGGTCTCCGCCACGTCCAGCGCAATCAGCGGGTGAGCGCGTACGCCGGCGCCGTCCAGCGCTGCGCGGACCGCGCTTGCGCAAGGCCGGTCCGTAGCCAGCCGCACAGGCCAGCCGCAGGCCGCGAAGGCGGCGGCCATATGGGCAGCACCCGGCGGTCCGTCGGTCTCTGCCATTGGCGGCTGAAGCGTCGGCACGAAGAAGCCGGTGATGATCCCGATGGATGGCCGCTCGACGGCGGCAATCGACCGTGCTGCGTTCGCCAGGTGCCCGTGCGTTGCCGCCATGAGCGGCGCCGCACCACGGCCCACCTCGCGGCACACCACCGCTTCGATGGCAGACAGCCGCGCGTCGATCTCCCGAGATTCCATTACCACTCTGACCACCCTCGTACGAAGTCCGCCAGCATAGCCTTGCGCCGCAGAATGCGTCCAACAGGGCTCTACCCATGACTTGCATCTCTGCGAGTGCTATGCCCGCGCGCCATGTCCAGTCTCGGTCCCTCCACCGCCGCGAGCGATCCGGTCGGCGGTATCTACAGCAAGATCGCCGCCATCGCCCTGCTCTCGACCATGGACGCCATGGTGAAGGAGCTGGGCGCGCATTACCCGACACTGCAGCTCATGTTCTTCCGCACCCTGATCGGCATGGTGCCGCTGTTGTGGCTGATCCGGGTCGCCGGCGGCTGGACGACCTTGCGGACCCGGCAACCTTTGCTCCAGCTCGGGCGGGTCGCCGTGTCGTTCCTGTCCTTGTTCGGGTTCTTCTACCTCTTTCCGCTGATGCCGCTGGCGGAGCTCTACGCCATCTCCTTCGCCGCACCTCTGTTCATGACGGCGCTGGGCGTTCCTTTGCTGGGAGAGCGTGTGGGCTGGCGCCGGTGGACAGCGGTTGCCGTGGGCTTCGCGGGCGTCCTGATCATCGTGCAGCCCGGCTCGGCCAGCTTTCATCCGCTGTCGCTGGCGGTCCTGGCGGTCACCTTCTGCTACGCCCTGTCGATGATCTGCGTGCGGCGGCTGAGCCGGACCGACAGTGACCAGGCCACCATCATGTTCTATTCGATCGCCTCCGTTGGCTTCAGCGGGCTGCTGATCCTCGCCAACGAGCTGGCCGGGCAGCCGATGGGCGTGCTGTGGATCTGGCCGAACACCATCGACTGGCTCTGGCTGGTCGCGGTGGGCCTGACCGGCGGGCTGGGCCAGATCCTCGTGACGCGGGCCTGGCGGCTGGCCCCGGCGGCGGTCCTGGCGCCGTTCGACTACGTCGCGATCGTCTTTGCGCTGGCCTATGGCTGGCTGTTCTGGCGCGAAGTGCCGACGCCGTGGCTATGGGTCGGCCTGCCGCTGATCATCGGCTCCGGCCTCTACATCCTGCATCGCGAGCGGGTGCGCGCGCGGGAACGGAGGAAGGCGTAACCCCTTCAGGGCGCCTTTTTCCGCTCGGCCGCGAGGCGCGCCAGCATGTTCCAGCAGGCGAACGACATCAGGTGGGCGTAGGTCCAGGCCAGCCAGCCCTTGTTGCGCCACGTCTCCAAAGTGGCGGCGGGCAGCTTGTTGAAGCGTGTCTCATCGACCACCCGGAAGCCGGCCAGCGACAGGCGTTCCGTGCCGGCAATGGTCGCCTGGGCCTGGTGATCGACAAGCAGATCGGCCTCCTTCAGCGCCTCGACATACTCGGCGGTCGCCTTGTGGTTGCCCTGGTAGGCGGCACAGAACTGCAGGGCGCTGTTCACCACCTGGCTTGGCTTGCCGGCGGCGTCGAACAACGGCAGCTTGCCATCATCCACGACAATGCCGCCGCCCTCATCGATTCCCAGGACGAGCTGCCCGCCTGCAGCCTCGATGAAAACGAAGGGATAGCGCCGGACGTAGGCCGGTATGTAGGCGTGCGGCAGCCATTTTCCCTCGGCATCCACGCAAATGTTCTCATCCGGACGCAGTCCCACCACCGCAACGGGAAGCATCTTGTCCCGGCCGGAAAACACGATCGGGTAATGGCGCTGGGTCATGACGAACTCCGCGCCGCTGACCGGCACGGAATTGGTACGCGCCGAGAAGCCATAGCCTGGATTGTCGCGCAGGAACTTGGTCTTGTGCCGGCTGGCATCGACAGGCACCGGACGGCTGTAGAACAGCGGCAGTGGCGATGACGGAGCCGGCGCGACGGTGTCGGACATCAGGGCAAGACCCTATGCGAGCTATGGATAAGCAGCAGCGACTCTATGGTTCGGGCACGCCGGGAGCCAGGGTTTTCGCAGACGCGCCCTGGAGATGGCCCATCTTGTTGACAGGAACGCCGGCAACACCACATTAGGAGTGGAATTTCGTCAGGTGCGACCGAACAGGTCCAGGTAGCTGATCATGCCGGATACGGCCGTTTCTTCCCCGGCGGAGGTACAGGTCACGTTGAGCGAGAGCGCGGTCAAGCGCATCGCCGCCCTCCTGTCCCGCGAGTCTGCTGACGCCAAGCTGCGCGTTGCGGTGAATGGCGGGGGCTGCTCGGGCTTCCAGTACGTCTTCGATTTCGATACCCGGATCGGCGAGGACGACGTCGTCATCGAGAAGAATGGCGCCCGGGTGCTGATCGACAGCGCCTCGCTGGAGCTGCTGCGCGGCAGCGAGATCGACTACGTCACCGAGATGGTCGGCGCCTCGTTCCAGATCCGGAACCCCAACGCCAGCAGCTCCTGCGGCTGCGGCAACTCCTTCAGCGTCTAGCGGCCGACGGTTCGACCGTCCGATCCCTCGCGTCTGCCGCCGGCGCCGCGGGCCGCAGCCACGCACCCTGCTTCAACAGAGCCGCCTGGACGTCGCGAATATCCAGCGCCCGCGGCTGTATGCCCCGATCGGCAGCCAGCCCGGCGGCGACGCCCGCAGCATGGCCTGTCAGCCAGCATTGCGGAATCTCACGCATGAACGAATGCGAGGTAGCATCGCACGAGACGTGGCGGCCCGGCGCCAGCAGCCCCTCGAGCTCGCGGGGAAGCAGCGCGCCATAGGGCACGGATATGTTGGGGAATTTGGGCGACAGTGACGGGCTCACGCCGACCTCGCTGGCAAGCGGCGTGCCGTCGTCCCATTGGGCGCGGTTGATCTTTTCCACCCCGACCAGCCGGCGCGTGTGGCGGACTCCCATCTGCGGTGCGCTCTGCACGGGCCAGGCATTGGCGAACCCCGGCGCATGCTCGCGGAACACCTCGAGGTGGCGCCACATCAGGCGACGGCAGAGCACCTCCACCTCGGTCAAATCATCGACGCTGAGCGCATCGAAGCCCGACTGGCGCGGCCCCATGAACAGCGCCACGTCGTCGCGCCACGAGGTGAAGGGCCGCTCGAAATGCCCCACCTTCTCGCGACCCATGGCCATGAAGGCGCTGAAGCCCTGCGGGTCGCCGGTGCGGAATGCCATCCACTGCTTCATGTCGACGCCTGCCCAGATCCAGGCCGTGTTCATGCAATGATGGATGTCGTTCTTCTCGATGTCGCTTTCCGAGGGCACGCCGGCACGATGGAAGATGTCGCCGTCGCCCGTGGCATCGACCGTGACGCGCGCGAAGATCGCCTGCCGGCCTTCCTTGCTCTCGAAAACCACGCCCCTCACGGCCCCATCCTCGACGATGGGCACCGAGGCCCAGCCGTGCAGCACCAGGCGTGCGCCGGCCTCCTCGACCATGTCCAGCGAGGCGAGCTTCAGCAGTTCCGGGCAGACCATCGGCGACCAGGTCACGATGCCGTGGAACGCTGCCGCACGCAGCGACCAGTAGGCGGCGGTGGCCGCATCGCGCGTACCCCAGTCGGCGCGTGCGGGACCGCAGACATAGTCCGCGGGCAATCGGGCGAAGAGCTCCTCGGCAAAGCCGCGGATCACCGGCTTCCCGTCCCAGTCGGTCATGCGGTCGATCCAGAACACCAGCCCGCCGGTGGAGAGCCCGCCGAGATGGTTGTAACGCTCCAGCAGGATCACGTCGGCGCCCAGCCGGGCCGCGCTTACCGCAGCCGCGGTGCCCGCCGGCCCGCCACCCACGACGAGCACGTCGCACTCGGCGAACACCGGCAGGCTGCGCGACGGTTCGACCCAGCTCTTGCCCGGCCGCGGCGGGCGCTGCCGGCGGCGGCCGCCCTCGAAGATTTCGGACTTGAAGAACAAACGCTCTTCGGCCACGGGATACTCCCTTGCTACGCCGCAATGATACAGCATGATGCGGGCCATGAAGATCGCCACCTGGAACATCAACTCCATACGCCGGCGCACCGGCAACCTGGTCGAGTGGCTCCGGCACGCCGCACCCGACGTGCTGCTGCTCCAGGAAATCAAGTGCCAGGACGAGCAGTTCCCACGGCTGGAGATCGAGGCCGCCGGCTATTGCTGCACCATCGTCGGCCAGAAGGGCTTCAACGGCGTGGCGATCGTCTCGCGTACGCCGCCGGAGCTGGTGCACCGCACGCTGCCCGGCGATCACGGGGACGTCCAGGCGCGCTATGTCGAGGCGCGCTTCGCCACCTCGGCCGGACCGCTGAACGTGGCCTCGATCTACCTGCCCAACGGCAATCCCGTCCAGAGCGAGAAATTCCCCTACAAGCTGGCTTTCATGGAGCGGTTGCAGCAGCGCGCACGCGAGCTGTTTGAAGCCGAGGAGATGGTGGTGCTGGGCGGCGACTACAACGTCTGCCCTACCGACATGGACGTCTACGATCCGGTCGCATGGGCCAACGATGCCCTGTGCCGGCCGGAGTCGCGCAAGGCCCTGCGGACGATCCTCTACCTCGGCTACACGGATGCGTTTCGCGCCCTGCATCCCGACGCGAAGGCCTACAGCTTCTGGGACTACCAGGCCGGCGCCTGGCAGAGGAACAACGGCCTGCGCATCGACCATCTTCTGCTGTCGCCGCAGGCCGCCGATCGCCTGAAGGCCTGCGGCATCGACAAGGCCGAGCGCGGCCGGCCCGAGCCCTCCGACCACGTGCCGGTATGGATGGAGCTGGACGCTGCGCCTGCGGGTTGAAAGCTGGTCCAACCTTTGGTGTCAGAGAACGCTTCATGGTGAGCACAGGTGGATGCTTCGCATCCACCTGGTCGAACCATGAAGCAGCCTACGCTGCCGTGCGACGCCTTCATGGTTCGACAGGCTCACCATGAAGGCCACTTTGACGCCGTGCCTTGGTGGGGCTCAGATGTCGGCGAAGACGTGGCTCTCCTTCTTGCCGCCGGGATGGGTGACGGCGCCGCTGACGGCAGGGCCGACGAGCTGGGCATACTTCCACAGCGCGCCCGCCGTGTAGCCGTTCTTGCGCGGCTTCCAGCTTTTGGCGCGCGCCTTCAGCTCCTTGTCCGACAGCTCGACATCGAGCCGGCCGCGGGTGGCGTCGATCGTGATGATATCGCCGTTCTTCAGCAGGCCGATCGGTCCACCCACGGCTGCCTCCGGTCCGATATGGCCGATGCAGAAGCCGCGCGTGCCGCCCGAGAAGCGGCCATCGGTGATCAGCGCCACGTCCTCGCCCACGCCCTGCCCGTAAAGCGCCGCCGTCGTCGAAAGCATCTCGCGCATGCCGGGTCCGCCCCGCGGACCCTCATAGCGGATGACGAGCACATCGCCCTTCTTGAACTTGCCCTTCACCACCGCCTCGAATGCCGCCTCCTCGCTGTCGAAGCAGCGCGCGGGACCCCGGAACGTCAGCTTCTTCATGCCGGCGACCTTCACGATGGCGCCGTCCGGCGCGAGATTGCCCTTCAGCCCGACCACGCCGCCAGTGGGTGTGATGCAGTTCTTCACGCGGTAGACGACGTCCTGGTCCTCGGGGAACGCCACGTCCCGGTGATTCTCGGCCAGCGTCTTGCCCGTTACGGTGATGCAGTCGCCGTGCAGCAGGCCGTTGTCGAGCAGCTCCTTGATCACTACCGGAATGCCGCCGATCCGGTACATGTCGAGTGCGACGTACTTCCCGCCCGGCTTCAGGTCGGCGATGTACGGCGTCTTCCTGAAGATGCGGGCCACGTCGTGCAGATCGAACTTGATACCGCACTCGTGCGCCATGGCCGGCAGATGCAGCGCCGCGTTGGTCGATCCGCCGGTCGCCGCCACCACTGTGGCGGCATTCTCGAAAGCCTCGCGCGTGGCGATGTCGCGCGGCCGGATACCCAGCCGGATCAGATTCATCACGGCCTCACCCGAGGCCCGGGCATATTCATCGCGCGTCTCGTAGGGTGCCGGCGCGCCGGCCGAGCCCGGCAGCGCAAGGCCGATCGCCTCCGACACGCAGGCCATCGTATTGGCCGTGTACTGCCCGCCACAGGAGCCGGCTGACGGGCAAGCCGCGCATTCCAGCTCGTGCAGATCGGCATCGGTGAACTTGCCGGCGGCATGCATGCCGACACCTTCGAAGATATCGACCACCGTCACGTCCTTGCCGCGGAACTTCCCGGGCAGGATCGAACCGCCATACATGAACACCGAAGGCACGTTAAGCCGCAGCATGGCCATCATCATGCCCGGCAGGGACTTGTCGCAGCCCGCCAGCGTCACCATGGCATCGTAGCAGTGGCCGCGCATGGTGAGCTCGACGGAGTCGGCGATCAGGTCGCGGCTGGCCAGCGACGACTTCATGCCCTGGTGGCCCATCGCGATCCCGTCGGTGACGGTGATCGTCGTGAATTCGCGCGGCGTGCCGCCCGAGGCATCGACGCCCTTCTTCACGGCCTGGGCCTGGCGGGCGAGGGCGATATTGCAGGGCGCGGCCTCGTTCCAGCAGGTCGCCACCCCGACCAGCGGCTGGTTGATCTGCTGCTCCGTCAGTCCCATCGCGTAGAGGTAGGAGCGGTGCGGCGCGCGCTCGGGGCCGACCGTCGTATGCCGGCTCGGCAGCAGCGCCTTGTCGAAGCTCGGATTGGGGTGCAGCTTGCGCGCCGTGGCCCCCGTCCCCTTTTTCTTCTTCTTGTGGCCGGCCATGTCCTCTCTCCTGGTCAGGTTCGTCCGCGTGCAGCGCAACATAGAGGCAGGTGCGCCGTCACTCCAGAGGCATGAAACCGTAGTGTCGGCCGTTCGTGCTTCCTTAGCGCGGCGAGGTCCATTGTTCTTGGGCTTCAATGGCTTGCACGCATCAGCGAAAGGTGCATGCTAGAATGGCAAGTGGATGGAGCGTGCACATGAAGGGCGATCTGCGGCGCTGGGCTTTGGCCGCGGCGGCAACACTGATGCTAGCTGCGGGCGCCATGTCGGGCGCTTATGGCAAGACCTTCAAGTGGGCCAATGCCGGCGACGTCAGCTCCATGGACCCCTATTACCGCAACGAGACGTTCCTGCTGGCCTTCATGGAGAATATTTACGAGCCGCTGGTCCGTCGCGACCGCAATCTCGGTCTGGAGCCGGCTCTGGCCGTGAAGTGGGGCCAGACATCTCCAACCACGTGGTTCTTCGATCTGCGCCCCGGCGTAAAGTTCCACGACGGCACGCCGTTCACGGCCGATGACGTGGTGTTCTCTCTTGAACGCGCCAACAGCGGCGGATCCAACATGAAGTCCTACTTCACGTCGGTGAAGGAGGTCCGCAAAGTCAATGACCTGCGCGTCGAGGTGGAGACGAAGTATCCCGACCCCCTTCTCGCCTCCAAGTGGGCCTCGAACATCCTGATCATGTCCCGGGCATGGGCCGAGAAGAACAATGCCGCCGTGGCCGCCGATGCCACGAAGAACGAGGAGAACTTCGCGTCGCGCCATGCGATGGGGACCGGCCCCTTCATGCTGAGAGAACGCAAGGCCGGAGAGAAGACGGTGCTCGCCCCCAATCCCCACTGGTGGGACGAAGAGGTGCACAATCTCACCGAAGTCATCTTCATGCCTGTGCCCAACCCCGCGACGCGTGTGGCGGCGCTGCGCAGCGGCGACATCGACATGATCTACGAGGTCCCGCCGCAGGACGTGGAAAGTCTCGCGCGCGACCCCAACATCAAGGTGATCGAGGGCCCGGAAATCCGCGTCGTCTTTCTCGGCTTCGACCAGGAGCGTGACGAGCTCGTCGCATCCAATGTTAAAGGCCGCAACCCGTTCAAGGATCGCCGCGTCCGCGAAGCCATCTACCGCTCCATTGATGTCAACGCGATCATACGGGTGGTGATGCGCGGCCACGCATACCCCGCCGCGCTGCTGGTGACACCAGGTATCAATGGCTATGTGGAGGCACTCAACAAACGGCCCCCGCTTCTGAAGCCTGAGGAAGCGAAGAAGCTGCTTGCCGATGCCGGCTATCCCGACGGCTTTGAGGTGCGGCTTGACTGTCCCAACGATCGCTACGTCAACGACGAGAAGATCTGCCAGGCGGTCGTATCAATGCTTGCCCGAATCGGCATCAAGGTGAACCTGGCGGCGCAAACCCGCAGCCTGTTTTTCGCGAGGCTCGTGCGCAAGCCCGACAACAGCCCCGGCGACGTGAGCTTTTTCCTGCTGGCCTGGTCGCCCTCTATCACCTACGACGTGCACAACGTCTTTGAAGCGCTGCTGCACACGCCCGACAGGCAGACGGGCAAGGGCGCCTTCAACATGGGCGGTTATTCCAACAAGGCGCTGGACCAGCTCATCGACAGGATCGAGCAGGAAACGGACAAGGCAAAGCGCGATGCGATGATCGTCGAGGCGACGAAGATCTATACCGAGGACTTCGCCTATGTTCCCCTGCACCAGCAGGCCGTGATCTGGGCGGCACGCAAGAACATCGCGCTGTTCCAGCCAGCCGACAACCGCTTCCCCCTGCGCTTCGTCGTTGTGAAATAACCCTCATAGCCTTCCCCCGGAGGGGGAAGTTGGCGCGCACCGCCGGAAGGGGGATGCCGCCACGAGCACGGCGTCAAATGCGAGACACCGAACGTGTTGCACCATCCCCCTTCCGCCCTTCGGGCACCTTTCCGGGGGAAGGTTCAAGAGACCCCATGAGCCCAGTTGCTACTCTTCCTGCTTGCGGCGCTTGCGAGCCTTGACGGCGTATTCCCCGCGCGGACGGTTCTCGTTGTTCATCGGATTGACGATGGTATCGCGGAAGCGGTCCCAGTCATCGTCCTTAAAGTCTTCAAGCTTCTCCACCAGCCCGAAGGTTTCCAGCGGCTCGTCGGCGTAAAGCCAGCGCGGGAATGGCTGCAACTGCAGCAATGGCACCTCGCTGCGGATGTGGATCGGCGTGCCGGTTCGGGTAAGCCTTACATTGGTGAAGATCGGCCCGAACCAGCGGTCCGTCTCGATGATGCCCTCGTAGGCTTCATAACCGGAAGGACGCGGAAAGTTGGCCAGCGGCCGTGACAGCACGCTCCAGCCCGGGGCCGTACGCGCGACATAGCCGCTCCAGATCTGCAGCAGACCCGGTTCGTTCGGCGCACCCAGGAACGGCAAGGCGAACCCCCGGCAGTCCTCCGGCACGCGCTCATCGAAGTAGTCATCGAACCCTGGATAGTGAGTCTGGTGCAGCGGCAGCCACTGCCCTTCCGCATCCTCGTGGCTCCAGAAGGTTTCCCGACCATCCCACAGGATCTGGAAATCCATCGGCGGGAAAAGATACCAGCCGAAGGCCGAGGCCGTGCGCATGGGTTCGCAATAGCGGAAAGCACGCGTCGGGAACGTGCCGCCCGCCGCCTGGTCCGCGCGCATCGGCGGCCGCGCATCCGGCAGCATCCGGTAGAACGTGATGAGAGGCTTGGGAATGTCCGGCTTGGGGGACTTGCTCATAGGTCTACCAACGCATGCTCGAATGAAAAAAATCACCATGCGCAATCGCATGGCGCCTCACGCTGCAATCATAGACAAAGTTCGACCGGGAGTGGATGATCTGCCGCAAAGGGCAGTCAAGAAAGACGAAAGGCGAGCGCGGCACTCGTACCGCGCTCGCCTCTCCGAACCCGATGGTTCGCGTCGTGACCTTAGAAAGCCGGCGACATCATACCCATCTTGATCTTCGACTTGCCGAAGACCGGGGCCATCATGCCGAGCTTGACCTTGGACTTGCCGAATGCCGGCGCCATCATGCCGAGCTGGACCTTGGACTTGCCGAACGCCGGCGCCATCATGCCGAGCTTGACCTTGGACTTGCCAAACGCCGGCGCCATCATGCCGAGCTGGACCTTGGACTTGCCGAACGCCGGCGCCATCATGCCGAGCTTCACCTTGGACTTGCCGAACGCCGGCGCCATCATGCCGAGCTTCACCTTGGACTTGCCAAACGCCGGCGCCATCATGCCGAGCTTCACCTTGGTCTGACCGAACGCCGGCGCCATCATGCCGAGCTTCACCTTGGACTTGCCGAATACCGGCGCCATCATGCCAATACGAACCTTAGTCATTACCGCATCCTCCTCAGGATAGACCCTCGTGTCTGGAGCGACCAATTTGCGACTGGCAAACCGGGGCGACCCGCTCCCAAACTCGATCCACGCCACCCGACGTGGTACGTGAGTAGAATGTGTTTAAACCGACGAAAGCGCCGTTAATCTATTGCGAACGATCTGCGAAAAACTTTCCTGCAATGGCCTGAATCCACTTTTTCAACTGTTTATTGCTCTGGAATACCCGCCATTCGCAAGCCAACGATATAGCGCTCCCGGTCCTCCGGACGTTCAAGCGGTGACGTTTCGGCGTACATTTTTATTGAGAATCCGGGATGTAAGGACAATAGCTGACGTGCCAAATTATGTGCCTCCTCGCTCTTTCCCAGGTAGGCGAGGCTGACAGTAACCGGCACATAAATTGCCGTGAAATTCGGATGCTCGCGAAGGATAGGCTGGGCCGCCACAGCGGCATCCTGATATCGGCCGGAAAGGGTCAGGGAAATAACAGTGACCGTTTCCCAAAAGTACCGGAAGTTATCGAAGGGGGAAAGGGTCCGATATCGTTCCATCCGCTCCAGGGCATCGTGCGGGCGGCCCCGGTAGCAGGCAACGAGAGCGCTCAGCGCCCAGCCCCAGCCGAAATTCGGGTTCACCGACAAAGACCGCTCATGGAAATGCTCAGCCAGATCGTAGTTGCGCCGAAGAAACGCCTCGACGTGGCCCGCGAAGGAAAGCCCCATCGGATCATCGGGGTCGCGTTCGATGGCTGCGCGCGCGTGCTGCTCGGCCGCGGCGGCGCTCCTGGCGCGGTCCGTCAGCCAGCCTTGCCCGATGCCCATGAGATGCCAGAACGCCATCCAGGCGTGTGCATGCCCGTAGTCAGGGTCGAGGCGCAGGGCACGGTCGAGAAACTCGCCTGCAGTCCGGAAGGCTGTCGACGATGCCTGGTAGATCAGCGGCACGGCGCGCAGCAGACAATCGTAGGCGTTGGCGTTGTCCGGAGGGCGGCGCCGCACACGATCGATCTCGGCCTGCAGGATCTTGGGATTGAGCTGACCCACAACGCCGCGAACGATCTCGTCCTGGACGTCGAACAGGCGTGAGAACTCGACCGTGCGCTGGTCCGTCCACAGCGCGCGCGCATCCTCGCAATCCACCAGCCTGACGCCGATGCGCACGACGCCGCCCTGCCGGCGGACCGTGCCCTCGATGGCATACCGCACGCCGACGCGCCGGCCGACCTCGCGCGGATCAATCTCCTGGTTGCGGAACGCGCCGGACGAAGCGCCGGGTATGACGGACAGCCATTTGAAGCGCGACAGGCCGCTTACGATGTCTTCGGCGAAGCCCTCGCCCAGATAATCCTGCTCGGGATCGCCGCCGACGTTGCGAAACGGCAGCACCGCCACCGGCAGGGTCTCAAGCCTGGTATCCAGCCCCGCAGCAGGTCCCGCCGCGGTGGTCTGCACAGCCTCGGCCGCAGTCGGGGCGGCGCCGACCGGCAATACGGGCGCGTCGGCAAGCGGCTGATCGAGACGATCGGCGCGGATGCGTTCGTAGAGGTGGATGGTGGGCTGGCCGGGCTTGGCATCAAGCGTCCGCTTCAGCGCATCCACGCACACCTGGAATTGCCGCAGCGCCGCGGCCTTGTCGCCGCCGCGCGCGAACGCCTCCATCAGCCCGCGATGCGCCTCCTCATGCGAGGGTTCCAGCGCCAGCATGTGCCGGGCGATGGCTTCGGCGGCCGGCAGGTCACGCAGCGCAATCAGCTCCCGCATCGCCGAGGCCATGCCGCCAAATGCCTGCTCCCGCCGCCACGCGCGCTCGCCGTAAAGCCAGTCCTGGAAGGCGCCGCCGATAGCCGAGAGGTCAGCCAACAGGTCGCCCCGGTAAAGCTCCGGAATCCGCCGCTTCTCGTCCAGCGGACCGTCCGCCATGCGCTCGACCTCGCGCGCATCGATCCACACCTGGTCGAGATTCACGCGCATGACGTCGCGGTCGATGTGCAGCGCGCCGGCATCGCCGTCGCGGAACAGGGCCCGCAGTTCGGTAATCGCCTGACGCAGCGAACCGCGCGCCTGCTCCTCAAGGCGGTCGCTCCAGACCAGCCCCGCGACGCGCTCGCGCGTGGCGGCCGCATCCGGGGTCAGCGCCAGGAAGGCAAGCACCGCCCGGGTCTTTTTTGCCCGCGGCGTGCCGTCGGAACCGTCCGACAATGCCACCCGGCAACCGCCCAGAAGATAGATCCGCAGCATTCCCGATCCCGCTTCTTATGCTGTTTTCTTAAAGTGCTACGTTGATTCCAACATATAAGGGCTTGGATTATATCAGTCAATTGACAATGCTTTCACGCGAACCCAACGACGCGGCCGCAACAGCGACTGCTCAATCAACGTCAATTGGCTGAATATAAAGAAAAAAATCGAGCCGGCGCAGTCTCGCCCAGCGCCTCCCCAAGGGGAAGCGCAAAATCACGCTGTTCCTGGCACGGCCGGCCGCCGTTCGTCGCGGACGGTGGTTATGTGGCGATGTACTGGCGCAGCACTTCCGTTTCCTGGCGGGCCTCGTCGAGCCGCCATTTGACGACGTCACCGATGGATACGATCCCGAGCAATTGCCCACGGCGCACGACCGGCAGGTGACGGAAGCGGCTGTTCGTCATCACTTCCATCACATGCTCGACGGTATGGTCCGGATCGCATGTCGTGACGGGTGTGGTCATCACTTCCGCGACGCGCAGGGTCAACGCGTCCGCCGCGTGCCTGGCGACGGCGTGCAGGACGTCACGCTCGGAGAGTATGCCGAGCAGCGTCTTGTCGGTGCCCAGAACCACGACGGCGCCAATCCGGCGCGCGGACAGCACCGCGATCGCCGAAGCCAGTGTCTCCTCGGGCGTGACCGCGACCACCCGGTTGCCCTTGTGCGCCAGGATATCCGATACGAACATGGGCTTCCTCCTCGCGCGCAGCGGGGAAACGCGGCCCAGGCGCCCTTCCCATGCGGCGGACGTCGGCCGACCCCGCACCACACCACCGGCTTTCCCGAACAAGGACTTGCCGGCCGCTCCTCTGACAGAGGAGCCGGAAGCCGGTATCATCCACCACGGCGCCCGTAATGGCAATGCCCGCGCCGCCCATGCGCTCTCAGGAGTGCTACGGCCGCACCAGCCGCTTCCACGCCCTGGCACTGTCGAGAAAGCCGCGCAGGTTATCGAGCACGCTGCGGAATTTCTCATCCTTGTCGGCCTGTTCGCGCAGCACATTCATCGATGTCTCGTGAAAAGCTTCCATCATCGATGCCGGCCAGACCCGGATGGTCACGCCCTGCTGCCGGAAATATTCCATGGCTCTGGCCTGCTCCGCGGGCGCTCTCGCAAGCGTCCACGCGACGTTGGCGCGGCAGGCCAGCTCGATCTGCATCCGGCGATCCGCGGGCAGTGCCTCCCACTTCTCCTTCGACATATAGAAGTCGATCACCGAGGCGGGCTGGTGCCAGCCAGGGAAGTAGTAGATCAGCGACAGCTTGTCGAAGCCCAGCGCCCGGTCGACCGAAGGCATCGAGAATTCGGCCGCATCGATCTTGCCCTGCTGCAGCTTGTAGAAGACCTCTCCGGCCTGGAGGGGAACGATTTCGGCGCCGAAGCGGGCCAGCACTTCGCCCGCGAGCCCCTGATAGCGGACGCGCAGACCCTTGAGATCTGCTACCGAGCGCATCTCGCTGCGGAACCAGCCGCCCGCCTCCGGACCCGCCACGCCGCACATCATGGCGTGCATGCCGAGTTTCTCATAGAGCCCGCGGTGCAGCCGCCCGCCATCGCCCGAGATCATCCAGGAGACATACTCGTCCGGCGTGGGCCCGAAGGGCAGCGACGAAAAGATCAGCAGTGCCGGTATCCGGGCCGCGGCGTAGGACGGCGACGTGAATGCCGCGTCGACGTCACCGCGCTCGACCGCTTCCAGCAATTCCGCCGTCGGCGCCCTGGCGCCGGCTTCGAGCATCTTGATTGAGACCTGCCCGCCCGAGATCGCCTTCAGCGATGTCACGAATTGCCGGCTGGCCTCCCCCAGCACAGAAATGCCGGGATTGAAGGCGGTCTGCATGTGGAGCCGCGTGCGTTCGGGCGGCGCATCTGCCGCCTGCGCCAGCAGGACAGGTGACGGCGCGTCAGGACGTGCGCCGGCGTCCATCGCAAGCGCCAGAAACCCTGCCGTCACGGCTGCCAGCAGGCCAGCCGCCTTGATTGATGATGCGCCCACGCTCGTTCCTGCCGTGCCGGCGCCGATCCGCCGTCCCCCCTGGTTTGCCCGTCTGACGCAGCACCACGCCGGCTGTCTGGCCATCGAACGATGGCCGCTTTTGGATGTGTTCATCTACGCGCAGGCAAACCGTATCGCAAGCCGGGAATGGCCCAATCAGGGTCAGGCGCAACCGCCCGCGGAGCCCTTGCGATGGCCGCTAGAAGGGTTTGACATTTCATGCCAAGATGTTGACATGAAAAGACAAATATTCGGCACGGACGGCGTGCGCGGGCGCGCGAATTGCGAGCCGATGACGGTTGAAACGGCGTTGCTGCTGGGGATGGCGGCAGGCGCCCGTTTCGTCCGCGGCGATTACCGTCACCGCGTGGTGATCGGCAAGGACACGCGCCTGTCCGGCTACATGATCGAGCAGGCGCTGACGGCGGGCTTTCTCTCCATCGGAATGGATGTCCTGCTGCTGGGACCGGTGCCGGCGCCGGCGGTTGGTTATCTGGTCCGTTCGATGCGTGCGGATCTGGGCGTGATGATCTCGGCCTCGCACAACCCGTTCCACGACAACGGCGTCAAGTTCTTTGGTCCCGACGGCTTCAAGCTTTCGGATGACATCGAGGCCGAGATCGAGGAACTGATGGCTTCGGACCTGACTGGCCGGCGCGCCGATAGCCGTGCGCTGGGCCGGGCACGCCGCATCGACGACGCAGGCGGCCGCTACATCGAGGCGGTGAAGGCCAGCCTGCCGCGCGGCCTCACGCTGGACGGGCTGACCGTCGCCATCGATTGCGCCAATGGTGCGGCCTACAGGGTGGCCCCGGAAATCCTGCGCGAGCTTGGCGCCAAAGTGATTTCGCTGGGCGTCGAGCCTGACGGCTTCAACATCAACCACGAATGCGGCTCGACATATCCCGAGGGGCTGAAGGACCTGGTGCCCGAACGAGCCGCCGACGTCGGCATCGCGCTGGACGGCGACGCAGATCGCCTGGTGCTGGTGAGCGAACGCGGTGAGCTCATCGACGGCGACCAGATCATGGCCGCGATTGCCGACGCCTGGCGCGACAGCGGCCGGCTGAGAGGCGGCGGCGTGGTCGCGACGCAGATGTCCAATCTCGGCCTGGAGCGCTACCTCCAGGCGCGTGGTCTGCGCCTGGAGCGCACGGCCGTCGGCGACCGCTACGTGCTGGAGCGCATGCGGGCGGACGGTTTCAACCTCGGCGGCGAGCAGTCGGGCCATCTTATCATGACCGACTTCGCCACAACCGGCGACGGCCTGCTGGCCGCGCTGCAGGTGCTGGCCATCGTAAGGCAGGCTGGCGGTCCGGTCTCGCAGGTCTGCAACCGCTTCCGGCCCGTGCCCCAGCTCCTGCGCAATGTGCGCCTGGGTGCCGGCACAAATGCCGCCTTGCTCATCGACGCGCCGCATGTGCGCGATGCTGTCGCGCTGGCGCAATCACGCCTGGCCGGCGGGCGAGTCCTGGTGCGTAAATCCGGCACCGAGCCGCTGGTCCGGGTCATGGCCGAAGGCGACGATGCAGGGCTGGTGGAAAACGTCGTCGCCGAGTTGTGCGCCGCCATCGGACGGTCCACTCCTTCGGCAGCAGCGGAGCCTGCGCGCTCGCCATGAAGGTCGTGATCGGTATTCTCTCGGCGTTGGCTGCGATTGCCTGGGCCGTGGCCGTCGTAACGGCCGTGCGCCTGTCGCGTCAGCTCAGCGGCCGCTTGTCATTGGGCGCCATGGCCGTGCGCGGTACTGCCTGGTTCGATGCCCGCAACTTCGCACCCGGGGCGGCTGGCCTGGTGCATGTCTTCAAACGGGCGTTCGCGGGGTTTTTTGTCTGCGTTCTGCTGATCGCGGTTGCCGCCATCTTCGCCGTGGAAAGACCATGAAGGGACGGGTTCTGATCATCGCCGGCTCGGATTCGGGGGGCGGCGCCGGAATCCAGGCGGACATCAAGGCCGTAACCGCCCTCGACGGCTTTGCCATGACGGCCATCACGGCGCTCACGGCCCAGGACACCACCGGCGTGCACGGCGTGGTGGGCATCGAGCCGAATTTCATCCGGCAACAGATGGAAGTGGTGCTGGCCGATCTCGGCGCGGACGCCATCAAGACTGGCATGCTGCATAGCGCCGAGGTCATCAACGCAGTCGTGGCAACGCTGCGATCCGCTGCGCCCGAAGTGCCACTGGTCGTCGATCCGGTCATGGTGGCCAAAGGCGGCCACAGGCTGTTGCAGGAGTCTGCGGAGCGCGTTCTGTTGGAGCGGCTCCTGCCGCGCGCCACACTGGTCACGCCCAACTTGCCGGAGGCTGCTGCCCTGGTTGGATTTTCGATTGCAGACGAGTCGGACATGGCGCGCGCAGGCCGCGCCGTGCTGGGGCTGGGACCGAAGGCCGTGCTCGTCAAGGGCGGACATCTCGAAGATGGCCGCAGCGAGGTCGTGGACCTGCTGGTTACTGCTGACGGCGCGACACGCTTCAGTCATCCGCGCATCGCGACCCGATCGACGCACGGTACCGGCTGCACGCTCGCATCAGCAATCGCATGCGGCCTGGCGCAAGGCCTGTCCCTGCCCGAGGCCGTGGCCCGTGCCCGCGACTACGTGCGCCGCGCGATTGAAACCGCGCCCGGTTTCGGCGCCGGCCACGGTCCCCTGAACCACGCCGTCACTTTCAACCGGAACTGGCGGCAGTAAGATCCGTCATCCCGAGCGCCAGCGAGGGGTGACGGGAATAGCGAGGTACGAGGGTCGGAGACAACACTAACCACCGGGCTGGGGGGCGGGGTCGCCGCCTTCGGGCGTCGGCGTAGGCCGGCTGGTCGGCACCGAGGCACGGCGCGGCTTGGGGCCTGTCGGCGGCGCGCCGCCCGTCTCGTCACGCACGATTTTCTCGCCGCGCAGCAGTGCCTGCACTTCCTCGCCGGTCAGGGTCTCGAATTCGAGCAGGCCCTTCGCGATCGCATGCAGGTCGTCCATGTGCTCGGTGAGGATCTTCCGCGCCTTGACCTCGGCCTCCTCGATCAGACGCCGCACTTCAGCGTCGATGAGTTGCGCCGTGGCCTCCGACACGTTCTGCTGCTGAGTCACGGAGTGGCCGAGGAAGACCTCCTGCTCGTTGGCGTTGTAGCGCACGCGGCCCAGCTTGTCGGACATGCCGAACTCGGTGACCATGCGCCGGGCCATGGCGGTGGCCTGCTGGATGTCGCCACCAGCACCCGTCGTGACATTCTCCGGACCGAAGATCAGCTCCTCGGCGATGCGGCCGCCGAAGCTCATCGCCAGCTTGCTCTCGAGCTCGAGCTTGGAATGGCCGTACTTGTCCCGCTCCGGCAGCATCATGGTGAGCCCCAGCGCGCGCCCGCGCGGGATGATCGTCACCTTGTGCAGCGGATCGCTCTTGGGCATGTGGATGTTGACCAGCGCATGGCCGGCCTCATGATAGGCCGTCAGCCGCTTTTCATCCTCGGTCATCGCCATGGAACGCCGCTCGGTGCCCATCAGCACCTTGTCCTTGGCGTGCTCCATGTCGGCCATGGTGACCAGCCGCTTGCCCATACGGGCCGCCCGCAACGCGGCCTCGTTGACGAGGTTGGCGAGGTCCGCGCCGGAGAAGCCCGGCGTGCCGCGCGAGATCACCTTCGGATCGACATCGGGCGCGATCGGCACCTTGCGCAGGTGCACCTTAAGGATCTTCTCCCGTCCGACGATGTCGGGATTCGGTACCACCACTTGCCGGTCGAAGCGGCCGGGGCGCAGCAGGGCCGGATCGAGCACATCGGGACGGTTGGTGGCCGCGATGAGGATCACCCCCTCGTTGGCCTCGAAGCCGTCCATCTCGACCAGCAACTGGTTCAGCGTCTGCTCGCGCTCGTCATTGCCGCCGCCAAGGCCCGCACCGCGATGACGCCCCACGGCGTCGATCTCGTCGATGAAGATGATGCAGGGTGCGTTCTTCTTGGCCTGCTCGAACATGTCGCGCACGCGGCTGGCGCCGACGCCCACGAACATTTCGACGAAGTCCGAACCGGAAATCGTGAAGAACGGCACGTTGGCCTCGCCCGCGATGGCGCGCGCCAGCAAGGTCTTGCCGGTGCCCGGCGGCCCGACCAGCAGACAGCCTTTGGGAATCTTGCCGCCCAGCCGCTGGAATTTCTGCGGGTCCTTGAGGAAGTCGACGATCTCTTCCAGCTCGCCCTTGGCTTCCTCGATGCCAGCGACATCGTCAAAGGTGACGCGGCCATGCTTCTCCGTCAGCAGGCGCGCGCGGCTCTTGCCGAAACCCATGGCACCGCCGCGCCCGTTGCCTTGCATCTGGCGCATGAAGAAGATGTAGACGCCAACAAGGATGAGCAGCGGCAACCAGTTGATCAGGACGCTGCCGAGATTCACGCCCTCGTCGGCCGGCCCGGCAGAGAAGCGCACATCCTTCGCCTTCAGCCGGTTCACCAGATCGGGATCGAATGGTGAGTAGGTGCTGAAGGCGCGGCCATCCTTGGTCGTGCCGGTGATGGTGTTGCCCTGGATGCGGACGTGCGAGATCTGATCGCTTTCGGCCAGCCGGAGGAACTCGGAGTAATCCATCGCGGAGGAGCGGCTGCCGCCCATGCCGCCCTGGAAGACGGTGTAGAGCAGCGCAAGAAGCAGCAGAATCACCACCCACAGGGCGGCATTGCGATTGAAAAGGTTCACGTTGAGCGCATCCGTCCGCTTGGCTTCGCCCCGGGACACGCAGAGCGAAGGCGCCAGGAGCGAGTTCCGGTAGTTCGCTTCACTATTTGGCCCTCGCCGGAGGCAAAACAAGGGAAAAATGGTCCCGGGGCCAGCGGGCGCCGCGGCCGGAAGCAGGCTGATGGCCGCTCTCGCGGCGGCATCTCGGGGCCGGCGTCACCGCGAATCTGCAGCGGCATGATTGCCGACCCCGACGCCATCGCGGGCAAACCCGGCAGGATTGCCGGCAAACCGGGTGTTGCCGGCCAGGCATCGCGCCATTGGCGGGCCCGCTCCGCTGTCCCCAGCGCGATCGGACAGGCGCGGGCCGCCTGCGCTTTGCCGTCAGGCCAGAAAATCTCGAACCGTCCGTCCCATTTCACTGCATCTGCCATGCAAGCTTGAGTGTCGATCGAGGCTGGCTCCCGCACGACCAGCCAGCCACCGGATCGCCACACGATGCGGCATCCGCCCAGCGTGAGGCCGCCCGGCGGCCGCCCCGGCCTGGACGCCACGGCGCGCATGCGCGCCGCCGCCGCAGCGCACCGCACGCGCCGCGGCGGATAATCGGCGCCCGCCGTGGTCGCGACAACCGCGGCAAGCACCGCCTGCGACATGGCTGCCGGCAGGGTACGCCACGCGCCATGGTCGATCGTCATCGCACCCAGCGGGTGTGGCAGCACGCATTCCGCAAGCGCGGCGGCCAGCCTTGCCTCCTCCTCGACTCGCTGCAGTGCAAAGGTGTTGGCCTGCCGCACGACGGCAGGAAGATTCATCGGGCGACCAGCGCTGCGCAAGGCCGCGCGCGCAAAGCGTTGGTCGAGATTGCTGGGGTCGTCGATCCAGCTCTCCCCGTGCGCCTGGAGTGTGGCCGTGAGGCGCGCCCGCGGAACGGGCAGCAATGGGCGCAGCAATCGCGCTTGCGGAAGCTCGACCACGGCGGACATGCCGGCCAGCCCGGTCGCGCCGCTGTCGCGCGTTCTGCGCATGACGAAGGTTTCCGCCTGGTCGTCGGCCTGGTGTGCCGTGAGCAGATGCAGGATGCCGTGGCTGGCGCACCACGCCAGCAGAAGCCGGTAGCGCGCCGCGCGTGCTGCGGCCTGCACGCCCGCTGTGGGCGGTGCCGCCGGCCGCCAGCGCAGGATTTGCGCCTCGATCTGCTGCAAGGCCAGCCATTCCCGGGTGCGTCTGGCTTCCTCGGCAGACGCCGGGCGCAGGCCATGATCGACCACCAGCGCCACGGCCCGGCCGTGGCGGCGTGCGGCCCAGCGCCGTGCGAGCAGGGCCATCGCACGGGAGTCGCGCCCGCCCGAAACGGCAAGCGCCAGCACCGGCCGGCGCTCGAACGGTTCAAACGGCCGCATCAGGGCGGCAAACTCGGCTGCCGTGACAGGCCCGCCAGCCACCGCTGCTACCGCTGCCGGCGTCACCGTCAGCTAGCCGCACCGGCTCCGCTGCCGCTCGGCGGCAATCCGGCGCTTCAGCGCTTCGGGGGCCTTGGGGTAAACCTGGTTGAACTGGCCGTACACGGTGCAGGCGTCGGCGGATTTGCCGCTGGCCTGCAGCGACATGCCGAGCTTCAGCAGATTGTCGGGGCCGACAGCGCTGTCGCGGTAATTGCGAAAGCCGCTGGCATAGGCGGTGGCCGCACTTTGGTAGTCCTTGCGCACGTAATAGCTTTCGCCCAGCCAGTACTGCGCATTGGCCGCAAGCTGGTGGCGCGGATGGCGCGCGAGGAAATCGCGAAAGCCGCGCTCGGCATCGGCGTAGTCTCCGCCGCGCATGGCGGCAAGCGCGCTGTTGTAGAGCTGCTCGGGCGAGCTGCCCGCTGTCGGCGGTGCCGCGGCGATGGTGGGTGGCGGCCCGCTGGACTGCGTTGAACCCAGTGGCCGGACATCCGCCTGCTGCCCCGGGCTCAAGCCGCCGGGAAGCGTCGGCGGGGTCGCATCGCCACGCGGCGCAGGCGCAGGCTTGGGCGCCGGGGGCGTCCGTCGGCCACCCCTTCCCCCTTCCAGTTGCTCAAGCCGGTATTCGTAGTCGGATTGCTGGCGTTCGAGCTGCTGCTGTAGCTGATGTACCTGGTTCTGCAGCCGTTCGACCTGTCCGGTGAGCTGCGTAATCAGCCGTTCCATTTCCTGGAAACGCTGCTCAAGCGCGTAGCCGCCCTGCGCCAGTACAGGCGACGGAACAACGATGGCGAGGGTGGCGCCGGCAAGGGCAACGGCAATGGTCGCATTCGCGATCCGGTTCATGGGGGGCCTCCAGGCGTTGCGGGCAAGCACTGCCCGCAACGACTCTTTGCCAATCAAGGTGGACGAATCAATGGCCGCTGGGTCACGGAATGCAGGATGCCGGTCAGAAGGTCCTGATTGGCGTCGTCACCCGCAGATGCGATCAGCGGGTCGTCACTGCAGAACCGTCACGGCACGACGGTTGCGCGACCATGCACCTTCATCGCTGCCTACCACCTCCGGCCGCTCCTTGCCGTAGCTGATGGTGCGCAGCTTGCCCGTCGCGATCCCCTGAGTCACCAGATAGGTGCGCACTGAGTTGGCCCGCCGCTCGCCCAGGGCGAGGTTGTATTCACGGGTGCCCCGCTCGTCGGCATGGCCTTCGATGACGTACTGCTGATAGCGGTCGCCGTACTGCTTCAGCCAGGCCGCCTGCTTGTCCAGCGTCGCCCGCGCGTCAGGCCGCAGGTCCGACTGGTCGGTTTCGAAATACACGCGATCGCCGGCAACCTGCTGGAAATGCCCCGGCGTCCCCGGCGCCACCGATGCCGTCGCGCCCTCCGGACCTGGCGTCGAGCTGCACGCCGCCGCCAGCAACAACGCTGCCACCGCCCCGAGAATCCTTATATTCAGTCTCATCCTCGCTCTCCTGCGCGACCGGTACGTGCCGGCCGCGTCCGGCTTGCATCGGCGGTCATTCTTCGAGGGGAACCGCCTTCCCTCTTCCGACCCGGGCGATCCGGAAAAAGGTTGACCCGGGGATCAGCCGCTGACGCGCTCGAGCACCCGGGTCTTTTCGCAGTGGATCATAACATTCACTCCAACCCGTTCAAGCTGCCGCGAAGCGCCAGGATCGCCGCTCATTGTGGAATTAGGGGAGACCACGCCGGGTCTGAGGCGTCGGTCGGCGTGGGTACCGGCCGCAGGACGCGTCCCGTGGTATCGACCATGTACAGCCGGACGGCGCCGGCCCGGCCGCCGGCGTTGGGCGCCTGACGGAAGAACATGAGGTATCTGCCGTTGGGTGCCCAGGTCGGCCCTTCATCGAGATAGCTGGACGCGAGGATGCGCTCGCCCGAACCGTCGGGCCGCATGATGCCGATCGAAAAACTGCCGCCCTCCTGCTTGGTAAAGGCGATGTAGTCGCCGCGCGGCGACCATACCGGCGTGCTGTAGCGCCCCTGGCCGAAGCTGATGCGCTGCCCGTCGCCACCGCCGGCGCCCATTACATAGATCTGCTGGCTGCCCCCGCGGTCTGACGTGAACACGATACGGCCGCCGTCCGGCGAATAACTGGGCGATGTATCGATGGCGGGATGGTTGGTCAGCCGGCTGATCGAGCGCGACCGAACGTCCATCGCATAGATCTCGGAGTTGCCGTCAGTCGCAAGGCTCATCACGACGCGGTTGCCGTCGGGCGAGAAGCGCGGCGCAAAGGTCATGTTGGGGAAGTTGCCCAGCAGCTCCTGGCGCGCGGTGTCGACATTCATCAGGAAGACCCGCGGCACGCCCTGGGCATAGGACATGTAGACCACTTCCTGTAGTGTCGGCGAAAAGCGCGGCGTCAGCGCCAGCGCGCGTCCGTCCGTGAGATAGCGGTGGTTGGCGCCGTCCTGGTCCATGATCGCGAGCCGCTTCACGCGCGCATTGCCCGGACCTGTTTCGGCGACATAGACGACCCGGGTATCGAAGAAGCCGTCTTCGCCGGTGATCCGCTTGAAGATCTCGTCCGCAACGATATGGGCGATTCGCCGCCAGTTGGCGCTTTGCGTGAAAAAGGCCCGTCCCGTCATCTGGCTGCCGGCAGCCACGTCCCATAGCCGGAACTCCACGCGCAGCCGCCCGTCGGCCTGCTGTGTTGCGGAGCCGACCACCAGCGCATCGGCATTGATAGCGCGCCAGTCCTGGAAGCGCGGTGCCTTGCCGGGATCGGTGATGCGCTCGATGAAGGCGCCGCGGTCGATGGGCCGAAACAGGCCAGACCGTTCGAGATCGGCGGAAATGACCTGGGAGATCTGGACGCCCACAGGATCGCCCACGAAGTCCGTGACGGCGATGGGAACCGGATTGGCGCTGGCGCCCTCCACCGTGACCTGCAGCAATCCGCGGGTCTGTGCCCGCAGTATTGCCGGTGTGCCCAGTACGATCAGCGGCAAGCCCGCCGCCACCATGCGCCGGCTCATCCTTGTTTCCTTCATCCCTCTTCACTCCCCGGGTCACTCAGTGGTTGGCACATCTTTTCAGCGCAGGTCGCGCGGGTCGAACTTGAACACGAAGCGCTTGAGCTGCTCGTATTTGTGCTGCGGATAGGGCAGCGGCTGACAGCGTGGATTGAGCACGGCACGCCGGCCGGCTTCCGCGAATGACCGCAGGAAGGGGTTGCTGGCCATCGCTGCCTCTGTCTCGTCGGAAATGCGTGCGTCGGTCACCCGGCCATCGGGTGCCATGTCGACAATGATGTAGACGATGAGCTGCGAGGCATCGCGGCCGCCGTCGTTGACGTGCCAGCACGGCCGCACCTTGTCGGCCATCGCCGCGTTCTCGCTCTGGGTCAGACGGCCGGCGGCAAGGGCGGTTTGCGGCCGCCGCGTGCCCTGCACGTTGGGCTTGCCCGGCCCTGAGATCGCCTGCGGCGGCTTCGGCGACCGATTGGTTTGTTCAGCCAGGATCTGATCGAGCGTCTTTGGCGGGGTCTGGGGCGGTTCGGGCTTGCGGACTTCCTGCTTCGGCGGCTCGGGCTTGGGTGGCTCCGGCTTCTTTACTTCCGGCTTGGGAGGCTCGGGTTTGGGCTCCGGCTTTTTCTCGACCGCCGGCTCCGGTTTCGGCTTGATGGGCTCGACATCCGGATCCTTCGGCTTTTCAACCTTGGGCTCAGGCTTCGGCGCCGGCTTTTCTTCGGGCTTCGGCTTGGGCTGAACGGCCGCCACCTGAGGCTCGGGTTTCGGATCCGGTTTGGGTTCAGGCTTTGACTTGGGTGCCGCCTCGATCTGCGGCGCAGGAGGGGCTGGCGTATTCTTTTCGGCTTCGGGCAGCTTGCGGTCTTCCGGCCGCTCCGGCGACACGACCGGCGCCTTCGACTGCGGACCGATCTCCGATGCATCGTAGATCGGCACGTCGGCCAGCGAATCGTCCGGCTGCTGGATGAAGTTGGGCAAGCCGAACAACGCCACCGCGAGCACCACGACATGCACCCCGACCGACAGCACGGCCGGGGTCGTCATTTCATCGCCGGTGGTGCCACGCCAGCGCACGGTTTTGCCTGACCTCCGGCCGTCAGTTCTTGCCGCCCGTCTTGCCGGCCGGAGCCGGCTTGTCGGGCGCCATATCGCCGACGAGCCCCGCCTTGGTGAAGCCGGCGGCACGCAGCGCGCCCAGCACCTCCATCACACGGCCATAGTCGACGGCCTTGTCGCCGCGCACGAAAATGCGCTGATCGGGCTTCTCCGCCTGGACGGCCTTGAGCTTGGTGATCAGGTCGTCGACCGAATACTCCGTATCGCCGAGGAAAACCTCGCCCTTGGCCTTGACGCTCACCACCAGCGGCTCGTCCTGTCCCTGGATCGGATCGGCCGAGGTCTTGGGCAGATCCACAGGCACGCCGACGTTCATCAGCGGCGCTGCCACCATGAAGATGATCAGCAGCACCAGCATCACGTCTACCAGCGGCGTGACGTTGATCTCGGACATGGGCGTGTAGAAACGGCGGCGGAACCGGCTGCCGCCTCGGGTCTGGGTGCCAGCACCCATCTGCAGGCCCATCAGCTATGCTCCTCAAGCTGGCGCGACAGGATGGTGATGAATTCCTGAGCGAAGTTCTCGAGTCGCTGGCCGTAGCGGCCGATGTCGCTGCTGATCTTGTTGTAGGCCAGCACCGCCGGAATGGCCGCCACCAGCCCCAGCGCGGTCGCGAACAGCGCCTCGGCGATGCCGGGGGCAACGACGGCAAGCGACGTGTTTTTCGAGGCCGCGATGCCCTGGAACGACGTCATGATGCCCCACACCGTGCCGAACAGGCCGACAAACGGCGCGGCAGCGCCGGTCGAGGCGAGAAACGTCATGCGCTTCTCGATCGCCTCCATCTCGCGCTGCACGGTGACTGCCATCACCTGCTCGATGCGGGCCTGCAGGTTGTGGCGGGCCGCCACAGTCGCGGCGAGGCCCTTGCTGAGCGAGCGCCGCCACTCGCGCATGGCACCGGAAAAGACACTCGAAAGCGGCTCTTCGGGCTTGTCGCCGATCCGGTCGTAGAGGTCGTCAAGCGAGACGCCCGACCAGAACGTATCCTCGAACGCTTCGGCCTTGCGCCGCAGCGTACGCAGCTTGAGGGTTTTTTCGATGATGATGGCCCACGACCAGATTGATGCCAGCAGCAGCATCACCATCACGATCTGAACGACCGGATGGGCGTTCAGGAACATGCCCAGGAAGCTGACGTCGATGGCGCCGGTGCCGCCCAGCGCACCGGCAGCGGTCGTGCCCGTCCCCGGCGGCGGTGTCACCGGGGCTGAAGGTACCGGCGCAGGCGGGGGGGCAGCCTGCGCAAGCAGCAGAAAGGGATCCATTGGGACTCCGATTGGTTACTTTCGGGTAGCGGCTGAATGTGGCGTCACAGCGGCGCGAGGCGTTGCATTTGCGCAACAGTTGCAGGGTTCCGGCCGGTCCCCGCTCCGATTCCGGCGGCGGAACGCGAGAGCGCAGCGCGTGCATCGGCCGGCAGGCGTACCGGCCGGCCGGCCGGACCCATGCAGGCCAGAGTTAGCGTCGCATCGCTCAGCACTTCGCCGGTACCCCGACCATCGGCCCGTCGCACCTGCTGGACGAGATCGACGGACGCCCCGCGCAAGGCCGCCACCCGGGTGACCACCTCAAGCAGCTCGTCCAGCCGGGCCGGCTTCAGGTACTGGATCGAGAGGCGCGCCACGGTCCAGTTGATGCCGGTGGCCACACGCAATGCCGCCAGATCGTGGCCAAGGCCCCGCAGCATTTCGGTGCGTCCGCGCTCCATGAATCTCAGATAATTGGCGTGATAGACGATGCCGCCAGCGTCCGTGTCCTCATAGTACACACGGAGCGGCAACACATGCGCCGGCACGGCGCTCATCCCGCACCCGCGGTATCGGGATCCAGCAGGTCGAGCTGGACTCGCGCGGCACCTGGCATTTTCAGCCCGATATGTCGCCAGCCCCCTTCGGCGAGAACGCGGCCCCGCGGCGTGCGCATCAGCAAGCCGAGCTGCATCAGGTATGGTTCGATCACGTCCTCGATCACATCGCGCTGCTCGCTGAGCGCCGCCGAGAGCGTTTCCACGCCGACAGGACCGCCATTGTACTTCTCGCCGATGCAGGCGAGATACCGCCGGTCCATGAGGTCGAGCCCGAGCTGATCGACTTCCAGACGGCGCAGCGCCCGATCCGCGGCGGCGGCATCGATGACGGTTGCCCCGGCAACAGCCGCGAAGTCCCGCACGCGGCGGAGCAGCCGGTTGGCGACCCGGGGCGTGCCGCGGCTGCGGCGGGCGACCTCGGCGGCGCCATCATCCGTCAGCTCCACTTTCAGGACGCGGGCCGCGCGCCGTACGATCGTCTCCAGCTCGTCCGGCGCGTAGAACTCCAGGCGCAAGGGGATGCCGAAGCGCTCGCGCAGCGGCGTTGTCATGAGGCCCGACCGGGTTGTGGCGCCGACTAGCGTAAACGGCGGCAGGTCGATCCGGACCGACCGCGCAGCCGGACCTTCGCCGATCATGATGTCGAGCTGGAAGTCCTCCATCGCCGGATAGAGGATCTCCTCGATGGCGGGGTTCAGCCGGTGAATCTCGTCGATGAAGAGCACGTCGCCGCGTTCAAGATTGGTCAGCAGCGAGGCAAGGTCACCGGCCTTGGCGATCACCGGCCCCGAAGTGGCGCGGAACCCTGCTCCCATCTCGCGGGCCACGATCTGCGACAGCGTGGTTTTGCCAAGTCCAGGGGGGCCATGGAACAGCGTGTGGTCGAGCGGCTCGCCGCGCGCGCGGGCAGCCGCGATGAAGACCTTGAGATTTTCGCGCACCTGGCGCTGGCCGACAAAATCGTCCAGCGTCTGCGGCCGCAACCGGATTTCCGCGGCATCTTCCTCCTGCCGCCCCCGCGCTACCAGCCGATCGGCGTCGCCGGCGTTCATCGGCCGAGTTCCCGCAGGCCTTCGCGGATCAGCGCATCAAGCCGCGCGTCGCTGCCCAGGCGCGTCGCGACGCGGGCAATGGCGCCAAGCGCTTCGGGGCGCCTGTACCCAAGGTTCACCAGGGCAGATACGGCATCCTCGTTCACCGGAGCAGCCTCGTCATGAGCGGCCGCCGACGGCGCGCGCACCGCGGGCGTGGCCCCCCAGGCGGCCGCCTTGTCCTTGAGCTCGGTCAGCAGGCGGGCCGCGAGCCGGGGTCCCACACCCGGGGCGCGGCTGAGCGAAGTCCTGTCCTGCGCCACGATCGCGTTCGCCAACTGGTCGGGTGCCAGCGTGGAGAGCAGCGACAATGCCACCTTCGCACCGACGCCCTGCACGGTGGTCAGGATCCGGAACCAGTCGCGTTCAGCGGTGGCGAGGAAGCCGTAGAGCGCGATCGCGTCTTCGCGCACGATGGTTTCGATGAGCAGTGTCGCCTCGCGGTCCGCCGCGAGGTCCTTCAGTGTGCGGGACGACGCGAACACCACATATCCGACTCCGCCCACGTCCACGACGCAGGAATCCTCGGCAACGGAACCGACAGTGCCACGCAACCTGCCGATCATGTGGCCGCTTTCCCGGCGGCGCGCATCAACAGCATGCGTTCCCACGCCGCCGACGAACCGCGCACGCCGCTGCGGCCGCGGCCCGCGCCGACCCGGCCGCCGCGCACGGCACCCACTTCGCCGCCTTCCGCACCGGCCATCACCGCCCCGCCCGTCCAGCGGCGCGCGGTGCCCCGGTGGTGCGCATGACAGATCGCAACGGCGAGGGCGTCCGCGGCATCGGCGGCGGCATCGCTGCCCGGCAGCAGCCGGCGCACCATCGCTTCCACCTGGCGCTTTTCAGCGTGCCCTGCGCCGACAACCGATTTCTTGATGTGATTGGCACCGTACTCCAGCACCGGCAGGCCGCACTTGGCCGGGGCCATCAGCACGGCGCCGCGGGCCTGCCCGAGCTTCAGCGTCGAGGTCGGGTTCTTGTTGACGAACGTCTCTTCGACCGCCGCCTCGACGGGCTGCCATTGCGCGATCACGGCAGCGATGCCGTCAAAGAGCTGGCACAGTCTTTCGGCCAGCGGCCGGCCCTCGTCCGACTGCACGACGCCGCTTGCCACGTGTGTCAGGCGATTGCCTTCGGCCTCGATCACGCCCCAGCCGGTGTTGCGAAGCCCGGGATCGAGGCCAATCAGGCGCATGGTGCCATCACCTCTATCCCGCCAGGCGCGTCAGCGTTTCGTCGGAGACTTCGAAATTGGCGAAGACTGCCTGGACGTCGTCATTGTCCTCCAGCGTCTCGATCAGCTTGAACAGGGTTTGCGCGGTATCGGCATCGATCGGCGCGGTTGTCTTTGGCCGCCACACCAGCTTGCCGCTGCCCGGTGCGCCCAGCGCCTTTTCGAGGGCCTCGCGCACGGCACTGAAATCGTCCTGGCCACAGATGATCTCGTGATAGCCGTCCTCGCCGGGCACGGTCTGGACATCATCGGCGCCCGCCTCGATCGCCTTCTCCATCATGTCGTCAGCGCTGCCGGCGCTCAGCGGATAGCGGAACTCGCCGACGCGGCCGAACATGAAGGAGACGCTGTTGGTCTCACCGAGATTGCCGCCGTATTTGGTGAAGGTCGACCGCACGTCCGATGCCGTGCGGTTCCGGTTGTCGGTGAGTGCCTCGACGATGATCGCGACACCGCCGGGCCCGTAGCCTTCGTAGCGGACCTCGACATAGCTTTCGCCGGCATCGGCGCCAGCACCGCGCTTGATTGCGCGATCGACGGTGTCCTTCGGCATATTGGCTTCGCGCGCTGCCAGCACCGCCGCACGCAGCCGCGGATTGGCCGCGGGGTCGGGCAGGCCGCTGCGCGCCGCGGTGGTGAGCTCGCGAATGATCTTGGTAAACACCTTGGCGCGCCTGGCATCCTGCGCGCCCTTGCGGTGCATGATGTTCTTGAACTGGGAATGGCCGGCCATGCACGGTCCCGAAATGCTGTATTCCTGGCGGTGGGCTATACCATATGCGGCGAGCATCGCCTATCAGCGCGCCTGCCGGGCCCGGTCAGGTAGCGCGGGATGCAAGGTTCCCGCAAGAGGCTGGAGGTGCCGGTGGATATCGTCTTCCTGTTCTACGACGGTATGACCGCACTCGACGCCATCGGTCCGTGGGAGGTGCTCTCGCGGGTGCCTGGCGCGAACGTGCAGGCTGCAAGCCCTCATGGCGGAGCGGTGACGACCGACACCGGCCTCGCCTTCGGCGGCTGCGTCCCGATCGCGGACATTGCGCGCGCCGATGTGTTGCTGGTGCCGGGCGGCAGCGACGTGCGGCCGCTGCTTGAAGATCCGCGCCTTCTCGACTGGGTACGCGGCATTGATGCGACGACAACATGGACGGCGTCGGTGTGCACGGGCGCGCTGGTGCTGGGCGCCGCCGGATTGTTGAAGGCAAGGCGCGCAACCACGCACTGGGCGGTGCTGGAAAGCCTGCGCAAGTACGGCGCAACGCCGCTGACCAGGCGGTTCGTCGAGGATGGCAAGCTGCTCACGGCAAGTGGCGTGTCAGCCGGCATCGATATGGCGCTGGCGCTTGCCGCGAAGCTGGCTGATCCGCTGACGGCCCAAGGGCTTCAGCTTGCGATCGAATATGACCCCGATCCGCCCTTCGACGCGGGCGCGCCAGCTAAAGCAACCGTGGAGATCCTGGTGCGCGCCCGCGCGCTTCTCGCGGAGCCCGCAAAAAAAGGGCGGGGGTACAGGACCCCCGCCTAAAAAACGTCGGAACCGTGGTTCCGACGCCCCCTCTAACCAGGAATTCCGGCGAACGGCTTGGGCTAAAAACCGTTCTATAACAAAGACTTTTGATTCTTTTTGCGATGCCGTCAACAGCGAAGTGCGACCTACTGCCAGTGGCGTCACGGCCTCTGCCTTACATACCATATCCTGAATAGCAGGGCATCTGCCGCCATGCTTCCCTATAATCAGACCCTATCTAAAGCATTCTATCATGAATGCTTCCCAGCATTCTGACTTAGAAGGGAAAAATTCGAACTCTCTATGCGATCTGCCCGAGGAAGGTCTCAGAATGCCGCTCATTGGCCAGACGATGAGACCGAGAGCTTTTTCACAAGGTTAAAAACATAACATATCACATTATTATTATTAGATAATTGCCTGCTCCAATCCTGGCCCGGTTCGCAACGCCTTCATGCTGATCGCAAGGCCTGTGCGGTCGTCCGTCTCGACGTAGACGCCGCTCAGCGCGCCTGTGCCTTCCGCGGGCGCGAGGCGCTCGCCCGGCAGCTTGCGGATCATCCGCGGCATGGCGATTTCCTTCTTCATGCCGATGATCGAGTCGTAGTCGCCGCACATGCCGGCGTCCGTCTGATAGGCGGTGCCGCCCGGCAGGATGCGCGCATCGGCCGTCGGCACATGCGTGTGCGTGCCTACCACCAGCGACGCGCGGCCGTCGCACATATAGCCGACGGCCTGCTTTTCGCTGGTTGCCTCGCCATGCACGTCCACCATGATGAAGTCAGCCGTGGCGCCGAGGCGGTGCAGGCGAAACTGCGCTTCAAGGGCCTGGAACGGATCGTCCAGCGGATCCATGAACAGCCGGGTCATCACGTTGATGACGACCACGCGTTTGCCGGCTGCCGTCTCGTACATGCCGCTGCCGAAGCCCGGCGTGCCGGGCGGATAGTTGATCGGGCGCAGCAGGCGCCGGTCCTGGGCGATGTAGCCCATGATGTCCTTCTGGTCCCAGGAATGATTGCCGCCGGTGATCACGTCCACCCCGGCGGCGTACAGGTCCTCGCAGATCCTGGCCGTGATGCCGAATCCGGCGGCCGCGTTCTCACCATTGACCACGACAAAATCCAGCCCCAGCCGCGCACGCAGCAGCGGCACCTCGCGGATCACGACGTCGCGACCGGACCGTCCGACAATGTCACCGCAGAACAGAACCTTCATGGCATACCCCTCGCGCAACGGCCGCTTCCTCGCCATAGTAGATATCAGGAGGAAGCACCATGGATGCCGCTACTCAGCGCCGCTGGGGCGATCAGATGCTGGCCCTGCTCGCCGCCAATACCACCCAGATGGCCGATCGCGAATACGTGCAGCCGGTGGCGGATTATATCGATCCCGGCCATGCGCAGCGTGAACGGGAGCTCTTCTTCCGCCGGACGCCGCTGGTCGTGGCCGCTTCGGCCGAGCTTGCCCGGCCGGGCGATTTCCGCACCGTGGACATTGACGGCGTCTCGGCCCTGATCGTGCGCCAGGATGATGGTTCGCTGCGTGCCTTCCACAATGTCTGCCGTCATCGCGGCTGCCGCGTGGTGGACGCCGAATGCGGCACTGCCCGCACGTTCACCTGCAAGTTCCATAGCTGGGTGTACGGCGCCGATGGCGGCCTGCGGCACGTGCCCATGCCTGATGGCTTCACCGGCATCGAGCGGCAGCAGCGTGGACTGGTGCCGCTGCCGGTGGCGGAGCGGCACGGGCTCGTATGGCTGATCCCGACTGCCGGCGAGCCGCTCGATATCGATGCCTTCCTCGGGCCGATGGGCCCTGCCCTGGCCGGGCTCGACATGCGGGATGCGGGCGTCTTCCGTTTCGAGCGCTTTCCCGAGCGCCTGAACTGGAAACTGGTGGTCGATACCTTCCTCGAGGTCTATCACCTGCCGCATCTGCACAACAAAACCGTCGGCCTGCACATCGAAGGCCGCGGCGCCATCCACGAGGAGATGGGACGCCACAGCCGCTTCATTGCACCGCGCAAGAGTTTCCTGCCGGCACTGGCCGATCTTCCCGCCGACCAGCGCGACCTCACCGACCATACGGTCATCATCAACCGCCTGTTCCCGAACGCGGTCGTGATCTGGCTGTGCGATCATGTCGAGTTCTGGACGGCTACGCCCGATGGCGATGATCCCAATCGCTGCATCGTGCGGCTGTGGCTACTGAGCCCGGAGAAAGTCGTGAGCGCCGAGGACCGCGCCCGATGGGAGAAGAACTGGGAGATCGTGCGCGGCACGGTGCACGCCGAGGACTTTCCCATGGCCCGCACCATACAGCAGGGCTTTTCCAGCGGCGCACAGGATCACGTGATCTTCGGCCGCAATGAGCCCGCGCTGCACGAATTCCATCGCGCCCTGAAGCAGGCGCTGGACGCGGCGTAGCCTCGCCGGGGGCGCGCCACTCCAGTGGCGCGTCATGTGTTGCCCGAAGACGCGCCACTGGAGTGGCGCGCCCCCAGCCTCAGGCGAAGGCCAGCAGTCGCCGCTCGGTGAGCAGCCAGTCCAGCCGGTGATCGTGCGACCCGCGCGGCAGACGCTCGACCTGTTGCACCTCGTAGGCCACGCCAATGGCAATGGCCCGCCGGCGTGCACGCAGGGCATCCAGCGTGCGGTCGTAGTAGCCGCCGCCGTAGCCGAGCCGATAGCCATCGAGATCGACCGCCAGCAGCGGGATCAGCAGCGCATCCGGCTCGGCCGGTGCCGCATCCGGCGCCGGCTCCGAAACCCCGAACGCGCCTGGGGCCAGTCGGCTCGCGGGGGTCCACACCCTGAAAGCCAGCGGCCCCGGCGTGACAGGAGTCGCGGGCAAGGCCACAGCGTAGCCGTCGCCGTGCAATGCCGTGAGCAGCGGGCAGACATCGATTTCGTCGCTCTTGGGCCAGAAACCGGCGATTGTGGCCGGGCGGCCATCGGGATGCGGCGTCAGTACCGGCCGCTCGCGGCGCCAGTTTTCAACCAGCGCAGCCGCAGCGGTAGCCCGTTCCGGTAACGAAATCGCAGCGCGCCGCTGGCGCATGACGGCGCGCCAGTTCCGCTTTTCGTCTTCAAGACTCAGCATCCCTGCCCCGACACACTGGCGCTTTCACGGCATGGAACCCGGCACGCCAGAGCGCGTTCAGCCCACGACCGGAGCAATCCGGCCATCGGTCTTGCTTCCGCGTGGCGCCGGACAACCGTTCTCCCCCGAGTTCGGCTGTTGCGCGGGAGCAAGGCCACCTCACCTCATCAGAGGCGATAAACGCGGCGGGCTGTGCCGCTGAAGAGAGCTGTCTTCTCCGCCGCCGATGCGCCGCTGGCGAGCCGCTTGAAGGCATTCCACAGCACCGCGTAGCTGCAGGTGACCTTGTCGACCGGGAAGTTGCTTTCGTACATGCAGCGCTCGGGACTGAACGCCTCAATGCAGGTATCGATCCACGGCTTCCATGCCGCTGCCAGCACTTCGGACGACACCGGCGCCTCGCGCTTGTGAAAATCAAATACGCCCAGCCGCATGCCCAGGCCGCCCAGCTTGACCACGACGTTAGGGCAGCCCGACAGCGCGCGGATCGATTGCGACCAGCCCGCAAAGGTTTCGTCGGCCTTGCCGGCATAGGGGCCGTAGCCCAGCGGTCCGCCGACATGGTCGAGGATGATGGTCGTCCCGGGAAACGCCCGCGCCAGATCGACGAGGTCGCCAAGCTGCGGATGGTAGAGCCAGGCATCGAAGCTCAGGCCCAGCGGCGCGAGCTGGGCAAAGCCGGCGCGGAAGGCAGCGTCGCGCAGCAGACCTTGTGGCGGATTGGTGTGGCTGTTGCGGATCTGCTCGCTGGCATCCCATCCCGCGGCGTGTCGAATGCCGCGGAAGCGTCCGCCACCCGCGCGGATATGGGCTTCCAGAACCGGCCGCACCCGTTCGCCCAAGGTGAGGTCAGCGAAGCCGACAATGCCGGCGCACAGGCGGGTTGGGCCGTAGGCGCTGCTGGCGCTCATGGCGGCGGTGCCATTGACGAACTCCGTTTCGCCGACAGGCCTCAGCTCCGGCGGACCATCGGCACGATACATCGCCATGCATTCGACGAAGACGGTCGCCACCACCTGGTGGCCGCTGTTGGTGTCGTCGAGCAGGTCACTCATCAGGTAGCGATGATCGGAGCGCTCCCAGAGGTGATGATGGGGATCGATGATCGGCAGATCGGGCTCGATCGCATCCTCGCGCCATTTCGCCAGCCACTCGGCGTTGGGCGGAAAGACGTTGCCGAGCGGGGCCGAAGATTTCTGCGCCGTCATCAAGCAGCCTCCAGTGGACATGCTTTCGGAGCGTCTTCCCTTCTCCCCGCCTTCGCGGGGAGAAGGCAGAATGCGAGCGAGCCGCACAGGCAGGTGGGGCGGCACCGCGTCGGCCGTTCGCCGTGGCTAACCTCTGTGGCCTGCAAACGCAGGTGGGCGCCGTGTGGCCAAGACCAGGATCAAGGCCAGGAACAGCTCCCGAGAGGAGAGCATTGGCCCCAGGGTTCAGTGCAGCTCACGCACCACGCAGACATCCGCCCCGCTGACAATGTAGGGGTAGCGTCCGCGATCGGCAACCGCCCGCGCGCAGGACAGCGGCTGCCACTATGCTGCAGCGACCTTGCGGGCGATGGTGTCGATGCGATTTTCGAGGCGCGAGAACAGCTCCTCGACGGGAATGGTGTCGCCGGACGGCGTCACCTCCGCCTCCAGCGCCGCGCGCACGTCGGCAAGCTCGGCTTGCGCCGCCTCCACGGTGCGCTCGGCTTCCCGGGCCCGGTCGGCCATCATGAGGGCGGCGAACACGAGCAGCTTCGCCTCGGGCGCGTTGGGCATCTGGATGCGCAGGTCGGTCAGGCAGGCGTCGACATCGGCCGCCAGTGCGTGCGTGCGCTCTTCCTGGCCATCGCCGCAGGCAAGATCGTAGCTGCGGCAGCCAATACGAATCGAGATTTGTGGCATCGTCGGATACTCTTAGAGGGGTGTCGTTCTTTAGTTCTTGACGCAATCACTCTCGCCGATGCTTCCGCTGCGGTCAATGAAGAGCAGACGGCTTCAGCGCTGATCCTCGGCCAGCAGCGAGCGAATGTGTTCCATGGCGCGTTCGAGGCGCGCCTCGACGTCGGTGGCCACACGCCTGAGATCCTCATGCTCGCGTTCGAGGCGCGCCAGCTTCGCCGCCAGTTCGTCGGCACGCTGCGTTTCCACGCGCAAGCGGTCCTCGACCATGCGCTCCAGACGGCTGAGGGCGGTGTTGACCTTCCCCTTCGCTTCGTCGAGTTTCGACATCGCCAGCATTCCCAACCCGTTCTGCCCGAGTCTTAAGTCCGGAGAATGATCGTCACACGATCAAACGTCAATATCTCGCGGTAATTTACAGGCCGCGTCCACCATATATCGTAGTTTCTCCACAGCGAACCACCAGTACGCAGGGCTCCGTCGCGGCAATGGCGGATTGACGCCGCGGAAGGCCGCCGGCATTTTGCGCCCGCCTTTCGAGGCCCGCGCGGCATGGCCGCGACGGTGCAACCATCTCGCCGACCAGGGATACGATGCCCGAGAAGCCCGCCCCCGCCCCCGTGGCGGAAGCGCTGAGCGTTGCTCACAACGACATGGCCAATGCGATCCGCGCGCTGGCCATGGATGCCGTCCAGCAGGCGGATTCCGGCCATCCCGGTATGCCCATGGGCATGGCCGACGTCGCCACCGTGCTGTTCACCCGATTCCTGAAATTCGACGCGTCGGCGCCGCGCTGGCCTGATCGCGACCGCTTTGTGCTGTCGGCGGGTCACGGCTCGATGCTGCTTTATGCGTTGCTGCATCTCACCGGCTACGCCGACATGACGATGGAGGAGATCAAGCGCTTCCGGCAGCTCGGCTCGAAAACGGCCGGCCATCCCGAGTTCGGCCACGCCGCCGGGATCGAGACGACGACGGGCCCGCTGGGCCAGGGACTTGGCAATGCCGTGGGCATGGCATTGGCGGAGCGCATCCTTGCGGCGCGCTTCGGTGAAAGCATCGTCGATCACTTCACCTATGCCATCGTCGGCGATGGCTGCCTGATGGAAGGCGTCGGCCAGGAAGCCGTCACCCTCGCCGGCCATCTCGGGCTGGGCCGGCTGATCGTGCTGTTCGACGATAACGGCATTTCCATCGATGGCCCGACATCGCTTAGCACGTCCGAAGATCACCTGATGCGGTTCGCGGCGGCCGGCTGGCATGTCTCGCGTGTCGATGGCCACGACCCGCAGGAGATCGAGGCGGCGATCCGACACGCGCGCACCGTCGCCGACCGGCCATCGCTGATCGCCTGCCGCACGACCATTGGTTATGGCGCGCCGACCAAGGCCGGGACTGCCGCGACACACGGCTCGCCCCTCGGCAAGGACGAGATTGCGGGCGCACGCGCAAAGCTCGGCTGGGCCCATCCGCCCTTCGAGATTCCGGCACCGATCCTGAATGCCTGGCGCACCACCGGAAAGCGCGGCTCGGCGCTGCGCACGGCCTGGGAGGGGCGCGTCGCCGCGCTGCCCGAAGCCGACCGGCTCGAGTGGCAGCGGCGCCAAGGGGGCGATCTGCCGGCGACCCTTGCGCCCGCACTCGCTGCTTTCAAGGCGAAGGTGGCCAAGGACAAGCCGGCCTGGGCCACGCGCAAGTCCAGCCAGGAAGTGCTGGAGGTCATCAACCCGCTGGTGCCGGAGACGATCGGGGGCTCGGCCGACCTCACCGGATCAAACAACACGAAGACCGCCACGACGGCGCCGATTACGCGGGGGAACTATGGCGGGCGCTACGTCTACTACGGCATTCGCGAGCACGCGATGGCCGCGGCCATGAACGGCCTCGCCCTGCATGGCGGCATCATTCCCTACGGCGGCACGTTCCTGGTGTTCACCGACTATTGCCGCCCCGCGATCCGGCTGTCGGCCCTGATGCATCAGCGCGTGATCTACGTGATGACTCATGACTCGATCGGGCTCGGCGAGGACGGACCCACGCACCAGCCCGTGGAGCATCTGGCGGCCTTGCGCGCGATGCCGAACCTGCAGGTTTTCAGGCCGGCTGACGCGATCGAAACGGCGGAATGCTGGGAATTGGCGCTGCGTTCGCGGAACAACCCCAGCATCATTGCGCTGACCCGGCAGAACGTGCCGACCATACGCGATGCAGGCGAAGATAATCGCTGTGCGCGGGGTGCCTACATCCTGGCAGGCGGAACGGGCGATCGGGTGCGCCTGATCGCCAGCGGTTCGGAAGTCCAGCTCGCGCTCGCGGCGCGCGACGCGCTTGCCGGCGAAGGCATTGGCGCAGCGGTCGTGTCGATGCCCTGCTGGGAGTTGTTCGCCAGGCAGAGCGAAAATTATCGGGCGGAGGTGCTGGGTGGCGCTGGCACTGCGCGTGTGGGCTGCGAAGCCGCTGGCGGATTTGGCTGGGAGCGCTGGCTCGGACAGGACAGCATCTTTGTCGGCATGGCGGGTTTCGGCGGTTCGGCGAAGTACCAGAACCTCTACAAGCATTTCGGCATCACTGCCGATGCCATCGCCGCGGCGGCAAGGACATTGGTCACAAGAATGGCGTAGGCACCCGTCAAGGTCGCGCGATACCATCCGCATCACAAGTTCGGAGGGCAAGTCATCATGGCTGTTCGTGTTGCTATCAACGGCTTCGGCCGTATCGGGCGCAACATTCTGCGGGCGATCATTGAGTCCGGCCGCAAGGACATCGAGGTGGTCGCGATCAACGATCTGGGCCCCGTGGAGACCAATGCGCATCTGCTGCGCTTCGACTCCGTGCATGGACGCTTCCCGCACGAGGTGAAGGTCGACGGCGACACCATCGACGCGGGCCGCGGCAGGATGAAAGTCACGGCCGAACGCGATCCGTCGAAGCTGCCGCACAAGGAGCTGGGCGTTGACGTGGCGCTGGAATGCACCGGCATCTTCGCCAGCAAGGAGAAGGCGTCGGCCCACCTTGCCGCCGGCGCGAAGCGTGTTCTCGTCTCAGCGCCTGCCGACAACGCTGATCTGACGGTCGTCTACGGCGTCAACCACGACAAGCTGGCCAAGCAGCACACCGTCATCTCCAACGGCTCGTGCACCACCAACTGTCTGGCGCCCGTCGCCAAGGTGCTCAACGATGCCGTCGGCATCGAGACCGGATTCATGACAACGATCCACGCCTATACCGGCGATCAGCCGACGCTGGATACGTTGCACAAGGACCTCTACCGGGCGCGCGCCGCCGCGCTGTCGATGATCCCGACCTCGACAGGCGCCGCCAAGGCCATCGGACTTGTGCTGCCGGAGCTCAGCGGCAAGCTCGACGGCGTTGCCGTGCGCGTGCCCACGCCCAACGTGTCGATGATCGACCTGAAATTCGTGGCGAAGAAGAACACGACCAGGGACGAGATCAACGACGCCATCAAGCGCGCTGCCGGCAACCAGCTCAAGGGGATCCTCGGCTGGACCGACGACCCCAACGTCTCCTCCGACTTTAACCATGACCCGCACTCGTCGGTCTTCCACATGGACCAGACCAAGGTACAGGCCGGCACGTTCGTGCGCGTGATGAGCTGGTACGACAACGAGTGGGGTTTCTCCAACCGCATGGCGGACACCGCCGTCGCCATGGGCAAGCTGGGCTAGTCGCCCACACATCTCTGAAAGGTCTGACCTTGCCTTCCCCCGGAGGGGGAAGGTGGCGCACAGCGCCGGAAGGGGGATGCCTCCGCGAGCACGGCCCTCAAAAGCGAGAGAGCCGTAGGTGTTGAACCATCCCCCTTCCGCCCTTCGGGCACCTTCCCCCTCCGGGGGAAGGAAGTTTCGGGCTCTATCGTGAACGAGCCGCGCGGTCCTGGTGATCCGGCTTTTCCGCGCCGTGGCTTTGCGCCATGCTGGTGGCAGGCCATGAGCGAGAACGTCATTGCCCTGCAGCGCCGCCGCGCCGCTACGCCTGCTGTAGCGGGCGCGGGTGTTGTCGTGCGCGTCCACGGCTGGAAGCATGTCGCTGCCGCCCTGACCGCTGCGCGAGAGAGCTCTCGCCCGGTTATTCTCGTGGCACCGCCGAACGGCACCTATACTGGCGGAGTCGGCTTCTGGGCGGCCATCGAGAAGCGTCGGCAGGAACTGTTCGCTGACGTCGCTGCGGAACTGGTTGTCGATTGCGATGGCGCGCCGGGGCACGTCATGGCGGCCTTGCGGGTCGGCCTCAGATGCCTGGTCTTCGACGGCAATGCCGCCGCCCGTGCGCGCCTGCTCGACATCGTCCGCCAGCACGGCGCCCGTCTCGTGCCGCGCCCCCGCGCCACCCTCGATCTGATCCACGAGAAGGATCTGCTGCGCGCCTGCCGGACGCTGTTCGCGCAAGCTTCTCCAGTGTACCCGGACTGACCGCTTTCGGAGATATTGGTGATGGCCTGGCAGCCCAAGCGCGACTTCGTAGGGTATGGCGCCAACCCGCCGGATCCGAAATGGCCGGGCGGTGCCCGGCTGGCCATCAACTTCGTCATCAACTACGAGGAAGGGTCGGAGCCATCGGTCCAGGACGGCGAGGGCTACACGGAAACCGGCCTGACCGAGGCCGCCTGGGGCCGCGCTCCCGACGTGAAGAGCGGGCGCGACCTCGCCGCCGAGGGCATGTTCGAATATGGCAGCCGGGTCGGCTTCTGGCGCCTGATGCGGCTGTTCCAGGAACGCGGGCTGCCGCTCACCATCTTCGGCTGCGCGCTGGCCCTGGAGCGCAATCCGGCCGCTGCACAGGCAATCCGTGCGGCCGGGCTGGATGTGTGCTGCCACGGCTGGCGCTGGATCAGGCACTACGAGCTCACCGAGGAGCAGGAGCGCGAGCACATCGCCAGGGCGATCGCATCGCTTCAGAAGACGGTGGGCGAGCGGCCGCTGGGCTGGTACTGCCGCTACGGTCCCAGCGTCAACACGCGCCGGCTTGTCGTCGAGGAAGGCGGCTTTCTCTACGACTCCGATTCATACGCCGACGAATTGCCGTTCTGGCAAACCGTGGACGGCAAGCCGCACCTCGTAGTGCCCTACTCCCTCACCAACAACGATGGCAAATATACGGGCTGGATGGGCACGTCCGACCAGTGGTTCTCGTTCATCCGCGATGCCTTCGACATGCTCTACGCCGAAGGCGCACGTCAGCCCAAAATGATGTCTGTCGGCTTGCACATGCGCATGATCGGCCACCCGGCACGCGCCGCCGGGCTACAGCGACTGCTCGACCATGTCGTGCGACACAAGGATGTCTGGATCGCGCGCCGCCTCGACATCGCCCGCCACTGGATTGCAACGCAGCCGTATCCCGGCAAGGGACTGAACGAGTGAGCCACTGAAGGATTCTCTTCCGTGTTCGAACCCCTGTCCTGCTTCTGACATCCCGAGCGAAGCGAGGGATGACAGGACACCCGTCCGGAAATGGCCACACCCACCGGATAGACAAAGAGTCGCCGCGTCGCTAAGAAACCGCACCCTTTTCAGTACCTTGATGTTCGTTTCCGCCGCGGACGTCGTCCAGATCGACGAAGGAGTGCACCGTGAAAATCACCCGCAACGTCAAGAAGATCCTTGACTGCTACGAGAGCGACAATCCCGGCACCAAGACCAACCTCGCCCGCATCCTCATGCACGGCAAGCTGGGAGGCACGGGCAAGATGGTGATCCTGCCGGTCGACCAGGGCTTCGAGCATGGCCCCGCCCGCTCGTTCGCGCCCAATCCGGTAGCCTATGATCCGCACTATCATTACCAGCTTGCGGTCGATGCCGGGCTCAATGCCTATGCCGCGCCGCTGGGCCCGCTGGAGGCCGGTGCCGGCACATTTGCCGGCGCCATCCCGACCATCCTGAAGGTCAACAGCGCCAACAGCCTGTCGACCAACAAGGACCAGGCCGTCACGGCCTCGGTGAAGGACGCGCTGCGCCTCGGTTGTGCGGCGATCGGCTTCACGATCTATCCCGGCTCGGAAGACCAGTACGAGATGTTCGAGGAGATTCGCGATCTGGCATCGGAAGCCAAGTCGTATGGACTCGCCGTCGTGATCTGGTCGTACCCGCGCGGCGGCAAGCTCGACAAGGCGGGGGAAACCGCGGTCGACGTCTGCGCCTACGCCGCCCACATGGCGGCACTGCTGGGAGCACACATCATCAAGGTGAAGCCGCCGACGGATGTGCTCTGGCAGCCCGAAGCCAAGGCCGTCTACGAAAAGCAGAGCGTCGATATCTCGACCCTGTCCAAGCGGGTTGCGCACGTGATGCTGTCGGCCTTCAACGGCCGACGTATCGTCGTGTTCTCCGGCGGCGAGGCCAAGGACCTCGACGGGCTGTACAACGAGATCCGCGGCCTGCGCGACGGCGGCGCCAACGGCTCGATCATTGGCCGCAATACCTTCCAGCGTCCGCGCGAGGATGCGCTCGACATGCTGGACAAGATCATCGCGATCTACCAGGGCAAGATGTAGGAAGCGCGGCGGGCGTGCTGCGATGTCCGAGACTCCGGCACGCTGTCGCCTGTACCTCATCACGCCGCCGGCCATCGAGCACCCCGCCCTCTTTGCCGAAGAGCTGCGCGCGGCGCTCGACGGCGGCGACGTGGCCGTCCTTCAGCTTCGTCTGAAGGACGTACCGGACGACAGCATCGCGCGCGTGGCCGATGTCCTGCGTCCGGTATGCCAGCAGCGCGGCGTTGCTTTCCTGATGAACGACCGGCCGGACCTGGCGCTGCGGCTCGACTGCGATGGCGTGCATGTCGGGCAGGAAGATGTCCCCTACGCCGATGCGCGCCGCCTGCTCGGGCCGGACCGGATCGTCGGCGTGACCTGCAAGGCATCGCGCCATCTCGCGATGGAGGCGGCAGAGGCCGGTGCCGACTACGTCGCCTTCGGTGCCTTCTTCCCTTCGAGCACGAAGGAAGTCACCACGCCGGCGCCCGTCGAGATCCTCGCGTGGTGGAGCGCGATCATGATGGTGCCATCAGTCGCCATCGGCGGGATCACGGTCGAGAACTGCCGGCCGCTGGTGGAAGCCGGCACCGACTTCCTCGCTGTCGCGAACGGCGTCTGGGGCTACCCGGAAGGCCCACGCGAAGCCGTACGCCGGTTCAACGCCGTCTTCGACGCCTGCGCGCGGCAGCGATAGTGCCTCAGCCCTGCCTGCTGGGACCGCCTGGCTCCTGCCACAGAGAACCGCTTCATGGTGAGCACAGGTGGATGCTTTGCATCCACCTGTGCTCACCATGAAGGTTGGTTTACATCGAGGATCTATTCCCCACGCGCCAGCAGGCGCTGGCGCTGGCGCTGCCAGTCGCGGGCTTTCTCGCTCTCGCGCTTGTCGTGCTGCTTCTTGCCGCGCGCGAGACCAAGCTCGACCTTGGCGAGGCCGCGGTCGTTGAAGAAGATCGACAGCGGCACCAGCGTATAGCCTTCACGCTGGATGGCGCCGGTCAGGCGGCTGATCTGCCGGCGGTGCAGCAGCAGCCGGCGCTTGCGCCGCGGCTCGTGATTGAACCGGTTGCCCTGCGTGTACTCAGGAATATAGGCGTTGACGAGCCACAGCTCGTTCGCATCCACGGCCGCATGGGCATCGACGATGTTGCTTTTGCCGCCGCGCAGCGACTTCACCTCGGTACCGGTCAGCGCGATGCCCGCCTCGATGCGTTCCTCGATGAAATAGTTGTGCAGCGCCTTGCGGTTGTGCGCCGCGATGCGCCCTTCGATCAGCGTGGGCCGGGCCATGGTGGGTTCTCTGACGAAGCAGGCCGCGCCGACAGCGCCGGCGCGGCCCCATAGAACAAGTCTGCGGATTCTAGTTCAGCAGGCCGGCATGCACCATCGCGTCGCGCACCTGCTTTCTGGTGGACTCATTCGGCCCCACCAGCGGCAGGCGCACCTTGCTGTCGCATTTGCCCAGCAGCTCTGCACCGTATTTCACCGGCGAGGGGCTGGTTTCCACGAACAGCGCCTTGTGCAGCGGCATCAGCCGGTCCTGGATTTCGAAAACCTTGTCGAGATCGCGCGCCTTCCATGCATCGTGCATGTCGGCACACAGCCGCGGGGCGATATTGGCAGTGACCGAGATGCAGCCATGCCCGCCCTGGCCCAGGAAGCCCACCGCCGAGGCGTCCTCCCCGGAAAGCTGGCAGAATGCTGTGCCGATCTTCAGGCGTGTCAGCGTGACGCGCGCCATGTCATAGGTCGCGTCCTTCACGCCCACGATGTTTTTACAATCCTTCGCCAGCCTCGCCATGGTGTCGATCGACATGTCGATCACCGACCGCGGCGGAATGTTGTAGATCAGGATCGGCAGGTCCACGGCGTCGTTGATCGCCTTGAAATGCTGGTAGAGCCCTTCTTGCGTGGGCTTGTTGTAGTACGGCGTCACCACAAGGCAGGCGTCAGCCCCGGCTTTCTTCGCATGCTGCGTGAAGTCGATGGCCTCGGCGGTCGAGTTGGAGCCGGTCCCGGCGATCACCGGCACGCCCGTTCCCTTTGCGGCCTCGATGCAGAGTTCCACGACACGCTTGTGCTCGGCATGGCTGAGCGTCGGCGACTCGCCGGTCGTGCCGCACGGGATCAGCCCGTCGGTGCCTTCCTTGATCTGCCAGGATACGAAATCCTGGAATCCCTTCTCGTCGAGCCCGCCATTCCTGAACGGTGTGATGAGCGCAACGAGCGATCCGCTGAACATGGCGATCTCCCTCGACGGGCGCTGTGCCCCGAATGCCGCACCCGATATGATCCGGAACCTATCCCCTCCCCTGCGCAGGGGCAAGGCGAAGTGCCGGGAAAACGGGCGCAGGCCGTTGGACAGGTCCGCATCCTGTCTTTACCTTGCGGTGCCGTGAAGGATCGCGTGCCTCCCCCGCGCTGGCGTATGCCCACGCGCCACATGCTGCTGGCCGCGGCGCTGTTTGCTGCCGCGGGCGCATCGCACCTGCAGGCACAGGTCACGATCCTAAAAGGCAGCGGCGATGGGCCGCCTTCCGACTCCAGGACGCCCGCAGGAGACTCCTCGTCCCCGGGTCCGGCGGTCAGAACGCCCGGCGGCGGCTCGGTGCAGGGTCCCGGTCCCTCGTCGATCCCCGGCGGTCCGATCCGGCCGCGCGGCGTCGGCGGCTATGTTCCACCGGCGGAAGGCGGCAGCACGCTTGCCCCGCAGCAGGCCGACACCGTGGCGAGCGCCCTCGCCGGTGTTGCCCTGCTTCCGCCTGAAACGGCCAAGGCTTTTGCCGAGGCCCTGAAAGCTGTCGATGAGTCGCGCTGGGACGATGCGCGGCGCGCCATCGGCCCCACGCGCAACGGCACCCTGATGAAATACATCGAGTGGTGCATCGCGCGGCAACACGGCAGCGATTCAACTTTTGCCGCGATCGTCGCTTTCCTGCGTGCAAGCCCCGACTGGCCCGACGAGGCTGCCCTGCGACGCCAGGCGGAGGACCGCATTACGTCGGATACGTCCGCCGCCGAACAGATCGCTTTCTTCAATGATTTTCCGCCGCTCACGAGCGCCGGGCTGATGCGGCGCATGGAAGCGGCCGAGCGGGTTGCACCCGAACGCATTGTCGCACTGGCGCGCGAGAGCTGGCGGAGCGGCACGTTCCGCGACAGCGACGAGATTGCGTTTCTGACCCAGTACAGCCAGCACTTGCAGCCGGCCGATCACATCGCGCGTTTCGACCGCATCATGCGGGAGAACCGTGCCACGGTAGCGCGCGACCTGCTGCCCAAACTGCCTGACGACTACCGGCCCATCGCCGAAGCACGGGTCGCCATGGCCTTGAAGGCGCCGGAAGCCGTCGCCGTGCTGCGCGCCGTGCCAGCGGCGCAGCAGCAGGATGCGCGGCTGCTCCTCGACCGGGTCCGGTTCCTGCGGCGCGACGGCCAGAGCGACAGCGCCGTCAGGATCCTGAAGGGCTTGCCGGACTCGGTGGAACAGAATGACCGATGGTGGGCCGAACGGCAGATCCTGGCGCGCGATGCCCTGCTGGCCAGACGCTACGAACAGGCCTACAGCCTCGTGGCGGCACACGGCCTGAAACGCGGCATTGGTTTTGCCGAAGCCGAATTTATGGCCGGCTGGGTCGCCTTGCGCTGGTTGAAGAAGCCCGATCTGGCGCTGCGCCATTTCCAGACGCTTGAAGATAGCGTCTCGACACCTGTCTCGAAGAGCCGGGCGGCCTACTGGATGGGCCGGGCGCACGAAGCGGCACGGCGCAAGCGCGACGCGACGCTCTGGTACGACCGCGCGGCGCAATACGGCCACACCTACTATGGCCAGCTTGCCGCAAAGAAGCTGCCGGGCCGCGCGCCGCATCTGCCGGCCGATCCGCTGGTGACCGACCTCGAGCGCAAGGCCGTGGAGCAGCGCGATCTGGTGTCGGTGGCGCGCTGGCTGAGCCAGATCGGCGAAGAGGAGCGCGCACGCCCGTTCCTGATCCAGCTCGGCCGACTGGCAGACAGCGCCGGCGAGCTGGGGCTGAGCGCCGCCCTGGCGCTCGATTTCGGACGGCCCGATGTCGCCGTGACGCTGGCGCGACGGGGCGTCGAGTCGGGCGTGGTGCTGTTCGAAGCGGCTTGGCCCGTGGTCGATCTTGGCGCCACAGGCAGCATCGAACGCGCGCTGGCGCTGGCGCTCACGCGGCAGGAAAGCAGCTTCCATACGGCTGCCGTTTCGCCGGCTGGCGCGCTTGGCCTCATGCAGTTGATGCCCGACACCGCGCGGGCCATGGCGACACGGGTGGGCCAGCCCTACGATCTCGACCGGCTCACGCGCGATCCGGCCTACAATGTCGCGCTGGGCACACAATACCTCGCGGAAATGCTGGAGAAGTTCGGCGGCTCCTACGAGCTGGCGCTGGCCGCCTACAATGCCGGCCCCGGACGGGTGACGCGCTGGCTCGAAACCATCGGCGATCCGCGCAACGGCAGCATCGACATGGTTGACTGGATCGAGCTTATTCCCTTCCGCGAGACGCGCAATTACGTGCAGCGCGTGATGGAGAGCGTGGCGATCTACCGCGACCGGCTCAACGGTTCGTTCCGCACTGTGCCCGCGCCGCGGCGTTAGGGAAGGACCACGACATGGCCGACCCGATGAACGGCATCAAGGCCTGCGTCTTCGATGCGTACGGGACGCTTTTCGACTTCAACTCGGCCGTCGCCCGCCACCGCGATGCCATTGGTGCACAGGCCGACCGGCTGGCCGAGATGTGGCGCGCCAAGCAGATCAGCTACACCTGGCTACGCAGCCTGATGGGTGCCTATGCGCCCTTCTGGCAGGTCACGGGCGAGGCGCTGGACCATTGCCTGGAGGCGTGCGGAGTCACCACACCGGACATCCGGGACGAGCTGATGAACGCGTACCTGCGGCTCGATCCGTTCCCCGAAGTGCCGGCGATGCTGCAGGCGCTGCGCGACGGCGGCATGCACACCGCCATTCTTTCCAATGGCGATCCCGGCATGCTGGGTGAGGTCGTGAAGAACACCGGTTTGCGTGACCACTTCGACGCGCTCTATAGCGTCGATGCCGTCAAGGTCTTCAAGCCCGATCGCAGGGTCTATGCGCTGGCTACTGACGGTCTGGGCCTGGCGGCACGCGAGATCTGCTTCCTCTCGTCCAACGGCTGGGACGCGCAGGGTGCCGCGCATTTCGGCTTCCAGGTCTGCTGGATCAACCGGTCAGGTGCACCGCGCGAACGGTTGCCCGGTTTGCTGGCGCGCGAGCTGCGATCGCTCGAACCCCTGCCGGCTCTGGTGCTGGCTACTTCGGCGACCACGCGTAGTTGAAACTGACCGATACGCGCTCGCCGCGCACGCGGCTGGCAGGCACTTCGTGGCGCAGCCAGCTCTCGAACAGTATCACCATGCCCGCCCGCACAGGCATCGTCACGAACGGACCGAACGGCGCGGGTGCATCGCTGCGCCGGGGCGGTGCCGCCATCAGGCTGGAAAGGCGCGGATCCTCGAATTTCAGCCCGGCCGAACCGCGCGGCGTCTGCGCGTAGTAGGTGCCGCTGAGGAACGACAGCGGGTGCAGATGCATGCCATGCGCCACCTGCGCCGGCATGAAGTTCACCCAGCAATCGGTCATTTCCACGGTACGGCCGCGCAGATCATAGTGCAGGCGGGCCGCGAACCGCCGCACGTGCGGTGCCAGGCGGCGCTCCAGCTCGCGGAATGTCGCCGAGGTGCGGTGCAGTTTCGAGTGTGTCGCGTAGGAGGTGTAGCCGCCGACATAGTGCCTGTCGGACCAGCCCTGTCCTTTCGTGTCGTGCAGGCGCAAGGCCTCGACCTCGTCCAGCAGGCGCTGGTTGAAGCGCGCGGCACCCAGCCCGCCCAGCGGGGCGCGGTAGATGAGCGTCGGGAACAACGAGCGCAGGGCCATCAGGGCGCAGAAGACAACAGAGACAGGATGGCGGCAACCAGGGTCGTCGCCGCTACTGCCGCGACAAGTGTGAAGGCAATGATCCGGAACGTCGTTTCGGAGATGATCCGGAAAGCCCGCGCGCCGACATACAGGCCCGTGCCATAGGCTGGTATCAGCAGCGCCGCCGAGACGAAGACTGTTGGTGTCAGCAGGCCGTTGATCCAATACATGAGCTGGGTGCCGATCGAGGCTACGCCGAAGAAGGCGATGGTGTTGGCCCGCGCCTGCGCGGCATTGCTTTGGCCGGCCAGCCAGAAGACCACAACCGGCGGTCCGCCCATGCCGATGGCACCGCTCATGATGCCGGATGCACCGCCTGTCAGCAGCGTTGCCGGCAGACCCGGCGTGCGGGTATAGCGCCACCCCGTCGCCAGGACGGCAACAGCCAGCAACACGAACAACGACATTGCGATACGCAGCGCGACCGGAGGCATCGTTAGCAGCACCCAGGCGCCTATCGGCAATGCCACCATCGCGGCAATCGCCAGCGGCAGCACCTCGCGCCAGCGGCATCGCCGCCAAGCCTGAATGGTGAGCGGCATACCGATCAGCAGATCGGCGACACCCAGCGTGGGCACGGCCAGCAGCGGACTGTAGAGGGCGGAGAACACGGGCGTCAGGATCAGCGCGGCGCCGAAGCCCGCCATGCCGCGCACGAAGCCGGCGACCACGGCAGTCGCCCCGACAAGCGCGAATTCAGGCCGCCATATGCTGCCGAATGCCGTCTCCCACATCGGCAGAGGCATACCCGAAAACAGCGACGCCCGCCCGGGCACTCTCCCGGGCGGGCGTCTGCTGATAGCTGTGAGCGGATGTGACTAGTAGCGTGTACCCGGTGTGGTCGCCGCACCCACGCCGGCGCCGACCGCGCCGCCGATCAGGGCGCCACCCAGCACCGAGAGGCCGCCTGTGGCCGCACCCACGGCCGCGCCGGCACCCGCGCCGATCGCGCCGCCGGTCACCGCCCGCTGGCCCCACGTGTCGCCGCACGCAGAGACGATCAGCGCGAGTGGAATCAGCACTGCCCCGACTCGTGCGGGCATCGAGACATTCGACACGTGTTCCTCCGTTATAGCGGCCTGAGGCCGAAATTCCCCGAGCAGGATGGCATCAATGTGGCAAGCCCGCCACGTCCGTTGCTCTTGCAACGCGACAACATGCTGGGGGTTCCGGGCGCGGGAACTACTCTACGCCACCCAAGGACTGCCGTCCTATTTCGCCATGTCGGGCGAGGTAACCACACCGATGGCCGCTCCCGCCGCGGCGCCGACGAGGGCACCAGCCCAGATGGGCAGTCCACCAATCACCGCGCCCGCCGCTGCACCGGCGGCAAGGCCCATCCCGCCGCCGGTCGCAGCACGTTCCGCCCATGTGTCGCCGCACGCGGCGAGCACCAGCGCGGCCGGCAGCAGCACGGCCAGCACCCGTTTCGTCATGCCCTCATCCCGACAAGAAATGATCAAAAGGGCGGCTGGATTACGCGCCGCCGAATCACTGAGGGGGACGCGGGCCACAAACTGGGGCAGGCCCACCAATGCGCTTTGTTCTGAACGCGTCCGGGGGGTTTGAGGGGGAAACCGAGCGCGCTCTCTTATGACTTCAAGATAGGACGAGAATTTCTTGGATTCAATATCTTTTTTTATCCGGCCAAGGCTCCGCCAGGCCTCGGGCAGCGAAGCCCGTTGACCTTGATCCACTTCCGGGCAAGCCTGATGCGCCAAAGCCGCTCCGGAGAACCCATGTTCCGCCGCCTCGCCATCCTGATCCTGGCTGCACTGTGTGTCGTGCCTTTGTCGGCTTCTGCCGAAACACCGATTACCGGTCTGCAGCCTGCCAATCCACCGCCGGCGGCAGACAAGCTCGCGCCCGGGCTGGCGGTCAACTACCAGTACGGCATCATCAACCGCATCGGCGAGCTCAATGAAAAGGGCAAGGTCATCGGGGCGCCGCTCACGCATCTGACGTGGAACGCAGGCGCCGGCAACGTGCTCACAAGCGACAGGGCCGATGGCGTGCAGGCTCACATCTTCGGGTTCATTCGGTTTGCTGCAGCCGGCACCTATGTGTTCGAAGTGAACTCCAATGATGGTGTCCGACTCGAGATTGGCGGCAAGCGTATCTGGGAGGACGGCGATGTGCATCCCGACCGCCTGTCGCCGCCAATTCCGGTCCAGGTGCCGGCGCCTGGCCTGTATCCGATCAAGATCCTCTACTTCGAGAAGAGAAACACATCGACCCTTGAGGTGTTCTGGGCTCCCCCCGGCGGCCAGCGCACGAACATCCAGGGCGATGCCCTCGTGCATCTGAAGCGCTAGCCCGCTCCTGCTATTCCGCGGCGATAGTATCCCCGGCACGCAACCGTGTTGGCGGCGCGCCGACGGTGCGCAGCGCCAGGTCGGCGTGCAGGTCGGCCACGTCCTCCGCCCGCCAGCCGTCATGCGCGGCGTTGTACCAGTAGGCGACATCCGTGCATTGATTGAGGATCGCCATGGCGACGATCTTCACATCGTCGCGGCCGTTACGACGCAAGGCGCGAAACGCGCCTGCGGCGTGACCGCTCTCCAGAATGCGCACCAGCATTTCGCGTACCCGCCGGCGGCTGGCACGGATCTCCTGGCGCCGCGGCGCGTCGAGCCACTCCCACTCGCGGTTGGCAACCACCGCCTCGACCCGCTTGCGGGTGTGGCGCAGAGTATAGGCGCGAACGAAGGCCCGGAGCTGTGCGATCGGATCATCGCCAATGCCCGTCAACGCCGCCCCCAGCTCGCGCTCCAGCGCCGCCTGGGTTGAGCGGATGATCGTCGCCAGCAGCTCTTCCTTGGACGAAAAGTGATTGTAGAGGGCGCCCTGCGTCAGTCCGCAGGCACGCATCACGTCGCGTACCGTCGTCACCTGAAAGCCCTGACGGGCGAACAGATCGAAGGCGGCTGCCTCGATGGCCTCCGCCGGCGGCGTATCGCGGCCCTCCGCGGTGCGCGCCGCCGGGCGGCGCGAATTCCGGCGTGCCACGTGAGTCTTCCTTGTGATCCCGCTCCTTCGCGGCGGCTGGTTCATCCCGCGCGCCTGCTTGCCTACAGCCTATCCGCTGCGCGCTCCATGTGCAAACCGCTGCAACCTCAGCGCGCACCGAGCCGGCGTGCGATGGACCAGGCCAGCTCTGCGTTGGGCCGCACGAGCTTGCCCGATTCGCCGGCCAGCCTGTTCGCGGCGGTGCCGTCAAGCGAGCGGGCATAGACGCCCTGGCGGATGCAGGCGACCCGGAACAGGTTGTAGGCCATGTAGTAGTCCCAGTTGGGCGGAATGGACCGGCCCGTGCGCTCGCAGTACCAGCGCAGCATCTGCTGCTCGCCCGCAATGCCTTGACTGGCAAGGTCAAGCCCCTCGATCCCGCCCTGGGATTCCGGCACGCGGTACATCATGCAGAGATAGGACAATTCCGCCAGCGGATCGCCCAGCGTCGAGATCTCCCAGTCGATCACCGCCAGCACGCGTGGCTCGCTGCGATGGAAGATCATGTTGTCCAGCCGATAGTCGCCATGGACGATCGTGGTCTCGTCACCCGGCGGCGCGTTGGCGGGCAGCCACTCGAGCAGCCGGTCCATGGCCTCGATCGGCTCGGTTTCGGACGCCTTGTACTGCTTGCCCCAGCGCGAGATCTGCCGCGCCACATAGCTGCCCGGACGGCCGAAATCGGCCAGCCCCAGCCCCTGCCAGTCCGCCTTGTGCAGGCGCGCCAGGGTATCGATCTTGGCCTCATAGATGGCTGGGCGCAGTTCGACGGGAATTTCTGGCAGCAGCGGGTCCCACAAGACCCGGCCGTCGCAAAACTCCATGATGTAGAATGGCGTGCCGACTACCGAGTCGTCCTCGCACAGCGCGTAAGCGCGCGGCGTCGGCACATCGGTCCGGTTCAACGCCGAAATCACGCGAAACTCGCGATCTACGGCATGCGCCGACGGCAGCAGCTTGCCCGGCGGCTTGCGCCGCAGAACGTATTGCCGGCCAGCGCCGTCCGTCAGCCGGTAGGTGGGATTGGATTGGCCGCCGCGGAACTGCTCGACTTTCAGGGGACCGACAAAGCCGGTGACGTGGCCGGACATGTATCGCTCGAGCGGCGCCACGTCGAAACGGTGTCGCTCCTGCACTTCCATCGTGCCGACAAAATCGGCGCCGCGTCTGGCCATCTTCCCTTCGGTCCCGGCTTGCAGTGGAAACGGGCGCAGTTTGCGTCGCCCCGACATCGCATGCAATCATCCCTCGCGCACAGCCGGCACCGGCCACGTGCATCGGACCGCTGGGCGGAAGTTGGCAGCCGAGTTGCTCTGAGCACGATCATCGCACCCACTGGCCAGGAGGAGGAAGCCGTGCCCGACACCACGCTCATGCCAGCACCGACGACGGGCGGAGCTCTCGGCTCGCGCTATGTCGATGTCGCCACTTTGCCGTGGACGCAAACCCGGTTCCCGGGCATCGAGATGAAGACACTGATGGAAGACAAACAAACGGGCATGCTCACCGTGCTGATGCGGTGGGCGCCGGGCGCACGTCTTCCGCTCCACGAACATGTCCGGCTCGAGCAGACCTATGTGCTGGAAGGTTCCTTCGCGGACCACGAAGGCGTCTGCACTGCCGGCAACTACGTCTGGCGGCCGCAGGGCAGCCGGCACGAAGCCTGGTCGGACGAAGGTGCCCTGATGCTGGCCTTCTTCCTCAGCCCGAACCGTTTCTTCGATCAGCCCTGATGCGACGCCGCCGCTGATGCCGGCGAACAGGGTGGACACGATTGCATCACACTGTAACATGAACACCGGTTTAGCTTCGCTGTAACGGTGATTCATGGAGGTGTGTTGGATGACCGCCCGGTTTTCGGCGGCCGTAGCCGCGTTTGTCTGTGTCGCAGGATTGTCCGCGCCTGGCTACGGCCAGGGCAAGCTGCCATCGGAGATGGCCTGGACCGCGTATGATACCGGGTCTTCAGGCTTCAATATTGCCGTGGCTGTCGGCCAGCAACTCAAGCAGAAGTACGGAAGCGATCTTCGCCTGCTGCCGTCAGGCAATGACACCGGGCGTCTTGCACCGGTGCGCGCCAAGCGCGCCATCGCCTCGCAGATGGGCATCGGCACCTATTTCGCCCAGGAAGGCATGTTTGAGTTCGGGCAGAAGGCCTGGGGCCCACAGCCCACGCGACTGATCATGACGGCTACGTCCTGCAACGGACTCGGGCTGGCCGTGGCCAAGGACCTCGGCGTGAAAACGCCGGCTGACCTCAAAGGCAAGCGCCTTGGCATCGTGGTGGGCTCGCCGGCGCTGACGCAGGGTGCGATCGCGCTGCTGGCCTTCGCCGGACTGGGACCGGATGACGTCAAGACGGTCGAGTTCTCCTCGAACAATGCCATGTGGAAAGGCATGGTGAACAACGAGGCGGATATCGTGCTGAGCTCGACGATCTCGGGCCAGTCCAAGGAGATGGACACCTCCCCGCGCGGTGTCATGTGGCCGCCGATGCCGGCCTCCGACAAGGAAGGCTGGGCGCGGGTGCATAAGAAGGCGCCCTACTTCGTGCCGGTGAAGGCGACCTGCGGTTCGGGCGGCATTTCGCCCAACACGCCGGTCGAAATGGCGGGCTATGCCTATCCCATCTTCATGACCTACGCCGACCGCAGCGAGGAGGAGATTTATCTGATCACCAAGGCGATGATCGATGCCTATCCGGATTACAAGGCAGGCGCTCCCGGCGCTGACGGGCTTGCGCTGGATCGGCAGAATTTCACCTGGGTCGTTCCCTATCACCCCGGCGCGATCAAGGCCTTCAAGGAAAAGGGCGTCTGGACCGATGCGGCGCAGAAGCACAACGATGCGCTGATCGCACGCCAGCAGGTGATCGGCGCCGCCTGGAAGGCGTTCACCGCGAAGGCACCGTCGGACGAGAAGGAATTTTCTGCCGGCTGGCTCAAGGCCCGCGCGGAAGCACTAAAGAAGGCTGGCATGGACGTGGTCTTCGAATAGGCCGAACGCAGCGCCAGTCTGGCGTCGGCCAAACATGGGAGGTGACTATGCATGTGATGAACAGGCGTGCGGCCGGGGCGGCAGTCCTGGCCGTCGCCGCCTTTTTGGCCGCACCGGTTATGGCCGAGGACATCAAGCTGCCCTCGGACCTGACCTGGACCGCCTATGATACCGGTTCGTCGGGCTTCAACATCGCGGTCGCAGTCGGCAAGGTGCTCAAGGACCGGCATGGCGCCGACGTGCGCGTCCTGCCTGCGGGCAACGACGTGGCCCGGCTGGCGCCCTTGCGGGCCAAGCGCGCGCAGCTTTCCGCCATGGGCATTGGCGGCTACTTCGCGCAGGAGGGAGTCTTCGAGTTCGGCGTGAAGGACTGGGGCCCGCAGCGGCTTCGGCTGATGCTGGCATCGACCTACTGCAACGCCATCGGCCTGGGTGTCGCCAAGGATACGGGTGTCAAGGAGATCAAGGACCTCAAGGGCAAGCGCATCGGCACCGTCGTTGGCTCGCCGGCGCTGAACCAGAACGCCTTTGCGATCCTCGCCTTCGGCAACCTGACCAGGGACGACGTCAAGCTGGTCGAATTCTCCAGCTATGGCGCGATGTGGAAGGGCATGATCAACAACGAGGTTGATGCGGCCATCGCGTCCAACATCTCGGGTCAGACCAAGGAACTCGAGACTTCACCACGCGGTCTGATCTATCCGCCCCTGCCGCATTCCGACGAAGCCGGCTGGGCCCGACTGCACAAGATTGGTCCGTACTTCCTGAAACACAAGGTGACCTGCGGCGGCGGTCTGACGTCCAACCCGTCGGAACTGAGCTCCTACCCCTATCCCATCTTCATGGCCTACGAGTCGCAGCCCGCCGACCTGATCTACGGGATCACAACGGCGATGATCAAAGGCTACGACGCCTATAAGGATGCTGCACCTGGCGCTGCCGGGCTGGAACTCAAGCGGCAGAACCGGCAATGGGTGCTGCCGTATCACGCGGGCGCGGTGAAGGCGATGAAGGAAGCCGGTGCCTGGACTGCGGCCGATGAAGCATACAACAACAATCTGCTGAAACGGCAGGATACGCTGATGGCCGCGTGGCAGGCGTTCCTGAAGACCGATCCGCCGGAAGACAAGGCAGCCTTCTCCAAAGCCTGGATGAAGGCCCGCAACGCTGCCCTCACCAAGGCCGGCATGGATCCGATCTTCGAATAGCGGCGTCTGGTCCAGACGCATAAGGAGCATCTGTCATCCCGAGCGCAGCGAGGGATCTTGAGGCCGGCGGAAAGATCCCTCGCTACGCTCGGGATGACAGCAGCCTGTAGTGCGAGCCTGCGCGGTTGCAAGACGATATGCCAAGCCAGATAACCGGCCCCAACAGCGCCGGAGAGAAGACACAGGGAGCAGATGAATGGCTGAGGCTGCGAGGAAGGTTGAGTTTGACGATCCGCATGCCGTGGTCGGCCCGGCTGAAGCCGAGACAACGCGCATGCGGACGCTGCAAGGCGCGTGGCGCTGGGGACTGATCGCGCTTACCGCCCTCACGATCTTTCTTTGCATCAACCAGCAGTTCGCGCTGCGCTTCTTCGTCGGTTTCACGCCGCTCAACACGGAGTATTTCTATCTCCTGATCCTGTGCATGCTGCCGTTCACGTTCCTGATCTTTCCGGCAAGCAAACGGGCGCCGCTGAACCGGCTTCCCTGGTATGACATCCTGCTCTTCGCGGCGACCGCCGCAGCCTCCGTGTACCTCATGCTCCACATCCGCAAGTCGGCGGAGCTGGGTTGGGAGTTCGGCGGCGCGCCGGATGACGTGATCTGGACCGGCTACGTCATGTGGGTGGTCCTGATGGAGGCGCTGCGCCGGACCGGCGGCTGGAGCCTGATGCTGTCGATCCTGCCCTTTACGGTCTACCCCCTGTTCGCAGATTCGTCGTGGCTTGGTCCGCTGAAGGGCAACGAGTCGACCTGGGCGCAGGCATCCGCGTATCACATGCTCTCGACCGAGAGCCTGCTGGGCATCCCCGTGCAGGCATTCGCTGACGTCGTCATCGGCTTCCTGGTGTTCGGTTCCGCTCTGATGATGACCGGGGCGGGCCGGTTCTTCATCAATCTCTCTTTCGCCCTTTGCGGAACCTTTCGCGGTGGCGCCGCGAAGGTCTGCATCTTTGCCAGCGGCCTTTTGGGCATGATGTCCGGCAGCATCGTGTCCAACGTGCTGACGGCCGGAACGATGACCATTCCGGTGATGAAGCGTACCGGCTTTCGCGCGTCGTACGCCGGTGCCATCGAGGCCTGCGCCTCCACGGGCGCCGTGCTTGCGCCGCCGGTGATGGGCGCGACGGCTTTCGTCATGGCGCAGTTCATGGACACGACCTACGCCGAGGTGGCGCTGGCGGCCGCGATCCCGGCGCTGCTCTACTACGCCGGGCTCTTCATGCAGGTCGACGCCTATGCCGCGCGGCATAATCTGCAGGGTTTGCCCCGGTCGGAGCTGCCCAGCCTCTGGGAATCGCTGAAGAGCGGCTGGTACTACGCCTTTGTCATCGTCCTGCTGATCGTCATGCTGCTCTATTTCAAGCGTGAGAGCCATGCGCCGTTCTATGCTACGGCCCTGCTGCTGGTCCTGAACCAGTGGGCGCAGCCGGGCAAATGGGGGCTGGCGAACACGATCAACTGCGTGCTCGCGCTTGCCATCACGATCGTGCTTACGCTCAACGGCGAGGGCTATGCCAAGGCGATTGCGCTGCCTGCTGGTGCCAGCGGCGCCTTCGATGCCTGGATGAATGCGCTGCTCTTGCCGGCGCTGGGCGGGATGCTAAGCCTGGTCGCGCTGAACGAGATCTCCGGCGAGAAGCGTTGGGGACTTGCCAAGTACCTCGCGTTTCTGGAAGTCAACGGCAAGACGTTCGTCGAGCTGGTCGGCATTCTCGCCGGATGCGGCCTGCTGATCGGCGCCTTCTCGATGACAGGCGTGATCTCCAGCCTTGCCAACGACCTGCTGGCGCTGGCCGGCGCCAGCGCACTGCTGCTGCTGGCGATGTGCGCCATCACCAGCCTGATCCTCGGCCTGGGGCTGACCACGACCGCCTGCTACATCTTCCTCGCCATCCTGGTCGGTCCGGCGCTGGAGAAGGTCGGCCTCAACAAGATGGCCGTGCACATGTTCATCTTCTACTGGGGCATGCTGTCGTCCATCACGCCACCAGTGGCGATCGCGTCCTTTGCCGCCGCCGGTATCGCGGGCGCACCGGCCATGAAGACCGGATGGGAGTCGATGTGGGTGGGCAGCATCATCTACTTCATTCCCTTCTTCTTCGTCCTCAATCCGGCATTCGTGCTGCAGGGCTCGTTGACCGAGGCGCTGTATCTGACGCTGACCACCGGCGCCGGCGCGCTGTTCATCTGCGGCGGCATCCAGGGCTACCAGGCAGGGGTCGGCGATCTGCGCGGGGCGGGCATGCTGGAATGGCCGTTGCGGGTAACACTGGTGATCGGTGGACTGGTTCTTGCGTGCCCCGGCGGTGGCATCATGCCGCTGAGCAACACCACCATGGAGCTGCTCGGGCTGGCGATCCTGGCGCCGGTGGTGCTGCTCGCCTTCTGGCTGGTGCGCCGGGCGGCGCCGCGGCCGGCCATCTCGTAAGCGTACATGCGACGTATCGGAGGAATCTGCAGCCATGCCCGGCGTACTTGAGGGAATCCGCGTACTCGATTTCGGCCGCTATATCGCGGGCCCCTACTGCGGCGCCCTGCTCGGCGATCTCGGAGCCGAGGTGATCCGCGTTGAAAAGCTCGACGGCAGCGAGGACCGCTGGGTGACGCCAGTCGTGCCGGACAAGGAAGGTGTCACCTTCCTCCAGATGAACCGCAACAAGCTGGGCATCACGCTGAATCCGACAAAGCCGGCCGGGCGGGAGGTGGTGGCGCGGCTGGTGAAGACGGCCGATGTCGTGGTCGCGAACCTGCCGGCCGATACGCTGAAGGAGATGGGCCTCGATTACGAGACGCTGTCGGCCATCAACCCGCGTATCATTCTGGCAACCACCTCGATGTTCGGTTCGGAAGGGCCCTATTCCAAGAGGGTGGGCTTCGACACGATCGGCCAGGCCATGTCCGGAGCCATGTACCTGTCGGGCTGGGGCAACCGGCCGATGCGCGTGGCCGTGCCCTACGTCGATTTCTCCACGGCCTATCTCAACACGATCGGCGTGCTGGCCGCGCTGATGGAACGCCAGAAATCCGGGAAGGGCCAGAAGGTCGAAACGGCGCTGATCCGAAGCGCGCTGAACGCCTCCAACACGCATCTCATCGAGCAACAGATGATCGAGGCCAACCGCACTGCGATCGGCAATCGCGCGTGGACGGCAGCGCCTTCGGACTGTTTCAAGTGCAAGGACGGCTGGATCTTCGCCATGGCGCTGGGCCAGCCGCTCTTCGTGCGCTGGGCGCGGCTGATGGGCGAAGAGAGCTGGCTGTCAGATCCGCGTTTCAAGGATGACCTGCAGCGCGGCAATCACGGCGAGCTCATCAGCGAGCGCATGCAGCACTGGTGTGGCGAGAGGACGGTGGACGAGGCGCTGGCGGCGCTGGCCGAGGCGCGCATCCCCGCCGGGCCGGTTTACAGCCCGCAGCAGGCCCTCGACGATCCGCACGTCAAGGACCAGAAGCTCTTCAAGCAGGTGACCTTCCCCGGCGCCAACAAGCCCGTTCCTTACCTCGACGAGGCCGTGAAGCTCTCCCGCACGCCGCTGGAGATCCGCACGCGCCCGCCCACGCTGGGCGAACACACGGATCAGGTGCTCGAGGAGATCGGATACTCACGGGCCGAGATCGCGAAGCTGCGCCAGGAACGGGTGGTCTGAGGCCGGGAACGCCGGCTCAAGTCGACAGAAGCGCTATGGCACAGAGCGCCAGGCCGGCTGCCAGCAGGCTGGTCAGCACCATCGCGCCCACCATCGCTGCCGCATCCGAATCCATGAAACCGGGCGGAACCCCTCTTTTCGGCCGCAGCACGACCAACAAGATGCCGCTCGCGATCAGGAAGGACAGTCCCAGGATGACCTTCAGCATTCCCCGTTTCCCCCGTTTTGGCAGACGGTGGCGCGGAATGCTGACGGCAGGTTGACTTTCAGAGCACCTGGAAGACGTCGTAGATGGGGCCGGTCGCCTCGCGCCGGCCGGTCGCCACGCAGACAATCCGGTTCAGGAACGAATACTTTTCCGAGGACGTCTCGAACAGCGGCGTCGTGCGGAAGTAGTATTCCGAGGGATCGACCTTCTCGCCCTTGTTGAGCCGGTCGAGCACCCATTGCGGACCGTGCCGCATGCCGCGGTAGCTCATATAGACGAGGGCATCGTCGTCGGTGCGCAGTGTGATGCGCACGTCAAGCATCAGCACGCCGTCCTTGCGCAGCAGCAGCCAGTCGCCGCCCGGCGAGGGCAGCACCGTGCCGCGCAATTCCTTGCCGTCGAAGCGCCCGCCGGTGACGGTGGCGATACGGCGGTTGCCGTAGGGCGTGGCGCCGAGGTCATTCATTTCGCCGACATTGAGCCAAATCGTGAAGAGGTGTGCCGTCCTGAGTTCCGCATCGGCCATGGCGATCTTCCTCTGTCTCCTCGCCTTCATGGTGAGCCTGTCGAACCATGAACGTCTCGCACGACGGCTGTGTCGGCCGCTTCATGGTTCGACAAGCTCATCATGAAGCGGTTGCTGTTTGGCCCACGCAGCGGCTCATATCCTGCTGCCGCGGCCTTCCCAGTACGGGGCACGCAGCTCGCGTTTCATGATCTTGCCGATGGTGCTGCGCGGCAGCGAGTCGCGGAACTCGACGGCGGCCAGCCGCTGCGTCTTGCCGAGCTGCTGGTTGGCCCAGCCAAGGATGTCGGCAGCCGTTGCCGTGGCGCCCTCCCGCCGCACCACGAGCGCCAGCGGCGATTCGCCCCACTGGTCGCTGGGGATGCCGATCACCGCCACGTCGATCACGTCGGGATGCTTCAGCAGCAGCACCTCGATATCGGCAGGATAGACGTTGAAGCCGCCGGAGATGATCATGTCCTTGCGCCGGTCGAGCAGCTCCAGAAAGCCGTCGGCATCGAAGCGCCCCATGTCGCCCGAGCGGAAATACATCTGCCCGTCCCTGTCGTACCAGAAGAGCTCGCGCGTCTTGCCCGGCTGCTTGTAGTAGCCCTTCATCATCATGGCGGCGCGGCCGACGACCTCGCCGATCTCGCCCTGCGGCAGCTCGTTGCCGTTCTCGTCGATGATCTTCATCACGCAGCCCAGGCCCGGCGTGCCCACGGTGTGCAGCTTGTCGGGATGCAGATTGGCCTCGAGCGTGCAGGCACCGCCGCCCTCGGTCAGCCCATAGATCTCGACCAGCCGGCCGGGCCAGCGCTTCAGGCACTCCGCCTTGATATGAGCGCGCAGCGGGGCACTGGTCGACAGCTTCATCCGGAAGGACGAGAGGTCGTAGCGGCCAAAATCGGGGTGCGCGAGGATGCGCTGGTACTGCACCGGAACCAGCATGGCGTGCGTAGCGCGCTCCGCCTGCGCCAACTCGAGAAACTGCACCACATCAAACTTCTTCATCAGCACCACGGTGCCGCCGTGCTGGATCGTGGGCAGCATGCCGGCGATGGTGGTGTTCGAGTAGAGCGGCGTCGATACCAGCGAAATCGTTTGCGGCCCGAAATCGAAGACGGCGAGCCTGTCGCGCATCAGCGAGCGCAGCCGGTGCGAATGCAGAATGCCCTTGGGCAGCCCTGTCGTGCCGGAGCTGTAGATGATGTTGAAGTCGTCTTCGGGATCGATATCGACATGGAAGGGCGCATCGGATTGCGCGCCGATCCAGCCTTCGTAGGCTGCCCAACCCTCGCGCGCGAAATCGAAGGCGATACGGCCGCCCGGCACCAGCTTGGCCAGCCTGCCTTCCGCCGGCGCCACCAGATCGAGATACTGCTGGCCCAGAAAGAACATGCGGCTGTCGCTGTCGTCGAGCATGCCTTCCAGCGCATCCGTTGCGCCCATGGTGGACAGCGGCACCACGCACATGCCGGCGCGCAGGGCGCCCATGAACACTTCCAGATACTCGATCGAGTTGCTGGCCAGCACGGCGATCTTGTCGCCCTTCCGCAACCCGCTGGCTATGAGCGCGCGGGCCACCTGGTTCAGGCGCCGGTCAAATTCTCTCCAGGTGACGCTGCGTCCCTCGCATTTGACGGCGATACGTCCGGGTGCCGTCGCCGCCGTCTCGCGGATCATGTCGGGCGTCGCCACGAATGGCGGCAATCCCTCGATATCGGCAGGCTTGATGTATTCGAAGTCGCGGGTGGCGGTGTCGGGCGGCATTGCAGTCCCGGCTACTTCTTCGGCTCGACTTTCTCGACGGGATAGCCCGCCTTCTTCCAGGCACCGAAGCCGCCCTCGATGTGGCAGACCGGCGTCAGCCCCATGTCCTGCGCCGTCTTGGCGGCGAGCGCCGAGCGCATGCCGCCGGCACAGAAGAACACGAAACGGTTGCCGTTCTGGAAGTAGTCCTTGGCATAGGGGCTGGCGGGGTCGATCCAGAACTCCAGCATGCCGCGCGTGACGTTGACGGCGCCGGGCACGGCACCCTCGCGCCAGATCTCGCGCGGGTCGCGCAGGTCGACGAAGGTGACATCAGGCTTGCCATGAGCCGCTTTCGCCTGGTCGATACTCCAGGTCTCGACCTGGGCCATAGCTTCGTCGAGCATCTGCTTGATGCCCTTTTTGATTTCGAGTGGCACGGCATTCTCTCCTGGCGATTTTGGCGTTCTCAGCGGCAGTGTGGTGCGGTTCGGCAGCCCCCGCAAGCGCCACACCGTCGTTGGCGGGACGAGCATAGCGTCGTACAATATCGTTCAGCAAAACTGCGGCAGAGCGCCATGCTCATTTTCCGCCAGCTCTTCGATCCCGCGTCCTCGACCTACAGCTACCTGCTGGGCGACCGGCGCAGCGGCGAGGCCCTTCTGATCGATCCCGTCTTCGAGCAGGTGCGGCGCGACGCGGCGCTCGTGGCGGAACTCGACCTGCGCCTGGTCTGGACGCTGGAAACCCATGTCCACGCCGATCACGTCACGGGCGCGTGGCTGCTGAAGCGAAGGGCAGGCAGCCGGATTGCGCTCGCCTGCGACAGCGGCGCCGAGGGTGCCGACCGCTATCTCGTGCACGGCGACAAGGTCGGCTTCGGCCGGCGCTATGTCGGCGTACGCACCACGCCGGGCCACACCAGCGGCTGCCTGACCTACGTGCTCGACGACGAGAGCATGGCCTTCACGGGCGATTGCGTGCTGATCCGCGGCTGCGGCCGTACCGACTTCCAGCAGGGCGATCCGCACGCGCTCTACCGTTCGGTGCACAGCCAGATCCTGACCCTGCCCGAAACGTGCCTGCTCTATCCCGCGCACGATTATCGCGGCCTCACCGTCACCAGCGTTGCCGAGGAGCGGCGCTTCAGCCCGCGGCTGGGCGGCGAGATCGGCGAAGGCGACTTCACCGGCTACATGAACAACCTGCGCCTGCCCCATCCCAAACAGATCGATGTCGCGGTGCCCGCCAATTTGCGCTGCGGCCGGCCGGACGACGAAAAGGCGGCGCTGGCTGAGCCGGCATGGGCGCCCCTGCGCTACAGCTTTGCCGGCATCTGGGAAATCCACCCGCACTGGCTGGAAGAGCACACAGACGAGGTCCAGATCGTGGACGTGCGCGAGCCCGACGAGTTCGTGGGGCCGTTGGGCCACATCGGCGGCGCCATCCTGATACCGCTCGGAGAACTGGCGGGACGCGCCGGCGAGCTCTCACGCGAACGGCCGGTCGTTGCCGTCTGCCGCGCCGGCGGGCGGTCGGCACAAGCTACCGTGATCCTCCAGCAGGCCGGCTTCAGGGACGTCGCCAATCTCGCCGGCGGCATGCTGCGCTGGCGCGCCGAGGGCTGCGCCGTGGAGGGCGGCGTCGTGCTGCCATCCGGCGTGGAAGCCGACAGCTACGTGATCTGACCGTCGGTCCTCACCGCCGTGTCGATGGCCCGCTCCAGCACGGCGCACATCGTTTCGATCTCGGCATCGCTGACGATGAAGGGTGGAGCCAGCACGATGACGTCGCGGTGGGCACCGGTACCGCCGGGATAAAAATACACGTTCTCGGCGAAGCCGGCCTGGAGCACCTTCATGGTGACATTGGCCTCGGGCGCAAAACGCTCCAGCGTCTCGCGGTCGCGTACGATCTCGATGGCGCGCAAGAGGCCGCGCCCGCGGACCTCGGCCACGTTGGGATGCTGCTTCAGCTTCTGAAGACGGGTGCCCAGCCTGTCGCCCATCTCGCGGGCGCGCGCCATCAGGTTCTCACGGTCCAGAATATCCAGCACCGTGTCAGCCGCGGCGCAGGCAGCGGGATGGGCGCTGAAGGTGTAGAACATCGGTGCATCGCCGATGCGCTCCAGCGGCTCGGCGATGCGGTCGGGGGCGAACGTGCCGCCAATCGGTGCGTAGCCACCGCTCATGCCCTTGGCCGTGGCGATGATGTCGGGCAGCGCACCCTCGGCCTCGCTGGCGAAGCGCACGCCGGTGCGGCCGAAGCCCGTCACCACCTCGTCGGCGATCAGCAGCACGCCGTGCCGGTCGCAGATCGCCCGCAGCTTGCGCCAGTAGCCGGGCGGCGGTTCGATCGCCCCGCCGCTGGAGCCGACCACGGGCTCGGCGATGACCGCAGCCACCGTTTCGGGACCTTCGTGCAGGATAATCGCCTCGACCTCGTCGGCGCAGGCCACATCGCAGGTGGGCCACGACTTGCCCAGCGGGCAGCGCAGGCAGTAGTGCGGCGGCGCCTTGGGCGTGGCGCGCGCCATGGCCAGCAGCGGCGCGCGCCGGGCGGCGTGGCCGCCGATCTCCAGCGTCGCTACCGTGGCGCCATGGTACGAGAGGTCGCGGCCGATCACCTTCCAGCGGCCTTCCTCGCCACGTGCGACGTGGTACTGGCGCGCCAGCTTGATCGCTGTCTCCACGGCCTCGGAGCCGCCGCTGGAGAGGTGCATGCGGGTAAAGCCCGGCGGCAGCCAGTCGCGCTGCAGCCGCTCGGCAAGCTGCATGCGCTGCGGCGTCACGAAGGGCGGGATCACGTACGACAGTGCCGTGGATGCCCGGGCCATCGCCTCGGCCGGTTCGCGGCGGCCGTGGCCGATGTTCACCACCATGGCTCCGCCCGCGGCGTCGAGTACACGCCGCCCGTCGCGCGTATGGAGATGGCAGCCTTCCGCGCCCACGAACTCGATCGCCAGCGACGAGCGGGTGAACGGCCAGATGACGGGCGTGTCGGGCATGAGGAGCCTCCCGGGTACTGGCAAAGAGCTCAGCCGTCAGAAATCATCGTCATCGGGATCGGGATACTGCTCCGGCGCCGTGCCTTTGGACTTCGTCAGTCTCGGATAGCGCAGCTTTGGATCCTTCTTGCCCATGCCGGTCATCTCGACGTCGAACAGCCACTGATCGCCGTAGTCGAACAGAAAGATCATCGAGCGCCGTGTCCCCTTGAAGACATCGGCGATCCGGGTCTTCTTCACGCTTTTGGCGTCAGTCTCCTGGCCCATGTCCGCGAACAGCTCGTATTTCGGCTGTTGCTTGTACATCGTATCGGGCTTGGTGCCGCTGTAGAACCCGAAAGCATGATCGAGCTCGAAGTCGAACGCACCTGTGATGGCTTCGGCCAGATCGTGCAGGGAGCTGGCGCTCTCGATCTCGATGTCGCGCGACACCGACCGCCGCCCGTGCAGCGCGACATGAAAGGTTTGCGTTTCCGCTGACAATCAGTCCTCCGTCCTCTCCCTACATCCCCGCGATGCAGAGATACTTGGTTTCGAGATACTCCTCGATGCCATACTTGGAGCCTTCGCGGCCCAGGCCCGACTCCTTCACGCCGCCGAACGGCCCGATCTCGTTGGATAGGATGCCGGTATTGATGCCTACCATGCCGGTTTCCAGTGCCTCGGCCACCCGCCATACGCGGCCGATGTCGCGGCTGTAGAAATAGCCCGCCAGCCCGAACTCGGTGTTGTTCGCAAGACGGATGGCATCGGCCTCGGTGCTGAACCGCACCAGCGGCGCGACCGGGCCGAACGTCTCCTCGCGCATCACCGCCATGGTTTCGGTCACGCCGGTCAGGATCGTCGGCTCGTAGAAGGTGCCACCCATGGCATGCCGCCGCCCGCCCACCGCGACCTTCGCGCCCTGGGCCAGGGCGTCCGCGACGTGCTGCTCGACCTTTTCCAGCGCCGCGCGATCGATCAGCGGACCCTGGGTGACGCCCGACTCCAGCCCGTTACCGACCTTCAGCTTCGCAACCGCCGCCGCGAGCTTTTCGGCGAAGGAATCGTAGACACCGTCCTGCACGAAGATGCGGTTAGCGCAGACGCAGGTCTGGCCGGTGTTGCGGTATTTCGAGGCGATGGCGCCCTCGACGGCGGCATCGAGATCGGCATCGTCGAACACGATGAAGGGCGCGTTGCCGCCCAGCTCCAGCGACAGCTTCTTCACCGTACCGGCGCAGGCGGCCATCAGCTTCTTGCCGGTCTCGGTCGAGCCGGTGAAGGTGAGCTTGCGCACCATCGGGTTCGACGTCATCTCGCCGCCGATCTTCCCCGACTCGCCAGTGATGACGGAGAGCAGCCCCTTGGGCAGGCCGGCGCGCTCGGCCAGCACCGCCATGGCCAGCGCCGTGTAGGGAGTCTTGCTGGCCGGCTTCACGACGATAGCGCAGCCCGCGGCCAGCGCCGGCCCCACCTTGCGCGTGATCATTGCCGCCGGAAAATTCCACGGGGTGATCGCGGCGCAGACGCCGACCGGCTGCTTCAGCACCACCAAGCGGCGGTCGCGCCAGGGACTTTGCAGCACGTCGCCGTCGATCCGCTTGCCCTGCTCGGCAAACCATTCGATGAACGAGGCGGCATAGGCGACTTCGCCCCTGGCCTCGGCCAGGGGCTTCCCCTGCTCGCTCACCATGATCACGCCGACGTCGTCGGCACTGGCCGTCATCAGGTCAGCCCAGCGCCGCAGGATCGCGGCACGATCCTTCGCCGGCGTGGCCGCCCAGCCCTTCATGGCGAAGTTCGCGGCCTCGATCGCGCGCCGGGTTTCCGTCGCACCCATGCGCGGCACCGTACCGATCTTCTCACCCGTAGCAGGGTTCACCACCGCATCGGCGGCACCGCTCTCTGCATCCATCCAGTTGCCCGCGACATAGGCCTGCTGGCGGAACAGTTCCGAATCCTTGAGCTGCATGGCTTCCTCCACGCCCGATTTGCCGCCACGCCGAAGCCGCCGCGGCTGGTCGCACAACGTGGCGTCAGTCTACTCCGGATTCTTTCCGTGGCGAGCGGGCACAGAGCGCGCTGCGCATGGTTGCGGCGGCCCACGATCGAGCCCTATCCTTGAACGAGAGCAGCCGATGACCGATCCGCACAATTCCATGCGCAGCATGCAGCGCGACAGGCTCATCCTTGTCGCGACGATTGCTGCGCTGGTACTGATCATCGCGTTATTGCCAAGCAGTGCGACGCGGTGGATGCCAGAGGTCGAGCGTGCAGCGCAGGCAGCAGGCGTCCCGGTGCCGCTGTTCCGGGCCCTGGTGCGGCAGGAAAGCGCCTTCAACGCGTGGGCTGTCAGCCCCAGAGGCGCCATCGGGCTGGCGCAACTCATGCCGGACACGGCGCGCAGCCTTGGCGTGAACCCGCACGATCCGCGGGCCAACCTGCGCGGCGGCGCCACCTACTTGCGGCGGATGCTGGACAGGTTCGGCGACGTGCGCACGGCGCTGATGGCCTACAATTGGGGGCCGACTAACGTCGCCAGATGGATCAAGGGCGGGCGCGACCCCACCCGGGTGCCGAGAGAGACACGCGCCTATCTCGCCGGGATCGAAGCCTATGGCGGATTCAGGTCGCGGCCGGCCGCAGGCGGGACGGCGTCCCGATAAAACAACCCAATAAAACCGGGCAAAAAATGGTGGGCGCGACAGGGATTGAACCTGTGACCCCTACCATGTCAAGGTAGTGCTCTCCCGCTGAGCTACGCGCCCGCACCGCGATGACCCTGCAATGGGCAGGGCTGTTCGCCGAGGTCGCGCGGTGATTAGCCGATCCCCCGAGTCTTGGCAAGCACCCCGCCTATACCTGCCGCGCAACAACGGATGAATGCCGACAGATGACGGCGCGCGCGATTCCGTCTAATCAGGGAGAGTCATGGAGCCATTGTCCACCTTCCCGCCCATACCGCCGGTCGAGATCATGCGCCCCCTGGCGCAGACACTGCCGGTCGTCCTGGCATCACCGCACAGCGGCGCCACTTACGGGGCCGATTTTCTTGGCCTGACACATCTCGACATCGCCATTCTGCGGCGCTCCGAAGATGCCTTTGTAGACGAGCTCTTCGCCGCTGCGGCGCGGCAGGGCGCGCCGATGGTGCGCGCGCTGTTTCCCCGCTCTTTCGTCGATGTCAATCGCGAGGCCTACGAGGTCGATACGGCCATGTTCGAGGGCCCATTACCGGGCTACGCCAACAGCCGCTCGCCGCGGGTTGCGGCGGGTCTGGGGACGGTGCCGCGAGTCGCCTTCGACGGCCAGGCGATCTACCGGCGCAGGCTGCCGGTCAGCGAGCTGGAGCGGCGCATCGCCTGGTACTACCGGCCCTATCACACCGCGCTGGAGCGGCTGATCGCCGAAACCCGCGACCGCTTCGGACATTGCGTGCTGATCGACTGTCATTCGATGCCGTCGTCCTCGCCCGGCGGGGTGCAGCCGACATCAGGGCGGGTCGATTTCGTGCTGGGCGACAATCACGGTGCGGCCTGCGCCCCGGCGCTGACCTATCTGGTCGAGCGCTGGCTCCTCCACAACGGCTACCGCGTGGTGCGCAACCAGCCCTATGCGGGCGGCTTCACCACCCAGCACTACGGTGCACCGACCCAGGGCGTGCACGCCCTGCAGATCGAGATCAACCGGGCCCTCTACATGGACGAGAGCAGCCTGCAGCCGCACACAGGCTTTGCCCCCCTGCGCCAGCGGCTGGCCGAGCTGGTGGAAGATGTCGGCAGGACGACACTGGGCCATTCGGCCTTCCCTGGCTGGGTTGCACCACGCAACGCAGCCGAGTAGTACCGTCCGCACTGAACGCAAACGGCTCAAGAAAAAAGGCGGTGTCCGAAGACACCGCCCGAGTTTTAGGGAGGAAACGCCCAAGACGGGCATATGACAAACACAGAGGCCGCAAAGCGGCGTTTGTCACGAGTTCAATATGGTGCACGTGCGAACAGAAATCAAGCCCGTTTTTCCCTTTCGGTTTCAATCATCTAAACGGCGATTCACCAACAGAGAGGTGTTGCAGTTTTGCAACGCAATACAAAAATTTGCGAGTGTCGCGGTTGGCTCACGCGGTTGAGCAAACCTCCGGCATCTGCACTCGCTGACAGATCAACGTCTTGCATTTCCTTGGCGGACCAGGAGAACCACAATGCCACGCCGTAAAATCGTCATCGCCATGATGATGCATGAGACCAACACCTTTTCGCCGGTGCCGACGCCCATCGGATCCTTCGGCCGGATGGGCGCAATGAGCGGTCAGGCGGCCATCGATGAGTTCACCGGCACCAATACCCAGATCGGCGGCTTCATCGGCGTGGCCCGCGACATCGGTGCCGAGTTCACCGTCCCGATGGCGGCCAGCGCCCATCCCTCGGGTCTGGTTCAGAAAGCCGCCTTCGAAGAAATGTGTGATGCCATTGTCGGCGACATCCGCAAGGGCTGCGATGCCGCTTTTCTGGCGCTGCATGGCGCGATGGTGGCAGAGCATTTCGACGACGGCGAGGGTGAGCTGCTGCGCCGCATCCGCGCGGTGGCGCCCCGTCTGCCGATTGCCGTGGGTCTCGATTTCCATGCACAGATGACGGCGGCCATGATCGACAACGCCACCGTCGTGACAGGCTACCGGACCTATCCGCATATCGACATGGCACACACGGCGCAGCGGGCCGGCCGCACCCTCGTACGGGCGCTGAACGGCGAGGTCGAGCCGAAGATGGTCTGGGGTTTCCGGCCCATGCTGACCAGCACCCTGTCGCATACACCATCGCGCCAGCCCATGAAGGACATCATGGATCGCGCCAACGCCGCCGAGGATTCGGGCCAGGTGCTGAACGCCTCCGTGTTCGGCGGCTTTCCACAAGCGGATATTCCACACCTCTCCTGCTCGGCTGTCATCGTGTGCGACAAGCGCAGGGCGGAAGGCGAGGTGCTGCTGAACAGCCTGCTCGACACGGCATGGGAGCGGCGCGAGGCGTTCCTCTACAAGGGCGAGGCGCTGCCCGCACAGATCGCCCGCGCCCGCACGCTGGACGGCGGCCCGATCATCCTGGCCGATCACGGCGATAACACGGCTTCGGGCGGCACGCAGGACGTGATGAGCGTAGTGGAAGAGGCCATGAAGCAGGGTCTCGAGGACGTCGCTGCCGGGCCGATCTGGGATCCGCAGAGCGTGGAACAGATGATCCAGGCCGGCATCGGCGCCACGGTGACCCTGGATCTCGGGGGCAAGGTCGACATGCCGCAGCTCAACCTCAAGGGCCGGCCCCTGCGCGTGACCGGCACCGTCAAGTGCATCACGGATGGCGAGTTCACCGTCACCGGGCCGATGGCCACCGGCACGAAGGTTCGCATGGGCCGCACCGCCGTGCTCGATACCGGCAAGATGCAGATCGTGGTGTCGGAAAAGCGCAGCGAACCGTTCGACCTCGGCGTCTTCACCCATTGCGGCATCGATCCGCGGCGCAAGAAATACGTGCTGATCAAGTCGCGCCAGCACTTCCGTGCCGGCTTCGAGCCGATCGCGAAGCACATCGTGATGTGCGACGGCGACGGCGTCACCAGTTCCGACCTGAAGCTGTTCGACTACAAGAACCGGCGCCAGCCGCTCTACCCGTTCGAGCCCGACCTTCAGCTTCGCCGCAACGAAACCTGAACGCGCCGACTCGTTCGGCGGCGCGATGGTCGGGGTCAACCCTGCCAAGGATCCAGCACGACGACGCCGGTGCCTTCAAAATCCCGGACGTTACGCGTAGCGACAGTCATGCCGTGAACGAGTGCCGTAGCGGCGATGAAGGCGTCGACCTCGTTGCGCCGATGGGGGACATGCAAATGTGCGCAACGCGTGGCTACGGCATCGTCGATAGGCAGGATGCGGCCTGCGAACTCCGGGCGGACGTGATTATCGAGCCAGGCGCGAAGACGTGCGCCCTGCGCTGGATCGCGGCGCTGAATACCCAGAGCACCGCGCTCCAGCTCGAGGATCGTGATCGCGGAGATGAAGAAGCTTTCCGCATCCTCTGCTTCGATCCATGCCGTGACCTTGGGGTCCGCTTTGCCATCGCCGATCTTGCGCAATTCGGACACGACATTGGTGTCGAGCAGACAACTCAAGACAGGTCGACTCCCCGCGGGGCGATCTTGACCCGTGGCGGGTCGAAGTCGATGTCCGACAAGCCAGGCATGGCCAACGCCTTGGCAAGACTGCGGCGCTTGCCAGTGAGGCGGCGAAAGTCGTCATAGGTCATCAACACGTGAGAGGGCTTGCCGCGATCGGTAATAATGACCGGGCCGTCCTTGGCGGCCTTCTTGGCGCTGCTGACGTCATGGTTCAGTTCGCGGCTCGTGAGTGTCGTAGTGCTCATCGCTGACCCTGTAGGTAGTTACCTACATATGGGACGACTGTATAAAGCGCAAGCTGTGATCGCACCATGGCGCCCGGAGATGCTCTGGCCAAAGTCCTTCCGAATTGGGGTGGCGCGTCCGTCGATGATCATGGCTACTGCACATGACGAACTTACTGAGATTTGCTCGTCTTTCACGGCTGCAGTCGCGTGACGCTGCCAACACTGTATGATCCGGTGCACATCCACTTCGCCGGAACCACGCCATGCCTGCCTATGACCTCATCCTCCGCAACGGCACGCTGATCGACGGCAGCGGCAAGCCGCGCCGCGCTGCCGACATTGCGGTCCGTGACGATCGTATCGCCGCGATCGGCGCGCCGGGCAGCCTGCGCGGCGATAACGAGTTCGATGTTGCGGGGAAGGTCGTCGCGCCGGGATTCATCGACGTGCACACGCACGACGACACGGCACTGATCGAAAACCCCGGCATGGCGATGAAGGCAAGCCAGGGCGTGACCACGGTGGTCTGCGGTAATTGCGGCGCCAGCCCCGCGCCCTACATCCGCCTGCAGGATACGCCGCATTTCCTGTCGCTGATCGTCAAGAAGGACGCCTTTCTGTCGCGCACCTTTGCCGAGTTCGCCGGCAAGGTCGAGGCAGCGCGCCCCGCCATCAACGGCGCCTTTCTCGTGGGTCACTCGACGCTGCGGCTGAGCGTCATGGGCAACGACCTCGACCGCGCCGCCCGTTCGGACGAGGTGTCCGCCATGCGCGACATGCTCGATGGCGCGCTCGGCGACGGCGCGATCGGCATGTCGAGCGGTCTCTTCTATCCGCCGGCGATGCACGCCACGACCGACGAAGTGGCGGAGATTGCCGCACCTTTGGGCAAGCACAAGGCCGTGTACACCGCGCACATGCGCGATGAGGGTAACGAGATCCTCCAGGCCATGGACGAGACCTTCGAGATCGGCCGCCGTGCCGGCGCTTCCATCGTGGTGTCGCATCACAAATGCTCCAGCCGGCAAAATTTCGGCCGGATGCGCGAGACGCTGCCGAAATTCGAGGCCGCCGCAAAGGACTGGCCGATCGCCTTCGACGTCTATCCCTATGTCGCGGGCTCCACGATTCTGCGCAAGGAGATGATAGACCGCGCCGACAAGGTGCTGGTCACCTGGTCGGATGCCTTGCCCGCCGCCAGCGGCCGCGACCTGCGCGACGTGGCGAAGGAGCTGGGCTGCACCGTGCACGAGGCGGCGGATCGCCTGCAGCCGGCCGGCGCCATCTATTTCCAGATGAGCGAGGCGGACGTGCAGAAGGCGCTGTCACATCCCATGGCGATGATCGGCAGCGACGGCCTGCCGCTCGACAAGCATCCTCACCCCCGGCTCTGGGGCACCTTCCCGCGCGTGCTGGGCCACTACAGCCGCGATCTGAAGCTGTTTCCGCTGGAGGATGCCGTGCGGCGCATGACATCGCTGTCGGCAAGGAATTTCGGCCTGTCGAAGCGCGGCCTGGTGCGCGAAGGCTACTATGCCGATCTGTGCGTCTTCGATCCGGATACCGTGGCCGACACCGCCACGTTCGAAGCCCCGGTCATGCCCGCGCGCGGCATCGAACTGACCATCTGCAACGGCATCCCCGTATGGCAAGCCGGCAAGGCCACCGACCGCTATCCCGGCCGCGTGCTGAGACTGCAGGAGTTGAAGGCCGAAGCCTGATGACGGGCGTGGGAGCGCCGGCTTCCAGCCGGCCCCACGGCGAACGCTGCCAACCGTTTGTTGGAGAGGTCAGGCGCGTTCTGGGCATTCTTCGATCGCTACGTGCGCGATGATAACCACTTCGTTGCAGCGCGGAGCTACATCGAGGACAACCCCGTGAAAGCCGGCCTGGTGAAACTGCCGGGCGATTGGCAATGGAGCAGTGCCCGTCGGCGTGTCGGATGAAAGCCGGCTGGAAGCCGGCGCTCCCACAATTTGCGCTCGCAAGCGGGTGCTCACTCTGTTATATGCGGTATTGGCGTGCAGTCTGCCGCCACCCGTGGGGAGTCTCCAATGAACAATCTGCTTTTCAGCTTCGACGGCCGCATCAACCGCGCCCGGTTCTGGACGGGCGTCGCGGTACTGGTCGCTATCTACATCGTGCTTCTGGTCATCAACCTCGTCGCCGGGCTGATGTTCGGCGAGAGCATCGTCACCCTGCTGGTCGGTATCGTGTCGATCGCGGCCTACCTGGCGATGATCTGGCCGTCGATCGCGCTGGGCGTGAAGCGCTTCCACGATCGCAACAAGTCGGGCTGGTGGGTGCTGATCTCGCTGGTGCCGATCATCGGCGGCATCTGGTACCTCGTCGAGTGCGGCTTCCTCGAGGGCACCAGGGGCCCGAACCAGTTCGGCCCCGATCCGCTGCCGTCTCCGGCCCTTGCCTAGCCGGCGAAGGGATCGGCCACGAACGGCCACTGCGCGCGGGACGCCTTCTTGTAGGGCATCTTCAGGAAGTCGGGCGCCACGGCGCCCGGCACGGCAACGTAGAGAATCTCTGACGCGACCGGGGCATATTCGGCGTGGAAGTGCTGCATCGACTTCACGACCACAACCTTCCTTGCCGCCGGATCGACACCGACGTTCGTGAACGCATCGACGCTTTTGCATTGCGCGCGCAGCGTGTTGCAGACCACGGCAATGCCATTGACGTCGAAAGCGGCCATATCGCCGACCGCGACATGGCCGTTGCCGAAGCCTTTGGTCTGAGCATCGCGCTTAAGGCCGATCACGCGGGCCCGCACGTCCAGCGCCGGACCTGACATCGGCCCCAGCTTGCCGCCCAGCCGCAGATCGAGCTCGGCGCCCTCACCCACCTCGAAGCCCAGCCGCACGGCCATCGGATCCCAGAACATGGCGATGGCGGCATCCCGGATGCCGCGTTCCAGCATGGCCTGGAGAATGAACGTGGAATCGCTGGCCGCACCGCCGCCGGCGTTGTCGGACACGTCGGCCAACACCAGCGGCTTCGGCTGGTTGTGCGTCATGGCCCGTGCCAGCGCCTGGTCGAGGCTGGCATAGGCGGGCTGCGTCTGCTCGCGCAGGCGGAAGAACTCCATGCCCAGCTCGCGCGCCATCCGCTCGGCCTTGGGGCGATCGTTGTCCGTGACCACGAGGATCTTGCTGCCCATGTCGGGCACGTCGGCCCAGGGAAAGCCGTGGATCACCGACACCGACAGGACGCCGTCCTTGCCCTGCAGGGCCGTGCATTTGTCGACGAAACCACGCATGGGCTGGCGCGTGGTGTGGAACACGCCCACCGTACGGCAGTCGAACCAGCCCATCACCGGCTTGGTGCGCCCCTCCACCGCGTCGGCAATCAGCTCGAAGACGTCGACCGCGCGGTCGACGACGTCGACGTGCGGATACTCCTTGAACAGCACGATGGCGGTAGCGTTGTCGAGTTTCTGGCGGCCGACATTGGCATGAAGGTCGAGCTCGACACCGACCGGCACATCCGGACCTACGGTCTTGCGCACATGCGCCAGCAGATCCCCTTCGGCATCGTCATAACCCTCGGCCACCATCGCGCCGTGGAGGCAGAGCAGCACGGCATCGACCGGCAATGCGGCTTTCAGGTCGGCGATGATCTCATCGCGGAAATCCTCGTAGACCTTGCGCACCGTCTTGCCAGCGGGCTGCGCGAAGGCGCAGAGGCTTTCCACCACTTGCCAGCCGCGCTTACCGGCCATGCGCCGCCACATGGCCAGCGGCCCGGCAAACATCGGCGGGTTGTCGCCGTAGCTGGCGCGGCGGTACAGGCAAGTGTCCTGAAAGAGCTGCAGGCCGGTGGGCAGGGAGGAAAAGGTATTGGTTTCGGTGCCGAGCGTGGCAGTGAAGATCTTTGTCATGGCCGGGCGACGCTACCCGGTCCGGGCCTGCCGATGAAAGCACCAACGCACGCCCGCAACCCGGGCATGCGCGTACTAGCGGCGATCGACGATCGTGTAGTCGGCGTCGCTGACGCGGCGGCGGACCGGCACCCGAACGGGTACGGTGCGGCGCTGGCGGAAGAAGCCCGAGAACCAGTCGCGCGCCTTGAAGACCAGCGCGCCAATCACGACAGCCACGACCCCGGCCGCCACGATGGCCAGCCCGAAAGCCAGCATCGCGATCACCGCGACGGCGACCACGAGGCCACGCAGCCAGAGGCCCAGCGGCAGGCGGGACAGTGCATGCAGGATATTCATCGGCCGGACTCCCTGAACCTCCCGGCGGTGGTCAATTGAGACACCTTGAGACAGATAAGAGGCATGTTTCCTTTTCGTCCCCCTATGTAGGGGCTACCGACGGGCTTGTCACCCCGGCTTCCTAACTTCTTGATATAATTACCTTAATCTCACCGAGACTCACCCGGCTGCCGTCTTGCAGCGGTGCGGGCTGAAACGGCGCCAGGCGCCTGCCGTCCACGGCGGTGCCGTTGGTCGAGTTCAGGTCCTCTACGGTCAGCGTGCCGCCCGTCAGCCGGAACCGGGCATGGCGGCGGGAGATGCTGTCGTTCTCCACCGTGAGCTGGCAGTAGCGCGACATGCGGCCGAAGATGATGCCCTCCTCCTGCGACAGCAGCGCCCCTTCCAGCCGCATGTCCACCGGCGCGCCAGCACGATCGGCCCCGATCATGCGCCACGCCCCCGCCGGCAGCGGTGCAAACAGCGGCTGGTCCATTCGCCCGGTCGGCACCGAGCTCTGGCTGGGATATGGGCCGGCCGAGGGCGGGGGCTCGAACAGCGGCGGCACGGGTGCCGAGGGTCCTGGCGGGAAAGGTGGTGGAGGCGCAGGCGCTGGCCCGAAGCCTGGTGCGGTCTGATAGCCCTGCTGGGGCGGCGGCGGTGCGAAGGACGGCCCCGGCGCCGGATATCCCGACGGGGGCGGCTGAAAGGGGATGGGCTGCGCGACAGGCGGACCCACGGGCGTGAAGCCCGGCCGCGACACGGGCGCGGAAACGGTCGGAACACGCGACGGAGGCGCTGCGGCGGCCGCCGGCTGCGCGGAAGGCAGCGGGCCGGCCGCCCCGGGCAGCACCGTGAAGGCGTCGGAGCCGGCCTCGGCTGGCAGCACGAGGTGCACCCGTACCGGGCGTGAGATGTTCTTCACCTGCCGGTCGCCCAAGTCCTGGAAGCGGAAGCCCACCTTGCCCTCGACCGCCTCGCGCACCCGGGAGGACACGATCACCGTGCCCGGCTCGGCCAGCGCCTGGATGCGCGCCGCGAGATTGACCTCGTCGCCGAAGATATTGTCGCCATCGACGATCACCTCGCCGAGGTTCAGCCCGATGCGCAGTGTGACGTGCCGGTCCGGCGGCCGGCCGGCGTTGCGCTCGGCCATCGCCACCTGCAGCTCCATGGCGCAGCGCACGGCGGCGACGCTGCTGCCGAACTCGACCAGCATGGCGTCACCGGCGGTGTTCACCAGCCGCCCGGAGTTCCGGCCCAGCGCCGGCAGCCAGACATTGTCGAACAGCGTCTTCAGCTCGCGGAAGGTGCGCGTCTCCGCCCCCTCCATGAGCCGGCTGTAGCCGACCACGTCAGCATGCAGGATGGCGGCCAGCCGCCGGTCCATGACGTCCCTACTCCTTCAGCTCGAAGAAGGTGATCTCCTCCGGCCTTCCCATATACCATGCCGTGGTCGGCGCGACCTGTCCCGGCGGCACGACCGCGGGTCCGGTCGGCTCGAGCAGCAGCCAGGTGCGGCCATCATACGTCACCGCCGCCTCCCCTTCGCGCGGCACAAGGTCGACGGCCAAGGCCACGTGCTGCGGCAGCACGACGAACAGCAGCCTTTGCCGGGGCAGCAGGCTGCGCAGGATCGCCGCCAGGGCCACTGTCTTGCTGTCGCAATCGCCGCGGTTGAGACGGAACATGGCCGGTGGCGGGGCGAACTCAATGCCACCTGTCGTGCGCGGATCGGTCAGGTCATCATAGGGGATCGCCTGGACGAAGCCCAGCGCCCGCGCAATGTGCTGCCGCGCACTTTCTCCCGCCAACTGTGCCGCCAGCGCCGCGGCGACGGGCCGCAGCGGCGCCACGTAACGCTGCGTGGCTGTCACGTAGTTCATGTGGATGGCGGGCCCGACCGCTCGGCGCGCATGCTTGTGCAGCCATTCCTGGCGCGCGTTCTCGATGATCCTGTCCATGCGGCCATAGAAGGCCTCGCCCCGTGCCGGGTTGGCGGCCAGGACCGTGAAAGAGGTGCCCTCGGCCGTCCGCCGCACCTGCAGGCGCACGCCCGCCCGCTCGGCGTCACGCCCCAGTGCCTGCTCGACATGGGCGTAGAGCTGCGGCATCGAGTAGTCGCGGAACAGATCCATCGCCGCCTCGATGTCGGCCGTCGGCAGCGAAAACGCCAACTGCCGCGCCTCGCCCCCGGCATCCTTCCAGCCATAGGCAAAGCGCGTATCGCTCCCGCTCGCCTGCTGCCGGAAGGCCGTCTGCTGCGCCGAGGCCGACGCGACAACAGCGAGCGACGCAATGCAGACTGCGAGCAGCGCGCCAATGAGGCGCACGCTCTCGCACAGGCAGATCGATATGAGGTGGCGGCGGACTCGCATAAACATCAGGGCCCGGCCCCTACCATCATTACACGTCAGGGTGAAGGCCAGCCACAGGATGGACGATAGCGAACTCTGCCGGTAACGGGGCACGCATCGCCGGCATCGAGAATGCGGACCAAACTGCCGGCTGCTATTGTTTCTTGAGATTGAGGCGGCAGTGCGGAGCGAAGATGTCGCGGCGTCCGCCGATCGTGCGGGCGCTGCCTTCGATCGCCAGTGTATCGCCCGCAGGCCGGCCCCGCAGCGAGGCCATCCACTCGCGTCCGATCTCGCCGATCCACGCCAGATCGGCCACTGCAGACGTCTCGCTCAGCCGCATCTTGACCTGCATGCCCTGCACGGTGGTGCTGCCCTGACCACCGGCGATGCGCAGGTTCACATTGCCCTTGGGACCGCCCGGATGGCAGTCGACGGTACCGACCCACAGGCCTTCGACTCCGGGAGGTCGGCGCGCGGCCTCCTCCTGCTGACGCCGGGCCGCTTCCTCCTGCTGGCGGCGGCGCGCTTCTTCGGCGGCCTGGCGGCGGGCTGTCTCATCCTGCTGGCGGCGGGCCGCCTCTTCCTGCTGGCGGCGGGCCGCTTCCTCCTGGCGGCGCCGTGCTTCCTCACTGCCTGAGCGCCGGCCCTCCTCTTCCTGACGGCGCCGGGCTTCCAGCTCGGCCTGGCGGCGCGCTTCTTCTTCCTGCTGGCGACGCCGCGCCTCCTCGGCGGCCTGACGGCGAGCCTCCTCCTGACGGCGGGCCTCTTCCTGCCGCCGGCTCTGGGCCTCGGCTTCAAGCTGCGCCTGGCGTCGCCCTTCCTCTTCGGCGGCGCGGCGGCGCGCTTCCTCCTCGGCCTGCAGGCGGGCCTGCTCGGCGCGCTGACGTTCCTCCTCGGCCCGGCGCTGCTCTTCCAGCTCGCGCTGGCGGGCGGCTTCCGCTTCGGCCTGGCGGCGCGCTTCCTCGGCTTGCCGCCGCTCCTCCTCCAGCCTTGCCTGGCGGAGCGCCTCCTCCTCGGCGCGCTTGCGTGCTTCCTCCGCCTTGCGCCGTTCCTCTTCCAGCCGCGCCTGGCGCAGATCCTCGATGTAGACGTAGCTGCCCACCGCGCCGCCGCCCAGCAGCAGCACCAGCGCGGCTGCCATCAGCCACGGACGTGCGCGGGCACGCTGCGGCGCGCCGGGTGCCGCGCCGCGGCGCGACACGCGCGTCGCCTTCGCCTCGTCGGGCGGCACGGCCGCGGGCTGCGGTCCGGGCGTGAATGTAGGCCGGCTGCCGGCGAAGTACTGGCGCCAGCCGGCGATGGTCTGGGGGCGGTCCTGCGCCTTCAGCGCCAGCCCGGCGTCGATGCCCGCCAGCAGCTTCGGCGAATAACTGCCGGCTGCTGCCTTTGCGGCAGGTACCAGCTTGTCCTCCAGCAGCCGCTCCAGCGCCGTCGGTGGCTGGCTGCCGGTCACGCACTGGTAGAGCGTCGCCGCCAGCGCGTAGATGTCGGTGTATGGTCCCTGCGTTGCCGAGGTGAATTGCTCGGCGGCGGCGTAGCCTGGCGTATAGACGGCCGTCAGCGCCGTCGTGCGGCCGGCAATGGCGGCGCGCGCGGCGCCGAAATCCAGCAGCGTGGGGTGGCCGTCGGCATCAAGCATGATGTTCGAGGGCTTGATATCCCGATGCAGCACGCTGGTGGCGTGCACGCGCTCCAGCCCGTCGAGCAGCGGATGCAGCAGCGTTTCGACCGCGGCCTGGTTTAGCCGGCCTTCGCGGCGCAGGCGGGTTTCCAGTGTCTCGCCGCGCAACAGCTCCATTACCATATAGGCGGTGCCGTTGGCCTCGAGGAAATCGTAGACGCGTACAACCGCCGGCACGTTCTCGAAGCGCGCCAGTGTCTGCGCCTCGGCAAGGAAGCGGTCGCGCCCCCAGCGGAAATCGTCGGCCAGCCGCGTGGAGCGCGGCAGCACCTGCGTGCCGCCATGGCGCACCGCCAGCGCCGCCGGCAGATACTCCTTGATCGCCACTGTCCGGTCGAGCTGCTGGTCGTGCGCGCGGTAAGTGATGCCGAACGCACCCTGCCCCAGCGTTTCCAGCAACTGGTAGCGCGCCAGGCCATAGCCTGACGGCAGCGATACGAGGTCCTCGCCGTCAGCGATCTCGCCGGAGCGCGGCGGCATCCGGGTATTGGTCTCTTCCAAGAGCTCCTCCGCCGGCAGCGCCGGTCGAGAGCGACTGGCCCACTATGTCAAAATGAGCGTAGACTCACAAGTACGATTTGCAGTCACCTTGATAAACAGCGTTACCGGACAAATCATCCCTGCCGGCGGGCGTCAGGCGGCGAGGGGCCAGACGGAAAAGGTCTGGGCGTCGAGGAAGCGGGCCGTTTCGGGAGCGACCTGGCCTACGGGCGCCATGGCGGGACCGGCTGGCTCCAGGGCGATGAAGACGCGGCCTTGCTCGCGTACCCAGGCGTCGCCTTCACGCCAAGGCACGTCGACCGCGAGGATTGCATGGCCCGGCATGGTGGCCATGGCGCTCAGCCGGCCCGGTGTGATGGCGCGCAGCACGCAGGCCAGCGCCACCGCCTTGCTGTCGCAGTCGCCGCGGTTCAAATCCAGCAGCGTGGGCGGCGGCGCAAAGTCATAGCCGCCGCTGCGTACCCGGTCCGTCAACTCGTCGTAAGGAATGGCCTGGAAGAACGACAGCGCCAGGCCGATGCGGGCGCGTTCGTCGGCACCCCCGGCGATGCCCAGCAGTGCCTGGGACAGCGGCCACATGGCGCGCATGTAGCGGCGGGCGGCACCGACATAGTCCACCCAGATGGTGCTGCGATCGATGCGGCGCAGATAGTGCTGCGCATATCGCGCCTGGGCCTGCTGCAGGGCGCGGTCGATCTGCGGGGCCGCTTCCTTGAGCAACGGTGGCGGCCCCAACAGGCGATAGCCGATGCCGAAGCTGCTGACGCCCGCCGCCTTGCGCTCGATCTCGATCTTCACCTCGCTCCATTTCGACGCGGCCTGGCGGAGGGCGGTCTCAATATAGTCGCGCATGGATTCCAGCGAGAACTCGCGGAACAGTTTCGTCGCCGCCTCGATCTCGCCCGTGTCCAGTGCAAAGCTGATGTCGCGCTCGCGCCGCTCGTGATCAAACCAGCGCACCCGGAACTGCGTGTGCCCCGGCCCCCGTCGGCGCTCAAAGGACAATTGCCGCGCCGCCACCGCGCGCGGCGCCAGTGCCAGCGCCAGGCTGGCGGTGGCGCCCATCAGCAAGCCGCGGCGGGGAATGTCCATCGCCTCAGCGCCCCCTGAAGACCGGCTTGCGCTTCTCGGTGACGGCGGCGATTCCTTCGACGAGGTCCTCGGAGAGGGCGCAGGTGCGAATGCGCTGGCGCATCGCCGCCTCGTCGAAGGCGCTGCGGCTGATGTCGTTGATCGAGGCTTTCATGCCAGTGACGGATAGCGGCGCCAGCCCACCCAGCGTCGTGGCAAGACCATCGATCCTTGCGGCCAAGGCCGTGCGCTCGACCAGCCAGTCGATGTAGCCGATGCGCAGCAGCTCGGCATCGTCGAACTCCTCGGCCAGCAGCAGAAAGCGCTTGGCCACGCCCGGCCCCAGGCGCTCGGTGAAGCGCCGCAGGCCGCCGGGATAGTAGTGCAGGCCCAGCCGTCCGGCCGGCAGGAACGCCCGCATGCCGCGCACGCCGACCCTGAAATCGCAGGCCAGCGCGAGGTCGGTGCCGCCGCCATAAACGCTGCCGTTCAGCGCGCCGATGGTCGGTATGCGGCACGCCTCGACACGATCGCACAGGGCCTCGAAGCTGTAGCGCCGCCCCTCCGCGGACGCTGCGCCCGGCTTCAGCGATCCGAGATCGAAGCCGGCGCAGAAGGTCTTCTCGCCGGCTCCGGTCAGGACCAGCACGCGCACGTCCGTTGCGGCTTCGATGGTGTCCAGATGCGCCACCAGCGCACGGATATCGGCCGGCGCCAGGCGGTTGTGGACGGCCGGATTGTTCAGCGTGATCGTGGCCCGGGGGCCGTCAATGGTCAGCAGAATATGCTCGCTCATGGCGGCATGTTATCGCGCGATGGATGCGGCGTCATGTTTACGCCACGGACGGGCCTTCCCTCAGCGCCATTTGGTCCACGTCGGCGCAATCGTCCGGCAGCCGCGGCTCTGGAGAAGCGCGCGCCCGGCGTCTATGGTCAGGCCAGAATCGCCATCCAGCGCCGGGACATGCCATGACCTACATCGCTCCGCTCGCCGATATCCGCTTTGCGCTGCGCGAGGTCGCGGGCCAGTCGGACGTTGCCGCGCTGCCGGGCTACGAGAACGCCACCGAGGACATGATCGATGCCGTGCTGGACGAAGCCGGCAAGCTGTCGGCCAACGTGCTGGCGCCGCTCAACCGGGTGGGTGACCAGCAGGGCGCAAAGCTGGAAAACGGCGTCGTGCGCTCGCCGGAAGGCTTTGTGGATGCCTACCGGCAATTCATCGACGGTGGCTGGAACTCGCTGCCCTTCGATCCTGACTATGGCGGGCAAGGCATGCCCTGGCTGCTGGCCACGGCGGTGCAGGAGATGTGGCAGTCGGCCAACATGGGCTTCGGGCTGGTGCTGCTGCTGAACCAGGGTGCCATCGATGCCATCCAGCACCACGGCACAGCCGACCAGAAGGCAACCTACCTGCCGAAGATGATCTCCGGCGCATGGACCGGAACGATGAACCTGACGGAGCCGCAGGCCGGCTCCGACCTGGCGCAGCTGCGGTGCCGTGCGGTGCCCAACGGCGATCACTACCTCGTCACCGGCCAGAAGATCTTCATCACCTACGGCGAGCACGACATGGCCGAGAACATCGTGCACCTGGTGCTGGCGCGCACGCCCGACGCGCCGCCCGGCGTGCGCGGCATTTCGCTGTTCATCGTGCCGAAGTTCCTGCCCAACCCGGATGGCAGCCCGGGAAAACGCAACGACGTGCGCTGCGTGTCGATCGAGCACAAGCTCGGCATCCATGCCAGCCCGACCTGCGTGATGTCCTTCGGCGATGACGGCGGCGCCGTGGGCTGGCGCATCGGCGAGGAAGGCCGCGGGCTTTCCTACATGTTCACCATGATGAACAACGCCCGCCTTGCCGTGGGCGTGCAGGGCCTGGCGATCGCCGAGCGCGCCTATCAGCAGGCGGCCGCCTATGCACGCGGCCGGGTGCAGTCCAAGGACGACACCAAGCCCGATCCAAAGCCGGTGACGATCATCCATCATGCCGACATCAGGCGCATGCTGATGACCATGCGCAGCCAGATCGAGGCCATGCGCGGGCTGGGCTACTACACGGCCGCCGCCATCGACTGCGCGCTGCGGCATCCCGACGACGCGGCACGCCGGCAGGCGCAGGACCGCGCCGACCTGCTGATCCCGGTCGTGAAGGCCTGGTTTACCGATCTCGGCAACGAGATCGCGTCGCTGGGCGTGCAGGTGCATGGCGGCATGGGCTTCGTCGAGGAGACCGGCGCCGCCCAGCATCTGCGCGATGCGCGTATCCTGCCGATCTACGAAGGCACCAACGGCATCCAGGCCCGCGACCTGGTCGGCCGCAAGATCGGCAAGGACGGCGGCGAGACCATGCGCGGCCTGATCGCTGAAATGCACGCGCTGGCAACCGAGCTGGAGGTGGTGCCGGGCGACGACATGGCGGTTCTGGCCGGTTCCGTCGAAACGGCAGCGCGCACGCTCGAAGAGGCCACGGCCTGGGTCGCCGAAGCCGGCCGGGCCGATATCGGCGCGGCGCTGGCCGGCTCGGCGCCCTTCCTGCGGCTGGCTGGCACCGCGCTGGCCGGCTGGCTGCTCGCCAAGGGTGCGCTGGTGGCGCATCGCCGGCTCGTCAGCCGCGAGGGCGATCCCGCCTTCAACGAGGCCAAGATCGTGACGGCGCGCTTCTACGGCGAGGTGATCCTGCCGCCAGCGCTGGCATTGCTGGGGCCGCTGAAGAGCGCCGGCCGCACCGTGTTCGCACTGGCGGAGGAGCAGTTCTGACTGCCACCAAGACAAGCCATCCACGCCGTTGTGGTGAGTGAACGACCTTGCAAGCCCGGATTTCTGAAACTTGTTCTCTGCCGGGAGCGCGCCACTCCAGTGGCGCCGGCGGCGTGCCAACGCCGCCATCATCCAGTCTTGCGTACACGCCGCTGGTCGCCCTCCGCTTCGCTGCGGGCGATGCGCCATCGGAGTGGCGCGCTCCCGGCAGGGTAGCTGTCCCCATACGGAAACCGGTGAGGTGACCATGACGGATCGGCTGCCCGCCACGATCGAGCTGCCTGAGGATGAGGCGCGGGCGTTTGCCGCGGCGTTCGACCTTGCCAAGCTGTCGCCCGAATTCCTCGATGATCCGTTTCCGCGCTACCACGCGCTGCGCCGGTTTGCGCCGGTGAAACGCCTTCCCGACGGCAGCGTGTTTCTGAGCCGCTATGCCGACGTGCAGCTCTGCTATCGCGATCTGCGCATGAGCTCGGACAAGAAGGCAGAGTTCGCGCCAAAGTTCGGCATCGGCACGCCGCTCTACCGGCATCATACCACCAGCCTGGTGTTCAACGATCCGCCGCTGCACACGCGGGTGCGCAAGCTGCTGGCGGCCGCCTTCACGCCGCGCGCGCTCAAGGCGTTGGAGCCGCGCATCGTCGCGATCGTCGATCACCTGCTTGACCAGGCGGCAGCGGCCGGGCGCATGGACGTGATCGAGGATTTCGGCTTCGCCCTGCCGGTCGAGGTGATCTGCGACATGCTGGGCGTGCCGCGGGCCGAGCGCGGCCCGTTCCGGCGCTATTCGCTGGCCATCCTCGGCGCGCTGGAGCCCGTGGTGCCGCCGAAGAAGCAGCAGGCCGGCAACGATGCGGTGGCCGAATTCTCGGCCTATCTCGACGAGCTGATCGCCGAGCGCCGCAAGCGGCCGGCCGACGACAATGACGTGCTGGGCACGCTGATCCATGGCGAGATCGATGGCGAACGCCTGACGCACGAGGAGCTGGTGCAGAACTGCATCTTCCTGCTCAACGCCGGCCACGAGACCACCACCAACCTGATCGGCAACACGCTGGATGCGCTCCTGCGCTTCCCCGACCAGCTCGCACGGCTGAAGGCGGATCCGTCGCTGATCCGCGGCTGCGTCGAGGAAGGGCTGCGCTTCGAGAGCTCCAACCAGCTTGGCAACCGGCGCCTTACCGCGGATATGGAGATCGGCGGCGAACAGCTCGCGGCAGGCACCTACATCCATATCGGCATCGGCGCAGCCAACCGCGATCCCGCCGAATTTGCGGAACCGGACCGCTTCGACATCAGCCGCACGCCCAACCGGCATCTGGCGTTCGGCACCGGCGTGCATGCCTGCCTCGGCGCGACGCTGGCGCGCATGGAGGGAACCATCGCGCTTGACCGCTTCATCCGGCGCTTTCCGGCCTACCGGCGCGATGGCGATTTCGTGCGCGGCGGCCGCGCCCGCTTCCGCGGCTTCGCGAAGTACCCCGTGGCGTGGTAGCCGGGAGCGCCGGCTTCCAGCCGGCTCTGTACGCAACGCCGCGGCAAAGAGCCGGCTGGAAGCCGGCGCTCCCAAATTATTCCGCGGCCTCCGCTGTAGGCGCGGGGTCGGGACGGCGCGTGCGCATGGTGACGAACTCCTCGCCGGCCGTGGGATGGATGCCTACGGTCGCGTCGAACATCGCCTTGGTGGCGCCCGCCTTCACGGCGATGGCAATGCCCTGGATCAGCTCGGCGGCATCGTCACCCACCATGTGCACGCCGACCACGCGGTCGGACGCGGCATCGACCACCAGCTTCATGAAGGTCCGCTGCTCGCGCCCGGAGAGCGTGTACTTCATCGGCCGGAACGACGCCGTGTAGCAGTGCAGCTTGCCATAGATCTGGCGGGCCTGCGCCTCGGACAGTCCCACCGTCGCGAGCTGCGGCTGAGAGAACACGGCCGACGGCACGTCGCGGTGGTCGGGCTTGCGCGGGCGCTCGCCGAACACGGTATCGGCGAAGCAGTGACCCTCCATGATGGCCACGGGAGTCAGGTTCATCCGGTTGGTGACGTCGCCGACCGCGTAGATGTTGTCCACCGTGCTGCGCGACCATTCATCGACCGCCACGGCACCGGCCTTGTCCAGATTCACGCCCGCCTTCTCGAGTCCCAGGCCGGCGGTGTTCGGGTTGCGGCCGGTGGCATACATAACCGTGTCGGCCTCCAGCGAGCTGCCATCGGCCAGCATAGCGACGATTGTTTTGCCGTGTCGCTCCAGGCGCGTGATCTGCGCGCCCGTGCGGAAGGTCACACCCTTGCTGCGCATGCCGTCCTGTACGGCCTCGCGGCACTCCTCGTCGAAGCCGCGCAGCACGCGATCGCGGCGCACAACCATAGTGACCTCTGCACCGAGCCCGTTGAAGATGCCGGCGAACTCCACCGCGATGTAGCCGCCACCGACGATCACCACACGCGGTGGTAGAGAAGGCAGATGGAAGGCGTCATCCGAGACGATGGCGAGCTCCGCACCGGGGATGTCGGGCCGCCAGGGCCGCGCACCGGTGGCGATCAGAATCTTGTCGGCGGTGACCGTTCGGTCGCCCACGGCGATGGTATGGGCGTCCATCAGCCGGCCGCGGCCCACGACGAGATCGACGCCGGCGCCTTTCAGCAGGTTCTTGTAGACGCCGTTCAGCCGCATGACCTCCCTCTGCACGTTGTCGCGCAGTGTCGCCCACTCGAAGCGGGGATGCGGGATGGTCCAGCCATAGGCAGCGGCGTCCTCAGCCTCCTCCGACACGTGCGAGCCGTAAACCAGCAGCTTCTTGGGCACGCAGCCGCGGATCACGCAGGTGCCGCCCACCAGATCATCCTCGCAGATGCCCACGCGGGCGCCGTGGCCGGCGGCAATGCGGCTGGCCCGCACCCCGCCCGATCCGGCGCCAATCACGAAGAGGTCATACTCATAGCCCGCCATGGGCTCGCTCCTATAGGTTGCAAAAGTACGCCGCAATATCGCCTTAATTGCGGTGCCATTTTGTTCTCGTGCCGGCGGCCATCATAACCGGCTATCGAGGAGACATCCGACATGAATCGCACACGCCCGCTGTCCGTCCTGCTTGCCGCAGCCTTGTGCCTGGCCATGGCGCCCGCGCTGGCCCAGGAGGCGCCACGCAGTAGCGGCAAGCCTGACCGCCAGACACAACGCCGCGCTGCGTTCGACCAGTCGGACATGAACAAGGACGGCTATCTCGACCGCGGCGAATCGCGCGCCGCGCGGGAGGCGCTGTTCGGGCGGCTCGACCTCAACAAGGATGGCAAGCTGACGCCCGATGAGGCGGCGGCCGCCAGGCGCACGCGGGCGTCCCGGCGTACCGATGGCGGGCTGAACGCGGCGCCTGCCGCCTCGCGTCCCACGCGGGCCCAGCGCGCCTTCGAGCGTCTCGATGCGGACAAGAACGGCACCGTCAGCCTCGCCGAGTGGACCGCCGCGGACAGCGCCTTCTTCGACCGGTGTGACACGAACAAGGATGGCAAGCTGGCCTTCGACGAATGCCGCCGCATGGCCAGCCGCCGCCGTCCACCATCAGTGGTCCAATGATTCTTCCCTTCTCCCCGCGAAGGCCAGGGCATTCGCATACCCGATTATCCGGCTGGCTCCGCCGATGCATACGGGGCGAGATTCCACGTCGAGCTAGCCTTCATGGTGAGCTTTGTCGAACCATGAAGGCGTGCAGCGCGGCAGTGCGGACCGCTTCATGGTTCGACAAGCTCACCATGAAGCGGTTCTCCGACACCAACGTTCGCGCGGAGCAAGCCGGGTAATGTTTCAGAACGAGCGGCTTACTCGCTCTCGTTGGAGAGGACGTCGCCGAAGAGCTCCCAGGTTTCGCCCTTGAAGCGCTGCAGGCGGACGGCCTGAATCGGGTAGAAGTCCGTGGGGCTGGTGTTGATCTTGATGCCTGGCAGCAGCAGCGGGATCTCGAGGTCCCGCAGGCTTGCCGCCTGCTTCATGATGTTGGCGCGCGTCAGGTTGTCGCCGCAGCGCTTAAGCACTTCGAGCATGGTGCTCGACACGGCATAGCCATAGACGTTGAAGGCGTCGGCCAGGTTGGCGCCGGGGTTGTACTTCTCCATCCACTTCTTCCATTCGAGGAAATCCGGGGCATTGGCCCATTGCTTGTCGGTCGGATCCTTCAGATAGGCCGCCGTAATCACGCCCTGGCTATTCTCGAAACCCGCGGGCTTCAGCACGGATGTGACCGAGGCCGATACATTGGCGAGGTAGATCTCCGGCTTCCAGCCCAGCTCGGCGACCTTGCGGATCGCCTGCGCCGCCTGTTTCGGCGCGGCTTCGTTGAAGAAGACGTTGGCGCCTGAGTTCTTGAGCTGGATGATCTGCGAGTCGACTGTCGGGTCTGTCACCTCGTAGCTGACCGAGGCGATCACCAGCTTCTCGTTCTCCTTGCCAAGTCCCTTCAGGAAGCCGGCGAAGTAGTCTTTTCCTGAATCGTCGTTCTGCCACAGGACGGCGATCTTTGGATCCTTGACCTCGGCAAGGATGTGCTTGGCGTAGATGCCGGCCTCGGTGGCGTAGTCGGGCTGCCATCCCATGGTCCACGGAAAGTGCTTCGGATCGCCCCATTTGGACGCGCCGGTGGCGACGAAAAGCTGCGGCACCTTCTTGGCGTTCATGTACTTGTGCACCGCCGTGTTGGTCGGCGTGCCGAGAAGCTGGAAGATGGCCAGCACCTCGTCCTGCTCCACCAGCTTGCGCACCATCTCCACGGTCTTCGGCGTCGAGTAGCCGTCGTCATAGGAGATGAAATTGATCTTGCGCCCGTTGACGCCGCCCTCGGCATTGACCTTGTTCCAGAACGCCTTGATCGCCTGCCCGATGGCGCCGTAGGCCGACAGCGGCCCGCTGTAGGGATTGGTATGGCCGAGCTTGATCTCCGTGTCCGACGCGCCCGGATCGTACTTCTTCTGCGCCCGCGCCAATGCCGGCGCCATGGCCGCTGCCGACGCACTGCCGATCAGGGTTCTGCGCGTGATCCTCGCCATACTGTTCCTCCGCTGCCGATGTTTGCATTGCCATACAACAATGCACTGCCAGCCGCGATCCGCCAATACCCCGAACGACGACGGCCGCCGGGTCATGCCGGCGGCCGTCGTGTGCGAGGAGGTTTGTGCAGGCTACGAGCTCTCGGCAGCCAGCACGTCGCCGAACAGCTCCCAGGTTTCACCCTTGAAGCGCTGCAGGCGCACCGCCTGGACCGGATAGAAGTCGGTCGAGCTCGTGCTGAGCGTGATCGCCGGTAACAACAGCGGAACCCGCAATTTCTGATGACTCGCGGCCTGCTTCATCAGGTTGACCCGGGTGAGATCATTGCCGCACTTCTTCAGTGTCTCGTGCATGGTGAACGATACGGCGTAGGCGTACACGTAGTTCACGTCCTGCACGTTGCCGGCGGGATTGTACTTGGCCATCCACTCCCGCCAGGTCTTCATCTCGGAATCATTGTCCCACTGCTTGTCGGTGGGATCCTTCAGCCACGCCGCCGTGATGACGCCCTGCACGTTCTCGAAACCCGCCGGCTTCATGGTGGTGGAAACCTGGCCCGACACGTTGTTGAGGTATTGCACCGGTTTCCAGCCGATCTCGGCCGCCTTGCGCATCGACTGTGCCGCAAACTTCGGAATCGAAATGTTGAAGAAAACGTTGGCGCCCGAGTCCTTCATCTGGATGACCTGCGAATCGACCGTCGGATCAGTCACTTCGTAGGTGACATGCTTGACGATGCGGCCAACTTCCTTGCCCAGCCCCTCGCGGAACCCTTCGAAATAGTCCTTGCCGTAGTCATCGTTCTGCATCAGCACCGCGACCTTGGCATCCTTGACGTTGGCCAGGATGTGCTTGGCGTAGATCACCGCCTCGGTGTGGTAATCGGGCTGGAAGCCCATGGTCCACGGGAACTCCTTCGGGTTGCCCCATTTCGAGGCGCCGGTGGCCACGAACAGATGCGGGATCTTCTTGGCATTCACGTATTTGTGGATGGCCGTGTTGGTGGGCGTGCCCAGCGTGTTGAACAGGCACAGCACCTTCTCCTGCTCGACGAGCTGGCGCACCACCTCCACTGTCTTGGGCGGGCTGTAGCCGTCGTCCAGCGTGATGAACCGGATCTTGCGGCCGTTGATGCCGCCCTGGTCATTGACCATCTTCCAGTAGGACTCGATCGCCCTGCCGATCACGCCATAGGAAGAAGCCGGCCCGCTATAGGGGTTGGTGTGGCCGATCTTGATTTCGGTATCGCTGGCGCCCTCGTCGTACTTGCCCTTCTGGGCCTGCGCTATCCGGCTGGCCAGCAGCACGCCGGCGGCCGATGCGCCGGCGACGAATCCGCGTCTCGTCGTCATTGACTGATCCTCCCTGTCGTTCGGGACTTCCGCCCGATACGCCACAGAGGATGCGTCATTCGCGCCAGACCGGAAAGCCGAATTTTGCCCTGCGGACCCGCCGGTCGCCGGATCACGTGCAGAAAACGGCCGTCGGGGGGACGCCCGACGGCCGTTGCGACACATCTGGCGAAGGGACTAGGCGCCTTCGTTGGACATCACCTCACCGAACAGCTTCCAGGTTTCGCCCTCGAAACGGGCGAGGCGCACCGACTGGATAGGGTAGAAGTCGGTGGCGCTGGTGTTGACGGTGATGTTCGGCAGCAGCATCGGCACCACCAGCTTCTTGAGGCTGGCCGCCTGCTTCATCAGGTTGCCGCGGGTCAAATCGTTGCCGCACTGCTCCAGCGTCTTGTGCATGGTGTAGGCGACAGCGTAGGCGTAGATATTGCCGCCGTCATCAGGATTGGCGCCGGGGTTGTACTTGGCCATCCACGCGCGCCATGCCTTCATGTCCTCCGATGAATCCCACTGCTTGTCGGTGGAGTCCTTCAGATAGAAGGCGCTGATGATGCCCTGGCTGTTCTCGAAACCGGCCGGCTTCATCACGGCAGCCACCGAAATCGAGACGTTGTTCAGATAGTGCGCCGGCTTCCAGCCGATCTCGGCCGTCTTGCGGATCGCCTGTGCGGCGAATTTCGGGGTGGTGATGTTGAAGAAGATGTTGGCGTTGGAGTCCTTGAGCTGGATGACCTGCGAGTCGACCGTGGGATCGGTCACCTCGTAGGTGACGTGCTTGACGATCTTGTCGACGTTCTTGCCCAGCCCGTCGCGCAGGCCCTCGTAATAGTCCTTGCCGTAGTCGTCGTTCTGCATCAGCACGGCGATCTTCGGATCCTTGACATGCTCCAGCATGTGCTTGGCGTAGATCACCGCCTCGGTGTGGTAGTCGGGCTGCCAGCCCATCGTCCACGGATACTCCTTGGGATTGCCCCACTTGGAAGCGCCGGTGGCGAGGAACAGGTGCGGCACCTTGCGGGCGTTCATGTATTTGTGAATCGCGGTGTTGGTGGGTGTGCCCAGCGTGTTGAACAGCGCCAGCACCTTCTCCTGCTCGACGAGCTGGCGCACCACTTCCACCGTCTTGGGCGGGCTGTAGCCGTCATCGCGCGAGATGAAGGTCACCTTGCGGCCGTTGATGCCGCCCTTGTCGTTGACCATCTTCCAGTAGGCCTCGATGGCCTTGCCAATCACACCGTAGGCCGACGCCGGACCGCTATAGGGATTGGTGTGGCCGAGCTTGATCTCGGTATCGCTGGCGCCGACGTCGTACTTGCCCTTCTGCGCAATGGCCGTCCCGGACGCCAGGGTAGCCGCCGCTACCGACGCACTACCTACAAAACCACGCCGCGTGATGCTCATGGTCTGATCCTCCCGTTAAATCGGAACCATCAAGGTGGTCCATCGCAATGATGCGTTAGTCTCACTCCAGTGTGAAATCTGAAATTCCGGAATGCGATACCACATGCAAGAAGCGCGGCAGCATGCCGCAGACAAAAAAAAAAGATGACCGCCGGCGTGGGGCGGCCATCTGCCCAGTTCAAGGTATTGCGCTTACGCGCCTTCGTTGGACATCACGTCGCCGAACAGCTCCCAGGTTTCACCCTTGAAGCGCTGCAGGCTCACCGACTGGATGGGATAGAAGTCGGTCGGGCTGGTGTTGACCGTGATGCCCGGCAGCAGGAGCGGCACGTTCAGCTTCTTGAGGTTGGCGGCCTGCTTCATCACGTTCGCGCGGGTCAGGTCGTCGCCACACTGCTCCAGCGTCTTGTGCATGGTGTACGCCACCGCATAGCCGAAGATGTTGAAGCCGTCAGCGGTGTTGCCGCCGGGGTTGTACTTGGCCATCCAGGCGCGCCACGTCTTCATGTCGTCGGCATTGTCCCATTGTTTGTCCGTGGGATCCTTCAGATACTGTGCCGTGATGATGCCCTGGCCATTCTCGAAACCGGCCGGCTTCATGACCGCAGCCACTGAAGCCGACACGTTGTTCAGGTAGTGCGCCGGCTTCCAGCCGATATCGGCGGCCTTGCGGATCGCCTGCGCCGCGAATTTCGGCGTCGTGATGTTGAAGAAGGCGTTGGCGCCCGAATCCTTGAGCTGGATGATCTGCGAGTCGACCGTGGGGTCGGTCACCTCGTAGGTGACGTGCTTCACGATCTGGTCGACCGACTTGCCGAGGCCCTCGCGGAAGCCCTCGTAGTAGTCCTTGCCGTAGTCGTCGTTCTGCATCAGGACGGCGATCTTCGGATCCTTGACGTTGGCCAGAATATGCCTGGCGAAGATCACGCCCTCGGTGTGGTAGTCGGGCTGCCAGCCCATCGTCCATGGGAACTCCTTGGGCTTGCCCCACTTCGAGGCGCCGGTGGCGAGGAACAGGTGCGGCACCTTGCGGGCATTCATGTACTTGTGGATGGCCGTGTTGGTCGGCGTGCCCAGCGTGTTGAAGAGGCACAGCACCTTTTCCTGCTCGACGAGCTGACGCACCACCTCCACCATCTTGGGCGGGCTGTAGCCGTCGTCCCGCGAGATGAAGGTGATCTTGCGGCCGTTGATGCCGCCCTGGTCGTTGACGGCCTTCCAGTAGGCCTCGATGGCCTTGCCAATGACACCGTAGGCCGACGCCGGACCGCTATAGGGATTGGTGTGGCCGATCTTGATCTCGGTGTCGCTGGCGCCGAAGTCGTACTTGCCCTTCGCCAAAGACGAACCGCTGGCAAGCACAGTCGCGGAGGCCGAGATGCCTCCAACGAAGCTACGCCGCGTGACTGACATCGAATCTTCTCCTCAATAAGATGCGCCCGTCCCGGGCGCGGCCAATACCTGGCCGTTGCGGTTCCAGCCGCACTACCTCCCTGGCGGCGCCGCGGACTAGCGCCGCAGTCGCCGCCACGCAATCGCCACGCCGCCGGCGATGCCGGTCGGCATGACGTACATCAGGACAATCAGCAGGATGCCGTAGACCGAATATGGCGACAGGTCGAACGGCAATCCCAGGTCGCTCTTCACGAAATTCGAGAGCGACTGCGACGAGTTCTGAACCAGCACGGTAAAGATGCCGCCGATCACCGAACCGGCCAGCGACGCCACGCCGCCGACCACCAGGCCGATCAGCAGCGAGATGGACAGGAAGAAGCCGAAGCTGTCCGGCGCGACGAAGGCAATGGCGCTGGCCGACAGGGCGCCGGCCACGCCGGTATAGGCGGCGCTGATGCCGAAGGTGATGGTCTTGTAGCGCGCGACGTCGATGCCCATGGTGCTGGCGGCCATGCTGTGGTCGCGGATCGCCATCATCGCCCGGCCGCTGCGGCCGCGCAGCAGGTTCGCCGCCGCCCAGTAAAGAATCACCATCACGATGAGGCAGTAGTAATAGAGCCACTGGTCTTCGCTCAGCGGCAGCCCGAATGGCGGCTCCGGCTTCAGCAATACAATGCCCTGCACGCCGCCGGTGAGATCCTCGAGCCAACGGTACTTCAGCATCTGCGGCACGGCCAGCGCCAGCGCGAACGTCGCCAAGGCCAGGTAGATTCCCTCGAGCCGCAGCGCCGGCAGCCCGAACAGAAAGCCAATGACGAAACAGACAACGGCAACGATCGGCAGCAGCGTCCAGTAGGGCATGCCGACCTTGTCCATCAGGATGGCGGCGGTGTAGGCGCCAACGCCGTAGAAGGCGCCATGCCCCAGCGAGATCTGGCCGTTGAAGCCGGTGAGCAGATTGAGGCCCAGCACCGCGATGGCATAGATCATCATGGTGCTCATCAGGAACAGCCGGTAATCCGACACGATGTCGGGGACGACGTATCCCAGCAGCGGAATGATGATGCCCACGGCCACCAGCCCCCAGGCCCAGCGATCGCTGGCCCCGGACGTCACAGACGTCGAAACGGGTGTCGCGACAGACTCGTGCGCCGCGGTGTCGGCGGGGCTGGCAGTCGTCATGGCTACACCCTCGTTACGACCACGCGGCCGAACAGGCCGCTGGGTTTCAGCGTCAGCACGCAGATGACAATGATCAGCGCCACGGTGAGCTTCTCGCCGTTGCCGATGATGTAGACGCCGGTTTGCTTCTCGATGACGTTGCCGAAGAAGGCGACCAGATTCTCCAGCACGCCGACCATGAACCCGCCGAGCACGGCGCCGCCGGGATTGGTGATGCCGCCCAGCAGGGCGCCGGCAAAGGCATAAAGAAGAATGCCGCCCATCATGTTGGGCTCGAGGTAGACAATGTGCGCCACCATCATCCCGGCCACCGCGCCAACTGCCGCCGCCAGGCCCCAGCCCAGCGCCAGCATCGAGTCGACGCGCACGCCGGCCAGCCGCGCGGATACCGGATTCTGTGCTGCCGCCCGCATGGCCAGGCCCAGCGGCGTATAGCGGAAGAACACGTAGAGCGCCGACAGGACCACCAGCGTCACGATGACGACACCGACCTGGTGCGCACCGATCAGGCCCGCGAGGTCCAGGGCTTCCTTCGGGAAGGGCGAGGGATACTCCTTGATCAGGTAGCTCCAGATCGTGCCGGCCACGGAGTTGAAGACCGCCAGCAGGCCGATAAACACCACCACCACGGACAATATCGGCGCCGTGTGCAAGGGCCGCAGGATCGTGCGTTCGATCAGGACTCCGCCGACAAACGACACGAGCACGGCGATTACGAAGGCCGGCCAGTAGCCCACACCCCACTGGATGAGCTGCCAGGAAAGATAGGTACTGAACATCGCCATCTCGCCCTGGGCGAAATTGATGTGCGAGGTCGACACGAAGATCATGACCAGCGCCAGCGCGACGCAGGCATAGATGGCGCCATTGGCCAGACCGGACGCGACCTGCTGGATGAGCTGTTCCATGGTGTCTCTCAGTAGCCGAGATAGGACTTGCGGACGTTCTCGTCGTTCTTGACGTCCGCGGACGGCCCGGCCATGACGACCCGTCCGGTTTCGAGGACGTAGGCATGGTCGGCGAGGTCGAGCGCCAGCGCGGCGTTCTGCTCGACCAGCAGCATGCTGACCTTCGACTCCTCGTTGATCCGCCGAAGGATGCGGAAGATCTCCTGCACGATCAGCGGCGCCAGGCCAAACGACGGTTCGTCCAGCAGCATCAGCCGCGGCCGCAGCATCAGCGCCCGGCTCACCGCCAGCATCTGCTGCTCGCCGCCGGAGAGCGTGCCCGCCTGCTGCTGCATGCGCTCCTTGAGGCGCGGGAAATACTCGAACACCATGTCGAGATCCTGCTGGACATCGGCCTTGGCCGAACGTCCGCGGGTGTAGGCCGCGATCCGCAGGTTCTCGTCGACCGTCATGGTGGTGAACGTGCCGCGGCCTTCGGGTACGTGCGCCACGCCCAAGCGTACAACAGATTCCGTGGGACGGCCGACGATGGGCTGACCATCGAAGGAAATCCTGCCCTCGGCGCGGACCATGTTGCAGATGGCGCGCAGCGTCGTCGTCTTGCCCGCGCCGTTGGCGCCCAGCAGGGTGGTGATGCCGCCTTTCTCCAGCGCAAAGCCGACGTCGTAGAGTGCCTGGGTCTGGCCGTAGAAAGCCTTGAGCCCGCTCACTTCAAGGAATGCTGTCATGCTACGACGAGGTCCCGAGGTAGGCGCGGATGACTTCAGGATCGCGCTGGACTTCGGCCGGCGTGCCGTCGGCGATCTTGCGGCCGAAATCGATGGCCACGACCTTGTCCGATACGCTCATCACAAGACTCATGTGATGCTCGACCAGCAGCACTGTCACGTGCTGGAGATCGCGTACGCGGCGGATCTGGCCCTTCAGCACCTCGATCTCGTCGTGGTTGAGACCGGCGGCCGGCTCGTCAAGCAACAGCAGCTTGGGGCTTGAGGCCAGCGCCCGCGCCAGCTCAACGCGCTTGCGCAGCGGAAACGGCAGCGGGCCGGCAGGATGCGCCGCAAACGGCACCAGGTCCATGAACTCGACGAGCTCCATGGCGCGCTCTGCGATGCGCGCCTCCTCGGTCCTGACGGATGGCAGGCGCAGCGCGTTGGCAAAGAATCCGCTGGATCCCTTGCTGTGATAGCCGACCTTGACGTTGTCGAGCACGCTCATGTGGTCGAACAGCGCCACGTTCTGAAAGGTGCGCGCGATTCCGATCACCGGAATGTCGTGACGCGGCGCGCCCAGAACCGACCGGCCCTCGAACAGGATGTCGCCCTCATTGGGCTCATAAAGCCGGCTGAGGCAGTTGAAGAGCGTTGTCTTGCCGGCGCCGTTGGGCCCGATCAGCCCGGCGATCTGCCCCGGAAGAACATCGAAAGTAATGCCGTCGAGCGCAACAATGCCGCCGAAGCGCACTGAGACGTTGCGCACGCTCAGCAACGGCTCGCTTCCCTGCGGACGCGCGGCCGTGCGAGACTCGACCGCGGCTGTAGCGGTGGACACCAGCTTCTGCCCTCCCTGCGCGCGCGAACTTCCGCCTTGCGACCGCTTGCTGGCACCTCCTTTGCCATCAAGCATGCCGCATTGCGGAAATCCGTGGTTTCCCAAGCGGTTGGGGCTTGTTAACGCCCGTTCAGTGGCGCGCAACATCGCCTATCCGTTCGCCGGTTTCAATAGTCCAAAGTGGACTTCTTGCCGCTGCATACCGCGCCGCGATTTGGCCGTAGTCGAACGGCACTGGGTTGACAGTGCAGCCAAGTCAAGACGATATCGCCGCGCAGGCGCCCCGCGGGCGCCGCTGTCATATGAACCTGCCGTTCCCCCGCAGGCAGGCCCTGGGAGACCCCAATGAACAGGATCGTGATGACCGCTGTCCTCGTGGCCGGGCTCGGCGGTGCATCGGCCATGGCGCAGCAGCCCACCACACCCGAGCCGAAGGGCCCCACCGAACCTGCACCGAAGTCAGCGACGCCGCCAGCGACGCCTGCTTCGCCGCCACAGGCTGCCAAACCGCCGGAAGGACCCCCGCCGCTGCCGGACTGGTTTGTCGAGATGGATGCCAACAAGGACGGAGCCATCACGCGCGAGGAATTCCTGGCCGTACGCATGAAGCTGTTCGATCAGCTCGATGCCGACAGCAAGGACGGGACGCTGGCGAAGGAGGAGTTCGTCAAGCTCGCCGAGCCGCCCTATTCGCAGGACGGGGCCGGCGTGCCGCCGCTGGACCAGCGTCGCCGCTTCTATGAGGCCCAGTTCAGCCAGATCGACACCAACCGCGACGGCAAGCTGTCGCGCGAGGAGGTCCAGGTTTTCGTTAATCTGAACTTCAACGAGTTCGACATCGACCGCGACAACCGCATCACCGAGGCCGAGCTGCGGCTTGTGCTGCAGCAGGCCGAGGAACGGCGGCGGCGGCTTGAGGAAGCCCAGCGGCGGCGCGGCGACGAACGGCGGCAGGGCGGCGACATGGACGCCAACGGCAACGGCGTCGTCGAGCTGGAAGAGTTCCTCGACTTCAACAGCGAAGAGCTGATGGAGCTGGATGCCGACAAGGACGGCAAGATCAACCTCCAGGAATACATGGCGGTCGCCGGCAAGCCTGACGAGAACCCGCCCAACATGCCTCCCTACGAGCAGCGCAAGCAACTCGTCACCGCCCGCTTCCGCGAGATGGACACCAACAAGGACGGCTTCCTGACGACAGCCGAGATGAAGACGTTCCTGACAGCGGTGTTCAAGCGCATCGACCTGAACGGCGACGGCAAGATCAATCAGCAGGAATGGCAGATCGCGCAAAGCGGCCAGCGGCCCGGCGGACAGCAACCGGCCAGAAAACCGCCCGCCGCCAAGCCGCCGGCACCACGACCCGGCCCGGCACCGGCGCCCAAGCCCGCCCCCGCCCCGGGCGGCCTGCCACCCGGCGGCCTGCTGCCAGGCACCGGCCCGTCACGGTAATCACAACCAGCGAATCCCCTCATCCCGAGCGCGAGCGAGGGATCTCCTGCGAAAGACGCACGGTGCTCCAGCCGCGGGAGATCCCTCGCTGGCGCTCGGGATGACGGGATTTATTCGACCACGACGCTCTTGGCGAGGTTGCGCGGCTGGTCGACGTCGGTGCCCTTGGCGACCGCCGCGTGATAGGCCAGGAGCTGCACCGGCACGGCATAGAGGATCGGCGCCACGAAGGGATCGACGTCCGGCATCGGCAGCGTGGCAAAGCATTTGGAGCCCAGCCGTGCCACCCCGGCCGCATCCGAAATGAGGATCGGCTTGCCGCCGCGGGCGTGCACCTGCTCAAGGTTCGATGCGATCTTGTCCGACAGCTCGTCGGTCGGCGCGACCACGACGACGGGCACGTCCTCGGCGATCAGCGCGATGGGACCGTGTTTCATTTCGCCGGCCGGATAGCCTTCAGCGTGGATGTAGCTCAGCTCCTTCAGCTTCAGCGCGCCTTCCAGCGCAATCGGCCATGCCGCGCCACGGCCGAGATAGAGCACATCGCGCGCCTCGGCGACCCGGTAGGCGACCGCCGCGATCGCGGCATCATGGGTGAGCACTTCCGCGACGCGTGACGGCAGCTCGATCAGGGCAGCGACAAGCTCTGCCTCGCGCTCCTGCGTCAGGGTACCCCGGGCGCGTCCGGCGGCGATAGCAAGGACCGCCAGCACGACGAGCTGCGCGGTAAAGGCCTTGGTCGACGCCACGGCAATTTCCGGCCCGGCCAGGGTCGGCACCACGACGTGTGATTCGCGTGCGATCGCGCTCTCGGGGACATTGACGACCGACAGGATCTGCTGCCCCTGCCCCTTGGCATACCGCAGCGCCGCCAGCGTATCCGCTGTCTCACCCGACTGGGATACGGCGATGCAGACGCCGCCTTCCGGCAGCGGTGCCTCGCGATAGCGGAACTCTGAACCGATGTCCGCTTCCACCGGCAGCCGTGCGATCCGCTCGAACCAGTATTTCGCGATCAGGCCGGCATAGAAAGCTGTGCCGCAGGCGGTAATCGTCAGACGCGGTACCTGCCGCCAGTCGAACGGAAGATCGGGCGGCGTTGCGGTGCGGGTTGCCGGGTCGAGATAGGCACGCAGCGTCGCGCTGATGGCCTCGGGATGCTCATGCATCTCCTTCAGCATGAAATGGCGGTGGTTTCCCTTGCCGATCAGGGCGCCCGACAGCGCCGTGGTCGTGACCGGGCGCTCGACCGGCCGGCCGCCGTTGTAGACCTGGGCACTGTCGTGGCGCACCACCACCCAGTCGTCCTCTTCGAGATAGCAGATGCGCCGGGTCAGCGGCGCCAGCGCCAGCCCGTCGGATCCGAGATACATCTCGCCATCGCCGTAGCCGACGGCGAGGGGGCAGTTGCGGCGTGCGCCAATCAGCAGGTCGTGCCGGCCAGCGAACATGCAAACCAGCGCGAAGGCGCCCTTGAGCCGCCCCATGGCGTGGCCCACCGCCTCTTCCGGAGTCATCTGCCGCTCCAGACAGGATGTCAGAAGCTGGGCGACGGTTTCGGTGTCGGTATCGCTGTCGAAGCGGCGGCCTTCCGCTACCAGCTCTTTCTTCAGCTCCTGAAAGTTCTCGATGATGCCGTTGTGCACGATCGCCACACGGTCTGTCGCGATGGGATGCGCGTTTCGCTCGCTCACGCCGCCATGCGTGGCCCAGCGGGTATGGCCGATGCCGGTCGTACCCGCCAGCGGCTGGGCAGCCAGGCGCGCCTCGAGGTTGGCGATCTTGCCTTCCGCACGGCGGCGCCCGATATGGCCGTTCACCAGGGTCGCAACGCCGGCCGAGTCGTAGCCTCGGTACTCGAGCCGCCGCAGACCATCGATCAGGCGCGGCGTCACCGCGTCCTTGCCGATAATGCCGATGATGCCGCACATCGCCTACGCCTCCTGCTTGCCGCTGCGGCGATGGGCGTCACGCTGCGCCCGCTCCGCTTTGGCTGCCTCGGCGCGCGCCTTCAATCTGGCGCGCAGCGCCGGCGCAGCCCCCGGCTTGTCCACCTGGCGGGCCCGGCCAAAGGCAACCGAATCCGCCGCCACATCCTGCGTGATCACGCTGCCGGCGGCGACATTGGCGGCACGGCCAATGCGTACCGGCGCCACCAGCGAGGCATTCGATCCGATGAAGGCGTCCTCCCCGACCATCGTGCGCCACTTTCCGTAGCCGTCATAGTTCACGAAGATGGTGCCCGCCCCGATGTTCGCGCGTACGCCAACATCGCCGTCGCCAAGATAGGACACGTGGTTGGCCTTGGCACCGTCAGCCACCGTGGTGTTCTTCAGCTCGATGAAATTGCCGATGTGGACCTCACTGCCGATACGTGTGCCCGGCCGGATGCGCGCGAACGGACCGACCGTGGAGCGCGAGCCGATCACCGCGCCCTCGATGTAGCAAAAGCCATGGATCGTAACCCCGTCACCGACCTCGACACCCGATCCGAACAGGGTATTCGGCCCGATGGTCACATCATGGCCGAAACGCGTATCGGCCGACAGCCAGACGGTGGCGGGATCCACCATCGTGACGCCGCCATCGAGCGCTGCCTGCCGCAGGCGACGCTGCATGGCCGCCTCCGCAGCGGCCAGATCGCGCCTTGAGTTCACCCCCAGAAACTCCTCCTCGGCGCCCTCCACCACCGCGCACCGATGACCGGCCCGCCGTGCAATCGCCACCAGGTCGGTCAGATAGTACTCGCCTTTCGCGTTGTCGTTGCGCAGGCGGCGTAGCAGGCCGGGCAGGAGCGTTCCTTGGATCACCATCACGCCGGAGTTCACGAAGTCGATCTTCCGTTCCCCGGCCGATGCGTCCTTGCCTTCGACGATGCGCTCCAGGTCACCTGTCGGGCCGAGCACGAGGCGTCCATAGGGTGTTGGGTCGGCGGCCCGGAAGCCCAGAACCGCAAGCGCAGCCGGGGAAGTCCGGCCGCGGCCACGCCGGGCCGCGACGGCCCGCCTCAGGCTGGCCGTCGTCAGCAGGGGACAGTCGCCGAATAGCACCATCACGTCGGCGGTCGATCCGCCCAGGGCCGGCAGGGCCGCTTTCAGGGCGTGGCCGGTGCCGAGCGACTGCGTCTGCACGACGAAATGATGCGGCGCAGCGGCGCGCGCCACGTCCTCGCGGCCCGGCGGCCCCACCACCACGATCTTCTCCGGCCGCAGGGCTTCGGCCGCGGCCAGCACATGACGCAGCATCGGCCAGCCGGCGACCGGATGAAGCACTTTGGGGAGCGCGGATTTCATGCGGGTGCCGGCGCCCGCGGCCAGCACGACAACAGAGAGGGGGTGAGCCATCGACGGGAAGCGTTTGTGGGCGGTCTGCCGGCATCAATATGGCGAAAATCCCCGGCGCCGTCATCCCATGCGAAAGCGGCACGGCCGGCACGGCTGCTTGCGTCTGCTGCCACTTTGACGCATCTACCTTGTATATGAATGCCAATTCAGCCCTGTTCCCCTTCCGGACGGTCATATTCGACCTCGATGGTACGCTGATTGACAGCGCCGACGACGTGGCGGCCGCGGTCAACCGGGTGCTTGCCGACCATGGACTGGCGCCGATCGAAACCGGGGCACAGACCGCGCTTATGGGCGAAGGCGGCCGGGTCCGCACGCGCAAGGCGTTCGCCATGCGCGGCGTGGAGCTGAGCGATGCCGAGCTCAATGCGCGCGTGCGCGATTTCGTGCGCTACTACGGCGAGAACGCCGTTCAGAACACGGTACCCTATCCCGGCGTGGCGCAGACGCTGCAGCACCTGGCCGCAGCCGGCGTACGGCTGGGCGTCTGCACCAACAAGTACGAGGCCTCGGCGCGCGACATTCTCAAGCGGCTTGGATTGATGCCGCCCATCGAAGATGCCGCGGGCGCCGATTCCTTCGATGTCCGCAAGCCCCATCCCGGTCATATCCTCAAGCTGCTGGCCAGGATGGGTGCCCCTGCCGATACGGCACTGATGGTCGGAGACTCCGTTCACGATGTGGAGGCGGCTCGGGCGGCGGGCCTCAAGGTCATTGCCGTTTCGTGGGGCTACACGCTTATGCCGGCACGCGAGCTGGGTGCGGACGCTGTGATCGACCGCTTCGAGGACCTGATGGACGCAGCACGGCAACTCGTGCCTCAGCGCGTCACGGCCTCTTCCTGAAGCGCGGGCTCGCGACCCAGCGCGTTGACCGTTACCTCGCCAAGGGCGCCGAATGCGTGCACGATCGGCATTGACTGCAGGGAAGCGGTCGCCAATGGCGGCCCGTCAAGGGAGAAAGCGGCAACCGTGATCGGAACCCCTGGATCAACTTGCTCGCGAACGCGCCGCACGAGATGCTCGATCACTGTCGCCGAGCCGGGCATCACGACGCAAAGGACAAGACTGTCCACACCATTGTCGCCAGCCGCCGCGCCCGCCAGCTCGCCAAGCGCCAGTGCACGTGCCGCGATCTGCCGGCGCCTCAGCACGTCGGCCGTGGCCAGGGCCGCGGCTACGTCCAGCTCGCTGCGCCCGCCGATACAGAAGACCTGAACGGCGCCGCCCGGAATGACTTGCGCCTCTGCCTGCCCGTTGCCATGCAGATCGCCTTCGGCAGTCTCCGGCGGCGAGACGACGACGTTGTCCGGTTCCTCGGCCACAGCCTCGATGATTTCCTTGACGCCCTCGACAATGAGCTGCCGGCGATCGCTGTCCAGCGCCGCGCGCCGGCGGTCGTTCTCGGCCAGAACCAGCATGGGCAGCAACACCCTGTCGTAGAGGACAATAACGCCATGCTCCCGGGCGTATTCGACCGCGATTTCGAGGGCATCGACCGGCGAGTGCGCCAGCAGCCGATGATAGATCTGCACTTCCACCGGCAGGACGGGTTCGTCTCCCAGGACCACTTCCAGGAAGCTCAGTTGCGGAACATGCCGTCCCACGACGATCAGGCAGACGGTGAGCGGCATCGCGAGCAGCATGCCGATCGGGCCCCAGAGCGCGGCCCAGGCCGTGATGGAGACGAGAACCGCCAGCGGCGACATGCCCGTCGAGCTACTGTATCTCAACGGCTCGACCACCTGACCCACGACAAGCTCGCACACCAGGATCAGGCCGAACGTCAGGATCGGCAGCGTCCACCCGGGCGCGACCGCAATGGCCATCAGGGTCGGCACAACTGCCGTGACGACGGACCCGACGTAGGGCACGAAGCGCAGGACCGCAGCAAGGATTCCCCAGATCAGGGGATTCGGCATGCCGATCAGCCACAGGCCTGTTCCCACCACGGTACCGAAGCCGAGATTGATCAGCACCTGGTTGGCGAGAAAGCGGCTGAGCCGGGTTACCGCATCGTTGATCGCGCCGGTCGTGCGGCTGATGTCGCCCCGGCTGACGAGGCGGATCAGACGGTCGCGCAGCGGCTCGCGCTCCAGCAGCATGAAGACGACCAGCACGATGACCAGGCCCGCGGTGAGCAGGGGCAGGACCACCGGCATCAGGTACGACGCCATGACCTCGAGCGCATTGCCGCGGGCGATCTCCACCGGCATGGGCTTTGGCTCCGGCGGCTGGGTGGTGAACCCGGGCGGCGGGCGCGTGAGATCGGCGGCAAGGTCGCGCACGGCGCCGATGGCTTCGGCGACCAGACCGCCGCCCCCGCGCAGGTCCTCCATCTTGTCGAGAAGATTCGTCCGGTACTTCGGCAGGTTGGCGGCAAGGTCGGCGATCTGCCAGACCAGCAGCACGGCAATCCCGCCCGCCAGCAGCACGGCGAACAGGACCGCCAGCGTCACTGCCGTGCGCATCCCCACAAATCGCCGCAGCCAGGAGACCAGCGGTCCCAGCGCAAAGCTGATCAGGGTTGTGAGCGCCAGCGGAATGAGGACGTCGCGGCCAAAGTAGAGAAATCCCAGGACGATCGCAGCCGACAGCAGACCAGCCGCTGCCGTCAGAAGCCGTATGCCGGATCCTGCGGGATCGGGACCGGCTGCGGGAAGAGGTCTGGGAGGCAGTGGCATCACCGACAATGCCGGAAAGGGCGACCGGCGACCCTGCCCTTGTCCGGTCGTGCCTAAACGCACGACACGGCAGCAATGTTCCCCGGGGCCATCACCGGACCGCCTTTCTTGACAGAGGCGCGGGCCGCAACCTATATCGCGCCTTCGAATCTACGGGGCGCTTAGCTCAGCGGGAGAGCACACCCTTCACACGGGTGGGGTCGTAGGTTCAATCCCTACAGCGCCCACCATTTCCTCCTGCATCGGCCCGTCTGCGGTGCTGTCGATCATCATCCCGGTCCTGGACGAAGCGGCGGTGGTCGTGACGGCATTGCAGCGCCTGAAGCCGCTGCGCGAGCGCGGCGCCGAGGTAGTCGTTGTGGACGGCGGCAGTTGCGACGAAACGGCGACGCTCGCAGGGCCGCTCGCCGACCGGGTCGAGCATGCACCCCGCGGACGGGCCTCGCAAATGAACGCCGGCGCTGCCATCGCGCGAGGCGATATTCTGCTCTTCCTGCACGTTGACACCGTGCTGCCCGACACGGGTGAAGCCCTCATCGAAGCGGCGCTGGCGGATGGCGCGCAATGGGGGCGCTTCGATGTGCGTATCGACGGATCGCACCCCATGCTGTCCGTGGTGGCAGGCTTGATGAACCTGCGTTCGCGGCTCACCGGCATCGCGACCGGCGATCAGGGCCAGTTCGTCCGGCGCGAGACTTTCCGGGCCGCAGGCGGCTTTCCCGACATTCCGCTGATGGAGGACATCGCCCTCTCCCGACTCCTGCGGCGGATGGGGCGGCCCGCCTGCCTGCGCGCGCGCGTTGTCACCTCCGGCCGCCGGTGGCAACGGCATGGCGTGTTTCGCACCATCCTGCTGATGTGGCGGTTGCGGATGGCCTACTTCTTCGGCGCCGATCCAGCAGACCTTGCCCAGCGCTATGGCTACCGGGCAGCGCCACGCTGAACCTGTCAGCATTGCCGTGTTCGCGCGTGCGCCGGTGCCGGGCCGCTGCAAAACGCGGCTGATCCCGACGCTCGGGGCCGACGGCGCCGCCCATCTGCAGCGGCTCATGATCGAGCGCACCATCGCCTGTGCACTGGTCGCCGGGGTGGGCCCGGTTTCCCTTTGGTGCACGCCCGATGCAGCTCACCCGGTATTCGCCGGGCTGGGCCGCGATGCACCTTTACAGCTTTGCGTCCAGGCCGATGGAGATCTTGGCGCACGCATGCTGGCCGCCTTCGAAGTGCAGAAGAACTCTCCCCTGCTGCTGATCGGCACCGACTGTCCTGCACTGACGACCGGACATCTGCAAGCCTGCGCCGACGTTCTGCGCGATGGCCATGACGCCGTCTTCCTGCCGACGGAAGATGGCGGCTACGTGCTGGTCGGACTGCGCACTCCGCAGCCCATCCTGTTCGAGGCCATGCCGTGGAGCACCGACAAGGTCATGGCCGAAACGCGTCGCCGCTTGCAGCGCGCCGGTCTTGCCTGGCGCGAGCCTGCCATGCTGTGGGATGTCGACACGCCCGCGGACCTGGAACGTCTGCGCGCATCGGGTCTGATGGATTTGTCCTGACGCCGGCCGGTATCACTTCAGCACCCGGCCCGCTACCGCATCAAGCTTGCGCAGCAGGTCGGGATCGCGCGCGTCGGGCGCCGTAATGATGGCATTGTCGAGCGCGATATCGGAACCGATCGGACACGCTTCGTGATCCTCCGGAAAATCGGCGGCCAGTCGCGCGACAAGGCGTTTGGCGTTCTCGGCGTTGGCCTGCAGCACCGCCAGGATCTTGGTGACGTCGACGGTGCCATGATCCTCGTGCCAGGAATCGTAGTCGGTGACCATCGCAACGGTGGCGTAGCAAAGCTCGGCCTCGCGCGCGAGCTTGGCTTCCGGCATGTTGGTCATGCCGATCACGTCGCAGCCCCAGCTTCGATAGAGCAGGCTTTCGGCGAGCGTGGAGAATTGCGGTCCTTCCATGACGAGATACGTACCGCCGCGATGGATCGGAATGCTCTCGGCGCGCGCTGCTGCTTCGAGCCTGTCCATCAGGCGCGGGCTGGTGGGATGCGAGAAGGCGACATGCGCCACACAGCCTTTGCCGAAAAAGCTTTTGCTGCGGGCAAACGTGCGGTCGATGAACTGATCGACCAGCACGAACAGGCTGGGCGGCAGGTCGGCGCGCAGCGAGCCGCATGCCGACAGCGAAACCACGTCGGTCACGCCGGCACGCTTCAGGGCATCAATATTGGCCCGGTAGTTGATTTCCGACGGCGGAACGCGGTGGCCACGGCCATGTCGAGGCAGGAAGACCATGGGCAGGTTGCCGAATGTGCCGAAGCACAGCTCGTCCGACGGTTCACCCCACGGCGAAGCGACTTTCTTCCAGCGGACGTCGCGCAAGCCTGGCAGTTCGTAGATGCCTGAGCCCCCGATGACACCCAGAACCGATTTCACCATCGCCCTCTCCCGGCAGCATGCCGCCGCCTCTCGCGAATTCTTGATGCGCCGGCCTGCATGGCCCCTGTAGGCTCCCCGCGCGTTCGTTTGCCTGTGCCGCACAGCTTTGTCGAGGACGGTTTTTGATGTCAGTACCCGCGCTCCTGCCACCGCCAGGGCTCGACCCGGCCAAGTTCCGCGACCCCCTGATCACCGCCCGCGGAGAGCCTCGTGCCGCAGTGGCTTTGAGGTCACTCGAAACGCTGTGGTTCAATACCGGCACGCTGTGCAACCTCACCTGCCGCAACTGCTACATCGAATCCTCGCCCCGCAACGACCGGCTGGTCTATCTCTCGGCCGCCGAGGTGCGGACGTATCTGGACGAAATTGCGCGCGACCGGCTGGGCACGCGCCTGATCGGCTTTACCGGCGGCGAACCCTTCATGAATCCCGAGCTGCCGGCCATGCTGGCGGACGTGCTGGAGCGCGGGCTCGAAGCGATGGTGCTGACCAACGCGATGAAGCCGATGTGGCGCATGAAGCCGGCATTGCTGGCATTGCGCGAGCGCCACGGTGCGCGGCTGACGATCCGGGTCTCGCTGGACCATTACGGCACGGCAATGCACGAGGCCGAGCGCGGCGTGCGCACGTGGAAGCCGACACTGGAGGGCCTGCTCTGGCTGACCCGCAACGGCTTCAATGTCCACGTTGCGGGCCGCCGTTTTTCCGGCGAGCCGGAAGACGCCTTGCGGGAGGGCTACGCGCGGCTTTTTGCCGACAATGCCATCCCGATCGACGCTGATGACCCTGTGGCGCTGGTGCTCTTTCCCGAGATGGATGCCGGGATCGACGTGCCGGAGATCACCACGGCTTGCTGGGGCATCCTGAAGAAATCGCCCGACGACGTGATGTGCGCCTCCGCCCGGATGGTGATCAAGCGCAAGGGCGCCGAGCAGCCGGCGGTCGTGGCCTGCACCCTGCTGCCCTACGATGCGCAGTTCGAGCTCGGCCGCACGCTGGCCGAGGCCGCCGGCACGGTACGACTGAACCATCCCCACTGTGCCAAATTCTGCGTGCTGGGCGGTGCGTCCTGCAGTCGAAGCTGAAGGTACCCTGCCAATTTGCTCTTTTGTGAAGGATATTCTTGTGGAACCGGCACTGCGCATTGCCGTTGTGACCGCGCGGTGACCAGGCCTGTCGCCGCAAGGCAAAGCGGGAGGCAAACATGCTTGCAACACAGAGCACCCCGCGTACCGTGCCTGCTGAAGACCCGATGCCAGGCATTCTGCCGCACGATCCGGACGAGTTCATAGATCCTGACGATGACGAAGATTGCCGGACGGGCCTGGCCGATCTGTACCGAGCCGACGAAGAGGACGACTAACCCCTCGGGTTTCGATCGAGCAGAAAGTCCAGCACGATCCGCTGCCAGGTTTCAGGCATAGCGTTGGGAAAGAAATGCCCGCCGTACGGGAGAACCACCGTGCGGCAGTCCGGCACCAGGCGCCCGATCTCCTCGGTGAAATAGGCGGGCGTGACCTGGTCATCCCGCGCGCCAATCGCCAGCGTCGGGCATGTGATCCCGGCAAGCCGCTGGCGCCGGTCGTGCGCCACGATAGCTGCGATCCGCGACAACAGGATCTCCGGCACCGGAATGGTTTCCTGCGCGACGGCCTCATTGGCTGCCAGCTCGGCATCATGGTCCCGAACCCAGGACGGCATGTGCAGCGCAAGGGCGCTCGCCTTGCTATAGGCCTCGGGACCCAGATGCTTCAGCATCAGGGCCCGCACCTCGAACAGCCTTCGGAAGTAGGCGTCGGTCTTCGCCCAGGTACCACACAGCACCAGCTTCGAGATGCGTTCCGGATGATCGGTCGCGATCACCTGCCCCATCGCGCCGCCGGTGGAATGCCCGATATACGCAGCGGTTCCGATTCCGAGCGAGTCCATGAGCTGCAACGCATCATCCGCCATTTGCGGCACGGAATAATCGATGCGCGACAGCGCGCTGCGCCCGGTGCCCCGATGGTCGTGCAGGACGACCGAGAAGTGCCGCGCGAAGACCTCGACGTGCGGCTGCCAGAACCCGGCAATACCGCCCAGACCTGACACCAGCAGCAGTGGCGGGCCGCTGCCGTGCGTTTCGTAGTAGAGCGCGGCTCCGTCGCGCAGCGTCACATGCGGCATCGTGCGTCGTCACTCGGCTGCCGCCCGGCTCCCGCCGCGCGCGTTCTGGATGGCCTGCCAGATCGCATGTGCGGTCGCCGGCATGTCGATGTGCTTGAGCCCGGTTTCCGGATAGAGGGCATCGACAAGCGCGTTGATCACCGCCGGCGGTGCACCGATGGCCCCGGCCTCGCCGGCACCTTTCATGCCCAGCGGATTCGTCGTGCAGGGCGAGTTGTGCATGTCGAAATGGACATGCGGCACGACGTCGGCCCGCGGCAGGGCATAGTCCATGAACGATCCAGACAGCAACTGGCCGGTCTCGTTGTCGTACACGGTGTGCTCGGTCAGGGCCTGTCCCACGCCCTGCCCGATTCCGCCGTGGACCTGGCCCATCAGCAGCAGCGGATTCATCGCGGCGCCGAAATCGTCGACCACCGTGTAGCGCAGGATATCGACCATGCCGGTGTCGGAGTCGACCTCCAGCTCGCAGATGTGGCAGCCGTTGGGAAAGGTGGCCGCCGTCGCCTCGCGCATGAACTCGTCATCCAGGCCGGGAGTCTCGCCAGCCGGCAGGTTTTTCGGGTCCTTTGCTGCCTTGGCCGCCTCGAACAGCGACAGGCGCCGGTCGGTGCCGACGATCGAAAAGCTGCCGTCCTTGAACTCGATATCACCGGCAGATGCTTCCAGCACCGCGGCGGCAACGAGCTTGCCCTTGGCGATGATCTTGTCGGAGACGCCCACCATCGCCGTACCGCCGACCGGCGTGGCGCGCGAGCCGCCGGTCATGCCGCCCGGCACCACATCGCTGTCACCCTGCACGATGCGGATACGGCTGGAGTCGACTCCCAGCCTGGCCGACAGGATCTGCGTGTAAAGCGTCTCATGCCCCTGGCCGTTGGTCTGGTTACCGATATAGGCCGTGAGCGTCTCATCGTCGTTGAACTTCACGACGGCCGTGTCAGGCGCACCCGCGCCGCACTTCTCCACGTAGGTGGCAAGGCCGATGCCGCGCCACTTGCCGCGCTTCTTCGAGTCGGCACGCCGGGCCGCGAAGCCTTTCCAATCCGCCTGCTCCATGGCCTTGCGCATCACGGCTTCGAAATTGCCCGAGTCCATCGTGTCGCCCAGCGCCGTGGTCCACGGGATCTGGTCCGGGCGCACCAGATTGCGGGCGCGGATCTCGTCGGGTGTAAGGCCGGTCTCGCGCGCGACATGATCGACGAAGCGTTCCAGCAGATAGGCTGCCTCCGGTCGGCCGGCGCCACGATAGGCATCGGTCGGCACGGTGTTGGTCATCATGCCCTTGACGTTCACGTAGATCGCCGGGGTCTGGTACAGGCCGGCCAGCATGCCGGTGCCCGCCATGGTCGGGATGAAGGCGCTATAGTGTGAGAGATACGCGCCCAGCGCCGCATAGGTCGTGACACGCAGCCCGAGGAACCGGCAGTCCTTGTCGAGGGCCATCTCGGCGAACGACACATGATCGCGCCCCTGGACGTCGGACTGGAACGCCTCCTGCCGGTCCGGGATCCACTTCACGGCGCGCTTCAGCAGCCGCGATGCCCACACCACCATCGGATATTCGGGGTGAACGAAAATCTTCATCCCGAAGCCGCCGCCCACGTCGCCGGTGCGTACCCGCAACTTCACCTGGCCGATCTTCAGTACCATGTCGGCGACGTAGGGCTGGATCACGCTCACGCCCTGCGAGGAGACCCAGAGGGTCGAGCGGTCATCCGCCGCATCGTACTCGGCGATGGCGCCGCGGGGCTCCATCGAGTTCACGACAACGCGATTGTTGACGATGCGCAGCTTCACGACACGGTCGGCCTTGGCGAAGGCCTCGTCCGTCGCCTTGCGGTTTCCCATCTCCCAGTCGAAGCACTCGTTGCCCTTGATGTCCTCCCAGACCAGCGGCGCGCCGGGCTGGGCCGCAGCCCACGTGTCCACCACCGCAGGCAGCGGGTCGTAGTCGACCTCGATCAGCTCGGCGGCGTCCCTGGCCTGCTCCAGCGTTTCGGCCACCACCAGGGCGACCGGATCGCCGACATGACGCACCCTGCCCTGTGCCAGCATGGGGCGCGGCGTATCGCCCCGCATGGAGCCGTCGCGGTTCTGGATGGGAATCAGGCAAGGCAGATCGCCGAAACCCGCTGCCTTGACGTCCTCGCCGGTCAGCACCAGCAGCACACCGGGCGCCTTTTTCGCGGCGGACGCATCCAGCTTGCCGATGACGGCGTGGGCATGCGGCGAGCGCAGGACATGGGCGCGTGCCGCAGCGCCGTTGATCCGGGTGTCGTCGGTGTACCGGCCGCCGCCGGTCAGCAGGCGCGGATCCTCGACGCGTGTCGCCGACTGGCCGATGCCAAACTTGGTCATGGTGCTTCCTCCGCAACGGAGATGACGTATCGCGGCCGGAAGATTAGAGGCGCAAACGCCCCTTGCAAAGCCGGCGCATTCGCATATGGCGATTTGTCGTCGTCCTGAGCGAAGCGAAGGACCTCGCGGTCGCCCACCCGTGAATGCTCGCGGCGGTGAATCACCGATTCTGCCGGTCTTTGTCCGAACCATCGCAGGGTCCTTCGCTGCGCTCAGGACGACGACAAATACGGTTTCAAGGCCATAGGCGAACCTGATTACCTGGCTGGCTCCGCTGTATGGCTCGCTGGTGTTCTGCCTTCTCCCCGCGCAGGCGGGGAGAAGGGAATACCGTGCAGGCGGTGTGTCCCGTTCCGCATGTCGCGCAGGACCTTCAACAGCCTGCCCATCTCGTCCCGCGTCCCGCTCATGCTGTAGAGATTGCACATGCGCCTGCCGACCTGCGGATTGCGCGCGACGCCACGCCGGCGCGACCGCCGGCATCGGCGCGCCAGCGCCGAAGACTTCGCCGGGTGCAACCGTCAGCCCATGTGGAATGCGCTGCCCGCCAGCGATAGTGTGAGGCGCCGTCTGGCGTTTGGGGGAGTTCACAGTGAGTCGTACACCGCTTTTTCGAGCGCTGCGCCGGCACTGGCGCGCGGCAGCAACGCCGCATGCGGGCCTGTCGCGGCGCGCCTTCCTGTCGGGCGCGATGGCGGCACCGATTGCCGCCTGCTCTGGCCTGCCGCCGGCGCGGTACACCGCCGACGAGCCGGTGGTAATCGTCGGCGCTGGTGCCGCCGGACTGACCGCCGCCTGGACGCTGGCCAAGGCCGGCGTACCGGTCGTGGTGTACGAGGCTTCCGGCCGCGTGGGCGGCCGCATCTGGACGTTCCACGGCTTCAACGACGATGGCCAATTCATCGAGCTGGGCGCCGAGCTGGTGGACAGCAACCACGACGAGTTGCGCGCTGTCTGCCGCGAGCTCGGCGTCGGGTTGGACAAGTTCGGTGACCCGCTGCCCGGCGTCGCCGCCGAGCTGTTCCACTATCGCGGCCAGATCTTCAGCGAACGCGAGTTCGGCCCGGCACTCAAGCCGCTGATCGACGCGGTCGCCCGCGCGCGCCGGGAGATCTCGCGCGATCCCGATCTTTCGGTCACGTTCGACAAGCCCGCCAACGCCGCGCTCTATGACCGGATGACGCTTGCCGAGTTCCTCGACCGCCAGCGCGATGTCGGACCCTGGGTGCGCGAAATGGTGCGCGTGGCCTATGTCGGCGAGATGGGCACCGAGGCCGAGATGCAGTCGGCGCTGAACCTGATCCTGCTGATGGACCCGGCCTATCCGCACCGCCTCTACGGCGAGAGCGACGAGGCGTGGCGCATCCGCGGCGGCAGCTCTTCGATGATCAATGCGCTGCGCGATGCATTCGTGCGCCAGACCGGCGGCGACGGCGAAGCCGTACTGCGTCTGCGGCATCAGCTCGTGGCCATCCGCGACAACGGCCGCCGCCTGCTGCTGACGTTCGATCATGACGGACGGAAGGTCGACGTCGCCGCCAGCCGCGTCGTCCTCACCCTGCCTTTCACCTTGCTGCGCATCGTCGATGGCGTCGCGGCGCTCGACCTGCATCCCGTGAAGAAGCGCAGCATCGCCGAGTATGGCTACGGCACCAACACCAAGCTGATGTCGGATTTCACCTCGCGCCTGTGGCGCACGGCCAGCAACCGCCTGCCCGCTGGCGACGGCTTTCTGACGACCGACCGGGGGCACCAGACCTTCTGGGACACAAGCCGCGACCAGCAGGGCGGACACGGCATCCTCACCAACTTCCTCGGCGGCAAGGCGGGTGCGGCGTTCCAGGCGGCATCGCAGCGCAAGGCGATCGAGTTTCTTGGCGCGCTCGATCCGCGTTACGCGCGCGCCTTTACCGGCCGGCAGCTCTTCATGAACTGGAGCCAGTACCGTTTTGCGCTCGGCTCCTACTCCTGCCCGCTCGCGGGCCAGTACACGTCTTTCTTCGGCATCGAGGGCCGGCCCGAGCTGGGCGGCCGCCTGCTGTTCGCGGGCGAGCACACCAGCACCGTCTCCAGCGGCTTCATGAACGGCGCCATCGAAAGCGGCCTGCGCGCCGCCCGGCAGGTAACGGCAGGGGCCTGACGACGACGTCTATACCAAAGGAAGGAAACTTTCCTGCAGAAGAACGCTAATAAATGAAAGTGGCTTTTCCTTTACTAACGCTGCGCCTCGGTTAAATTGGCCTTATGGTTGAGGTCCCCGCCTCCAGGCTCGGCCGGTTCAAGGAAGCGGTCTATCAGAACGAGCGGGTGCTCGCCTTCGTGCCTCCGCCGCTGCCGCCCGAGCCACCGGCAGACCTTGGGCCGCTACTGGGCAAACTCAGCGCCGCAGACCGCGCGCTGGGGCGGCTCGATGGCATCACCATCCTGATCCCGGACGAACCGCTGTTTCTTTATATGTACGTCCGGAAGGAGGCGGTGTTGTCTTCGCAAATCGAAGGTACACAGTCGACAATCTCGGACCTTCTGCGCTTCGAGGCGCAGGCTGTCGCCGGCGAACCCATCGACGATATTCGGGAGATCTCCAACTACGTAGACGCCGTGATGTTTGGTCTGGATCGGCTCAACACCTTGCCGATCTCGTTGCGCATGATCCGCGAACTCCATGCGCGGCTGCTCCAGGGCGGACGCGGCGAGTCGAAAAATCCGGGCGAGTTCCGTCGTTCCCAGAACTGGATCGGCGGCACACGGCCGGGCAATGCGGTGTATGTCCCACCGCCAGTCGACGAGCTGATGCCGTGTCTCGATGCCTTCGAGAAGTTCATCCACCGGCCAACCCCGGAACTTCCGCCACTGATCAAGGCTGGATTGCTGCATGTCCAGTTCGAAAGCATACACCCGTTCCTTGATGGCAATGGCCGCGTCGGACGGCTGCTGATCACGCTCTTTCTCTGCGCGGAGCGCGTTCTCAGGCAGCCCCTGCTCTATCTCAGCCTCTATCTGAAACAACACAGGACGGAATATTATGGCCTGCTTCAGGAAGTCCGGGAGCGCGGCAACTGGGAAGCCTGGCTTGAATTCTTCCTGGATGGAGTTGCCCAAACAGCCGACCAGGCATTCGACACGGCGACGCGAATCGTTGACCTCTTCCAGACAGACAGGGCAAGAATTGCCGCCGCGGGCGAGCGCGCGGGATCCGTCCTTCGACTCCACGAGCTGATGCAAAAAAGCCCGTTTCTGACAGCGGCCAAAGCGCGCGTGCAGACAGGGCTGACCACCCCCACGATCAATGCAGCGTTTGCAGAACTTCAGAAGCTGGGCATTGTTGCGGAGGTGACAGGACGCAAGCGCGATCGTGTCTACTGTTACCGCAGCTACGTTGATCTTCTCAATGACGGCACTGGAACAGACCAGTGATGCATGAGCGCGGCAGGAGCCGCGCGGTCCCGGTGAACTGCCTAGCCGCGGAAGTGTTTGGCCAGGCGTTCGATGGCGGCGTCCAGCGTGGAGTCGTGCTTGCAGAAGCAGAAGCGGGCGAAGTGGCGGGGGGCGCCGTCGCCCTGGTAGAAGGCGCTCAGCGGCACCGCTGTGACGCCTGCCTCGACGGTGATGTGGCGGCAGAAATCCTCGTCGCTGCCGTTGAAGCCCAGCGGACGGAAATCCGTCGTGATGAAGTATGTGCCTTGCGCGTCCATCACGTCGAAGCCGATGTCGCGCAGCCCCCTCGCCAGCCGGTCGCGCTTGATCTGGAGATCGCGCGCCAGCCCCGCGAAATAGCTGTCGTCCTTGCGCAGGCCGTGCGCGGTGCCCCATTGCAGATTGGGCGGCGTGGTGAAGGTGACGAACTGGTGCGACTTGAGGATCGGCTTCAGCACCTCCGGCGCGGCGGTGATGTAGCCCACCTTCCAGCCGGTGACGCTGAAGGTCTTGCCCGACGAGCCGATGCGCGCCGTGCGCTCGCGCATGCCGGGGAAGGTCATCAGCGGCACATGGCGGCGGCCGTCGAAGGTGATGTGCTCGTAGACCTCGTCGCACACCGCAAACGCATCGTGCTGCACGCACAGGCTGGCGATGAAGGCGAGCTCGTCGGCCGTGAACACCTTCGCGGCCGGGTTCATTGGCGTATTGAGCAGCAGCAGCTTGGTCTTCGGCCCGAAGGCGGCGGCGAGCTGCTCGCGCGGCAGCTCCCAGGCGGGCGGCTCCAGGCGCACGAATTTCGGCACGCCGCCGGCGCGGCGCACGATCGGCACGTAGGAATCGTAGAGCGGCTCGAACAGCACCACCTCGTCGCCCGGCTCGATCAGGCCGAACAGGCAGTCGCCCAGCGCCTCGGTGGCGCCCGACGTCACCATCAGCTCGCGCTGCCAGTCCACGTCGATGCCGTAGAAGCGCCTGTTGTGCTCCGCCACCGCCTGGCGCAGCTCGGGGATGCCCAGCATCGGCGGATACTGGTTGTGGCCATCCATCAGGTAGTCGGCCGCCGCGCGGCGCACGTCCTGTGGTCCAGGATCGTCCGGGAAGCCCTGCCCGAGGTTCACCGACTGGTGCTGGCGCGCCAGCGCCGACATCTGCTCGAAGATCGTATCGGCATAACCGCCCAGAATGCTGTTGCCCTGCTTCATCTTCACAATGTCCGTGTGATATTCGCCGGCAGCGGTTCGCGGCCGCCCCCCCCCC
>QOCQ01000008.1 GCA_003574685.1 Rhodospirillaceae bacterium SYSU D60007
CGGCATCGCAACCCTCCACCCGCAGGGCCGCAATGCTTGCCAAATCCGTCCACCATGTCTCCGTACACCCGTCCACCATGTCCCCCGTCAGCACAACAAGCTCACCATGAAGGCTATTTCGATGCTGCGCTTGCATGATCCCTCGCGGCGCCGATTTCGCCCATCGACATTTTGCTGATTCGGTTTGCATTGGCCTGAACGTCTGTGAAAATAAGAGCGATTCGCATTCGCAAGTGCAGCCAGACGTTTTGGGGGAGCAATGACACGCACGACAAGCCGGAGCGGCCGCGGGCTGGCGTTTGTCCTCTTGTCAGTGGCAGGTGCGGGGGGCGCGGGGCCGGTGCTGGCGCAGGGGCCGGATGTGATCACCCTCGATCCGGTTACCGTCTCCGGCGAGAAGGTGGAGCGATCGCTGCGCGATACCTCCAGCAGTGTCAGCGTCTTCGGCCCGTCCGCCCTGGACCGCAAGCGGCCCGGGCTCAGCACCACCAACGAGGTGCTGGATCGCATACCCAACGTGACACCCACGGAATCCAGCAACCTGGCGCCGGCGATCCGCGGCATCGACGGCACCGGTCCGGCGCAGGGCGTCGATGCCTTTGTCGGCGGCATCCGCCCGCGCGTCACCTACACGGTCGATGGCCGGCCGCTCAGCTTCAACGAGGCGATCTTCGGCGACCTCTCGCTATGGGATGTCGAGCGCGTCGAGGTGTTCCGCGGCCCGCAGAGCACGTTGCAGGGACGCAACTCGATTGCCGGCGCCATCGTGGTGAAGACCCGCGACCCGAGCCTGTCCGAAACCGAAATCGGCGGGCGCGTCATGGTCGGCAACCAGAGCCAGCACCAGTTCTCGGCCGTGGCTTCCGCGCCGGTCGTCACCAACGAACTGGGTTTCCGCCTGTCCGCCGACTACAAGGCCTGGGAGAGCTTCGTCAAAGGATTCCAGGGCTATGACGGTGTGAAGCACCCTGGCAAGTACGAGGCGCTGAACCTGCGCAGCAAAATCCTGATCCGTCCGGAGGCGCTGCCGGACTTCTCGACGCTGGTGACGCTGACCCACCAGGATTATCGCGGACCGCAGACCGACAATGTCCTGCGGCCATTCGACAAGCATGTGGCCGCTTTTCCACTGCAACCCGTCTTCGAGCCGAGCGCGACCGCCGGCGTGGTGGAGACGACATGGAAGCTGTCGGAGACGCTGACCTTCCAGAACACGCTCTCCTACGCGGACATACGGGTGAAACGCCTGGCGCCGCCGCTCCAGGGCCTCGCCTCCATCCACAGTCGCGAGTTCCTGTTCGAGCCGCGCCTGCAATTCACCGGGCTTGACGGCAGGCTGAAGGGGTTCGGCGGCCTCTACTTCTTCCGCGCCAACCAGGACGACTGGCTGGATTTCAACGGCATGAACCGCTTCGACGACCGCACGACGACGATGGCCGCCTATGGCGAGGCTACGCTGCGCGTGTTCGGCAATCTCGACGTGACGCTGGGCGGACGCCTGGAACGCGAGCATCGGCGGCGCGTCGGCGGCATCCCGCCGCTGTTCGACGTCGATCTGGACGAGACCTATACCGTGTTCCTGCCCAAGTTCGGCCTTGCCTGGCATGCCACCGACACGCTCACCGTCGGCGCGGTGGTTTCGCGCGGCTACAACGCGGGCGGTGCGGGGGTGAGCTTCAATCCGCCCTTCGTTACCTATACTTACGAACCGGAATACGTCTGGAACTACGAGGCCTTCGCGCGGGCCGAGTTGTTCGACAAGCGCCTGCAACTCACGGGCAATATCTTCCTCGCCCGCTACAGGGACATGCAGCTTCCCTTTGCGTTGAGTCCGGTTTCCACCGAGATCCGCAATGCCGACCGCGTCACCACCTATGGCGCGGAGTTCGGGGCGCGATGGCTGGCACTGCCGGGGCTGGAGCTGTTCGCCGAAGTCGGTCTGCTGAAGACGAAGATCACGAAATATCCGGCCTCGGGCGTGGAGGGCGAAGCATTGCCGCGATCACCGGCATTCACCGCGACAGCCGGCGTCAGCTATCAGCACAGCAGCGGCTTCGATGTAAGCCTCGATGCGCGCTATTCCTCTTCCTACTACTCAAGCGCCAATCCCAGCGTGGCCCACCCGGACAATCCACGCGGCAAGGTCGACCCCTATGCCGTGGTCAACGCGCAGGCCGGATACAGTTTCGGCAACGCACGTGTGTTCGCGTTCGTCAACAACGTGTTCAACTCGGGCAAGCCGGTCGCCTTCTGGCCCTTCGGCGTGACCGAGGAGGCTAACATCCTCCGCCCCCTCACCTTCGGCGTCGGGGTGCAAGCAATCTTCTGACGCTCGCATCGCGCTGGACCGCCGTCACACGCTGCGGCGGTCGGTCGCATGCGGCGGGCTGCGATTCGTGACCGGGCGTTTACCCTTGCAGGATGCGCCCGGTGCCCCTATCCAGCTAAGTGCATGCGGCTGCGAAGTGGTCCGCACTTCGGAACACGGAAGATATGGGTGGAGACGTCATTCTCGAAACGCACGGGCTGACGAAGGAGTTCGCTGGCTTCGTCGCCGTGAAGAACGTGGACCTTCAGGTCCGGCGCGGGTCGGTACACGCCCTGATCGGACCGAACGGGGCCGGCAAGACGACGTGTTTCAATCTCCTCAGCAAGTTCCTGTCCCCGACGCGCGGCACGATTACTTACAATGGCCGCAATATCACGTCGGCGAAGGCGGCTGACATCGCACGTATGGGACTGGTGCGCTCGTTCCAGATTTCGGCGGTGTTTCCTCACCTTAGCGTCCTGGAAAACGTGCGGGTGTCCCTGCAGCGCCCGCTCGGCACCTCCTTCTACTTCTGGCAGTCCGAGCGTTCGCTGGAGAAACTCAATGCGCGGGCGCTGGAGCTGATCGAAGCCGTCGGCCTGGCCGGCTATGCGACGATTCCGGCCGTCGAGATGCCTTACGGCCGCAAGCGAGCCCTTGAGATCGCCACCACGCTGGCGCTGGAGCCGGAAATGATGCTGCTCGACGAGCCGATGGCCGGACTCGGCCACGAGGACATCGCGCGCATCAGCGCGCTGATCAGGAAGGTGGCTGCCGGTCGTACCGTGCTGATGGTCGAGCACAATATGAGCGTCGTGGCCGATCTGTCGGACACGATTACGGTCTTGCAGCGGGGCGAGGTTCTCGCCGAAGGCCCTTACGCCGAGGTTTCAAAGGATCCGCGCGTGGTCGAAGCCTATGTCGGAACGGGCCATGCCTGAGGCGGCGTCGGTCGATTACCTCGAGGTCAGCGGGCTGAACGCCTGGTACGGTGAGTCGCATGTCCTGCACGGCGCGGACTTCTCGGTCCGGCGCGGCGAGGTCGTGACCCTGCTGGGCCGCAATGGCGCCGGCAAGACGACGACGCTGAAATCGATCATGGGTATTGTCGCGCGACGCACCGGTACGGCCCGGTTCGAAGGCCGCGAGCTGCTGGGCTTGCCGTCCGACCAGGTCGCCCGGCTGGGCATTGCCTTCTGCCCCGAGGAGCGCGGCATCTTCGCCAGCCTCGATGTCGAGGAAAACCTGCTGCTGCCACCGAAGGTGCGCGACGGCGGCATGACCGTGGACGAGATCTATCAGCTCTTTCCCAACCTGGAGGAGCGGCGGCGCAGCCAGGGAACCAAGCTGTCGGGCGGTGAGCAGCAGATGCTGGCGATCGGCCGCATCCTGCGGACCGGCGCGACACTGCTGTTGCTCGATGAGCCGACCGAAGGCCTGGCGCCGGTCATCGTCCAGAAGATCGGCCAGGTCATTCGCGAGCTGAAGGCGCGTGGTCTGACCATCCTGCTGGTCGAGCAGAACTTCCGGTTCGCCGCCACTGTTGCCGACCGGCACTACGTCATGGAAGACGGCCGGGTGATCGACCAGTTCCGCAACGATGAAGTCGAAACCAATATCGACAAGCTCCACGAATATCTCGGCGTATGACGTTTGCGGCGTCGGGAGGCGTGATTCCAGATTCAGGAGGGTGAGATGAAAAAAGGCTTGTGGACAAGCTGCGTCGCAGCGCTGCTGGCAGCAACGCCGGCCGCGGCGCAGGTTTCCGATGACGTCGTGAAGCTCGGCGTGATGAACGACCAGTCGGGCCTCTACGCCGACATTACCGGCCAGGGCTCGGTGATCGCCGCCCGTATGGCGGTCGAGGATGCCGGCGGCAAGGTGCTCGGCAAGCCGATCGAGGTGATTTTCGCCGACCACCAGAACAAGCCCGATGTCGGCTCCAGCATTGCCAATCGCTGGATCGACGCCGAGCAGGTGGACACCATCGTCGACGTGCCGACCTCCTCGGTGGGCCTGGCTGTCCAGCAGATCACCAAGACCAAGAAGCGGATCTTCCTGATGTCGGGCCCTGCCTCGTCCGACCTGACCGGCAAGGCCTGCTCGCCCTACGGCTTCCACTGGACCTATGACACCTACATGCTGGCCAACGGCACCGGCAATGCGCTGGTGAAGGCGGGCGGCGATACCTGGTTCTTCCTGACGTCGGACTACGCCTTCGGCCATGCGCTGGAGCGCGACACCGGCGCCGCGGTCAAGGCGGCCGGCGGCAAGGTGCTGGGCGCCGTGCGCCATCCGCTGAACACGTCGGACTTCTCGTCGTTCCTGCTGCAGGCGCAGGCGTCCAAGGCCAAGGTGATCGGGCTGGCCAACGCCGGCGGCGATACCATCAACTCGATCAAGCAGGCGGCCGAGTTCGGCATCGTCTCCGGCGGGCAGCGGCTGGCCGGTCTGCTGGTGTTCGTCACCGACGTGCACGCGCTGGGGCTGAAGACGGCGCAGGGCCTGGTGGTGACCGAAAGCTTCTACTGGGATCTCAACGACGAGACCCGCGCTTTCAGCAAGCGCTTCATGGAGAAGAGCGGCGGCAAGCCGCCGAGCATGGTGCAGGCCGGCGTCTACAGCGCCGTCGCCCACTACCTGAAGGCCATCAAGGAGGCGGGAACCGACGATGCCGACAAGGTCGCGGCCAAGATGCGCGAGATGAAGGTCAACGACTTCATGACCAAGGACGGCGAGATCCGCATCGACGGCCGGGTGATGCGCAACGCCTACCTCTTCCAGGTCAAGAAGCCGGAAGAATCCAAGGGCCCGTGGGACTACTACAAGCTGCTGGCCACGATCAAGCCGGAGGATGCATTCCGGCCGCTCGACCAGGGCGACTGCCCCCTGGTCAAGAAGTAGCCCGCAGGTGCGGGGAGGAGCCTGACCGATGTTCGAACTGCTGGGGATTCCGCCGCAGGCGCTCTTCGGACAGCTCCTTCTCGGCCTGATCAACGGTGCGTTCTACGCCTTGCTCAGCCTCGGGCTGGCCGTGATCTTCGGCCTGCTCAACGTCATCAACTTTATCCATGGCGCCCAGTACATGATGGGCGCCTTCGTCGCGTGGATGCTGCTGAACTGGGCGGGTATAGGGTTCTGGCCTGCTCTCCTCATCGCGCCGGTGGTGGTGGCGATTACCGGCATTGTGATCGAACGCCTGCTGCTGCGGCGGCTGTACCACCTCGACCATCTGTATGGCCTGCTGCTGACCTTCGGCATTGCCATCATCATCGAGGGCCTGTTCCGGTATCGCTTCGGCTCCTCGGGCCAGCCTTACGATAATCCGCTGCCCGGGGGCCACAATCTCGGCTTCATGTACCTGCCGAACTACCGCGGCCTGGTCGTGGTCGCCTCCCTGCTGATCTGCTTCGGCACGTGGTTCGTGATCGAGCGAACGCGGCTCGGCTCCTATCTTCGCGCCGCGACCGAGAATCCCACGCTGGTGCGCGCCTTCGGGATCAACGTGCCGCGGATGATCACCCTGACCTACGGCTTCGGCGTTGGTCTTGCGGCACTGGCCGGCGTCATGGCGGCGCCGATCTATCAGGTCAGCCCGCTGATGGGGTCGAACCTGATCATTGTCGTGTTCGCGGTGGTGGTGATCGGCGGCATGGGCTCGATCATGGGCTCGATCGTGGCCGGCTTCGGGCTGGGCGTGATCGAGGGGCTCACCAAGGTGTTTTATCCGGAAGCGTCGAACACGGTGATCTTCGTGATCATGGCGATCGTGCTGCTGATCAAGCCCGCAGGGCTGTTCGGGACTCCCCGGTGAAGCGATGCAGATGACGATGTCTCCCACCGCGCGGCTGATCCTGGCGGCCGTCATTGCGCTCCTGGCGCTGGCGGCGCCGTATGTCATCTACCCCGTCTTCCTGATGAAGGCGCTGTGCTTTGCGCTGTTCGCCTGCGCCTTCAATCTGCTGATTGGTTATGTCGGCCTGCTGTCGTTCGGGCATGCGGCCTATTTCGGTATGGCGGCGTACATTACCGCCTACTCCGTCAAGGCCTGGGGCTGGCCGACGGAGATCGGCATCCTCGCCGGCACGGCCGTGGCCGCCGTGATGGGCGTGGTTGTGGGCGTGCTGGCGATCCGGCGCCACGGCATCTATTTCGCCATGATCACGCTGGCGCTGGCACAGATGGTCTACTTCTTCTGCCTGCAGGCGAAGTTCACCGGCGGCGAGGACGGCATCCAGGCGGTGCCGCGGCGGCCGCTGCTGGGCGTGCTCGACATCACGGACAACCACGTCCTCTACTACGTGGTGCTGGCGATCTTCGTGGCGGCTTTTGCCGTGATCTATCGCACGATCCACTCGCCGTTCGGGCAGGTGCTGAAGGCGATCCGCGAGAACGAGACCCGGGCCGTGTCGCTGGGCTATCGCGTCGAGCGCTACAAGCTGATGGCGCTCACCCTCTCGGCGGCGCTGGCGGGGTTGGCGGGCAGCACCAAGGCGATCGTGTTCCAGCTCGCCTCGCTGACCGACGTGCAATGGCAGATGTCGGGCGAGGTCGTGCTGATGACGCTGGTGGGCGGCATGGGCACGATCTTTGGCCCGGTGGTGGGCGCTTTCGTGATCGTCGGCATGCAGAACTATCTGGCCGAGGCCGGCGAATGGGTGCTGGTGATCCAGGGCGTGATCTTCGTGGTGGTGGTGCTGGCGTTCCGCCGCGGCATCGTCGGCGAGCTGGCGCCGCGTCTGGCACGGCTGGTGCGGCCCGGCGCCCAGGCGACGGATACCCCGCAACCGGCGCGCTTGACTTCGGACGCGCGATAATCACTGTGCGCCGCCATGACCGGCGGCGCCTCCCCCTCCCGCAGTAGCTATGACGTGATTGTCGTCGGTGGCGGCCATGCCGGCACCGAGGCGGCGGCCGCGGCCGCGCGTATGGGTGCGCGCACCCTGCTTGCCACGCACGATGTCAGCACCATCGGCGAGATGTCGTGCAATCCGGCGATCGGCGGGCTGGGCAAAGGGCACCTGGTGCGGGAGATCGATGCGCTGGACGGGGTGATGGCCCGCGCCATTGACCGGGCCGGCATCCAGTTCCGCACGCTCAATGCCAGCAAGGGGCCGGCCGTGCGCGGGCCGCGCGCGCAAGCCGATCGGGCGCTTTATCGCCGGGCCGTGCAGGAGCTGCTGGCGGAGCAGGCCGGCCTCGAAATCCGGGCGGTATCCGTAGAGGACATCGTGCTGGATGGTGCAGGCCGGGCCTGTGGCGTGCTGACGGATTGCGGGACGCAACTCCGGGCCGGTGCCGTGGTGGTGACGACCGGCACCTTCCTGCGGGGCCTGATCCATTGCGGCGAGGTGAAGATCCCGGCGGGACGGGCGCGCGGCCAACGGCACAGTGGCGGTCCTGCCGATCTACCCGCCTCGACCGCCACTAGCTCTTTCGAGCCTCTGGAAGCGCCATCGACAGGACTGGCTGCAACGCTCGCGCGTTTCGGGTTCAGGCTTGGTCGCCTCAAGACAGGAACGCCGCCGCGCCTGGATGGCCGTACCATCGATTGGGCCGAGCTTGAGGAGCAGCGAGGCGATAATCCACCGCTTCCGTTCTCCTATCTGTCATCTGAGATTACGGTTCCGCAGATTTCGTGTTTCCTTACTTCCACGACTCCGGAAGTTCACGGTACCATTCGGGCGAATCTGCATCGCGCACCGATGTATTCGGGGCAGATCGAATCGACGGGACCCCGTTACTGTCCTTCCATCGAGGACAAGGTCGTGCGGTTTGGCCTGCGCGAGCGACACCAGATTTTCCTTGAGCCGGAAGGGCTGGACGACATCACGGTCTACCCCAACGGCATCTCGACGTCGTTGCCCAGAGAAGTCCAGGCGGAGTTCGTCAGGGCCATTCCCGGCCTCGAGCGGGCGGTCATCCTGCGGCCGGGCTACGCGATCGAGTACGACTATGTGGACCCGCGCGAGCTTTGGCCCAGCTTGGAGACAAGGCGGATCCCGGGGCTGTTTCTGGCTGGCCAGATCAACGGCACGACAGGTTACGAAGAGGCCGCCGGGCAAGGCATCGTCGCCGGCATCAATGCAGCGCTGTCGACCGGCGGCGGCGACACCTTCGTGCCGGACAGGGCTGATGCGTATATCGGCGTGATGGTCGATGACCTGGTAACGCAGGGCGCACCGGAACCCTATCGAATGTTCACCTCGCGCGCGGAGTATCGCCTCAAGCTGCGTGCCGATAACGCCGACCAGCGACTGACACCGCTGGGTCTTGCCGTTGGATGTGTGGGCAGTGTCCGGCGGCAGGCCTGGACAGAGAAGGCGGACGGGCTGAAGGCTGCGCGAGAACTGGCCGTATCGCTGGTCATGAGCCCGGCGGCGTTGGCGCGTCAGGGCATTGCGGTCAACCATGACGGGGTGCTGCGCAGCGCCTTGGACGTGCTGGCCTATCCCGGTATGTCAGTGGCACGGCTGAAGTCGGTTTGGCCGGACTTGGGAAAGTTGCCTCCAGTGATCGTGGAGCAGCTTGAGATTGACGCCCTGTATCAAGGGTATCTCACCCGACAGCAGGCCGATATTGAAGCCTATCGCCGGGACGAGGAACTCCAGCTTCCGGCAGACCTCGACTACGAAGCCATTGGCAGCCTGTCGGCAGAGGCGCGGCAGAAGTTGATGGCGCAGCGCCCTGCGACCCTCGGTCAGGCAGCGCGAATTGCCGGGGTCACGCCGACTGCCTTGGTGGCGCTGCTCAAGCACGTTCGTCGCCGTTCGCGCGCCGCCTGAGGCGCCGAGGTTCCACGTGAAACATCTTCGCCGGGGGGAAAGCTCCGTTTCACGTGAAACATCGGATGCCGAAGCAGTTCGCCGACGTGCCGAATCGCTAGGCATCGCGTTCGCCGACGACTCTTGGGATCGCCTCCGGCTTCACGTGGAAACCCTTCTGAAGTGGCAGCCCCGGATCAACCTGGTGGCCAAGAGCACGCTTGCCGATATCTGGCACCGACATGTGCTCGACAGTCTCCAGCTCGTGCCGCTTTTACCCGGCACTGCCCGGTCGGTCATCGACCTCGGCTCCGGCGCCGGGTTTCCCGGGCTGGTCCTTTCTGCCGCCCGCCCGGTCCTCGATGTTTCCCTGGTTGAGGCGGACCACCGCAAATCCGCCTTCCTCCTGGAGGCGTCGCGTGTCGCCGGTACTTCAGTGAAGGTGATTACCCAGCGGATCGAGGCGGTGTCTCCGACGCCCGTCGACATCGTGACCGCCCGCGCCCTGGCGCCGCTGCCCAAGCTGCTCGAATGGGCGGCCAAATTTCAACATGGCCACACTATTTGCCTTTTCCACAAGGGCGAGGGGCTGGACAGCGAATTGACCGAAGCCGCCCGGCACTGGATGATGGACCTTGACCGCGTGCCGAGTGTGACGGCGCCCGGCGCCGCGATCGTAAGGGTCGCCCGCTTGCGACCCCGACGCTGAGCGACGCCCTACCACGAGGCGCGCGGTCCTCGTCCCGCCCGGTTTGCTGGGCATTGCGCTGCGTCCAACCTGAAGGCAAAGGCTTCTGACCAAACCAGAATAGCGCAGCCTCCTCTGTAGAGTACCGATGGCCGACGCCCCCTCACCTCTGCCCTCGGTCGTACCGTCTGACGCCGCCGCGCCGACGCCCCCTCATGTCTACGCGTTGGCGAACCAGAAAGGCGGCGTTGGCAAGACGACCACGGCGATCAATCTGGCCACCGCCCTTGCGGCGGTCGGCCAGAAAGTGCTTTTGGTTGACCTCGACCCCCAAGGCAACGCCTCCACCGGCGTGGGAATCAATCCCGCCACCCGCACCACTGGCAGCTACGAACTGTTATGCGGGCTGACCGATCTGGCAGGGGCCGTCGCACCCTCCCGCATCCCGAACCTCGATGTGGTGCCAGCCAGCGTCGACCTCGCCGGTGCGGAGCTGGAGCTGATCGATCTTGAGCGTCGGGAATACCGCCTGCGCGACGCGCTGGAGGGCCGCACCGGCCGCTGGGATGTGGTTCTCGTCGACTGTCCACCCTCGCTCGGCCTTTTGACGGTCAATGCGCTAGTGGCCGCCGAGGCGGTCCTGGTGCCGCTACAGTGCGAGTTCTTTGCGCTGGAAGGTCTGGGTCAGCTTACGCGCACGATCGAGCGCGTGCGCCGGGCGCTCAACCCAGGATTGTATATTGCCGGCGTCATCCTGACGATGATGGACCGCCGCAACACGCTTGCGCAGCAGGTCGAACGCGACGTGCGCGACCACTTCGCCGATGTCGTGTTCGGTACGACCATTCCACGTAATGTGCGCGTATCCGAAGCCCCCTCGCACGGTCTACCGGTGCTGCTCTACGATCATGCCTGTACCGGATCGCAGGCATACATTCTGCTGGCCAGCGAGCTCCTGCACCGCCGGCGAAGCGGCGTACCTGCCCGGCCCGAGGCCGCGTGAGGTGAACTACAACCTGAACGTGTGGCTGCCGGGATGTCTGTCATGACCAAGGAACCCCAGAAGCGCGGTCTGGGCCGCGGATTGGCAGCCTTGCTGGGCGATGACGCTCAGTTGGCTCCCGCGGCCGCGGCCGGCGCACCCATGGCCAGCGTGTCTGGCCGGGATGCGCCACCGACTGCCGCCCGCAGCGGCACGACCACCTTGCCCATTGCCTGGCTGAAGGCCGGCCGCTTCCAGCCGCGTACAGGCTTTGATCCGGCCCGCATCAGCGAGCTGGCCGACAGCATCAGGGCCCACGGCCTGGTGCAACCGATCCTTGTGCGGCCTGTGCCAGGCGAGGTGGATCGCTACGAGATCGTAGCCGGCGAGCGCCGCTGGCGCGCGGCCCAGGAGGCGCAGCTCCACGAAGTGCCCGTTGTGGTGCGCCCGCTGGAGGACCGGCAGGCACTTGAAATCGCGCTCATCGAAAACCTCCAGCGAACCGATCTGTCACCGATCGAGGAGGCGCGGGGTTATCGCCGCCTGCTGGATGAGTTCCGCAATACCCAGGAGCAGCTCGCCGAAACGATCGGCAAGAGCCGCAGCCACGTGACCAACATGCTGCGGCTGCTGGAGCTGCCGGCGCCGGTTCAGGCGCTGGTGGAGCAAGGAAAACTGGACATGGGCCACGCCCGTGCGCTGATCGGCACGCCAGAGCCGGCATTCCTGGCCGAGGTTATCGTCAGCCACGACTACTCCGTACGGACGGCCGAACAGCTCGCCGGTGCTGCCAAGGACGCGGCCAAGGCTGGATGGGATGGCCGGGGCCTGCCGCCCGCGTGGACCGTGCCTTCCGCCGATACGGGCGCAGCCCGTCGTGGCCGTACCACCAGCGGGCCGCAGCCCTCCAGTGGCGCAGCGAAAGCCAAAAGCGCCGAAACGCGTGCACTGGAGCGCTCGCTGGAGGAGTCACTCGGGCTCAAGGTCGCAATCGACGTCACCGGTCCGCGCGAGCAGGCCCAGCTCACGATCTGGACCGAGAACTTCGATCAGCTTGACGACGTCGTAGAACGCCTCACACGAAAGCGCTAACCAGCAGGGCTCCAGGAGGCGTGGCCCAGGCAGGAAGAGGTGTGTCGTGTCTTCTTCTCTGCCGCAGATGACGCGTTACTGGAGTGACGATCCCCAGCCGAATTACAATTTCGGTTTGGATGGCGCGGGCGCGGCGTAGCCAGGCGGGACGACGAACGGCATGAAGAGCGTGAGATCATAAACTGCGACGTCGAGATCCTTGCCGATCGAGGCGCTTACCATGGGCCCGCATTCCTTCATCGCTGCCATGACCTTCGGGAGATTGTCCTTGTCACGGGGGCTGAGCTTAGAGAATGCCAGCGAAGGCCGGTAAGGTCCCCACGGATCGCCGGTCCAGTTTCCGTCCACCACGTGCCCTCTCGCACCCTTGGGCATATAAAGGTGGCAGTGCTCTGGCCTCTTGCCATTCCAGGACAGGCTATACTTGGAATCGAGATCGGGTGCGCCCATACTTGGCCTTCAGAAGCTCCTTTACCTTGTTCAGGTTCTGGTCGCCCTTCATGTCGGCGCCCAGGGCAAAGGTGCGGGCCACCGCCAATACGGTGTTGTTCGAGGCGCTTCCCTTGAACAAGACAATCGCCTCAGAGTTGTCGGCATTGTGAAAAGCCTTGTAGGCGTCGAACAGGTCTGGCGAGGTCTTGCCGTGCGAACTGTCCGCCGAGACGTAGGCCACCCTGAAGTGCGCGCGGATGATCTTCTCAGCTTCCTCGATTGACATGCCGGGACGGACGCCGATCACGTCGGCCTTGCGTAGCAGCTCTCGCTGACGTTCCACGGCGGCCTGTTCGGTGCTTGCGGTGGCGGCGGCCGCCGCCTCCTTCTCCCGCTCGTTCTTCTTGTGCGTTGACCATACATCTTCGGGCACCGGGAATTGCGAACCGGCGATGCTCTTCAGGACCTCCCGGCGCGGACCCAGCACCTTGGCGCCCAGCACCTTCGCCCAGATCAGCCAACTGCGCTCGCGGTGATCAATGCGCTCGATCTCGATCTCAACCACGGTGCGCAGGCCGGGCGTGTAGTGCTCGAATTCGGCGCGGCATTGCTCGGCCGCCGCCTTGGCTTGTTTGGCGTCCATGCCCTTGCGGCGGAACTTGTAGTCATGGCAGTCCCAGACGGGCTTTCTCCACATGTGCTCTGCCGTCCTTGCGTCCAGTGGCAGCGCCGGAATGACGATGCTGCGATCAAATGCCAGCACGATCGGCTTTTCGATCCTGACGTAGACGGTTTCGGCAAAAGCGGATGATGGCATGGCCGCCCACAGGGTGGGCACGGGGTTCACGAATTCGCGCGCACCCAGCGGCTCTGACTTCAGCAGAGCCTCGCGGCTGATTCTTCCGACCCCTTCCTTGCCGATCCGCTGGTCCGGCCAGAACGCCAGCAACTCGCTGCGGGACTTCGTCTTCAGAGTGCCGCTAGCGTACTCGAGTCCTTCCAGCGGCTGGTCCAGCGAAAACGTCACCCGGGTTGGCATCGCGCTCGCGGCCTGGGTCCAGTATTTCTTGTAGGTGGGTAGCAGCTCGTCGCGCGCGAAGCTCACGACCCGGCCCTTGATCTGGGATTCGGAGAACACGAACACGTGCTTGGACACCTTCGCGCGCCCTAGGTTCTGGACGAGTCCGTAGTAGTACTGGTCCTTCTGCATCTGCAGCTCGGTCTGGCGGCGCATGAATTCATCGCCGAAGGCATCCGGCGCATGCTTGTAGAGCAGCAGCGACAGCGGGAAGCTGGTGAGCGACGGATCCGGCGGGCGGTCTTGGGCCGCGGCCGGAACGGCAAGGATCGTCAGAGCCAGCGTGACTGGGAAGAATCGGTGCAGGATCATGCTCACCCCCTTCGCATGCAGAGCGCGCACAACGCCATCGACCGCAGACGCCTGCCGTCTGCGACTAAAAAAAGCAGCACTACGCCGTGTTACCGCTTCACCCTGCTTTCAGACACGCCTCTGCCGCCGCGGCGCTGCACGGCCCGCGGGCACGATCGGCCGAAACCAAGGTGTTCCCCAAAATCAGTTTCTTACATCAAGCTGACAAAGGCAAGAGGATCCCGCGCGCCGCGCTGCGGCCCAGGCACTAGACGGCGCCGTGGCGAATGAGACTGCGCGCGCAGTCGAGGATCGAGTCCTCGACCGGCCGGGGCGTCCAGCCCAGCAGGCGCTGCGCCTTTTCCGATGAGTAGTTGCGCCGCCTGTCGAGCTCGGGCGTGATGAACCGCAGCGACGAATCGAACACCGTCGCCAGGCGGATGAGCCAGTTCGGGACAGGACGCGTCGGCACTTTGCGCGCCTGCGGACCCAGCCGCGCGCGCAGGATATCAGCCATCTCACTGATCCAGAGAAAGCGGCCGGTGGCGATGAATCGCTCACCCGCTGCTTGCGTCGCCGACATGGCGCGAACATGCAGGTCGGCAACGTCGCGGACATCAACCAGGGGGAATCCCAGCCGCGGCAAGCCGGGCGCCGCGCCGCGCAGCAGCCGCTCAATCACCTGCACCGAGAAGGAGTAGTCGCGGCCCAGCACCGGGCCGATCACCACGACCGGGTTAATCGTCGTAAGGGTCATATCGCCGCCGTTCTCGCGCATGAAGGCCCAGGCGGCCTGCTCGGCAAGGGTCTTGGAGCGGGCATAGGGCGAGGCTTCCGGATGCTGCGGATCGGTCCAGTGCTCCTCGGTGAGCGGATCAGGCCTCGGCAAGGCTGGCGTGAGCGTGATGGCGGCGACCGACGAGGTCATCACCACGCGCCGCACCCCGGCGGCAGCGCTGGCACGCAGGACGCGCAACGTGCCATCGCGGGCCGGCGTGATGAGCTCGCGCGCGTCGCGCGGCTGGCGCGGCGGCAACGGCGAGGCCACGTGCAGCACACAGGTGCATCCCTGTACCGCGTCGGTCCAGCCGCGGTCTTCGGTGAGCTGTGTTTCCACCAGCGCCAGCCGATCGCCGGGATCGACTTCCGTCGCGATCATGGACCGGACGGCTTCGGCACGCCTGAGATCCCGGATCGTGGCGCGTACGGCGTAACCGCGCTTCAACAACTCGATAACGCACCAGGCACCGATAAAACCGGAGCCGCCAGTGACGAGCACTGTGCTGTCGCTGCCCAGGATTTTCCTCCCTCGCCGGGGCTGTCAGCCTACCGCAAACCAGCAAAATGAGCATTCATCAGCACGACCACCGCCGCCACCCCTCCCTTGCCAGCGGTCTCACGGCGGGCCACATGAGCGTCGTCTCTGGTCCATCGAGCCGGTCTGCCTCATGCACGATGTGCAGTCGTCCGTTTCGCTTCAGAACTGGCTGATCGCCGAGGGCCTGCGCGGCGTCGGTGACGTCAGGCTGGTGCAGGGGCTCTGTGAGCGGCTCCTGGCGGCGGGCGTGCAGTTGCTCCGGGTTTTCCTGGGCTCTGACGTTCTGCATCCCACCAAGGAAGCGCGCGCCCTTCGCTGGCGTCGTGGCACCGGCCTTGTCGACACCGATGCGGTGCGCGGCGTCAACGAGATTCCAGACGATGCGTGGCGCGCCAGCCCCTTTTACACGATGCTCGAGCACGGGAAGGCCGAGCTGCGCCTGAAGGTCGATGACGCGGCGCTTGCCGACCGATTTCCCATCCTTTCGGATCTGCGGCAGGAGGGTGCCACCGAGTATGTGGCGTTCCTCGTGCCGCTGGACGGCATGTTGCGCTTCGGTGAGGTGGAGGAAATCTATACCTCGTTCGCGACCGACCGGCCCGGAGGCTTTCGCGAGTCCGAGATCGCGCTGCTGCGCTCTGTGATGCCGCCGCTGGCGCTGGCCGTGCATACCCAGCGGATGGGAGTCGCCGGCCGCACCTTGCTTGATACCTATCTGGGCAGCGATGCGGCTGACCGGATCCTTGCCGGCAATATCGTGCGCGGGCAGGCCGAATCCATCCGCGCGGTGATCTGGTCCAGCGACCTTGCCAACTTCACGCGCGTGGCGGATGAAATTCCGGCGGACCAGATGCTGGCGTTGCTGAACGCCTATGCCGAAGTCGTGGTCGACGCCATCGAAACGCGCGGTGGCGACGTGCTGAAGTTTATCGGCGACGGCATTCTGGCGATCTTTCGCGATGACGAACCCTTCTCTGCCTGCGGGCGGGCATTGGAGGCGGCGCGTGCGATGCTGACCGGTGTTGACGCGCTGAAGGCCCGCCGCCGGGCCGCCGGCCTGCCGGTGACGGGCGTTACTCTGGCACTACATGTCGGCGAGGTGCTCTACGGCAACTATGGAAGCGCCACGCGGCTTGACTTCACCGTGCTTGGCCCCGCCGTCAACGAGACCGAGCGTATCGCGGCGCTGAGCCGCTCGATCGACCAGCCGGTGATCATGTCGTCGGCCTTTGCGGTCGAATGCGGTCCGCGCCGGCGCGAGCTGGTATCGCTGGGCCGCTATGCCCTGCGTGGCGTGGCGCGCCCGCAGGAACTATTTACTTTCGACATCGAAGCTGCCGCTACATCATAGACTCCGGCGCAGCGAGGGAACGCGGATGGCTTCAGATATCAGGGCCTGCATTTTTGATGTGTTCGGGACCGTCGTCGACTGGCGGACCAGCGTCAGCAAGGATCTGGCTGCCTTTGCGGAAAGCAAGGGCATCCCGGGCATCGACTGGCTGGCCTTTGCGGTCGCCTGGCGCAAGCTCTACCAGCCGGCCATGGAAGAGGTGCGCAGTGGCCGGCGCGGCTGGACCGTCCTTGACGTGCTGCACCGCGAGAGCCTGGTGAAGCTGATCGGCGAGTTCGCGGTGAAGGGGCTGAGCGACGCCGACATCGATCACATGAACCGCGCATGGCACCGGCTTGACCCGTGGCCTGATGCGGTGCCCGGCCTGACACGGCTGAAGACGAAGCACATCATCGCGCCCTGCTCCAACGGCAACATCGCGCTGATGGTCAATATGGCCAAACGTGCCGGATTGCCGTGGGATTGCGTACTGGGTGCCGAGACGGCACGCGCCTACAAGCCGATGCCGGAAGCCTATCTCTCCGCCTGCCGCATGCTCGACCTCAAGCCGGCGCAAGTCCTGATGGTCGCTGCGCACAACGGCGATCTCAAGGCCGCCAAGGCGCAAGGTCTCGCGACCGCCTTCGTGCCGCGTCCCACGGAACACGGACCGGGACAGACGACCGACCTTGCGGCCGATCCGGCCTGCGTCGACATCGCGGCCGACAGCTTCACCGACCTTGCGCAGAAGCTCGGCTGCTGACGGCGGGGCTCACCGCCGCGCCCTTGCTCGCTGGATATTGCGCGCACCCTGGGCGATACGAAGGGTGGCGCGGCGCACGATCGCCTCGTCGGGCAGCCCGGTCGTCTTGCACTGCTCCTCGGCCTCCAGCAGAAGGCCAAGCAGCTCGGCAAGCCGCAATGTCGGCCAGGCGCGCGCCTGGCGGTGCAGCGCCGGGATGCGCGTGAAGTGCGGCTTCGGCCAAATCCGGCGCAGCACATCGTCCGCGCTGCGCCCTGACTCAACAGCGCCGGCCAGCAGGTGCAGCAGCGTGGCGTGGCGAAGGAAGCCGCGGACGGCGCTGGCCGGTCCCATGCCCTCGGCGAACACGCGGTCCAGTGCGCGGTCCAGAGCAGCGTAGTCGCCATCGAAGGCGGCGTAGATCGCGTCGTCGAGGCCGATGGCTGCAGTATCGCCGACGATCGCCACCGCGTCTGCGTATGTCACGGTACGCGCTGCAGGGCTCGCATCCTTGTTGGGAATGCCCTTGTACAGCGCCAGCTTCTCCAGCTCGCTGCGCGACAGCCCCCTGTCACCGCCCAGGTTATTGACAAGGTACTCGCGGGCCTCAACGTCAACGCGCAATCCAACCGGGCCCAACACCGAGTCGATCAGGTCCTCCAGCGTCTGCTCGCTGTCCAGGAAGCAGGCGATGGCGGCGCCGGCTTCTGCACCCGCCACGAGCTGGCGCAGCGTCGAGGTCGGTGCAAGATTGCCGCCTTCCACCACGATCAGCGCATCGCCCGCTGATGCCGCCAGCACGGTCTCAACTGCCGACACGATTTTATCTTTATCGCCCGCCGGGCGCACGCGTACCACGCGCCGGCCGCCGATCAGCGAGAGAGCCTGAAACTCGTCCGCAAGCCGCGCCGGATCGTCCTCGATCTGCGAACCGCTCAGCTCGACCGCCCGAAAGGCGTCGGTGAGGTCCGGGCAGACTGCCTGCGCCAGCATCCGCGCACGCTCGGCGATCAGGCCCTCGTCGTTGCCGTAGCACAGGGCGACCCGCAGCGCCGTATTCGGCTGGCGCACATAGCTCGTGACAAAGGCGGCAGCCTGCCCGGCCTTGATGTCCATGCTCAGAGGCCCCGGCGGTGGGCGTAGAATACGGCCAGCTTGGCACGGATATCGTCAGCCAACTGGCGCGTGGCACGGGCGCGCGCGCTATCCTCGGCGGCAATCGTGGCGTATTGCGACTCCAGGGTATTGTAGCGGGAGATCGCGCGGCTGTAGCCGGTGGTAAGGATATTGCCCTGCGGATCGCGCACGTCATAGTCGGCGATCAGGCGCAGATTGGTGGCGGTCGAGAATTCGTCACTGCGAGTAAGGACCGACTCTTTCTGTTCGTTGAGCCGTACCACGAGGTAGTAAACTGGCTGGCTCGGCTCCCCACGCGGGTTGAGGCGATCCAGAAGCTGGTTGCGCAGCAGCTGGCCAACGCGGTCGGAGATGGTCGTCACCCGCGTGCCGGACATGTCGCTCTGGACACCGCCCGCTGCCTGCTGGCCGGCGGGTGGGGTGCCTGTACGTTCGGCATACATCGGCTCAAAGCCGCAGGCCGCCAGCAGCAGGATAGCCAGCATCAGGGGGGCTGCCCTGCGCAAACCGATTTCAGAGCAATGCAAAAGTCCAGGCACGATCCGCCTCGCAAGTGCCACACGTGCAAAGCTTTACCGCGATGGGCGCCAAGTCGCTATCGTGGCGTGCGACCGGGAAGACACGATGGAACCTCCACGCCGCTGCCCCATATCTTTCAGCAGGATCCCCTGCCGCATCGACGGCCTGTCCGCGGCCGCGGTGCGGCGCCTCTTGCAGCCTGCCGGGGCGATAGTCCTGGTGCTGATGACGGCGACGGCGACCGCACAGACGCCCGAGGCTCCGCCTGCCGGTGCACCGCCGGCGGCAACGCCGGCCCGGCACACAGGCAAAGTCGTTGTCAGGTTGCACGTCACGGGTGACGAGGCCATGCGCGAGCCGCTGCAAAAGATCGTCACGGCCGCCGGCGAAGAGCAGGACAGCGGCGGGACGGCCGCGACCATCCTGCAACGGGCGCAGGCGCAGCGTGACCTCGTGATCCGGACGCTGCGCTCGCACGCCTACTACGCAAGTCGGGTCGAGGCCCGTGCCGCCGGCATGCCGATCGACGACATCTCGGCCGCCGATGCCATCGATGCACTTCCCGCCGGTGCCGACGTGCCGCTTGAGGTGAACGTCGAAACCGGTCCGCGTTTCATCACGCGACGTATGGACGTTCAGCTCCAGGGCGCGCCTGGCCTGGCGCTGGCGCGGGACAAGTTCCCGCTGGCACTCGGCCAGCCGGCAGAAGCGGCCAAAATCCTGGCAACGGACGACGAAATCCTGACCCAGCTTCAGCGCGAGGGCCGCGCGCTGGCACGAATCGTCAAGCGGGACGTCGTGATCGATCACGATGCCCAGGCTGCCTATATCACGTGGCAGGTCGATCCCGGACCCGTTGCGACCATGGGACCTGTGAGCTTCAGCGGTCTCCAGCGGACAGAACAGGATTTCCTGGCCCGCCGCGTGCCGTTCCAGCCGGGCGAACGGTTTCATCCTGACAAGCTGGACGAGCTGCGGCGCCGCATGAACGATCTCGGGATCTTCAGCAGCATTCGCATCGTTCGTGCCGACGCACTCGACCCGCAGGGTCAGCTCCAAATCGAAGTCCAGGTCACCGAGCGGCTCCCACGCACCATCGGCTTCTCCGTCAGCTACGCAACGTCCGAGGGTGGCGGCGTGCGCGCCTACTGGCAGCATCGAAACCTCAGTGGCGAAGCCGATTCGCTGCGGCTCGCGGCCGAGGCGACGGGCCTGATCGAGCGCGACCTGCTGGACACGGGATTTGCCATTACCGCGGACTACCGCAAGCCTGACTTCCTGCGGGTCGAACAGGCGCTGCTCGCGCGGGCCGCCGTGCTGCGCGAGATCAACGACGCCTATCGCCGCCGCTCCGTGCTCGGTGGCGCCGGCCTGGAACGGACGATCAACAAGGGGTTTGTCATCCGCGGCGGGCTGGAGCTGGAGAGCGAGATCGTGGAGACGGCTGAGCGGCGCGATACGTACTTCCTTCTCAGCGGCCCTGTGGGTCTGACGCTCGACCGCTCCAACAGTCTGCTCGACCCCAGTCGCGGGTACCGCCTGGCGCTGGATGTCATTCCGTATTTCGAGCTGCGCAATCTGACGAAACCCTTCGTGAAGATGCGCGCCACCGGCAGCACCTATGTCGACCTGTCCGGCGGCGGATCGACCGTGGTTGCCCTGCGTGCCTCCGTCGGCGTCATGCCCGGCGCAACAAAGAATGCTGTGCCACCGGACAAGCGCTTTTATGCAGGTGGCGGCGGTTCGGTCCGCGGCTTCGACTATCAGAGTGCCGGGCCGCGTGATGCCGACCACCGGCCGCTGGGCGGCGAGAGCGTGGTGGAGGGCAGCGTTGAGCTGCGGCAGCGGCTGACGGAGACGTTTGGCGCTGTGGCCTTCGTCGATGCAGGCACTGCCTATCGCGGGGCGTTGCCGGGCAAAGGCGAAGGCCCGCGCATCGGCGCCGGCCTGGGTGTGCGGTACTATAGCGATTTCGGGCCGATCCGCGCCGATATCGGCGTGCCGCTCAACCGGCGCCCCGGCGATTCCCGCTTTGGCCTGTATATCAGTATAGGACAAGCCTTCTGATGCGCTGGCGGCGGCTCCTGCTACGCGGTGCGGCGATCACTGTCGGCGTTCTGCTTGTGCTCTTTGGTGCGCTGCAAACCGGTGTCGGCCAGCGCCTGCTGTTCGATACTGTCGCGTCACTTGCCTCGTCACCGGAGCGAACTGTCAGGCTGAAAGGACCGTCCGGATTCTTTCCCACTAACCTCAGCCTCGAGCAGGTTGAAGTCGCCGATGCCAAGGGTGTCTGGCTCGCCGCCACCAACGTCGAGGTTTCATGGTCGCTGCTGCCGTTGTTCGGCGGCCGCGTCGATATTGACACCGTGCGCGCCGCTCGCCTCGACGTTCATCGGGCACCGGAAAGTCCGGAAACGCAGCCTCGGGAGGAGCAACCCTCGGAAGGGCCTCCCCGGCTGCCGCGCATCTCGCTGGGCAAGCTTGTCATCTCGGAGCTGTATCTCGGAAAGGCGCTGACCGGCACGGACTCTCTCTGGCAGGTCGAGGCGTCGGCGCGGCTCGACGGCCCGGGAGGCGATAACCTTCTGCTGCTCACCGCAGCGCGTCGTGACGACCGGCAAGGCCGCCTGGCATTGCAGGTCCACTACGAGGGGACCGGCAGCCGGCTGACCGTGGAAGGTGATTTCGAGGAAGGCGAAGGCGGCGTGCTGGCTGCGGTGCTCGGCCGTCCCGATCTGCCACGCACATCCGGGCGCGTCACGGCCGAGGTCTCAGGCGAGCGTGGTCAGGCACAGGTTGCGCTGGATGCGGGCGATGCGCTGCATATCAGCGGTTCCGGGCAAGTACGGCCCGAAGGGAACGGCCGGCATGTCGCCGCGTCCCTGGAGATCCGGGGCGGCCGGTTGCCTGATCCGATGTGGGCGGCAGCCCTGGCGCAGCCTGCCACGATCGAGGCCGACTTGCTGCTGGGTCCGGCGGATGCCGTCGATGTACGGTCGCTGCGCCTGGCGGCGGCACCATTGGAGGCGACGGCCAGCGGTCGCTACGAGCCCGGCACCGGCCGCCTCCAGCTTCACCTGTCCGCGACAGGCGGCGATCCTGCCATGCTGGCAGCCCTTGTGCCGGGTGCTGGCTGGCGCGACCTGCGTCTTCAGATCGAGGCCGAGGGCCGGCTGGCGGCGCTCGATGCGACCCTCTCCCTGCAGGCAGCGGAACTTCGCACCGCCCAGGCCACGGCAGCCGACGTCGATGTTTCCGTGTCAACCCGCGGAGCCAATCTCGAAGCAGGCCCTGCGCTTCGCGCCAGTGTGCGAGGGGCGCTGGCATCCCTTTCGGCGCGGTCGGACAAGGGCGAGCTGTCGGCCAGCGCCATGCGGCTTGATGCAACGGTCGAACGCACAACGGCCGGTGCCATCGCCGTTCCTTCACTCAATTTGACATCGTCGCTGCTCACGGCGGCAGGTTCTGGCAGGCTCAGCGCCGACCGCACACTTGCTGCCGACGTCACGCTCGATGTCCCCGATTTGTCGGCACTGAATCCGATGCTCGACTGGCCCGTTGCCGGCGCCGCACACGTCGTTGCGCGCGCGAGCGGCACGACCAGGCGGCCGGCCGTCACCGCCGAGGCCACCGTACGCGACGCGACGGTGCCCAGCGTGCCGCCGGCCCTGCTGACTCCTGTTGTCACGGCAACCCTCAACGGTGCGTTCGGCCGCGACGGAAGCTGGCAGCTCGAGCGGGCGAGCATCGCCTCCGACGCGATGTCGATCGAGGGGCGGGGCAGCGGACGTAACGACACAGGCACGATCGATGTCAGCTTTGCCTTTCCGAATCTGGGAGCTCTCGATCCACGCGTCACGGGCCGCCTGAATGGCGATATCCACGTCGAGGCCACTGCCGATCGGCGAAACGCGCGCGTCACGGCGCAGATCGTCCAGGCGCAGGTCGACCGTACCAGCATCGAGCGGCTCGATCTGGACGTCGGCCTGGCGCTGCAGCAGGACGGCTTCGAAGCGACGCTGGCGATGAACGGCGCCACGGGCGAGCGGCCGATCCGCGCCAACGGCCGCGTTATCGCCACGCAGGGCGAGCGCCTGTCGATCCCCACCTTCGAGGCGTCGCTCGGCACGACCACCCTTTCGATCCGCGACCTTCTGGTCGACCGCAATTCGGCCGATGGCTCGGCGCATCTGGTGGTCGAGAACCTGAAGGAGCTGGGCGCACTGATCGACGACCCGTCCGCGGCGGGCCGGCTGGAGTTAAGCGTGGTGCCGGATCCGACGGCAAGCGAAAGCCGGCTGAAGATCACGCTGCGCGGTACCGGCCTGTCGCTTGGCGGCACCGGTACCGGCACGCTGACGGGCGATGGCACCATCGCCGACCCGCTGGGCCGCGCCGCGTTTGACGTGAAAGTCACAGCCGAAGCCCTGCGCGGCGTGGCCGACCTGCGCAAGGTGGCTCTGGAAGCTTCCGGCGATCGCACCGCGATCGCAGCGACGATTGATGCCGCGGGCGCCGGCACCGCCGCCGATGTCGCCCTCAAGGCGCAGTTCGGCGACGAAACCATCCTCGACATCGAGAAGTTCAGGGGCAGCTATGCCGGCCAGCCGATCAGCCTGGCGCAGGCAGCTCGTATCCGTGTGTCGCCGACTCGCACCCATATCGAGCCGCTCCGGCTTACCGTCGCCGGCGGCCAGGTGCGAATTGGCGGCACGATTGATGAGACGAACAGCGACCTTGCGCTCAATATAGGCGCCCTTGCGTTGGCCGATGTGGCACGGCTGGCAGGGCTCGATCTGCAAGTGAGCGGCGCGCTCCAGGCGGAGCTGCACATGAAGGGTGCTCGCGATCGTCCGCAGATCGATGCCACGTACAGCATCCGCGATGCGCGTCTGCGCGACATAGCGACGGCGTCGGTGCCGCCGATGTCGCTGACTGGCAAGGCCACGCTGCGCGATCAGGCGCTGAATGCCGACGCGCGGCTCGCGGCCGGCGCCAGCAACCTTGCCCTGAACGTGTCGGCAAGGCTGCCGCCACAGGGAGGCGCGCCCGATGGACAGGTGAAGGTGACTGGCCCTGTTGATCTCGCGATCTTTGCCAGCCTGCTCGGCCCGGACATCCAGCAGGTGCGCGGCCGCGCGATCTTCGACGTGGCCTTGGCCAGCCGCGGCGGACAGCCGCGCGGCACGGGGACGGTGCGGCTGGAGGGCCTGGGACTTGCGCTGCCCTCGCAAGGCCTCGAGCTGGCACAGGGCACAGGGCTCATCCGGTTGGCCGAAGACCGTATCATTCTGGAGCGGCTTGCGTTCCCCGCGGTAGGCAAGGGCGATATCGCGGCCAGCGGCGAGGTGCGTCTCAACAAGGCGATGTCCTTGCCGATTGACCTGCGCGTCGAGACGCGTCACGCGCGGCTTGCCAACCGCCGCCATCTCGTGGCGGAGATCACGGCGTCACTGCGGTTGACCGGCTCCGTGGCCGAAGGGTTGAACCTGCAGGGCCCGATCCGTATCGACCGGGCAGAGATCGGCCTGGCGCTGGGCAATGCCGCCAAGGCGGTACCCGTCGTGCCGGTGCGGGAGGTCGGCGCCGGCGCACCGAAACAAGGGAAGCGATCGGCGCCGTCCAAGCCGATGGCCCTCGATCTTAAGATAAGCGCGCCGCGTGCGGTCTTCGTGCGCGGCAAGGGTCTGGATGCCGAGGTCGAAGGCAACCTTAACGTGACGGGAACCACCGCCAATCCGGTGGTCACCGGAGGGCTGAGTCTGCGGCGCGGCACTTACACGGTGCTGGGACGGCCGCTGCGCTTCACGCGGGCCAACATCACTTTCGTCAACGCCAACCGCATCGAGCCGGCGCTGGACCTGCTGGCGACCACACGCAGCGGCGACACCAGCATCGAGATCGCGATCACCGGCACGGCATCGGAGCCGAAGATCGCCCTCACATCCACGCCGCAGCTTCCCCAGGACGAGATCATGGCGCGCTTCCTGTTCAACAAGGGTGCCGCCGAACTGGGACCCTCGGAGCTGGTGCAGGTGGCACAGGCGATCGCGGAACTGACCGGCAATGATTCTTCGGGCGGCGCCATCGACTCGGCCCGCCGCGCCCTGGGGCTGGACCGGCTGAACATCGGGCAGTCCGACACGCAAGGTACAAATGCCGGAGGCAACGGTGTGTCCGGCGCCGGCGTCGAGGGCGGACGCTATATTGCGCCGGGCGTCTATGTCGGCGGCCGGCAGGGCCTTCAGGGAGATACCAGAGGCGTCGTGCAGATCGAGGTCATCCCGCACGTGAAGGTCGAAGGCGAGTTCGGCACCAACTCCACCGGCCGCGCGGGCATCGCGCTGGAGTACGATTACTGACGATCACACCACGACGTTCACGATGCGGTTGGGTACGACCACGATCTTCTTCGGCGGCTTGCCGGCCATGGCCCGCTGCGTCTCCGGCATCGCCAGTGCCGCCGCCTCGGCCGCCTGCTTGCCGGCATCCTTTGGCAGCCGCAGCGTGGCCCGCAGCTTGCCGTTGACCTGGACCGCGACCGTGACTTCGTCGTCGACCAGCAGCGCCGGGTCGGCTGCAGGCCATGGCGCGTCCGCCAAGAGCCCCTGCCCGCCCAGCATCTGCCACAGCTCTTCGCCCAGATGCGGCGTCATCGGTCCGATCAGGCGCACGAAGATGTCGAGCGTCTCGCGCAGCGCCCAGCGGTCGGCGTCGCTCGCCAGCCTGAAGGCCTCGATCGCATTCGCGAGCTCATACAGCCGCGCCACCCCCTTGTTGAAATGGAAGCGCTGGATGTCTTCGCCGACGCCGGCGGCGGCGCGGTGGGCGGCCCGGCGCAGCGCCATGGCGGCATCGGTGAACTGCGCCGGCTTTGCTGAACCCGCGGGAGGCAGGCCGGCAATGGCGGCGCTCAGCAGCCGGTAGAGGCGCTGCTGGAAGCGCCACGCGCCCGAGACACCGGCCTCGGTCCATTCCAGGTCGCGCTCCGGCGGCGAGTCCGACAGCATGAACCAGCGCGCTGTATCGGCGCCGTAGTCGCGGATGATCTGGTCGGGGTCGACGACGTTCTTCTTCGACTTCGACATCTTTTCCGAACGGCCGACGCTGACGGGTGCGCCGTCGCTGGCGCGCACCACACCCCCGCCCTCGCTGCGCTTCACCTCCTCGGGGAACAGCCAGTTGCCATCGGGCGCACGATAGGTTTCGTGGCACACCATGCCCTGCGTGAACAGCCCGTCGAACGGCTCGTCGCGGCCGGCAAGCTGCACGGTGCGCATCGCGCGGGTCCAGAAGCGCGAATAGAGCAGATGCAGGATCGCGTGTTCGACGCCGCCGATATACTGGTCGACCGGCATCCAGTATTCGTGCTCCTCGCGGTCGAACGGCGCCGTCTCGCAGTGAGGCGACGTGAAACGGTCGAAATACCAGCTCGAATCGATGAACGTGTCGAAGGTATCGGTTTCGCGCTGCGCCGGCCCGCCGCACTTCGGGCAGTTCACATGCTTCCAGGTGGGGTGCCGGTCGAGCGGATTGCCCGGCGCATCGAACTCGACGTCGTCCGGCAGGGTCACCGGCAGGTCCTTCTCCGGCACCGGCACCACGCCACACGCCGGGCAGTGGATCGCGGGAATCGGACAGCCCCAATAGCGCTGGCGCGACACCAGCCAGTCGCGCAGCTTGTACTGCACTGTGCCCTTGCCCAGGCCCTTCTCCTCCAGATGCCGGATGATCGCGCGCTTGGCGTCCGCTACCGACAATCCGTTGAGGAACCCCGAATTGATGATGGTGCCGTCCTCGACATAAGCGACGTCGCGGATCACGAAGACGGCCGCTTGCTCGCCGGGCGGCAGCACGACGGGAATCACTTTCAGGCCGTACTTGCGCGCGAAATCGAGATCGCGCTGGTCATGGCCGGGACAGCCGAAGATCGCGCCAGTGCCGTATTCCATCAGCACGAAGTTGGCCACATAGACCGGCAGGGTCTCGTCTGGCTTCACCGCATGCTTCACTGACACGGCCGTGCGATAGCCCTTCTTCTCGGCCGTCTCGATCTCGGCCGCGCTGGTGCCGGTTCGCCGGCACTCGGCGATGAAGTCCGCGAGTGCGGGGTCGCTCGCGGCCAGGCGCACCGCCAGCGGATGATCGGGCGAGATCGCCATGAACGAGGCGCCGAACAGCGTGTCCGGGCGGGTCGTGAAGATCTCCAGCTTTTCGCCGCCGGCGATCCCCGGCCCCGTCAGCTCGAAAAAGACGCGCGCACCCTCGCTCTTGCCAATCCAGTTCGCCTGCATCAGGCGGACCTTCTCCGGCCAGCGGTCCATCGTGTCGAGCCGCTCCAGCAGCTCGTCGGCAAACTGCGTGATCTTCAGGTTCCACTGCGCCAGCTTGCGGCGTTCGACCGTGGCACCCGTGCGCCAGCCCTTGCCGTCGATCACCTGCTCGTTGGCCAGCACCGTGTTGTCGACGGGATCCCAGTTGACCCAGGCCTCCTTGCGGTAGGCCAGCCCGGCCTTCCAGAAATCCAGAAACATCTTCTGCTGGTGCCGGTAGTACGAGGGATCGCAGGTGGCGAGCTCGCGGCTCCAGTCCAGCGACAGGCCCATCGATTTGAGCTGGGCCTTCATGGTGGCGATGTTCTCGTAGGTCCATTTGCGGGGGTGGACCTTCTTCTCCATGGCGGCGTTCTCGGCCGGCAGGCCGAAAGCGTCCCAGCCCATGGGATGCAGCACGTTGAAGCCCTTCGCCCGGCGATAGCGCGCCACCACGTCGCCCTGCGTGTAATTGCGCACGTGCCCCATATGGATGCGTCCCGAGGGGTATGGGAACATTTCCAGCACATAGTATTTGGGCTTGCTGCGGTCGGCCGTGGCCCGGAACGTGCCGCGCTCCTCCCACACCGCGCGCCATTTGGCTTCGGTTTCGCGGAAATTGTAGCGCACCGGCTCGGCGCGGGATCCGGCGGGCGTCGGTTGCGACACGATACTTGCTCCCGTAAGCACCAACAGCGCCGTCCGGGCATCCCGGCGACGCAAAATCCGAACCGCAGCGCATGCCGCGCCCGGCGGATGCCGTCAAGCGACTTTGTCGCCGCCGTCGGCGACCCGACGCTCACTTGCCGATGCAGAAGTCGCGGAAGATGACGTCGAGCAGGTCCTCGACACCGACCCGGCCGGTGATGCGGCCCAGTGCACGGGCGGCAAGGCGCACGTCCTCGGCCACCAGCTCGGGCGGCGCGGTGTCGCCGGAGGGCGCGGCCAGCGCGCGGTCCAGTGCGGCAAGGCAGTGCGCCAGCGCCTCACGGTGGCGGGCGCGGGTAAGGGGTGGTGGTGCGAGCAGGCTGTCGGCAGCTTCCACCCCCTCGCCCATCAGCGCCGCGACGGCGCCCGTCAGGCGCTTCAGCAGCGCCGGTATGCCCGCGCCCGTTTGCGCTGAAATCCCGAGGAAAGGCTGCCGTGGTTCGGGCCAGCCGGGCAGCAGGTCGATCTTGTTGACCACCACGATGTCTGCCTTTGGCGACCATCGACCCAGCACCGCCGTCGCGGCACCGGCTTCCGCCGCCCAGTCCAGCGGCCGTGCGTCAGCATCGGCGGCGGGCACGACCAGCAGCCGCAGATCGGCGTCTTCGGCGCGCATCAGGGCGCGGCGCACCCCCTCGAGCTCGATGGGATCGCCGGCCTCGCGTAGTCCCGCAGTGTCGGCCAGGGTCACGGGATAGCCATCGAGATCGAGATGCACGTCGATCACATCGCGGGTCGTGCCGGCGATGGTCGAGACGATCGCTGCATCGCGCCGTGCGATCACGTTCAGCAGCGAGGACTTGCCGGCATTCGACGGGCCCACGATGGCGATGGAAATGCCTTCGCGCAGCCGCTCACCGCGATGATCATCGAGATGCTGCGCGATGGCGCTGCGCAACGCCACGAGGTCAGGGCGTACGGCGGCCGCAACACCTTGCGGCAAATCCTCGTCGGGAAAGTCGATATCGGCTTCCAGATGCGCGAGCGCCCGCAGCAGCGTGGTGCGCCAGTCCTCGTAGAGCCGTCCCAGGGCGCCATCGAACTGGCGCAGCGCCTGGCGCCGCTGGGCGGCGGTTTCGGCCGAGACGAGGTCGGCCACCGCCTCTGCCTCGGTGAGGTCGAGCTTGCCGTGCTCGAAGGCGCGGCGGGTGAATTCGCCCGGCTCGGCCAGACGGCAGAAACCCAGCCGGGCGATTGCTGCGAGGGCCGCCTCGATCACGGCCCGGCCACCGTGTAGATGGAACTCGACCACGTCTTCGCCGGTATAGGAGCGCGGCGCGGCAAAGCGCATCGCCAGTCCGCGGTCGATGACCTCGCCGGTCGCAGGATCGAGGAAGGGCCGCAGCACCGGCCGGCGCAGCGGCGGCAATGCCGGGTCGCGCGCCGAATGGCCACGCTCAAAGGCGCCCGGCTCGGTGAGGAACATAAAGGCGTCGTCGGCGCGCGGCCCGGACAGCCGGATCACCGCGACGCCGGCACCGCCGCGGCGTGGCGCCAGACCGGTTGCCAGGGCGTAGATCGTATCAGCTGCCGGCGCGCTCAGTCCCATCGATGGTCATAGACGGGCGTGCGGGCGCGGGCCAGGGCGGCCCGCAACGCCTGGGCCAGTTCCAGTCGTTCGTCGGGCGCCAGGAAGCGCCCGACCACAAGGCGCGTACCCCGCGAGATCAGTGTCAGATGACTGTCGTGCTCCGGGGGGTCGTCCATGTCGACGCGCAGCCAATAGGGATCCAGCCGCGCTTCTTCGATCAGTCCCTCGGGATCGATGCGCGTCACGGTCAAAGTGCTGTCGGTGAGACGCAGCGTTTCTGTCAGCCGGCCGCTCCGGTAGTTGAGGCGGAACAGGATGGCCACCAGTGCCACGTCCAGCCCCATAAAGCCGACCACCGGCCAGGCGCCCAGCAGGAAGACGGGGACTCCGATCATCAGGTTGGCCGCCACCAGCGCACCGATGAGCAGACGGAACCCCCGCCGCGAGAGGCTGCGGTGCGGTACCAGGGTGGCGTCGAAATGGATGGCTTGTGCGGCTGCCTCGCTCATCGCTACACCTTAGCCCCCATCAAGCCCGCCTGCCACGGGTCGGGTGTCTTGCACGGGATGGCTGCGTGGGGGGAGGAATGGCCCAGCTCAAGTCCGAGCAGGTCGAGGCGTTCTACCGGCGCCTTCAGGAGCGCGACCCCGAGCCGAAGGGCGAGCTGGAGCACGGCAACATCTATCAGTTGCTGGTCTCGGTCGTGCTGTCGGCGCAGGCTACTGACGCCGGCGTCAACAAGGCGACGCGACCGCTGTTCGCCACGGTGAAAACGCCACAGCAAATGCTTGATCTCGGCGAGGCAGGGCTGATCCGCTACATCAAGACCATCGGGCTCTATCGCGGCAAGGCGAAGAACGTCATCGCGCTCTCGAAGATCCTGATCGAGAAGCATGGCGGGCCAGTGCCGCACGACCGGGCGGCGCTGGAAGCCATGCCCGGCGTCGGCCGCAAGACAGCCAACGTGGTTCTCAATATCGCCTTCGGCGAGCCCACGATCGCCGTGGATACGCACGTCTTCCGCGTCGCCAACCGCACTGGCCTCGCGCCGGGCAAGACGCCGCTGGAAGTCGAGCAGAAGCTGCTGAAGCGGACGCCAGCAAGGTACCTGCGTCATGCCCATCACTGGCTGATCCTGCACGGCCGTTACGTCTGCAAGGCGCGCGTGCCCGCCTGTCCGACCTGCGTGGTGGCGGATATCTGCGGCTTCAAAGGCAAGACGGCGCCAGTCTGACGCAGAAAAACCGCCCCGCCGCATGGCACCCTTGCCATGGAGGGCAGCGCTTGCCTGTGGACGGCTGGTAAACAATCGTTTAGCCAACGCTCTGCCTTAACCACCATGGATCGCCCGACAATGACGGATCGCCTGGCCTTCTCCGGCCTCACGGTTCTCGACTTCAGCCAGGGCGTCGCCGGCCCGCACGCCACCATGCTGCTGGCCCTGCACGGCGCCGATGTCATCAAGATCGAGCCGCTCGAAGGCGACTGGGGTCGCGGGCTGGGCGAGCTGAAGGGCGACCACTGCGCGCACTCCGTCGCGTTCAACCGCGGCAAGCGCTCCATTGCGCTGGACCTGAAATCACCCGACGGCATCGCGGCGGTAAGGCGGATCGCCGCGAAGGCGGCGGTGGTGGTCGAAAGCTTTCGGCCGGGCGTGATCGGCCGGCTTGGTTTCGGCTACGAGGACATGAAGAAGATCAATCCGGGCGTCGTCTATTGCTCGGTGTCGGGCTTCGGCCAGACTGGTCCTTACAGCAAGCGGCCGACCGTCGACGGCCTCATCCAGGCCTTCAGCGGCATGATGGTGATGAACAAGCTGCCCGACGGCACGCCGTGGCGCCAGGGCATGATCGCGGTCGATGTCACCACCGGCCTCTACACGTTCCAGGCGCTGTCGACCGCCATCCTGCGGCAGTTCCGTTTTGGCGAAGGCAGCTACATCGACTCCAGCCTGATGCGTGCCGCCGCGGCGTACCAGGGCGCCAAGCTGATGGAATGGGTGTTCTCGAACGGCAATCCGCAGCCGCTCTACATGCCGGCCGGCAGCTACAAGACAAGCAACGGCTACATGATGCTGAGCGCCATGCGCCCGCATCACTTCCGCAAGCTCTTCGAGTTGATCGGCCGCGAGGACGTGGCGAACGATCCAGACCTCCAGACACACGAGAGCCGTATCCGCAACGCGCCGAAGATCGCGAAAGCGCTCAACGAGACGATGCCGACGCGCACGACGGAGGAGTGGATCGCGCTGCTGCAGCCCAACGAGGTGTTCTGCGAACGCGTGGCCAACTACTCCGACTATCTCGACCATCCGCACGTCAAGGAAACCGGCGCCGTGGACTGGATCGAACAGGACGGTTTCGCGCGCCTGCCGGTCGCCAATATCCCCGGCCTGCCGCCGGCGCGCGAGGACCCGGTTCGTCATCACGCGCCGCATATCGGCGAGCATACCCGGGACATCCTGGGCGAGGTGGGCTACTCCTCCGCCGAGATTGACGCCATGGTGGCGCGCAAGGCGATCATCGCGCCGATTTCGCGGGCGCAGGCCGCGGAATGATCGTTAGCCCAGGCTGAGCGGCAGGAAGACCTTTTCCTCGCCGCGCCGCACCAGCAGCGCCGCGCGATTGCCGCTCTTGCGCGCGAGGGCGCGTAGCTTCTCGACGGTGCTCACCGCCTCGCCATTGACGGCCAGAATGACGTCGCCCGGCTGCATGCCGGCGTGTGCGGCAGGACCCGACACGGCTTCGACCACCAGTCCGCTGCTTTCCTTGATGGCGCGCGCTTCGCGCGGCGATAGTGGCCGCACTGAAAGGCCCAGACCTTCGTCGTTTGCTGCAGGCCTGGAGGCTTGGGGGAGCGGCGGCAGTTTCAGTTCGCCGACTTCCACCTCCAGCGTCGCTGGCCGATCCTGACGCCAGACCTGCAGCGACACGCGGGTACCCGGCGCAATATCGGCGATGCGCGGTGGAAGCTCCGTGGCCCGCTGTACCGGCGTTCCATCGATTTTCAGAACGACATCGCCTGTGCGCAATCCGGCCTTCGCCGCCGGCCCATCCTTCTGCACGCTGTTGACGAGCGCGCCGGCCGGGTTGGGCAGCCGGAACGCCTCCGCAAGGGGTTGCGTCACCTCCTGCACGGCGGCGCCGAGCCAGCCTCGACGGACCTCGCCCTGCGCCAACAGCTTTTCAGCCACCTTCATCGCGACATCGATCGGCACCGCGAACGAGAGCCCCTGAAAGCCACCGGTGTCGCTGTAAATCTGCGCGTTAATCCCCACCACTTCGCCGTCCACGCTGAACAGCGGCCCGCCGGAATTACCGGGGTTCACCGGCACATCGGTCTGTATGAACGGCACGTAGGGCTGGCGTGGCAGGTTCCGCGCCACCGCCGAGACGATGCCGGCCGTGGCGGTGCTGTCGAAGCCATAGGGCGAGCCGATCGCCAGCACCCAGCTTCCCACGCGAATGTCGCTGGCATCGCCGATCGCAACAGTTGGCAGATCCCGGGCGTCGATCTTGAGGACCGCCACGTCGGCGGGTCGATCGAGACCAACAATCTCGGCGGCGAACGTGCGCTGATCGCTCAGTCGTACAGTCACTGCAGAAGCACCGGCGATTACGTGCGCGCTGGTCAGGATCACGCCATCCGGCCTGATGATGAAGCCCGAGCCCAACCCGAAGACAGGCGTCTGGCCCGCGCGTGGCGAGGCGGGCGCCTTTGTCTCGCCCTCGGCAGGAGGCCCGTTGCCCTCGACCGACACATTTACAACCGCCGGGCCGTAGTGTTCGACGATCCCGGAAAAATCGGGCCCGACGGCCGGTGTGCTGCGTGCGGCCGACGATACCGGCGGGTTGAACCAGTCCGCGGCGCGCGCAACGGGTGCCACCGTCCCGTCGCTGTCCAACCAAACGATACCGCCGGCCAGTGCGGCGATCACACCGCCTGCGACAAGGCTGCGGATAGGCTTCCGACTGGGCATCTCGCCCTCCAGGCGTACTCGGATGTCCACTACGTGTTTCCAGGCCCAACCCAAATCCAGCTTGCTGCGACGGGCCGCCGCGGGAGGCGATGGTGACCTTCGCGTGAAATGAGGCCGCGGCAGATCATACGTCAGGGATGCAATTTCATTCCCTTCAAGACCTTGTCGACCACCTTGCGATCGGCGTGGAGTGCCACGCCCACGAGGTCGAGCCCCTCTGCGGCGACGGATGCGACTGCGGCGCGGTTGGCGGCATCGTGACCGGTGGCGAACAGCTCTCGCGTGTAGATTGCGATCCGTTCGTTGCGCTCCAGCGCCCGGCGATGCGCTGCCTTCAGGTCCTCACTGGTGCCGGCAAATATCAGGATCGGCTGGCGCGACATGGCGAGATAGATGTTGCCGGACGCGTCGTGATAGGCGTCGCCGATCAGTGCCGGATTGCCGCCAACGACGGCGCTGGTCAGGAAGGCCGCGACGTTGAGCTTCTGCCAGGTGGCGATCTCCTGATGCACGGCGATGGCGATCTTGGTATCGAACTGCATGGTGAACCCCTGAGGCTGCGGCTCCGGAATTAACTGCGGCCGGCTATGCGCTCTTGTACGTTCTTGCGGATGCAGGGGCTGGCAATGCTGACACGCACCACCGACTGGGTATGCTACCGCCAGCCGCGGCGCGGCATCGAAACCTTGCAGGCGTTCTTCGCAGGCCACGCCTTCGACCGGCACCCCATGACACGCTGGCCGTGGGCCAGACCGACGGCGGCGTGCAGCGCTTCCGCTACCGCGGCCGGCAGCATGACAGCACGCCCGGCGGCATGATCGTGCTGCATCCTGGCGAAGCGCATGACGGCGAATGCGGTGGCGGCGAGGCTTTGCCTACCGGATCGTCTATCTCGATCCCGGCTACGGTTCCGACCTGTTGCGCGAAGCAGGCCTTGGTCCGCATTTGCCGTTCGCGGCAAAGCCAGTGCTGTTCGATGCCCGCTTGCAGCACGCGTTCGGCTTCCTGTGGTCGGCGCTCGGGCATGACAGCAGCGGCGAGACGTTGCGCCAGGACGATGCGCTGGTCGCACTCTGGCGCGCCCTCGCGGGCGATCGCGTCCGATTTTCTGGTGCAGCACTGGATCGCTTGAGAATGGCGCGTGAAGCGCTGGCGGATGCCCCCGATCGCTCATGGTCGCTGGATGAGCTGGCGTCGATCGCCGGGCTCAGCCGCTTCGCCTTGTGCCGCGCCTTTCGCGGGGCCTACGGCGTGTCGCCACACGCCTGGCTCCTCGAACGGCGTTTGACGCGTGCACGCCATTATCTCGCGGCCGGCGTGCCGGCGGCCGAAGCCGCACTCGCCGCCGGCTTTGCCGACCAGAGCCATCTCACACGCCACCTCAAGCGCCGGTTCGGCATGGCGCCCGGACGCTTTGCGCGTGCGATTGGCCGGACTGATGTGGCCTAGCTCAGCCAGCCACAACCCCACATCAACAGGATGATGGGGATCGGCACGCCAAGAAGCCACAGAATCGCTGCGCGGCCCATGTTCGATACCTTCGTGCGTTGGCTTGACGGGAACGCACTTTTGGTCGTCCCGGTTCCGGGCGCCCCGGTCACCAGAGGCAAGACGTGCTAACGTCGCTGCATACAAGGGAGGCAGACGATGCTCGAGACGACCCTGGCCGGCAGCCTGCCCAAGCCGTCGTGGCTGGCGCAGCCCGGCGTGCTATGGGCGCCCTGGACGCTGGGGGGCGAGCCGCTGCAGGAGGCGAAGCTTGATGCGACGACCCTGTCCGTCGTCGAGCAGCAGCGCTGCGGGCTCGATATCGTGAGCGACGGCGAGCAGGCGCGGCAACACTTCGTCCACGGTTTCCTGGCGGAGATCGATGGCGTCGATTTCGCGCGCAAGAAGCGCATTGGCATCCGCAACAATCGCTACGAGGCCGATTGCCCTACCGTCATCGGCGCGTTGAGGCGGCGGAAATCTGTGCATGCCGTAGAAGCGCGGGCGGCGCGCGCGGCTGCCACGCGCAAGCTGAAATTCACCCTGCCGGGGCCGATGACCATCGTCGATACGCTCGCCAACGAGCACTATCGCGACAAGGTTGAGATGGCATTCGCCTTCGCAGCGCTGCTCAACGAGGAGGCGCTGGAGCTTCAGGAGATCGGCGTCGATGTCGTGCAGTTCGACGAGCCGGCGTTCAACGTCTACCTCGACGAGGTGCCGGAATGGGGCATCGAGGCACTGCACCGGGCGGCCCAGGGCCTGACGTGCAGGACGGCCGTGCACATCTGCTACGGCTATGGCATCGAGGCCAACATCAAATGGAAGGCGACGCTGGGCGAGCAGTGGCGGCAATACGAGCGCACCTTTCCGCATCTTGACCGCAGCCGCATCGACCAGGTGTCGCTGGAATGCGCCAACGCGCGGGTACCGCTGGAGCTGATCGGGCTGCTGCGGACAAAGACCGTGCTTGTAGGGGCGATCGACGTGGCGAACGATGCCGTCGAAACGCCGGAGCAGGTCGCAGCCACGATCCGTGCGGCCATGAAGCACGTGGATGCCGAGCGCATCCAGCCCTGCACCAATTGCGGCATGGCGCCGATGGCCCGCGACGTCGCCTACGCCAAGCTGCGCGCACTCGCCGCCGGCGCCGCGATCGTCCGGAAGGAGCTGGGGCGTTGATTCAAAGCGCTCGGGTTTCGCCCAGCCGCATCGCCCAGATGTCCTCGTCGGCATATCCGGCAGCGCGGGCGGCCGTGCGCAAGCGGCGCGGCGGCTCGAAGGCGGGCTCGCCCGACAGCACGATGGCGCCGTAGTGCATGCCGGCGATACTGCGTGCCCCCAGCATGCGCGCCATTTCGACCGCCTCCTCAGGCGTGGCATGGCTACGCCGGAAGATCGGCCGCGGCTCGTAGGCACCGATGCCCAGGATCGCGAGATCGAAGGGACCATGGCGCTGGCCGATCTCGGCGAAGACGGGGCCGAATGCGCTGTCGCCGCCGAAGTAGAGACGTCTGCCGCCACCCTCCAGCGCAAAGCCACACCATAGCGTGCGGTTGCGATCGAACAGGCCGCGCCCCGAGAAGTGAACGGCCGGCGTCGCAGTCACCCGCAGCGGCGCGTTGCCGCTTCGACCAAGCATGACCGTGTGATGCCAGTCGACTTCGGTGACGTCGTAGCCCAGCTCGAGCAGCCGCGGGCCCATGCCGAGCGGCACGACGACGCGTGCGTTGCGCGGGAAGCGCCGGTCCGAAAGTGTGGCAACGTCGAAATGATCGTAGTGGTTGTGCGAGATCAGCACGACGTCGAGCGCCGGCAGATCGCTGACCGCAAGGGCCGGCGGCGTGTAGCGGCGAGGACCGAAGCCTTCGATCGGGGCCGCGTAGTCGGCAAGAAACGGATCGGTGAGGATTGTGCGTCCGTCGAGCCGGATCAGAAAGCAGGCGTGACCCAGCCAGGTGACGCTGTCTCGGCCCTGATGGCGGCGCAAGCCTTCGCGCACGGCGCCGCGCGACAGGACAAACCCTTCAGGTACGGCCGGCCGCCGCGGCACATGACGGGTCAGCCAGAGATAGCGCAGGATCACCCAGAGATGACCCAGCCCGCCGTGATCCGGTGCGCTGCCGGGCGGGTTGCGAAAGCCGCGCCGCGTGTGATGTGCCGGCCGCGCATCGGCATCGAAACGCGGCTGTGGAAGGCGGGACGGCTGCACGTCGTCAGGCATACCCGGCGAAGATGGGGATGCCCGGGTGCCTTTGCCATGACCTACGGCGATTCCCGGCCCGTTCCGGCGGTTCCGCTGCGGACCTTTGCTGCCTGTTCCTCCAGGTTCTTCGACAGGTCGGGATCGAGTGTCCCGGCGCCCTCTCCGCCTGCCTGATCGCGCTCGAACTGCGCTTCCTTGTCGAGTTCCTGCGCGATGCGGCGGCGCATGGTGTCCAGCTTTTCGCTGTGCTCCGGCGGCACGCTGCCATAGAGGCACCGCTGGCCGACCACCACGTAGGGCATGACGAGGATGGGCTGGCTGGCGATGAACTGGTGGCACATGTCGCACAGGACACCGGCGTTACAGGTGCTGCGGCTCAGCAGCCTTTCGAAGCTGTCGCGGGCCGGCCTGTGCGCCAGCGCGTCGATCCAGATCAGCGGATACTCGCTGTCGTTCAGGATGCCGCGCAGCACCCGTCCCTCATCGACCTGCAGGTTGAGGCGGTCCATCAGGTGGTAGCGCACCATCATGTCCGCCAGCACGTAGGCGAGCTCCACCGAGACAACGAAGCGGCGCGGCGAGGCCAGCTCCGTCAGGCGGAAGCCGAGATCGATCGAGGGACCGACGAAGTCGCGCTGGTGCGGCAGGGTATCCCGCTCGAAGCGCGCGATGCGCAGCAGGGTCGCGTCGTCCTGCGACTCGCCTTCCGCCGCATAGGAGCCGACCAGCGGGATCTCCTTGTTCATGTTGGGAAAGCCCGCCAGCCATGCTGTTGCCTTCAGACGCAGGCGTCCGCCGCTGCGCCGCTGCAAATCGTCATCCTGCTGCGCCAGCACATCCTTGAACGCCAGCACGGCACTCAGGCACTGCAGCGGATGGGTGATCTCCTTGACGAACAGCAGCTCATCGCCGGCGGACTTCCAGAATACCGGCTCGGGCCCCGGTGTCGCCTCCGGCAGGTCATGGCGGTAGCGGTCGGAGACGCGCAGCCAGCTTCGCGCCACCGCCGCCTGCGTCTCGATGTAGAACCAGTGAATGATCGGCAGCCACGCCTCGATCTTGTCGGAGGCCGGCTGATACTTGAACGACGTCGAGCCCTGGATGTCGAAGCTGAGGAACAGCCGAAGCCGCGGCGTCAGGAAATCGTACGGCTCCGGCATAAAAGGACGCGGGTGAGGGGTGTCAGACCAGCCCGAGGCCCTTCGCCCGGATCGTCGCGGCGCGGGTCGAGACGCCGAACAGGGCTGCGATCTTCTCCGCGTGGCCGTTCCAGGCCTGCCAGGCTTCGCGGAACTGCGCCGACGGCATCAGCAGGCCGGCCGCGAACCAGTTGGCTTCCCACTCCACCCGATCGCTGCCGTACCGCTTGGCGGCCATGGGCGCGCAGCAGCGCGGGAAATGCAGGAAGTAATGGCCAAGCTCGTGGGCGATCGTGAAGCGGTCGCGTGCTGCGCCAGTATAGGCAGGGAGCGTAATGGTGAACCTGCCCTGGCACTCCACGACAATGGAGCCGTCGTCGAAATCCGCGTCGTCCAGCGGCTTGTAGCAGACCTTGCCGCCCAGCCGCTCGACCAGCGGCTCCAGCGGCTCACCCGGCTGCAGACCCGCATCGCAGGCGAACTTCTCGGCCGCAGCGATAATGGCCGCCTTGCTGGCGTTGCAGGGTGAGGGCGAGGCGTGCTCGGCGCTCATGCTCACGTCCGGTGCGGTTTCAGGCGCTGCCAATCTAGCAGACACTGAACAATATGGGAACTGGTCCGGCAAGTTGCTATAGACCGGCAATCAGCATTCTAAAACAGCGACTTAATGCCGAAAATGCCGCATGCCGGTGAATACCATGGCCAGCCCCCGCTCGTCGGCGGCGGCGATCACCTCGGCATCGCGCATTGAGCCGCCCGGCTGGATGACCGCCGTGGCGCCGGCATCGGCGATGGCCAGCAGCCCATCGGCGAAGGGAAAGAAGGCATCCGAGGCGCCGACGCAGCCCTTCGCGAGGCTCTGGGAGAGCCCAGCGGCCTTGCTGGCCTCCTCGGCCTTCCAGGCGGCAATGCGGCTGGAGTCGACCCGGCTCATCTGGCCGGCGCCGATTCCCACTGTCGCGCCGTCTTTCGCATAGACGATGGCGTTGCTCTTGACGTGCTTGCAGACGCGGAAGGCGAACAGCAGGTCATCCAGCTCCCTTGGCGTCGGCGCACGCTTCGTCACCACCTTCAAGGCCTCGCGTGAAATGCGGCCGCCATCTGCGGTCTGAAGCAGCATGCCGCCGGCGACGCTCCTGAAGGTCATGCGCGGCGCGTCGGGATCGGGCAGGCCGCCTGCCAGCAGCAGCCGCACGTTCTTGCGTCTGGCAAGGATGGCCAGCGCCTCGGGCGTGGCGTCGGGCGCGATGATCACCTCAAGAAAGATTTTGGCCAGCTCCTCGGTGACCGCGGCATCCAGCGTGCGGTTCACTGCCACGATGCCGCCGAAGGGCGAAACAGGATCGCAGGCAAAAGCCCGATGCCAGGCGCTCTTCAGATCCGGCCCGATGGCGACGCCGCAGGGGTTGGCGTGCTTCATGATCACCACGGCCGGCTGCTCGAACTCGGCCACGGCTTCGTAGGCTGCTTCCGTGTCGGCAAGGTTGTTGTACGAGAGCTCCTTGCCTTGCACCACGCGTGCCGTGGCGATGCCCGGCCGGCGGCTGCCGTCGCTGTAGAAGGCGGCGCGCTGGTGCGGGTTCTCGCCATAGCGCAGGGTCTGCACGAGGCTGCCGCCGATCGCCAGCCGCTGAGGGAAGGGCTGGTCGAGCTGTTGGCCGAACCATTGCGCGATGGCTGCATCGTAACTGCCGGTGCGGGCATAGGCGGCCGCGGCCAGCCGGCGCCGCAGTGCCAGCGTCGTGGCGCCGTCATTGGCTTCCATCTCGGCCTGCACCGCAGCGTAATCGCCGGGGTCAACCAGGACCGCCACGAAGTCATGGTTCTTGGCTGCGGCGCGGATCAGGGCAGGACCGCCGATGTCGATGTTCTCGATGCAGGTGGCGAAATCGGCACCCCGTGCCACCGTCTCCTCGAACGGATAGAGGTTCACCACCACCAGATCGATGGGGGCGATGTCGTGCTGCGCCATCTGGGTGGCGTGGGTCTTGTCCGTGCGCCGGCCGAGGATGCCGCCATGGATCGCCGGCTGCAGGGTCTTCACCCGGCCGTCCATGATTTCAGGGAAGCCGGTGTGGTCGGACACCTCCGTGACGTCCACGCCGGCTTCGCGCAACGCCTTCGCCGAACCGCCGGTGGAGAGGATTTCCACCCCGCGCCCGGCGAGGAAGCGGCCGAACGCCACCAGCCCCGTCTTGTCCGACACGGAGATCAGCGCGCGGCCGATCTTCGCCAGATCGGGGGTGGGAGAGGGAATATACTGGGCAGGGCTGGACATGGCGGCTTCCGGCAGCGGCGGACGAGAGGGCGGCCGCTCTATAACCGCTGGCGGCGCCTCACTCCAGCGGCGCATCTTCGCAGGTCCGGACTACCCCTCCGCGGCGCCTTCCAGCAGCTTCACCTTGTAACCGTGGCTGGCGAGCGCCTCCATGATCTCCCGCACATGGGCGCGGTCGCGCGTCTCCAGGATGATGTCGAGCTCGGCGCCCTTGGCGGCGACGCCGCCAAACAGGCGCTGGTGCTGCACCTCGATGATATTGCCGCCGGTAAGGCCGATCTGCGTGGCCACGGCCGCGAGCGCGCCGGGTCGGTCATTGATCTTGATGCGCAGGCGCACGATGCGGCCGTCGCGCACCAGCCCTCGCATCAGGATCGAGGCCAGCAGCCGGGTGTCGATATTGCCGCCAGTCAGCACGACGCCGACGGTGCGGCCGGCGAAGGCCTCGCGTTGCGCCAGGATGGCGGCCAGCCCGGCGGCGCCGGCGCCCTCGGTGACGGTCTTCTCGATTTCGAGGAACATCACGATGGCGCGCTCGATGTGCTCCTCGTCGACCAGCACCACCTCGTCGACCAGCCGCCGGCAGATCGCCATGGGCAGCGCACCAGTGTCGCGTACCGCGATGCCCTCGGCGATGGTTTCGCCGCCTACCGTCACGGGCTGGCCGTGCAGGTGTTGGTAGAGCGCGGGATAGCCTGCCGTCTCGACACCGACCATGCGTATGGCAGGCGTGATTGCCTTTGCGGCCACGGCGCAGCCCGAGATCAGCCCGGCGCCGCCTACCGGCACCACCAGCGTGTCAATGCCGGGCGCGTCCTGCAGCATCTCCAGCGCTACCGTGCCCTGGCCGGCCACGATCGCGGGATCATCGTAGGGATGGACGAACACCAGCCCCTCGGCCTGCGCCAGGCGGCGCGCCTCGTCGCCGGCTTCGGCCAGCGTATCGCCGTGCAGCACCACGCGGGCGCCATGGCCCTGCGTGTGGCGCACCTTGGTGTAGGGCGTGAACGAGGGCATCACGATGGTCGCGGGGATGCCGAGCTTGCCGGCATGATAGGCGACGCCCTGCGCATGGTTGCCGGCCGACATGGCGATTACGCCGCGACGGCGCTCCTCGGCTGACAGGCCGGCCAGCTTCACCAGCGCGCCGCGCTCCTTGAAGGAGGCGGTGAATTGCAGGTTCTCGAACTTGACCCAGACGGTGCAGCCCAGCTCCTGCGACAGCGTACGCGAAAGCAGAGTCGGCGTACGCGCCACGCGTCCGGCCAGCAGACCCGCCGCAGCCTCGATATCAGCGAAGCTGACGACGGGCGTTTGGGTAGTGGTCGGGGTGTCCTTCATGACTGCGCCCTGGAGGGATCGACCATCGCGCCCTTGCGTTTGAGCGCGCGGATGTCGTCCTCGGCTACGCCTGCTTCACGCAGCACGGCGGCCGAATCTTCGCCCAGCAGCGGCGCGCCGCGGCCCTGTGTTGAGGGGGTGGCGCTGAAGATGACGGGCGGCGCCAGTGTGGTGATCTCGCCTTCGCTATGGTGGCGCGTCTTCTGGAACAGGCCGCGCCATCTGAGATGCGGGTCGTCGAACAGGTCATCAAGGGATTTCACCGGCATGCACGGCACCTCGGCCGCTTCCAGCGCCGCCATCCATTCGGCCACCGTCTTCTGCGGCGCCAGGCTGTCGATCAGGGCGTAGAGCTCTTCGACATGCCGGCTGCGCTCGTTCATGGTCGCGAAACGGGGCTGCGCCATCACCTCGGGCTTTCCGGCAATCTCGAAGAACCGCTGCCAGTGGCGGTCGGTGTAGGGCAGGATCGCCAGCCAGCCGTCGCTGGCGCGATAGGGCTTGCGGCTGCGGGTCAGCGCGCGCGGGTAGCCGAGCGGACCATCATCGCGGAACGTGCGCTCCCACAGATGCTCGAGCATCAGCCAGGTGGTCATGGTCTCGAACATCGGCACCTCGACCTTCTGGCCCTGGCCGGTGCGGACCTTATGCATCAGGGCGCAGAGCGCCGCATAGGCCAGGGTCAGCCCGACGGTCTTGTCGGCCATCACGGTGGGTGCATAGCGCGGGATGCCGTCGCCGGTCGCCATCAGCGAGGCCACGCCGGACAGGGCCTGGATCGCATCGTCGTAGGCGGGCAGATGGCCATAAGGGCCATCGGAGGTATAGCCGCAGGCGCCGACGTAGCAGATGCCCGGGTTGACTCGGCGGACCTCGTCGTAGCCGAGCCCCAGGCGGGCCATGGCCTGTGGCCGGATGGAGTAGATGAGGGCATCGGCACCAGCGATCACCTTCAGTAGCGCCGCGCGCGCGTCAGGCTGCTTCAGGTCCAGACACAGCGAACGCTTGCCCCGGTTGACGAACATATGATGGGCGCCCATGCCGGGATTGGCCTTGGAGGGACCCTGGTGGCGCGTGGTGTCGCCCTCTGGCGGCTCCACCTTGATCACCTCGGCGCCCTGCTCGGCCAGCAGCATTGTGGCGTAGGGACCCAGCGCCACTACGGTCATGTCCACGATCTTCAGCCCGTCCAGCGCACCCGGCATTCTCTGTTCTCCCGACTTCCCGACGCCGGAGGATGATGGCGGTGCGGGCATCCGAAGACGAGCACCAAGTTGGCCCGCGGCCGGGGCGCTCGCATTGACTTCCCTTCGTTCCGCGCCATAAAACCCGTGATGCAGCGCAGCATGCGCAAGAGGCACAGGTCCCGATATGGCGAACAAGGTCTACAAGGACGCCAAATCCGCGCTCGAAGGCGTGGTCCGCGACGGCATGATGGTCATGTGCGGCGGCTTTGGGCTTTGCGGCATCCCGGAGAAGCTGATCCTGGCGCTGCGCGACTCCGGCGTGAAGAACCTGACCTGCGTCAGCAATAACGCGGGCGTCGACGGGGCCGGGCTCGGATTGCTGCTCGAAACGCGGCAGATCAAAAAGATGATTTCGTCCTATGTCGGCGAGAACAAGATCTTCGCCCAGCAATACCTGGCGGGGGAGCTGGAGCTGGAGTTCAATCCGCAGGGCACCATGTCGGAGCGGATTCGTGCCGGCGGTGCAGGCATCCCTGCGTTCTTCACGCCCACCGGCGTCGGCACCATCATCGCCGAAGGCAAGGAAGTGCGCGAGTTCAACGGCCGCAGCTACGTGATGGAAACCGGCCTGTTCGCCGACCTGTCGCTGGTGAAGGCATGGAAAGCCGATACCGCCGGCAATCTCGTCTATCGCAAGGCAGCGCGGAACTTCAATCCGATGATGGCCACGGCCGCGCGCATCACCATCGCCGAAGTCGAGGAGGTCGTACCGGCCGGCGCCATCGACCCGGACCACGTGCACACGCCCGGCATCTTCGTGAAGCGGCTGATCTGTGGCGCGCCCTACGAGAAGAAGATCGAGCAGCGTACGATCCGCAAGGCGGCGTGACGGCGACCGGCTGATTTCGCCGGCAACATTCAAGGAGGCAGACATGGCCTGGAATCGCGACCAGATCGCAGCCCGCGCCGCCAGGGAGCTGCAGGACGGATTCTACGTGAACCTCGGTATCGGCATCCCGACCCTGGTGTCGAACTACGTGCCCGAGGACATGGACGTGACGCTGCAAAGCGAGAACGGCATGCTGGGTGTGGGGCCTTTCCCGCTGGAGAACGAGGTTGATCCCGACATCATCAATGCCGGCAAGCAGACCGTCACTGAAGTCAAGGGAACGGCCTACTTCTCCTCGGCCGACTCCTTTGCGATGATCCGCGGCGGCCATATCGACCTGTCGATCCTGGGCGCGATGGAAGTGGCCGAGAATGGCGATCTCGCCAACTGGATGATCCCCGGCAAGATGGTCAAGGGCATGGGCGGCGCCATGGATCTCGTGGCCGGGGTCAAGCGCGTCATTGTCGTGATGGAGCATGTCTCCAAGGACGGGCAGTCGAAGCTTCTGAAAAAATGCACCCTGCCGCTGACCGGCGCGCGCGTCGTCGACCGGGTAATCACCGAGCTGGGCGTATTCGATGTCGACAAGCACGGCGACGGCGGTGTGACGCTCGTTGAGCTGGCTGACGGTGTGAGCGTCGACGAGGTCAAGGCCAAGACCCAGGCAAAGCTGGCGGTAGGTGCGGGGGTGAAGGCGGCCTGAACCGCCCCTGGCGCATCCATGTTCCAGCGCCACATCGAGACCGCCATCGACATCATGGCGCCGCCGGAGCGCGTCTGGAGCATTCTCACCGATTTCCCGGCCTATCCCTCGTGGAATCCTTTCATCGTCTCGGCCTATGGCAAGGCGGCCGCCGGGGCTTGGCTCGAGGTGCACATCCAGCCACCCGGCAAGCGCGCCCTGATGTTCCGGCCCACCGTTCTCGTGGCCGAGCCGGACCGCGAACTGCGCTGGCGCGGGCGGCTGCTGGTGCCCGGCCTGTTCGACGGCGAGCACTTCTTCCGAATCGAGGACCGCAGCGGGACCGTGCATTTCATTCAGGGAGAGACGTTCTCCGGCCTGCTGGTCGGGCTGGTGCGCGGTACGCTCAACGCCACGCGAACCGGACTTGAAGCGATGAACGCGGCCCTGAAGGAGCGCGCCGAAAGGTCACGGGCCTGAGAGCCCTGCCGGCAGGGCATGGCCACTCGCGGAAATTCGCGCTAGGGTGACGATTGGCGGTTCCGGGCGCCGGAGGGCGCCGGAAAGTCACGGGATCAAGCGCGGTGGGCATCTACGACCTCTGTATCCGTCGCCCGGTGTTCGCCACCGTGCTCAGCCTCATGCTGGTGCTGCTGGGCGTAGTGTCCTTCCAGCGTCTCGCGGTGCGCGAGTACCCCAACATCGACGAGCCGATCGTCTCGATCCAGACAGTCTACCGCGGCGCCAGCCCGGAGATCATCGAGGCGCAGGTGACCCAGGTGCTGGAGGAGTCGATCGCCGGCATCGAGGGCATCGACGTGCTCACCTCCAAGAGCCGGCCGGAGCAGAGCAACATCACGGTGCGCTTCCGGCTGGGAGTAGACCCTGATGTCGCCGCGAGCGATGTACGCGACCGGGTGGCTCGCGTGCGGCGCAAATTGCCGGACGAGATCGAGGAGCCGGTGATCGCAAAGGTCGAGGCGGACGCACGGCCGATCATGTTCCTGCCTTTCACCAGCTCGCGTCACACGACACTGGAAATCTCCGACTATGCCGACCGCTATGTGAAGCCGGAGCTGCAGAACCTGCCCGGCGTATCGGGCATCAACATCTATGGCGAACGCCGCTACTCGATGCGCATCTGGATAGACCGTACGCGGCTTGCCGCCTACGGGCTGACCGTGCAGGACATCGAGAGCGCGCTGCGCCAGCAGAACGTCGAGATTCCTTCCGGGCGGATCGAGAGCATCGACCGGGAGTTCACGATTCTGTCGCGCACCGGCCTGGTAACGCCCGCGGAATTCGAGCGGATCATCGTCAAGCAGTCGTCCGGTTTCCTGGTGCGGCTTGGCGACGTGGCACGGGCGGAGATCGGCGCCGTCGATGAGCGGCGTACCACCCGCTACAACGGCCACACGGCCGTCACGCTCGGCATCGTCAAACAGGCGACCGCCAATCCGCTGGAGGTTGCGCGGGCGGTACGCGAGCGGCTGCCAGATCTGCGCGAACGTCTTCCGGAGGGCATGCAGATCGATGTCGCTTACGACACCTCGGTGTTCATCGAAGAGTCCATAAAGTCGGTATTCTGGACGATACTCGAGGCGCTGGGGCTGGTGGTCATCGTCATCCTTATTTTCCTGCGGTCAGTGCGCGCGTCGCTCATTCCGCTGGTGACCATCCCGGTGTCGCTGATCGGTACGTTCACGATCATGTTCGCGCTCGGCTTCACTGTGAACACGCTGACCCTGCTCGCGATGGTGCTGGCGATCGGTCTGGTCGTCGATGATGCGATCGTGGTGCTGGAAAATGTGCATCGCCATATCGAGGAGGGCATGCGGCCGATACAGGCGGCCGTTAAGGGCACGGGCGAGATCGTATTCGCTGTCGTGGCTATGACCCTGACCCTGGTGGCAGTTTATGCGCCGGTGGCCTTCACGCCGGGCCGTACCGGCACATTGTTCATCGAATTCGCGCTCACGCTGGCGGGGGCCGTGCTGATCTCCGGCTTCATCGCACTGACGCTGACACCGATGATGTGCTCGCGGCTGCTGCGGGAGCACGAGTCGCATGGGCGCTTGTACAATCTGCTGGAACGGGGGTTTGACGGGCTCGCACGCGGCTATCGCAGCGCGTTGACGGCGGCCCTCGCCGCGCGCCCTGTGATCGTGCTGCTGCTGCTGGGCACGATCGGCGGCGGCGCCTTGCTCTATGCCAACCTGAAATCCGAGCTGTCGCCCGTCGAGGACCGCGGCGTGCTGCTGGTGATCGGCACGGCGCCGGAGGGAGCGACCATCGACTATTCGAGTCGATACGCGCAGGAATTCGAGCCGATCGGTCTCAGCCTGCCGGAAGTGCACTCGACCTATGCGGTTGCCGGCTCGCCGACGGTTACCGACGTGATCTCGTTCATGCGGCTGAAGCCGTGGAACGAGCGCGAACGCAAGCAGCAGGAGATCGCCGAATCGATCCGTCCGGCCGTAGACAAGATTGTCGGCGTGCGCGCCTTCGTGAACAACCCGCCGTCGCTGGGCCAGAGCTTCCGCAGCCGGCCGGTGGAGTTCGTCATTCTGAGCTCGCGGCCTTTCGAGGAAATCGAAGAGCAGGTCGAGCGCCTGATGAACGTGATTCGCGAGAATCCCGGGCTGACGGGGCTGGACCATGACCTGCGCCTCAACAAGCCGCAGATCGACATCCGCATGCAGCGGGACAAGATTGCCGATCTGGGCATCTCGGTGGAGGCGACCGGACGCACGCTGGAGACGCTGTTCGGCGGTCGCCAGGTGACCCGGTTCAACATGAACGGCAAGCAGTATGACGTCATCGTGCAGGTCGAGCGCGCCGATCGTCAGAACCCGCATGACCTGTCGCAGGTTTATGTCCGTGCGCGCGGCGGCGAGATGGTTCAGCTCTCCAACATCGTCGATGTCGGCGAGACGGTGGCGCCCAAGGAGCTGAACCGCTTCATGCAGCTTCGCTCGGTTACCATTACCGCCAATCTGGCGCCCGGATACTCGCTGGGCGAGGCGCTGGACTACCTCGAGCGGAAAGCCAGGGAGACGCTGCCGCGCGACTTCCAGACCGACTATGACGGCTCATCGCGCGAGTTCAAGGAATCGGGCGCCAGCCTGATGATCGTGTTCCTGCTGGCTCTGACCTTCATTTTCCTGGTCCTGTCGGCGCAGTTCGAGAGCTTCTCCGATCCGCTGATCATCATGATCTCGGTGCCGCTCTCCATGACGGGCGCCTTTGCCGCGCTTATCCTCGCGGGCTGCACCCTGAACATCTATAGCCAGATCGGCCTTGTCACCCTCATCGGCCTGATCACCAAGCACGGCATCCTGATTGTGGAATTCGCCAACCAGCGGCGCGAACGGCTGGGCGAAAGCATCCATCAGGCGGTGGTCGAGGCGGCCGTGATCCGCTTGCGGCCCATCCTGATGACCACCGGCGCCATGGTGCTGGGCGCCTTGCCGCTGGCGCTTGCCGGTGGCGCCGGTGCGGAAAGCCGGCACCAGATCGGCTGGGTGATCGTGGGCGGCATGACCTTCGGCACCGTGTTGACGCTGTTCGTCGTGCCGACCGTCTACACCTTCCTGGCACGCCAGCGCCGCGCCAGCGAGGATATTGAAGCGGCGCCCGCGCACGCCAGTAGCGACTAGTGTGGTGGCCCGTAGATAACTTCTGTCATCCCAAGCACCCCATCATCCCGAGCGCCAGCGAGGGATCTCCCGCGGCTTGAGGAACAGTGCGTCAACCGCTCTGGATGACGGGGAACACTGTAGGCAGAGGTAATTCTGGAACACCACACTAGCCAGGGTCCGCTCTCAGACGTGCCGCGCCCGGGCACGGCCGGCGACGAACAGGATGACGGGTACGGCCAGGGCGGAGGCCAGCGTGTACATGCCGAAGGCATTGAGATAGCCGATCATCGCTGCCTGACGGTTGATCTCCTTCGCCAGCCGCGCCAGTCCGGTGACGGAGTCGATGGACCAGCCGCCGGTCACGACAGGCAGCGACAGCACGGGATTGAACGGGTTGATCAGTTCGACCATGCGGCCATAGTTGGCGCCGGTCGCGCGCACGATTTCGGCCACGCAGAACGAGATGAAGAAGCTTGAGCCGATATTGCGCAGCAGATGATAGACGGCGGTGGTTTCCGCGAGATGGCGCGTCTCGATCGTGGCGAAGGTGGCGAGCGTCAGCGGCACCCAGATCACGCCGACTGCGATCCCTTGCAGCACGCTGTTCGCCATCAAGGTGCCCATGTCCACTTCGAGGTTGATGTTCATCAGCCACAGGCCTGAAGCGACCTGCAGGCCGAAGCCGCCGATCAGCCCGATGCGCGGATCGAGCCTGCCGATGAAGATGGTCAGGAAGAACCCGAACGTCGCGCCGACGCCGCGGGCGGCGATCACCTCGCCGATGAGCCGGTCCGGAAATCCCGCGTGCTGCTGCAGCAGCGGAGGCAGCAGCACCATGGGCGTGAAATTCAACATGCCGTAGATCGCCACCAGGATCAGGCCCAGCGCATAGTTGCGATCCAGCAGCAAGCGCAGGTTCAGAAACGGTGACTTCGCGGTCAGGCTATGCGCCAGGAAGACATAGAAGGCAAGCCCCGCGACCAGGGCTTCGATGACGATCTCGGGCGATTCGAACCAGTCAAGACGCTGGCCCCGCGAGAGCACAAGCTGCACGCCGGCAATGGCCACCGACAGCGACAGGAAACCAGTCCAGTCCAGTGTCGTGCGTCCTGTGGGGGCGTCCGGAGGCAGGGTGAGCCGCAAGCCGACGAATGACAGCAGCCCCACCGGCACCACCATGTAGAACGCCCAGCGCCAGCTATAGAGCTCGGACAGCAGCCCGCCCACCGTCGGTCCGATGACGGGGCCGATCACGACAGCCATGCCGAAGATCGACGTGACCATCCCAGCCTGGCGCTTGGGGAAGCTGTCCAGCAGGATGGTCTGCGACAGGGGAATCACCGGCGCGCCCAAGCCGCCCTGCAGAATGCGCCACAGCACCAGGGCTTCCAGCGACTCGGCAGCGCCGCACAGGAAGGTCATGGCCGAGAAGGCAAACACCGACCACACCATCACATTGCGCCGGCCGAAGCGCGCAACCAGCCAGCCCGTCATCGGCGTCACCACGGCGGTGGCCAGGATATTGAACGTCATCGCCCAGGCGATCTCGTCCTGGGTGGCCGACATGGCGCCCTGCATCTGCGGCAGCAGGGTCGAGGCGATCAGCAGGGTTGTGGCGTAGAGCGTCGAGCCCAGCATAACCGCCACCAGGATCATGACCCGCCGGCCCAGCGAAAAAGCCGGGGGCGGCTCTGCAACGGCGGCGCTTGCGGTCATCGTCGGCGAGATAGTAAATTAGTCAATAGTAACCCAGCTTACCAATTAGATCGAGGGATTTGCCGTGACGCCCGAAAAGGACGGGTATATCGGCTATCTTGTGTCCGACGTGGCGCGTCTGATGCGCACCGTGTTCGACCGCCGCGTCCGCCGCCTGGGTCTGACCCGCAGCCAGTGGCTGCTGTTGACCCGCCTGCACCGGCGGCCCGGCGCCAGCCAGACAGAGCTGGCCGAGATGCTTGAGGTCGAAAAGGCCAGCGCCGGTCGCATGCTCGACCGCATGGAGCGCGACGGCTGGATCGTGCGCAAGGCTGATCCTGCCGACCGGCGCATCAAACGCATCCATCTCACACGCGAGGCGGAGCGGGTGCATGCCCGCATGTGGGTGGTGGCACAGGCCACGGTCGAGGATGCCCTGGGCAATCTGAGCGCGGGCGAGCGCACGCAACTCGCGCGGCTGATGTCACGGGTTAAGGCCCGCCTGTCCGACATGGCCGATACCGGCGGGGGCGCTGGCCCATGAGGTTCGTGTTCCGCCGTCCCCGCTCCCTGCTGCGGCCGCTGCTGCTGCTGGGTGTACCGCTGCTGGTGATTGCGGCCGCAATCGTGGTGTGGCTGGGCGGTGGTCGCTATGTCAGCACCGAGAACGCCTACGTGAAGGCAGACATCGTGCAGATCGCGCCCGAGATTGCCGGCCGTGTGCTTCACGTCGAGGTCCATGATCATCAGTCGGTCAAGGCCGGCGACGTCCTGCTGCGGCTTGATCCGCAGCCTTTCAGGCTGGCGCTCGAGCAGGCCGAGGCGGAGCTGGATGCCGCCCGCTCGCACGTCGAGACGCTGCGCGCCACGTGGCGTGAGGTGATGAGCGAATTGGCCGAAGCCGAGTCGCGCGCAGCCCATCTCGGCCGCCAGGCGGCACGACAGGCCGAGCTTGCGGCCAAGGGCGTGGTATCCGCCACCACGCAGGAGCAGGCGGAGATCGAGGCCATAACGGCCCGGGACCGTGTCGAGGTTGTCCGCCGCCGGCTGCATCGTGTTCTGACAGCCCTGAACGGCGACCCCAAGCTCGATCGCGAGGCGCATCCGCTGGTGCGGGAGAAGCGCGCCGCCCGCGACCGCGTGGCGCTCGACCATGCTCGTACCGTGATCCGCGCGCCGGTGTCGGGCATTGCCGTGAACGTCAAGGTGCAGGTGGGCGAACAGGTGCGCGCGGCCGTACCGCTCTTTGCGCTCGTGGCCGACAACCGGCCCTGGGTGGAAGCGAACTTCAAGGAAACGCAACTGACGAACGTGCGCATCGGACAACGCGCCACGGTCGTGCTCGACATCTATCCCGATGTGGAATGGGAGGCCGTGGTCGAGAGCCTCAGCCCCGCCACCGGTGCAGAGTTTGCCGTACTGCCGCCGCAGAATGCGTCCGGCAACTGGGTTAAGGTGGTGCAGCGTCTGCCGGTGAAGCTGCGCCTGCTGGCGCGCGATCGTGAGCCGGCCTTGCGCGCCGGCATGACCGCAACGGTTGAGATCGATACCGAACGGCAGCGCACCATGGCCGATATCGTGGCCCTGTTTGTCGGCTCAACCTCCGCCTCGCCGGCCGGACCTGACCGTTACCCGTAGCGCATCAGCGAGTGGCCGTGCGCGCGCAGCCATGCCTTGCAGGCTGCCACATCGCCTGACGTGAGCCTCTGTGCCAGCGCCCAGAAGCGGGCGCTGTGGTCGTGGTGCACGAGATGCGCCACCTCATGCGCGACGACATAATCCATCACCTCAGGCGGCACGAACACCAGCCGCAGCGAGAAGCAGATTGCACCGGATTTGGCGCAGCTTCCCCATTGCGTGGCGGTGTCGCGCAGCACGATGCGCGCTACCCGCCGCTCGATGCGGGCCGCCTTGTCGTGCGCCAGCGGCACCAGGCGCGCGCGCAACTGCGTGCGCAGCCAGTCGCCCACACGGCGCGAGACGTGCTCAGCGCCGCCTGCGACGCAAAGCTCGCCATCCTCGATCCAGACGGTGCCGCGCATGGCCGGCTGATGGCGAATCCTGTGCGGCACATCGAATATGGGAATGGTATTGCCATCGGCGAACGGCACGGGCGACAGCCGCCGCTTGAGCCGCGCCGCAATCCAGCCCGCATGCTGGCGTGCAAAGTCCAGGGCCGCGGTCCGCGACATGCGCAGCGGCACAACCAGCTTCACATGGCCCGTCCGCGGATCCACGCGCAGCGCCACCCGGCGCGCCTGTACGCTCGACTCATAGGCGACCGTCAGCGTCTCGCCAGCGTGCTCGATATCGACAGAGTGCAGACGCTGCATGGCGCTACACTACGACGGCAGCCTGTCCGTTCAATGAGGATAACGCCGGCACTTTGCAACTGGCCGGCGATCCGCTAGACAGCCCCGCCGCCGCAGCCGGCGGCCCAGAAGCAGGCGCTCCATGATCCTTTTTCCCGCCATCGACCTGAAGGACGGCAAATGCGTGCGCCTGCTGCGCGGCGACATGAAAAAGGCGACGATCTTCGACGTAGCGCCGGCAGACCAGGCGCGCCGCTTCATCGAGGCTGGCTGCGAATGGCTGCATCTGGTTGACCTGAACGGGGCGGTCGAAGGTCGCCCTGTCAACCGCGAGGCGGTCGTTGCCATTCTGGACGCGGTGGATCACCTCCCCGTACAGCTCGGCGGCGGCATCCGCAGCCTCGAAACCGTGGCCCTGTGGCTGGAGGCGGGCGTGCGCCGCGTCATCCTCGGGACCGTGGCGGTGAGGGATCCCTCGATCGTTAAGGACGCGTGCCGGCAATGGCCCGGCCGCATCGCCGTAGGTATCGATGCCCGCGACGGGCTGGTGGCGGTCGATGGCTGGACGAAGCAATCGACTGTCAAGGCGCTCGACCTTGCCCTGCGCTTCGAGGACGCGGGCGTTTCAGCGATCATCTACACCGACATCAATCGCGATGGTGCGATGGGCGGCGTCAATGTGGACCAGACCGTCACCCTGGCGCTGCATCTGACGACGCCGGTGATTGCCTCCGGCGGCGTGGCGAGCCTCGATGATTTGCGCGAGCTGAAACAGCACGAAAACGCCGGCATTGTTGGCGTCGTTGCCGGCCGCTCGCTTTACGACGGCCGCATCGGCCTGGCGGATGCGCTGAAAGTGCTGAAGGGATAGACGCTCAGGTCCGCCCCTCAGTCGGCTGGCTTCATCTGCCCCTGCAGCACCACCGGACCGGTGGGCTGTCCGGTAGGCGATCCGCCGGCGGGCTCCACCGACACGGCGAAGCGCTCACGGAGCTGGGCCGGCGACAGATGGCCCGGATCAAGCCGGATCGTGCGCACCTGGTCCATCAGACCGACGGCAACAGGGGCCGGCGCAGCGGTCGAAATGGACCAGAGTTGCAGGCTGCGACCTTCCGGAATGGGCGCGATCTCCAGCGGGATCAGCGTTACGCGCCCGTCCGTGTAGGCGTGCATGACCGCGCCGGGCCGGCCGGTATCCGTAGTCAGCACGGCGACGAAGGCTGGCTGGTCAGTTCTTTGCGGCGTGGCAGCGATCATCACCGCCAGCACGGCGGCGGCCGCAGCGGTCGCCAGCGAGAGGCCGCGCCAGAAAGCAAGGCTCTCCCAGAGCCCGTACCACCATCGCGGCGCGGAAGTCGCCGGCGCCCGCGCGGGCGCGATGCTGCCGGCGATGCGGTTCCACAGCGCCTCGCCCGCCGGTTCGGGCCTCGCCGTCGCGTCAAGGTCGGCCAGCCGTGCACGCCAGGCGGCCACCGCCCCGGCAAAGGCCGCGTCCGCAGCCAGCAACCGCTCGGCCTCTGCCAGCTCGGCGCCGTCGAGCGAGCCCAGCACATATTCGGCGGCCAGCGCGTCGCGGCCTTCGTCGCGCCCGTTCATTCCAGGCACTCCCGCAGGGCCAGCGCGCCCCGGCGGATCCATGACTTCACGGTTCCCAGCGGCACGCCTTCGCGCGCTGCCAGCTCGCTGTGGCTCAGCCCGTGCACATAGGTCAGCACGATCAGCTTGCGCGCCCGGGTCTCAAGGCGCTCCAGGCATCGGCGCAGGCTGGATGCGTCCGACAGCCGCGTCATGACTTCATCGCAACTCTCCTCCGCGAAGCCGTCCGCCGCATCCTCGTCGCCGTCGATGGCAAGCTTCTTCTCGTCGCGCAGCACGCTGATCGCACGGTGTCGCACGATGGCGTAGATCCATGTGCGTGCGGCGCCTCGGGCCGGATCGAAACTGGCGGCTCGTCGCCAGATCTGCACGAAGGCATCGTGGACAACCTCTTCTGCGACCGCGCGGCGCCGCACGATCCGCTGCGCGACTCCGATCATGCGCGCGGCCTCAAGATCGTAAAGCGCGCGCAGGGCCGCGGCGTCGCCGTCGGCACAGCGGCGCAGCATTCCTTCCAGGTCGAATTCGGCGGCTTGCGGCATGTCTCCCCCGCCGGCGGGGAACCGGCGGGCGCAATCATGGCAAGCTTCCCGAACAGCCACAAATCACCTTCGCGAGCCCCGGGCCGGATGGTCCGGGCATCAGGATTACGCGCGGACGCGGTTCTTTGGATGCAGGCTGGCCGGGATTCCGCTTGTCTCGGGGTCACGGGGCGGCTAGCACGCAGCGCATGCTGAAGGTCCGCATCATCCCTTGCCTGGACGTGCACGCCGGCCGCGTCGTGAAGGGCGTGAACTTCGTCGATCTGGTCGATGCCGGCGACCCGGTCGAGCAGGCGCGCGTCTATGATGCCGCCGGCGCCGACGAGCTGACGTTTCTCGACATCACCGCCAGCCACGAGAACCGCGACACCATCCACGACGTGGTCGCCCGTACCGCCGAGCAGTGCTTCATGCCGCTGACGGTGGGCGGCGGTGTGCGCACCATCGAGGACATCCGCAAGCTTCTTCTGGCCGGCGCCGACAAGGTCTCGATCAACTCCGCCGCCGTGGCGCGCCCGGAGTTTGTCAAGGAGGCCGCCGAAAAGTACGGCGATCAGTGCATCGTCGTGGCGATCGACGCCAAGCGCACGGCGCCGCGCCGGTGGGAGGTCTTCACCCATGGCGGCCGCCGCGCGACCGGGCTCGATGCGGTCCAATGGGCGAAGCGCATGACCGAGAGTGGCGCCGGCGAGATCCTGCTGACCTCGATGGACCGCGACGGCACGAAAGCGGGGTTCGACCTCGAGCTGACGCGGGCTGTGGCCGATGCCGTGCCGGTGCCGGTGATCGCCTCGGGCGGTGTCGGCTCGCTCGACCATCTCGTCGACGGCGTCGTGAGGGGACATGCCAGCGCCGTGCTGGCGGCCTCGATCTTCCATTTCGGCACGTTCACCATCACACAGGCGAAGACACATCTGGCGCAGCACGGCGTTCCCGTTCGACAAACCGGCAAAATCGCGTAGGATTGCAAGCGGGAAGGCAAGAGCTGCAGAACCGACCAGGCAAGGCCGGCGCGTCTCCCCCGACGCGGACTTGCGGACCATGGCCAAGCGACAGAAGAAAAAAGCCACCAAGGCGAGAAAAGGCTCCAAGAAGGCTCTGCGCGAGCTGGCGCCCGACGAGGCGCTGCACATGCTCGACCGGCTGTACGCGACGATCGAGAGCCGCAAGGGCGCCGATCCGCAGACCTCCTACACGGCCCGCCTGATGGCACGCGGCCGGGAAAAGCTCGCGCAGAAGCTGGGCGAAGAGGCCACTGAGACGGTGATCGAGGCGATCAAGGGCGACGCCGACAAGCTGGTGCTGGAAAGCGCCGACCTGCTCTATCACCTGCTGGCGCTGTGGGCGACGGTGGGCGTGAAACCCGACCAGGTCTGGGCCGAGCTGGCGCGCCGGGAAGGCGTTTCCGGCCTCGCCGAGAAGGCGAAGCGGCCGGCGGCCTGACCATGCCCGCGCTGCCCGCTGCCATCCTGTTCGACCTCGATGACACAATCATCCAGGCCTATGCCCGTCCCGAGGAGGCGTGGGGTCGCTTGCTGGCGCGATTCGGCGACGCGTTTGGGGACGGCGAGGACACCCTCGCCCGCGTGCAGCGCGCCATCCTGGAGGAGGCACGAACATTCTGGGGCGACCCGGCAAACGCCGCGAAGTGGCGGCTGGACATTGCGGCGGCGCGCCGACTGGTGGTGCGCCGGGCCCTCGCACGGCTGCGGCGGCCTGATGATGCGCTTGCGGATCGCATCGGCGATGCCTTCACGGAGATGCGGCGCGCGGAATACAGGCTGTTCCCCGACGCGCTGGAAACGCTGCGCCGGCTGCGCGCTGCCGGCGTGCGGCTGGCGCTGGTAACCAACGGACAGGCCGAGGCCCAGCGGGCGAAGGTGGCGCGCTTCGATCTGGAATGGCGGTTCGATCACATCCAGATCGAGGGCGAGTTCGGCAAAGGCAAGCCCGAGCCGGAAGTCTACCGCCATGTGCTGGATCGGCTATGCGTGACGGCGCGCGAGTCCTGGATGGTGGGCGACAACATCGAGTGGGAGGTCGTCGCCCCGCAGCGTCTGGGCATGCGCGGCATCTGGTACGACCCGCACAACCAGGGCCTTCCGGCCGGCTCGCCCGTCCGCCCCGACCGCATCATCGCCCGCCTGGCCGACATCCTGGACTGACGCAAAACTTCCCCCGCCGGGGGAAGTTTTATGGCTTCTTCTGAAGCGTCAGCGCTTGACGAGCTCGACGCGGCGGTTGCGGGCGCGGCCTTCTTCCGAATCGTTGGTCGACACCGGCGCGAGGTCGGCGACGCCGGCTGAAGATAGGCGCCTGGCGTCCACGCCATGCTTGACGAGGTCTGCGACCACCGCCTGTGCCCGCTTCTCCGACAGATCGCGGTTGATGCCGAAATCGCCTTCGCTGTCGGTGTGGCCGACCACCAGCAGCCGGAGCTTCGTATCCTTCTTCATGAGCTTGACGACTTCGTCCAGCGACTCACGCGACTGCGCGGTCAGCTTGGAGCTGCCGGTATCGAACTCGATACCGTAGAGCGCGATGCTGCCGTTGCGATCAAGCTCGCGGCCGATGGCCTCGGCCGTCACGACGCCGCCACCCGCCGGCGGGCCGCCCGTGGCGCAGCGCGCTGATTGGCCATCGGCCGCCGTCTTGCACTGCGCCAGCTCCTTGCGCAGATCGGCGAGCGCCTTCTCGGCATCGGCACGGACCTTGGCGACGGCGCCCTCGGTGTCGGCGGGCGACTCTCCGGGCTTTTGGCCGGCCGCGGCTTTCTGGACTTCCGCCCGGGCTGCCGCGATCTGCCCCTCGGTTTCGCGCTTCAGCGCCGCCATGGCGCGTTCGGCTTCCGCCTGTGCGGTCGCCAGCTTCTGGTCGCCCTCGGCCCGCGCCAGCGCCACGGCCTTGTTGGCCTCATCCCGCGCCGACGTCAGCGCCGCCTCGGCATCCTGGCGTGCCTTGGCCACCGCCTTCTCGGAGTCCGCCTTCGCCGCCGCGGCCGCATTCCTGGCACGCTCGATTTCCTTGCGCGCCTCGGCCAGTGCCATTTCGGCCGCGTCACGCTCGGCTGTCACGCGCGTCAATTCGGCTTGTGGGGCATTGGCCTGTGAAGAGCCTTCCGGCGCCCACACCGCCAGTGCCCCTCCCACAATCGCGAGGGCCGCCAGGGCCCCACCCATGGTCCAGTTCATGACATGCTCCCTGACTGTTCCGCCGCGACGCCTCAGCGGCGTCGATCCGACGGCAATTTGTCGGTTGGCCGCAGCATGAGCCGTTCAACGCGGCCGCCACCCTTGAGGTGTGTCTCAAGGATCTCGTCGATGTCACCCTTGCTTTCGTAGCCGTACCAGATGCCTTCGGGATAGATGACCATTGTCGGTCCCAGCTCACACCGGTCGAGGCAGCCGGCCGCGTTGATGCGTACGTTCTTCAGCCCGAGATCTTTGGCACGGTTCTTCATGTAATCGCGAAGCTGCTCGGAGTTTTTCTCTGCGCAACAGCCGCGCGGATGACCTGCCGGCCGCCGGTTGGTGCAGCAGAAGACGTGGGTACGGTAATAAGGCGCGGGGTCGGCCGTCATGTCGGTATCTGATACCGGGGTCACTACTTCTTCTGGCCGCCGGCCATGGCTGCCAGATTCTGCCAGAACATCTGCTGCACCTGCTGCATCTGCTCGACGCCCTGCATCGAGGCCGGCAACCACGTCTTGAAGATCTCGGACGGATCCATGGCGTTAAGGCTCGATTTCATGCGCTGCTCGATTTCGGCAAGGATGCGGTCCTGCATCGGCTTGAGGTCGGGAAGCCCGAAGAAGGCGCGGGCCTCCTCGGGTGTGCAGTCGATCTGAACGTTGACTTTCATGCCTCGCCTCCGCTTGGGCGCACATTATGCGACGCGCCCCGGCGATGCCAGCGCGGGCGGGCCGTGCTATGCCGGCATTCTGGAACTGGCGGAACACCCTGCATGTCCTTGTCCTGGCTTGCCTCCAACCCACGCGCCCGTCGCAACCGTCCGTATGGCCCTGCGCAGCGCACCATCGTCACTGCCGAGGACCCTGACGCCCTCGTGGCCACGCTCGACGCCTGTCCGATGCACCGCCCCACGCCGCTCCATGCCTTGCCGGCGTTGGCGCGCCGCCTTGGTCTGGACAGCGTCTATGTCAAAGATGAGGCACAGCGTTTCGGATTCGGCGCTTTCAAGGCGCTGGGCGGCGTGTTCGCCGTTGGTTCGATCCTGTGCCGTCACCTCGCCGGGGCCGGGCGGCCGGCAGTCGATTTCGCGGAGCTTGCCCGCGGGGCGCATCGCGACCTGACCGCGAGCATGGTGTTTACCACCGCCAGCTCGGGCAATCATGGCCGTTCCGTCGCCGCCGGCGCGAAGCTGTTCGGCAGCCGCTGCGTCATCTTCCTGCCTGGCTTCACCAGCGCGGAGAAGGAAGCGGCCATCCGGGCGCGGGGCGCCGAGGTTGTCCGCGTCGAGGGCGACTACGAAGCCGCCGTGGCCCGCTGCCGGACCGTGGCGGCCGAGCAGGGCTGGATCATCGTTTCGGATACGTCGTGGGATGGCTACAGCGACATTCCGCGAGACGTTCTGCGCGGCTACACCGTGCTGGCGCATGAGGCGCTGGCGCAGTTCCTGATGTTGGCCGAAGCCTCGCCGCCCACCCATGTTTTTGTGCAGGCCGGCGTCGGGGGTCTCGCGGCCGCGGTGATCGGTGTGTTGTGGGAGAAGCTGGGTGAGGCGCGGCCGCGCTTCATTGTGGTGGAACCGCAGAGCGCGGATTGCTGGTTTCAGAGCAATCTTGCGGGCCGGCCGGCATTGGCCAGCGGCGATGCGCGCACGGTGATGGGTGGCCTGGCCTGTCGCGAAATCTCACCCGACGTCTGGCCATTGATCGGTCTGGGGGCCGACTGGTTCATGACCATTCCGGAAGACGCGGTACCGTCGGCCATGCGACAGATGGCCCGCCCGGAACCCCCTGATCCCCTGATCGTTGCCGGGCCATCAGGCTGCACCGGCATGGCCGCCCTGTTGCGCGTGACGGATGACGCGACCGCAAGAACCGCGCTCGGCCTTGATGGTGCAGCACGCGTGATGCTGATCAACAGCGAAGGCGCATCGGGCGAGCCCGCGTTCTTCGAACAGGCCACGGGCCTGACGGTTGAAGCGGCAGCGGCCAGGATGACCTCTTCCTCTCAGGCAAGGAGTCCGGGATGACGACCAGCGAAGGCCGGAACCGGCTTGCCGAAGAAACAAGCCCCTATTTGCTGCAGCACGCCGACAATCCCGTGCACTGGTGGCCATGGGGCGAAGCGGCGCTGGCGGAAGCGCGGCGGCTTGACCGTCCGATCCTGCTGTCAGTGGGCTATGCCGCCTGCCACTGGTGCCATGTCATGGCGCACGAAAGCTTCGAGAACGCCGATGTCGCGCAGGTGATGAACGAGCTGTTCATCAACATCAAGGTGGACCGCGAGGAGCGTCCCGACATCGATGCGATCTACCAGCAGGCGCTGGCCCTGCTGGGTCAACAGGGCGGCTGGCCCCTGACGATGTTCTGCACCAGCGGCGGCGAGCCGTTCTGGGGCGGCACCTATTTTCCGCAGCCGGCCAAATACGGCAGGCCCTCTTTCACCGACATCCTGCACGGTGTTGCCGATGCCTGGCGTGACAAGAAGGATGCTATCGAGCAGAACCGGACGGCGTTGCTGGAAGCGCTCAGGGAACGAGCCCGCAGCCAGGCGCTGGAGGCAATCCCGGGCACGGTGCTGCTGTCGCCGGCGTTGTTCGCCCAGGCCGCGACCCGCCTGGCCCAGGAGGTCGACATGGTGTGGGGCGGTTTTGGCCAGGCGCCGAAATTCCCCAGCCCCTATGTCTTTGAGCGCCTGTGGCGAAGCTGGCTGGCAGGCGGCCGGCGCGAGGCAAAGCTGTTCGATGCGGTGACCGTCACGCTGGACCGCATGTGCCAGGGCGGCATCTACGATCATCTCGGCGGTGGTTTTGCCCGCTACGCCACCGACAGCGAATGGCTGATCCCGCACTTCGAGAAGATGCTCTATGACAACGCGCAGCTCATAGACCTGCTCACCCTTGTCTGGCAGGAGACGAAAAGTCCCCTCTACCGCAGCCGGATCGCCGAAACCTGCGACTGGGTCCTGCGCGAGATGATTGCTGCCAACGGGGCGTTCGCAGCTACTTACGATGCTGACAGCGAAGGCGAGGAGGGCAAGTTCTACGTCTGGCGTGGCAAAGAGATCGACGCCGTGCTGAGCGCGGAGGACAGCCTGTTCTTTCGCCGCATCTACGACGTGCGCGACGAAGGCAACTGGGAACACGGCAACAATATCCTGCATCGCAATCGCCGTCCGCCGTTGCTGTCCGACGAAGACGAGGCGCGGCTCGCGGCCCTGAGGCAGAAGCTCAAGGCCGTGCGCGACAAGCGCGTCTGGCCGGGCTGGGACGACAAGGTGCTTGCCGACTGGAACGGTTTGATGATCGCGGCGCTGGCCAACGCCGGCGCCGTGTTCGGTCGCCCTGACTGGCGCGATGCAGCGCTGCGTGCTTTCGACGCAATATGGCGCGACATGCGCGGCGATGATGGTCGGCTGCTGCATTCCTGGCGCAACGGTACGGCCCGGCACCGCGGCACGCTTGATGATCACGCGAATATGGCACGGGCCGCGCTGGCGCTGTTCGAGACCGACGGCGAGTCGCGCCATCTGGAAGCGGCGCGACTTCTGGTCGAAGCGCTTGACGCGCATTTCCATGATACGTCCGGTGGCGGCTATTTCTTCACCGCCGCCGACGCGGCGGATGTGATCGTTCGCCGCAAGGATGCGCACGATAACGCGGTACCTTCCGGCAACGGCACCATGGTCGGCGTGCTGGCGCGTCTTTGGGCGCTCACGGGGGAGGAGCGCTTTCGCGATCGCGCCGAGGAGGTGGTCGCCGCCTTCGCCGGCGAGGTCGAACGCAACTTCTTCCCGCTGATGACGCTCATGAACAATGCGGAACTGTTGCAGGCGCTAACTGAGGTGGTCATCATCGGATCCCCCGTCGACCCCGCTACAGGCGCCCTGACGGCCGTCGTCCACAGTCGCTCGCTACCCAACAAGGTGATGCGTTCGCTCTCCCCCGACGCGGTCCTGCCGCCGGGCCATCCCGCCGCCGGCAAGGGTCTCGTGGACGGCCGGCCCGCAGCCTATGTCTGCCGCGAGATGGCCTGCTCGGCACCGGTCGTTGAGCCAACGGAGCTCGCCGCCGCGCTGGAGCAGCGAGTCTAAGGCAATACCTGTCAATTTGGGACGTGCCAACGGCACGCTTCAGGCAGCGATGTCTTCGATTATGATGACGCGCCCGCTGCGGTTTGTGTACATGCCCAGGTCTGTCTGCCACTTCCTCCTCGCCTGTCTTCTGGGGCTGGTCTGTCCGCCGCTTTCCGTGGCGCAGACGCCGCCTGCTACGCTGGGCGAAAAGCCCTTCACGTCGCTGGCCGAGATCTGGCTGCGCTCGCTGGATCGTCTCGTGCAGGAAGCGAGCCGCCCCGATTTGATCGATGCGGAAGTCGAGCGCCTGCGCAATGAAGCCACGGCCATCCGGCAGGCGGCGACTCTGGCCGCGAGCCAGGCCCGCAACGAGGCGGCGGCGTTGCGCACCTTGCTTGCGCCGCTGGAAGTGCAACCAGATCGCACACCGGGCGCAGACCCGAAGGCACCGGCAGGGCAACCTACGGATCAGCCTGGTGAACCCGACGCGGTACGCCAGCAGCGTGAGCGGCTGCGCAGCGATCTTGCGCTGGTCGAAGGGCGGATCAAGCAGGCCGAGCTGGTCATTGCCCGCGCTGACTTGCTGATCGCACAGCTTGCCAAGGCGCGCAGCGACCGCTTTGCGCGCACGGTGCTGACCAGGGGACCTTCGCCCCTGTCGCCATCGGCATGGCTGCAGTCAGGCGACGGTGTTGCCGCCGTGTGGACAACCCAGGCCGCCTCCTGGCGCGCTCTGGTGTCTTCGGGTGTTCTGGGTGCCGCCTTGTTTGAGGCTCGCACCATCGCCAGCCTCGTTGGGCTGATTGCTGCCTGGGCAGGCCTTGCCTGGCTGCGTCGCCGCCATCACTCCAGCGTGCACACCGGGATCGAGCCGTCCTATCGGGAACGCGTGCTGGCGGCCGCGCTGGATGGCATGGGGATGGTGGCATTGCCGGTGCTGGCGATCCTGCTGGTGCTTTCGTGGCTGCCCTCGCCACAATCGGATGCGGCGCTGCGCCCGGCCCTGGGATTTCTCGTCAGCGTGGCGCACAACGCCATCTTCTTCCTCATCGTCTATGGTCTTTCCGAGGCGAGTCTCACCCCGAAGCGCCCCACCTGGCGGTTGCTGCCGTTTGCCGCGCACAGCGCGACCATGTTTTGTAACGGCATCCAGCGGCTGGCCGGATTCGCTGCACTTGCCGGCATGATTCTCGCCCTCATTCCTGGGCTGGATGGCGGCGCGGACATCCAAGGGCTCGTGGCAATGGCAGGCCTTCTCTACGCAGCGGGCCTGTTCGTATTTGCCTGGCCGGTTCTGCGCTCGGATGCCTGGCAGTCCAGCGAGCAGGCTGACGAGGGAACGCCGCGGCTGATTGGCGGCTACTCATGGCTGCTCGGCCGCCTGATCCTGACAGTGCTCCTCGCCTGCATCCTTGGTGCGGCACTCCTCGGCTATTCGCGGCTTGCCATCCACGCCGGCGACGCATTGCTGGATTCGCTGCTCGTCGTATTCCTGGCGATGACGGTGCATGCCCTCGTCTATGACCTCGTGGATGCAGTTGGAGCGCCGGATACACCGCCGGGACGCTGGCTGCGACGCGCCTTCGGCCTGGCGCCGGACGCCGCGATCCATGGCCGCTTTGTCGTCGTCCTGCTGGTCGATCTGGTGCTGCTGGCCTCGCTCGCGATGATCCTGCCGATCCTGTGGGGCGCCAACCCGGACGAGGTCGCCGACAAGGTCGCCGCTTTCTTCGCCGGCTTCTCGATCGGGCAACACCGGATTTCACCGGTCGACATCGTTGTGGCGCTGCTGGTGTTCGTCGCGGTCTTGGGCGTCGTCCGCGTCGCGCGTGCCACCTTGCGTGATCGCGTGATGGCACCCATGCAGATGCAGGATGACATCCGCCTCTCGATCGATGCCGTCCTGAACTACACCGGCATCGTCGTGGCCGTCCTGCTGGCGATCACAGCGCTGGGCATCGACTTTACAAACCTGGCGCTGATCGTCGGCGCTCTCTCGGTCGGCATAGGGCTGGGCCTGCAGAATCTCGCCAACAACACCATCTCCGGCGTGGTCCTGCTGCTGGAGCGGCCCATCAGGGTGGGGGACCGTGTCACCGTCGGGCCGCACGACGGGATCGTGCGGCGCATCAATGTGCGCGCCACCGAAATCGTGACGGGACAGCGCGCCACCGTGATCGTTCCGAACAGCCAGTTTCTTCAGAACGCCTTCGTCAACTGGACGCACGCCGAGAATGTCGGACGGCTCGACGTGCCCGTGACCATCGTCCACGGCAGCGACCCTGACCGGATCGAGACTGCGCTCCGGCAAGCGGCAGAAGAGAACCCGCATGTCGTCCCGGTTCCGCGGCCAGTGGTCATGTTCAAGGCCATCGGCGCGCTCGGCCTGGAGTTCGAGTTGCGCTGCCACCTCGACAATCCGGCCAATACGATCACGGCACAAAGCATGCTGCACCGCGCCGTGCTGGCAAGGCTGGCCGAAGCCGGTATAGCCGTGGTCTCAACCGCGCCGGTCCAGCCCCCGCCGCCGCCCCCGCCATCGCAAGACGATGCCCCAGCAACCGCATAGGCAACTACCTTCTCTGCCGGGCATTCGTATGCGGCAGTTGCCGTCGTCCCGACGTCAGCGACGGGGATCTCCCGCGCATGACGGGCGTGCTCTCGCAACCGGGAGATCCCTCGCTGACGCTCGGGATGACGAATAGAACAGGGCGTCGGCTCAGATGGCGGCCGGCGGTGGCTTTTCATCCGCTTTGGGTTCGGGTGGCAGGACCTCCTGCGGGGCGCTCACCTGCAGCCGGCTGGTGGCGGCATCGGCAGCCACGGCCAGCGGTGAGGGTGGAGGCATGCGCCACTCCGAGGTGCCGAAGGCGCCGCACGACGGACACACCGCGAGCCAGCGATCGTGTACGGTCTGGCAGTGGCGGCAGCGCCACTGCCGGTCGCCCGGCGAATCGGCCGCCCGCGCCAGCCAGTGCCGCACTTTCTCGCCATCGCCGTATTCCTGCTCCTCGACATCGGCCATCAGGCGGCAGAGCCGGGTCGGCGCATCAGGCTTTTCGGCGCCGGCGGCGATCAGATGCCGGCGCGCCTCGCCCCATAACCGCGCTTCGAGACATTCGCGCGCCAGTGCGATGCGGCTGTCGAGATCGTCGGGATTGCCGGCTGTCAGCCTGCTCAGGGCCTGCACCCGCTTGAGCGGATCCTTCTCGCCTTCTGCCGCCAGATAGAGCTGGGCGAGATCGGGATGGGGAGAGGCGGGCCAGGCGCGCTCGATCGTCTTCATCGCCTTGCGGCCTTCGCCACGCTTGATCAGAAGCTCGGCATGGCGATAGGCGACCGGCTCGCGCTCCGGTGCCAGCGCAATAGCTGCCCGGGCGTGATCCATCGCGTCCTGGTCCGCGCCGCCGCGTTCGGCGGCACGGCTGCGCTCCACCAGCAGCAGGGCGTTAAGGGTGCGGCCCCGTTCCGGATCGACGATCTTGCGCTTGAGGCCGACCTGGAGCGTTTCCTGCGCCTCACGCCACTTGCCGGCATGCGCCTGCATGTCAAACAGCGAGCGTACCACCCATGGTGTATCGGGTCGCCGCCGGAAGGCCTGTTCGGCATAGGTCAACGCCTTGCTCGAATCGCCCGCCTTCAGCGACTGCATCAGCAAGCCGCGCAGGCCGAGGAAGGCCATTTGCGGGTCGTCCAGCATGGCCGCGAAATAGCGTTGCGCCGCTTCCCGATCGCCGGCGAGCTGCGCGGCCTGGGCCGACAGCAGCCGCGTGAGCGGCGGCTCCTCCAGCAGCTTCTCGGCCAGCCTTGCGTGGCGCTGGGCCTCCACGGCATCGCCGGCAGCCACCGCCACCATGCCCTGGGTGAGCGCGCGATAACCCTTGCGGCGGCGCGCTTCGCCCCAGATATCGAAGACGTGGGAGGGCGCGCCGGCCACCCAGCGCCACAACACATAAAGCGCGGCCGCTATCACGCACAGCAGCGCAACGGCGACCAGCAGTACGCCGACGCTGGTATCCAGCCGCCAGCCCTGCCACTGGATTGTGACCAGGCCCGGCCGTTGGGCCAGCCACACGGCGATGGTCATTGCCACCGCCACCAGAACAAACCACACCAGCGTCCGCAGCAGCGTCATGCCTTTCGAACTCCCGCTGCCACGGTTATCTGGACGGAGCCTGCGACAACTGGCCGATACCATGCAGGCTCAGCCGGTCGACGGCGCGCTGTGCGGCCAGATGCGTTTCGGCGCGCGCCAGCCAATCCCGCGCCGGGGCTGCCGCCGGGTCCTTGAGCCGCTTGAGCTCGTCGACGGCGCGGGCCACGGCACCGGCATTCACTGCCGCTTCAGCGCGCGCCAGGATCGCTTCCGGAGTCGCGCCGGCGACATCGTCACCCACCCGGCGGATCGAGACGAGCTGCCGCAGCCTGCCCAGCAGCCGCTCCCACCAGGAATCATCAGCCACGTCGGCTGCCAGCACGCGACGCGCCATTTCGGGGAACGCGGCGGCGAGGTCGCGCCGTGTCGGCACGCCGGCGGAGGCCAGCGGCGCCAGCTCGCCGTGGATGGCCGCAATGGCCGGATCGTTTGCACCGAGCGGCTTCAGCAGCTCGGCATCGGCGACAAAGGGTTCGCCCGATTCGATCGCGTAGCGCAGGCGCGTGGCAACGCCGATAGCAGCTGCCGCCCGGTCCTTGGGATCGGCGCGCCGTTCGCTATCCATCCGGGCGGCGACATCATTGCGGACCGCTTCGATTTTCGTCGCTACATCTTTCTCGACCGCGGCGATCCGCTCGCCGAGCTTCGAAGCGGCGTCACGCGCACGCTCGATGTCCGCAGTGTTGCGCGCGAGCTGATCACGCAGCCGCGCTTCCGCCTCGCTGACGGCGCGTGCCAGGGCGGCGCCGTCGACCGCACCCGACAAGGCGCTGCTCACCTGTGCATCGCGCTTCTCCAGCAGATCGAGCCGTTCCGTCAGCGCAGCCAGCCGGCGGCCGACATCGGCGGGTAGGTCTGCCGTGCCGGTACCGGGCGTCGATGGCGTGCCGGATCTCAGGGCGGCCATGGCAGATTCTGTCGCTTCTTGTCGGCGGCTGAGCGCACCCAACTCCGTGCGCAAGGCCACAAGTTGCTCGCGGAGCTGGGGCAGATCGGGACTGCCGCCCTGCGGCAGGGACTCTACCTTCGCTGCGAGATCCTGCAGCGTGGCAAGACGCTTCTCCTGCTCGGCCACCTGTTCTTGCAGGCCTTTTAGCTGGGTTGCCTGGGCGGAAACGCGCTCGATCGCCTGCGCCTTCGCCTCAAGCTGTGCCACGCGCTCGTCGAGCGGCTTCAGCGCGGCGGCCAGCACCTCGCGCGACACGGACGCGTCGCCCGGGCCTGCCGTGGACCGGAAGAGCTGTCGGATGGCCTCAGGCTGCGCCATGTAGACTGCCGAAGCTCCAACGAGAACCACGACGGCAGCAGCAAGGCCGATGACGAAGGCACCGAGAACCCCTACCCCACGTCGCGGCGCAGTCGCCGGGGATATGTCGGCGGCGGGCTCCGGGGTTGTGTCGGAAACTGGCCTCGCAGGTTCGCGCTTGCCGTCGTCAGGGGTGCCGGCGTCGGTAGGCTTGCTGTCGTCACTCATGCTCGGCGGTTCCGCTGCTGATGGCGTCACCGCATCGAGGGCTGCGAGGACGCCGGCCTGGGTCGGCACGCGGGCCGCAACGCGCGCGCGCCAAGGAATACCGTCGGTGGCAGCCAGTGCTGCCGGACTGATGGCGACGGCGGTCACGCGCGCCAGATGAAGCGCAACGCCCGCCTGCCGCGCCAGCTTAACAAACACCGCCGCCGTGCGTGGCGAAAAAAACGTGACGGCGTCGAGACGGCCATCGCAGATGGCGCGCTCGATCTCCCCTGGCAAGGAATCGGCTTCCTGCGTTTCGTAGAGCGCCACTTCGCCCACGGAGAAGCCTGCCGTTCGCAGCGCACCCGCAATATCGCCCGCGCGCACGACACCGCCGACATGCATCAGCGGCCCGCCTGATGGATCGAGGTGTTCGGTGACATAGGCAACCAGTGCCCTGGCATCGCCGCTGGCCGAGTTGACATGCGTGAACCCCGCCTGGCGTGCGGCATCGGCAGTGGCGTCGCCAACGGCAATGATGCGATAGCCGCGTACTCTCGTTGCCTCCGCCATCGCGCGGGCGCCGTTGAGGCTGGTCAGCAGGATCGCCTGCGCGACGGCCAGCCGGTCGGCCAACCCTTCGGGCACAGGCAGGCGCAGGACGCGCAACATCGGCGCCAGTAGCGCCTCATGTCCGTGCGTTTCCAGGATGCGCGCGAATGACTGCGCCTCGCATTCAGGCCGCGTGACGAGAATGCGCATCAGGCGGCGCTCAGGCGAAGAAAGCCGGCCCGGCCCGGCGATGCAATTCACTGCCGGCGTCGGCGCCAAGCTGTACGCCGTCATCGGGCAGGCCGCGCCGCTCCGTCGCGATCACCTCGCTGCCGTCGGGCCGCGCGACCAGCGCACGCAACCACAGTTGCCCGCCATCGACCACGGCGTGGCCGGCAATCGGCGTCTTGCACGACCCATCCAGCACGGCCAGCATGGCGATCTCGGCCCGCACGCACAGTGTTGTCGGAGAGTGATCTATTGCCACCAGCAGCGCACGCACGCGTGAGTCGTCGGCGCGGCATTCGACGCATACCGCGCCCTGGCCCACGGCAGGCAGCATCTCCTCGACCGGAATCGCGGTCCCGACATCGCGCCGTCCCAGCCGGTTGAGTCCGGCCTGCGCCAGGATCAGCGCGTCCGCGGCGCCCTCCTCGAGCTTGCGCAACCGCGTATCGACGTTGCCCCGGATCGGCTGGATGCTGAGATCGGGCCGGCGATTCAGCAGAAGCGCCTGCCGGCGCAGGGCCACGGTCGCGACCATGGCACCCTTCGGCAACTCATCGATGCGGCGTGCAGCACCACGCGCGATCAGGACGTCGCGGGGATCTTCCCGCGGCAGAAAAGCCGCCAGCACCAGCCCGTCGGGCTGCCGGGTCGGCATGTCCTTGGTGCTGTGCACGGCGATATCGACAGCGCCCGCCAGCAACTGCTCTTCGATCTCCTTTGTAAACAACCCCTTGCCACCGATCTCCGACAGGGTGCGGTCCTGGATCCTGTCACCCGTCGTGCGGATAGTGACAGTCTCGATGACGCCGTCCTCTGCCAGCAAGGGGTGCGCTGCCGCCAGCGCCTCGCGCACAAGCGCCGCCTGGGCAAGCGCCAGCGTGCTGCCGCGCGTGCCGATGCGCAGAAGAGGCTTTGTCATGCCGAGGGTTTAGCGCCCCCCGGCGGGCCGTGGAAGTGGCCAGAAACCGCCGCTGGCGCTACAAGGCCCGCGCATGACGCTGGTTCTTGGGATCGAGACGAGTTGCGACGAAACGGCGGCCGCCGTGGTTGAGGCCGCGCCTATGCCCGGCATGCCCGTGGGGCAAATCCGGTCGAATGCGATTTATGCCCAGCTCGTTGAGCACGAGGCGTTCGGCGGGGTGGTGCCGGAAATCGCCGCGCGCGCCCATCTGGAGCGTATCGATGCCGTGGTCGCGCGCGCCCTGGCCGACGCCAGTGTCGGTTTTGCCGATCTGGACGGGATTGCAGCCACCGCCGGTCCGGGCCTGATCGGTGGCGTCATTGTCGGCGTCATGACGGCCAAAGCCATTGCGCTGGCGCATGACAAACCGTTCCTGGCCATCAACCACCTCGAAGGGCACGCACTGACGGCGCGGCTTGTGGCGCCTGTGGCCTTTCCCTTCCTGTTGTTGCTGGTGTCGGGGGGCCACTGCCAGCTCCTCGCGGTCGAGAGCGTGGGCCGCTATGTGCGGCTGGGCACCACCATCGACGACGCCATCGGCGAGGCCTTCGACAAGACGGCGAAGCTGCTGGGCCTGGGTTTTCCCGGAGGACCCGCCGTCGAGCACGCGGCCCGTGACGGCGACCCCGCCCGATTCGACCTGCCGCGGCCCCTGTGGCGCCGCCGGGGTTGCGATTTCTCCTTCTCCGGCCTGAAAACCGCCGTGCGCCAGGCCGCAGCATCGCTCGCCCCGGGGGACACCCGCGGCATCGCCGATCTGGCGGCGAGCTTTCAACGTACGGTCGGAGACATCCTGGTCGACCGTTGCGCCAATGGGATCGATGCATTCCGGCAGCAATTTGCCGGCAGCCCGCTCATCCTCGTTGTCGCCGGCGGCGTGGCGGCCAATCAGCATTTGCGGGCACGGCTGGGAGAGTTGGCGGCGGCCTGCGGCGCGGAACTGGTTGCGCCGCCCCCGAAGCTTTGCACCGACAATGCCGCGATGATCGCCTGGGCCGGCATCGAGCGCCTGCGTCTGGGTCTGACCGACAGTCTTGACGTCGCTCCGCGCCCACGCTGGCCGCTTGATCCCGCCGCAAAGGCCGCTATCGGCAAGAGCGGTGTCGGCGCTGGCGTGAAGGTGTAGGGTGCCGGCATGAGTTCCGCCGCCCCCAGGGTCGAGGTTGCGCCGCTGTTTGCCACACCGGTCGCGGTGGTCGAAGTCCCCGACGCCGCCGGCCTGAACGCCGCGCTCAAGCGGGTGATCCTGGAGCACGAGAAGACCACGCCGGGGACGCAGCACAGCAATCTCGGCGGCTGGCAGTCGGCCTGGGACATGGAACGCTGGGGCGGCCCGGGGGTGGCGCGCCTGCTCGATGTGGCGCGCGGCGTGGCCAATGGACTCACCTGCGATCGCCAGGGACGTCCGGTCACCATCGTCTGGAAAACCAACATCTGGGCGAACATCAACCGCGCCGGCCATGGCAATGAGTTTCATTTCCATCCCGGCAGCTTCTGGTCGGGCGTGTACTACGTGGAGGATGGCGGCATCGGCGCCGATCCCGCACTGGGGGGCGAGCTGGAGTTCATGGATCCCCGCGGTGCGGCGCCAGCCATGTATGCGCCGAATCTTGCCTGGACGGTGCCGGGTGGCCGTGCCATTGGCGCGTGCGAAACCATTCCGCCGCGCGCGGGACGCATGGTCATCTTTCCGGCGTGGATGCTGCATGCGGTGCGCCCCTACCGCGGCGCAGTCGAGCGCATTTCCGTCGCTTTCAACCTCAGCATACAGCCATGAACGGCACGCTCTTTCCCTTCCGGCCTGGCGATCGGGTGCCCGATATCGCCCTGCCCGGACCCGACGGCCAGATGCGGCGCCTGTTGTGGACATTCCAGGGCGAGCCGGTCGTGCTCATCGTGCTGGCGAATGCCGGTGCCTGCGGCAGCGAGACGATCCAGCTCCTGCGTGACGTCATCGGCGAGGGCGCGACACCCGTGCTGGTCATCGGCGCCGCGCCCACCACCGCGCAGACCCTTCTGGGCGAGGTGAAAGCTCCCGGCGGTACCGTGCCCTTCACGCTGTGCGATGGCGAACAGCGGTTCCTGCGCCTGTTGCTGGCCCCCGACTCGGCCGGTGCCACACCAGCGCAGCGGCGCGTTCTCGTCCTCGATGCCAATCAGCGCCTTCTGATGCAAACCGGCGAGGCAACATCCGACGCTGTTAGCGCCGCCATTCGCGATGCGATCGCCGGCGCACGCGCCGATCTTCCCGCCGATTCCCTGCTGTTCGGCTCGGTTGCCCCGGTACTGATGCTGCCCCGTGTTTTCGAGCCGCCGTTCTGCCGCCGGCTGATCGAGCTATGGTCGTCCGGCGAACGCGCCGATGGCGGCGTTTCCAGCCGCTACGGCAATGTGATGGCGGCCGACCGCAAGCGCACCGAAGACCACATCGTGCGCGACGCGACACTCAACAAGGAGATCTCCGACCGGCTTGCCTATCGCATCGGACCGGAGCTGGCCAAGGCCTTCGGCTGGGACCAGGAATTCGGCTTCGATGCCCATGTGATCATCTCGTACTCGGCCGAGGGCGGGCATTATTTCCGCGCGCACCGGGACAACAGCGCACCGCAGACAGCCGACCGCGCATTTGCGGTGTCGCTCAATCTCAACGACGATTTCGAGGGCGGCGAGCTGGTCTTCCCCGAATACGGGCCCACCCGCTACAAGCCGAAGGCCGGGGCGGCGGCCGTGTTCTCGTGCTCCCTGCTGCACGAGGCCCTGCCCGTGACGCGCGGGCGGCGCTTCGTGGTCACGACCTTCTTCCGCAACCGCGGCCGGCAGGGAACGCAGCGCCGGCCCGCGTGACCGGTGCCGCATGGCCGATGGCTGACCGTTACGTGCATATCGGGATCGTGGGCGCCGGCGCATGGGGGACGGCGCTGGCGCTGACGACGCAGCGCGCCGGCCGCCGCACCACCCTCTGGGCGCGCGAACCGGAGGTGGTCGCCGACGTCAACGGCGCGCACCGCAACGACCGTTTCCTGCCGGATCATCCGCTCGATCCCGCGATCATCGCAACCGAATCGCTCGCCGATCTGGCAGCCTGCGACGTGGCGCTGCTGGTGACGCCCGCCCAGCATACGCGGGGGTTGGCGCAGGAACTGGATGGCCTGCTGCCGGCTTCTGTTCCGGTCATGATTTGCGCCAAGGGCATCGAGGCCTCGACGGGCAAGCTGATGCCCGAGGCCGTCCGCGAGGCCATGCCCACGCGCGCGGTGTGCATGCTGTCGGGCCCCACCTTCGCCGAGGAAGTGGCACGTGGATTGCCTACGGCCGTCACGCTGGCGAGTCCCGACCGCGCGCTGGGCGAATCGCTGGCGCATGCGCTGCGCACGCCGGCGTTCCGTCCCTACTGGACCGACGACATGGTGGGCGTGGCGCTGGGCGGTGCCATCAAGAACGTCCTCGCCATCGCCTGCGGCATCGTCGAGGGACGCGGGCTGGGCGACAACGCACGTGCTGCGGTGCTGACCCGCGGCTTTGCCGAGATGGCGCGGCTGGGATTCGCCATGGGCGCGAGACTCGAGACGCTGACGGGTCTGGCGGGACTGGGAGACCTGACCCTCACCTGCAACGGTCCCCTCTCGCGCAACCGTGCCCTGGGCGCCAGCATCGGCCAGGGCGTGACGGCCGCCACCTTCCTTGCGGGCAAGCAGAGCATTGCCGAGGGATACTACACCGCGCCCGTGGTGCAGGCCCTCGCCGCGCGCCACGGCGTCGAGATGCCAATCTGTACGGCAGTGGCGGCGCTGCTGCATGATGACGCCAATGTCGATGAAACGATCCGCGCCCTGCTGGCGCGGCCGCTGAAGGGTGAGGGAGCCTGAGATGGCCTATTGGCTGGTGAAGTCGGAACCGTCTTCGTACTCGTGGGACCAGCTCGTGAAGGACAAGCGCACCTTCTGGAGCGGGGTGCGCAACTTCCAGGCCAGCGCCAACCTGAAGGCCATGAAGAACGGCGACCTGGTGCTGTTCTACCACTCCAATGTCGGGCTAGAGATCGTCGGCATCGCACGCGTCGTGAAGGAGTACTATCCCGACCACACCGACAAGAGCGGCAAGTTCGGCATGGTCGATCTGGAGGCGGTGAAGCCGCTCAACAAGCCGGTCACCCTGGCCGCGATCAAGGCGGAACCGAAGCTGAAGGACCTGGCGCTGGTGCGCCTGTCCCGCCTCTCGGTGCAGCCGGTCTCCGACGAACACTGGGCCCTGCTGCTGAAGATGGCCGAGACGACGGCGTAGCGGCCCCAACTCTTACCTTCTCCCCGCCTTCGCGGGGAGAAGGTAGCGTCAGCGAGGGACAGGATTGATGATGTCCACGGCGATCAGTCTTCCCGTTCCTCCATCTGATGCCAACCGGCGGGGGATGATTGCGATGTCGGCGGCGATGACGGTGTTCATCGTCAACGATGCGCTGATCAAGTTTGCCGCCGAGTCGCTGCCGGCGGGACAGGTCATCTGCATCCGCGGCATGTTCGCCACGGCGCTGGCCTTCGCGGCCGTGCTGGCGCTGGGTCATGCGCGCGATCTGCCGCGGCTGGCCAATCCGGCTGTCATGTTCCGCGCATTTCTGGACGTACTGGGGACGTTCGGCTACCTGATCGCCCTCTTCAACATGCCCATCTCGATCGCCACGGCGATCAACATGGCGGCGCCGCTGGCGATCTGCGTGCTGGCCGTGATCTGGCTGCGCGAGCATGTCGGCTGGCGCCGGTGGAGCGCCATCATCGTGGGATTCATCGGCGTGCTGTTGATCATCCGCCCCACGCCCGATGGTCTCGACTGGTGGGCGCTGCTGTGCTTCGGCGCCACCGTGCTCAACGGTGCACGCGACATCTACACACGGCGCATCGGACTTGAGGTGCCTTCGATCATCATCACCCTGGCGACGGCGCTGGGGGTGACCCTGTTCGCCGGCATCGTTGCCACGGTCGAGGGCTGGCAACCCGTTACCTGGCGCGAGGTGTCGCTGCTGGCGGCGGCCTCACTCTTCCTCGCGCTGGGCTACCATCTCGTGATCGTGGCCATGCGTGCCGGCGAAGTGTCGCTGATCGGGGCGTTCCGCTACACCGGCCTGCTGGGCGCGCTGGGCATCGGCTATGTCGTGTGGCACGAGGTGCCGGATCTGCTGGCGTGGTCAGGCATCGCGCTGTTGGTCGGGGCCGGGCTCTACATCCTGCACCGCGAGCGCGTGCGGGCCCGCGAGGCGCGGCTGGCGGGCCTCGGCGGACCGGCCTAGGATGCCGGCGAACGCCAAACCATGGACACGGCTATGAGTGCCCGCACGGCCACGCTGAAGCCCGCGACCGGCAACAACGCGCGACGCGATTTCTACGAGCGCATCGGCGCGCATTCGATGGCGCCCTTGTGGGAGTCGATGCATCAGCTCGTGCCGCCCGCGCCGGCACCGAAATACGTGCCGGCTCACTGGCCGTACGACATCGCGCGGCCGTTCCTGATGGAGTCCGGCAGCCTGATCACCGCGAAGGAGGCGATCCGCCGGGTGCTGATCCTCGAGAACCCCGCGCTGCGCGGCACGGCCTGCTGCACGCCCTCTCTTTATGCCGGACTGCAACTGATCCTGCCGGGCGAGGTGGCGCCCAGCCATCGGCACACGCAATCGGCGCTGCGCTTCATCGTCGAGGGCGAGGGCGCCTACACGGCGGTCGATGGCGAACGCACCATCATGCACGAGGGCGATTTCGTCATCACGCCGAGCTGGACCTGGCACGACCACGGCAATGAATCGTCGCGGCCGATGGTGTGGCTGGACGGGCTCGACATCCCGCTGATTGCCCTGTTCAACGCCGGCTTCGCGGAGAACTACGGCGAGGACGAGCAGCCGGTGACCCGGCCGTCGGGCGATTCCGATGCGCGCTATGCCAGCGGCCTGCTGCCGGTCGACTGGAAGCCGATGCGTCAGGCCTCGCCGATCTTCAACTACCCTTACGCACGAACCCGCGAGGCGCTTGAGCGGATGACGAAGGCAGGCGATCCCGACCCGTGCCACGGTTATAAGCTGCGCTATGTGAATCCGGCCAATGGCGGGGCGCCGATCGCCACCATGGGCACGTTCATGCAGTTGCTGCCACGGGGCTTCGCCACCGCGCCCTACCGTTCGACCGACGGCACCATCTTCTCGGTGGTCGAAGGCTCCGGCGAGACGACGATCGGCGACGTCATCTTCCGCTGGCAGAAGCGTGATCACTTCGTCGTGCCGAGCTGGGCGCGGGTCAAGCACCGCGCCGACGAAGATGCGGTGCTGTTCAGCTTCTCCGACCGACCCGTGCAGGAACGCCTCGACCTCTGGCGCGAAGACCGCGGCGGGAAGTAGGCCTGCGTGTCATGCACCTTCCCCCTTCGGGGGCCCTTCGGGGGAAGGAAGTTCTTCAGGCGATGCGCTTCTGGGCTGAGACAGAGCCGGCGCAGCGGTCGACGGGCAACGCACGCAGGGTCCTGTCGCGCGCTTCGGCGTGGCGCACCTGCCAGCGATCGCCGGTGGCGTAGAGGAAGAGGTCGAGATCGCAGGCGTCGCTACGGAAACGCAGCAGGCGGACGACGCCGCTCTCTTCGCGCTGGAAGACCGGGCTGCCGAACGTGACGGCCACCTGGCGCTCGTCCATGGCCTTGATCGTGCTGAGCGGGATGGGCGTACCGGGGCGACCGGAGGCGAACTGTCCGGGCTCGATGCCGGTCAATGACATCGCCGGACGGTCAGATCCGTTGCCGGCACCGTTGCCATTCCCGCCGGAACTTGTGCAGGCACCCAGGAAGACAAGACTGAACAGGACGGTCACGCGCGCAAGGCGGTGCATAGTGGACGGCTCCGGCAGGGAAAAGCTTGCAGACGGCCGCGCACACCATACGCTGCCGCGCAGCGCGCGCAAAGCCGGAGAGCTTGTGAATCCTTCCCCGAGGGAAGGTTAAGAGCGCGGCTAGCCGCCCGGGATGGCGGCGGCGAGGCGAACCCAGTCGGCCGGCGCGATCAGGGCGATCAGCTTGCCGCCGTTGCTGCCCGGCCGGTACACGGCGGTGTGTCCTTCAGCGAGATCCTGTAGCTGCGAGATCTGTGCGGTCGTTGGCGTCAGCAGGTGACCCACGACGGCCAGATTGCCGCTCGCAGGCTTTGTCATGAGATAGCGGCGGTAAGCCTCGATATGGCCCGGATACTGCGGGCGCAGATCTGCGGCGATGACGGGTTTGATGCGAAAGGCGATCCCGGCGAAATCGCGCGCCCGATAGAAGGGGCTGGCGACCACCTTGCCGATCGGCACGCCGAGAGCCTGCACGCCTTTGCCGATCAGGCGTGCCTCCTCCTCTCCGGCCATGGCCGGGCCGCGGTCACCCGCGGACCGCCACGGCGCGGGATCGCGCGCGGTACCGGGTGCCGGGCCATGGCTGATCAGAAGCACGAGGCCGCCGCCACGCAACGCTTCCACCAGCGCCGGGATCTGCAACCCCGACCATGTGACGATCGAGCCCTCCGCGCGCAGCGACTCGCGCATGGCAAGGGACTCGTCTTCTGCCGGCCACGATTCCAGGTCCGACGGGCCCTGCGCCTGTGCCGTCTGGCAGAAAGCTCCCATGGCGGCTGCCAGCGCCAGCGCCGCCACCAGGCGTCTGCGTCCCATGAACCCCTCCGTCGCAGCGCTCTTGCGGCTACTCACTGCCCCGATTTACGGCGCCCGCGCGGCTCCGGATGTGGCGATTGACCGGCTCTTCTTCAACGCTTCGCACCGATCCGTGATCGGCTTGCGTCAGCGAACGTTGCGCGCACCGAACAGCGCCGTGCCGACACGCACATGCGTGGCGCCGAAGCGAATGGCGGCCTCGTAATCGGCGCTCATGCCCATACTGAGTTTCGCCAACGCATTGCGCTCTGCGATCTTGCGCAGCAGCGCGAAATGCAGCGACGGCTCTTCGTCAAACGGCGGAATGCACATGACACCGACCACGGGCAAACCGTGCTCCCGAATACAAGTGCGGATGAACGTGTCGGCATCCCGCGGCGCCACACCGGCCTTTTGCGCCTCTTCGCCGGTGTTGACTTGCACGAAGCAGGCGGGACGGCGGTTCTGGCGCACCATCTCTTTTGCCAGCTCGGCCGCCAGCTTCGGCCGGTCGACAGTCTCGATGATGTCGAACAAGGCGATGGCATCGCGCACCTTGTTCGTCTGCAGCGGTCCGATGAGATGCAGCTCCAGGTCAGGATGTGCTGCCTTCAGCGCCGGATACTTCCCTTGCGCTTCCTGCACACGGTTCTCGCCGAACACGCGCTGACCCGCCGCAATCAGGGATTCGATCTTGCTGGCCCCGTGGGTCTTCGAAACCGCGACCAGCGTCACGTCGCGCGGATGGCGGCCCGCTGCCGTCGCCGCCGCCGACATGCGGGCACGCACGGTCGCCAGATTGGCCACCGGATCAAAATTGCCATCGTCCGGCATGGATGAATCGTCCGCGTTACGTTGCTGGCGGTGGCAAGGTCGCACTCGGCAGCGACTTCAGCCGCTCGAGCCCGGCAAGGGCATCCGCGTTGTGCGGATCGACAATCAGCACGCTGTCGTAGACCGTGCGTGCGTCGTCAATGTGCCCGCGTGCCAGCAGACAATCGCCATAGTGCGTCAGCAGGCGCGTGTCGCCCGGCAGCAACTCCAGCGCCCGGCGATGCAGCGGCGCCGCCTCGTGCGGCCGGTCGAGCCGCGTCAGCGTCCGGCCGTAGTTGGTGAGCACGAGCGGATCATTGGGGTCGAGCTTGTGCGCGCGCTTGAACGCGGCCAGCGCCCGCTCCAGCTCATTGAGCATCAGGAAGGCCACGCCGGCGTTGTTCCATGCCCTGGCATCGTCACGGTATTTTTCAAGGTAGGGCTTCAGCAGATCGAGGGCGCGGGCGAACGCGCCCATGTCGATGGCCAGCGACGTTGCGTCAATGATGGCGGCCGAAAAACCCGGTCGCGCCTTCAGCGCCGCTTCAAACGCCGCCAGGGCACCCTCGCCATCGCCCTCGCCTGCCCTGGCAAGGCCAAGCAGATGGGCGGTTTCTGCCCTCGACGCATCCATCTCCAGCGCCCGCTGCAGCGAACCGATCGCCTCTGCACGGCGGCCGGCATGGAACAGCACGTGGCCACGGCAGTGATGCAGATGGGCGCGGTCCGGCGCAACGGCGAGTGCCTCGTCGATGGCCGCGAGCCCATCGTCGATTCGCTCGGCAGCCGCCAGCGCCAGACCCCGGTCGGCCTGGACGCCGGGCCACTCCGGTGCCGTCGCCGGCAGCACGGCCAGCGCTGCGTCAAGCGACGCCATCGCATCGTGCGCACGTTCCTGGCGATAGAGAACATAGCCCAGGCCCGCCTGCCCCAGTGCGCGCTGTCGCCAGCGTTGCGCCACCGCCTCCGGCGCCGCGCCATCGTCCGTGGCCGTGTCGAGTGCCGCGATCAGTTCGCGAAAAGCCTGCTCCGCCTCGGTGTACCGCTCCAGCTCGCTCAATGTTTCTGCCAGCCGGAGGCGGGCCTCGAAGTGTACGCCGTCCAGCCGCACGGTCTGGCGCCAGCTTTTGACCGCATCGTCCAGGCGGTGCTGGCGATACTGGACGGCGCCGAGATTGAAATGCAGCATCGGCTCGTCGGGATCGCGCCGGATCGCCTTGCGCCAGAGCTTTTCGGCACCGGCGGCGTCACCGCGGTTGACAACGCAGACGGCAAGGAAATGCAGGATGTCAGGTCGCTCGCCGAAGCGCGCCATCGCCGATCGGAAACGCACCTCCGCATCGGTGAACCGGCCGGCCTTGATGAACTCCAGCCCGTCGCGCAGGTCGGGATCGATGCCGCCGGTCGGCAGGGTGGGCACAGGGATGGTAGGCGCAACCATGGCAATCTCCTGCAGCGGCTTGTACCGAGTGCCATCCCGGGCGGCAAGGGAGCGGCCAGGATGTGCTAGAAGCGCGGCATGGCGGGCAAGGATGACGATCGTGACGCGCTGTTTCGCGCGGCGATGAAGGATGTGAAGCCGTTAAAGGGAAGGCGCGCGCGGGCCACGCAACAACCTGCCGCAAAACCCGCCGTCGCCACGCCGGCGGGTCCTCTCCCCCGGGCCGAAGCGCGACCGCCACCGCCGCAGCGGCCACTTGACCCCGCCGCGGCCGGCGGGCTGGATCGCGCCACGGCCGACAGGCTGCGCCGGGGCAGGCTCGAGCCCGACGCACGGCTTGACCTGCACGGTCTGACGCTGGCGCAGGCCGAACGGGCTCTGGCACGCTTTCTCGAACGCGCGCAGGGTGCAGGATGCAGGATGGTGCTGGTCATCACCGGCAAGGGATTGCGCGAGCCGGACGTCCGCGCCACGGGTGGCCGCATCCGCGGCGAATTTCCGCACTGGCTGAACCGGCCGGAGAACCGCGCGCGCGTGCATGGCGTCCGTACCGCCCATGCGCGCCATGGCGGCAGCGGCGCCTTCTACGTCATGATCCGCCGCCGGCGATGAGTGAATAGTTTTCCCCGAAGGGGAAGGTTTATGAATGAGGCCTGACATGGAAACGCGTGTTGATGAGATTGCTGACCGCATCTACCGGCTGTGCACGCTGGTGCCCGGGGCGCCGGGTTCAGCGGGATTCACCTTCAATCAGTTCCTGATCGATGCCGAGGAGCCGCTACTGTTCCATACCGGCATGCGCTCGCTGTTTGCGTCGGTGTCGGCGGCGGCCGGCAGGATCATGCCGCTCCACCGGCTGCGCTGGATCACCTACAGCCACGCGGAAGCCGACGAATGCGGTTCGCTCAACGACTGGCTCGCGGCCGCACCGCAGGCGACAGCGGCACAAGGCCGGTTCGGCTGCGCCATATGGCTCAACGACCAGGCGCTGCGGCCGCCGCGGGCGCTGGCTGACAACGAGGTGATTGATCTCGGCGGCAAGCGCGTGCGGTATCTTTCGACTGCGCACGTGCCGCACGCCGTCGATGCCAGCCTGATCTACGAGGAAACCACCGGCACGCTCTTCTGCAGCGATCTCTTCACGCAGCTCGGCGACAGCCCCGCCCTGACAGACGGCGATGTCATGGGGCCGGCCATTGCGGCCGAGAAAGCCTACGCCTTCACCAGCCTGACGCCGAGAACGGCACCGACCATCCGCCGGCTCGCGTCGCTGTCGCCGCGTACGGTCGCAGTCATGCATGGCGCGTCGTTCGCGGGCGCCGCCACCGTGTCGACGCTTGAGGCGCTAGCCAGCTACTACGAGGACCAGCTCCGGCAGGCGATGGCGGGCTGACCAGCTTCCCCCTTCCGGGCCTTCCGGGGGAAAGGTTGGCTACGGCTCGATGATGATCTTGCCGGTAATGGTGCGCTTTTCGAGAGCTTGCAGGGCGGCAATTCCGTTGGCGAGGGTGAAGCGCTGGTCGATGCAGGGGTCCAGCTTGCCCTGCCGCACCAGCTCTATCAGCGCGCGGATATCCTCGGGCGTCCAGCCGTTGGAGCCCATGATGTTCTGCTCGAAGGTCCAGATGTAGCGGATGTCTTCCTGCGGGTCGAAGCCGGCCGTGGCGCCGCAGGTCAGCAGGCGCCCCTGCCGGCGCAGGCAGCGGATGGAACGCACCCACGTATCGCCGCCGGTGAAGTTCACCACCACGTCGGCGCCGTCCGCGCCGCCGGGTCCCGACCACACACGGGGACGGCCGAAGATACGATGCGAGGCGGCCGTGAAATCCTCGGCCGCATAGTTGATCAGGTGATCGGCCCCCAGCCTGCGCAACCGCTCCAGCTTTTCCGCACTGCTGGCACAGACCGCGACCTCGGCGCCGGCAAGCTTCGCAAGCTGCACGCAGCAGGTACCGACGCCGCCTGACGCGCCCAGGATCAGCACCTTCTCGCCCGCTTTCACATGGCCGCGCGTCACCATCATCCGGTAGGCGGTGCCGTAGGCGCAGGGCAGCGCGGCCGCGGTATCGAAAGCGACATCGTCAGGCAGGCGCAGCAATTGATGTGCGGCCAGCCGTACGTATTCGGCCATGCCGCCGTCGAACGTCTCCCCGGTGAGGCCACCGCGCACGCGGTCGATGGGATCGGCGAGAACCCGGTCGCCCGGCTTCCAGCCGCTGACCCCGGAGCCGACTTCGGCGATTTCACCCGCCACGTCCAGGCCGACGATGCGCGGCATGCCGATCCTGATTCCGGGCATGCCGCGAATGGTGAAAATATCGTGGTAGTTCAGCGCGCAGGCCTTCACCCGGACGATCACGTCGCCTTCTCCGGCCACCGGATCGGGGAATGCGGTCTCGTAGCTCATGTCCGCGATCGGCCCGTGGCGATGCAGCACGATGGCGCGCATGCGCTTCTCCCTACCTGTTCTCCCGCACGCCGCCGGGAAACATCTCGCGGGCACGGGCGATCAGCGCCTTGCGGTCGATCTTGTTGGTGCCGGCCAGCGGCAGCTCGGCCAGAAACACCACGCGTCGGGGATGAGCGTAGGCCGGACCGTTGGCCAGCGCGTAGCGCCTGATCTCGTCCTCGGTCGGCGCGGTGCCCTTGCGCGGCACGACGAAGGCAACCGGCACTTCACCCTTGATCTCGTCGGCGACCGGCACGACCGAGGTCTGGTGAATCGCTTCGTGACGTTCCAGCAGCTTTTCCACTTCGCCGGGATAGACGTTCTCGCCGCCGCACACGAACATGTCGTCTGCCCGGCCCACGAAATAGAAAAAGCCGTCGGTATCGCGGCGCATCACGTCGCCTGTATCGTACCAGCCATCGTGAAACTTCTCGGCGGATTTCCCGGGCAGGTTCAGATAGCCCGGCGCCATGGTCGGCGCGCGGATGTGCAGCACGCCCTCATCAGGTGTCGCGCCGCCCACCAGCTTCACTTCCACGAAGGACAGCGGATAGCCGATCGACGTATCCGGGCGCTTCTTGCCTTCGGGGTGCGGGCCGAAGCCGCCGGGGCCGCTTTCGGTGGTGCCGTAGCCATTGGCAAACTCTGCATCGGGAAATGCGGCGCGCACCTTGTCGGCCAGCCCCTGGGTAAGCGGTGCCGAGCCAGTGTAGACGAACTGCACGCACGAGAGATCGGCCTTTGCCAGCGCCTCGCGCTCGCGCAGCGCCAGAGCCAGCATCGTGGGCACCGATGTCAGCATCGATACCCGGTGACGGTCGATGGCTTCGATGTAGGCGCGTCCGGTGAACTGGCGCAGCAAGACGTTGGTGGCGCCCAGCCGCACGATCACCTTGGAGAAGAACAGCGCATTCATATGGAACAGCGGAGCCGCCACAATGGCCGCCTTGCCTTCCAGGACAGGACGCAACGCGGCGTACTGGTTCACCATCCAGACGTAGGGGCCGTGCAGCAGCGGCACGCCCTTGGGCATGCCGGTTGATCCCGAGGTGTAGAGGATCGTCGCCACCTCGTCCGGCTGCATGGCAACAGCCTCGAAGGGCCCCGCATCGAGGTGCTCGCGCCAGCCCGGCGTTGTTGCCTCGACCGGAATCATCGGCACACCCTGCGGCACCATCGCGGCACGTTCGGCATCGGCGTACATCAGCGCGATCGCGGCGTCGGCGACGATGTGGTTAACCACGGGCTGCGGCAGTTTGTGATTGATCGGCACGGCGACGAAGCCGGCCCGCATGATGGCGAAATAGGCGATCAGCATTTCGGCGCGGTTGGCGGACAGCAAACCCACCGATGCGCCGCGCTTCAGGCCGCGGCGGCTGAGGCCGCGCGCGACGGTATCGATCTGCGCGCGCGCTTCGCCATACGTGAGCCGCGTAAAGCGGCCATCGGGCTCGACGTCGACCACCCAGGGCCGGTCATCCGCGGCGGTCCTGTCAATGATGTCGCCGAGGTTGCTGATTTCGGGATCAGGTGTGTAAGGCGCGCGGTACATGGCGGGCGACTATCCTGCCTGCGCACCGTAGGTGCCGCGTCCGATCGCGCACAAGCGGCCCTGATCGTCGGTGACATCGATATCGACAACAGCGACGGTGCGTCCCAGACGCCGTACGGTGGCGGTGGCGCGCAGGAACTGGCCGAATGACGGGCGCAGGTAATCAACCCGGAAGTTGATGGTCGGCACACCTGCCTTCAGCACCAGCGCCACGGCATAGTCGCCGACCGTATCGATGAAGGAGGCGATGGGGCCGCCATGGAACTGGCCAGTGCCGGCACCGCGCTCGAACTCCGGCCGCATCGGCATCGTCATGGTGATGCTCTGAGCCTTCTCGTCGAGGGATTCGACGGTCAGGTTCATGAAGCGGATGAAAGGCGAACGCTGCAGCCAGGCAGCGACGGTCTCGACAGTCACGGGTTCAGACATCTTTTCCCCAATAGCATCGCAAGGTGCAGCGCACCGGGAACGCTAGCGGACGGCCGCGTTGATTTCCCGGCTTTTTTGCTGCCCCGCCGCGCCCGACGATAGACCGCAATTGGCCGCGATTTCTCCACATTCTCGGGGTTGTCTGCCGTCGTCGGGAGCAGAATGTTGCAGTAAGTTGTTGGGATTTCGGCGCCCTGCTGCGCCAGTTCAAGATTGTCACCGGGAGCCGCTTCCCCTCTGCGCCGTCTCTCCCCATGTAGCGTTGGCATGCCGGTCGAACCGGCCAACGATAAGAAAGTCCAGCGTCAGATGTGAGCACTGCCAACACCTTCGACGGAGGAATTCGATGTCGACGGCTCAAGCCAAGGCCACAGACTTCCACGCTGAACTGAGAACGATCCTGCCGCGGTTGCGGGTATATGCCCTCTCGCTGACGCACGATCGGGATCGCGCTGACGACCTTGTCCAGGAGACAGTGGTCAAGGCGCTTGCAGGCCAGAAGAGCTTCCGTCCTGGCACCTGCTTCTCCGCCTGGATTTTCCGCATCCAGCGCAATGAGTTCATTTCCGGACTGCGCCGCGCGCGTCCGTCAGTTCCCCTCGACGAAACCATCTGCAATGCCCTGTCGCATCCGGCCCACCAGGATCGCGGCCTCGTCATGCACGAGTTCCTACGCGCCTTCGGCCAGCTTTCATCGGGCCAGCGTGAGGCGCTGGTGCTGGCGGTAGTCGACGGGCAGTCGTACGAGCAGATCGCCCGCCACGCCAGCGTCTCCGTGGGCACGATCAAGAGCCGGATTTCCCGCGCCCGCGACATGCTGGAGCGTCTGCTCATGGGAGAGGAGGCCGCGCAGGCCGAGCAAGAGCGGGAACCCGCCGAGGTGCAGAAGCCAAAAGCCCGCCGTGCCGGCGCCGTGCGCATCGCCCGTCTTCCGAACGGTCGGCGGCCGGGCAAAGATTTGCGCACCGCATCGGACCGGGTAGTGGTAAGTTGACTGCAGTGTAATCAGGCCGGAGCTTCGCCGGGGAGACAGCTTTGGTCCGCGACAGGGGTACAGCCGTTCATGTGCGGCAGGCGACGCGCGGTGCGGGGGCAAGATCATGGCGGGTGATCGCCGTTCCCGCGCGGGGGATAGCGGACGGGCGCGGTCACCGAAAAACGGGCGCAGCGAGCGCCCGTTCGATGTCTGGCTGAACCGTCAATTGCATACAATGTATGACGATATCGCGCGGGAGCCGATCCCGCGCGAAGTTGTCGAGATGATCGAGCGCGACGCTCGCGCGGCACAGCGCCAAGCCGATCCGGATGCCAAAGCGACGGGCGCGGACGAGGTCCCGCGGCCCCCCGCCCCGGGCGAGAACGATCAGGGCTGAAGCGGCGCGCTTGCCCTAGCCCGTGGCGCGGCGGCGCTCCTGGGCAAGAATCTTCTTTTTCCGTTCCACGCCCCAGCGATATCCAGTGACCGCGCCGCTGGCGCCGACCGCCCGATGACACGGCACCACGACCGCGACCGGGTTGGTGGCACAGGCCCGGCCCACGGCACGCGCCGCGCCGGGGATGCCCAACCTTTCGGCGATGGCGCCATAACTCACTGTCTCGCCCGGCGGGATCTCGGTCAGGGCCTTCCAGACACGCCACTGGAAGGCGGTGCCCACGATATCCAGCGGCAGGTCGGCGGCATCGATGGCGCTGGGCTTGCGGCCATCGAGCCGCGCCAGCACCGCCGCGACGCGGGGCGCGAGCGTACCGTCGTCGCGCACGATCTCGGCGGCCGGAAAGTCACGATGCAGCGCCGCCACCAGGCGGGCATCGTCGTCGCCAAGGTGGATGGCGGCAATGCCCCGCTGCGTGGCGCCGACCAGCACCCGGCCGTGATCGCTATCGGCGATCGCGTAGGTGATGCGCGCCCCTTCGCCCCCTTTGCGATAGGTCGCGGGCGTCATGCCCAGAACCTTGTCCGAGCTTTCGTAGACGCGGCTGGAGGATCCGTAACCGGCGTCGTACAGGGCGGCCGTGACGGTGTCGCCAGTCCTCAAGGCCGCCCTGAACCGGCCGCTCTTGCGCGCCGCCAGCCACTCGCGCGGGCTGACGCCCAGCTCGCGCTGGAAACGGCGAGTGAGCGTCGAGGCCGCGAGGCCCACCTTGCGGGCCACGGCCTCCAGCGTGGGGCCGGCGTCGACGTCGTCCAGCAGCCGCGCAGCATGCGCCACCGCCCGGCTGAGCCCGCGGTCAATGAGCCATTCCCGCGGCCGGCAGCGCTTGCACGGGCGAAAACCGGCCGCCTCGGCGGCAGCGCACGATGCATGGAAGGAAACGTTGTCGCGCCGCGGCGTGCGCGCCCCGCAGGACGGCAGGCAGTAGACGCCGGTGGTCTTCACCGCGAAGTAGAAGCGGCCGTTGAAACCGCGATCGCGGCGGCGCAGGGCTGCCCAGCAGGTTTCAGTGTCGGGCAGGCCGGTTGCGGCAGTCTCGGTGATCGGGGCGGGCCTGGCGGCATGGCGCGGTGCCAGGGCGGCCCGGGCGGACAGGGGTCGGATCATCTCGCTCATGCCCGCAGTCAACACCTGTCGCGAAGTCTGCGCTATCCGCTGCTTGACGGCAATTCAGCGAAGTTTCGGGACCTGGAGGGGAATAGCGTCAGCCGGCAGCACGAAGATGTCAGGAGCCTGCGCCGCCCGGGTGACCCGGCTGGCCAGCCAGAGCACGCGGTTACGGCTGACATCCCGCGTGCGCAGCACGATGCCGTCATCGGTAACGCAGGCGCGCATCGCGCGACCCTTGGCCGTCTCGAATTCATAGTCGCTGCAGGTCTCGCCCGCGATGGTGGCTTCGCCGACGCGCTTTGCGTCCTCGTCGAGCAGGCTGGCCGCGGCGGCGGCACGTTCCGGATCGATGTGCATGGCGATCTTCTGGCCCAGGCGCTCCATGACCACCGTCGCTGTCTTTGCCGTCAGGTCTATGTAGACCGACGAGGGCTGCCCTTCCACCTCGGTATCCAGCCGCATCTTGCCGCCGCTGTGGCGCATCATGCCGGGATTGTCGCCCTTGCCGAACATCAGGCTGCCCTCCGCCACATAGTCGACGGATGGCCGGGGCAGTTTTTCGGCGTGAGCCGCGGGTGGCAACGCGGCAAGCGACAGCGCAAGCGGCAACCAGAAACAGGATCGCATGGTGACCTCGCAAGGATGCCCCTAACCCTGATGGGCCAATGAGGCGCCCTGATGGCGCCGGGATCATGCCTTCTCGTCGGGACGCGGCATGTTCCCCATGCGGTGGCTCATCGGCCGGCCGCCGAAAACATGGACATGAAAGTGGAAGACGAGTTGCCCGCCATGCGGCCCGTGATTGGCGACCAGGCGGTAGCCCTCCGCCTCCAGCCCGAGTTGGCGCGCCACCGTGCCGACGGCCCGCCAGAAGCCGGCCACCAGCGCATCCGGCGCCCGTGCGGAGAAGTCGGCATTCGAGACGTATTCGCCTTTGGGCACGACCAGGACATGTACCGGCGCGAGCGGATTGATGTCGTGAAACGCCAGTGCGTGCTCGTCCTCGTACACCTTCCGGCAAGGCAGCTCGCCGCGCAGGATGCGGGCGAAAACGTTATTGCGATCGTACGCCATCGCGAAGGCTCATGTCATTTTGCCTGAGCACGCACCAGATGCGCCGCCAGCCCAATGAAGAAAATCCCGACAGCCGCATCAAGGCAGCGCCGTACTCTCGCCATGCGCCGCAGCGAGGCCGTCGCGCGCCCGCTGACTGCCGCCACTGCCACAAGGTAGAGCGTGCCCGGCACGTTGAAGATCATGCCCAGCACGGCGAGCTGAATGGCCACATGGCCAAGCGCCGGCTCCACAAATTGCGGCAGGAAGGCCACGAAAAACATGGCGACCTTGGGATTCAGTGCGTTCGTAAGCGCGCCGCGCAGAAACAAGCTGACGCCGGAGCGGCCCGTCCCGTTGATCGGCGCCAGCGCGGCGGCCGGTGCATGCCCCAGCCAGGCATCGCGCAAGGCCATGATGCCCAGCCACACGAGATACGCGGCACCGGCCAGCTTCAGCACGCCGAAAGCCCAGGGTGATGCTGCAATCAGGGCGCTGACGCCGAGCGTCGCCAGTCCGATATGGAACAGGCAACCGCAGAACACCCCCAGGGCCGCCAGCACACCCGCACGCCCACCATGGGCAACACCGGTGGCAGCGACCAGGAAGGTGTCGGGCCCGGGTGTCAGGATCAGCAGGGCGGCGGCGCCGAGGTAGAGCCAAAGAAGCTGCGGATCGAGAAGCATATGCCGGACCGCTAGAACGCCGGCCGGTCAAAGCTGGTCGGTGCCGGGTCAATCACGCGCAAGCTTTCGTCGCCGATTTCGAGGACTGCCAGTGCGCGCTCCACACGGCCATCGGCGCGGAAGCGGAAGGGCCCGTCCAGGCCGCTGAAGCCAGCGGGGTTGGTCAGTGCTGTCGCCGAAAAGTCGCCACCCGGCCTGGCGCGCGCCAGCTTTGCCGCCATGGTCACCGCATCGTAGGCAAGCGTCGCCAGCCGGTGCGGCGGCTTGCCGTGGACAGCCTCGTACTTGCGCTCGAAGGCGGCGCGCCGGGCAGGGTCAGGTGCGGCGAACCATGCGCCAACGAGACTTTCTTCGGACGTGATATCGGGTGTGTCCCATACGCCTGTACCGACGAACTGCGGCTTCTTGGCATCGGGAGCCGTGATGTCGAGTGCTCGCGTGGCCGCGGAGAGCTCCGGTCCGGCGACCGGCAGCAGAACGGCGGTCGTGTCAGTGCCCTTTGTCACGGCCTCGACCACGCGGCCCGCATTGCCGCTGAGGTTGCCGCCGGCAAAACGAAAGCGCTCGGCAGCCACGAACGTTCCGCCATGCGGCGTGACCGCCTCCCGCAGGGCCTGCGTCGCCTGTTCCCCATAGGTGCTCGCCGGGGTGAAGGCAGCAAAACGCCGGATGCCCTTCGAAAGCGCGTATTCGGCGACACGCCGCACCTGCGAATGCACACCAAGGCCCATGGGATAGACGCCGGGCTGGGCGATGGCATCGTCATTGGAGAAGCTCACCATCTCGATCCGCGATTCGCGTGCCGCCTCCGCCGCTGCTGCCGCCGAGTTGCCGAACAGCGGTCCAAGGATGATGACGGCGCCGTTCTCGACCGCTCTGTACACGGCCGCGACCGCCCTGCCCGGCGAATCGCCGGAATCAATGGGCATGATGGCGACGTCGCGACCCGCGCCGTCGAAGATCGCCAGTTCGGCAGCTTCCTGCATTGACATGCCGATGTCGCGCGCGCGGCCGGACAGCGGCAGCAGAAGCGCAACCTTGAACTTGCCGGTGCTTGTCATGCGTGGCGCGGGCTCGGGCCGCGTTGCCGTCGCTGTAATGGGGGACGGTGGCGGTGTGCTAGCCTGCTGCATGGTGCCGGCGCACCCGCCAAGCAGCAGGCCGGCAGCCGCCATCGTAAGCCAGCCGGCGAAACTGCGTCGTGGGGTGCGGTCTGGCAGCGTTGGCGCAAGCGAACGGAGCATCATGACTCTCCCCAGACGGACCATGCCGACGACGGCCGACGGTAGCGACGCGACCGGCGCAAGTAAACCGGCGCCGGGCCTCTACCTTGTGGCCACGCCGATTGGCAATGCGCGCGACATCACATTGCGGGCGCTTGATGTCCTGCGCCTGGCCGACGCAATCGCCTGCGAGGACACCCGGGTGACGCGTACGCTGCTAACGCTTTACGGCATTTCGGCGACGGTCATGGCCTGTCACGATCACAACGAAGCCACAGCCGCCGCACGTATCGTTGCCGGCATTGCGGCCGGCCAGGTGATCGCTATGGTCAGCGATGCGGGCATGCCGGCGATTTCGGACCCCGGCAGGCGCGTCGTGCGTGCCGTCGTCGATGCCGGGCTTTTCATCACGGCAATTCCCGGTCCGTCCGCAGTGTTGACCGCGCTGACCTTGTCGGGACTGCCGGCGGAACCCTTCCTGTTCGGCGGCTTCCTGCCCGGAAGGACTGCAGAGAGACGCCAGACGATCGCCGGCTTCGCCAGCGTGCCGGCCACGCTCGTCTTCTTCGAAGCGCCCCATCGGCTGATGGAGTCGCTGGCGGATCTGGCAGACCTGCTGGGACCGCGTTCTGCTGCGGTTGCGCGCGAGCTGACCAAGCGTTTCGAAGAGGTACGGCGTGCACCGCTGGACGAGCTGGCGCGTCACTATGCCGGGACGGGTGCGCCGAGGGGCGAGATCGTGCTGGTGATCGCACCGCCGGGACCGAAACCGGCGGCCTCGACGGCGGACATTGACGAGGCCCTGCGTACGGCACTCGCCGGCACTGGCGTGCGCGAGGCGGCGGCCGAGGTAGCCGCCCGCTTCGGCCGGCCACGGCGCGAGGTCTATGCCCGGGCGCTGGCGCTCAAGCGTATGCTAGACTAGCGCGATGCTGCCTTCCCGATCCGCAATCGACCCCCGCCGCGTTGCGGCCGACCGGCTGGGACGGTGGGCGGAATGGCGCTGCGTCTGGCGGCTTCGGCTCTGCGGCTATCGTGTGCTGGCGCGGCGCCTGCGCACGCCCGCCGGCGAAGTTGACATTGTCGCGCGGCGCGGTGCGTTGGTGGCCTTTGTCGAGGTGAAAGCGAGAGGCACTGCCGACGCGGCTGCCTTCGCCTTGACAGAACCGCAATGGCGGCGCATCGCTCGTGCAGCGGAGTTGTTCGTCGCGCGGCGGCCGGCCCTGGCGGACTGCGCGATCCGGTTCGACGCGATGCTGGTGACGCCACGCGGCTGGCCTACGCACGTTATCGATGCCTGGCGGCCCTGACGGCGCGGATGGTTCCGAATGGCCAAGCCCGATCGGGAGCCCCTGCTGGCGCGGCTGACGGCGCTCTGCGAGGGCGGCGACGTTTCCGTCGATGTCATGGAAGCTGGCCTGGTTCTGTCGGCCCTGCGCCGTCCCGGGCTGGATCTGGAACCGTACCGCACGCATGCCGCCAGCCTGTGCGCCGAAGTGAGCGCCATGACATACCGCCGCTGGCCGCCGGAGGCAGCCTTGCGGGAAATCCTGGTGGGAATGCACGGCTACCGCGGCGATCGCGACACTTACGATGATCTGCAGAATGCCGATCTCGCCGCCGTCATCGACCGGCGGCGTGGCCTGCCCGTAGCGCTGAGCCTTGTGTGGCTGCATGCCGCGCGCGGCCAGGGCTGGACCTGTGTCGGCGTTTCGTTTCCCGGCCACTTCCTCATTCTTCTCGAAGCCGGTGAGACTCGCATCGTGATCGATCCCTTCAACGAGGGCGTCACCATGGAGCCGCGTGACCTGCAGGCGCTGCTCAAGGGCATCCATGGCGAGGACGCCGAGCTTCGGCCGGAGCATGTCGCGACCATGTCGGACCGCGACGTGCTGCTTCGGCTGGAGAACAATATCAAGGTGCGGCAGTTGCGTGGCGGCGATGCGGCCGGTGCGACGGCAACCCTGGAACGCATGACCGCCATTGCGCCCGACCGCATGGAGCTATGGTTCGAATCGGGCACGCTGAACGCACAGATCGAGGCCGTCGGCGCGGCCTGCCGCGCCTTCGACCGCTTCCTTACGGTCGACGCAAACATGCCGCCGTCGCGCGATCCGGCGGTCACGGCCGCACGTGCCGAGGCCCGCCGCGACGCCACGGCTCTCTTGCACGAATTGCGGCGGCGGCTTAACTGAAACCGGCCGCCGTGCTGGCGGTGCCGGAGGATTTTCGCGCATGGGTCTGGCCGTCGCTTTCCAGATGGACCACATCTCGAGCGTCGACATTGACGCTGATTCGACGTTCGTGCTGGCCTTGGAGGCGCAGGCGCGCGGACACACGCTCTGGCACTACACGCCGCCCGACCTTTTCTTCCGCGACCGCAAGGTGATGGCTCGGGCACAGCCGATGAAGGTGCGCCGCGAAAAGGGGCGGCACTACGAGCTGGGAGCGCCCGAGACCCTGGATCTGTCGAGGCTGGACGTGGTGTGGCTGCGGCAGGATCCGCCATTCGACATGGCCTACATCACGACGACCCACATTCTGGAGCACATCCACCCGGCAACCCTGGTGGTCAACGATCCGGCCAGCGTGCGCAACGCACCCGAGAAACTGTTTGTCACGCATTTCGACGGCATCATGCCGCCGACACTGATCGCCTCCGATGCCCAGCGCATTCGGGACTTCCGCGCCGAACACAAGGACATCATTCTCAAGCCGCTGTTCGGGAACGGCGGCGCCGGCGTTTTCCGCGTGCGTCCCGGCGACGAGAATTTCAACGCGCTGCTGGAGATGTTCTCAAAGGCCTCGCGCGAACCGATCATTGCCCAGCGCTATGTCCCGGAGGTTCGCCAGGGCGACAAGCGCATCATCCTGATCGACGGCGAGCCCGCCGGCGCTATTGACCGCGTGCCGGCGGAAGGGGAGGCGCGCTCCAACATGCATGTCGGCGGCGTCGCGGTAAAGGCGGCGCTGACAAGCCGCGACCGCGAGATCTGCGCTGCCATCGGTCCGGCGCTGAAGCAGCGGGGGCTGATCTTCGTCGGCATCGACGTGATCGGCAACTGGCTGACGGAGATCAACGTGACCTCACCCACCGGCCTGCAACAGATCGATCGCTTCGACGGCGTCAATCTGGAGGGCAGGATCTGGGATGTGGTCGAGGCCAGACACGCCGCCGGCAGGGAGCCGCGTTCATGAGCCGTGGCCTGCCTGCTGCGGTGCTGGCACTGTTTCTAGTGACTGGGGTATTCACGGCCGCGCCGGTACGGGCCCAGATCGAGATCCTGCTGACCCGGCCGCTGGTAAGCGCGGTTGAGAAGGGTGACCTGACGGCGGTGCGGCAGCAATTGCTGAAAGGCGAGAATCCCAATCAGATCAATGCGCGACGCCAGACGATCTTGATCATCGCCGCCTCGAGAGGCGACGTCGAAATCGCCGATGCCTTGCTGAACGCCGGTGCTATCGTCGATGGCACCGATGGCGAAGGGCGCACGGCGCTGATGTGGGCGGCGGATCGCGACGATCCGGAAATGGTGCGGGTGCTGCTGCGGCGAAATCCCCGGGTGAATGCCCAGAACCAGCAGGGATTGACGGCGATGATGATGGCCGCGCGCAACGGTTCGGGCGAGATCGTCCGGGCGCTGCTTGACAAGCGTGCCGATCCCAATATCGCGGACTACACCGGGCGTACGGCCATGACTTACGCACGCCAGTCGCGCCGTGGCGCTGCCGTCGTCGAGATTCTGCGCCGCGCCGGCGCCAAGGGGTAGTGGCCGGCGAGCAATGCGCGCATTGGTGATGCAACTCTCAACCCCGGTGGGTCGTTTCGTCTCCTGACGCGAGGGTCGCGTTCTGCGGTCCTGGCAAGGGAGACCGGCATGCGTCACGTCCCAACTGGCTGGTTGCGTTTTCGCCCGCGCTTCGATTTCCCGCCGGCGCCGATGCTGAACGTGCTGGGACGGCTCGACCGCGCCCGTGCAAGCGAAGCGGAGCTGCGGGGCGAGGCGCTGTTCTTTGGCAAGGGCCAGTGCAGCGCCTGCCACGTGCCGCCGTACTACATCGGCAACTTGATGCACAATCTGCAGACAGAGCGGTTCTTCAAACCGCAGACGATCAACGGCCGCCGGGCGGTGGCCGATGGCCCCATCAAGACGTTTCCGCTGCGCGGCCAAGGACTCGCCGCCCTACCTGCATGACGGCCGGCTGCTGACGCTCGACGACACGGTCGAATTCTTCAACCTCGTCCTGGAACTGAAGCTGACGCAGCAGGAGGAGGGCGACCTGATCGCTTTCCTGAGAGCCCTTTAGCCAGGCTGATTACCAGTAGCGCACCGGGCCGGTGTCGAGGTGGACGAAGCCGCTGCGCGGGTAGTAGCCCACGCCCCCCAGCCCGAGCTGGCGGGCAGCACGACGGATCTGTCCCGCACTGCGGCCGGGCAGCATGACGTCGATCGCCTGGCCCCGCATGTGCAGGCTGTCCGAGGCGACACCACTGCTGACGCTCGCCAGCCAGGCGTTGGTTTCAGGCGAGCGATAGGCCGAGAGCACACGCCAGGCCGATGTCGAACGAAGCTGCCGGCGCACGCGCCAGAGGACGTCGAACAGCGCCGGATCCATCTGCACATGGTCGCCGGTGCGCCGGTCGCCCAGGAAGCGGTTGAGCCGGTCCAGCTCTGTTTGCACGTAGCGGCCGTTTCGCCAGTAGGTTGCGTTCAGCGACTCGCCGGTGTGCATGTTGTATAGCGACAGCGTACGCGCGCCTGCCCCGCTGGGCGGCGGCAGCACAGGCATTCGCCCGTAGCGTGTCGAACCCCGTCTCTCCGGACGGGCTAGACGGCTGGCGGTCTGTACCTTGCGCGCTTTGGTCGGGCGCAGCTTGCGGCTTGCCGCGGCACGCGCCTGGACCGCCCGCGTGGGACGGGCCTTGCGCTTCGTGACTGCCGTGCGTTTGGCCGCCGTTGTCGGTCCGCGCGGCGGCTGCACCCGCTGGGCGGCTGGCCCTGTCTTTGTTGCCCGGGATGCCTGGGTGGAGCGGCGAACGACAGGTGGCTTGTTTTTTGACGTGATCCCGCGTGCCTTGCCGCGCTTCTTGCCCGTCTTCGTGCTGTCCGGGACAGTCTTGACGGCCGGTTTTGCCGCCCTGATCGATGGGCTGGTATCACGCTGCGCCCGGCTTTCGTTGCCGGGGGCCAGGCCGATGGTCAGGGCGACAATGAGAAAAGCGATCTTCCCCAGCATGCCGGTCTCTTTGTAAACACAACGCCACAAAAAGCTGTCGCCACACCGTCATGACGGACCGGCGGCAGACGGCGATCAGCGCGGAGCACGCGGCACCGGGACAGAAGGTGCCAGCGCAGGGGGCCCGCTCAGTAGCGGGCCAGGTACTGGCGCAACTCGTTGGCGCCGGGATTGGAATAGCGGCGCTCCATGACAATGGCGCGGCCGCGAGCCCCCTGTCCATAGTAGAGTGCGTTCCAGTCGTTGTCCGGCTCGAGTAGCGAACCCTCGAGCGCACCGCCTACAAACAGGCCATCGGCCTTGGAATAGGCAACGATATCGGCGCCGACATTCGCTGTGGTGGCGCCAGCGAGACCCCCGCCGGCACTGACCACCGTGACGCCCATTTCGGCGCCGAACTTGAACTTGCTGTCGAGCAGGGCGTTCAGGCCCTTCTCGGTGAGGATGATCAGCACGATTTCCTGGACCCGGCCGCCGACCTGCAGGCCGATGCTGCCCGATCCCATGTTGTAGAACGCAGGATAGCTCCAGTCGCCGGGACCGTTTCTACCCAGCAGCACGCCGCGGCCGCCAGCGCCGCCGATCAGAAAGGCGGCCTGCGCGTAAGCCGGCAGGATGAGAACGCCCCGCGCCCTCTTCAACTGGTTGGCGGCCTCGGGAAAGTCCCGGCTTTCGATGACCCGTTTGGCGGCATCGAGGGCATCATTGACGAGCGCCTGGCGCTTGGCATCGGCGAGTGCGGACGACAAGGGGACCAATGGCGTGATGGCCGCCGCCGAAGCGACGAACAGGCGACGCGTCAGCGTCGGGCGAAACGTCGGCATGGTTATGCTCCATTGCTGGCTGCGGCAGGCAGGGGGGGAACGCCTTCTTGTTGCCGCAGCGCCCGCACCATAGCACTCCCGGGCGGCAAGATCATCGGCCCTGCGCAGGGCGGAAATGTGACGGTGGCCAGTCCGCCGGGGCGCATTTGCCGAGCAGGGCGTTCGCGCGGGACGCCACCGCATCGACCGCAGCCCCATCGGTCTGCCACAGGCCGGCGACCGGCAGTGACTCGCCATCCGCGAGTTCGAGCCGAAGCCTGTAGACGGGCAGCCCATCCCGACCGGCCGTTTGGGCCCGCACGAAGCCTCCGACCTGTGATGCCGGCCAGTGCTGCGTCACCCGCCGAAGCGCGCTCTTCCGGGTGAGGGTGACGGCGCCATGCGTTCCATCCACGTGGAGAGACAGGGTCGTCCTGGCCAGAGCCCGCCACAAGCCGATGCCGGAGACCGTCGCGGCCAGCGGCACGATCAGCAGCAAGACGACGTCGCGCAACTCGCCGCCCGGCTGGTATTCGGCGGCGGCCAGCACGGCGCAGCTTCCGGCCGCCGCAAAATTGAACACGCCGATCCAGCGGTCGAAGGTCGGACGGTCATCGACAATGAGATCGGTACCCAGATCGCGCACGCGCATGCGCCACCATACCCCGTGCACATCGGTGCGGCATCACGCCTTCAGGCCTCGCACACACGGCATGGTGCTAGCCGCCTGCGGTGCCCTTCATCATCAGAGGCATGCCCGCGATCATGAACACCACACGGCGCGCACTGCGGGCCAGCCGCATGTTGAGACGCCCGGCCTCGTCGCGGAACCGCCGCGCAAGAGCGTTGTCGGGGACGATGCCCAGCCCGACCTCGTTGGCAACCAGTGTTACGTCGACATGCATGCCGGCCAGTACATCCGCCAGCGCCGCGGTGGCGGCCACCAGGTCCTCGCCACGCAGCAGCAGGTTGGACAGCCAAAGTGTCAGACAGTCGACCAGGATGGGCACACCTTCGTCGTGACGTCGCAGCACACCCGCAAGATCCAGCGGTTCTTCCACCGTGAGCCAGTGGCGGCCGCGCCGCCAGCGATGCTCGGCGATGCGCGCCGCCATTTCGGCATCGCGATGGTGCTCGCTGTCGGCCGGATCCGCGGTCGCGATCAGCAACGCCGGCCGTGGCGGACCGCCGGCCAGCGTGCCATCGACCAGCTTTTCGGCGTAGGTGCTCTTGCCGGAACGCGCCCCGCCCAGCACCAGGGTGACATGCGGCAACAGAGGAACTTCAGGCATCACCGACACAGAGTGCCACGAGCACCAGCAACGCGATCTCGACCACCTGCTGGGTCGCACCCAGGGTGTCGCCCGTATAGCCGCCGATCCGCTCGCGCGCCACGGTGCTGCTGCCGGCGGCCAGCGCTGCGGCAAGCGGCGGCGCCAAAAGCGCGGCCAGCGAGGCCACACCGATCAGACAGACGAAGGCGGCCCCGCTGCCGATCAACAGCGTCAGGATGGCGGTATTCATGGCGGGCGCACCCATACCCGCGCCGAGTCCGTCGCTGCGGGCCGGAGACGAGCCGGCCAACGGCCAGGCCATGGCGGCGCGCGACAGGGAATGGACGGCTGAAAGAGTCAGTAACGCGGCGCCGGTGCCCGCCGCCGCCGTGACCTGCGCCAGTGCGGCGGCGCGCAACAGCAGCGACAGCCCGATAGCGATTGCACCGTAGGTGCCGATACGGCTGTCGCGCAGGATTTCCAGCCGCCGGAGGCGGTCATCCGTCGGTGCACCGAAAGCGTCGACCGTGTCGGACAAGCCGTCTTCATGCAAGGCGCCCGTCAGCACGATGCCGGTCAGGAGGGCCACGCCCGCGGCGAGCCATGGACCTCCACCGAACCAGCTGGTGATGGTGAGATCGATCCCGGCTGCGAGCCCAATGGCCAGGCCCACGACTGGCCAGGTCGGCAGGATGTCGGCGCCGCGGAAGCGTGGCGTGCGATCGCCGCCGAATGGCAGGCAGGTGAAGAAGGCCGCGGCTTCGCCGAGCGCATGCAGCCAGTCCTGCGGCGTACGCGGTCCGTTGCCCGCATCGCCTCCAGATGGATTTTCGCTGGTCATGGCAGGGTGATTGTAGGACAAGTCCGGCCCACTTTCCTGCTCCCGAAAGCTTCTGATGCCCGAACGGGTTGCTACGCCTGTCGCCACCTTTGCCGAAATGCGCGCCGTGCTGGCGCGTTTGCCGGAAGCTGACGAAGCGGCCCGCACGAAAGTGCGGCTGCGGCAAGCCGATCTCACCAAGCCGCCCGGCTCGCTGGGGCGGCTGGAAGAAATCGCCGAATGGCTGGCGGCGTGGCAAGGGTCCAGTGAGCCGCGTTGCCGGCGGCCGCGCGTGTGCGTCTTCGCCGGCAGCCATGGCGTGGCGCAGCGCGGCGTGTCGGCCTATCCGGCCGAAGTCAATGCGCAGATGGTGCAGAACTTCATCGCCGGCGGCGCGGCGATCAATCAGATCACGGCGCTGATCGATGGCGACCTGCGGGTCCATGAAATGGACCTGGAGCATCCTGTACGCGATTTCACCGAAGGGCCGGCCATGGACGAGGCGCGCTGTGCCCATGCCATGGCGTACGGCATGATGGCGCCCGAACCAGGCATCGACGTGCTCTGCCTCGGCGAAATGGGGATCGGCAACACGACATCGGCCGCGGCACTGTGCCTCGCGCTCTTTGGGGGGCGTGCCGAGGACTGGGTTGGCCCGGGTACCGGCGTTGCAGGGGCTGCGTTGCGCCGCAAGCTGGAGACGGTGCGCCTGGGCGTCGAACGGCATCGCGGTGTGCTTGAAGATCCATTGCAGGCGCTGGCTGCGTTGGGTGGCGAGGAGCTGGCGGCGATCTGCGGTGCGATTATCGCGGCGCGAATGGGCCGTATTCCGGTGCTGCTCGACGGCTACGCCTGCACCGCCGCCGCTGCCGTGCTCTACAGGCTGGACCGGCACGCGCTCGACCATTGCCGCGTGGCGCACTGCTCGGCGGAACCAGCCCATGCCGCACTCTGCGTGCGGCTGGATCAGAAACCGCTGCTGGATCTCGGCATGCGTCTCGGTGAGGCGACGGGCGCGGCTCTTGCCGTCAATCTGCTGAAAGCCGCCTGCGCCTGCCTGGACGGCATGGCGACCTTCAGCCAGGCCGGAGTCGCAGGGCCGGTCGGATAGCCGCCTACGCCGCGACCTTGGTAGTGCCGATCTCGTTGTCGACGATCACGGGTGCGTCGAAGAATGTGATCACCGGCTCCGCTCCGTAGCGCTGACGGATCGATGCCTTCCACTCGGCGCTATAGACGGCGTCGGCCGCAGCCCGCGACTCCCACAGGTAAACGCCGCCGCCGATGTGCTTTTCTGCGTCCCACAGGTAGTACTTCCGCACGAGCCCCTGCATGGTCCGATACCGCGGTGCCGACTCGGCATAGAGCTTGCGCGCCTGGTCGGCAGTGACGTCGGCGGGCAGCCTGAAATTGACGATGGCGACGATCATGGACGTTTCCTTTCCTCAGGCAGCGGGTTCGGTGCGTTGTACCGCTGGCGACGGTTCGCGTACTCCTAACCACAGCAGCCCGAATCCAATCAGCAGAAACGGTAAAATAACCGCCACGCCCCAGCGCGGGGTCTGCGTAGCTGTAGTCACGATGGCAATGGCCATGGGCGCCATCCATACTGTGGCGCGGCCGGAGAGCGCAAACAAGCCATAGAACTTGCCGGACATGCCCGGTGGCGCCAGTCGTCCGATCAGGGTGCGGCTGGCAGCCTGCATCGGCCCCATGCAGATGCCAAGCAGGATGGCGAACGCCAGGAAGACCATCTCGTGCGGCGAGGCGAAGAGGCCGCGCTCGGCCGGCAGCTCGCCGACATGAATGAAGAACAGCACTTCGTCACGCGACACCGAAAGAATGCCCGCGGTCGCGACGATCACGCCCCCGGTTGTCAGCAGGATGGTGCGTCTGGACCCAAGCCGGTCGTCAATGCGCCCGCCGAAGAAGCAGCCGGGAATCGCGAACAGGATGATGATGATACCGAAGATGCCCTGCGTCACCGTCGACCAGCCGAACGTGCCGCGCGCATAGACGCCGCCGAAGTCGAGCACCGCGGCCAGGCCGTCATTGTAGATCATGTAGGCGAGCAGATAGAGGAACGCGTTGTGGTAGCGTGCGACCTGCAGCACGGTCGACCACAAATCGCGCGCGCCGTCGCGCATTGCATCCAGCGGCCGCACACCCGTGGGCCTGCCGTCGGGCGTGAACAGAAACATCGGGATGACGAACACCGCCATCCACAATGCCGAAGCCGGCCCGATTAGACGCTCCACTTCGTAGGTTGCCGGATCAAGACCGAACAAGGGCGGGCTGCCGGCAGGCGCCAGCCCGACCAGTGCCGGATCGCGCACGGCCAGCATCAGAAACAGCGACACCAGCCCGCCGGTGTAGCCCAGTCCCCAGCCCAGCCCGCTCAGCCAGCCCATGCGTTCGGGCCGGACGATGCCGGGCAGCAGCGCGTTGTTGAAGACGATCGCGAATTCCGCGCCGATGGTCGCGAGAATGATGGCGAAAGAAATCGCCGGAATCAGCCCGACCTCGCCCGGCAACGCGAACCACAGCAGTGCGCAGCCGATCGCGGTCATGATCTGGAACACAAGGATGTAGGGCTTGCGCCGCCCGGTGACGTCAGCCATCGCGCCGAGGAACGGGCTCAGCACGGCCAGCAGGATGCCCGAAGCGGTCCGCGTGAAGGCCCATGCGGCCGTGCCGGCGGCATGAGCGGCTTCCTGGATCTGGCGCAACTCGGCAGGTGAGGGTGCGCGCCCCAGCTCCTGCAGGAGCTGCGCCTCCTGCACGCCGGCGACCAGCACGCCGGAGAAGTACGGGCCGAAGATGAAGGTCGTCACCAGCGTGAAGAAGGGCTGGTTCGCCCAGTCGAACAGCGCCCAGGACACCTGCCCCAGCTTCGAGGCCTCGTCTTCGGTGCGTGACGCCGCCATGCCGCCTCCCCCTTTTGCGTTGGCCCGCGGCACCTTGTGGGCGATGGCAATGCTTTGGCAAGCCGGCGTGCGATCTTGCATCGGGCCCGTAAGATGCCCATCTTCTTGCGCGGTCCGGCAGGAGGAGTGCGATGCAGGACACGGGCACGTTCAGCCGCGATGCGGCCCTGGTGCGCAACGGCTTTGTCAACAAGATCAAGGCTGTGGCGCGGCGCATTCCGTTCGCCGAGGACGCTGTTGCGGCGTGGTTCTGCAGCCGGGACCCCGCGACGCCGTTCCAGGTGCGCGCCACGCTGATCGGCGCGCTGGCCTATTTCGTCCTGCCCACCGACATGGTTCCGGACGTCGTTCTTGGCCTGGGATTTACGGACGACGCCGCCGTGCTGCTGGCGGCGTTGCGCATCGTCGGCAAGCACATCAGCGAGGCCCACCGCAAGCGGGCGCGGCGCTGGCTGCAATCGATCGACGTGGGCTGACCGTCGAACATCCGTCGGTTGATCGTACCGGGGCGATCTGCGATTCTTGCTGAAAGAAGCAAGAGTCGCCCATGCCTCCTCTTCCGACAATCTCGCCAGATATGATCTGGGCGCTCATGGCCGCTGTGTCGCTGGGCGGCCTTCTGCTCGGACTGCTCCTGGGCTGGTGGGTCCGGGCGCGCGGGGAACGCCACGTGCGCTTGGAGCGCGATGCCGCTCGTGCCGAGCTGGACGCCCAGCGCGAGGCAGTCGCGGAGGCGCGCGCCCGCCTGGCGGCAGCCCAGGTGCTGGCACAAGGCGTACCGGCGCTGGAGCAGGAGTTAACACTGCTGCGCAGCCGCGTTGAGGCGTTGGCTTCGGCCAAGACCAGGCTGGAGGAATCGCTGCGCAAGACCGAGGAGGCGCATGCCGAAAAGATCGAAGCGCTGACGGCCCTGCGCGGGGATGTCGAGACCCGCATGAAGGCATTGGCCGACGCCGCCCTGCGCCAGAGCCAGAGCTCGCTGATCGAGGTCGCGAAGGAGCTGCTGGAGCGCCACAAGCAGACTGCCGAGTCGGATCTCAAGGAACGGCAGAACGCGATCGACGGGCTGGTGAAGCCGGTGGCGGAATCGCTTGAGAAGTACCAGCAGCGGCTGACCGTGCTGGAGCAGGAGAACGCCCGGGCGATGGGGACGCTGTCGGCCGAGCTGCGCAACGTGGTTCTGGGACAGGAGACGGTGCGTGGCGAGGCCGCGAAGCTGGCCAATGCGCTGCGGGCGGCGCCAAAGACGCGCGGCCGTTGGGGCGAGCAGCAATTGCGCAATGCCATGGAACTCGCCGGCATGAGCGAGCATGTCGATTTCGACCTGGAGCAGAGCGTGGCGGGGCAGAATGGCCGCTTGCGTCCGGATGCCGTCATTCGCCTGCCGGGCGGCCGGCAGATTGTGATCGACGCCAAGACTTCGCTGTCGGCCTATCTGGAGGCACTGGACGCACCCGACGAGGCAGCGCGGGAAGCGAGACTCACCGAGCATGCGCGCCAGATGAAGCAGCATGTGACCCTGCTGGCGCAGAAGGAATACTGGGCGCAGTTCGAGGCCGCGCCGGATTTCGTGGCGATGTTCGTTCCCGGCGAGAACTTCTACAGCGCCGCGCTGGAGCGCGATGCCGACCTGTTCGACTATGCCATTGCCCGGCGCGTGCTGATCGTGACGCCGACGACGCTGATCGCGCTGGCCAAGGCCGTGGCCTATGGCTGGAGCCAGCTCAAGGCCACCGAGAACGCGCGCGAGATCGCGCGGCTGGGGGCGGAGCTGCATTCCCGTCTTGTGACCATGACCGAGCCGGTGGCCGCCCTGGGCCGCAGCCTCGAGAGTGCAGCGGGCAGCTACAACCGCTTCATCGGCAGCCTGGAAGGCCGCGTGTTCCCGGCGGCACGGCAGCTACGCGACCTGTCACCGGGTGAAACCCCGCGGGAGCTGCCCGAACTGCGCGAGATCGAAACGGCCTTGCGTGAACCGCGGCGCAGCGGCGAGGTCCTGCCGGCCGGGTCGGGCGGGGCCTGACCCGCCTCAGGCCGGCTGCTTGTGCGGCTTGACAGCCGCCGTCACGCGCCGGCCGAGCTGGGCCTCGCGATAGGCGATATAGAGGCCCGAGGCAGCGATGATCAGCGTACCGATCAGCGTCCAGATGGTGGGCAATTCGGCGAACACGAGGAAACCCATTAGCACCGACAGCGGCATACGGAGGTAGTCGAACGGCGCCACTGCGGAGGCCTGCGCGATGGCATAGCCGCGCACCCAGAAATACTGGCCGACGGTGGCGCACGCCCCCAGAGCGAACAGCCATAGCCAGACAGTGGGCGACGGCCACCGCCAGACGAGAATCGCCGGCACGATCAGCAGGAGCGTCGAGAAGATCGCAAAGGTGGCCAGCACCCGCAGGGCCGGCTCGTGCATGGACAGGCGCTTTACCATCATGGCCGCGACCGAGGTGCAGAACGCCGCGCCAACCGCCACGAGAGCGGCGGCATTCAGCACCTCGCCGCCGGGGCGCAGCATGATCAGCACGCCCATGAACCCGGCGATGGTGGCCGTCCAGCGCCGCCAGCGCACCACCTCGCCCATGAAAAGCGCGGCGATCATGGTGATGAACAGCGGCGCCGAGAAACTGATGGAGGTGGAATCAGCGATCGGCAGGTGGGCTACGGCATAGAAGCCGCAGACCATCGACGCCGTGCCGATGAAGGCCCGGGTAAAGTGTTGTCCCAGCCGGGGCGTGGCGAAAGGATTGATCCGCAGGCGGACCAGGATCGGGGCGATGAACAGCAGACCGAAAGCGGCACGGAAGAAGGACACCTGCACGCTGTCCAGCTCCAGCACCGAAAGGCGGATGAACACACTGACCAGAGTGAACATCACGCCGCTGGCTACTATCCACAAGGCGCCGCGCAGATTGGCCGGCAGGGCGCGCACCCTCACGAACAGCGGCAGGGCAAACATACGGGCAACGACAGCGGCGGACATTTCAGGCTCCGCGGAGGCCGGCAGGCCCGGGCGTCCGCAAGTCCAACAAATACGTTATGCGTCTTGCGGGAACCAGCGCTAAACCCGCATGCCTTGGATGCTGCACTGCGAAGCAGTACTGGCGGCGCCTGGTCCAGCGCAGCTATGGCGACGGCGATACGGGCACGCGGACCGCCCGTTCGAGGACCGTAACCGTCAACGGCAGGTTACCGAGGGTTTCGCCGTCCAGGTCGACGAGCATTTCGTCGGAACATTCGAAGTGGAAGCGCCTGCCGCGGCAGGTGGTAACCTTCGAATACGCGACGTGGCGTCCCTGGCGGATTCCCGGCAGGACCCGGAAGAGCGCTTCCATCCGGCCAAGATTGCCGAAGGCCACGAAATCAAGCAGGCCGTCATCGATCATGGCGCCTGGCGCCAACCTCATGCCGCCGCCGCCGTTCTCGGCACTGGCGATGAGTCCCGAGAACAGCGTGCGCGTCTGCGGCGGCGCGTTATCGATCCCGACCGTCACCTGGCGCGACTGGTAGGTCAGGGTCACGACCGGGGTCATCAGGAAGTAGGCGATTGGGCCCAGCTTCTTCAGCCATCGCGAGGCAGAGGTCCGGTGGCTGATCATGGCCGCCGCGCCGAAGCTGGCCACCAGGTAGCCATAGCGTGTTGCCGGCCGACCGTCGAAATCCCGGAAGTCGGCGCGGATCACATCGATCACGCGCGTGTGGCCGCCCGCCAGCGCCTGAAGGGTGCCATCGGGGCCAGCGAGATGGCCGAGCGCGCGGCAAAGTTCGTTGGCCGTGCCCAGCGGGAAGGGGCACAACAGGGTTTTGGCCGCAGCCACAGGCGCCGCCGCCATCACGCCGTTGAGCACCTCGTTCACGGTGCCATCGCCCCCGGCCGCGATCAGACGCCGGTACCCTTCGTTCACGGCGCGGCAGGCCAGTTTTGTTGCGTCGCCCGGTCCGGACGTGAAGGCGACATCGAGCGGGCCAAGGATCGCCTCGAGCTTTGGCTGCCAAAGCGGCCAGCGCCGTCCTGCACGACGGGTGTTGGCCGCAGGATTGACAATCGCCCTGGTCCTCACGTCCCCGCCCGCAGACCGCCTATTCGTTATCGGCAGCTTAACACTTGTCTCAAGGTTGATCGCGTCGGCTAGACTGTCCCCGTCTGCCAATTTCGACGGAACCCTGCTCATGTCCATCGACCCGCGTATTGCTGCCTTCGCCGACGATCTCACCGCCTGGCGGCGCGACATTCATGCCCATCCCGAGCTGGGTTTCGAAGAGGAGCGCACCAGCCGCTTCGTCGCCGATAGGCTGCGCGCGTTCGGTTGCGAGGTCACGACGGGCATCGGCAAGACCGGCGTGGTCGGCACCATCCGGGTCGGAAACAACCCGCGCGCGGTGGGCCTGCGGGCCGACATGGATGCCCTGCCGATGGACGAGACCAACACCTTCGAGCATCGCTCGCGCCACGCCGGCCGGATGCATGCCTGCGGCCATGACGGGCACACGACCATGCTGCTGGGGGCCGCCCGCTACCTGGCGAGCACCCGCAACTTCGACGGCACGGTCCATTTCATCTTCCAGCCGGCGGAGGAAGGCCGCGGCGGCGCCGAGGCCATGGTGAAAGATGGGTTGTTCGAGAAATTCCCGTGCGAAGCCGTGTTCGGCATGCACAACCGGCCGAAGCTCAACGTGGGCAAGTTCCAGATCCGCTCCGGGCCGATGATGGCCGGCGGCGGCCTGTTCGATATCCATATCAAGGGCAAGGGTGCGCATGGTGCACGGCCGGAGAGCGGCGTCGATCCTGTCGTGATCGGTGGCCACATCATCACGGCGCTGCAGACGGTGATCTCGCGCACGATTGCACCCATCGATTCGGGCGTGATCAGCATCACCCAGATGCACGCTGGCGACGCCTACAACGTGATCCCGGAAACCGCCGTCCTGCGCGGTACGGTCCGGGCCTTCCGCAAGGACGTGATGGCCACGATCAAGGAGAAGATCGAGCGCATCGCCGCGGGCATGGCGCAGACGCTGGGCGGCGAGGCGAAGGCGGACGTGCGCGTGGTCTTTCCGCCGCTGGTGAACGATCCGCGCGAAGCGCAGTGGATCGGCGATGTCGCGGCCGCCATCGTCGGGGAGGAGAATGTCAACCGCAACGGCGGCTACGTCATGGCTTCCGAGGACTTCTCCTACATGCTGGAGAAGGTGCCGGGCGCATTCATCCTGATCGGCAATGGCGGCGGCGAGGGCGGCTGCGAAGTGCACAACCCCGGCTACGACTTCAATGACGCAGCGCTGCCGCTGGGCGCGACGCTATGGGCACGCGCCGTCGAGACACGGCTGGCGAAGCAGGACTAGCGCGCAAGATGCCGAAGGACGTTCTGCTCTATACCGACATCAAGAGTCCCTACGCCTTCGTGGCCAAATCCGCCGCCTGGCGCCTGGCCGACGACTACGACATCGAGCTGCGCTGGCTGCCCTATACCCTCGACATCCCGAATTACCTGGGCTCTGTCGAGGATCGCAATCCGCACCAGTGGCGGCGCGTGCGCTACTCGTACATGGACGCACGGCGCTTCGCCAACAAGCAGGGCTTTGTCCTGAAGGGACCGCAGAAGATATTTGATACGCGGCTCGTACATATTGCGATGCTGTATGCCAGCAACAAGGGCGCGCTGCGGCCCTGGCTGGACCTGGCCTTCGAGCTTTTCTGGAAGCGCGAATTCGATGTCGAAGATCCGGCAGCCGTGATCTCGGTACTGGAGCGCGCCGGCATCGATACCGGTGGATTCTCTGCCTGGGCCGCGGGCGACGGCGGCGCCGCTCACGACCGGATCCGCACCGAGGCCGAGGCGGCAGGCGTTTTCGGCGTGCCGATGTTCGTCATCGATGGCGAGCTGTTCTGGGGCGGAGACCGGATCGACATGGTGCGCGAGCGGCTCGACGAACTTGGCGTGCCCCGGCGTCCGTCAACCACACCGGCACGCGGCGCTGCCTGATTGTCACAAACCAGACTGTCCATGCCACTCACTGTCGCTACCTGGAACATCAACTCCGTCCGGCTGCGTATCTCGAACGTCGAACGCTTCCTGAGGGAGGAACGGCCGGACGTGCTTTGCCTGCAGGAAACCAAGTGTCCGGATGAGCTGTTCCCGCACGAAGCGTTCGACGCACTGGGATACCGGCACCGCCTGGTGCACGGCATGAAGGGCTATAACGGTGTGGCGGTCGTGAGCCGGATACCGTTCACCGGTACCGCCATCCACCACCGCTGCGGCAAGGAGGATTGCCGGCACGTCCGGGTGTGGCTCGACACCGGCACGGATCCGGTCGTGCTGGACAATCTCTACATTCCCGCGGGCGGTGACATTCCCGACCCGGCGCAGAACGCGAAATTCGCCCACAAGCTCGACTTCTACCGCGAGCTCGCCGTCTGGTTCGCCGAGATTGCGCCGCGGTCTGCAGCGCGCAACGGCAAGCGCGGCATCGCGGTGGGCGATCTGAACGTGGCGCCGCTGGAGCACGACGTCTGGAGCCATCGGCAGCTTCTGGATGTCGTCTCGCACACGCCGATCGAAGTCGAACTCTTCGGCAGGATGATCAGCTCACGCGACTGGATCGACGTGCCGCGCCGTTTCGTGCCGGCCGATCAGAAGCTCTATAGCTGGTGGAGCTACCGCAACCGCGACTGGCGCAAGTCCGATCGCGGCCGGCGCCTTGATCACATCCTGACCACCCCGGCGCTGGGCGAGTCGATCGTCAGCTATCGCATTGCCAGGGATATGCGCGACTGGGAGAAGGCCAGCGATCACGTGCCGGTGCTGGCGACCTTCGCGATCTGATCCCTCAGGACCGGGCGACGATGATGGCCCAGGCCAGCACCATGACGGCAAGGCCGAGAACCCAGCCCGACATGAACGCCGCCACGCGGTGCAACGACGTGCTCAGGGCGGTCGGTTCCGGCGCTGTCCTGCTCATGTCGATTCCCCCCCCCGTTTTGCCTGAAACGCCTTGTGGGCTGCCGACTAGCCGATCGCGACCAGCCAGATGCATCCGACCAGCAACACCAGCGCTGTTGCCGTGTCCCAGTGGGTTGCCACAAACGCGCGCATTTGCCAGACCCCTTGTTCCATGGCCGCAGCGCTTGCAGCGGCGCATTGCATGCTTCGGGCCGGGCGGCACGCGAACCGCAAGTGGGGATGGCGGAATCGCACGATACGCCCGCCACCGCGGCCCGAAGCAATGCGGAAAGCCAGCATCCACTCCTTCGCTCGCGAACCCGGGTGCACCTCGCCCGCCGCCGCAAGACTTCAAACCTCGGAGTGCCGTCGGAGAGAGAGGAGAGACGACCGGCCTGGCAGAGGTGGATGTCCTGCGCCCTTGCTCGTCAGGCGGCTCCAACCAGCCGCGACAGGCGAGGGTGCCTCGGGAGGGTTCGCCGGCGCCTCAACCCCGCGCCGGTCAGTAGCGAAATGGACGTCCTTTCATTCTTTGTGACTAAACTTTCCGGCCTGATATGCCAGCCGGCACGCCGTGAAATTCAAACTTTGCGCCACAACCAAACGACGCAGGACATCTTGTACTCTATCGTTAGCGAAATGTCAAAGAAACCGCGAGATTTGCTCACTTCCTTACCAAAATTTGGGCAAAATATATACTTTGTGTCCTGATTCCAGTATGTTAAGCGTCGTCAATCTTTCGTTATGCGAATGATTATCCACAGCGACGAAGCCGCGTGATGTAGAAGGCGTCCATCCCGCCGCGGGCCGCCCAATGGAACGGCAGAGTCCGCAAATCGCCCTGCGGCAGGATGGCATGCTCGAAACCCGGCAGCTCTTCGGGTTGTATGGAGAGCCGCTCCAGCGGCAGGCCCGCCGCCAGGGCCGCCGCGATCAGTCCGGGGCCTTCCTCCGGCTGGAGCGAGCACACCGCATAGACGAGGACGCCCCCGGGCCGCAGCATGGCTGCTGCCGCGTCAAGCAGCCGGCGCTGCACGTGGGTCAGCCGGGCGGTATCGGCGGCAGTCTTGCTCCGCGCGATGTCAGGATGCCGCCGGATCGTGCCCGTGGCACTGCAAGGCGCATCGAGAAGGACGGCATCGGCGAGCATTTCAGGACGCCACGCAGCGGCATCGGCACAGACCACCTCAGCCTTGAAGCCGGTGCGCCTCAGGTTCTGGGAAAGCCGGTCCAGGCGGCGGGACGACAGATCGACCGCTGTTACCCGGGCACCCGCCGCGACGAGCTGCAGTGTCTTGCCGCCCGGCGCGGCGCAGAGGTCGATCACCCGCCTGCCGGCAACATTGCCCAGCAGGCGCGCGGGCAGTGATGCCGCCACGTCCTGGATCCACCACGCGCCGTCGGCATATCCCGCCAGCGCCTCGACGCGGCCGCCAGCGGGACGCCGCAGGGAACCGCCAGGCAACGGGATTGCCTTGAGCCGCTCCGCCCACAAATCGCAGCTCGACGGGTCGCGCAAGGTGAAGTCCAGAGGCGCCTCGCGCAGGTGTTGTACGGCAATGGCCTCAGCCACCGCCTCGCCATACGCAGCACTCCAGGAGCGCCAGAGCCAATCCGGTGTGTTGAGACGTGCCGCCGCCGCCTCGGGCAGTCGCGCCTGCTCGCGCTCACGGGCGAGCCGCCGCAGCACGGCATTGACCAGGCCCTTGAACCGCTGCTGTCCCGCGTTCTCGACAAGTCTGACGGACGTATCGACGGCAGCGTGCGGCGGTGTGTCGAGGAAGAGAAGCTGGGCCGCACCGACACGCAGCGCGTCGGTGACAGGGTGCGCCCTGTCCGGCAGCGCCCTTTCCATGCGCGCAGCGATGGCCGCGTCGATTTCGCCGAGCCGCCGAAGCACGGTCGTCACCAGCAGGCGCGCGAAGGGCCGGTCGCTTCCTTGCAGCTCCGCAAAACCCGGATGCCGCGCCATGGTGTCTTCCAGCGGCTGGCCGCCCCGCAAGGCGGCATTCAACACCGCCAGGGCGACATGCCGGCTGGCAATGGCGTTGCTCTCCGAACCGGAATCTGGATCAGGTGCTGCCATGGACCGGCGCCTTGCGGCGACGCCGAGGCGCCGCGCCATCAAGCTGTCACCGCATCAGCCCCACGGGCCGCGGCGCGGCCGTTGTACAGGATCGTCGTCGTTCAGCGGGCTGCGGCTGCTCGACGGCACGGCCGGACCCCACGGACCGCTGTCAGGCGAAGGCGAAGCTTCCCATGCCGGGGACTGGGGGCTGCGCATCATGCCGGCCATGTCATGCAGGCGCGCAATGCGATCCTCCATCGAGGGATGGGTCGAGAACAGGCTGGCGAAGCTGCCGCCAGAAAGCGGGTTGACGATGAACAGATGCGCCGTTGCCGGATGGCGCTCGGCAGGTTCGTTCACGACGCCGCCACGTGCCATCGCCTCGAGCTTGCCCAAGGCGGACGCCAGCCACAGCGGATTGCCGCAGATTTCGGCGCCGCCGCGGTCAGCCTCGTACTCGCGGCTGCGGCTGATCGCCATCTGCACCAGCGAGGCCGCCAGCGGCGCAAGGATCATTGCCGCGAGCCCGCCGATCATGCCGAGCCCGCCGCCTCGGTCCCCCTCGTCGCGCCGGCCGAACATCGACTGGAACATGAAGATCTGCCCGAGCGCGCCGATCGCACCGGAGATGGTGGCCGCCACCGTCATCGTGAGCGTATCGCGATGCTTCACGTGGGCCAGCTCGTGCGCCATCACACCCGCGACTTCCTCGCGCGAAAGTCCGTTGAGCAGACCCATTGTTGCCGCCACGGCCGCCTTCTGCGGCGAGCGGCCCGTAGCGAACGCGTTGGGCTGTGCGGTGTCGATCACGTAGACGCGCGGCATGGGCAGGCTGGCGCGCTGCGCCAGTTCGCCCACCAGATTATAGAACCACGGCACGTCGTGCGGACCGATCTCGCGCGCGCCATACATCCGCAGCACGATGCTGTCGCTGAACCAGAACGACGCAACGTTGCCGACCACGGCGATCACCAGCGCAATCAGCATGCCGCTTTGTCCGCCCAGCAAATAGCCGACGGCCAGGAACAGCGCGGTCAGCGCCGCCAGCAACACGCCCGTGCGAAGATAGTTCATCAAAGCCTCCGTCGCGCGGCACGTTGGCCGTATCCCGCGACCATCCCCATTTGGGGGTTGTGGACATGCGATCAAGCCTTGGCAAGCGAGGGTGAGAGAACCATATTATTTGCAATGAGCATTGATCAGCCTGGTGCGTCATCCGCGCCAACACCCCGCTCGCCGGACGAGGGGAAGGCTGCCGGTCCGGCGAAGGCTCCTTCAGACAAGCAAAAGCCAAAGGAAATCGGAGGTCCGCCAGGCCCCGAACCGACGCGATACGGGGATTGGCAATTCAACGGCCGCGTGACGGATTTCTGAGGTCGCGGCGATCCTTTGGACGGCCAGCGGAGAATAGCGCTGGCGAAAGCAATGCATATAGAGTATATTCTCTATATGTCTTTTTGGCACCCCGTTTGCCTGGTTGCCTTGCTGGTCGCGATCTCGTCTACGGTCAGCGCTGCGCCGCGTGGACGTGAGACATTGTCGGGCCCTGTCTCCGCGATTGTCGAGGCCGTGCTGGATGGCGACACGGTCCGCGTGCGGGCCCTGATTTGGCTGGGGCAGGAGCTGACGACCGGCGTGCGCTTGCGCGGAATCGATGCCCCGGAGCTGCGCGGCCGCTGCGCCGCCGAGCGGGAGAAGGCACGCCAGGCGCGGCTGTATCTTCAGGCGCAGGTCGAGGGACGCAGGGTCTGGCTGTCCGAGATCGCCGGAGACAAATATGGCGGCCGGGTGGTGGCCCGGCTGGCCACCCATGACGGAATTGACGTCGGCAAGTCGATGCTGGCGCGCGGGCTCGTGCGGCCATATGTCCCTCGTGGACCGCGAGACAACTGGTGCAATCCCTGACTTCGGATCTGCCTTCCGTCAGGGCAGAATCCGGTGAGCGAGGCTGCTTGCGTGGTGGTGCGCCGCAAGCTAAGAGCCCGCACGCTTTTCGCCCGCGCGTTCGTGGAGCCGTCCATGACCTATGTCGTTACCGAAGCCTGTATCAAGTGCAAGTACATGGATTGCGTCGAGGTATGTCCGGTCGACTGCTTCTACGAAGGCGAAAACATGCTCGTCATCAATCCGGATGAATGTATCGACTGCGGCGTGTGCGAGCCCGAATGCCCGCCTGAGGCCATCAAGCCGGATACCGACGGCGACCAGGACCGATGGGTGGAGCTGAACCGGGAATATGCGGCCAAATGGCCCAACATCACCCGAAAGGGCGAAGCACCGGCGGACGCGGACGAATTCAAGGACATGCCGGCCAAGTTCGACAAGTTCTTTAGCCCGGAGCCCGGCGCGCGCTAGGCATCAGGTGAGCCCAGGAGCGGGTGAGCCGCTCATCATTTTCGAAGTGAGTTCTGCTTGAATTGCATGGCTCATGGAGCTTCCTTGCGTCCCAAGCGTTGCTATTTTGCAACATTGGGCGCGACTCGGTGCGGGTTCTGTGGTACTAATATAACCGCATGATGGCGGTTCTGAGGGGAACCTCCGCACGCCCGACTTTCACCGGTCGGTCTCAGCCTGGCTCGCTGGGGGAAACGAAGGACACCCGCTTTAGCGGAGGGCCCCGTTTGTCTCTGCGTGCAAGCGTTCGTGTACAAACGGTTGGGGGGTGAGAGTTGGGGAACCGCGGCTGGGGACGCGGCGTGTGGTGTTCAGCGGAGTCGGCGTCTGCCAAAGGCAGTGACGAGGGATGAGGGACCCGAGATGGCCACCAGGAAGAGCGTGACTGCGGCCAAGAATCGTGCCGCGGCCCGGGCGGCGGCGAGAAGTACAGCCAAGGCCCGGCCGGATACCCGGACGCGGCATGCCCGTCCGAGGAGTGTGGGCGCGGCAAAAGGGAAAGGCGACGCACGCAACAAGACAACTGAAACCAAAGCGAAGAGCGAGATGAAGAACAGCAAAACCCCCGTAGCAAAGCTGGCATCCAGCAAGCCCGCGCCGGCCAAGGCAGCGGCGGTCGTCAAGGCAGCCGAGCCCAAGCCGTCGGAGCTGGTGTTCGACAAGGGCGACTTCGTGGTTTACCCGACCCACGGCGTAGGCCGGGTGGTCGACATCGAGGAACGGCAGATTGCCGGCCACAAGCTTGATCTGTTCGTGATCTCTTTCGAGCAGGATCGCATGACGCTGCGCGTGCCGGTGGCCAAGGCCAAGGTTTCCGGTCTGCGCAAACTGAGCTCCCGGAAGATCATGGACAGCGCCCTCACCACGCTGAGGGGCCGCTCGCGGGTGAGCCGCGCGATGTGGAACCGCCGCGCCCAGGAGTACGAGGCCAAGATCAATTCCGGAGATCCGGTATCGATCGCCGAGGTTGTGCGCGATCTGCATCGCAACGCCGGCCAGCCCGACCAGTCCTACAGCGAACGGCAGATTTATGAGGCAGCGCTGGACCGCCTGGCCCGCGAGCTCGCCGCCGTCGAGCGGATCGACAAGGAGGCGGCCACGCAGAAGCTTCAGGGCGTGCTTAACACCATGCTGAAGCAGGCTGCCTAGGCGCTGTTACAGGCCATGTTGTCAGGGCGGCCGGCGAGGCCGCCCTTTTTGTTTCGCGGCAACGGCTTGCTTTCGGGTGGCGCTGCCGGTAATCGCCGCCGGCCAGCCAACGGAGGAAACGCATGGTCGCGACCGCGCGGCCTGTGGGCGAGCGGCGCAGCCGCGAATCCTACGGGCGCTACTACGAGGACTTCGAAGTCGGCGACATCTACGAGCACCGGCCGGGGCGCACGATCTCCGAGGCCGACAACACCTGGTTCACCCTGCTGACGATGAACCAGCATCCGCTGCATTTCGACAAGGAGTACGCGCGGCACAGCGAGTTCGGCCAGCCGATCGTCAATTCCTGCCTGACGCTCTCGATCGTGGCCGGCATGTCGGTTTCGGATGTCAGCCAGAAGACCATCGCCAATCTCGGCTGGACAGACATTCGCATGCCGGCGCCGGTGTTCAACGGCGACACGCTCTATGCCGAAAGCGAAGTGCTGGCCAAGCGCGACTCCCGATCGCGGCCCACGGCCGGGATCGTCACCGTGAAGACCACCGCTCACAAGCAGGATGGTACTGTGGTGATGGAGTTCACGCGCCAGATGCTGATCCCCAGGCGCGGGCATGCGGTCGACGACAAGGCGAACTACTGATGAGCCAGCAAGTCCACGCCCTCGACAACGAAGCCGTCACGCCGGAAGAAGAGGCGCAGATCCTCGACTCCGTGCGCAAGTGGCTGGCGCGCGACGTCAAACCTTACGTGCGCCAGCTCGAGCACGACGACGTCTGGCCGGCCGACATGGTGGCCCAGATGACCGAACTGGGCCTGTTCGGAGCCACCATTCGCCGCGCCTATGGCGGGCTTGGCCTCGGCGCCTCCACCTATTCGAAGATCGTCACCGAGGTGGCCGAAGTGTGGATGTCCCTGTCGGGCATCTTCAACTCGCATCTGATCATGGCTTCGGCCGTGCAGCGTTTCGGCACCGAGCAACAGAAGAGCCGCTACCTCCCCCGCTTCGCCAGCGGTGAACTGCGCGGCGGGCTGGCCCTGACCGAGCCCGACTGCGGCACCGACCTGCAGGCCATCCGCACGCGCGCGGTGCGCGACGGCGATCACTACGTGATCAACGGCACCAAGACGTGGATTTCCAACGGCATTCACGGCCACTGCGTTGCGATCCTGGTCAAGACGGCCGACACAGAACGGCGCCACAAGGGGTTGTCGATGTTCGTGGCGGAGAAAGGGCCCGGCTTCACCGTCAGCCGCAAACTCGAGAAGCTGGGCTACAAGGGGATCGATTCCGCCGAGCTGGTCTTCCGCGATTACCAGGTACCGGCCGCCAATCTGATCGGCGAAACGGAGGGCAAGGGTTTCGTCCACACCGCGGGCGGGCTGGAGCTGGGCCGGATCAACGTCGCGGCGCGCGGCGTCGGCGTGGCGACAGCGGCACTCAAGGCGGCAACGGGCTACGCCCAGATCCGCAAGACCATGGGCAAGCCAATCCATCAGCACCAGGCGATTGCGCTGAAGCTGGCCGACATGGCCACGCGCGTGGAGGCCGCACGCCTGCTGGTCGAGCAGGCCGCCAGCGCATACGACGAGGGCCGGCGCTGCGACATGGAAGCCGGCATGGCCAAGCTGTTCGCCACCGAAGCTGCGCTGGAGAATGCGACCGAAGCGCTGCGCATCCATGGCGCCTACGGTTATTCCCGGGAGATGGACGTCGAGCGCTACTACCGCGATGCGCCGCTTCTGTGCATCGGCGAAGGCACCAACGAGATCCAGCGCCTGATCATCGCCCGGCAACTGGTCGAGCGGAACCCGGTGTGAGCGGGGCACCTGATATGCCGAACAGCCCAGCGTACCAGCGCGTCGCCATTGCCGGACTCGGCGCCATCGGGCTCAAGGTCGCCGGGACGCTGGACGCGGGCCTGCCGGGATTGAGCCTTGTCGCGGTGGCGGGCCGGGACGCCGAAAAGACCGCGAGCCAGGCCGCCGCATTGCATTGCGCACCACGCGTGCTGAGTGCGACGGCGCTGGCGGGAGTCGCAGACATCATCGTCGATTGCGCGCCGTCCGCCGCGTTCGCAGCGCTTGCAGAGAGCGTGGTCGATGCCGGCAAGATGCTGATGACCGTCAATGCCGGCGCGCTGCTGCGCCATCCCGACCTCGTCGAGCGGGCGCGGGCCAGCGGCGCGCGAATCATTGTGCCTACCGGCGCGTTACTGGGCCTTGATGCGGTCCGCGCCGCGGCCGAAGGCACGATCGCTCAGGTGACGATGATCACCCGCAAGCCGCCGGGCGGGCTCGAGGGCGCGCCTTATCTCGTCGAGCGCGGCATCTCGCTGGCGGGGCTCGACAAGGCCATCTGCGTGTTCGAGGGCAACGCCGTCGAGGGCGCCAGAGGCTTTCCTGCAAACGTCAACGTGGCGGCGGCGCTGGGCCTGGCCGGCATCGGCCCCGAACGCACGCGCTTGCAGATCTGGGCCGACCCGGCGATCGACCGCAACACGCATACCATCGAGGTCGAGGCCGACAGCGCACGCTTTACGCTGCGCATCGAGAACGTCCCCAGCGCCGAGAACCCGCGCACCGGCAAGATCACCGCCCTGTCCGTCATCGCCTGCCTGCGCGGGCTGACGTCGCCGTTGCGAGTAGGTACGTAAGGGAGTGACCAGAAATTACCGGTTCAGTTCGCGCATGGCCTTGTCGAGGCCATCGAGCGTCAGCGGATACATGCGCTCGCTCATGAGCTGCTTCAGGAGCTGGATCGAGGGCGTGTACTGCCAGTGCCGCTCCGGCACGGGATTGAGCCACACCGCGCTCTGGTAAAGGTCGGTCATGCGCTGCATCCAGACCTGGCCCGCTTCTTCGTTCCAGTGCTCGACGCTGCCGCCGGGATAGGCAATCTCGTAGGGGCTCATCGAACCGTCGCCGACGAACACCACCTTGTAGTCGGCGGGATAGGTGTGCATGAGCTGCCAGGTCGGAATGAAATCGACATGGCGGCGGCGGTTGTCCTTCCACACCTTCTCGTACAGGCAGTTGTGGAAGTAGAAGAACTCCAGGTGCTTGAACTCGGAGCGCGCTGCCGAGAACAGCTCCTCGCAGATCTTGATGTGCGCGTCCATCGAGCCGCCGATATCGAACAGCACCAGCAGCTTTATCTTGTTGCGCCGCTCCGGGACCATCTTGATGTCGAGGTAGCCGGCATTGTTGGCCGTGCGGCGGATGGTGTCGGGCAGGTCGAGCTCGACCTCGGCGCCCTCGCGTGTGAACTTGCGTAGCCGGCGCAGCGCCAGCTTGATGTTGCGCGTGCCCAGCTCGACGGTGTCGTCGAGGTTCTTGTACTCGCGCTTGTCCCACACCTTGACCGCGCGACCCTCCCGGTTCTTGTCCTGGCCGATGCGCACGCCTTCGGGGTTGTAGCCATAGGCGCCGAACGGCGAGGTGCCGGCCGTGCCGATCCACTTGCTGCCGCCCTGGTGGCGCTTCTGCTGCTCCTCCAGGCGCTTGCGCAGCGTCTCCATCAGCTTTTCCCAGCCGCCCAGCGCCTCGATCTGCGCCTTCTCCTCATCGGTCAGCAGCTTCTCGGCCAGCTTGCGCAGCCACTCCTCCGGGATCTCGGCGGTAATGCCCTCCGCGGCCGGCGCTTCCAGCCCCTTGAAGACATGGCCGAACACACGGTCGAACTTGTCGAGGTTGCGCTCGTCCTTCACCAGGATGGCGCGGCTGAGATAGTAGAAATCATCCACGCTGTACTCGGCGACGTGCTTGTCCATCGCCTCCATCAGGGCGAGGAACTCCTTGATGGAGACCGGCACCTTGGCCTGCTTCAGCTCCAGAAAGAAGTTCACGAACATGGCGGCCTCCTGTGGCCCGGGGGCGCGCCACTCCAGTGGCGCGTCTTCGTCTCGCCCATGGGATAACGCGTCACTGGAGTGACGCGCCCCCAGCCCTTCAGTTCTTCTCCCGCCGCGCCATGAAGGCAAGGCGCTCGAAGAGATGCACGTCCTGCTCGTTCTTCAGCAATGCGCCGTGCAGCGGCGGGATCAGCTTGGACGGATCCTTGTTGCGCAGCGCCTCGGGCGGCAGGTCCTCGACCATCAGCAGCTTCAGCCAGTCGAGCAGCTCGGAGGTCGAGGGCTTCTTCTTCAGCCCCGGCACGTCGCGGATGTCATAGAACACCGTCAGCGCCTCCCGCACCAGGCTGCGCTGGATGTCCGGGAAGTGGACGTTGATGATCTGCATCATCGTCTCACGGTCCGGGAAGCGGATGTAGTGGAAGAAGCAGCGCCGCAGGAAGGCGTCCGGCAGCTCCTTCTCGTTGTTCGAGGTGATCACCACGATCGGCCGGTGGACTGCCTTCACCACCTCCTGCGTCTCGTAGACGAAGAACTCCATGCGGTCGAGCTCGAGCAGCAAATCGTTGGGGAACTCGATATCCGCCTTGTCGATCTCGTCGATCAGCAGCACCGGCCGCGTGGTGCCGGTGAACGCTTCCCACAGCTTGCCGCGCTTGATGTAGTTGCGCACATCCTTGACGCGCTCGTCGCCGAGCTGCGAATCGCGCAGGCGGGTGATGGCATCGTATTCGTAGAGGCCCTGCTGCGCCTTGGTCGTGGACTTGATGTGCCACTCGATCAGCGGCGCATCGATTGCCTTGGCGATCTCGTGCGCCAGCACGGTCTTGCCGGTGCCGGGCTCGCCCTTGATCAGCAGCGGCCGCTGCAGGGCGATGGCCGCGTTGACCGCGACCCGCAGGTCTTCGCTGGCCACATAGTCCTTGGTACCGGTGAACTTCATCTCGCTGCCTCGGCTCAAATCCCGTCAGATCAAAGGGCAAACTAGAAGCCGACCTGCGGCCGATCAAGCGCGGCTCCGGAAGGCATGGCCGCCATGCGGAACGCCGCGCGAAGGGCACGCATGCGAAGCGAAGGGGCACAGGGGCAGGTTAGGGGATGGCGGGCGGCCTACCCCTCGACCCTGGAAAAGGCCCATTTGACCTTTGCGCCGTCGGGGCCAAGGCCGCCGACCAGCGCGATCTGGGCCGTACGACGCACGCGCTGCCCCTGGCCCAGCCAGACGCTCTCGGCCAGGGTCATGGTGGCGCCGCTGGCGCGTACCTTCCACCCCTGCCCCGACGGCAGCCGCAGCAGCGCGCTGGCGCCGGAATGCGCCAGTGAAGCCTTCACGTCGGGATGCAGGTGGAAGCGGATGGCGAACTTGCGACCCACCGCCGTGGCCTTGATCGGCTTGCCGTCAACGCCTGCCAGGGTGTCCTCGCCACGTAGGTCAGCGCCATCGGCGGCCAGCCACAACCGCCGCCGGTGTGTGACACCGAACAGGGAACGATAGCCGTCGTGGCTGGCCTCCAGCCAGGTGGCGCCTTCCTGCTCGGCCCGCGCCGCGTGCACATTGCTCGCCGGGTATTCGAGGCCACGGCCCTCGATCAGCTCCGACGAGTTGGTGTCGGCGATGATGGCCGTGGCGTGCGCTGCGGTGAAGCGCATCATGAAGCGCCAGTCGGCGGTCAATCCAGGGTAGCTGCCGCAATTGCCGAAGATGCGCTCATTGCCCACTGAGAACTCGGCAGACAGGGTGCCGGCATGGGTGCCCGCATCGAGCCCCTTGGGCGGCGGTGCGCCGGCATCGATCAGCACCAGGGCTGCGCCGGCGGCCAGACGCGCGAAGCCACCATGCGGGGCCTCCGCCGGCGGCCGCGCACCGTTGCCGGTCCGCGCCAGCACCAGGTCGATGGCGGCCGGATCGCCGGCATCGGCACCGTTGAACAACGCCAGCCCGCCATCGCCGTGGCGCAGGAAGCGCAGCATCGGTGCCGCGCGGTCGATCGCGTCCTGCAATGCGGCGGGTGCCGACCGCTCGGCCGACAGCAGCACGGCGCGGATGTCGATCAGATCGCGCAGCGCCGCGAGCTGGGCTTGCGCACTGCGGTCGGCCACTGTGCCGTCAGGCAGCACGATGCGCGGCAACGCCGCGGCAAGTCGCGTGAGGGTACGCGCCAGCCGCCGTTCGCGTAGCGGACTGTCGCGCACAAAGGCGGCATCCACCACCACGGCCGCCTTGAGCAGGGCGAGGCCGCGCGCGCCGCTGGCTGCCTGCGCCAGCCGGCGCTCCAGATGCCGGCGCTGGCGTGCCAGGCTGTCAACAAATGCAGCGGCAAAGCCTGGCGGCGCACCGGCAGCCAAAAAATCGTAGTGGCGCACCCAGTTGGCGAGTCGCGCCGCCAGGACCTTGTCGCTCCAGGCGACGGGGGACCAGCGGCTGTTGGCGGTGATCCAGTCCGCAATGCTCTGGGCGCCGGCGCGCGCCGCCACTGCATCGCCGCGTTCGCGCAGATCGCGCAGCCAGTCGAAGGCATGCAGGCCGCCCAGCCAGAGCGGGTCGGCATCCGGTCTGTGCCAGGGATGGGGGCCAAGAGCGGCTGTCTGGCCGCCCGCCGTCAATCGGCCGCCCAGCAGCGCCTCGGCCCGGTCCGGATCGCCTGGCCAGGGATCCGGAGCCACCGCAAGAAAGGATGACGGTGGCCGGCCGTGCAGGCTTAGCCCGTACAGAGGCGATCGATACCACGCCTCGCGCAACGTTTCGGTCAAGGGACGGGCTGCGCGTGCACCCGTTCCTGCGCCGGCTGCTTCGTCCGGCACCTCCGGGCTTGCCGCGCTCTTGGCCATCAGGCTCGCCGCTCCGGTCATTGTCACCCCGAGTCGGAAACCCTGCCGCGCCGGTCAGAGGGGAGACCAACGACGGCGGCGTCACCGCCCAGGAAAACAAAAGCGGTACCGCGCTATGGAGGTAACATCGGATGGAGTCCGGGGCAAGGTGCCGTATCGAGCGCTGGCTCCGGGTCTTGCGCCTAGAGATGGCCGGGCAGCGGCAGCTCGGCCACCTGCGCACCGAACCAGGCTTGTGGCTGCGAGGGAGCCACCCCCAGCTCGCGTTCGCGCGCGTCCACGCAGGGCAGGGTGCGGTCGAACACCTCTCTCCAGGTCCGGGCGCCGGCGTCGATCGCGCGGATCATGCAGCGGTCGAAGTTCACATAGCGGTCGGTGGTGGTCGCGCCGTAGGACACGCGGCCGCGCGCCGAGGCGGCGAGAATGATGCGATTGTCGCCTCTCAGTGCCGACGTAATGAAGGCGCCGGTGCCGCAGCCCGAAAGGATCAGAACCGTGGGTCGCTCGCCGCATTCGGCATCGACCATGCGCGACAGCTCGCGCGGACTGAGGTAGCCGCGGTCGGCCGACAGGTAGATGCCGCGTTCGTTTGCGTGCGAACTGATGAACACCAGGCAGGCGTCACCCCCCGTCGAGCCCAGCGCACCCAGCGCACGGCGCATTTCGCGCTCGCGCGCCGGCAGGGCATTGCCGCTGTCATAGATGCCGGTGGAGTGCAGCACGGCGACGCGCTGCACGCCGTTGCCGCGCAGACGATCGGCCAGGGCCGAAGCGGCGTTGTTGTAGGAATCGATGAGGTGATGGCCGCCAACCAGCACGGCCTTCCAACCCGCGGCCGCCACGCGCGGCATGACCGACGCCGGCAGGGCCGCCACAGCGCTGCTTCGATCGGCCGAATGCCAGGTCAAGGTCTGGGAAACGCGAGGTGCCTGCCCGTCCTGGGCGGCAGTGGCGCCGGCGAAGGCGGCGGCGGCAAATATGCCAGACCCGGCCGCGCGCAGAACGCGCGCAAAATTACTAAAATATTTCATGTACTTAAATACCTAAGCCGCGAATATGCGTGAGAGCATTCACCTCCTCATGCTTTGGCTCAAGTTTGAATCAGTCCAATTACCCATTCCGGGCAATGATTCACGAATTATTACTGATGAATTGACAATACCCTCATTCCTGCGGATAGCGCCACGGCCGCTCTGGCTGTGCGGCGGCTTCATCGATCGTCCACTGCGGCAGCGATAGTCCGGCAGTCACGTCGCTGAACACCATGCGCACGCGCGTGCCGATGCCGACGCGCCGCACCATCTCGGGCGGCGCCAGCGTGCCGTCCGGCGTAGCGAGGTTGCCCAGCACCCGCAGCGCCTCGTGTTCCGTTGGCTTGCCTTTCTGCGTATCGAGCTCGACCAGCAGCACGAGGTAGGGCGTATGCCTTTTGAACGCCGGCTGGATGGCGTGATGCACCTCCGTATAGGAATGCACCGCCCCCTTGCCCTCGACCGGCACCCAGGCCGATTTCGGGCTCATGCACCAGGGACAGGCCGTGGTCGGCGGATAGCGCAGCAGGCCGCAGCGCTCGCAGCGCTGCAGGTGGAATTGGTGCGCGGCGCAATGCTTGAAATACGCCAGGTTCTCGACGTCGAGATCGTTGATGTCGAGCGGCATGCCCAGATAGTCGGCCTGGATCGCCATGGTCCCCTCCTTCCCCTGATCAGCCGCGCCGCATGACCATGGCCGAGCCGGTGCCCGGCATCGCCCAGCCGAGATTGGCGCTCACCTCGCAGCGCTTCACCTGCCGGCAGCCGCCCTCGCGATAGTCATAGGTGTGCTGCCGCTTGCCGTCAGGCCCCACGGGACACGAATCGTCGGCATCGTGCCGGAGCTGACGCACGTTCTCGACCACCATGTTCACGCCGTGCGTGTAGCCCTCGCACAGATGCCCGCCGCTGGTGTTGTTGGGCCGCCGCCCGCCCAGCCGGATGGTGCCGTCGCTGACATAGGCGCCGCCCTCGCCCTTCTTGCAGAAGCCGTAGTCTTCGAGCTGCAGCATGGTCGTGAAGGTGAAGGCGTCGTAGGAGCCGGTGATGTCCACATCCTCCGGCCCCACGCCCGAATTGGGCCACAGGATCTCGCGCGCGTAGTAGCCGGCCACCGTCGAGATCGGCCCGGTCTGGTAGTGCATGTCCAGCCGCGGCTTGCTGCAGCGGCCCACGACGCCCCGGATCAGCACCGGGTGATGGCGGCAGTCGCGCGCGCGATCGGCGCTGGTGACAATGATGGCCGTGCCGTTGTCGGTCTCCACGCAGCAATCCAGCAGGTGCAGCGGCTTGCAGATGATGCGGCTCTTCAGCACGTCCTCGACCGTGACGCGCTCCTTGTAGAACGCCTTGGGGTTGTTCGAGGCGTGCTCGCTGTGGATCGCCTTCACGGCCGCGACCTGCGCCGGCGTGGTGCCGTAGTCGTACATGTGGCGCATGAAGGTGGGCGCGAACATCTGCCCCGCGCTCTGCCAGCCATAGGCGCGGCCGTGCAGCATGTCGCCCGACACCGGCGCCACCGCGCGCACGCCGGTGCCGCCGATGCGCACCTGCGAGAAGCCGTTCATCGCACGGAAGATCACCACCGTCCTGCACATGCCGGCCTCGATCAGGCCCATGGCCATGCCGACCAGCGCCTCGGTCGAGGAGCCGCCGCCGAACACGTCCATGTAGAAGTTCAGTCGCAGCCCGAGATCGCCCGAGATGAAGGTGGAGAACGTCGAATCGCCCGACTGGTAGGACAGCATGCCATCGACGTCGGACGCCTTCAGCCCGGCATCCTCGATGGCGTTGCGCACCGCCCAGGTGCCGAGCGCGCGCGTGCTGATGCCCGAGCCGCGCGTGTAGGTGGTCTCGCCGACGCCGACGATGGCGTACTTATCGCGGAGATATTTCGGGCTGGTGGTATCGGTGTCGGCCGGCAGCGGCACGGCGCTCCTCCCTCGGCGTTGACGCCACCTCCGGTGCGAGGCGGCACACTCACGATAGACAGGATGCGCCCGCCCTGTGCTCCGTCACCAGCGCAAGGCTGGTGTGATGCGAAGACGATGCCTTTCAGCGACAAATTTTTGCACGCCATCGCGACGGAGGGTCATCTTGGGCCGAGTTGGCTTGCGAAGATCATGTAACGGCTAGTCTGAACGACAGACGTCCGCTAAAATTTGCATAATGCACGGATGCTGCACGCACTACACGTTTTGTAGTGCGTGGCTTCAGACCAGCCGGCTCTACTGGTGGACTCAAGAATGCTCGAATCCATTTCTCTGAAGTTCTCAGAGCTTTCTGAGGCGCTTGTCATACCAGCCCAAGGGGTCACGGTCTTTGTTGGCCCCAACAACTCCGGAAAAAGCCTGGTTCTCCGTGAAATAGAGCATGACATTTCCCGTCATGGCAGGACTACAACGAAGATCCTCAACGATTTTGAGATTGTTTGGCTCAGCGAGGACCAACTCAACGGGGACATCGCCGAGCTGACCAAAAAAGCTCCGCCAGGGACATCCGCGGATCATGTCTATGTCGGCCGCTTCACCCCAGACGGAAATCTCGATGCGGGTAGTGTACCTCATAGAGAACTCCGCATGTTCATGAAGGGCCGCACGGAGAAGCGGTGGTTACTCGAACGGCAAATCCAAGGGAAAGATCGTTGACTCGGCTGTCCTCACCAAGTTGTTCAAGGCGCCGCTTCTTCGGAGCGCAAATGTCATTTCTGCTCTATTCCATGATGGGGTCGTCGTAACCGAGTCGGACAATGATCGTGCTTTCTATGCGGAAGTCTATTACCGCTTGGTTGAACAGGAGAAACGTTATCCTTCACTTCTTTTTGTGAACGCCCAAAACAAGCAAACCATCCGGGACATTATCGGCCCGCTCCGCGAATTCGGAGTTCCGGCAGCAGCTATAGTCGACGTCGACATATTGAAGGACGGTGGTGGAAATTGGATACCTTGGCTTGAGGCAGCCCATGTCCCCACCGCCAGCCGCATCGGCTTGGGCCATCAGCGCGCCAGTCTGCATAAGCGATTCACTGATCTTGATCTGAATATGGAGGACGGCGGCATCATGCAATTGGAGAGAGAGGACCAAGCTGCCGCAAACGACTTCTTTGATCAACTCCAGCAGTACGGCATCTTTATCGTGCGCAACGGTGAGGTGGAGTCCTGGCTCTCCGACCTTGGCATTAAATCGAAGAAGGCTGCATGGACGGTTGAGGTACTTGAAAGGATGGGGACTGATCCGAACGATGCTGCCTATGTGAAACCTGGAGTTGGCGACGTGTGGGACTTCATGCGCCAGGTTGTCCACTGGGTCAGAGATCCGCAGCGCAAAGGTACTGATTGAAGAACGGTTGGGCGTTAATTGGGTTTGATCGTCATCACAGCGACGTTGTTCACCCCATGCCTCATCTCTCCGAGCATCAACTCGGCGCATTGGCAACTTCGGTAGCCGACCAGCGACTCGCGCACGGAACTTCTTTCGCCTCGAGGTCAGGTACTTATCGTCCGTGGCTGGCGGCTTGCCAACGCCGGCCTGCTTGAGGATGCTGAGGGCCTGTGCCCATCGGCACGGTTGCACTCTTCGAAGTAGCTCTCCATGCGGATTACCGAGAACTCGTCCGCCACCGCGAAAAGCGCGGTGCGCTAGCGGTTGAGCGGCGGGAACGTCACGGTCGCCGGGTTGGGGCTCAGCGGATCTGAGGGCGTGGGAATGGTCGTGCCCCCGGGGAGCGGGAACGTCGTGTATCCCGGCGTGGGGATGGTCGTGGCGTCAGGCCGCATCGGGATGCTCGGCAGGCCGGGCGCGATGCCCGTGTACGGGCGCGACGGGCTGAGCGGGACTGGAGGGGGAGGCGGGCTCGAAGAACCGCGCGTGCCCGGACGGTTCATCCTAGCTGGCGGTTCATGCACGAGGCCCGGGCTGGCGCGCTGGCGTCCCGCGCGATATTCCTGGATGGTTTCGTCAATCGTCTGCGTGGGCACATTGCCATCGCCCCGTTCCGGCGGGCCGACGGGCGCACGCACATCGGCGCACGCGCTCATCATCGCCAGCGCCGCGCCGGCCAACAGCGATATCCGGATCGCTTCTGACGTTCCGGCCATGACCCGATCTCCGCACGGTTCCTCTGTAGACGTTGGCACCAGAGGGACGTGTTTCAACCGACGCCGCACTGGAGGCCATTCCCCAACTTTTCGTTGGGGGAGGAAGCGCTGCGCTCGCGGGACAGATACGCGGGCGTGGAGGAATTGATCGTACCGCCCAGGGTTACGCGATCGTGATCCCATTCATTTCGCGATGTGCCGCGACAGTGCTGCGAGTGAAGCGGCATACCTGGTATCGGATTGCGCCCTTGCTCGGCATCGATGGCGCGAGGACTCATCGAAACGCCCATCGTGCCGTGGCCGAGATACGATCTTCTGTTGCGGATGCTCACCGTGCCGCGCGATGCCCCTCTCGCTTTCGGAGTCGTGCCTTGCGGGTCGGCATTTCGTCGCCCGGGACGGGCCGGTTGCCGAGGCCGGCACGCCTGAGGATGGCGAGCGCCTTCCCAACATCAGCACGACCGGCTCTTTCCTCAAAATAGCTTTCCGTGCGGATCGCCGACAGCTTCTCCGCCACCGCGACATTGATGAACTGGTTGAGCGCCACACCCTCCGACTCAGCCACCTTGCGGGCTTCGTCCAGCAATGAGGGCTGCAGACGCAGGGCAAAATTGCTCTTCCTCATCTCGTCATCCCCAGTCGTCCTATCGTCTCTGCCGGTGACAGGACCTCTACGTTGAATCGATCCGCTGCAACGCTGATATCGCGCCTGTTGAACGTCACGATGGCATCCGCGCGCCCGTTCACCGCAGCCTCAAGAACCATGTCGTCATCCGGATCAGGTAGTGCTGGCCGCCAAAGAAAAGCCAGCCTCACCTGCTCAGCAACGGCTGCTACAGCATCAAGGACGGTTTCAACGTCCTCCGCAGACAAACCCGCCGCCTCCAGATGTTCCCGCCGCGTCATCACGGCCTGATACTCGATCAGCAACGGCACCGACACCAGTAACGTAACCCGCTGATCGAGCCCCGCGACCAGGATACGCCGGGAAGCGCCGACATTGCTGCGGAGCGCGGCGACCATCGTCGCCGTGTCGAGCACCAGCCTCATTCAATGAGGATAGATATTGCATGCGATATTGCAAGCCTTTACGTGCCCCGCCGTTGACAGTTTTGTAAGCGCGCCGCTACCGTGCCGGCAAAGCAGGAGGACCGCCGTTCGGTAGTCCCCGGCGCGATGAAGCGCCCGCCGGCTGATGGATGACCATCGTCCGGGACCGCTGCATGCAACGGGAGGATGACTGATGACGACGCATCGCGCCGTGTCGCTGTGCCTTGCGCGCAGCCTTGCCGCAATCGCGCTGGCCCTGGCCGCCGCCGGGGCGGCCCATGCCCAGAGCAAGGTCGACGTGATCTTCACTGCCGGACCGACCGGCGGGAGCTGGACGCCGATGGCGGCCGCCGCCTCGCAGGTGATCAACAAGCGCTTCGCCGACCTCAACGTGCAGGTCGAGCCGGGCGCGGCGCTGGTCAACATGGAGAAGATCCGGGCCGAGAAGGCCGATATCGGCTGGTCGATGACCACCGTGATGGCCGATGCGCGCGAGGGGACCGGCCAGTTCGCGGGCAAGAAGACCGACAAGGCGCTGTTCGTCGCCAATTTCTACCCCAACGTCTGGCAGCTCGTGGTGCCGGCCGACAGCAATATCAAGAGCGTCAAGGACCTGAAGGGCCAGCCGGTGGCGCTGCCGGCGCGCGGCAATACCAGTCTCGTCTCCGGCTGGGAGTACCTGCTGAAAGTCAACGGCATGACGCTGAACGACCTCGGGCCCAAGAGCTACGGGCCGGTGTCGTCCAATGCCGAGGCGATGAAGAACCGGCAGGCCATGGCGGCGGGCTGGTTCACCGTGGTGCCGGCCTCGTTCGTGATGGATCTCGGTGCGTCGATGAAGGTGCGCATGCTCGGCCTCAGCGACGCGGAATTCCAGGCGCTGAAGAAGCTCAATGCCGGCTTCGTGCGTCACACTGTGAAGGCGGGCGTCTACAAGGAGCAGGGCGTCACCGAGGACGTCATTACCTTCCAGTCGCCCACGGTGCTGGTGGCGTCCGCCGCCACGCCGGCCGACGTGATCTATAAGGTGACCAAGGCGATCGTGGAAGGACGCGGCGAATTCGCGGCGGTGGCCAAGGTCATGGAGGGCGTCACGGCCGCCGACATGGCGCAGAATTTCGAGATGCCCTACCACCCGGGTGCCGAAAAGTACTACCGCGAGGCCGGCCTGCTGAAGTAGGCGGACTGCTTCGCCGTGCGCAAGCTCACCGGCTACCCCGGGCTGGTGGTCGGCGCGGTGGCGGTCGCGATGGCCGCCTACCACATCTACGCGCGGCTGACGATCTATGCCCCCGACCAGCAGGCGCTGCTCTATATCACGCTGGCGTTCAGCCTCGTTCTGTCCTTCCTGCTGTGGCCGCGCCGCCAGGGCGAGACACCTGACAGCATACCCTGGTCCGATCTTGGCCTGGCGGCACTGTCGCTGACCGTCCTCGGCTACATGTTCGTTCGCTATGACTACATCGTGAACCGCTTCCCCACCGCCCACCCGCTGGAGCCGGCGGACATGGTGGTGGGCATCGCCGGCATCCTGCTGGTGCTGGAGGCGAGCCGGCGCACGCTGGGCGCGGCGCTGTCGATCGTGGCCCTGGTGTTCGTGGCCTACGCGCTCGCCGGGCCGTGGATGCCCGGCTGGCTGTATCATCGCGGCCTCAGCGTCGAGATCGCGGTCGACCAGACCTGGTTCACCACGGAGGGCATCTTCGGCGTGCCGATGACGGTGGCCGGCACCTACGTCATCCTGTTCATTATCTTCGGCGCCTATCTTGAACGCTCCGGCGCCGGCCAGTTCTTCACCAATTTCGCCAACGCCATCGCTGGCGGCGCACGTGGCGGGCCGGGCAAGGTGGCGGTGGTGTCCTCGAGCCTGTTCGGGACCATTTCCGGCTCGGCGGTGGCCAACGTCATGGTCGATGGCTGGCTCACCATTCCGATGATGAAGAAGACCGGCTTCAAGCCGGAGGCGGCAGCCGCCATCGAGGCCGTGGCCTCGACCGGCGGGCAGATCATGCCGCCGATCATGGGCGCCGCGGCCTTCGTCATGGCCGAGTTCATGGGCGCCAGCTACACGGATGTGATGATCGCGGCCGCGATCCCGGCGCTGTTCTATTACGGCGCGCTGTTCGCGGCGATCCACTTCAACGCGGTGCGCTCCGGCCTGAAGGGCCTGCCGCGCGAGGAGCTGCCGATCCTGGGCGTCATCATCGTCGCCCAGGCGCATCTCTTCCTGCCCGTCATTGTGCTGCTGGTGCTGCTGCTCTACGGCTTCACGCCGACCTATGCCGCTATCGTCGCCACGGTGGGGCTGATCGCCATTTCCTGGCTGCGCCCGGCAACCGGCTTGCGCCCGAGGGCCTGCATCGAAGCGTTGCGCGACGGCGCGCTGCACACAGTGCCCGTGGCCATGGCCTGCGCCTGTGCCGGCATCGTGATCGGCCTTGTGCTGCAGACCGGGCTGGCACTGCGCTTCACCGCCTTCCTGATCGACTTCACCTCGGGTTCGCTGCTGCCCGCGCTGGTCATCACGATGGTGGCCGGCATCATTCTCGGCATGGGCATGCCCACGACACCCGCCTACATCATGCAGGCGGCGCTGCTGGTGCCGGCTATCATCAAGCTCGGCGTCGAGCCAATGGCGGCGCATATGTTCGCGTTCTACTTCTCCTGCCTGTCCGCGGTCACGCCCCCCGTGGCGCTGGCCGTCTATGCGGCGGCTTCCATAGGTGGCGCCGATCTGTGGCGCGCGGGCGTGCAAGCGGTGAAGTTCGCCGCCGCCGGCTTCGTCGTACCGTATTTCTTCATCTACAATCCCGCCTTGCTGTTTTCGGGCTCCTGGGACGACATCCTGCGCGCGGTCGTGACCGGCACGATCGGCGTCATCTCGCTGGCGGCGGGCCTGGAGGGATATTTCCTGCGCCGCGCGTCGTGGCTGGAACGGGCGCTGTTTATCGCGGCGGCGTTCCTGCTGATCGATCCCGGCGCCGCCACCGATCTCATCGGCCTGGGCCTCCTGGTGGCAACGCTGGCCCTGCAGAAGCTCTACCAGCCGCGGACGGCAGCGGTGAGCGGGAGCGGACCGTGACCCGCGCCCAACTTGCCGCACTCACCCTGATCGCGGCAGTCACTCTTGTCGGCATGGTGGCCTACGGCCTGCTGCGCCTCTACGCGGCCTGAAGCGCCAGCGCGGCACCGGTGACTCGCAGGGTTGGCACGGTTCACCCTCTCCCCGCCTTCGCGCTACGGCGTGGACGCATCTTCACCCTCTCCCCGCCTCCGCGGGGAGAAGGTTGAGCCTCTGCGGAACTGAATGGCATGGCGCTTCATTCGCTACTCGCCCGATTTTCCCCGGACAGGCCTGCCGTGATGCGGATCTCATGAAGATGCGGCGGCGGGTTGCTTCTCGTCCTCGATGCTGACAGATGCCAGCGGCCGTATGGCCGGGCCGGCCAGCGCTTCACCGTCGATCGAGAATTGCGAGCCGTGGCAGGGGCAGTCCCAGCACGTCTCGAACGGGTTCCACTGCACGATGCATCCTGCATGGGTGCACGCTGCCGAGCGGGCATGCAGCTTGCCGGCTTCGTCGCGATAGGCCGCCACCTTGTGCAGGCCGCGGCCCACGATACCGCCCTGGCCCGGTGCCAGCTCATCGGCCGATGCGATCTCCGCGCTGCCCAGGTGTTGCGCAACATGGCCAGCGACGTCGGCATTCTCGCGCAGGTATTCGCCGGCCGCGCGCAGCGTGACGCGCTGCGGCAGGTAGACATCCGTCCATCTAGTCGGACGCTCCAGCACCAGGTCGCGCAGCAGCATGCCGGCCATGGCGCCGGTGGTCATGCCCTGGCCGGAATCGCCGGTGACGACAAAGATGCGGCGGTCACCCGGATTGCGGCCGACATAGGGGGCGTAATCGACCGGCTCCATGACCTGGCCCGACCAGCGATACTCGATAGCGCCAAGCTGCGGCGCACGGCTGCGGGTCCACGCTTCCAGCCGCACGAAGCGCTCGTGCTGGTCGCGGCCATGGCCGCTCTTGTGGTCTTCGCCGCCGCTGATCAGCCAGTCGTGTGCGGCGTCCGCGTCCGGCTGCAAACGCACATAGTGGTAAGGATCAAGTGTATCCCAGCAGAGCGCATCGTGGACCGCCCCCTTGGGCACCCGGGCGGCAATGACATAGGTGCGGTACGGCGCCTGCTTGGTGTGAATGGCGATGCGGTCGTTCACCGGACAATTCGTCGCCACGATGGCCGCGTCGGCGTAGAGCACCGGCCCGTCCGCCGTGGTGATGACGACGCTGCCATCCCTTTCCTCAAGACGCGTGGCCGCCGTTTCCGAAAACAGGTGCCCGCCATCACGGCGGATGCAGCGGAGCAGGCCATCGAGATATTTGAGAGGATGGAACCGCGCCTGGTCGGGGAAGCACAGGCAACGGGGATCGTCCTCGCCTTGCCATGGTGTCTCGCCCCAGGCGATTCCCTTCACGCCGATCTGCCGGCACGCTTCGAACTCGCGCTCCAGCAGCTCGACATCCGTTTCGGCGGCACGGATCAGGAAGCCGGTCACCCGCCGGAAATCGCAATCGATCGCTTCGGCGCGCTGGATCTCCTCGATGCGGTCGATCGCGGCGGTCTGGCTTTCGTAATAGAGACGTGCCTCACGCTCGCCGCGCAGGCGAATGTGCTCGCTGTAGAAGTCGTCCAGTTCGGCCGCGAGATGAGCGGTCGTGCGCGCGCTCATGCCGCCAGCCAGCGGGCCGCGATCGATCACGATCACGCGTTTGCCCGCCTGCGCCAGCTCGTAGGCCGCCGAGAGACCGGCGATACCCGCGCCGATGATCGCCACATCGGCATTGGCATCCTGTGTCAGCGGTGGTGCGGGTTCAATGGCAGCCGTTGCCATCCACAGCGAGGTGCTGCGTTCGGTGCTCGCGTTCACGGGCAGCGCTCCTGGATCGAGGCTTCCGGCGAACGCCCCGGCGACGGCGTGGTTCCACCGCCGACGCGGCGGTCAACGGAGCGGATCAGGCCGGCCCGCGCCGTTCCTTGTCGTCGTCCGCGGCGTCAGTGCGCGGCTCCTGCTTCAGGGGCGACAGCAATTTCAGCGTCAGGAAGGTGAACACGGCGATCATCACGGCGACGTCGTAGCTGCCTAGACCGACCGCGGCGCCCATCGCGCCGGTGGCCCACAGGCTCGCCGCCGTAGCGGTGCCCCTGACCGCGTGGGCAAGCTTGATGATGGCGCCGCCACCGATGAAGCCCATCCCCGTGATCAGACCCTCGACGATGCGCGCCATGGCCTCCGGGTTGTCGCGGGTGATGTTCTCGGTGGCCTGAATGAAGGCGCAGCTCGCCAGCGCGACTAGGGGAAAAGTGCGCAGCCCGGCGCTGCGTTCCTCCTTCTCGCGGTCCCAGCCGATCGGCAAGGCCAGCACATAGGCGATTCCGAGTGAAACCAGATGGGGGAGGATTCGCAGATCATCGAGCGAAGGGAAATCCAAGGCAGCAATCTCCCGCGACTCGCTACACAACGCTGCCGCGGCGCAACGGCTCCCTGCATGCCACGCAAAAACGGGGCGCCTTGTGGCGCCCCGTAAGGACAAGAGAGGGGACTCTACGCCGTTCAAACCCGTTCGATCACCATGGCAATACCCTGGCCGACACCGATGCACATTGTGCAAAGCGCGTACCGGCCGCCCGTCTCTTCAAGCTGGTTGAGCGCGGTCATGATCAGCCGGCCGCCGCTGGCACCCAGCGGGTGACCCAGCGCGATGGCGCCGCCATTGGGGTTTACATGGTCGGCGCAATCCGACAGCCCGAGCTGGCGCATGACGGCCAGGCCCTGCGCGGCGAACGCTTCGTTCAGCTCGATCACATCCATATCCGACATCTTCAGGCCGGCGATCTCAAGGACCTTCCGCGTCGCGGGCACCGGCCCGATCCCCATGACCCGGGGCGGCACGCCAGCGGCGGTCGCCGCCACCACGCGCGCCCGCGGCGTCAGCCCCTGACCCTTCGCCGCCTTCTCCGAAGCCAGGATCATGGCGCAGGCGCCGTCGTTGATGCCCGATGAATTGCCGGCCGTCACGGTGCCTTCCTCATGGAAAGCAGGTGGCAACTTGGACAGGCCCTCCATCGTGGTGTCGAAGCGGGGATGCTCGTCCGCATCGACCACCGCCTCCGCCTTGCCCTTCTTTGCGGTCACGGGAACCAGCTCCTTGCGGAAGAAGCCGCGCTCGGTCGCTTTCTTGCAGCGCTGCTGGCTGCGGTAGGCGAAGGCGTCCTGGTCGACCCGGCTGATCTGGTGCTCCTGCGCCACGTTCTCCGCCGTCTGGCCCATGGCATCGACCCCGTAGCGCGCCTTCATCGCAGGGTTGATGAAGCGCCAGCCCAGTACCGTGTCCTCAAGCTTCATGCTGCGGTCAAAGCCCTGGGTGGGCTTGCCCATCACGTAGGGCGAGCGCGTCATGCCCTCTACGCCGCCGGCAATCATCATCTGCGCCTCGCCGGTCCGGATGGCGCGCGCCGCGGCGGCGGCCGCCTCAATGCCCGAACCGCACAGACGGTTGACCGTGGCCCCGGCGACCTCGACCGGCAGGCCGGCCAGAAGGCCCGCCATGCGCGCGACATTGCGGTTGTCCTCGCCGGCCTGGTTGACGCAGCCATACACCACGTCATCCACGGCGCCCCAGTCAACGCCGGGGTTGCGCGTCATCAGCGCCTTCAGCGGGACCGCCGCCAGGTCGTCGGTTCGGACGGAGGCCAGCGCGCCGTTGTAGCGACCGATTGGCGTACGCACCGTGTCGCAGATGAAAGCGTCGGTCATGCCCAGCTCCGTTTGCCGACGGTGGAAGGATTGGTTAACACCCTCGTGCGGTGGAGTCGAAGCCGCGAGCAATGCCCATGCCGCAACGGCGGCATGCGGGCCGCGCCGGGGGGATTCTCGTGACCCTCAGTCCGGCCGGGCAAGCGCTTGCGCCTGGGCGATGGCAGCAACGATGCCATCGATCAGCGGCACCGGCGCACCAGGCGCCAGCCGCTCGGCAAGGCCGGCCAGGCCAGCGCCGCCAAGGATCACCGTGTCGGCGCCGTCGGCGGCGGCCTGCGCGCACGCCGCCGCGAGCGCCGGCAGCGATCCCTCCGGGTCACGCGCGATGTCGGCGCCCGTCGGCGCCAGGGTGTGGATGCAGGCAAGGCGATCGGTCAAACCGCGTACGGCGACGAAGTCGCGCAAGATGGGCGCCCATCCGCTGCCGCCTGTAACGATCCCGAAACGCCCGCCAAGCCGGCAGGCCGCCTGGATTGAGGCGTCGGCCATCCCCACCACCGGCACCGGCACCACCTCCCGCAAGGCCTCGAGGCCGGGATCGCCGAAGCAGGCGAGAACCACGGCATCGAACGGACCGGACGTTTCGGCCCAGGCGTCGAGGGCGGCATGGGCAGCAATGGCATAGCTCGCACGGTCGGCAATGACCACGGCGCCGAACCGGGCGGTGACACCCACCACCTCCGCCCCCGGTGCCACAAGCGCTCGTGCAGCTTCAACCACCTTGTCGGTCATCGAAGCCGTCGTGTTGGGATTGATCAGCAACAAGCGCATGGACCACCCAACCATAATGGACCGGGCAGAGGATGACAGCGGCTGTCACGCAGGGATAATCGCGGGCTGCAAGCTGCGTGTTTTTTCGGTGGCGGGCGAGCGGACATATCTACAAGTTAGCGCCCGCGCGCCTATCTCGGAGTCTGAACGCAGGTCCCGATGACGTCTCCCCTTTCCGGCTTTGTCGATCGCACCCTGGACCGGGTGGCGCGCGCTTTCCGCGATGCCACAACCGGGGCGCGCGAGGTGGTCGGCGCCCCGCTGCGGCCCGACTTGCCCGAGGACGAACTGCCGCGGCTGCGGCGGCAGATCGAGGCCTGCCTTGATGGACGCGGGGGCGAAACGGCGGCCCGCGCCCGGGCGGCCGAGCTGGGGCGCACCTATCTCGCCCTGTCAGCCCGGGGCAAGCACCGGTTCCTGACCGTGCTGGCGCGCGAGCATGGCCCCGATCCGGCGCGCATTTCGGCCGCCATTGCCCGCTGGCAGGAGGCCACCGACGACCGCCAGCGCGCCGCCGCTGAAGCCGGGCTGCGCGAAGCGATGGAATCGCCCGCCGCGCAGTTGCTGGCGTGGTTCAACAGCCTGCCCGAAGGCGTGAAATTCGTCGTCGACCTGCGCGCCGAGCTGCTGCGGATGGGCAAAAAGGACCCTGCGATCGTGCGGCTGGCCGAAGACCTGCGGCGCCTGCTGGGCACCTGGTTCGATGTGGGTTTTCTCGATTTGCGACATATCGACTGGCGTGCGCCGGCCGCCTTGCTGGAAAAGCTGATCGCCTATGAGGCGGTTCACGCCATCGGCTCGTGGAGCGACCTGAAGAACCGGCTCGATTCGGACCGCCGCTGCTTTGCGTTCTTTCATCCCCGCATGCCGGACGAGCCGCTGATCTTCGTCGAGGTGGCACTGGTCGATGGCATGGCCGACAACGTGCAGCGGCTGCTGGACGAGGCCGCACCTACTCGCGATCCGCGCGCGGCCAATACCGCCATTTTTTATTCCATCTCCAACTGCCAGGAAGGGCTGGCGGGCGTCAGCTTCGGCAATTTCCTGATCAAGCGCGTCGCCGAGGAGCTCAAGCGCGAGCTGCCCCGTCTCTCTACCTTTGCCACACTGTCGCCGATCCCCGGCTTCCGGGCCTGGCTGGAGTCGGTGCTGGAAGCGGAAGGCGATGCCGCCCTCACGCCGGGCGAGATCGAATCGCTGGCAGCGGTGACCGACGCCACCCGCGGCGCGGCGGCCGTCAGGCTGCTGCTGGCAGGCAGCGACTGGCCCGATATACGAGCCCAGGAGAATGCGCTCAAGCCGATCCTGATGCGGCTATGCGCGCGCTACCTGCTGCGTGAGATGCGGGGCACACAAGCGCTGGACCGCGTGGCGCATTTCCACCTGCGCAACGGGGCGCGCATCGAGCGGCTGAACTGGCTGGGCGATCCCTCGGCCAACGGCCTGAGGCAGGCCTGCGGCCTGATGGTGAACTACCGCTACAAACTGGAAGAGGTGGACGCCAACCACGAAGCCTACGCGGACGGCAAGATCGTGGCCTCCAACGAGGTGCGGCGGCTGGCCAAAAGCTGATGCGCGCCCCGGCCGTCACTCACGGTTGAGATATTTCAGCTTGTGGCCGGCGCGAGGCCAGTCGAAGGCCACCAGCTTGCCGGTCATCGACAGCGTCGCGTAGGCAGTGCGCAGGCCCTGGCCGCCGAAGCAGACATTGGTTACCATCGGATCGGGCAGCTTGTATTGATCGACGCGGCTGCCATCGGGCCAGATGTCGGACACGGCGCCGGTGATCAGGGTCGCCACGCAGATGTGTCCGGCGGAATCCACAGCCAGCGAGTCGAACATCTGGTAGCCGCCCAGGCCCACGACCACGCGTCCCTTCTCGCCGCGGTAGGGGCCGTTGGCCGACTTGATCTCGCCCGGCGCCGACAGCTCGAATGACCAGCACCGCGCGGTCGGAGTCTCGACCACGTAGAGCGTCTTGCCGTCCGGCGACAGGCCGCAGCCATTGGGCCGCTCCAGCGGGAAGATCTTCTCCTCGATCTTCGAGCCGTCGGCCCGCGCGTAATAGACCGCGCCGCGGTCGCTGTCGCGCTCGCGCGTCTTGCCGAGGTCCGTGAACCAGAAGCCGCCAGCATCGTCGAACACCAGATCGTTGGGGCCATTGAGCCGCCGTCCGCCGCAGGAGTCGTACAGCGTCTCGAACTTGCCGGTTTCCGGATCGACGACCTGGATCGAGCCGCCGCGATAGTCCTCAGGCTGGGTGCCGGGGAACATCCGGCCGTCGGGCCGGACGATCCAGTTGAAGCCGCCATTGTTGGTCACGTAGATCTTGCCATCAGGCCCCATGGCAGCGCCGTTGGGGCCGCCGCCGAGAGTCGCGATCACATGCTGCTTGCCGTCCGGCATCACCCGGGTCAGCGTCTGGCGGGCGATCTCGACGAGGATGACCGAACCATCGGGCATCGCCACCGGACCTTCGGGAAATTTCAGGCCCGACGTGATCTCGCGGTATTTTGGTTCGATCATCGTTGTCTGCATTTCTCTGCTCCCCTCGGGATACTATCGCCCCTTGAACTGCGCTGGCCGCTTGGCGAGGAAGGCCGCGACGCCCTCCTTGAAGTCCTCGCTGCGTCCCAGCTCGCGCTGGAGATCGCGCTCGAGATCAAGCTGGGCCGACAGATCGTTGTCGTAGGCGGCGTTCAGCGCTTTCTTGATGCTGGCCAGCGACAGGGTGGGTCCGTCCGCCAGCCGGCGCGCGACGGCGGTGGCGGCCGCCATCAGCGCGTGGTCGTCCACGACGTCCCAGATCAGGCCCCAGCTATGCGCTTTCTCCGCAGGAATCTGCTGCGCCAGCATGGCAAGCGCGCGGGCCCGGGCATCGCCGATCAGGCGCGGCAGGAACCAGGTGCTGCCGCCGTCGGGTACCAGGCCGATGCGCGCGAAGGCCTGCAGAAAGCTGGCGGTGCGCGCCGCGATCGCGATGTCGCTCGCCATCACGAAGCTCATGCCCACGCCCGCCGCGACACCGTTCACCGCCGCCACGATCGGCTTGGGCAACGTGCGCATGGAGCGGATGACCGGATTGAAGAACTGCTCCAGCGCCGCGCCCGAATCGGCCATGGGCCCCTGCGCACGGTCGGGGTCAGCGAGATCGGCGCCAGCACAAAACCCGCGCCCGGCGCCGGTCAGCAGCACGGCGCGCACGCTCATATCGTCCGCCAGCTTTTCCCAGCATTCCTTGAGCTCGCCGATCATGCGCCGCGACACGGCATTGAGCTTGTCGGGCTGATTGAGCGTGATGGTCGCGAGGCCATCGCCTGTCGTGAGCTGGATCGTGGTGTAGGTCATGTCATTGTCCTCTGAACCGGGCCGGACGCTTGGCGAGAAAGGCGGCGACGCCTTCCCTGAAGTCGTCGCTGCGGCCCAGCTCGCGTTGCAGATCACGTTCGAGATCAAGCTGCTCGCTCAACGAATGCCGGCCCGACTCGCTCAGCGCCCGCTTGATCGCGGCGTAGGAAAGGGTGGGACCGGCCGCCAGCCGCCGCGCCAGCGCCCGCGCCTCATCCATCAGCGCCGCGTCATCGACCACCTGCCAGATCATGCCCATCTGCTCGGCTTTCTCTGCAGGCACCGAGTTACCCAGCATGGCGAGCGCACGCGCCCGGGCGTCGCTCAAATTGTGCGGCAGGAACCAGGTGCCGCCGAGGTCGGGGATCAGCGAAATGCGCACGAAGGCCTGGTCGAAGCGCGCCGAACGGGCGGCGATCACGATATCCGCCGCCAGCGCCAGGTTGGCGCCGCCGCCCGCCGCGACGCCGTTGACCGCCGCGATCACTGGCTTGGGCAGCCCGCGGACGCGGCGGATCATCGGATTGAACAGCCGGTCCATGGCCGTGCCGACATCGGGCTTGCCGTCGGCCCCCGCGTCACCCGGACCGCCGCCGCTGAGGTCGGCGCCGGCGCAGAAGCCACGGCCGGTGCCGGTGATCAGCACGCAGCGGACGTCATGGTCCTTGCCTGCCCGGTCCAGGGCTTCGTTGACGGCGGCGATCAGGCCGTGACTCATCGCGTTGAGCCGGTCGGGCCGGTTCAGCGTGAGGCTCATCACACCATCGGTGATATCAACAAGCACGGGCGGTTCGGTCATGGCGGCGGACTGTGGCACGAGGCGCTGGCCAGCGTAAACGCGCGTTCACAGACGTTCCGGCAGGCGAATTGCGATCGGCTTGCCATGGGCCGGCTAATTCGGTATGGCGATACCGAATTACACTGACCGCCCGGCAACGGATGCGATAACCATGTCCAATATCCTGGTCCTGATTGGTACCGAATCCGGCAATGCCCAGATGGTGGCCGACGCCGTGCGCGATCCGCTGGAAGAAGCCGGCCATGCCGTCGCCATCTCCGACAAGGCGACCCATGCCAGCGAATTCGCCGGCCACGATACCCTGCTGGTGATCTGCGCCACGCATGGCTCGGGCGACATCCCCAGCAACATCCTGCCGCTCTACGAGACGCTGGCGCGCGAAAAGCCTGACCTGTCGCCGTGGCGCTACGGCGTCATTGCGCTGGGCGACATGACCTACCAGGACACGTTCTGCGGCGGCGGCAAGCAGATGGACGCCCTGCTCCAGCAGCTCGGTGCCCGCAAACTCGGCGAGCGTCTGGAGGTCGATGCCTCGACCCAGCCGCTGCCCGACGAGGAAGCCGTGGGCTGGGTCAGGGAGTGGGTCAAGCTGATGTGAACGAAGTTACCGCTTCTTATCCGGAGAGCCCGAATGAACAGGCCGTTGCGCAGAGGCATCTTTGACGGACGTGAAGCTTTGACCTTTCGATACCGGAGACTGCTGATAGTGAATACGTACCTGTAAAGAGAAGGGCCTACATTTTTCATTCTTTAAAACATCCCAAAGAAGTAGAGCTCTTACGAAAAGTATATGGAGATCTGTTCGTAGTAATTTCAGTGTACCCGTCGACTCCCTCCGCAACTGATGAAGGGCCAAAACGGATAGCATTACCAAACCATCGCCGTCCCTTGTTTCCCGTCTAAAGACGTCTCCAATGTCCATCAGGGCGTTAATGCGATCATACTCGCCAGCCCCAGCTTTCGGTATCTGTCGCCGATACTTAGTTGCCCGAAGAAGGTCACTCAGACGAATTATATTCGTAGAGTAGTCAACACGCCTTAGTTCCTCCTTTAGGCAATGTGTCACGAGCTTCATGTCGATCCCAACTGGACCGACCAATCCGATGAAAAGTTCCGGATCTGTTAGTGGATCGAGAGCGCTCATTTGTCGCAAAAACCTGTCAAACCGCAACCATACTACGCATCTCTGATATAGCACTCAAGTGTACATTTGTATTCTTAGCGTTCCGATCTGGCTGGACTCATCGATGCTCTACTCCCTACTAAACTCTCAACAAACGGTTAGCGAGCCGGAGATCATTTCCATGCCCGACGGCCAGATCCTCATCAATGGCGACTGGCGTGCGCCTGCGACCGGCGCGGCGCTGCCGGTGTTCAATCCCAGCGATGGTGCCGAGTTTGCGAAGATTGCGCGCGGCTCCGCCGAGGATATCGATCGCGCGGTGAAGGCGGCGCGCGCCGCGTTTGAAGGCGGAGCGTGGGGCAAGATGACGGCCGTCGAGCGTGGCCGGCTATTGTCGAAAATGGCGCAGAAGGTGGCCGACCATGCCGAGGAGCTGGCGGTGCTGGAAGCCCGCGACACCGGCAAGCCGATCTCGCAGGCACGGGCCGATGCCCATGCGCTCGCACGCTATTTCGAGTTCTATGGCGGCGCCGCCGACAAGATCCACGGCGAGACGATCCCGTATCTGAACGGCTACACCGTCTTCACCCTGCGCGAACCGCATGGTGTCTGCGGCCAGATCATCCCTTGGAACTATCCCATGCAGATCTTCGGGCGCACCGCCTGCGGCGCGCTGACCATGGGCAACGCCGTGGTGATGAAACCTGCCGAGGAGGCGTGCCTGTCGGTGCTGCGCGTGGCCGAGCTGATGCTGGAGGTCGGCTTCCCGCCCGGCGCCATCAACATCGTGCCCGGCCTGGGCGCGGAGGCCGGCGCGGCGCTGGCGGAGCATCCCGGCATCGATCACCTGAGCTTCACCGGCTCGCGCCAGGTGGGCGCGCTGGTCCAGGCGGCTTCGGCGAAGTTCAACCGTCCCTGCACCATGGAGCTGGGCGGCAAGAGCCCACAGGTGGTGTTCGCCGATGCCGACATGGACGCGGCGTTGCCGTTCATCACCCGCGCCATCATCCAGAATGCCGGGCAGACGTGCTCCGCAGGCTCGCGGCTGCTGGTCGAGGACAGGGCCTATGACAGCTTCGTGGGCCGCGTCGCCGAGAAGTTCAAGGCGTTACGCGCCGGACCGTGGGACCGCGATCTCGATGTCGGACCGTTGATCTCGAAAAAGCAGAAAGAGCGCGTCGATGGCTTCGTGCAGAAAGCCACCGAAGCCGGCGTGAAACTGCTCGCCGCCGGCGAAACTGCCGCAAACGCGCCGTCGGGCGGCTACTACGTGGCACCGCAGGTCTATGGCGACGTGCCGGTCGATCACATCCTCGCGCAGGAGGAAGTATTCGGCCCCGTGCTGGCGGCCATCCGCTTCCGTGACGAGGCCGATGCCATCCGCATCGCCAATGCCACACCCTATGGGCTTGTCGCCGGCATATGGACCCGCGACGGCGGCAAGCAAATGCGGCTGGCGAAGGCTGTCCGCGCCGGCCAGGTGTTCATCAACAATTATGGCGCGGGCGGCGGCATTGAGTTGCCTTTCGGCGGCGTGAAGGGCTCGGGCTTCGGCCGCGAGAAGGGCTTCACGGCCTTGCACGACTTTTCGGTGCTGAAGACCGTCGCCATACAGCACGGATAGCGGACGACACCCAAGGGAGGAAGCCATGCGTCTGAAGGGAAAGGTCGCGATCGTCACCGGCGCTGGTCAGGGCATCGGCGAGGCGATCGCCCGGCGGCTGGCCGAAGAAGGCGCTGCCGTCGTCGTGAATGACGTGAACGCCGCCAACGGCCAGAAGGTGGCGCGCGAGATCGAGGGCAAGGGCGGCCGCGCCACCTTCTGCGAGGGCGACGTCACGAAGCTGGCGGCCAACGAGGCGATGGTGCAGACAGCGACGAAGAGCTACGGCCGCATGGACGTATTCGTCGCGAACGCCGGCGTCACGCACTGGAACAAGCCCATGCTCGACGTCAGCGAGGAAGAATTCGACCGCATGTTCGCGGTCAACGTCAAGGGCGTCTACCAGGCGGCACGAGCCTGCGTGCCGGTGTGGGAGACGCAGGGCGCGGGCAACATGATCGTCATCGCCTCGACCGCTGGCATCCGGCCGCGGCCGGGGCTGGTCTGGTACAACGCCACCAAGGGCGCAGTGATCATCGCGGTGAAGGCGATGGCTGCCGAATTCGGGCCCAAGAGCATCCGCTTCAACGCGATCTGCCCGGTGGCCACGGAAACGCCGCTGCTGGCGCATTTCATGGGCGGCGACAATGCCGACAACCGCGCGCGCTTCAACGCCACGGTTCCGCTGGGGCGCCTGGGACAGCCGCTGGATCACGCCAACGCCGCGGTGTTCCTGGCATCAGACGAATCCGCCTTCATCACAGGCGTCGACCTGCCGGTAGACGGAGGCCGCTGCATCTAGCCTCATAAACCTTCCCCCGGAGGGGGAAGGTGCCCGAAGGGCGGAAGGGGGATGGTGCACCATCTTCGGCGTCTCGCCTTTGACGCCGTACTTGCTGAGGCATCCCCCTTCCGGCGCTTCGCGCCACCTTCCCCCTCCGGGGGAAGGCGGTTTTTGTCCAGAGTCACCTGTGTGTGCCATGCCCCGCCTGTTTGTTGCCCTTCCGCTGCCCGACGACATTGCCGACGGGCTCGTGTCGCTCCAGGAGGGGATTCCCGATGCCAACTGGGTGCCGGCGGAGAACATGCACCTGACGCTGGCTTTCATCGGCGAGGTCAATGGCGGTGCGCAGCATGACATCGCTGACGCGCTCGCCACCGTCGACGGGCCGGTGCTCGATCTCGAGATCGCGGGCATCGATCACTTCGTCGAAGGCCGCACGCCCAAGGCGCTCTATGCGAGCGTCGCCCTGACGGACGCCCTGCAGCGGTTGCAGGAGCGGGTAAGCTCGGTGCTGCGTGGCGAAGGCGTCAAGCTGGACCGGCGCAAGTTCCGGCCGCACGTAACGCTCGCGCGCTTTGGCCGGCGTGCGGAGATGGGCCACCACATCGCGCAGTTCGTCGCCAGCAACAATTTGCGCCGTTTCGGGCCGTTCGAGGTCGATGTCTTCCGGCTCTATTCCAGCCTGACGCGGCCGGAGGGCGCGGTCTACACCGTCGAAGCCGAATACCCGCTGGGCTATTAGACTTCGAAGCGATCGAGCGTGCGTGCAACGGACGCGGCCCAGGCGCTGCCAAACAGTGCCGTATGCACCAGCAGCGGATAGAGATTGTAGAGATCGCGTCGCTCTTCGTTGAACCCCGGCGGCGAGGGGTTGAGGGCAAAGTAGCGCGCGTAGAAGGCGGCAGGCAAACCGCCGAACAGCGCCGTGAACGCGATCTCGATTTCGGGATGGCTCCACGATATGGCGGGATCGATCACTGCCACCATATGACCGCGCCGGCACAGCACGTTGCCCGACCAGAGATCGCCATGGATCAGCGCTGGTCGGGCAGGCTCCTGCAGCCACTCGTGCAGGCGCGCGCCCAGCCGCTCGATGCGTACCATCGTGCCCACCGGCAATCGTCCAGCGCGCTGCGCCAGCCACGCTGCCATCCACAGCCGTTTCCAGCGGAAGAACGCAACCCAGCTTCCCCAGCGCTCGTTGATCTGCGGCAGGCCGCCAATCATGACATCGTAGCGATAGCCGAAGGGCGGCTCGCCGTCCGCGGCGACCGGCGTGGCGTGCAGTCCGGCCAGGCGCTCGGCGAAAGCAACTCCGCCCTCGTCAGACAGAGTGCTGCCGTCATGCTCGATCCAGTCCATCAGCAGCAGGCGGTCGTTGCTGGCATGGACGGCCGGCACCGGCCAGCCGGCGACAGCGAGATCCTGCAGCATGCGGCCTTCGCTGGTCAGGTGTGCCCCTGCGGTTTTTCCAACCAACCGCTCCCGCCCCACCTCGACACGCCACACACGTGCCTGGTGGCCGCCGTCGGCCAGCGGCGTCACGCGCGCTGGCCGCTGGCCCAGTGCCGTCTCGACCAGATCGGCAACGGCGTCAGCCGTGCCGGCAGACCGCGCGCTGGCCGTCACGCCGTCAGCGCGCTGGCGCGCAGATGGTTGAGCAGGGCCGCGCATCCCGCTTCGATGGTGTTCAGCGCCCGCTCGTAATCGTCCACCGTGCCGTACCAGGGATCGGCCACGTCGTGCAGGCCCAGATCGGGCGCGGTGGCAAGGAACAGGCGTGGCTTGTCGCGCAGCCCAGGCGGCGCCATGCCCCGCAGCGCCCTGAGATGGCCGCGGTCCATGGCCAGCACATGATCGAAGCGGCGCAGATCCTCCGGCATCACCAAACGGGCACGCAATCCGGCGATGTCGTAGCCGCGGCGTGCGGCCGCCCGCACTGCTTCACGGCTCGGCGGCTCCCCGACATGGCCTTCATACGTGCCCGCCGAATCGACGTGGAATGCCGTACCCAGGCCGTCGCGCTCGGCCATGGCGCGGAACACGCCCTCCGCCGTGGGCGAGCGGCAGATATTGCCGGTGCAGACGAACAGAACCCCGATCATGCTTGCGATCCCGGAAATCGACGTGGCGCGCTATCCTTGTACTCCAGATCGGGAGTGGACGCGCATGCATCAAGACGTGGGCGAGGCGTGCATTGTGGTGCTGACCGGCGCCGGCATCTCCAAGGAGTCCGGCATCGACACCTTCCGCGACAAGGACGGGCTGTGGACCCGCTACGATCTGGAGGAGGTCGCGACGATCGAGGCGTGGTACCGCAACAAGAAGAAGGTGCTCGATTTCTACAACGAAGGGCTAGGCTGGTTCCGCGGCGCCAATATCCGGCCCAACGCCGCGCATGCAGCGCTGGCGCGGCTGGAGAGGAGTTGGCCGGGCGAGGTGCTGGTGGTGACCCAGAACATCGACCTGCTGCACGAGGAGGCGGGCTCGCGCAACGTGCTGCACATGCATGGGCAGGCCGGCAAGATCCGCTGCATGGCCTGCGAAACCGTGATCGACTCGCAGATGGAGCTCGACACGGCCACGCCCTGCCCGCATTGCGGCGCCCTGGGCGAGCTGCGCCCCCACGTGGTCTGGTTCGGCGAAATGCCCTTCCACATGGACGAGATTTATGCGGCGCTGGAGCGCTGCACGCTGTTCCTGTCGGTGGGCACGTCCGGCATGGTCTATCCCGCCGCCGGCTTCGTCGAGCATGTGCGCCGCCACGTACCACGCGCCCACACCGCCGAGCTGAACCTGGAACCCTCCGACGGCCATTCGCTGTTCCGCGAGCGCATCTACGGACCCGCCACCGAGGTGGTGCCGGCCTATGTCGAGAAGGTGCTGACGCGCGGGTGGCGGTAAGGGCAGGTCAGCTCGCCATTCCTAAGGCTCGTCTTCCTGATTACGCTGCAGGCTCCCGAGCAGTAGCGTTGCCGGGTAGAAAACCGCTTCATGGTGAGCACAGGTGGATGCTTCGCATCCACCGGGTCGAACCATGAAGCGGCCCGCACCGCCGACGTGCGACGCCTTCATGGTTCGACAGGCCCACCATGAAGGCTATTTGACGCTGTGCCTCAATCTGGAAAGTAGATTTACTCCCGGCTGTTGCGCCGCGCGGCCTCGCGTTCGCAGAGCACCTGTGCCTCCCGCAGCGTAGTCCCCTGCCCGAGAACCTCGTCGTCCGCCCACGCGAGGAAGAACTTGCTGCTGCCGCCCGGCGCAGCGCGATAGACGACGCCGCCTGCCGTCATCTCACGGCCGTCGCCCACCTCTGTCCAGTCATGCCGGCTCGCCATCGCGGCAGTTTGCCTCAGATGTGACGCAGTATGAAAGTTCCCGGCGGCCCGTAGGGGGCCGGCCGGGAAACCCGTACGAAGGCTGATGGCAACTGGTGCCCCGAGTCGGATTTGAACCAACGGCCTACCGCTTACGAAGCGGTTGCTCTACCGCTGAGCTATCGGGGCGCGGGGCGGGTCATACGGGAAACCGGCCGGTCCTGCAAGATGGACCGTCCGGACGACAGAGCGGCCGGCGTCCCGGTTTTGGCCGCAAAGTGGTACCATCCGGCTTGCCGCAGGCGGACTTTCACCGCCGGCGACGGCTGCGCCGGGGATGCCCGGCCGGCCGGCTCCGTATCCGTTCAGGGTACCGACAGGATCACCACACGCATGCGCTCGCCCTTCCGTCTTCTGCCCGCCATGCCGCGACGCGCCACCTTCGCGCTGATCGGCTTTCCGGCGATCGTGGCGCTGCTGGCCGGCGGCTGGTGGCTGCTGTCCGGCAACGGCGAGCCGCGCGGCACGCCCGTAACCCAGAAGGTGGTGATCGGCGACGTCGAGGACACGGTTTCGGCCGTGGGCACCCTGCAGCCGCGCGAATATGTCGACGTCGGCACCCAGGTTTCCGGCCAGTTACAGCGGATCCTGGTGGATTTCGGCGTCCGGGTGGAAAAAGGCCAGTTGCTTGCCCAGATCGATCCGGCCGTCTACCAGGCCCGGGTCAATGCCAACGAAGCGCAGCTCCTGAGCCTGAAGGCCCAGCTCGCCGACAAGCAGGCACAGAAGCTGCTCGCCGAGCAGCAGCTCAAGCGCCAGAAGGAGCTGCTGGCCTCGCGCGCCACCAGCCAGGACGCGCACGACGTTGCCGATGCGAACCTGAAGATCGCCATTGCGCAGATCGCCATGATCGAAGCGCAGATCCAGCAGACCGAGTCGACCCTGAACGGCGATCGCGCCAATCTCAGCTACACCAAGATTTACGCGCCCATGTCGGGGACGGTAGTCAACATCACGGCCAAGCAGGGACAGACGCTGAACGCCAACCAGCAGGCGCCGATCATCCTGCGCATTGCCGAGCTCGATCCGATGACCGTCTGGACCCAGGTGTCCGAGGCCGACGTGCCGCGGCTGAAGGTCGGCATGCCGGCTTATTTCACGACGCTGGGCCAGCCCGACCGCCGGCGCCACGGCAAGCTGCGCCAGATCCTGCCGACGCCCGAGGTGGTCAACAACGTCGTGCTCTATTCGTCGCTGTTCGAGGTCGAGAACCCCGAGGGCGACCTGCTGCCGCAGATGAGCGCGCAGGTATTCTTCGTGGTCGGCGCCGCCCGCCGCGTGCCGATCGTGCCGGTGGCGGCATTGCGGCCGGTGCGCGGCAAGGCCGCGGACGGCAAGAAGCTCTACCGCGTGCGTGCCATGGAGGATGGCCGCGTGGTCGAGCGCACCATCGAGGTCGGCGTGATGAATCGCGTCTCGGCGGAGGTCAAATCGGGGCTGGAGCCGGGCGACGAGGTGGTGATCGGCGACGGCGCGCAGGGCAGCGCCGCCCCGGCGTCGAAATCCGGCGGGCGCCTGCGGACGCCGCGGCTATGAGCCCTTCGGCTGAACAGGAGTCGCGGCCGGCCGGGCGTGGCGAGCCGCTGATCGAGCTGCGCGACGTCGCCAAGACGTATGTCCGCGGCGATGTCGCCACCGAGGTGCTGCACGGCATCTCGCTCAATATCTGGCCGGGCGAGTTCGTCGCCATCATGGGTGCTTCCGGGTCGGGCAAGTCTACGCTGATGAACCTGATCGGCCTGCTCGACCGGCCGACATCGGGCAGCTACCGCTTCGCCGGCGAGGAGGTGGCGGGGCTGGATGCCGACCGCCGCGCGCTGCTGCGCCGCGAGGCCTTCGGCTTCATCTTCCAGCAGTACAATCTTCTGGCGACCGCGACGGCCACGGAGAATGTCGAGGTGCCGGCGATCTATGCCGGCGTGCCGCATGCCGAGCGTGTGCAGCGCGCGAAGGAGATCCTTACCCGGCTTGGTTTGGGCGACCGGCTCGACCACCGTCCCAGCCAGCTCTCGGGCGGTCAGCAGCAGCGCGTCTCCATCGCTCGTGCGCTGATGAACGGCGGCGCGGTGATTCTTGCGGACGAGCCCACCGGCGCACTCGACAGCAAGAGCGGCGAGGAGGTGATGCGCCTGTTGCGCAGCCTCAACGAGGCCGGCCACACGGTGTTGCTGATCACCCACGACCCGGACGTGGCCGCGCAGGCCGGCCGCATCATCGAGATCAGGGACGGCCATATCGTTGCCGGCCGCGGCGCGCCGCCGGCCGCCGTTGCGGCTGGCGTGGCAAGACCGCAAGCCGCGCGGGGCTCGTCGGTGATTCCCGACGCTGTCGAGGCGGCGAAGATGGCGGTGCGCTCGCTGCGCGCCAACCTGATGCGCACGCTGCTGACGCTGCTCGGCATCATTATCGGCGTGGCTTCGGTGGTGGCAATGCTGGCCATCGGCGATGGCGCCAAGCAGGAGGTGCTGACCCGCATCAGCTCGATGGGCACCAATCTGCTGCTGATCCGCCCCGGCGCGCCCAATGTGCGCCGAAGCGGCGCGCTGACCGCGACGCTGGTTCCGGCCGATGCCGAGGCGATCGCCGAGCTGCCCAACGTTTCGGTCGCCGTGCCCGAGTTCCCCGGCCAGGTGACGGTGCGCTACCACGATCGCGACTACGTCACCCAGGCGAATGCGACCAGTGCCTTTTATCCGCAGGCGCGGGACTGGCCGATCGGCAGCGGCACGTTCTTCAGCGAAGCCGACGTGAAGCGCTACGCGCCGGTGGTTGCGCTCGGCCAGACCGTGGTGCGTGCGCTCTACACCGACGGCACCGATCCCATCGGTACTTTCGTTCTGGTGAACAACATTCCGTTCCAGGTTGTCGGCGTGATGGGTCCCAGGGGCGCCACGCCATGGGGCGCCGACCAGGACGACATCGTCTTCACGCCGTTCACCACCGGCAGCCTGCGGCTGTTCGGCCAGCGCTACGTGCGCTCGATCACCGTCCAGGTGCAGGACGTGGCCCGCATCGACGAAACCCAGGAGGCTATCCGCCAGCTTCTGATCGATCGCCACAGGGCCGAGGATTTCCAGATCCGCAACATGGCATCGATCATCGAGACCGCCACCCAGACGCAGAATACGCTGACGATCCTGCTCGGCTCGATTGCCGCGATCTCGCTGCTGGTCGGCGGCATCGGAGTCATGAACATCATGCTGGTCTCCGTCACCGAGCGTACGCGCGAGATCGGCATCCGCATGGCAACCGGCGCACGGCGCTTCAATATTCTCCTGCAGTTCAATACCGAGGCGCTGGTCGTCTGTGCCATCGGCGGCTTCATCGGCGTCCTTGCCGGGCTCGCCACCGCATGGGGCCTGGGGCAGCTTGGCAGGCCGGTGATGTTCTCGGCCGGTCCGGTGATCCTGGCCTTCGCCTGCGCCTTTGCCACCGGACTGCTCTTCGGCTATCTGCCGGCACGCAAGGCGGCCAGTCTCGATCCGGTCGTCGCTCTCGCCGCGGACTAGTTCCCCCATCCGCATTCACCCCCGGACCTTCCCGTATGCGTAGTGTCCTGTTTCCCGTCATGATGGCTGCCGTCGTCGCCGGCTGCTCCGTTCTCGGCCCTGACTACAAGCCCGAGACTGTCGAGGTGCCCGATCGGTGGCAGTGGGATGCCGATGCCGCCGAGGTCTGGCCCGATTCCGGCTGGTGGCAGGTCTTCGGCAGCGCCGAGCTCAACCAGCTCATGCGCGACGCGGAGGCAGGCAACCGCGACCTGAGAGCCGCGGTGGCGCGCATTGCCCAGGCGGAGGCGCAGGCGAAGATCGCCGCCGCGGCGCTGGCGCCGACGCTGGGCGCGGATGCAGGCGCCACGCGCAGCTCCCAGACCAGCCAGATCTCCGGACGCCGCACGACGACGAACAATCTCAGCGTCGGCGCCACGGCCGCCTATCAGCTCAACCTGTTCGGCGCGGAGTATGCATCGACGCGTGCCGCCAGAACGCGGGTGGAAGCCAGCCGCTATGACCGCGAGACGGTGGCGCTTACCGTCAACACCAGTGTTGCGCAGACCTACTTCCAGATTCGCGCGCTGCGCGAACGCATCCGCATCGCGCGCGCCTCGCAGGCCACCGCTGCACGCCTGCTGGAGCTGCTGGAGGAGCAGCGGCGCATCGGCACCACCTCCGATCTCGAGGTGGCGCAGCAGCGTGCGGAAGTGGCGGCCCAACGCGCGACGATCCCGGCCCTGGTCCAAGCGGAACGCGAGAGCCTCGCGTCGCTCGCCTTGCTGCTGGGACGCAATCCGCAGGGTTTCGAGCTGAAGGCACAAAACCTCGAAGGCCTGACGCTGCCCAGGGTGATCGGCGGCATGCCCTCGGAGCTGCTGCAGCGCCGGCCGGACATCCGCGCCGCAGAAGCCCAGCTGCGCGCCGCCAATCTCGATATCCAGGCGGCCCGCGCCGCACGCTTTCCCAACATCGCCCTCACGGCCGACGGCGGAACGATCAGCCGCGCGCTGGCTAACCTGTTCTCGCCCGCCAGCATGCTTTACACGCTGGCCGCCAGCCTCACGGCACCGATCTTCCAGGGCGGCAGGCTTGAAGGCCAGGAGAAGCTGACGCAGGCGCAATACGAGGAGCTGATCGAGACCTACCGCACCGCCATTCTCTCCAGCTTCCGTGACGTGGACACCGCACTGAGCGCCGTCGATCTGCTGCGCCAGCAATACGCCTACAATCTCCAGCGGCGTACGCAGGCCCGCGAGGCCTATCGCCTTGCCGAATTGCGCTACCGCGCCGGAACCATCGACTTTTTGACCGTGCTCGATACGCAGCGCGCCGTGCTGCAGGCGGAAGACGCGCTGGTGCAGTCGCAGGTCGCCCACATCAATGCGCTGGTGAGCCTCTACCAGGCGCTGGGCGGCGGCTGGACGCCGACAGCGCCCGGCCGATAGCCGTGATGCGACTGCTGCCGGCGATCGCGACAGGCCTGCTCGTTTTTCTGGTGCTGACTGGCGTGCCAGCCGCGCTGGGGTTCGTGTCCTATGCACTGGGCCTGACAGCGTTGGCGGTCCTGACGCTGGCCGGGTTATGGCTGGCATACCACGCCGGTATCCTGTCGGCGCTGGCGGCTGTCTTCATGGCGCTGCTGCCGGCGGCACTGGCGGTAGGGGGCACGGAAGACCTGCGCACCGCGCGCCGGACGGTGGTTGCGGAAACGGCGGTTGCGCAAGCACCAGAGCATCCCGAGGCCCAAGTGCTGATCCTTCGTGATGCCCGCGTCGCCGCTGAATACACCTTGACCTGGACGACGCGCGCGTCCGCCGGCGCCGACATGCACCACGCCATGGCACCGTTGGTACCGGCGCAATGGCAGCGCGGCGAACCGGTCCCTGCGTGGCGGGTGTGCAGTGGCGGCGATGCGGACTGGTGCGTAAAGGCCATGGCCCATCCGGTGCACGCGATGCGCCGCTTCGATGCGGCGCAGGCGGAGCGATATCGGCCGCGGATTGCCGAGCTTTCTGCCCGCTTTGACTTGCAGTCAGCGCCCAACGCACCACTGCTGCAGCTCACGACCCCGCCGGCCGAGCGTGCGGCGGCCGCCGTGACCGGCATGATCTTTATGCCGGCGCTGAGCTTCGCCCTTTGGCTGATGGGCCTGTTGTTGTGGCGCGGCGCGCGCCGGCTGCGTGCCCGCTGAGCCGGCCTGCATGCCGACCCTTCTGGCCATTGCACCGTTGCTGATCGTCATTGCACTGCTGGCCAGCGGCCGCGCGAGTGCGCTGCTTGCCGGCGCAGCAGGGCTTGGTGCGACTCTTCTGGTCGTATTGCTCGCACCGCCGCCCGGCGTGGCGTTGTCCCCGTTCCTGCTGCACCATGCCGGCATCGGCGCCTGGCTGGCCTGGCAGGTGATCGCGATCGTCGTGGGCGGCATCTTCTTCTACCGCTGTGTGCGGGCCCGCGAGCAGACCCTGCCGCCAGCGCACAAACCGGTGGTGCAGGCAACGCTGCATCGGCAGCTCTATTTCGCCGCGTTCCTGCTGGGGCCTTTTGCCGAGGCGGTCACCGGCTTCGGTGTCGGCTACATCATCGCGCTGGCGGTCATCGCGCGGCTGGGCATACGCGGCGTGCCCGCCTTGGCGCTGGGACTCTACAGCCAGTGCCTGGTTCCCTGGGGCGCGCTTGCGATCGGAACGACGCTGGGGGCGCAGATCGCGGGCATGTCGCCGACTTCGCTGGGGGAACGCTGTGCGCTGCTGCAAATGCCTATCCATGCCGGTTACCTGCTGCTCTTCTGGCATTTCCTGCGCAGCGCCGGCATCCGGCCGCGCTCGGGCCAATGCGTGGATGATCTCGTGTGGACGCTGCTTACGGTCGTGGCGGTGTGGCTGGCACACACGGTCGTGGATGTCGAGATCGCGGGCGCGGCACCGCTGGGCATTCTGGTGGCGCTGCGCTGGCTGCGCGATGAGCGCCCTGATGGCGATCGCCTGCGTGGGGCGCTGCGCACCGCGCTGCCGTATGCGATGCTGACGATTGCACTGGTGCTCACACGGACTGTCGTGCCGCTGCAAGACGCGCTGAAAGCGCTGGCCGCATGGCAACCCTTTGCCGATCAGGCGCCGTTCGCGCCGTTCTACGCGCCGGGTTTCTGGCTACTGCTGGTCGGCGCAGCGACACTGATCGTTGCGCGTACCTCGCCGACTGTGATCATTCGCCAGACGGCCGCGGCGGCATGGCGGCCCTCTGCCGTCACCCTGCTGTTTGTTGTGATGGCCGCGTTCTATGTTGCAGGCGGTCTTGCGACTTCGATCGCCGCAGCGCTGCACCAGGCTGTCGGTCCGGCAGCAACACTGGCCTCGCCGGCTTTCGCCGCAATCGGCGGTTTTCTCACCGGCAGTGGTGCAGCCTCCAACGCCATGCTGATGCCCATGCAGGCCGCGCTGGCCGCTGAGGCGAACATCGATCCGGCCTGGGCGGCGGCGGTGCAGAACGGGGTCACCGCCAATCTCACCATGCTCTCGCCGATCCGTGTCTCGATGGGCGCAGCCATCCTGGCGCTGGCCGGCGGCGACGGCGCGGTCTATCGCGCCGCGTGGCTGTTGGCACTGCCGGCACTGGTGACCGGTGTCACCGCCATCGCGCTGCTGCTGGGCCTGGCGGGCAGGTGACGTGTCGCGACGTCGGCGCTAGGGTGCGCCGGCGTTTCCGATCACCTTTGCGAGGGAGCAATCGATGGCGAAAGTCGCCTTTCTGGGACTGGGCGTGATGGGCTTTCCGATGGCGGGCCATCTTGCCGCCAAGGGCCACGACGTAACGGTCTACAACCGCACCTTCGCGAAGGCTGAGCAGTGGACGCAAAAGCACAAGGGCCAGGCCCGCAAAACACCGCGCGAGGCGGCCTCGGACTGCGAAATTGTGTTTTGTTGCGTGGGCGACGACGACGATTTGCGCTCGGTGGTGCTGGGGCCGGATGGCGCGCTGGCGGGCATGAAGGCGGGCACGATCTTCGTCGACCACACCACCGCCTCCGCCAAGGTGGCGCGCGAGCTCTACGCATTGGCACAAAAACAGGGGGTCGACTTCATCGACGCGCCGGTATCAGGCGGCCAGGCCGGCGCCGAGAACGGCGCATTGACGGTGATGTGCGGCGGCGACCAGGCGCCGTTCGACCGCGCCAAGCCGGTGATCGACAGCTTTGCGCGCGCCTGCACGCTGATCGGTCCCTCGGGCGCCGGCCAGCTCACCAAGATGGTGAACCAGATCTGCATCGCCGGCCTGGTCCAGGGCCTCGCCGAGGGCATCAATTTCGGCATGAAGGCCGGTCTCGACATGGAAAAGGTCATCGGCGCCATTTCCAAGGGCGCTGCCCAGAGCTGGCAGATGGAGAATCGCTGGAAGACCATGGTCGAAGGCAAGTTCGAGTTCGGCTTTGCCGTCGACTGGATGCGCAAGGATCTCCGCATCTGCCTTGAGGAGGCCAAGACCAGCGGCGCACAATTGCCGGCCATCGCGCTGGTCGACCAGTTCTATGCCCGCGTCCAGGCCCGCGGCGGGCGGCGCTGGGACACCTCCAGCCTGATCCAGCTACTGGACAAACCATAAGCCTCTTGCACCCGGCACCGATTCAAACCACCATGCCGGTTAGAAGTAGCAGGAGGCGCTGATGCACAAGCTCTACGCCCAGCCCGGCTGGGGATCGACTTTGGTCGAGGCGCAGCTCGCCTGGTACGGCATCCCGTGCGAGATCGAGGACGTCGGCAATCTCTTCAAGTCGCCGGAAGCGCGCGAGAGGCTGGCGAAAGTCAACCCGCTGGCGCAGCTCCCCACGCTCGTGCTGCCCGATGGCCGCATCATGACCGAGAGCGCGGCCATCACGCTGCACCTGGCCGACACCGCGCCGGCCGGCAAGTCGCTGGTGCCCACCGCCCCCGGCGCCGAGCGCGACCGGTTCCTGCGCTGGCTGGTGTTCCTGGTGGCCAGCATCTATCCCACCTTCACCATCGGCGACGACACCAGCCGGTGGCTGCCGGACGCGGCGGCGCAGAAGGATTTGCGCGAGGCCATGAACGCTTATCGTGAACGGCTGTGGCACATGGTCGAGGGTGCGGTCGGCGACGGGCCGTGGTTCCTCGGCAACCGCTTCTCGGCACTGGACATCTATATCGCCGTGATGACGCGCTGGACGCCGCGCCGGGCGTGGTTCGCGGCCAACACGCCGAAGCTGAGCGCACTGGCACTGCGCGGCGAAGCGGTCCCCGAGCTGGCGAGCGTATGGCAGCGCAACTTCCGGGAAACGCCCGGCATGGGCTGAGGTGCAGCCCGGCCTCAGGCCACCGCTTCGCCGGCCAGCGCCTGCTGCACCGCCTGCCATTCGGCGCTGATGGCCGGTAGCTGCTCGGCGAAGCGCTCGTGCCGGCCGTCCAGCGCCGCCTGCTCCAGCGCCGAGGCAAGGTCGCCGAGATTGGCGGCGCCGGCGGCGCGCGCGGCGCCCTTGAGCTTGTGTGCGGCCTCGGCCAGCGCCGTCATGCTGCCCGCCGCGGCGTGGCGATTGATCTCCACCATGAGCTCGCCGGCGCTGTCGCGGAAACGGGCCAGCATGCGGGCGAGCATGGCCGGGTTGTCGCCGAACAGCGCGCCCAGCGCGCTGCGATCCAGGGCCGGCGCGGCCGGCAGAGGCCGGGGCGCCATGGCGAGCCAGCGATCAAGCGCCGTGCGCAAGCGGTCCAGCGGGAGCGGCTTGGTGAGGTAGTCATCCATCCCGGCGGCAATGCAGCGCTCGGCCTCGCCCTTCAGGGCGTTGGCGGTGAGGGCAAGGATGGGCGTGCGCACGCCGTTGCCGCGACCCGCCTCCTCGGCGCGGATCTGCCGGGTGAGCTCGAAGCCGTCCATATCAGGCATGTGGATGTCGGTCAGCACCAGCGCATAGGCGCCGCTGCGCCAGAGCGTGAGCGCCTCGATCCCGTTGCGGGCGAGGTCGGCCTCCACGCCCAGGATGTCGAGCTGTTGGGCGAGGACTTCGAGGTTGACGTCGTAATCATCCACGGCGAGCACACGGCCGGTGTGACGGTGCGCTGCGGTCTCGGCGGCCGCAGCTTGAGGGGCAGGCTGAAGCTGGCTGGCGGCGCTTCCGACGGAAAGGGTCGCGGTGAACGTCGATCCCCTGCCCGGTTCGCTACTTACCGTCACATCGCCACCCATGAGCTGGGCGAGACGACGCACGATGGAGAGCCCCAGGCCGGTGCCCCCGAAGCGGCGCGTGGTGGAGCTGTCGGCCTGCGCGAAAGGCTGGAACAGGCGCCCGACCTGCTCGGCGCTCATGCCGATGCCGGTATCGGCCACCGAAAGGGTGAGCGTCACGGCGCCAGCCGGCTCCCGTGCAGGCATGGCCGCTGCCGTCACCCGTACGCCACCGATCTCCGTGAACTTGATAGCATTGCCGATCAGGTTGAACAGGATCTGGCGCACGCGTGTGGCATCGCCGAGCAGGTCGTCGGGGCTGTCTGGATCAATCCAGGCGGTCAATTCCAGTCCCTTGCGCTGGGCCTGCACGCGCAGCGTTTCCGCCGTGCTCTCAACCAGGGCCCGCAGCGCAAAGGGCGCACGCTCCAGCTCCATCCGCCCGGCCTCGATCTTGGAGAAGTCGAGCACGTCATCGATGATGCGCAGCAAGGCGGTGGCAGAGGTACGGACCGTGCCCACCAGACGCCGCTGGCGCTCGTTCAGCGCCTCGCGCTCCAGCAGCTCGGCCGACCCCAGCACGCCATTCATCGGGGTCCGGATCTCGTGGCTCATGGTTGCAAGGAAGGTCGACTTGGCCTGGTTGGCGGCCTCGGCCTCTGCGCGCGCCGCCTCGGCGGCATCGCGTGCCTGTTCTGCCGCTTCCTTGGCGCGCGCCAGCTCGGCCTCGCGCGCCTTCAGCGCGGTGATGTCGCTCAGCGCCACGACGGTGTTACCCAGCGGCGTGCGCGAGGCCGCATAGCGACCCCATCGATCACCCGGCAGCCCGCCCTCGAACGGCCCGGTAGGGTTGGACAGCTCGCGATGCCACCAGGCGATCCAGCGCTCGCCGTGTTCGCCTTCGGTGATGTTTGTCGCGGCACCACGGCGCACGACTTCGCGCAATATGTCGCCCAGCGGCGTGCCGGTCTGGCGGATCGCTTCAACCCCGGGCAATGCCGAGGCAAAGGCGTCATTGACCACCACCAGACGCATTTCCGAGTCCAGCACGACGACACCCACCGGCAACGCCGCTAGGGCATCGCCCAGTTCCGCCCGCGCCCGCTCGGCCTGCGCCCGCGTCTTCGCCAGCTCTGCTTCGCGCCGCCGGGCCTCGGTCATATCGGTGATCAGGGTCACCACACCGCCGTCTCCGGTGGGGTACTTGGACACACGAACCCAGCCGCCGCCGGCGCTGGGCATTTCCCGCTCGCCGCCGCCGCGATGGACGGCTTTCAGCCGCTCGAACCATGCCTCGTCGCGGGGCGGCATGCCCGGCGCGGGTGGCGGGACGGCGCGCAGGACATCCTCGTAGGACACGCCCGGGCGCACCGCATCGTGCGGAATGGCCATGTACGCCGCGTAGGCGTCGTTGCTGGTCACCAGCCGGTCGTCGGCGTCGTACAGCGCAAAACCCGAGGGCAGGGCAGCGATGGCATCGTCGAGCCGTCGCTGGGCACGCTGGGCGGCATCGCGGGCCGCCTCGGCCTCGTTGCGCGCGATCGCCAGCCGTTCGGCGAGCGCCTCGTTGGCAAAGTCGCGCACGATCGTCTGCCGGTGCGCCGCCTCAAGCCTGCGGGTAAACACCGGCAGCGCCAGAACGATGAGCAGCAGGCTGCATACGGCATTGACGTCGCTGATCACGCTGCGATGCGCCAGAGCCGCCGGCAGCAGCGGCAGGGCCAGTCCGATCATCAGCGCCAGGCTGGCGGGCGGATGGTGCGAGCGGCTGGGAATGTCGGCGATGAGATAAATCATCACCGTCAGGCTCCAGACGATCTGCGCGCCCTGGTGCCCGTACAGGATCGAGGCAGCGCCGACCAGGCTCCAGACCACACCGACGGCCCCGTTATAGGCGGTAAACGCGCGGGCAAAACGCAGCGCCGCGGCTACGTCGTCCACCTTCAGCCCGATGGGAATCAACCGGTCGAGCCAGAACGTCACCGCCAGGCGCAGCACGACCAGACCGGCTGTCACCCACAGCGGGACCGCGGTCGCGAGATAGGCAACGGGCAAACCCCACAGCACCAGCGGTGCATAACGATAAGGGGCCAGCTTCACCGCGATTCGCCGCTTCAACTCGACGGTTACCCGCGGCTCGTCCGGTGACAGACCTTCGCCCTGCGAGACGGGCGGAACTGCCGCTGGCATGATCGGCACCTTGGAACGGCTCATCGTGTTCCTTGCGGCAGCAAAGCCGCCTGACTTGATCGTGCAGCCGGCGCTGCGGCAAGATGCACGGCGGGGGACAATACAGCATGGCAGCACGGGGCAAGGATCCGCGACCGCATGTCCTCGTCGTCGAGGACGAGGCGTTCCAGCGCGAAGCGTTGACCGAGTATCTTGAGAACAACGGCTACCGCGTCTCGGGCGTGGAGAGCGGCGCGGCCATGCGCAAGCTGGTCGAAAAGGACCCGCCGGCGCTGGCGCTGCTGGATCTGCGCTTGCCCGGTGGCGAGGACGGGTTTGCCCTGGCCCGCTGGCTGCGCGAGCGCAGCAAACGGCTCGGCATCATCATGGTGACCGCCAGCGGCGATACGGTGGACCGGGTCGTCGGGCTGGAAACCGGCGCCGACGACTACATCGCCAAGCCGTTCGAGCCGCGCGAGCTTCTCGCCCGCGTCAAGGCGGTGTTGCGGCGCGCCGGCGGCGCGCAGGCTGCCGACCGCTCGCCGCGCGTGCGCATCGGCCGCTGCATGCTCGATCTGGAGTCGCGCAAGCTGACCACGCTTGCCGGCGAGGACGTTCCGCTGCGCGCCGGCGAGTACGAGCTCTTGAAGCTGCTGGCGGAGAACCCCAATCGCGCCCTGTCGCGCGACTGGCTGCTGGAAACCGTCAGCCATCGCGAGCTGGATGTGTTCGACCGCGCCATCGATATCCGCATCCTGCGCCTTCGGCGCAAGGTCGAGGAAGACCCGGCACGGCCGACCTCCATCCGCACCGTGCGCGGCGCCGGCTACATGTTCGTCCCGCCCGACGACTGACCGGGCGCCGAGACGCCCGTCATCTCGAGGGGCAAGGCATTCGCATAGGAGCCAAACAACCTTCCCCCGGAGGGGGAAGGTGCCCGAAGGGCGGAAGGGGGATGGTGCAACACGTTCGGTGTCTCGCCTTTGACGCCGTGCTTGTGGAGGCATCCCCCTTCCGGCGCTGGCGCGCCACCTTCCCCCTCCGGGGGAAGGCTCATGAAGGGACACATATGCGAATGCCCTGCCCTTCCGGGGTACGGTCCCTGAGGAGGCGAGGACACTCATTGCGGAGCGCCGGCGGTAATGCCGGCGTCGAGCGATGCCGTGACGGCCTGCCATTCGGTGGCGATGCCGGGAAGCTGTTCGGCGCAGCGGGACCGTTGGCCATCCAGCGCTGCCTGCTCCAGCGCCGCGGCCAGGTTGCCCAGCGCCAGCGCGCCGGCGGTGCGGGCGGCGCCCTTGAGCTTGTGAGCGGTTTGCGCCAGCGCCGGCAGGTCGCCCGCGGCCACCTGCGCATCCAGCCCTGCCACAAGCTCTGCGCTGCTTTCGCGGAAGCGTGCCAGCATGCGCGCGATCAGGGCAGGATTGTCGCCGAACAGCGTGCCCAGCACGGAAGAATCGATGGGCGAGGCCGGCAGGGTCGCGAGGGATGCTGCGGTCGGCCGCGTTGTCAGCCAGCGTCCAAGGGCGGCGCGCAGACGTTCCAGGGTCAGCGGCTTGGTCAGGTAGTCGTCCATGCCCGCGGCAAGGCAGCGCTCGGCCTCGCCTTTCAGGGCATTGGCCGTCAGCGCCACGATCGGTAGCCGCCCGCCGTCGGCGCGCGCGGCCTCTTCTGTGCGGATCTGGCGCGTCAGCTCGAAGCCATCCATATCGGGCATGTGAATGTCGGTCAGCACCAGCGCATAGCTGCCGTCACGCCAGAGCGTCAGGGCCTCAATGCCGTTTCGGGCAAGGTCGACCTCGACGCCAAGAATCTGGAGCTGCTGCGCCAGCACCTCCAGGTTGACCTCATAGTCATCGACCGCCAGCACGCGCCCGGCATGCGCCGGCCCCGGCGTTTCCACCTGCGGCTCGGGGGCCGGCGCGAAATCCGAGGTGCTGGCGAGATCCCTCTCCACCGTGACGGTCGCGAGGAAGGTCGAGCCCTTGCCGGGTTCGCTGCTGACCGTGACATCGCCGCCCATCAGTTGCGCAAGGCGGCGCACGATCGACAGGCCAAGGCCGGTGCCGCCGAAACGCCGCGTGGTCGAGCTGTCCGCCTGCGCGAAGGGCTGGAACAGGCGCGCCTGCTGCGCGCCATCCATGCCGATACCGGTATCGGTGATACTGAGCGACAGGTTCACCGCCGATTCGTCGACCGTCACGGCACGTGCCGCCACGCGCACGCTGCCGATCTCGGTGAACTTGATGGCATTGCCGATCAGGTTGAACAGGATCTGCCGCAGGCGCGTGGCGTCGCCCAGCAGGGCGTCGGGGCTGCCCGGCTCGACAGTGGCACTTAGCTCGAGGCCCTTGCGCTGGGCCTGCACGCGCAGCGTCTCGACCGTGCCTTCGATCAGCGCCCGCAGCCCGAACGGCGCGCGTTCGAGCTCCATGCGGCCGGCCTCGATCTTGGAGAAATCGAGCACGTCATCGATGATGCGCAGCAGCGCCGTGGCCGAGGTGCGGACGGTGCTCACGAGCTGGCGCTGGCGGCCGGTCAGGGTTTCGCGTTCGAGCAGTTCCGCCGACCCCAGCACGCCGTTCATGGGTGTTCTGATCTCGTGGCTCATGGTGGCGAGAAAGGTCGATTTCGCGCGGTCGGCGGCCTCGGCCACATCACGCGCCTCCTCGGCTGCCTTGCGGGCGGCGGCAAGCTCGGCTTCGCGCCGCTTGGTGTCGGTCAGGTCGGTGATCAGCGTGACCACGCCGCCATCGCTGATGGGTACCTTTGACAGGCGCATCCAGCCGCCGCTGACGGTCGCCATCTCGCGATCAGCGGGCCCGGACCGTTGTGCCGTCACCATGCGCTCGATCCAGCTTTCGTCTCGCGGCGGCAAATCCGGCGCCGGCGGCGGCAGGGCCCGCAGCACGTCGGCGTAGGCCACACCGGGCCGCAGCGCATCCCGTGGCAGCGAGGTCAGTGCCGCATAAGCGTCGTTGCAGGTGACGAGGCGATTGTCCCGGTCATAGATCGCGAACCCCGAAGACAGGGCACGGATGGCATCGTCGAGCCGCTGCTGCGCGGCCTCGGCCTCCCGCCGCGCGCTGGCCATGCCGGCGATCGCGCTGGCGTAGTTCAGGTCCCGCGCGATGTTGCGGCGCTCGGCGCGCGCGATGCGGCGGGTGACAAAGTGCACCACGGCGAGGCCGACGAAGCCGGCCACCAGCACGGCATCGCCGGCCGGGCTTCGGTACATCGCCAGCAGCGGCGCCACCGGCAGGAACAGGCTCGCCAGCAGCGCGATCATGGCCGGCGGATGCATCGAGCGCGTCGGCAGGGAGCCGATCACGAACAGCGCCGACATGATGTTCCACACGATGATGGGCCCTTCGGCCTCGTTGACCACGGCAAGCCCGCCCGTCAGGGCCCAGAGGCTGCCGCTGGCGACCGAGTAGAGCGTGTAGTCGCGGGCGAGCCGCCGCGCGGCCCCCGCGTCGGCCAGCGTCGCACCGGTGCGGATCAGCCGCGCAAGCCACCAGATCGCGAGACCATGCAGGAGGACCAGGGCCGCCGTGACCCAGGGCGCCACCACCGTGGCCAGATAGGCAAGGCACACGCCCCACAGCACGGTCGGGCCATAGCGCATGCCCGCGATCGTGCTGAACACCCGGCGCAGCAGCTCCAGCGTGATGCGCGGATCATCGAGGGGAATGCTTTCCGTCGGCGGCGGGCCGGCACCGGCGCTCCCGGCGGCTGCATTCATGGCGATCGGGCGCGGCAGGACATGAACGGGTCATCCTCCAAACCCCCATCATGCCGCCTGCCGGTTTCGCGGCCGTATCGCCAACGGCCGGAATTGTTGCGTCTGTTTCGCGGCCCTTCCGCTCCTTCCCGTCCACCGCAGCCATGGCATATGCCCTGGTAACTTCCTTCCCCCTCCGGGGCAAAGCATTCGCACATGGCCTTGACGCCGTATTGTCGTCGTCCTGAGCGAAGCGAAGGACCTTGCGATCGTTCGGATAAGCCCGGCAGAATCGATGGTTCACCGCCGCGAGCGTTCACGGTTGGGCGACCGCAAGGCCCTTCGCTGCGCTCAGGACGACGGAAAAAATCGCCATATGCGAACCTGATTACCCGGCTGGCTCCGCTAGCGCATACGAACGGTGTCAAGAAGCCTTCATGGTGAGCTTGTCGAACCATGAAGGCGTGGCAGAGCGGCGGTGCGGGCCGCTTCATGGTTCGACAAGCTCACCATGAAGCGGAATCTATCGCTGAGCGTCTCTCAGCGACGTCAGCCGGATAATCAGGTATGCGAATGCCCTGGCCTTCGCGGGGAGAAGCAAGACGCTACGAACTTGTGGGACAGGATCCTACCGCCGGCTCATGGCGACGTGGCGGACGCCTACGATCTGGCGCAGGCATTCGCCGACATGGGAGGCGGCCTCGGGCTCGAGGCCCTCGACCTGCATGTCGACGCTCAGCGTGTCGGCCACGCCCTCGACGTCGCGCTCGATGCAGCGGCTGGCGTGCACCACGAGCGGCACGAGGCCGCGCTTGGCGACGAACTCCAGCACGCGGGGCAACAGGCCGGGCGACGGATCGGCGCTGACGCCGTAGCACCAGACCGGCGCGGCCAGCACGTACGATGCATCGGGCCGGCGATGGCCGGGCGTCTGGCGAAGATGAACGGTGGGTGAAAAAGCGACCGGCTCAGCGGCCGTGACGGCGGACATGGGAGCGCTCCCTGGACGGACGGACGAAAAAGCCTTCGACCCGGACCCTGTGAGGGGCCGGGCGGCTAATTCGCCGACCGATGAGCGCGTGCATCCGCATGGCCGCTAAAGTACGCTCGGCGCGCTCTTGAGGCAAGACCGGCGGAGAAGTTCATGCGTCTGCAGCTCGTGACGTGGTCCGATGTGGAACAGTATCTGAAGCAGAGCAGCGGCATCATCATTCCGATCGGCTCGACCGAGCAGCACGGCCCGAACGGCCTGGTCGGCACCGATGCGCTGACCGCCGAGCTGATCGCGCAGGGTGTCGGCGAGAAGACCGGCGCGCTGGTGGCGCCGACCATCGCCGTGGGCATGGCCCAGCACCATCTCGCCTTTCCCGGTTCGATGACGCTGCGGCCCTCGACCCTGATCGCCGTCGTGCGGGACAACATTCAGTCGCTTATGCGCCACGGCTTCACACGATTCTTTTTCGTGAACGGCCATGGCGGCAATATCGCTACCGTGACCGCGGCCTTTTCCGAGATCTATGCCGAGCATTCGCTGCAGCGTGGCGGCAATGCGCCTTCGGTGAAGTGCAAGTTGCGCAACTGGTGGGAAGGGCCGGGTGTGAAGACGCTCTCGAAAGAGCTCTACGGCAACCAGGAAGGCAGCCACGCCACGCCCAGCGAGGTGTCGCTCACCTTTTTCATGTATCCGCATACCGAGAAACATGTGGCCATGGAGCCGGAGGTGGCGCCCAACGGTACGTTCGCTGACGCCGACGACTATCGGCGCAATTTCCCCGACGGCCGTATCGGTTCGAACCCCAACCTTTCCACTGCCGCGCACGGCAAGCGCTTTTATGATGTCGCCGTCGAAGAGGTCGCACGCGACTATCTCGCCTTCACCGCAACGTAGCGACAGCCCTTGCATACATATTGGAGGAGCAGCCCATGACCCCGACTGCCGCGGAACGGGACACGATCTTCAAGGCGTTCGGCCGTGCCTTCTTCAAGCAGGACCTTGACGCGATGTACCAGGTGGTGACGCCGGACTTCGTGTGGAGCTGCCAGGGCGACACGCCGCGGCTTCTCCAATCCCGCGAAGAGATCCTGGCCTACTTCGCCGAACGCAAGCAGCAGGTCGACAACGTGCGCTTTCACGACGTGGTCTACCACCACGCACCTGATGCCAGCTTCATGACCTTCCGCCTCACCGGCACCGACAAGGCAACCGGCAAGCCGTTCGAGACCGTCGGCGTCGAGCGCTACACCTTCCGCGACGGCAGGCTGGCCGTGAAAGACGTCTACACCAAGGCCGCCAGCTAAAACGACTGCCCCCGGAGGGGCAGGCATTCTCATACCGGATTACCCGATTCGCTCCGCTGATTCGTTGAACCCCCTGGGAGCGCGGGCGGCTCGCCCGCATCGCCGGTAGCGCAAGCGAAGGGCGAAAACACATCGGCGCTGCGCGCCGATGCGGACAAGATGCCCGCGCTCCCAAGGGGGTTCAACGCTGTGCCTTGCTATTGAGGTTCAAACTGGACTGGATCGCGGCCTGACGGCGGCGAACCTCGTGGACTGCGGCACGGCCAGGCTGTAGACACCGGAGGTCATCAGATCGCAACCATTGGGTGCGGTGATTTCGCCCAAACTGACACGCTTCCTGCGGCCGGCTTTCCTGCTCGTACAGCTTGCCGCGGTCGCCTTTGTCCTGTGGAAGGTCTTCCCCCAGGAAGCTCTCTGGCCGCACGCCGTCTATCTGGGACTCATCCACGGGTTGCTGGCGCTCGCCATCTATGCCCTCACGCGCCGCCCCGTGTTCAGCCTCACGGTCGTGGCGCTGGCGTTCTATGCGATCCTGCGCGTCTCCGCCGCCAAGCTCGCCTATCTCCGCTCACCGCTGCAGGTCGACGATGCCCTGCTGCTGCTTCAGGGCGACATCGTTGCCCTCTTGCTCGACGGCTATCCTGGCCTGGTCTGGCTGCCGGTTGCCGGCCTGCTGGCGGCGATCGGCTACGGGGCCCTGGCGCTGGTGCTTGAACGCCCCTTGGGCACAGGCCGACTGCGGGTCGGCACTGCCGTCGCGGCAATCCTCGGCCTCGCCGTCATCGTGCCGGGACCGGGCGCCCTGTCGGCCGCGGCGGCCGACGATGCCCGCCTGATCGAGGGGGACAGGGGCTACAATCTGGTCAGCCATTTCGTGGGTTCGCTGACGCGGCTGGGCTTGCGGCGCCCGGTTATCGCGGCCGGCGCAACGAACTGGCCGCCGCCGGACGTTGTCGCCGCCTCGCATGTCGGACCGGCGGTCGCGGCAAAACGGCCACCCGACATCGTCGTTGTGCTGGAAGAGAGCACGTTCAACCCGCAGGCCTTGCTGCCGTTCTGCACGCCGGCACTCTGCCATCGCGCGCTGTTCGAGCCTGGGGCCGACACCGTGGCCACCGGTCCGCTGCGGGTGCATGTCACGGGCGGGCTCTCCATCCTGTCGGAGTTCACGCTGTTCACGGGCATGCCGCACACGCTCTTCGGCGGGGCGGGCCTGCGGGCGCCGATGACCGTGCTGCCGCGCACGCACGTGGCCCTGCCGCGGCACCTCAAGCGTCTCGGCTACCGGACCATCGTCGTCTATCCGCTGGAGAAAGGAGCCTTCGGTGCGTCCGTGGCCTATCCGCTCTACGGTTTCGACGAGATCCGCGAACACCCTGTGATTGGCAGCGAGAAGCGGAACTACTGGGCCCTGTCCGATCGCGACATCTTCCGCTTCATCGAGGAGCTGCTGCGCGAGGAGGATGTCAGGCCGGATCGTCCGCCCCTGTTCATCTACGCCCTGACGGTACAGCAGCATGGTCCTCATGCCGCCGGCCGTCCCGGTCAGCCCCCGCGCGATGAGCACCCGACGTTTGCGGGGCTGGATATCGAAGTGAACGCCAAGCTGAACGACTACCTCTCCCGCCTGACGCAGTCGGACGAGGCCGTCGCCCTGCTGCAGGCGGCTCTGCGGCGGCGGGACCGGCCCTGGCTGCTCGCGCATTTCGGCGATCATCTGCCGGCATTCGAAGGCCTGATGCAGGGCGTGCCCAAGCGGTCGCCGGTCGCCGGCCTGCCGGCTGACTATGTGACGTACTACAGCATCGAGACGGGCGGCTTCGATGCCGCCGGGCCGGCCGTTGCGGGCAAGTACCCGGCGCTGGACATCGCCTTCCTCGGCGGCTTGCTGCTGGACGTCGCCGGATTGCCCAAGGACCCCTATTTCACCGCCAATACCCGCCTGCGGCAGGTCTGCGGCGGGCTATTCGCGGAGTGCCCCGACTCCGCAATGATGAGCGCCTATCAGCGCTACATCTTCAATACGCTGCAGGTGGTGAATTTCTAGCCCTGCCGGGAGCGCGGGCATCTTGGCCGCATCGGCGCTACGGGGTCGACACATCTTCACCCTCTCCCGAAGGCGCAGGACTGTCCGGGAAAACGTGGCGCTCTTTGCCCTCTCCCCGCGAAGGCTGGGAGAGGAGGGGCCCATCGCGGCAGCGATGGGAGGTGAGGGGCTTCGCGGCCTTGCGGCAGACACGGCACTTGTTCAACGAAGACCGTCGCTTGAATCGGCGCCGCGAAGCCCCTCATCCGCCCTGCGGGCACCTTCTCCCCGCCTTCGCAGGGAGAAGGAAAGACGCTCTAAGATGCGTCGATGTCGTAACGCATCGGCGCGCAGCGCCGAGGGAATGCGGCGCTACTCGGCGGCCATACGCAGGGGCGTGCCCAGGCGTTGTGCGGCACGTGTGCGGCAGGCGGCGCTGAACGCATCGAACAGCTTCATCGATAGCGGGTTCTCGCGGACCCGGTGCTCGGGATGCCACTGCACGGCGCAGACAAAGCCCGGTGCATCCGGCAGGCTCACAGCCTCGATCTGCCCGTCGGGTGCCACCGCTTCCACCTTCAGCCCTGGCGCCAGCCGGTCGATGCCCTGGCCATGCAGCGAGTTGACCATGGCCTCGGTGCAGCCCAGCAGCGCATGAAGCTGGCCGCCGGGCAGGATGGCGACGGGATGCGCCGGCTGCCCTTTGGGTTCCAGCTCGTCGACCTTGGGCGCGCGATGGTCGAGGCGGCCCGGGATCTCCTCGACATGCTGGTGGAGGGTGCCGCCCAGCGCGACGTTGAGCTCCTGCAAGCCACGGCAGATCGCAAACAAGGGCACCGCGCGGTCCAGCGCGCGGCGGATCAGCGGTAGCGTGGTCATGTCACGCGCGGGATCAGCGGCCACGCCCCGACGCGCCGGCGGGCCGCCATAGTGGGACGGCGCGACATTGGAGGGGCTGCCGGTCAGAAGAATGCCGTCCAGCAGGTCAAGTGCGCGGTCGATATCCAGACCGTCCTCGCGCGTGCCGATCGCTGGCAGGACCAGCGGCATGCCGCCGATCACCTGGGTCACGGCCTCGATGTACTTCTCGCTGACGCAGTGTGCGGTAAAGACGCCAATCGTGCGGCGGCACGCAGAAACGCCGATCAACGGACGCAACACGGCGGACATTGCTGGAACACCTCGCAGGTCAATTGTCGCATTGTCCGGCAGTTCGCCTGCTGCTGCAATTGCCGGTATTCGCTGCCAGCCATGTCTCCCGGCATCGCAACAGCGGCCTTCCCGCATGCCGGCTCCCGGCCCTATGCTCGCCGCCTTCCATTCGAGGGTGCGGGAGAGGGACATGCAGAAGCGCAGGCTCGGCCGGTCGGGCATCGAGGTGGCGCCGCTGGCGCTGGGCGGCAACGTCTTTGGCTGGACGGCTGACGAGCAGCGCTCTTTCGCCGTGCTCGACGGCTTTGTCGATGCCGGTTTCAACCTGATGGATACCGCCGACGTGTATTCGGTCTGGGCGCCGGGACACAAGGGCGGCGAGTCCGAAACGGTGATCGGCAAGTGGCTCAAACAACGGGGCGGTCGCGACAAGGTGGTGATCGCCACCAAGGTCGGCATGCAGATGGCGCCGGACCGCAAGGGGCTGGCCAAGGCCTATATCCTGCGCTCGGTCGAGGATTCGCTCAAACGGCTCCAGACCGACTACATCGACCTCTACCAGTCGCACCGCGACGATCCCGAGGCGCCCATGGAGGAGCGCTTCGAGGCCTATGTCCAGCTCGTGAAGCAGGGGAAGGTGCGGGCCATCGGCGCCTCCAATTACGACGCTGCGCGCCTGAAGCTGGCGCTGGAAACCAGCCGCCGGATGGGGGCGCCGCGCTACGAGACGCTGCAGCCGCACTACAATCTCTGCGAACGCGGCCTGTTCGAGGGCCCGCTGCAGGATCTGTGCGTGGCCGAAGAGATTGGCGTCATCGGCTACTACTCGCTGGCCAGCGGCTTCCTGAGCGGCAAGTACCGCAGCGAGGCGGATCTCGGCAAAAGCGTGCGCGGCGCCGGTGGCGTGAAGAAGTACCTCAACCCGCGCGGCTTCGGCATTCTGAAGGCCGTCGACGACGTTGCGGCACGAACTGGCGCGACGCCGGCGCAGGTGGCCCTGGCCTGGGCGATGTCGCGGCCGGCGGTGGCAGCGCCGATCGTGAGCGCGACCAGCACCGGACAACTTGCCGAGATCCTCAAGGCAGCCGATCTGAAGCTCGATGCTGCCGCCATCGCCCGGCTCGACGCCGCCAGCGCCCCGCAAGCGGCCGCGGCCTAGCCCGTACTTCTCAATTCCAACGCATCAATCCTTGCTGGGAGCGCGCCACTAACAAGAAATAAAGGTACGAAACTTGCGGTCGGAGCGCCTGACGTCGCCTTCCCCCTCCGGGAGAAGGAAGAACACATCAGTCACTGCTGGCCGATCGTTTCATACCCGAGGGTCGGCCTCGCCGGTGGCAAACTCCAGTGGCGCCTTGCCCGCAGCGAAGCGGAGGACCAACGTGGTGTGCGCAAGCTCGTATGATGGCGGCGTTAGCACGCCGCCGGCGCCACTGGAGTGGCGCGCTCCCAGCAGGAGAGGCGCTTGAGAAATCCGGGCTAGCCGGGCTACGGCGCCGCCATGTAGACGGCATCGAATTTATCAAGCAGGGCGGCGTTGGCGGCGAGCGCATCGCGCACGGGCTGCAGGCCGTAGCTGCGCCGCGCCAGCACGGCCAGGGCCTTGAGATCACGGTCAGCCAGGAGGCGGATCTGCGCCGCTGCCAGCCGGCGCGTCGGGGCATCGATGCGGTGCCAGTGCCGGCAGGCCATCTCGACGCGCTGGTTCAGATAGCGCGGATCGTAGGGCGCCACGGCGATGGCGCGCTGCAACGCCCGCGGAAACTGCGGATCGCGGGCATTGCCGGGCTCCAGCGCCAGGGCCAGCAGCGCCCATGCCGTGGGGTGTGCCGGCGACAGCCGGATGGCGTGCCTGGCCGCCTCGATCGCCTGCGCAAGACGCGAGGCCGACCCTTCCGGCGTCTCGGCCTGGCCAGCCTGTGCCAGCCGGACCGACGCCAGCAGGGCGGCAAGATCGGGATCGTCCTGCCAGTCGAGCGCGTAGCGCAGGGCCAGAGCGGCCTGCTCGACCCGCTGCGAAGACAGCGCCGGATCACCGCGCTGAGCCCGCTCGGCAATGCCGCGCGCATCCAGGAGCTCGATGGCGGCGAACAGGCGCGGGATTGCCAGCACCAGCAGCAGCACGCCAGCCAGCACCGCCCCGGCAGCAACGATCAGGCGCGCCGGACGCCGCCGGCCAGGATCCAGTGTCATTGGGCGTCTCTTCGCCCGCAAGTCTACATGTCCGGGGACGGCGGATCGAGGCCGCTTATGCCTCGCCGTAGTAGCGCTTGTAGCCCCTGTAGTAGAAGACGCCGCTGTCGGTATAGTCGTACTGCGCGTGGCGCCGCAGATCGACCTGGCTCAGCACGATGCCGGACAGGCGCGCGCCCGCCTCGTGCACCATCTTGATGCCGGTCGTCGCCACGTCGCGGCGGGTCTTTTCCCAGCGCACGACGAAGATGGTGGTATCGGCCTGGCGCACCAGCAGCAGGGCGTCGGAGACCGCCAGCACGGGCGGGCTGTCGAGCACCACCAGGTCGAAATTGTCGGCGAGCTGCTGCATCAGGCGGCGCATGCGCAGGCTGCCCAGCAGATCGGTCGGCGAGGGCGGCCGCTTGCCGGCCAGCACGTAGTAAAGCCCCGATTTGGGCTCCACCTGCACCAGCTCCTCAAGGTCGCGCTGGCCGGCGAGAAACTCGGCCAGTCCGGCTTCGTTGGCGACGCCGAGGTTCTTGTGCAGCGCGGGCTGGCGCAGATCGCAGTCGATGATCAGCGTGCGCGCTCCCGAAGCCGCCGAGGCGGCGGCCAGCGCCAGCGCGGTTGTGGTCTTGCCCTCGCCCGGCACCGACGAGGTGACGACGACAGTGCGCTGCGGATGGTCGGCGCTGGAGAGCGCAATCCCCGTGCGGATCGTGCGCAGCGCCTCCGAGAAGGCCGAATTGGGCTTGTCGACCACGGTGAGCCACGGTTTCGGCCCGCGCCGCAAGCGGCCGGTCGCCAGATACGGCACCATGCCCAGCGCCGCGACGCCGGTCTGCTGCTCGAGCTGGTGTGCCGAGCGGAAGCCCGAGTCCATCAGCTCGATGGCCACCGACAGCGCCACGCCCAGCGCCAGCGACGCCATGAAGGCCATGAACACGACCAGATTCTTGCGCGGCGCGACCGGCAGGATCGGCACGGCGGCCTCGTTGATCTGCCGGGCATCGCCCTTCTTGTCGACGCCGGCCAGCACGTTGACCTCGGAAAGCCGGGTCAGCAGCGTCGAATAGAGCTGCTTGGCCGTGTCCAGCTCGGTCTGCAGCGCGCGCAACTGGGCCGAACCCTCGGTCTGCCGCTTCAGCTCCCGCTCCAGCCGGTCGACCTCGGCTTTCAGACTGGTGGCATTCTGGCGCGCCGCCTTGGCTTCGGCTTCGAGATTGGCCCCGCTGCGGCGGCGTTCCTGCGCCAGCCGCGCCTGCACGGCCCCCAGCCGGTTACGCGCCTTGATGTACTCGGGATGACCCGGCGCGGCGTACGAGGCGACGGCCTGGAAGTCCTTCTCCGCCTGTGCCAGCTCGGCCAGCAGCAGCGAACCGGCGGTTTCGGAGGAGACGCCCTGCTTGATCGCGGCCTCGCGCTGCGTCGCCGTGGCCTCCGCCGCCAGCCACTGCGCCCGTACGTCGGCCACCGTCTTGGCCAGCGTCGAGGCATCGGTGGTGTCATACATGGCGTTGTCGGCCCGGAACTTCGCCAGATTGCGCTCGGCCTCGACCACCTTGGCGCGCGCATCGTCGATGCGGGTGCTGAGAAACTTCATCAGCTCCAGCGGCCCTTCCGATTTCTCTTTCTTCTGGTCCTCGATGTAGCTTCGGATCGCCTGGTTCACCGAAGCCGCCGCCAGTTTCGGATCGGGCGAGCGAAACCGCACCTGGAGCACCAGCGAGTTGGGCATCACCTGGGTCGTCAGACCCAGCAGCCAGTGGTCGGCGATCTGTGCGTAGAGCTTCTCGCGTGCTTCCGCAGAGCGCGCCGCCAGACGCTGCTCCAGCTCCTCGGTGGTCAACTGCGGCCTGGCCGGCGGCTCGGCAAGATGCAGGACCTCAAGGATGGGCATGAAGATTGTGCGCAGCCGGCTCTGCTCCGGCGGTGCCAGGTCAGGGTTGTAGAGCGGGTGCGTTGCCAGCCCCAGGGCGATCACCGATTGCCGGGCCAGCCGCTCGGCGCGCAGCTTGGCTGCCTCCGTCTCCATCATGCGCGCATCCAGCGGCTGCTGCGCATAGTCCGGGCCGGACCGCATCACGTCGCTGACCCGTGGCTCGACCACCACGTCGGCCTGGGCCTGGTAGACGGGTGTAAGCTGGTTGGCGACCAGCCAGGCGATGGTGGTGCCGATGACCGCGATGCCGCCGATCAACAGCTTTCGGCGTCGCAGGGTTCCGAGGATCTGGCGGACCGAAAGACCTGAACCGCCGTCGTCCCCGCCGCCGCCGGGGGGCGCCGGGAGGGGAGGCATTGATTCGGCGGGCAGATTGCTGCTGCTACCGGTCTGCAAACGGCTGACGTTGGCCATACATGATCCCTATGGACGCTCGCTCCGACGCGGCCACAGGACCGCAAACTCCCGCGTGAAATGAGCGTTAAATTACACCGCGGGCGCGAAAGCTGGAACCAAAATATGGGCCATGATGGTGCAATCAAACCGGATCGCACCCCATGACTCCATCCGCCGGTATCACCCGGCTGTCACCCGACATCCTTATGCTGCATGGCATGACCTTCCGCATCGCACAGATTTCGGACACCCATCTCAGCGCCGGCAAACCCTTCTTCGTGCCGAACTTCACGCGCATCGCCGAGGGAGCCGCTGCCGATGCGCCGGACCTGCTGGTCAATACCGGCGACATCTCGCTGGACGGCGTGACCTGCGAGGCCGATCTCGCGGAGGCCCGACGCCTGCACGATGGTCTTGATCTGCCGGTGCGCTATGTGCCGGGCAACCATGACATTGGCGACAACCAGGACATCCCTGGTCCCCACGGTTACCCGATCGACGCGGCCAGGCGGCAGCGCTATCGCCGGCACTTCGGCGCGGACTGGTGGTCGCTGGACGTTCCCGGCTGGCGCCTGCTGGCGCTCAACGCGCAGCTCTTCGGCAGCGATCTGGAAGCGGCGCAGGAACAGGAAGAGTTTGTCGCCGAGACCGTGGCCGGCGTTGGCACGCGCCGCCTCGCGCTGTTTGTTCACAAGCCGCTGTTCGACCGCAGCCCGGATGAAGAGACTCTCGGTGGGCGCTTTCTGAACCCCGCGCCCCGGCGCCGGCTTCTGGCGTCACTGGCGGCCTGCCGCCCCCGTGTGGTGGCCTGTGGCCACGTCCATCAATACCGCGTCACCGAGTTCAAGGGCACCCGGCATGTCTGGGGACCTTCGACCGGCTTCGTATTGCCTGATGAGCTGCAGCCACGCTACGGCCGGCTACGTCCTGCATGACCTTTACGTCGATGGTCGTGCGGAATGCCGGCTAGTCAGGATTCCTTATGTCAAGGATTTCCTCATTACAGATTTCCCGGAAGCCTATGGGTCGAAGAAATAGCTGAGAAGCGATCGGCGGCCCGTGGGCAATTGAATGTCGGCCCGCATGCCGGGGAGCAGCCGGTAATGCTGCGGATCGTCGCCCAAATAATCCTTTTCCAAAGCGATCCGGACGGCAAAGCGGGCCTCACCGCCCGGTACGCTGGCGATATCCACGACCTTGCCCCTGAGGGCTCGGTCACCGCGTCTGGCATAGGCGGGAAACGTCACGATAGCGTCCTGGCTCACGGCAACGATGCCGACGTCGCGGTCGGCGAGATGGATCGCCACCTCCATGCGCCGGTCGCCGGCCGCGGGATGGAGCCGGGCGATGATTTCTCCGCCACTGACACTGGCGCCCGGGCCGAGCCGCTTGAGGTGGCGAATGAGCCCGTCGGCGGGGGCATCCACCACAAGACGCTCTCGGCGCATTTCCCGATCGGCCAGCTCGGCGGCATAGCGGTCCCGTTCAGCGATGGCATCGGCCATGGCTTTCGTGTGGCCCGGCTCGTCGGGCGACGTTGCCCGCAGGTTTTCGACATATCGGGCCAGCACGCGATGGACCGCCGTCAGCCGGGCGATCTCCTCGCTGAGCTGGCTGTCATCGAGCCGCAGCAGGATCTGGCCTGCACGCACGGCCTCGCCCTCCGTCACCAGCATTTCCTTGACCCGGCCGCCCCTGGGATGGCTGATCGCAAGCGGCGGCACCGTGGCCTGCACCAGCCCATGGGCCGTCACCGCGCTGTCCACCTGGCCGAAATGCAGCCAGGCGCCGGCGGCAGCCACCATCAGGGCAAGAACCACGATGAGCCATGTCGCGAAGGGTGAATGCCGGCGCGCCGTCAGGGGCTCCTGCTCCGGCAGGAAGTCCGCGCAGGCGGCCCCCACACCCGGAAGGCGCGCCTCTGCCAGCCGCCGCACAAGGTTCATGCCGGCATTCCTATCCCCGCGCCTGTGCCGAGGCCGGCGATGGCAAGCGCGGGCGAGGCTGGCCGACCGCGGCTGTTTTCGGCCATCCGGATGCGCGCATAGGCCATCACGTCGGCGGGGGACCCCCGGCGCTCGACGCGGCCGTTGATCACCAGCGCCACCTGGTCGGCAATGGCAAGGGGCGCCAGCCGATGCGTGATGATGACCACGGTGCGTCCCCGCGCGTTGGCTTTCAGGGCGCGAAGGAACTGTTCCTCGCTCGCCGGATCGAGGGCACTGGTTGCCTCGTCGAGCACGATGATCCGGGGATTGCGGACCATGGCGCGGACAATGCAGATCAATTGTTTCTGCCCGGCCGACAGGCCGCTGCCACGTTCCCCGAGCATGGTGTTGTAGCCGCGCGGCAGGCGCTGGATGAACCCGTGCGCGCCGACCATCCTGGCGACCGCAACAAGCCGCGCCGGATCTGCGCCGCCAGCGCCCATGGCCATGTTCTCCAGCACCGTGCCAGAGAACAGTTGCGCGTCCTGTGGTACGCAGCCGATCTGGGCGCGCAGTTGCGCCGGCGGGATATGGGATACCTCGGTGCCGTCGATCAGCACGCGGCCCGACGAGGCGCGATAAAGGCCCTGAAGGAGGTTGGCGAGCGTCGTCTTGCCTGAACCGGAAGGACCGACAACCCCCACGATCGTTCCTGGTTCGATGTGCAGGTCAATATCGTGAACGGCCGGGGGCGCATCCGGCGCATGGCGAAAGCTGACGCCTTCAAAGGCAATCTCTCCGGCGATCTGCGGCACCACTGCCGGCCCGGCGGCCCCGCTCTCGGCGGGCTCGCGCATCACGTCATCGATGCGCCGGAAAGCCGCGCGCACCGACTGGATGGTATGCCAGGCGCTGACCACTTGCCGCATCGGCGTCAGCGCCCGCGCAGAAAGCATGCTGATGGCCACCAGCGCGCCCACGGACAGACGCTGCGCGGCCATTTCGTGCACACCCAGGAGGATCACGCCCAGCCCGGCGAAGAGCTGCAGGGAGCCCGTGAGCGAGGTCACGACATTGACGAGGTTGTTGGCCCGGTAACCCGTCCATGCCGCCTGCGCGACACGCGTCCCCCAGCGCCGTTCCATCTCCGCTTCCAGACCCAGCGCCTTGATCGTCCCCGCGTTGCTGACAGTCTCGTTGAGCATCGAGCCCTTGGCCGCGAGCGCCTCGAAGCTCTCTTCGACATGGCGTCTCTGGGCACGGTGCGTAAGCAACGATATGCCGGCGAATACCGGCATCATCAGCAGGACGGCCACGCCGATCGGCGGACTGATGGCAAGGATGGCGGCGAGGCAGAGGACGGCAAAGCCCAGATCGATGATCAGGGAGGGCATGTGACCGGTGAAGAAGGCACGCAACGTATCGAGCTGGCGCAGCCGTTCCGCAATCAGACCGGACGGCGTGCGTTCAAAATACGGGTAGGGCAGACGCAACAGATGGTGCACGACCTCGCGCGAAAGCAGGGTATCGACACGTGCACCGGTGTGGCTTGAGATGTAGCCGCGCAGGATGCGCAACCCGAGGTCGAACAGGTAGGCGATGCCCAGGCCAACCGCCAGGGTGGTCATCAGGGTGGCGCCCGACGAGTAGGGATTGTCGTGGCCGATGACCCGGTTGAACACGGCCATCAGGAACAAGGGCGTCGCCAGGGCCAGTATATTGATGGCCAGCGATGCCACCAACAGTTCGCCAAGCACATTGCGGATGCGGCGACGGAGCAGGGACTTCCAGTTCTGCTGCCCTGTCTCAAGGGAATCGACGCCTGGGCGCGTCGATTTTGGTCCATCGGGGTCTGAATCGAAGGCGGCGGCCGACTCGCCGTCGTACAAGGGCGCATGATCAGGCGGCGGCATCGCGGGGACGTCTCAACTTTTTTCTGCAATACAGAAGTTTGCAGCGATATTCTAATGTACTCCCGCAAATTCAGCCATGACTTTGACCCTGACGGGAAAAATCATCGGCTAAACGTGAATTTCAGGCAGGAATTGGGCAATCTTTTCTTGTTCTGTTCTCTCGATTGCTCGCAGACCAACGGAAATGAGTCCCCTTTGCGCCCGGCAAATGTTATAGGCTTTCTCTCCATTTAGCGGTCCGGGTATTCGTCCGGATTATCAGGAAGCCATTTTTCATGCTGCCTTCACGATTTATTCCCGCGCTTGCCATGGTCCTGATGAGTGCGGGCGCTCTTTCGGCTGCGTATGCCGCCCCACCGCAACTCAGCGGCTCCAGGGCGGTCGCACCCGCCGTCCTGGCACCCCAGGCGAATGATCTCGCCGATGCAATCGCTCGCAACGAAGGCGACTGGCGCAGCCGGGTCCGGTCCTATCTGCAGGCCGCCTATCCCGACCGCACGGCCACCACGGACCGCGCCATCCAGCTCCTGAAGGCCGTCAACCAGAAGTGTCTCGCCTCGCGCACCTGCCCGCCCAACGTGCTGAACGAAATCGCGCTCATGTCCAAGAGCGCGGCTTGCGCGGCGTTCATTATTGATTCGGTCTGCGTGCGGCGCTTCAACGTGCCGCGCGGCGCCCAGGCTTTCGATTTCGGACCGACGGGGCAGCCGGTGTATCCCGGGATGCGGGCGGTCACACCCGGCGATCCGCGGATCACCGGCGCCAGCCTGAACGGCGTGCGGTACAACGATGCCTATCCGGCGTCCGGCGACTCGGTTATCGGCATCTCAAGCTTCAAGACCACGGCCGGGCCGGGCAAGTACCGGGTCGTGCTGGTCAGCGGCAAGCGGCCACTGGCTCAGGCCCTGACCACGCCATTCGGGCGCACGATCCAGGCCAACGGACGGTCAATCGAGGTGTTCGCGGCCGGCCCTGACCGGTGGCTGCCGCGCGGCGCGCTGGCGAACGGCGCGCCCGACCAGGTCTTCTCGCCCAGCAACGTTCTCCCGGGCAGCGCACCGGCCGTGGTCTTCGACATCGACCACGCCGGCGGCGAGCTGGTGCTTGCCTTCCCGCAGACCGCCGAAATCGGCGCCCTGCTGCTGGAGCCTGCCGGGCAGACCTCCGGTTTCGTGCTGGACGCGACAGCCCAGTCCATGGGGCCGGTTTCCAACCGTGCCTGCCTGGAGCAGGAGCAGCGCATCGACAGGGCGCTGGCGGAACTGCCGCAGGATGAGCCTCCGGGCAGGAACTGCCCCGGTGGCATCTGCCGTCCGCCGGAGCCGCCCTGCGTCGGGATCTGCGCACCGCTCAGCCGCAGCTAGCCAACCTCTCTTCATTCATTCTTCCGGGAAGACCACGTGCGCATCCTATCGACCTTCAGGGCCGGAAGCTTTGCCGCGCTTGTGATGGCCTCGGCCGCCGTCGTTGTGCTGGATAGCAGCCCGGCCGATGCCCAGCAGTACGGGACGCCCGTGGTGACCCAGCGGCCATCGGGTGCACGCGACACACGGGCTGACCAGTCGGCCCGCGAGGCGTCGGTCCTCCGCCGCGCCAGCCCGGACAGCCCCGCGGGCTTCGCTGTCGGCTCGTTCGTGCTCTATCCGCGCCTCGAAATCGACGGCGAGTACGACGACAACGTCTTCAGGACACGCAATAACCGCGAGGACGATTTCATCTTCCGGGTCCGGCCGGGCTTTTCGCTCGTCAGCGACTGGGCGCTGCACGGCGTCGAGTTCTATGCGCAGGGCGAGATCGGCCGCTACCTTGAGTTCGGCAGCGAGAGCTATGAGGCTTTCACCGTCGGCGGCAGAACGCGCTTCGATATCACCGACGAGCTTGCCTGGGTGGCGGACGGCGATGTTTCGCGCAATCGTCTGTCGCGTGGTGCCCCCGGCATTTTCGGCGGACCCATCGGCCGAAACACGATCGTCAACACCTATACGCTCGGCACGGCCCTGGTTTACACCGGCGATCCCCTGTTCTGGCGCATCGGACCACGCTTCCGCCGCGCGGACTACGTCAAGGGCACGCCCGACAGCGAGAACTTCAACATCTACGAAATCGCGGCGCGCGTCGGCTACCGCATAACGCCGGATTTCTCCGTATTCATCGATCCGTCGTACCAGTGGGTGCGCTACGACCGGAAGACCGATCCGTTCGGGTTCAAGCAGAACAACGAAGGCTTCGACGTGCGTTTCGGCATCGCCTACGACGTGGCGCAGACCGTGACAGCGGAGCTTGGCGTGGGCTACTTCCGCCGCACGTACAGCGATTCGCGGTTCAAGGATCAGGACGGTCTCTCCGTGCTGGCGCGGCTCTACTGGAATCCGACGGACCTGATATCGGTCGAGGCCGAGGCACGGCGTTCGCTGTCGGAGTACCGGACCACGATCAACAACATCGCGGCCGTGGGCAATGCGATCGAAACCTATGTCGGTCTGCGTGTGGGCTGGGAAGCGGCCAGTGCGCTGGTGGTCGATGCCGGCGGTGCGTTCGCGCACTACAAATACCGCGGCCAGAACGTCACCGAGCGCTACTGGTTCTTCGATGTCGGCGCCCGATACTACCTGAACGCCAATTTCTACGTAGGTCCGCGCTATTTCTATGAGCGGCGCGATGCCTCGCCGAGTTCACTCAACTATACTGACAACCGCTTCCTGCTGACGATCGGCGCGCAGTTATGACGCGCCGCCTGAGAGCCCGCATTTTTGACCATTGATATACGAGGGGGTTCCGTGAGCTGCGTATACCACCCCATGCCATATGCCGGCCGCACAGGAAAGCTGGCGCACAGGGTCCTTGCCATCGCCGCCGTTGCGGGCGCGCTGGCGCTTGCCGCCTGCGAGGGCGGCACGAGCACGGTCGGTATCCCGTGCCCCGGCGACAAGGCGCTGGTTGGCGGCCTCAACTACAAGCTGGGAGTCGGCGACAAGGTCAGGGTCACCGTCATTGGCCAGCCCGAGCTCGGCGGCGAGGCCGAGGTGGATGCCGGCGGCAAGATCGTCATGGGCCTGGCGGGCGAGGTCATGGCTGCGGACCGCACGGTGGGCCAGCTCCAGGCCGACATCACTTCGCGGCTGAGGAGCAACATCCTGGTCGACCCGAAGGTCGCGGTGCAGGTCTCGGGCTATCGGCCCGTCACGGTGCTGGGCCAGGTGCGCCAGCCCGGTCGCTATCCGTTCTCGTTCGGCCTCAACGTGCGCGGCGCCGCGGCGCTGGCGGGCGGCTACGAGCGGCGTGCCAGCAATGACCGCGCGGCCATCTTCCGCGAGGGCAAGCAGTGCGATGCCGGTCCGGAAACGCCGCTGTTCCCCGGCGATACCGTGGAAGTGCTGCGGCGCACATTCTGATCCGCCAGCGTCCTGCCGGCTTTGACATTCCCCGACCGCGGTCGGCTATGGTGGCCGGGCCATGACGCCGCCGGCCGCCATCGCCATGCTGCGACAGCCCAGACGCCTGTGGGCGATCCCCGCGGTGCATGGTGTGGTGCACCGCCTTCTGGCGGTGGCCAACACGATCGCCGGAAGGCTTGAAAGCGGCGACAGCCTGGTTTTTCTGGGTAATCTCATCGGCGGTCGGCAGGGAGATGAGCCCGCCGATGTCGCCGCCACGCTCGATCTGGCACTGACTCTGCGCCGGCGTGTGCTGGCGCTGCCGGGTGCGCGCGCCTGCGACGTCGTGTTCCTGCGCGGCACGCAGGAGGAGATGTGGACCAAGCTGGAGCAGCTTCACTTCGCGCAGGGACCGGCAGAGGTGCTGCGCTGGATGCTGCAGCGTGGACTTGAGGGCACCGTCGCTGCCTACGGCGGCAGCGGCGCCGTCGACGAAGGTCTGCGCGCCGTCCGCGACGGACCCATGGCGATCGCGCGCTGGACCGGCGAGCTGCGCCGCAGCCTGCGGGCACGGCCGGGCCACGTCGAATGGCTGTCCGCGATCCGCCGCGCGGCGCTGAGCGACGATGGCCACCTGCTGGCGGTGCATCACGGCATTGATCCGCGCAAGCCGCTTGACCTCCAGGGGGATTCCTTCTGGTGGGGCAGCGGCGTGGCGTTCGACACCATCGATGCGCCCTATGGCGGCATCGGCCGCATGATCCGCGGCTTCGATCGCAGCCATCCCGGTATTGTCGATGGCGCGCATACCCTGACGCTGGATGGCGGCTGCGGCTCGGGCGGGCCGCTCCTGGCCGCACTGCTCGATGCGCGCGGCGTCGTGCTCGATATCGTCCAGGGCTGACCGATATTTTTCCGAACTGACACGCGGAGCGCGGGCGTCTCGCCCGCACCGGCGCGCCAGCGCCGGCAATTCGCCCGCCGCTGGCGCTCCGGGCGATGCGGGCCGGACGCCCGCGCTCCGTGTGAGTCGTCAGAGGTCCAGGCGCTTGAACAGCGGTTCGGGGATGGCGCGCACCGCTGCCATGATCCAGCGCCAGCGGGTGGGGCTGTAGATCACGTTGCGGCGGCGCTGCGCGGCGCGCCAGCACGAATCGGCGACCGCCTCGGTGGTTGCGATGCCGCGCAGATCGGTGCGCGCGAATGTCATGCCGCTGTCGAAGGGTCCGGCCTTCACCAGCGTCACCGACACCCCGGCGCGGTGCAGCCGGCCGCGATAGCCCGATACCAGGGCGTGCAGGCCGGCCTTGCTGGCACCGTAGACGTAGTTGCGCGGCCGGCCGCGATCGCCCGCGACCGAGCCGATCACGACCACCCGCGCGCCGGGTTTTTCCTCCAGCACCGGCAGCAGGCGCAGCATCACGCTCGCGGCGCCGGCGAGATTGGTACCGATGACGGCCGCCGCCTGTTCCGGCCGCCGCTCCAGGGCTGCCTGAAGCGGCATGACGGCGAAGGCCAGCAGAATGTTCGGTTCCCGCACGGCGCCAAGGCGGAGCGCCAGCGCATCGTGACCCGCCGGCGAGACGGCGTCGAACGCCAGGACTTCAGCCTCTGCGTTGAAACGCGTGCGCAGGTCGGCGGCCATGTCGGCAAGGTCGGCGGTGTCACGTCCGGCCAGCAACAACTGCGCTCCTTCCCGCGCCGCGCGGCGCGCAAAGGCCCGTCCCAGCGCGGAAGAGGCACCAAGAACCAGCCATGTCTGCCCGGCCATGGCGGCTACACCACGTAATCGCGCAACCGCAGCCGGCGCGCCAGATCAGACTGCAGGCGCATGTCCGGATCGATGTGCGCCAGCACGGTGCGGAACGCTTCGAGACGGGGATACATCGCGGCGAAGCCGTGATCGGTCAGATACGCATCGCTTGCCAGAGCGACCCGTCCCTCCCGGTCGAGGATCTCGCGCTCGAGCCGGTGCATCAGATCCGGAAGGGTTGCTGCCGCCGGCAGGTCGAGCGTCAGCTCGACGCCGGGCCGCGCGAGACTCAGCATGCCGCCCGCATGGGTACCCATCATCCGGGCCGTGGCCGATGGCAGCGCACTGCCGCGCTCGGCAATGTCAAACAGGCGCCGTGTGGCAGCGCCGACGCTCTCCAGCGGCAGGACGCAAACCAGCCGCACGGCCGACGGCCTGCCGGCCTCAAGCAGAAAGCGTTCGAGCGGCCAGCGGAACGCGATGCCGCCGGGCCGTGCGGCCCTGCGATAGCGCCGTTCGCCCTGCAGCCGCAGGATGGTATTTGGCAACCGCGGGAACACAGGCCCTGGCCATTTGCCATGCCACAGACGCGGTTTGCGGCGCGGTGCTTCGGCGGGGTCGGCGACCTGCAGTACGCCTCGGCCACGTGCCAGGCCGGACGTTGCCGTATCGATCCAGGCGCTGGCATGCTCATGTGCAGCCGCCGCGGCCGAAAGCCGCTCCAGCAGGGCATCGAGCGAACCCACCGCCTGGTGCCGGACGGCGACGAAAGCCGAGGACACGGGCGCGAGGCGAAGAGCTGCGCGGACGATGATGCCCGTCAGCCCCATGCCGCCGAGCGTGGCCTCGAACAGCTCCGGCGCTTCTTCCCGCGCGGCTCGGCACAGCGTGCCTCGCGGCGTGACGAGCTCCAGCCACATGACGTGGGCGCCGAAGGAACCGGCATGCACGTGGTTGTCGCCGTGGGCATCCGTCGCAATAGCGCCACCCAGTGTCGCAAGCCCGGTGCCCGGCCAGACGGCCGGCGCCCAGCCGCGCGGCAGGAAGGTGCGCAGCACATCACCGAGCGTGACGCCGGCTTCCGCGACGAGGATGCCGCTTGCCGCATCGAACGACAGCATGCGATCCAGTCGCCCGGTCAGCACGACAGCGCCACCGTCGTTCAGCCCGGCATCCCCATGGCTCTGTCCGCCGCCGCGCGCGATCAGGCTGCGGCCTTCGGGCGCCGGCACGGCCTGCACCACCCGCGCCGGCCTGTCAGGCCGGCACACAAGCTGGGCCGCGCTGGCATGACGTCCCGCCGCCCACAGGCGCAGGCGCACCCATTCGCCCTGCCCGGTCGCAAGACCGGCGTCCTCGTCACGCAGCGCGACGTCGTTCATGACGCGAGTATGCCATCACTTGACTACCCGGTCGTCTTGAAGCCTGCTGGGAGCGCGGGCATCTTGCCCGCATCGGCGCGCAGCGCCGAAGTGTTTTCGCCCTTCGCTTGCGCTGCGGGCGATGCGGGCCTTCCCCCGGAGGGGAAGGTGCCCGAAGGGCGGAAGGGGGATGGCGCAACACCTTCGGCTCCTCGCCTTTGAAGGCCGTGCTTGCGGAGGCATCCCCCTTCCGGCGCTTCGCGCCACCTTCCCCCTCCGGGGGAAGGCAAGGCCAGACTCTCCCGAGATGTGTCCACGCCGTAGCGTGGGGAAAAGACTGCAGCCACGCTCGTCATTTGCGGGAGGCCCTCGGGATGACCCAGGCCCACGGCAGGAGTCAGGAGGGCGGGTCGAGCTCTTCGTAGAGCAGGCGCGCTTCGGATGCCGGGCCGCGGCGCGTGCCCGGGGCAAGGATGCGCACGACCCGCACCTGCGAACCCAGCGCGAAGGTGAGCACCATGCCAGGACCGACCAGGGCATGCGGCTTGTCGGTGGGACGGCCATCAATACGGAACGGCGTTGCCGCCACGGCACGCGCCGCAGCACTGCGCGAGCGGAAGAAGCGCGCATGCCAGAGCCATTTGTCGAGCCGGATCGTCGCGCGCCCCGCCGGCGGCGGTGCCGCCGTGGAACTCACTTCTTGCCCAGCTTCAACTCGAGCAGCTTGGCGAAGGGGGAGTCGGAGGCCGGGCGATCGCCCTTCTTCTCAGTGGTCGCGACCAGGCGAACCTCCGGACCGCGCTCCCGGTCACGGTCACGACGCTCGCGCGGCGGTCCGCCACCGCGCCGCTCGCCGCTGTCCGGCCGCTCGCGCTCGCCGCGCGGCGTGCCGATCTTGCCCATGGCGTCGAGGCGTTCGCGCCGTTCCTCGCGCGGCCCGCTGCGGCGGAAGGCACGTTCATCGCCCGCCGGCGCACTCCCTGCCTCGGCCGCGGGCTGCGGACCGTCAGCCTGCCGCCGATCGCGCCGCGGCGGCCGATCCTCGGGCCTTCGGCGTTTCCACTCGGGCCGCGGCCCGCGCCGGTCGGCCTGCTCGTCGCGTTCGCGCTGAAAGCGCGGCCGCATCGAGAATGTGGTCGGGCCCTCGACACCCTCGGGCGGCTGGTGCACGCGATAGCCCAGCGCCCGAAGGATCACCGTCATCTCGGCCTCACCGCAGCCGATCAGGGACAGCATCTCGGGCGTGGCGCGGAAATGGCCGGGGGGCAGCGCCGGCTTCTCCACGGTCCGGGCACCGGCCTCTGACGACGCAGCCGGCGCAGCCGCGACCGTCCAGCGCCGCGTAACAGGCGAGAAGATTTCAGCCACCGGAATGGCGCCGCCGGTTTCGGGAGAGCCGCGCGTCCACACCGGTGCCGGCACATCTGCGGCCGCTTCCGGTGCGGAAGCCGGCGTCTGCGCCTCTGCCTCGGCCGCGGACTCCGCCGGTGTCGCCAAATCGTCGAACGCCTCGCCCAGCGCGGCGGCCGCGATCATCCACTCAGTAACGACGCCTTCGGCCTGCGGCGCCGATGCCCGCCTTGTGTCTGCCGCCGGTTGTGACTGCGCCTCCTGCCAGGCGCGATGCGCCTCGCGCGAGGCGCGAACGGCATTTCGTGCCACCCACGCCAGGCGCTCCACCATGTCGGCGCGAATGGCGCGGTCGCCGATCGGCAGATAGCCGATCGCTGCGAGAAAACTCCGATCCATCTCCGGCGTGATCACGACGGAGGTGCGGCCCTCGCCCGGCAATTGCGGGATCGACTCGCCGCCCCTGGAGATGGTCCACAGCAGCGCACGGGTGCGGATTGCCGCGGGCTTGAGCATGGTCGGAATGAAGACCGTGTAAACGCCCAGCCGCACGCCGGCGCGCGCCAGCGCCTTGCGATCCGCATCGGTCATGGCCGCGATCTGCTCTTCCAGCGGCGCGCGCGGCATGGCGCCCAGCGCCTCGCCGAGCTGGAAGACGACACCGCGGGCTGCACCCGACAGCTCCGCCTCGCGCGCGGCCATGAGGTCGGGCAGCGATTTCCGGATGCTGGCTTCCAGCCAGTCGGCGCAGCGCTTGCGCACCGCTTCGCGCGCCGGCCCGTCGAGCAGATCGCTGCTCAGCGGCTCCACTTTCGGTGATAGCGGATCGGGGCCGGGCAACAGCCGCGCAATGGCGCCGCCGCCCCAGGTGAGACGCAGCTTCTCGTCAATGCCTATGGTCGCATCCGGCGAGTTCACGAACCTCTCCAGACGCGCCGGCAACTCCTGGCGCAACGCACGCAACGCCGCCGACAGCACAGTCTTCTGGTCGGCCTCGTCGCGCGCAGCCTCGGGCGCGAAGCGAAAGCCCTCGATGCGACCCAGCCGCTCGCCCTCGACCGTGACATCGCCCGTTTCCGAGACGCCCGTCATCAGTTCCTCCGGCAACTTCAGTTTCCTTACCAGCAACGCGGTGCGCCGGTCCACAAAGCGTTGCGTCAGCCGGTCATGCAAGGCATCGGACAGCCTGTCTTCGATCGCGCGGGTCCTTTCCTGCCACTCGGCAGCGCGCTCCAGCCAGCCGGCGCGGTGCGAAATATACGTCCAGGTACGGGTGTGCGCGATGCGTCCCATCAAGGTATCGATGTCGCCGTCGTAACGTTCCAGCCGCTTGATATGACTGTCGACCCAGTCGGCCGGCAGACGCTCCTCGGGCGATGTGAGAAAGCGGAAGAGCTGGGCCAGCAGACCCGTATGCTCTTCGCTCATCGTCTTGCGAAAATCCGGAACCTGGCAGATGTCCCACAGCAGGCGCACGCGCTGGTGGCTGCGCGCCGCATCGGCGATTTCCGGCCGCTGCGCAAGGGCCATCAGCGCGAGCTGGTCGTCGGCCTCGCGTGCGCGCTGCAGGCCGGGCAGCGATGGCGGCGCGTTCAGCGAATCGAGCAGGGCGGCGATCGAGCGGAAATCGAGATCGGCATTGCGCCACTGGATGGCGCGCACGGGGTCGAAGCGGTGGTTCTCGATGGCCTCGACCTGTTCCTGCGTCAGCGGACCGATATCGGCTGTCGTGCCGAAGGTGCCGTCGGTCATGTGCCGCCCGGCGCGGCCCGCGATCTGCGCCAGCTCCTCGTTGCGCAACGGCCGGATGCCGCGGCCGTCGAACTTGCGCAGGCCGGCGAACCAGACATGCGCCACTTCGAGGTTCAGGCCCATGCCGATCGCGTCCGTGGCGACCAGATAGTCGACCTCGCCGTTCTGGAACATTTCGACCTGGGCGTTGCGCGTGCGCGGGCTGAGCGCGCCCATCACGACCGCAGCACCGCCGCGCTGGCGGCGCACCAGCTCGGCAAGCGCATAGACCTCGCTGGCGGAGAAGCCGACGATGGCCGAACGCGGCGGCAGACGCGTCACCTTCTTTGTGCCGGCATAGCTCAGTGTCGAGAAGCGGGGACGGGCGATGATCTCGATGTCGGGGAACAGCCGCTGCAGCAGGGGCCGCATGGTGTCGGCGCCCAGCAGCATGGTTTCGTCGCTGCCACGCGCGCGCAGCAGCCGTTCCGTGAAAATGTGCCCGCGTTCGGGATCGGCGCACATCTGGATTTCATCGACCGCAAGGAAGCGGACCTGCCGCTCCACCGGCATCGACTCCACGGTGCAGATGAAATAGCGGGCGTTGGGCGGGCTGATCTTCTCCTCGCCGGTGACCAAAGCGACGGCACCAGCGCCGACCTTGCGTATGGCGCGATCGTAGTTCTCGCGCGCCAGCAGGCGCAGCGGAAAGCCGATCATGCCCGACTCGTGGCCGAGCAATCTTTCCATCGCCAGATGGGTTTTGCCGGTGTTGGTCGGCCCGAGCACCGCCAGCAGGCGGCGCTCCGCAGGGGCGGACACGTTCATGACGCACGATCCCGCGCCGGCGCACGAAAGGCAAGGCCGGCCCAAGCACAATAAGGTCGCAGCCAGCCTTGTTTCTGTCAGCAGCGCCTACGGAGCCTTGGCCGCACCGTCCATGAAGGCTGCCAGCTTCACATCAAGTTCGGTGACTCCGCCGGCATCGTGTGTGGCGAGCGTAACCTCGACGCGGTTGTAGACGTTGAACCACTCCGGATGGTGATCCATTTTTTCCGCCATCAGCGCCGCGCGAGTCATGAAGGCAAAGGCGGTGTTGAAATCGGCGAAACGGAACGACCGGGTGATCGCGTCCCGCCCGTCAGCTTCGCGCCAGCCATCGAGCCCGGCAAGCGCTTGCGTTCTTTGCGCACCTGTGAGTTTGTTTGGCATGAGAATCCTCCTCTTGACAGAGTGACCGCTGACCGTTCCACCATCGCTCGATCATGGACCCCGTGCCTCTTGCGCATCGCGCATGGCGGGTTCAGGAGATGACCATGACATCGGACCGGTACGACACACCACCGCGCGTGTTCACCTTCGCGCCGACGATCGAGGAGGTCGAGCAGATCGCGGCCGAAGCGCTTGCCTCGATCCCCGCCGAATTCCGCCGCCACACCGCCAACGTCCGCATTCACATCGAGGAGTTCCCGACGGAAGAGATCGAGAAGGCGATGGAGCTCGAAAGCCCTTTTGATCTCCTCGGACTCTATCAGGGTGTGTCCATGGCCGAGAAGAGCGTGGCCCATGTGGCCAACGACATCGACCGCGTGTTTCTCTACCGGCGCCCCCTGCTGGACTACTGGATCGAATCCGGCGAGGACCTGACTCATCTGGTGCGCCACGTGCTGATTCACGAGATCGGCCATCATTTCGGCCTGAGCGACGAGGACATGGATGCGATCGAGGCGCAGGCCGAAGCCCTCGCCGCGGCGCAGGGCTAGGCTTGCGTCATTCCGGAACGCAAGGCGCGGCGTTGCGCCACGAAGGCCGCCATTTGCTGCCAGGGTTCGATCGTCCACCACGAGCGCGCGCGGCCCGACGGTGAGGCCAGCACGAAATACGCGATCTGCGAGAGGACGCGATCGTCGAGCGCATCGATTACCGCCTGGTTTTGGCGGCCATAGGCCAGCGTGCGCGCAGCGAAGAAGTGCGAGGCGGCGTTCTTGCTGGTGAAGGCCACGGCCGCCGGCCTGTAGCGGCGCAGCTTGAGAACCAGCGCCGCGCGATCCATCGCATCGGCCGACAGCTCGTGGTCGCTGCCATACTCGCTCTTGTTGAGATCGGTCAGCCCGATGCCAAAGCGCAGGACTTCCGGATAACGCCGCGGCTCGAAGAGCTCCGGCAGCACACCCACGGCATGCAGCGTACGCCAGAAGCCGTTGCCGGGATTGGCGTAGTAGGCGCGCTGGCGATAAGAGGCCGGGCTGGGGGCGGTGCCGCACAACACCAGGTCGAGCCCTGGCGCCAGCACGTCGGGTACCAGCGGCTTCATCAGGCCGACACCAGCGCCGATGCCTTGTCGAGCGGAACCCTGCCGTCGGACAGCAGCAGGGCCGTCGCTTCGTCTTCCCATGCATCCTCGTGCAGCGCCAGCGGATCCTGCGTGCGCAAGCGGTGGTCCAGCACGAAGCGCGCCAGCAGCAGCCGGCGGGCGTCACCGCCTTTGGCGCCGATGGCGGCACCTTCCGCCGCCAGCAGCGCGGCCGTGACCGCGTGATAAAGCGCCCCGGCGGCCTGGCGGCTGCGCTTCTCGTACCGCGGATCGGCCGCCACCTTTTCGGCGAAATCGGCCGCTCGGCCCATGGTCGCACTCAAGAGGCCACGGAACTGGCCCGGCAGGGATGGCGAGCGTCCCAGCATCTCGTCAATAGCGGCCTGCAGCGCGCGGTGCCCGTTCGCCTTGCCCACGGCCCGCGCAATCACGTCGAGCGCGTTGATGTTGCTGGTGCCTTCCCACAACGTGCCGATCTGCGCGTCGCGCACCAGCCGGGCATTGGCCCATTCCTCAATGTAGCCGGCGCCGCCGCGCACCTCCAGCGCATGCGCGGCCACCGGGATGTTGTCGCGGCAGGCGCGGAACTTGAACACCGGCGTCAGGATACGCAGCAACGCCGCCGCGTCGCGGTCGCCGGCGTGCGCCCGTCCCATGACGGCGGCGGACCACAGCGACATCGAAAGCGCCTGCTCCGTCGGCACCATGATCTTCAGGAGCTGGCGCCGCAGCAGGGGGAAGGCGTCGATGGTGCTGCCGAAGGCGCGGCGGTGGCGCGCCACCACCAGCGCCTCGTTGAGACACCGGCGCATCATGGCGGCGGCCCGCACGCCATGCGACAGGCGCGAGAGGTTCACCTGGTTCATCATCTGCTTGAAGCCGTTGGCGACATCGCCCACCAGGTAAGCGATGGCGCCGTCAAGCCGGACCTCGCCGGACGCCATCGAGCGCGTGCCCAGCTTGTCCTTCAGCCGCACGACCCGGTATGCGTTGCGCGATCCGTCCTCCAGACGTCGCGGCAGCGCGAACAGCGCCAGCCCTTTGGTACCCGCCGCCGCGCCGCGCGGGCGCGCCAGCATCACCGTCACGTCGGCATCGGCATGGCTGCAGAACCATTTGTCGCCCCAGATGCGCCAGCGCTCGACGCCGTCCGGCCCCATGCCGACGGGTTCGGCTTCGGTTTCGATCGCACCGACATCCGAGCCGCCTGCCTTTTCGGTCATGAACTGCGCGCCCTTGAGCATGCTCGCCATGTCCGTCGATAGCAGCCGGTCGAGCAGCAGCTTCTTCAGCGCCGGCGAGCCGAACGTCCGGATGGTGAGGTTGGACGTGTCGGACATGCTGATCGGGCACATCAGCCCGAACTCGGCCTGCACGAACAGATAGGTGAATACGTATTTCACGACCGGCGGCGCCGGTTCGGGCATGCCCAGCACGCCCGCGCGATGGCTCATCGCATGCATGCCGAAATCGCCGAATGCGATTTTCTCCATCTCGCGGTAGGCCGGATGGTACTCGATCCAGTCTTCGTCACGACCGAAGCGGTCGCGCGCATGCAGCACCGGCGGATGCTTGTCGGCGATGTCTGCCAGCTCGTCGAGCCGCCCGCCCGCCAGCTCGCCCATGCGCTGGAAGTGCGGCTCCATCCGCTGCAGCCAGTCCGGCTCGAGATAGAGGCCGAGCAGGTCGCGCAGGCCCTGGTCGGCACGGTAGAAGTTCATGCCGCGGCAATCGGGCGCGATATGGTGCGCGCCGAATGGACGGGGCGTATCGGTCCGCGAACGGATGGTTGTGTCGAGCATAGGCGTTGTCCCGGTGGCGACAATCCCCGCCAATAGCCCGCTCCGCCCGGCAGATCAACGAGACGCACTGGCCCGCCTGCACGCAGGCTGACTGGCGCGTCAGGTCGTGCTACCCAAAGGGCCATGTCTCGCAAGCCTGCCGTCGCCGCCAAAGCGGCCGCCGCATCTTCGTCCGCACCTGCCCTGGCCCAGGCGGAGCCCAGGGCCGCGCTGCCGGCCGCCGATCCCGCCAACAAGCCGCTGAAGCATCTGTGGCTGATCGATGCATCCGGATACATCTTCCGCGCCTATCACGCCTTGCCGCCCATGACGCGGCCGGACGGCACACCGATCAACGCCGTCTATGGCTTCTGCCGGATGATCACGAAGTTCCTGCTGGATCGTCCCGACATTGATCACATCGCCTGCATCCATGATGCGGGCCGGGCCAGCTTCCGCGACGCGATCTACCCGAAATACAAGGCGCACCGGCCCGATCCGCCCGAGGAGCTGGTGCCGCAGTTTCCGCTGCTGCGCGAGGCCACGCGCATGTTCGGCCTGCCCTGCATCGAGCTGGAGGGCTACGAAGCCGACGATCTGATCGCGACTTATGCCCGCATCGCCGTCGCCGCAGGCGCGGACGTCACCATCGTCTCCTCCGACAAAGACCTGATGCAGCTTGTCGGCGACAAGGTCTCGATGTTCGATCCGATCAAGGAGCGCGCGCTGGGCCGCGAGGCGGTGGTCGAAAAATTCGGTGTGGGGCCGGAGAAGGTCATCGATGTCCAGGCGCTGGCCGGCGACAGCACCGACAACGTGCCGGGCGTGCCCGGAATCGGCGTCAAGACGGCGGCGCAGCTCATCACCGAGTACGGCGATCTGGAGACGCTGCTGGCGCGGGCCGGCGAGATCAAGCAGCCCAAACGCCGCGAGGCCCTGCAGGTCAATGCCGAGCTGGCCCGCATCTCGCGCCGCCTGGTGCTGCTGAAGGACGACGTGCCCATCACCGAGCATCCCGACTCGTTCGACAAGAAGCTGCCCGATCTCCACAAGCTGGTGCCATGGCTGGAGCAACAAGGCTTCCGCTCGCTGCTGGCCAAATATCGCGCGATGCAGGGCGCGCCGGGGCCGGATGAGGCGCCGCCGGCCGGCGAAGACACGCCGCCCCGCGCGCTGGAGGGCCGCACCGGTGGTCCAGGTATCGCAACGATCGCCGATCAGGATCCGCTAGCGCCTGCCTTTGCCACCGAAGGCAAGGAGGCCAAAGCGGCGGAAGGATTGATGGCGCCGTCCGGCGCGGACGCGGCGCGTATCGCGGCCGGCCCCCTCGACTGGCGCTTGCCGCGCGACAAGGCCTTCGGGCTGGCCGACTACGAGATCGTGACAGACCTTGCGGTGCTGGATGGCTTCATCAGCGCGGCGCACGCCGCCGGTGTCGTCGCCTTCGACTGCGAGACCGATGCGCTCAACTGCCTGACCGGCAATCTGGTGGGCGTGTCGCTGGCGCTGCCTGACGGCCCGATCGCCAATGTCGGCATCTCCCGACGCCGCGCCATCTATGTGCCGGTCGGGCATCGTCCGCCGGGCCTTGCGCGGCCGGCGCAGGCGGCACTCGATCTCGGCGAAGCCGGTCCTGCGATTGCGGCGGGCGATGAGCTGCTGCCTGGCCAGCTTGCTGCGGCGGATGTCGTGGCCCGCCTGAAGCCGCTGCTGGAAGACCCCGGCGTGCTGAAGGTGGGGCAGAACATCAAGTACGATTACACAGTGCTCTGCCGCTATGGCATCACCATGGCGCCGATCGACGACACCATGCTGCTGTCCTTCGTGCTGGAAGGCGGCCTGCACGGCCACGGCATGGACGAGCTGGCCGAGGGTTTCCTCGGCATGAAGACCATCACGTTCAGCGACGTGGCCGGCAGCGGTGCGAAGCAGGTGACCTTCGACCGCGTACCGATAGAGCGGGCCCGTGACTACGCCGCCGAGGATGCCGACGTCACCATGCAGCTCTGGCTGCTGCTGAAGCCGCGCCTGGCCAGCGAGCACATGACGACGCTGTACGACACCATCGAGCGGCCGCTGATTTCGGTGCTGGCCGACATGGAATGCGCCGGCGTCAAGGTCGATGCGGCGGAGCTGAAGCGGCTAAGCGCTGATTTCGAGCGGCGCATGACCGAGCTCGAGATCGAGCTGCACAAGCTGGCCGGCCGCAAGTTCAACGTGAACTCGCCGCGTCAGTTGGGCGAGATCCTGTTTGACGAGATGAACCTGCCCGGCGGCAAGCGGATCAAGAGCGGTGCCTGGAGCACCGATGCGCAGATCCTCGATGAGCTGGCGGAGCAGGGCCACGAGCTGCCCAGGAAACTGCTGGAACATCGCCAGCTTGCCAAGCTGAAGGGCACCTACACCGATGCGCTGGTGGCGGAGATTAACCCGCAGACCGGCCGCGTGCACACGTCCTACCACATGACCGGCGCTTCCACCGGACGCCTCGCCTCGACTGACCCCAATCTGCAGAACATCCCTGTGCGCACCGAGGACGGGCGCAAGATCCGCAAGGCCTTCATCGCCGAGCCGGGGCACAAGCTGCTGAGCGCCGATTATTCGCAGATCGAGCTGCGGCTGCTGGCGCACGTCGCCGACATACGCTCCCTGAAGGACGCGTTCGAGCGCGGTGATGACATCCACGCCATCACCGCCGCGGAAGTCTTCGGCATTCCCGCCGAAGGCATGGATCCGCTGGTCCGCCGCCGCGCCAAGGCGATCAACTTCGGCATCATCTACGGCATCTCGCCTTTCGGGCTGGCGGCCCAGCTCGGCATCCCGCAGGGCGAGGCACGCACGTATATCGACACCTATTTCAAGCGCTACCCCGGCATCCGCGATTACATGGAGCGCACCAAGGCGTTCTGCCGCAAGACCGGCTATGTGATGACGCCGTTCGGCCGCAAGGTGCACCTGTCGGGCATCAACGACAAGAATCCGGCGCGGCGCAGCTTCCATGAACGCGCTGCGATCAACGCGCCGCTGCAGGGCGGTGCTGCCGACATCATCAAGCGCGCCATGATCCGCCTGCCGGCAGCCCTGCGCGCAGCATCGCTGCGCACGCGCATGCTGCTGCAGGTGCATGACGAGCTGGTCTTCGAGGCGCCCGACGGCGAGATCGCGAAGGCCTCAGAGGTGATTCGCGACACCATGCAGCGCGCCGCCCGGCTGTCGGTGCCGCTGGTCGTGGAAATCGGCACCGGCACCACCTGGGCCGAGGCGCATTGAGGCAGCGGGAGGAAACGTCGTTCTGCCTTCTCCCCGCCTGCGCGGGGAGAAGGAAACATGCTTCGAAGATGCCAGGGAGGAACGCATGCTGAGGATCTACGGGCGAGCCAACTCGATCAACGTGCAGAAGGCGTTGTGGGCCGCCGACGAATGCGGTCTCGTCTACGAACGCATGGATGTCGGCGGCGCTTTCGGCGGCAACGACCAGCCCTGGTACCGCGCCATGAATCCCAACGGAGTCGTGCCGACGATCGATGATGGCGGCTACACGCTCTGGGAGTCGAACTCCATCGTGCGCTATTTCGCGGCCACCCATGCCGCGGGCACGCTGTGGCCCACTGACCCGAAAGTACGCGGCGAAGCGGAGCGATGGATGGACTGGCAGCTCTCGACCATCCAGGGCGGCATGACCACGCTGTTCTGGAACTGGATCCGCACGCCGCCCGAAAAGCGCGACCTCGCCGCCATGGAACAGGCGAGGACCGCTACGGCCGATCTGTGGACCCGGCTCGACGGGCATCTCGCGACCCGCGCCTACGTCGCCGGCAACCAGTTCAGCATGGGCGACATTCCCGTCGGCGCCATGGCGTATCGCTGGCTGAACCTGCCGTTTGAGCGCGCCGGCCTGCCCGAAACGCCGCACCTGCGCGCCTGGTACGACCGCCTCGCCACCCGCCCCGCCTACCAGAAACACGTCATGGTCAAGATGACCTGAGTTCCCGAGCACTTTCCGGCAGCGCGCTCATCACGCCCGTCGCGCATGCAGCCATGCAAGAGAGGGCTGGCGCAGGGGGCGGCGGCACGGGCAGTATGAGGCTTGCTGACCTGTGCACGTGTGGACGAAGCTGCCGGTGCCATGATCCGTCTGCTGCCGCATGAAATCATCTTTGGCCTGTTCCTGGTGATCACCGCGATCCGCCTGCTGTTCGCGGTGGGTCCTGCGCATCCGGAAACGCTGGTGTATTTCGCGACGATCGCGCTGAACGTGCTGGCGATCTGGACCGTGCTGCGCTGGCCCGAGACGTGGGCCTGGCGGCTGCGCTTCGGCTTCTATATCGCGGCGCTGAACGGCCTCTTCCTTCACATGCGCTGGGCGATTCCGCTGATCAATCCCGGCAAGTACGACGCTGCGCTGTGGGCATGGGATCTCGCCCTGTTCGGCAGCAGCCCCTTGCTGTGGTTCCAGCCGCTCGTCTCGCCGTTGCTGACCGAGCTCATGAGCATCGCCTACGCCGCGTTCATACCGTGCCTGCTGCTGACCCTGGTCCAGTACGCGATGGGCGACTTGCGCACGGCGCGCGCCTTCTACGGCGGCCTCTTCACGCTCTATGGCCTCGGCTATCTCGGCTACACGCTGCTGCCGGCCGTGGGTCCCTATGTCGCCATGGCCGACCGGTTCGCCGTGCCGCTGCACGGCTACTGGATCACCGATCTGCTGACGGCGCTCTATCCGCTGGGCACCAATCGCTGCGATGCCTTCCCCAGCCTGCACGTGGCAGCATCGGCCTATATCCTGCTGTTCGACTACAGGCACCGGCGCCGGTGGTTCAAGGCCTACCTCGCGCCTTGCGTGCTGCTATGGCTGTCGACGTTGTACCTGCGCTACCACTACGGCGTGGACGTGATCGCCGGCTTCGCCGTGGCGGCGTTGGGGCTCTGGGTGGCGGCCGAGGTCTGGCGCCGCGACGAAACCTTCCGGATCGGACGTCCACCGATGGCGCGCATGGCGGGCTGAGGCGTCACGCGAGGCGGTAGATGCGTTCCGGCTCGGCACGGCCGCGGATTGGCTGCTCGCCGACAAACACCGGCTCGACTCCCAGCGCGGCACGGTCCTGTACCGCCGCCAACGTGGCGGCGCTGATCAGCACGATCGCCTCGTCGCTGTCCTGCATGTGCTCCTTGCCGAGCTGCTCCAGCCGTTGCGCCACGTTCACCGTATCGCCGACGACCGTGTAGTTCATGCGCTCGGGCGCGCCGATGTTGCCGATCACGACCGGTCCTGAGTGCAGGCCCACGCGCAGGCGTATCGGCTCAAGGCCTTGCGCGCGGCGGACGGCATTGTCCTCGCCGAGGACCCGGACGATGGCCAGCGCCGTGCGGCAGGCGGCATCGGCGTGATCCTCCATCTTTCGGATCCCGCCCCATACGGCCATCACGGCATCGCCGATGTATTTGTCGATCACACCCTGCTCATGCTCGATGACGCCGCCCAGCAGCGCGAAATGATGATTGAGCAGCTCGGCCGTGCTGCGCTCGTCCATGTCCTCCGCCTGGGGTGTGAAGCCGACAATGTCTGTGAACATCACCGTCACGGTACGCCGCCGCGACAGCAGGGTTTCCTCGCCCTCCTGCATCAGCCGCGCCACCAGCCGGCGCGGCACGTAGAGGCCGAACCATTTGAGCGTGGCGCGCGCCTTGTCGAGCGCCTCGGCCGCGTCGTCGATCTCCCGCAGCCGCGAATGTGTCAGAGGCGCCTGATCGAACTCGAAGCGTTCAAGGGCCTCTGCCGACGCGCCCAGGCGGCGGATGGCCCGGGCCATGCGCACGCCCATGATGGCCGCCAGCACCAGAGCCAGGAGCAGCGCGCCAGCGCCGGCCCAGATGCCCTCGCGGAGACGCTCGATGTCCCGCACCGCTTCCTCGAAAGGAAAGTAGTGGCCGAGCAGCCAGGGTTCGGGTCCGTAGCCCGCGATCTCGCGGTAAACGAAGACCCATCGCCGCCCGTCCAGCTCGATCACGTGCCCCAGATTGCCCAGCGCACCGGCAAAGGCGCGGTCCGGCAGCGGCTGCTGCCAGATCGCGGCAAGGACCGGATCGCCGACTTCCGCGAGGCTGGGCAAGGGCCGGCCCTGCGTGAGGGTGACATGCCGCGGCTCGATGAGGCTGCGATGCGCCAGAACCCGATCGCGGCCTACCAGCACGAACATCCGGCCGCCGTGGTCCAGTTCCTGGCTGACGAGAAGGCGCGACAGCTCGCCCATGGCCACGGTCGCCACCAGACCGCCCACGAAGCGGCCGTCCTTGCGGCGGATCGGCACGCGAACGTTGATGCCAGGCTGGCGCTGCTCGGCATACCACAGCAGATCGCCCCAGAATGGGCCTTTGGTTGCCTGCAGCTCGAGGAAGCTCTCTCGCCCGCCCGGAAGCTCGGCCAGCGGCACGCGCTCCTGGATCAGCCGGCTATCCTCGGTGCGCAGAATGCGGTGAACCATGCCATCCAGCCCGGCGAAGCCCGCACCGGAAACCTCCGGCAGGTCCTCCATCAGCACGTGCAGCGCTGCCGTGATCTGGGCGGGCGATCCGGCGTCGAGCTGGCCGCGCTCCGCAAGGACCGCGATCAGGTTCAGCTCCCCCAGAACCGGGTCCAGCCGGTCGCGCACGAACTGTGCCTGCGAGTCGACCATGCGGCGGTTGCGGTCCAGCAGCAGCCGCTGCGTGCTGTCGGAGGCGCCCAGCACGGTAATGGTGAAGGCGGCACCGGCGAGCAGGGCGACGGCGAGGAAGCCCAGCGCCAGCGCCGTGACAATGCGAAAGCGCAGCCGGCGGGTGCCGGAGGCGGTGGTGGCTTCGGCCATCTGGCCGACCGGCGCGCTGGCGCGTCAGACCGGCGCGACGATGTCGTATCGGCCGGCCGGGCGATAGCGATCGAGATACATCGGCAGGATCGCCTCTGCGGTACGTGGCACGATGCCAAGCTCCGGAAAGCCGGGCCGGCCGGGCGCCACGACGTTGTCCCGGGTCATCAGGTCGAGCTGGTCGCGGGTGATAGGCGGCGCCGGCAGGAACTCGGCGAAGAAAGCGGCCATCCTGACCGGCAGGATCGGCACGGAGATGATCCGCTTGCGGCGATGGATCACGCGCAGAGTCAGCTCGATCAGCTCGCGATACGTATAGACGCGCGGTCCACCCAGCTCGTAGGCGCCGAAGGCGGTGCGAGAATCGGCGATGGCGCGCGCGACCGCCGCCGCGACGTCGCCGACATAGACCGGCTGAAAGCGGGCGTGGCCGCCAGCGAAGACCGGCATGAAGGGTGCGAGCCGTGCCGCGCCTGCCAGCCTGTTGAAGAACCTGTCCTCAGGACCGAACACGACACTGGGCCGCAGAATGGTGACGGCCGGAAAGGCGCGGTTCATTTCGTGCTCGGCAAGCGCTTTCGATTCAACGAAGGCATTGCCCGTGCGAGGCTGCTGCGCACCGATGCCCGAGATATGGACCAGGCGCCGCACATTGGCCTTGGCTGATGCCTCGGCGATATGACGCGCGCCGTCGACGTGGACCGTCCTGTATCGCTGCCGGCCGCGCTCGTAGAAAATGCCCGTGGCATTGACCACGGCGTCGCTGCCGGCCACCGCCGCCGCAACGGACTGGGGAAAGCGCAGATTGGCCTGCACCGCCATGACCTGGCCGACATCGCCCGCCATGCGCGTGAAATCCGCCAGCTCGGGATGGCGCACGGCGACCCGCACCCGCATGCCGCGCGCTGCGAGCGCTCGCACGACGTAGCGCCCGATGAATCCCGCGCCGCCAAAGACGGTGATCTGCCTGATATCCATTTGCCTGCACCTCGCCGCCCGGCGCGCCCGGGCCCGACGGCGTATAGTATAGTGGGCCCAGCCGGGGAAAGAGCCCCGGGCGCCCGGCGGCCACGGTTGACATCGCACGGGGCGGGCATTACGTGTCCGCCCGTTCGCTCGCCGGATGGATCGTGCCCTGGTGGCGGAATTGGTAGACGCGCTAGATTCAGGTTCTAGTGCCTTAACGGGCGTGGAAGTTCGAGTCTTCTCCAGGGCACCATTCGCTGCGCCGTCCCGAGCGGACGGCGTTTCGCTTCCCAAGGAAACGCAGGCCGCGGCTCATGGCGATCCATCTGCATAAGGGCGACTTGCCGGCCGGCCTCGACCTGGGTCCGGTGGTGGCGATCGACACCGAAACCATGGGTCTGAACCCGCACCGCGACCGGCTGTGCCTGGTGCAGCTCTCGGCCGGGGATGGCGATGCGCATCTCGTGCAGTTCGCGCGGGGGCAGTACGACGCGCCGCGGCTGAAAGCGCTTCTGACCGATCCGCAGCGGCTGAAGCTCTTCCACTTTGCCCGTTTCGACGTGGCGGTGATGCGCCACTACCTGGGCGTCGTGACCCGGCCGGTCTATTGCACCAAGATCGCGGCCCGGCTGGTGCGCACCTATACGGACCGGTTCGGCCTCAAGGACCTCACGAAGGAGCTGCTGGGCGTTGAGCTCTCCAAGCAGCAGCAATCCTCCGACTGGGGCGCCGATCCGTTGACGCGCGAGCAACTGGAATACGCGGCGTCCGACGTGCTGCACCTGCACAAGGTGAAAGCCCGGCTGGACGTCCTGCTCGACCGCGAGCAGCGCCGGGACCTGGCGGACGCGGCCTTCTCTTTCCTGCCCTACCGGGCCCTGCTCGACCTCGAGGGCTGGGCCGATACCGACATATTTGCACACTAAGGGAGCGGCGTTTTGGCGCGCTTTTTGCTTTGCTGTGCGCTGTGCGGCGCGCTTAGTATCCGCTCATGAAAAGTGCCCCACGCGTCACGTTCGCCGGCCCGGTGGACGATGTTGCAAACGCACAAAGGGTTCTGGCGGCCGAAATTGCGGGCCTGCAGGCCCTGCAACAGACACTGGGGCCGGAGGCTTTCCCGCGCGCGCTCGACCTGCTGGCGGGGGGTGAGCGGGTCATCGTGTCGGGCATGGGCAAAAGCGGCCATGTCGGGCGCAAGATCGCGGCGACCCTGTCCTCGACAGGAACCCCGGCCTATTTCGTACACCCCGCCGAAGCCTCGCATGGCGATCTCGGGATGATCACCGCGCGTGATGTCATTCTGGCGCTCTCCAATTCCGGCGACACGGCCGAGCTGGCGGGCCTGCTCTGGTATGCCAAGCGCTTCGACATCCCGTTGGTGGCGATCACCGCCCGCGTTGGGAGCACGCTTGCGGGAGCTGCTGACGAAATATTGTTTCTGCCGGATGTTGCCGAGGCGTGCCCGATGGGGCTGGCGCCGACCACCTCGACCACCATGATGATGGCGCTGGGCGACGCCATGGCGATCGCCCTCATGGCGCGCCGGGACTTCACGCCGGCGCGCTTCGGCGATTTCCACCCCGGCGGGCGGCTCGGCCAGCGGCTGGTCAAGGTCGCCGAGCTGATGCACACCGGCGCGCAGCTCCCGGTCGTCCGGCCCGACACCCCCATGGCCGAGACGCTGATCGTGATGAGCGCCAAAAGCTTCGGCTGCGCCGCGGTGATCGACGAGGGCCAGCGCCTGGTCGGCATCATCACAGACGGCGATCTGCGGCGCCACATGAATGCCGGACTTCTGGAGCAGACCGCGCGGCAGATCATGACGCCGCAACCGCGCACCATCGCTGCCGATGCGCTGGCCGCGGAAGCGGTGCGGATCATGAACGCCACCGGCAAGGGCATCACCAGCCTGTTCGTGGTCGAGGGCGACGGCCGGCTCATCGGCCTCCTGCACGTACACGACTGCCTGCGCGCCGGCGTGGCCTGACGGGGATGGCGATCGTGGCAGCCGTATCCGACCCTTCCCGGCTGGACCGCTTCCTCGGCCTGAAGCGCGAGAGCCGCGAGCCGTGGATCGCGCGCTATGCCGCCCACATCCGCATTGCGCTGCCCCTGATCGCGCTCACCGTTGTGCTGGCCGGCATCATCATCCCGATGTTCGGCGAGACCAACGGCATCCTCGTGCGCCAGATGCCGGTCGGCGGCAGCCGTGGCGAATACATGCGCATGGAGCGGCCGCATTTCGCCGCCAACGACAGCAGCCGGCGCCCCTACACCGTCACCGCCGACTACGCCGTCCAGAAGACCCGCGATGTGAAGATCTACGACCTCTCCCAGCCCAAGGCCGACCTGCTCGACGACAAGGGGCGCTGGATCGCCATCACTGCCGAACACGGCCGCTACGACCAGCAGCTCCGCATGCTCGACCTCAGCGGCCACGTCGCGCTGTTCCAGGACGAGGGCTACACCATCGCGACCGAGCGCGCGCGGATCGATCTCGAGGCCCACGCCGCCTGGGGCGACCGGCCGGTGCGCGGCCACGGCCCGGACGGCGAGGTCGAGGCGCAGGGCTTCCATGCCAGCGAAGGCGGGGATCGCATCGTCTTCACCGGCCGCACCCGCCTTGTCCTGAAGGGACACTGATCATGCCGCGCCCCCTCGTCCTGCTGTGCCTGCTGGCCCTTGTCGCGGCCGGCCCGGCGGCTGCGCAGGAAAGGCCCGCGCCCGTCCCTGGCGCCCCGTCGGACAAGAACGACAAGAACGACAAGAACGACAAGAACGACAAGAGCGACGCCGTCAGCCGCAGCCCGATCGAGATCACGGCCGACCAGGGCATCGAGTGGGACCGCGACGCACGCCGCTACACCGCGCGCGGCAATGTCCGCGTCACGCGCGGCGATCGCACGATCCATGCCGACAAGATCACCGCCTGGGCCCGTCCCGACGCGTCGGGCCGCAACGACATCTATCGCATCGATGCCGAAGGCAACGTGCGGGTCCTCATCAGCGACAGCGTGATCACCGGCGATCACCTCGTCTGGGACAACGAAAACCGGGTGGCGCGCATGACCGGCCGCAACCTCTCGCTGACCAATCCCGACGGCCGCCTGACGGCACGCGACAGCATCGAGTACTGGGACGAGAAGCGCATGGCCGTGGCCCGCGGCAACGTCGTGCTTGTGCGGCGCAGCGAGGAGATGCGCGCCGACCAGGCGGTCGCGTACTTCGAAAAGCAGGGCGGCGAGCGCACCGGCGCGAAGGAACCCGGCGGCAAGCAGCGCCTCAGCCGGGTCGAGGCGTTCGGGCACGTGTATATCGCCTCCTGCCAGGGCTATGCGCATTCCGACAAGGGCCGCTACGACCCGAACACGGGAACGGCCGTGCTGAGCGGCAACGTGCGCCTCACGCGCGGCAGCGAACAGGTCAACGGCGAGACGGTCGAGATGAACACGAAGACGGGCGACGTGCGGATGATCGCCGGCACCGGCGGCCGCGTGACGGCCCTGCTGGAGCCGAACAAGGAAGCGGCCACGCCCGATCCGCGGCCGACGGACCGCCCCGGTGCGCCGCCCTGCCCGGAGAAGCAGAACGCTTCGCCGTCTGATCAGAGCGGGAAGTGATTGCACGCATGCCGATGTCACCGGGCAAGAAACGCTGGAAGCCAACCCCGGGCGCGACCGCGCAACGGCCCGGCCCGCGCCTCGTCTCCACCGACAGCGGCCTGCAGGCGCACGGGCTGAGCAAGACCTACAACAACCGCCCGGTCGTGCGCGACGTGTCGATCACCCTGCAGCGCGGCGAGGCGGTGGGTCTGCTGGGCCCCAACGGCGCCGGCAAGACGACGACGTTCTACATGGTCTGCGGCCTGGTGCAGGCCGACGACGGCCGCGTCACGCTCGATGGCCGCGACATCACCCGCCTGCCCATGTTCCGGCGCGCGCGGCTGGGCATCGGCTATCTGCCGCAGGAAGCCTCGGTCTTCCGCACCATGAGCGTCGCCGACAATATCCGCGCCGTGCTGGAGCTGGTGGAACCGGACCGCCGGATACGGGAAGACGCCGTCGATGCGCTGCTCGAGGAATTCAACGTCGTGCATCTGCGCAATGCCCCGGCCATGGCCCTGTCGGGCGGCGAGCGCCGGCGGGTCGAGATCGCGCGCGCGCTGGCCTCGCGGCCGCATTTCATCCTGCTGGACGAGCCGCTGGCCGGTGTCGATCCGATCGCGGTCGAGGAGATTCGCGAGATGGTGTCCCATCTGCGCGACCGCGGCATCGGCGTGCTGATCACCGACCACAAGGTGCGCGAAACGCTCGATATCATCGATCGCGGCTACATCATGCACGCCGGCCAGGTGCTGATCGAGGGACGGCCGGCCGAGATCGTGGCCAACGAGGAAGTCCAGCGCGTCTATCTCGGCCGGCGGTTCACCCTCTGATGGCGGTGAACGGCCGGCCCATGACCCTCGCGCCGCGCCTCCAGTTGGGGCAGCGCCAGGCGCTGGTCATGACGCCGCAGCTCCAGCAGGCCATCAAGCTCCTGCAACTCTCGCAGCTTGAGCTGGCAAGCTATGTGGAACACGAGCTGGAAACCAATCCCCTGCTGGCGGAGCAACCGCGCGATGAAGACACGCCGGCGCCCGAGCTGCCCGTCGCAGCCCCCGATGCCATCGCCGACACGGCCGCGGCCCTGAGCGATGGCGCGGCGGCGCTGGGCGAGGCGGACGACCGCTGGGCCGGGGAATATATCGACCGTGGTGGCGATGGCATGCCCGCGCGCGGCGGCAATATCGACGCCGATGGCATCGACCCGATGAGCCGCATCGCCCAGGCCGACCTGTCGCTCCAGCAGCACGTGCTGGCGCAGATCTCGGCGGAGATCGCGGATCCCGTGGACCGGATGATTGCCGTGCGCCTGGTCGAGCTGCTGGAACCCAGCGGCTGGCTGGCGGGCGATGTCGGGGAGATCGCCGCAGGACTTGAAGTGGAGCATGCCCACATCGAGAGCGTGCTGGCGCGCCTGCGGCAGCTCGATCCGCCGGGCCTGTTCAGCCGCACGCTGGCCGAGTGCCTTGCCGCGCAGCTCGCCGATCGCAACCGGCTCGATCCCGCCATGCAGGCGCTGCTCGACAACCTCGATCTGCTGGCCCGCCGCGATGTGCCGGCGCTGCTGCGGCGCTGCGGCGTCGATGCCGAGGACATGGCCGGCATGGTGGCCGAGCTGCGGGCGCTCGATCCCAAGCCCGGCCTGCGCTTCCACCATGAGCCGGTGCGCGTGGTGATCCCCGACGTCTTTCTGCGGCGCGTGCGCCATCCCGAGCTGGGCGAGACCTGGGAGGTCGAGCTCAATACCGATGCTCTTCCCCGGCTGCTGGCGGATCGCCGCTACTATGCGACGCTCAGCCGCGATGCACGCAGCCGCGAGGCGAAGGAATTCATCACCGAGCGCTGGCAGACGGCCAACTGGCTGATCAAGGCGCTGGACCAGCGCGCCAACACCATCCTGAAGGTGGCGCGCGAGATCGCCCTGCAGCAGGAGGGCTTCTTCCGGCATGGCGTTTCGGCGCTGCGGCCGCTGGTGCTGCGCGACGTCGCGGTGGCGACCGGACTGCACGAAAGCACCGTGAGCCGCGTCACCGCCAACAAGTTCATGGCCACGCCGCGCGGTCTGTTCGAGCTGAAGTACTTTTTCACCAGCTCGGTGCCGGCCGCCAGCGGCAGCGAGAGCGTGTCGGCCGAGGCGGTGCGCTCCCGCATGCGGCGCCTGATCGACGCCGAGCGGCCGGATGCGACGCTGTCGGACGACCGGCTGGTCGAGCTGCTGCGCGCCGAAGGCATCGAGATCGCGCGCCGCACGGTGGCCAAGTACCGCGAGGCCATGCGCATCCCCTCCTCGGTCCAGCGCCGCCGCGAAAAATCCCTCCCCGGCCTCCCGCCACCCACCGAGGCCGCGGCCTAGTTTTCTTGCCTTCCCCCGGAGGGGGAAGGTGCCCGAAGGGCGGAAGGGGGATGGTGCAATACCTGCGGCGTCGTGCCTGTTGCGGCATCCCCCTTCCGGCGCTGGCGCGCCACCTTCCCCCTCCGGGGGAAGGTTGTATAATACGCGGAGAGTACAACTGAAGGATGACCATGAGGCCCGAGGCTGGTGACTTTGCGCGTACAGCGGCGCGTCGCCTGCGGCATACGCCGTCGGAAGCCGAGGCGGCGCTTTGGAGGGTGCTGCGTGCCGGCCGCGCCGGCGATCTGCGCTTTCGCCGACAAGTGCCCATCGACCGCTACATCGTCGACTTCGCCTGTCTTCGCGAGCGCCTGGTGGTCGAGGTCGATGGCAGCCAGCATGTCGAGCAAGCCGCCTACGATGCCGAACGTACCCGGCGCCTGGAGGCGCTTGGCTTTCATGTCGCGCGGTTCTGGGCCAACGATGTGGTGCGCAATCCGCGGCAGGTTGTGGACGCCATCTGGACGGTCGTGCTCGACCGAAGAGCGAAGCGCCAGAAAACTGCCTTCCCCCGGAGGGGGAAGGTGCCCGAAGGGCGGAAGGGGGATGGTGCAATACCTGCGGCGTCGTGCTTGTTGCGGCATCCCCCTTCCGGCGCTTCGCGCCACCTTCCCCCTCCGGGGGAAGGCAATTGAGAGGGACGTGAGCGGGTGCTTCAGTGTGGGCGGATTTGGCAAGAGAAACAACAGGTTGGGCTTTGCTTGACACCCCCGGACCCGGTCCATATGGTGACTTCATTCAGCGCCCTGGCCGGCCACAAGAGCGGATACAGACATGGCGATGAACCTCACCGTGAGTGGCAAGCAGATCGATATTGGTGAGGCCCTTCGCGATCATGTGCAGCGCACGCTGGAGACCGCGGTCGGCAAGTACTTCGACGGCGCGATCGAGGGAGCGGTGACGTTTTCCCGGGAAGCCCACGAATTCCGTTCCGACATCTCCGTCCATGTCGGGCGCAACATCATGGCCCAGAGCCACGGCCTGGCGAACGATCCCTACCTCGCCTTCGACGCGGCCTGCGAGCATGTGGCCAAGCGGCTGCGACGCCACAAAAGGCGCCTGCGCGATCACAATACGCGCAAAGTCCGCCAGGCCGAGGAGTCGATCCTGGCGCTGCAGACGATTATCGCGGGCGAGCCGGAAGCTTCCGACGAGACCGCAGGACACGAACCGCTGGTGGTGGCGGAAATGCAGACGAACGTCGAAATGATGACCGTCGGCGAGGCGGTGATGCGGCTGGATCTGGGGCAACTGCCCGCCTTGATGTTCCGCAACCGCGCCAACGGGCTCTTCAACATGGTCTATCGGCGGCCCGACGGGAATATCGGCTGGGTCGACCCGCAGAACGCGACCGCAAAGATGTCGTCCTGACTCCGTCGGGCGTGCGGCAGAGCGAGCAACCGACAACAAGGCATGCCACGATGGAACTGGTGGATATCCTCGCGCCCAATGCCGTGATCGCCGACATGCGGGCGAACACCAAGAAGCAGGCCCTGCTGGAGGCGGCGCAGCGTGCCGCGCAGGTCACGGGCCTGAACGAGCGGGCGATCTTCGAGGTGCTGCTGGAACGCGAGCGGCTGGGCTCGACCGGGCTGGGCGGCGGCATCGCCATCCCCCACGGCAAGCTCGCGGCGCTGGACCGCCTGCACGGCGTCTTCGCGCGGCTGGCCACGCCGATCGACTTCGAGGCCATCGACGCGCGGCCGGTCGACCTGATGTTCGTGCTGCTGGCCCCGGAAAGCGCCGGCGCCGACCACCTCAAGGCGCTCTCGCGCGTCTCGCGTGCGCTGCGCGATCGCGTCCTGGTCGAGAAGCTGCGCGCCACCGACCACCCCGAAGCCCTCTACGCCCTCCTGACCGACCCCCTGAAATCGCCGCGCGCCGCATAGTCTTCCCTTCGCCTCATGGATGGAGCGGGGTGTTCACCCTCTCCCCGCGAAGGCGGGGAGAGGAGGGGTGTACGGCCGGATACATAGGTAACAGTTTGGACCGGATACATCGGTTACACTTTTTGCGCCGTTGTCAGCCGCTGTCGGGGGCGCGC
>QOCQ01000009.1 GCA_003574685.1 Rhodospirillaceae bacterium SYSU D60007
GGGGGAAGGCAAGAAAAGGGAGGAAAAAACATGAGCTCGCCGTTTCATGGCTATCTGCCGGTGCGGGAGGACTGGCTCGCGCAGCATCGCGAGGAGATCCTCGAGCCGGACCTGCCGATCGTGGATCCGCACCACCACCTTTGGGACCGGCCGGGCTGGCGCTATCTGCTGCCGGAGCTGCTGGCGGATACGGGCAGCGGCCACAACGTCGTGGCCACGGTGTTCGTGCAATGCCGGGCGATGTACCGCGCCGACGGGCCGGATGAGATGAAGCCGCTGGGCGAGACCGAGTTCGTTAACGGCATCGCGGCGATGAGTGCCAGCGGCGGCTACGGCAAGACGCGGGTGTGTGCCGGCATCGTGGGCCACGCCGACCTTGCGCTGGGCGCGCGCGTACAGGAGGTGCTGGAGGCGCATATCGGCGTGGCGGGCGGGCGGTTCCGCGGCATCCGCCATACCTCGGCATGGGACGCCGATGCCTCCGTCCGCAATCCCAACTACCACGTGCCGCAGGGCCTGATGCCCAGTGCTGCGTTCCGCGAGGGTTTTGCCCGCCTTGGCAAGCTCGGCCTGTCGTACGACGCCTGGCTCTATCATCCGCAGATCGGCGAGCTGGAGGCGCTGGCCCGCGCCTTTCCCGACACGCCGATCGTGCTCGACCATGTCGGCGGTCCGCTGCATATCGGCGCTTATGCCGGCAAGCAGAAGGAGGTGTTCGAACACTGGGCGCCGGCGATGCGTGCGCTCGCGGCCTGCGCCAACGTGCACGTGAAGCTGTGCGGGCTGGGCATGCGCATCGGTGGCTTCGGCTTTGATACGAAGCCGCGGCCGCCATCCTCGGAAGAGCTGGCCGCCGCGTGGAAGCCTTACATCGAGACCTGCATCGAGGCCTTCGGCGCCAGGCGTTGCATGTTCGAAAGCAACTTCCCGGTCGACAAGGGCTCGTACGCCTACCCGGTGTTCTGGAACGCCTGCAAGCTGCTGGCCAAAGGCTCCAGCGCCGACGAAAAGGCCGACCTCTTCAGCCGCACGGCCGCACGGTTCTATCGGCTGGAGATCTGACGCGGCTTTATGTTCCTTCCCCCGGAGGGGGAAGGTGCCCGAAGGGCGGAAGGGGATCTCGCAACAGGCACCGTGTTGGTTGAGGCATCCCCCTTCCGGCGCTGGCGCGCCACCTTCCCCCTCCGGGGGAAGGCCTATGAAAGAAAAGGAGGAAACGATGGCAGGTCCGCTGGAAGGAAAAGTGGCGCTGGTGACGGGGGCGGGGAAGAATATCGGCCGCACCATCGCCCTCACACTGGCGCGCGACGGGGCGGCGGTGGTGGTCAACGGGCGTTCCGATCGCGCGCTGGTCGATGCCGTCGTCGGCGAGATCCAGGCGCTGGGCGGCAAGGCGATGGGCTATGTCGCCGACGTTTCCGATCCGCGCGGTGTCGGCCAGATGGTTGAGGCGACGGTCGGCACCATGGGCGGCCTCGACATCGTCGTCAGCAATGCCGGCCTGCGGCGGCAGACATCGTTCCTTGATATGTCGTTGGAGGAATGGCGCGAGATCCTGTCCGTGGCGCTGGACGGTGCGTTCATTCTCGCGAAGGCGGCCGTCCCGCACCTGATCCGCCGCGGCGGCGGCGCCATCGTGGCGATGTCCGGCGTTTCGACGCATGTCGGCACACCCAACCGCTGTCATGTCTCGGCCTCGAAGGCCGGCCTGGAAGGGCTGATCCGCGCGCTGGCAATCGAGCTGGCGCCGCACCGCATTACCTGCAACTGCGTGGCGCCCGGCGCCGTCGATACCGCCCGCGGCCCGTCGGCCGGCGCCATGCCCGGCATGCTTTCGGACCAGAACATCCCCCTGAAGCGCAAGGCGACCGTCGATGAGATCGCCGCCGCCGTCCGCCATCTCGTCGGGCCGGGCGGCGGCTACATCACGGGACAGACCATCCACGTCAACGGCGGCGTCTTCCTCACGTGAGGCTCATCCCTGCAGCAGCTTGCGCTGGCGCGTGAAGGCCTGCGCAACAAACTCGGTGAAGGCGCGCACGCGCGCGGTGCGGCGCAAATCCTCGTGCGTCAGCACCCACAGCCCCGATGTGGATGTGATGCGCGGCGTGTTGAGGCGAACCAGCCCTGGCGTCGGATCGCCGAGATAGCGCGGCAGGACGGCAAGCCCGAGTCCCGCCGCGGCGAGCTCGCGCAGCGCCAGCAGCGAACTGGCGCGCGCCGCCACCGTGACCTCCGGCAGCGCCTCGCGCATCCAGCGCGCCGCCAGGGTGTCCGCGAGGCTGTCGTCCGGCGCCAGCCAGGCGCGGTCCTTCTGCTTCAAGTAGTCCGGACTTCCGTACACAGCGAAGGCGATCGATGCGACCCGCCGGCCCACCAGCGCCGGCAAGGGATCGTCCGCCGGCCGGATCGCCACGTCGGCATCGCGGCGCGTGAGGTTCAGGACGGTGTTGGTGACAGCAACCTCGACGATGATGCCGGGGTGCGCGGCGCGAAACGCTGCCAGAATCGGCGGCAACAGGGAGGCCATCAGGGTGTCCGTCGTCGTGACCCGCAAGCCTCCCGACAGGCGCAAATCCTGTCCTGCCATCCGGCGTTCGAGATCGACGACGGCGGTGTCGATGCGGCGCGCGGTTTCGAGCAGCGCTTCGCCGGCTTCCGTCGGCACATAGCCGCCCGGCAGCCGTTCGAAGAGCCGCACGCCCGATTTCGCCTCCAGGGCCGCGATGCGCCGCAAAACGGTCGTGTGGTTGACGCCCAGCGCCCGCGCCGCGCCGGCCAGCGTGCCGGCCATGCCCACCGCCAGCACATAGCGAAGATCGTTCCAGTCCACGGCATCTACCCTGTGCGCCTGTGCAGTCGGAACCTGCATTCATGCCATATAGGCGTGCGTGCAGGCACATGCGATCTGGCCGGCATGGATACGACCTTCGTTGCCCTTTCGCTCTTCGCCGGCGCCCTGCTTGCCGTGCAGGCCGGCGCCAATGCCCAGCTTTCCAAAGCCGTGGGAAGCCCCTTCGGCGCGACTGCCCTTCAGCTTGGCGTGGGCACGCTGTTGCTGCTCGCTGCGGCCATCGCGGCAGGCGGACTCGAGCGGCTGGCCGGTCTGCACGACGTGCCGGCCTGGCACCTCGCCGGCGGCACGGCTTCGGCTTTTTACGTGGTGGCAACAATCCTGCTGTTTCCACGGCTGGGCGCGGTGGTGAGCGTGGGCCTGTTCATTGCCGGCCAGATGCTGGCATCCCTCGCACTGGATCATTTCGGGATGCTCGGCGTTCCGGCCGCGCCGCTGGACCGCCCGGCGCTGACCGGCGGGTTAGCCGTGCTTGCCGGTGCGGCGGCCATTGCCTGGAGCCAGGACGGGGGTGGCGAAACGGTCGGGCGATCGTCGCGTCTAGCATGGATAGCCCTGGCGCTGACCGCGGGTGCCGTGTTGCCGGTCCAGGCCGCGGTCAACGCATTGCTGCACGCCGACCTCGGCGCGCCGTTTCCGGTTGGTGTCGTCAGCTTCCTCGTGGCGACCGCGTCGATGACTCTTGTCCTGGCGCTGGCCATGGGCCTGTTCGGTGCGCCGAAGCCGCGGCTTGCCGCGGTGTCCGGCATGCCATGGTGGGGATGGCTGGGCGGCTTTGCGGGCGCCACCTATGTGATGGCCATGTTCACCGGCATGCCGGCCATCGGGGCCGCCTCGGTGGTGGGATTTGCCATTGCCGGCCAGCAGCTCGCCTCGCTGCTGGTGGACCGCTACGGTTGGTTCCGCCTGCCCCGGCGGCCGACGCCGCCGCTGCGGCTGGCGGGCGTGGCCGCGCTGCTCCTCGGCGTGGGGCTCATCAAGGCGTTCTGAGCGTTTCGATGAAAGCCGCGATGTCGCTTGCGGCACGGGCGGGCTCTTCCCAGTGCAGGGCGTGGCCGGCACCGGCGTAGGTGATGTGTCGCGCATGCGGGATGCTTGCCTGCAAGGCCTGCCGGCCGGCGCGGTCGCAGATCGAATCCTTGTCGCCCCACAGGATCAGGGTAGGCGCCTGGATGGCGGGCAGCTTGCCGAGATCCTCGTCGATCTGACTGCGCAAGGCGCTGCGCCAGGTGTGGGCGGGAAGCTTCAGACTTTCACCCACGACCATCTCGAAATAGTCGGGCGGAACCGGCTGCGCCAATGTGCTCTGCTGGAAAGCGCGCACGAAGGCGGGATCGACCGGATCGGCCAGCGCGCAGACCTCGCGCCACAGGGCCTCGATCTCCGGGTTACCCCTGAGCGTGCGGAACGCACCCAGCAGCACCAGGCCCAGCATGCGCTGCGCCGCAGTGGCGGCAAGGCGCTGTGCCACGAGGCTGCCCATGGAATGGCCCGCGATCACGGCGCGCGCGATTCCGAGCCGATCCAGGAATTCGACGAGATCGTTGGCCATGGCCGGTGCATCGCAGGCCGCCCGCGGCTTGTCGGAGTCGCCGTGCCCGCGCAGCGACACCGCGACGGCACGCACCGTAGCCGGCAAGGCGTCCATCAGCGGCTGATATGAGCGCCAGGAGTCGGAATAGCCGTGCAGCAGGATCAGCGGCACGCCGGCCTGATCGCCCTGCTCGGCCCAGGAGAGCGTGATGCCCGATCCGAGCGTCACCCTGCCGGGACGAAGATCGGTGCTGCGGTCCATGGCCATCAGGGAATTCATCGCGCCCTCGCGTGTTGCGGCAATCCGGTCAGGAAACCTGTCCGGGCACTAAAACAGCGCCGCGCGGACTTTCTTCCTGCCATGACGGCTCGGAATGGCGCCGGGTGCACTGTGCGGCTACCATGGGCCGGAAGATGACCGGGAGCGCCGTGCCATGAGCGTCACCATCCGCCAGCTTCATCCCGTGATTGGCGGCGAAGTATCGGGCGTGGATCTGCGCCGGCCGCTGACGCCGGACGAGGTGGCCGCGATCGAAGCCGGCATGGACAAATACGCCGTGCTGGTCTTTCACGACCAGGACATCACCGACGAGCAGCAGGTGGCCTTCAGCCGCAATTTCGGCCGCATCGAGCTGGCGGTGGGCGGCAACATCACCAAGCCGACGGAGCGCCGGATCAGCCTCGAGCTGGCCGACATCTCCAATCTGGATCCGGCCGGCAAAATCTATGAGCGGGACGACCGGCGGCGGATGTTCAACCTCGGCAACCAGCTCTGGCATTCCGACAGCTCGTTCCGCGCCGTGCCGGCGAAATACTCGTTGCTGTCAGCTCGCGCCATTCCCGCGCGCGGCGGCAATACCGAATTCGCCGACATGCGCGCTGCTTACGATGCGCTCGACGATGAGACGAAGGCGGAGGTCGAGAATCTCATCTGCGAGCATTCGCTGATGTATTCGCGCGGCCTGCTGGGCTTCACCGAGTTCACCGACGAGGAGCGGGTTATGTTCAAGCCGGTGCGCCAGCGCCTTGTGCGGACGCATCCGGTGACCGAACGCAAGTCGCTGTTCCTCGCCTCGCATGCCGGCACCATCGTGGGCTGGCCGATGCCCGAGGCGCGCGCCTTCCTGCGCGATCTGGTCGAGCACGCCACCCAGCGGCAGTTCGTCTATGCCCACCAGTGGCGGCTGCATGATCTCGTGATGTGGGACAACCGCCAGACCATGCATCGCGCACGCCGCTACAACGAAACCGGCGAGGTGCGCGACATGCGCCGCACCACCATCGGCGGCGAGGGCCCCACCGTGGAGCAGGTGCAGGCGGCTTAGCGTCGCGGTGGCGCCCAATTTTGTCCGTCGTCCTGAGCGAAGCGAAGGACCTTGCGGTGGTTCAGCCAAAGAATGACGGCGCCGGTGACCTACTGGCCTCGTCGTCACGGGTTGCACGACCGCAAGGTCCTTCGCTTCGCTCAGGACGACGGGAAATGTCAGTCGACGATGGCCTGGTAGCTGAGAACGCGCAGCTCGCGGCGGATCGGGTATGTCGATGACGGCATGAGCTGCGTCAGCAGGATGACGTACATCTCCTCGGCCGGGTCGATCCAGAAGGCCGTGCTGGCGGCGCCGCCCCAGGCGTATTCGCCCGGCGTGCCGAGGATCTGCGCCCGTGCGGGGTCGAGCATCACCGAGAAACCCAGCCCGAAGCCGATGCCGGTATAGGTCGATTCGCTGAATCGCGGCTGGCCCATATCGGCCATGTCGCCGTCAAGATGGTTGCGCGTCATCAGCTCGACCGTCTTGCGGCCCAGCAGGCGCACGCCCTCCAGCTCGCCCTTGTTCAGCATCATCTGGCAGAAGCGCATGTAGTCTGCCGCCGTGGACAGCAGCCCGCCGCCGCCGGAGCACAGGCGCGGCGTCAGGAACCGGCTCTTCTGCGGATCCTCGATCAGCTTCAGGCCGCCGCTTTCGTCCGGACCGTAATTGGCGGCGAAGCGTTCGATCTTGTCGGCCGGTACGTGGAAGGACGTATCGACCATCCCCAGCGGCGCGATCAGGCGCTCGTGCAGGAACTCGCCGAAGGGCCGGCCGGAAATCACCTCGACCAGATAGCCCAGTACATCGGTCGAGATGCTGTAGTTCCATTCGCTGCCGGGCTGGGCGATCAGCGGCATGGTGGCGGCAAGCGACACGACATCCCCGAGGCTGCCCTTCGCCGTCTGGAAGTCGACGCCGGCCTCGCGGTACATGGCATCGACCGGGGTCGCTTCCATGAAGCCGTAGGTCAGGCCCGACGTATGCGTGAGCAGGTCGCGGAAGGTGATGTCCCTTTGCGCCGGTTCGCTGTCGTACTTGCCGCGGGCGCCCGATACGTAGACGCGCATGTTCCGGAACTGCGGCAGGAAACGCGTGACCGGGTCGTCGAGCTGGAAGCGGCCCTCCTCGTACAGCATCATGATGGCCACGCTGGTCAGCGGCTTGGTCATCGAATAGATGCGGAAGATGGTGTCGGGCCGCATGGGCTTGTCGCGCGCCAGGTCGGCCTTGCCGCAGGCATGCATCAGCGCCACCTCGCCGCGGCGGCTGACGACCGTCATCAGGCCGGCGAGCTTCTTCTGATCGACGAGAGCCTGCATCCAGTCGCGGATGCGGTCCAGCCGCGGCGCGGAAAGGCCGAGATCTTCGGACGGAATTCTGACGTCGATGTTCATGCGGCCCTCCACGCAACGGTGATGCGGATGCGGCCGTCATCGTAGAGGGGCAGGAAGCGGTTGTCTCCGGCTGGCCGTCGCGGACCTTTCGCGCCGAGATCCGTGGCTAGCGCGAGAGGTTGGCGGCCACCATGTTCATGGTTTCACCGATCTTGTTGCCGAGGGCGGAAAAGCCCGTGATAGCGGCGACGGAAACCAGTGCCACGATCAGGCCGTACTCGATCGCGGTTGCGCCGGACTGATCGTTCATCAACTCCTGAAGAATGGAAAACATATGAATACCCCTTCCAGACCAAACTTTGTTTTTCGTTAATAAGTCGTCAATATTTATACTCTCATTCGTCAAAATTTGAACATCAGGCACTACTTCAACAAACACCGCCAGAATTCTCATGTTTCAGATAAATAACATCTGGTAATGTCTTGTTTTACAAGTGCTATTGTGCCGTATAGCCGCCGTCCACGATCAGGCCGGTGCCGGTCATGAAGCCGGCATCATCGGAGGCCAGGAACACGATCCCCTTGGCGATGTCCGCAGCGGTGCCCAGGCGTCCTATCGGATGGCTGGCCAGGGATTGCTGGCGCGCGGCATCGACGTCGTTGGTGCCCAGCCGCTCGGCGCGCGCGGCGAAGGTCTGGGCGCCCATATCGGTCTCGATCACGCCCGGATGGATCGAGTTGACGCGGATGCGATAGCCCTTGCGGGCAAATTCCAGCGCTACCGATTTGGTGAAGGTGGTCACACCGCCCTTGGTCATCGAGTAGAGCGGATCGAGCGGCGAGCCCACCAGGCCCGCGATCGAAGCGAGATTGACGATGGCCGAGCCATGCGGGCTGTTGCGCGCCCGCTCGCGCAAAGCCGGCATCGCCTGTTTGGTGCCGAGGAAGACGCCCGTCAGATTGACGGCGCACAGGCGCTGCCAGTCGGCGAGCGAGGCCTGCTCGACATCGCGGCCGATGAAGACGCCGGCGTTGTTGACCAGGATGTCCAGCCCGCCAAACTTTTGCACGCAGACGGCGATGGCGGCGTCCCATGCGTTCGGGCTGGTGACGTCGAGGTGGCAGTAGATGGCTGTACCGGCGCCGACCTCCGCTTCCAGCGCGCGCACCGTCTGCCGGCCGCGCTCGTCCAGCACATCGCCGATCGCCACCCGGGCGCCGGCGCGCACCATCTGCAGCGCGGTTTCGGCGCCAATGCCGCGGGCGGCGCCGGAAATCAAAGCGACCTTTCCGTCCAGGCGATTCATTTCCGGCCTCCAGTCCTGTTGAGCGGAGTACCGTAGCATCGCGCGCGGCTGATGCAGGCGTGGCTCGTGCATGGCCGCCCTGAATTGCCCGGCCGGCGCGGCGGTGCCATGGTCGGGCCGGTGCGTCAAAGCCAGCGGGTGAGGGGCAATGCCGGGTGAGACAGTGGATTCGATCGAGATGCTGCGCCGTCTCGTGGCGTTCGACACGACGTCGCGCAACTCGAACCTGGCGCTGATCGAGTATGTCCAGGCGTATCTGGCCGGGCACGGGATTGCGGCGCGGCTGGTGCCGAACGAGGAGACGACCAAGGCCAATCTCTACGCCAGCATCGGCCCCGATGCCGAAGGCGGCATCGTGCTGTCCGGCCATACCGATGTCGTGCCGGTGGATGGCCAGCCATGGGAGAGCGACCCCTGGATGCTGACCGAGCGGGACGGCAAGCTCTACGGGCGCGGGACGGCCGACATGAAGGCGTTTTCCGCCGTGGCGCTGGCGCTGGTGCCGGAGTTCCTGCGTGCGGGTCTGAAGGTGCCGGTGCATCTGGCGGTGAGCTACGACGAGGAGATTGGTTGTCTGGGCGCGCATTCGCTGGTCGAGCGGCTCATGGGAGACGTCAGGCGGCCGCGCGCGGTGATCGTCGGCGAGCCGACCATGATGGGGGTTGTGAACGCGCAGAACTGGGGCGGCGGGCTGATCACAACGTTCACTGGCGTCGAGGCGCATTCCTCGATGACGCATCTCGGGGTCAGCGCCATTCACTATGCCGGCGCGTTCATTCACTTCCTCAACGAACTGCAGGACGAACTCGCAGCGCGGCGACGCCGCGACATCGACATGGAGCCGGCCCATACCACCATCAACGTGGGCGTAATCAACGGCGGCACGGCGGGCAACATCCTCGCCCGCGAGTGTGTGATGAACTGGGGCTACCGCACGCTGCCTGGCGACGACTATACCGAAGTGCAGCGCCGCGCCGAGGCGTTCCTCAACGACACCCTGCTGCCGGCGATGCGACGCAAACATCCGGACGCCAATATCCATACGCGCCGCCGTTCCTTCGTGCCGGGGATCAAGCCCGAGGAGAATCGCGACGCCGAAGAGCTGGCGCTGCACTGGACCGGCGGCAACCGCACCTACGCCGTGCCGTACGGAACCGAGGCGGGCATCTTCCGCGCCGCCGGAATCCCGACCGTCATCTGCGGTCCCGGCGACATTGCCCAGGCGCATCAGCCCAACGAATTCATCCTGAAGTCGCAGATCGCCGCCTGCGAAGCCTTCATGCGCCGCCTGATGGCGTGGAGCGCGCGGCAGGGCTGATGAGTCAAAACCTTCCCCCGGAGGGGAAGGTGGCGCGCAGCGCCGGAAGGGGGATGCCTCAACAAGCACGGCGCGGCAGTTGTTGCACCATCCCCCTTCCGCCCTTCGGGCACCTTCCCCCTCCGGGGGAAGGTCTATGAAAGAGGAGCACAGCCAATGCCGATCGCACCCAGGGGCTTCCCGGTGATGCTGACCTTCGATCTCGACGCCGAGACGCTGTGGACGGCGCGCGATCCCAAGAACTGGGAGCGGCCCGTCGCGCTCTCGCAGGGCACCTACGGCTGGAAGGTCGGCATGGGCCGCATCCTCGACCTGCTCGACCGCTACGGCATCAAGGTGACGTTCTTCATTCCCGGGCTGGTGATGCAGCAGCATCCCGCCCTGATGGAGGATGTGCTGCGGCGCGGCCACGAGATCGGCCACCATAGCTGGTCGCATGCCTGGATCACCACGCTGACACCGGAGCAGGAACGCGAGGAGATGGAGAAGGGCGTCGAGATCATACGCAAGATGACCGGCCGCAAGCCGGCCGGCTACCGCTCGCCCGCGGGCGAATTCAGCCAGATCACGCTGCGGCTGCTGAAGGAATACGGCCTCCGCTATTCCTCCAACTTCTTCGACGACGATTCGCCCTACCTGCTGCGCTTCGACGGCGAAACCAGCGACATCGTCGAGTTTCCCTTCGCCTGGGTGCTCGATGATGCGCCGTTCTTTCTCTATTCGATCACGCTGCCGGGCCGCACCATGCACCCGCCGTCATCGGTGCTGGAGGGCTGGATCGACGAGTTCGACACGCTCTATCGCGAGGACCGCGAGTTCGTGTTGGCCATGCACCCGCAGATCATCGGGCGGCCCTCGCGCATCACTATGCTGGAGAAGCTGATCCGGCACATCATGTCGCATCCCGGCGTCTGGTTCGCGCGCTGCGACGAGGTGGCCGAGGCGGTGCGGCCGTACCTGACGGAGCACAAGATGATCATGGAGCCGGTCGCGATGCGGAAGCCGCCCCATGGCTGACGTGCATGACCTTTCCGGCCGCCGCGTGCTGGTGACCGGAGCTGCTTCCGGCATCGGCCGCGCCACGGCAGAGTTGTTCGTGCAGCGCGGCGCCAGGGTGGCGCTGCTCGATCGTGACAGGCACGTCGAGAAGGTCGCGGCGGAAGTCGGCGGCACCATCGGCCTGGTTGGCGACGTGGCCGACGAAGGCGCGGTGGCGCGCAGCGTTGCCGTTGCCGCGGCGAAGCTGGACGGGCTGGACGGCGTGGTGAACTCGGCCGGCATCGACCTGGTGAAGCCCGTTACGGAGATGACGCCTGAGGAGTGGAACCGCTTGCTGGCGGTGAACCTGAGTGGCCCGTTCCATGTCTGCCGCGCCGCTGCGCCGTACCTGCGGCAGGCATCCGAAGCGACCGTGGTCAATGTAGCGTCGGGCGCGGGGCTGGTACCGCTGAAACACCGGACGGCCTACTGTGCCTCGAAAGCCGGCCTGGTGATGTTCACCAAGACGCTGGCCATCGAGCTGGCGCCGGTGCGGGTCAATGCCTTCTGTCCCGGCATCATCGATACGCCGCTGTTCCGCCAGTCGTTCGAGAATGAGCCGGATCCGGATGCCGAGCTCCGGCGCATCCTCGACCGCTATCTCATCAAGCGTGCCGCGACGCCGGAGGAAGCGGCGCAAATCGTGCTGTTCCTGACCAGCCGCGCCTCGTCGATCATGACCGGCGTGGCGCTGGCCGGCGATGCCGGGAGGACCTTCCATTGAGCGCGCCACGTTTCGCCGTTGTCACGGGGGCCGCCAACGGCATCGGCCGCGCCACCGCCTTGCGCCTGGCGGACGACGGCTGCGATCTGGCGATCGTCGATGTCGAGGCCGAGCCGCTGGCCGAGGTCGCGGCGGGGATCGAGGCGAAAGGGCGTCGCTGCCTGACGTTGGTCGCGGACTGTCTTGACCCGGCCGCCATCGCCGAGGCGGCGCTGCAGATCGAGCAGACCGGCCCCGTCGATGTCCTGTTCAACAATGTCGGTCAGAGCGGGCGGGAGCGCGCGTCGGAGTTCTGGAACTCCGATCCGGAGGTCTGGCGGTTCGTGATCGAGATCTCGCTGATGTCCACTCTGCGCTGGTCGCGCCGGATCGTGCCCGGTATGCGCGCACGCCGCAGCGGGCGCATCATCAATATGTCGACGGAGTCGGCATTCTATGGCGACACGGGGTTGGCCGACTACGCCGCCGCCAAGATGGGCGTCGTGGGCTTCACGCGCTCGCTGGCGCGCGAACTGGCGCCGTTCCACGTTACCGTGAACGCCGTCGCGCCCGGCGCAATCCGTACCCGCGCCCATGACCGGCTGCCGAAGGAAACCATCGACAAGGTGCGCAACAGCGTGCCCATGGGCTTCGTCGGCGAACCGCAGGACGTGGCGCACGTCGTCTCGTTCCTCGCCAGCGAGGGCGCCCGCTACATCACTGGCCAGACGATCCTGATCGACGGCGGACGGTGGATGATCTGACGGAAACAGCCTTCATGGTGAGCTTTGTCGAACCATGAAGGCGCCGTGCGGCCCCCAGCGTGGGGCGCTTCATGGTTCGACCCGGTGGATGCTTCGCATCCACCTGTGCTCACCATGAAGCGGGTCTCCGGCACCGAGATAACCGCATGCCCGCAGCGCTGCCAGCATGTGCGGCGGCGGCGGGGCCTCGACCATGATGGGCGGCTTGCCTTCCTTGAGCGGGATGGAGAGGGCGCGGGCGTGCAGGTGAAGGGGTGGCGATGATCCGCGCACGGGTGCGGCGCCGTACAGCGGATCGCCGACGATGGGACAGCCCAGCGCGGCGCAGTGCACGCGGATCTGGTGCGTGCGGCCGGTGCGCGGACGCAGCTCCAGCCAGCCCAGGCCGTCGCCGTGGCCGAGAAGACGATAGCCAGTAACGGCCTTCTGCCCGGACGGATCGGGCAGCATCCGCCAGCCGCCGTCGCGACGCGATACCTTGCGCAGGGGCTGGTCGATCGTTCCCTCTGCCTGCGCCGGTGTGCCGTGGACGACAGCCCAGTAGACCTTCTCGATCTTGCCGGCGGCGAAGAGCGCGCCGAGCTTGCGCAGCGCCTTGGGGTGCCGTCCCAGCACCAGGCATCCCGACGTATCCCGGTCCAGACGGTGCGCCAGCGCCGGCGGTTTTGACCAGCCGAAGCGCAGCGCATCGAACATCGCCTCGAGGTTCGGCCCGCCGCCAGGGCCGGGATGCACGGCAATCCCCGCCGGCTTGTCGATCACCAGCATCAGCCCGTCGCGGTAGAGCACGCGCCCGACCAGCTCGTCGGCGGAGAGGACGGCGGCGCGTGGCATGGTTCAGCCGCCTATCACCACGGCGGCCGACCGGTTGCGCAGGGTCTTGACGATGGCGTGGCCGACCAGCGTGCTGGTCTTGCGGTTCTCCGGCGAGGGCACGAGATCCTCGACGAAGCGCATCGAGCCCAGCGGCCCTCGGGCGGTGATCTCGCAGACATGCGTGGTGATCGTGGGGTCGGCAATGATGACGACGCGCGTACGGTCGAGCCCGATGCCGGCCAGTGCGGTGGCGGCCGATATGTTGACGTTCTGCGGGTAGAGCTTCGCGCCTTCGCGGACGGGGCCGTCGAAGAGGACCTGCGGCGCCGTGAGGGCATCAAGATCGGTCAGTCTCTCGGCAGCGGTGCCTTTCCACGAGGCGGGATCCTTGCGCACGGTGATCACCGCTTCGTCCAGGCCGCCTTCGGCCAGAGCGGCCAGCATGTCCAGCCCGCCAATGCCGGCGGCCGGCAGATAAACGCGACGTCCGTTCGCGCGGGCAGCATGCGCGACGCGCTCCAGCAGGGCCGTGTCGGTGAAGGCGCCCACGGACGTCACGTAGAGATCGGCGCCGCCGTCCAGCACCCGCACGGCATAGTCGCGCACCGCCTGGTGACCGGCACCTTCCACGACCACGTCGAGCAGGTAGCGGAAGAACCAGTCGGGATCGTGCGTGATATCAGGCTTCTCGCTGGAAGGCGGACGCGGCGTGCGCACCAGGGCCGTGGTGAGCTCGATGCCCTCCAGCCGGCCGGCAGCGACAGCCTCGGCAATCCGTCTGCCGATGGCACCGAAGCCGATCATGCCAAGCCTGGTCATCTCAGCTCGATCCGTAGAACAGCCGCGGCAACCAGAGAACGATGCCGGGGAAGATGATGCAAAGGCTGACACCAAGTCCCTGCAGAATGAGAAACGGTATCGCGCCGCGGATAATCGTCGCCATGGTTACCTGCGGTGGCGCCACGCTCTTGAGATAGAAAAGCGAGTAGCCGAACGGCGGTGACAGGAAGGCCATCTGCATGTTGACCATGAAGATCACGCCGTACCACAGGGCGACGTCCGAGGATGCGACGCCGGGGAATCCGAGCAGGCCGTCAAAACTAAGCGCCTTCAGGATCGGCAGGAAGATCGGCACGGTCAGCAGCAGGATTCCGACCCAGTCGATGAACATGCCGAGCACGAACAGGATCGCCATCATCAGCAGGACGATGCCATACGGCGCGAGGCCGGTGCCCAGGATCTGGTTGGCGACGTAGGTCTGGCCGCCCTTCAGGATGAAAAACCCGACGAAGAGGGTGGCGCCAAAGAAAATCCACATCACCATGGCGGTCGCCTTGAGCGTGGCCAGCGACGCTTCGCGCACCGTCGCCCACGTCAGCCGCCGGTGTATGGCGCAGACGATCAGCGCACCGAAGGTGCCGATGCCCGCAGCCTCGACGGGTGTAGCGACACCGAGGAAGATCACGCCCAGGGCGACAATGATGAGAAGAATGGGCGCGATCGTCTTCTGAAGAAGCCGCAGTTTCTCGACGATGCCTACGCGCTCCTCGCGCGGCAGGGCAGGGCCCAGCTTGGGGTTCAGATACGAACGAATCGTCACATAGGCGATGTACAGCCCCGACAGCATCAGGCCGGGGAACACCGATCCGGCGAGCAGCTCGCCCAGCGACTGCTGCGCCACCACCGAATAGACGATCGCCATCACCGACGGCGGGATCAGGATACCGAGCGTACCGCCGGCCAGCAGGGCGCCGCAGGCGAGCTCCGGATTGTAGCCGCGCCGCAGCATGGCCGGCAGCGCGATCATCCCCATGGTCACTTCGGTCGCGCCCACGACGCCGACCATGGCGGCGAGAATCGTGCATACCACGACCGTGGCAGAGGCCAGCCCGCCCTTCAGCCCACCCAGCCACTTGTAGACGACATCGAACAGCTCCTCGATGATGCCCGCCTTCTCCAGAATCGCCGCCATGAAGATAAAGAGCGGCACGGCCGAGAGCTGGTAGTCCGTCATGAACGGAAACACCCGCGCCGGCAGCATGTTCAGCATCTGCGGCGAGCCGAACACGAACAGGAATATGCAGGCGAGGCTGCCCAGCGCGAAGGCCATCGGCACGCCGAGAGTCAGCAGGGCGGCGAGGCCAAGCATCATGAGGAGGCCGAGAATCTCGACCGGTGCGTCCAGGCCCATGGCTCAGCTCCTCGCCGCAACCACGGTGTGAACGTCCTTCGCCAGGCGGGCGAGCCCTTGCAGCAGCAGCAGGGCCGCGCCGATCGGGATCATCAGCTTGACCGGCCAGTACTGGATCGCCCACTCGGTGAACGACACCTCGCCGGCGCCAACCGCGTCGGCGGCAAAGATCCAGCCGGTCCACAGCATGGTGCCGGCAAAGATGAAGAAGAAGACCGACCCGACGATGTCGCAGATCGCCTTGCCGCGCGGCGAAAGCTGGCTGTACAGCATGTCGACCCGCACGTGGCTCTCGCCCCGGTAGGCATACGCCCCGGCGATCATGTATTGCATGCCGAACATCAGGAACGTGCTCTCGTGAACCCAGTTGGTCGGAGAGTTGAAGACATAGCGCGCGATGACCTCGAAGTAGTAGGCGACCACCGCGAGAACCGACCAGTAGGCCACCAGCTCGCCCATGACGCGGACCGTGGCATCGATGCCGCGCGCCACCGAGCCCACCGCACCCGGAATCTCCGGTGGGGGGTCTTCGACCAGGACCGGCTCGACCGCGGATATGACCGGCGGCGGTTCGGTCTGCCGGGCCCGGCGTACGAGTCCGGGGATGAGCAAGGCATCGATCAGCAGCAGTACGAGCACCAGGCCGGCGGTACCGCGCATGACCAGGTTGGCGCGATCAATCGCCGCGTTGGCCGCAGCGTAGTCTTCCTTTGCCTTGGCAAGCTGCGTCTCGCTGCGTTCGATGCGCTTCTGCGCATCGAGGCTGCCGCGTTCCGCCGCGGGCCGCGTGCGTTCGATGACGCGCCCGAGGCTCTCGACATCCTGCCGCGCCTTCGACAGCAGCTCGCGGCCATCGCGATACAGATCCCCGCCGTAGATGACCACCACGAACAGCGGCAGGAACACGAACCCCCAGGCGCTCTTGAGATAGAACCGGTGCATGCCGAGGAAGCCGGCGAACAGCCAGAAAAGGTAGGCGAGAAAAAGATTGGCCTGCCCGTCATCCCTGCTGTTCCTGGTTTTCGCCACCATGACCCAGGCGATGAGGGGAAAGACGAGCAGTGCCGACCAGTACATCCAGTGCGGCAGCACAAATCCGATCGAGGGCATGGACGATGGCCCCGGAAGAGGGTGTCAAACGGGAGAGGAGCAGGCGCCGACGGTTCGGCGCCTGCACCGGCGAACGTCAGAGATCCAGCTTCAGACCCTTGTACATGTCCGGCTCGACGTAGCCGAAGGTGGGCGACTCCATCAGTTCAAGCTGCAGCTTGAAGATGCGGGCGGCATCCTTGTCCTTGTTGGCCCACTTGAACCAGATGGGTACGGCAACGCGCTGGAACTTCTCGAGGTCTTCGGGAGGGAGACGGTTGACCTCGGTGCCGGCCTTGATGAACCTGGCCCAGGCCTCGACGTCCGCCTGCTGGATGGCAGCATGGTGCAGTCTTGAATAGACCTCGACCTCGTCTTCCACCCAACGCTTCATTTTGGCCGACAGCTTGTTCCAATGGTTCAGGCCGACACAGAAGTCCATAAGGTCGACCGGCTGGTAGACGGATGCCAGGCCGCTCGGCCCCATCCAGATGTATTTCGTCACTTGCTGGAAGCCGAGATCCCAGTTGACCGCCGGGCCGGTGTAGTCGGCTGCGTCAATGGTGCCCTTCTCGAGGGCGGAGAACACCTCGCCGCCCGGCAACAGCGTGGTCTTGGCACCGATGGCGGCGAAGCCCTCGGCGATCATGCCGCCTGGGACGCGGATCTTGAGATCCTTGAAGTCCTCGATCGAGCGGATCGCCTTCTTGGAGTGGACGATGTTGGGGCCGTGATGGATGCGCCCGACATACATGAGGCCCTGCTTGGCGAAGACCTCGCGTGCCGCCTTGAGGCCGCCATGGCCATAGAAGAAGACGTCCCATTCGTGCGGATAGCGCAGCCCCATCAGGTAGGACGAGAGAAAGGCGGTGGCCGGAATTTTCCCCGCCCAGTACAGGGTGAAGGAGTTCATGGCCTCCAGGACCCCGCTCTTGACGCCATCCAGCAATTCGAAGTCGCCGACGATCTCCTTGGCGCCGAATGGCTTGAATTCCAGCTCGCCGCCGGTCTTTTCCTTGATGCTGGTGCACCACTGCTTGAAGGTCGCGAGCCCGACGCCCGCCGGCCAGGACGTCTGAACCTTCCACGTAGTGGTTTCCGCCGCCGCGGCGTTGCGCACATGCGGCATGGCAACGACCGCGGCAGCGGCAACCGTACCGCCTTTCAGCAGCCTGCGGCGATTGACGCTGGGTTGGGTGGAGTTGCGAATTCTCATGGCCTTTCCTCCCATTGCCACCGGACGATGGACCATCGCGACGATCTCCGGGTGGCGTTTGAACCGCGCGTTTGATGAGTGACCCTGCATTCCGATTTTCGCGCGCCGCGACCTTGGCACCTGTTGCGCATAGCCGCAAGGAAAGTGGCGGAGTCGGCCGAGGGTGCCTACCTGTCAGGTCGCGGAGCACGTGTCTCGATCCTGCGTCTCACGAAAAGGACGCTCGCACGCCCTTCGCCAACCGATTAACCAGCGCAGGGTGACGATAAAGACCACAGTAGCTTTAGGGAAATTCGCGCAACGCAGGGCACCTCGCCGAATTAGCGGGTGTTTCCGTTGGCTGAGTCGGGTAAATATCTCGTAACCCACAAGAATCGGGAGCCATACAGCCCCCGCGCATGGCTCCCGGGAGGAAGCAGGTTGAGAGCAACGGATATCGGCAATCCCGACTATTTTCACAAAGTCGTCGATTGCCAGTGGGCGTGTCCGGCGCATACGCCGGTGCCCGAATACATCCGGCTGATCGCACATGGGCGCTACGACGACGCCTATATGATCAACTGGAAGTCCAACGTGTTCCCCGGAATTCTCGGCCGGACGTGCGACCGGCCGTGCGAGCCCGCGTGCCGCCGCGGCCGGGTCGAGGATGAGACCCTGGTCAACAACAAGAAGGAGCCCGTCGCGATCTGCCGTCTGAAGCGCGTGGCCGCGGACTACAAGAACGGCATCGAGGCGCGCCTGCCCAGGGCGCCGGCACAGAAGATCGGCAAAACGGTGGCCTGCGTCGGCGGCGGGCCGGCATCGCTGACAGTGGCGCGCGATCTCGCGGTGCTTGGCTACGACATCGTCATCTTCGATCAGGATCCGAAGCTGGGCGGCATGATCCGCACCCAGATCCCGCGCTTCCGTCTGCCCGAATCGGTGATCGACGAAGAGGTCGCCTACATCACCGGCATCGGCAACATCGAGTTCCGCCATCGCCGCATCGATTCGATGAAGGCGCTGCTGGCCGAAGGCTTCGATGCGATCTTCGTGGGCTCGGGCGCACCGCGGGGGCGCGATCTCGACATCCCCGGCCGCAAGGAAGCCGCGGCGAACATCCATATCGGCATCGACTGGCTGTCGAACGTCTCGTTCGGGCACATCGACAAGATCGGCAAGCGCGTGATCGTGCTGGGTGGCGGCAACACGGCGATGGATTGCTGCCGCACCTCGCGCCGCCTGGGCGGCACCGACGTCAAGGTGATCGTGCGTTCGGGCTTCGAGGAGATGAAAGCGTCCCCCTGGGAGAAGGAGGACGCCATGCGCGAGGACATCCCGATTCTGAACTTCCTCGTGCCCAAGGAGTTCACGCACAAGGAGGGACGGCTGACCGGCGTGCTGTTCGAGAAGGTCAAGGCGGTCTACGACGAGAAGGGGCGCCGCAGCCTCGTGCCCGCGGGCGAGCCCGACCAGCATTTCGAGTGCGACGATGTTCTGGTGGCCGTCGGTCAGGAGAACGCCTTCCCCTGGATGGAGAACGACTGCGGCATCGAATTCGACAAGTGGCACATGCCGAAGGTCGACACCACGACCATGGCCTCCACGCATCCCAAAGTGTTCTTCGGCGGCGATGCGGCTTTCGGCCCCAAGAACATCATCTGGGCGGCCGCGCACGGGCACGATGCGGCGATCTCGATCCACAAGTTCCTGCACGGCGAGGATGTAAACCAGCGGCCGGCGCCCGGCATGAACATCGTCAGCCAGAAGATGGGCATCCACGAGTGGAGCTACGACAACGACATCTCGGTCGTGGCGCGCTTCAAGGTGCCGCATCGCGAGAAAACCGAAGCGCTGCGGGATATCAGGGCGGAGGTCGAGCTGGGCTACGACACGCTGCTGGCATGGAAGGAAGCGCAGCGCTGCCTGAACTGTGACGTGCAGACGGTCTTCACCGGCAGCCTGTGCATCGAGTGCGATGCCTGCGTTGACATCTGCCCGATGGACTGCATCACCTTCACCGAGAACGGCGAGGAGCAGGAGCTGCGTGGCCGGCTGATGGCGCCGGCGCTCAATACCAGCCAGGACCTCTATATCGGTGATGGTCTGAAGACCGGCCGCATCATGGCCAAGGATGAGGACGTCTGTCTCCACTGTGGGCTGTGCGCCGAACGCTGCCCGACGGGCGCGTGGGACATGCGCAAGTACTACATCGAGATGACGCACGCGGGGCACGCATGCCACAAAAGCTAGAGGCGGTGAACGACTTCGTCGTCAAGTTTGCCAACGTCAACGGATCGGGCTCTGCGTCGGCCAACGAGCTGTTCGCGCGCTCGATCCTGCGCATGGGCGTGCCGGTCAGTCCGCGGAACATCTTCCCTTCGAACATCCAGGGGCTGCCGACCTGGTACGAGGTGCGGGTCACGGAAAGGGGCTATCTCGGACGGCGCGGCGGCGTCGATCTGATGGTGGCGATGAACCCGCAGACCTGGGACGAGGACGTCAAGGAAATCGAGCCGGGCGGCTATCTGTTCTATGACGCCACCAAGCCGATGCCGCCCTCGATGTTCCGGCCCGACATCAACGTGATCGGCGTGCCGCTGACGGCCATCTGCAACGCCACCTACACCGACGCCCGCCAGCGCCAGCTCTTCAAGAACATCATCTATGTCGGCGCGCTGTCGGTGCTGCTGGACATTGATCCGAAGGAGATCGAGCGGCTGTTCGGCGAGCAATACAAGGGCAAGGAGAAGCTGCTCGACAGCAACGTCAAGGCGCTGCAGCTGGGGCGCGACTGGGTGCTGAACAACATGGACCCGTCGGCGGTGAAGCTGAAGGTGCGCCGCGCCAGTGCCGTGGGCGACCGCATCTTTGTCGAGGGCAATAACGCGGCTGCCTTGGGCTGCGTCTACGGCGGTGCCACCGTCTGCGCCTGGTATCCGATCACGCCCAGCTCGTCGCTGGCCGAAGCCTTCCAGGCGCATTGCCGCTGGCTGCGGCACGACAAGGAAACCGGCAAGGCGAAGTACGCCATCGTGCAGGCCGAGGACGAGCTGGCCTCGATCGGCATCGTGATCGGCGCCGGCTGGAACGGGGCGCGCGCCTTCACCTCAACCTCGGGGCCGGGCATCTCGCTGATGACCGAGTTCATCGGCCTCGCCTACTTCGCCGAAGTGCCGGCAGTGATCATCAACGTGCAGCGCGGCGGACCGTCTACCGGCATGCCCACCCGCACGCAGCAGGCGGATATTCTCTCCTGCGCACTGGCGTCCAACGGCGACACCAGGCACGTCCTGCTGTTTCCCGAGGACCCGAAGGAGTGCTTCGACTTCGCCGCCGCGGCGCTTGATCTGGCAGACCGCCTGCAGACGCCGGTATTCGTCATGACCGACCTCGACATCGGCATGAATCACCGTCTGTGCGCACCCTTCGAATGGGACGATTCGCGGGCCTACGACCGCGGCAAGGTGATGACGGCCGAGCAGTTGCAGAACGCCAAAGCCAGGTTCGGCCGGTACCTCGATGTCGATGGCGACGGCATTCCGTATCGCACCTATCCCGGCACGCATCCGACCAAGGGATCGTTCTTCACCCGCGGCACCACGAAAGACCGCTACGCCAAGTACAGCGAGGAAGGACCGGTCTACGTCGATAACATGGAACGGCTGGTGCGCAAGTTCGAGACGGCCAGGACACTGGTGCCACAACCGGTGCTGCGGCCGGCCCGCAAGGCAACGCGCAGCGGCGTGATCTATTTCGGCTCGACCAGCCCGGCCATGAGCGAGGCGCTGGACCGGCTGGAGGAGCGCGGCGTGCATCTGGATGCGCTGCGGCTGCGGGCCTATCCGCTGAGCGCGTCCGTGGCGGAGTTCATTGACACGCATGACCAGGTTTTCCTGGTCGAGCAGAACCGCGACGGCCAGCTCCGTATGCTGCTGATGAACGACCTTGGCGTCGATCCCGGCAAGGTCATCCCGGTGCTGCACTATGACGGCACACCCATCACCGCCCGCTTCATTACCGACGCGATCCGCGCGCAACTGGCGCCCGAGCGTCTGGCGGCAGAGTAGGGTTCGGAGCAGATCATGACCTACATCACCAAGCCCAAGCTGCACCATCCCTCGCTGCAGCGTAACAAGGCCGGCTACACCCGGCGCGACTACGAGGGATCGGTCTCGACCCTGTGCGCCGGCTGCGGCCACGACTCGATCAGCGCCGCCATCATCCAGGCCTGCTACGAGCTCGACGTGCAGCCGCACCAGGTCGCCAAGCTGTCGGGCATCGGCTGCTCATCGAAGACACCGACCTATTTCCTGGGGCACAGCCACGGCTTCAACACCGTGCATGGCCGCATGCCCTCAGTGCTGACCGGTGCCAATCTCGCCAACCGCGATCTGATCTACATGGGCGTGTCCGGGGACGGCGATTCGGCCTCGATCGGGATGGGTCAATTCGCGCACATCATGCGGCGCGGCGTGAACATGGTGTACATCGTCATGAACAATGGCGTGTACGGACTGACCAAGGGCCAGTTCTCGGCCACCGCCGATCGCGGCTCGGTTAGCAAGAAGGGCGTCGCCAATTCCGATTCGTCGATCGATCTGGTGTCGATGGCGATCCTGATGGGCGCCACCTTCGTGGCGCGCAGCTTCTCGGGCGACAAGCAGCAGCTCGTGCCGCTGGTCAAGGCCGCAATCGAGCATCGCGGTGCCGCCTTCCTCGACGTCATCAGCCCGTGCGTGGCCTTCAACAATCATGCCGGCTCCACCAAGAGCTACGAATACGTGCGCCAGCACAACGAGGCGGTAAACCGGCTGGACTTCATCGAAAGCCGCGAGGAGATCACCACCCAGTACGAGCCGGGGACGATGCAGGTGGTGGAGCAGCACGACGGCTCGCTGCTGCGCCTGCGCAAGCTGGCGCCGGATTACGATCCCTGCGACAAGATCGCGGCCCTGCAGTATATCCAGGCGGCCGAGGCGGCGGGCGAGGTGGCCACGGGCCTGCTGTACGTAGAGCCCATGCCCAAGGACCTGCACGAGAACTTCAACACCGTTGAAACGCCGCTGAACCGCCTCGAGGCAAAGGACCTGTGCCCGGGCAAGGCCGCCCTCGACAAGATCAACGCTTCGTTGCGCTGAGGTGTGCTGGTGTAGCGACACGCCACCTCGACCAGCCGGAACCAGCCTTCATGGTGAGCCTGTCGAACCATGAAGGCGTCGCACGGCGGCGCGGCTGGCTGCTTCATGGTTCGACAGGCTCACCATGAAGCAGATTTCTGACGCCAGACGTGCTCGGGAAGCAGCCGCGCTGCTGGCGTTAACTCTGTCTCTTGCCGCCTGCGCGGCTCAACCCACTTGCGTGGCGCCGGCCAGTCGCGCAACCCAGGTCGATCTCTATTTCGGCCGCGATATCGCCGGCAGCGGCGAGGTGTCGGACGCGCAATGGGCGCAGTTCCTCGACCAGGAGGTAACGTTGCGGTTCCCGGCCGGGCTCACGGTGAGCGATGCGCGTGGCCAGTATCGCGATACCACCACCGGCAGGATCGACCGCGAGCGCAGCAAGCGGCTGACGATACTGGTCGCCGACATGACATCGGCAAGGCCTGCGCTCGACGCTGTGGCCGAGGCCTACAAGAAGCGCTTCCAGCAGAAATCGGTCCTGCGAATCGAGGCGCCAGTATGCGCCGCGTTCTGAAGCGGATGTGTTGGGACGGTCCATAACGCCACTTCTGTCGTCCTGAGCGCAGCGAAGGACCTTGCGGTCGTGCGATCAGAACCATGGCGTCGGTGAATCACCGGTGCCGTCAATGGCCGAACAACCGCAAGGTCCTTCGCTTCGCTCAGGACGACGGAAGGTCAGAGGTGACGGTTCACGCAAGCATCATTTCGGTGCCGTGCGCCGTCAGCCAGGCGCTGTAGTCCTCGGCTGACTCGCTTGATCCGTAACGCGGCGTGAAGCGCAGGTCGCTCGCAAGTCGGTCGATGGCCAGAGGTGCGCGGTCGCGATCGCCGTGCAGGTTTACGGTCGGCGGCTCGCCCGGGCGGCAGAGGCGGCAATCGAAGCCTGGCGGTGCGGCCATCCGCAGGCGGTTCCCCCAGTCCAGAAGGCTCCAGGCGACGCCGGGCCCGATGTTGTAGAGATCGTGGCCCGGTCGGGCTGCGTCGATCAGCGCCAGGACACCCTCTGCCACATCCCGCACGTACACGAAGTCCCGCACGCAATCGCGCGGCAGTACCGCCGGCCGGCCTTCCAGCGCAGCCAGCGCCACCTGGAAGGGCGGGCTCAGCGTGTCGCGGACGCCGGTGGCGTGCTCCCACGGCCCGAACACGCTGGAAAGCCGCACGATGCGCACGTCGAGAGAGTGCAGCTCGGCGATGCGCCGCGCAAACTGCTCGCCGGCAAGCTTGCTGACGGCATAGAGCGAGCGGGGTACAGGCGGGGTCGCTTCGTCGAGCGGCTCGCGCCGCCAGGCGCTGTCGCCGTAGGCCGAGGCGGAACTCAGCAGGATCGTGCGCCGTACCATGCCTGCCGCCACGGCCTGGAGCGCGCGCACCACGCCGCCGACGTTGACGTCGAGAATGCGGTCCGGTTCGGCCGATTCGCGTGCTGCATCGGCGGTCAGCGCGGCGCCGTAGATGATCACTTCCGGCCCGGATTCGACGGCACGCGCGACCTGTGCCGCGTCGCATACGTCTCCGGCGACAATGGAGAGAGTCCCTGGCAGGGTACGTACGAAATCCTGAAAGACAGCCGGCGGTGGCCGCCGGTCGAACAGCACCACGTTATCGCCGCGTCGCAGGAGCGCTTCGGCCATTCCGAGGCCGACGAAACCGCTGCCTCCAAAGATCAGGACTTGCATGGCGCCCCGCGGACTTGGATGCCTCGTACCCTGCGCCTAAACTCGATACATTGCGCAAGGAAGGCAAGGGGAGGATGTCATGTTCCGGTCGCTGGGCGAGATCCTGCCGCAGGCTGCACGCCGTTTCGGCGGGAAAACGGCGCTTGTCTTCGAAGGTCGGAACCTCGCTTTCGACGAGCTCAATGACCTGTCCGACCGGATCGCCGCGGCATTGGTGGCGCAGGGTATCACCCTGGGCGACCGGGTGACGCTCTACGCGCCCAATTCCTGGGAATGGATCGTCGCCTATCACGGCGTGCTGAAGATGGGCGGCGTCGTCAATCCGCTCAACATGATGCTGACGCCGGCCGAAGCCGAGTACGCGATGAAGGACTGCGGTGCGCGCGCCGTCTTCACCACTTCCGACAAGGCGGCGGGTATCGCCGATATCGGCCGGCGCACGGCGGTGCAGCGCATCATCGTGTTCGGCACCGCCGCGCCGGACGGCATGCTTGCCTTTGACGACCTGCTGCGCCGCCACCAGGGGAACTTCAGGCTGGCAGAGGTCGATCCCGACACGCTGTCGACCATCGGCTACACCTCGGGCACCACCGGACATCCCAAGGGCGCGATGCTCAGCCACCGCGCCATCCTCATGAACGTGGCGCTGACCGCGGTGATGCACGTGCGTACCGCCGCCGACACCATCGTGAGCGCGCTGCCCTGCGCGCATGTCTATGGCAACGTCGTGATGAACGGCGCGCTGGCCTACGGCAGCACGCTGGTGCTGCACAAGGCATTCAACGAGCAGGCCGTGCTCGAAAGCATCCAGCAGCACCGGGCGACGATGCTGGAGGGCGTGCCGACCATGTACATGTACCTGCTGAACAACAAGGATCTCGGCCGCTACGATCTCTCCTCGCTGACCCGCTGCACGGTCGGCGGCCAGACCATGCCGGTCGCCAAGATGCAGCAGGTCGAGCAGGCGTTCGGCTGCCCGCTGATCGAACTCTGGGGCATGACCGAGCTGGGCGGGCTGGGTACCACGCACACCGCCTACGGGCCGCACAAGCTGGGCTCCATCGGTGTGCCGCTGCCGCACGTCGAGGCGCGCATCACCAAAGTCGGCGCGCCGGCGGTGGCGCTGCCCGCCGGTGAAGTGGGCGAGCTGATGATCCGCGGGCCGATCGTGATGAAGGGCTATTACAGGCGCGAGGACGCGACGCGCGAAACCATCGAGCCGGACGGCTGGCTGCATACCGGCGATCTCGCCTCGATGGACGATGAAGGCTTCATCTTCATCGTCGATCGTGCCAAGGACATGATCATCACGGGCGGCTACAACATCTACCCGGCCGAGGTCGAGCGCGTGGTGGCGCAGCACAGCGCGGTGGCCATGGTGGCGGTGGGCGGCGTGCCCGACGAGATGAAGGGGGAACTTGCCGTGGCTTACGTCGTGCCGGCGCAGGGTCAGACGGTGAACCCGGAGGAGATCATTGGCTTCTGCCGCCAGCATCTTGCCGCCTACAAGGTGCCGCGTGCGGTGCGGGTGGTGGCCGATCTGCCCAAGACCAGCACGGGCAAGATCATGCGGCGGCAATTGAAGAACCTGTAAGGAGACCAGGATATGGAATGTCGTATGGACGGCCGCGTGGCCCTCATTACCGGCGCCAGCATGGGACTGGGTCGCGCGATGGCGCGGAAGTTTGCGGGCGCCGGTGCGGCCGTGGCGATGCTCGCCCGGCGGCCGGACGTGCTGGAGGAGGCCAGGACCGAGGTGGCGAAGGCGGGCACGAAGGTGCAGGTCTATAGCTGCGATGTCTCGGACAAGGCGGCGCTGGAGGCGACCTGGGCCAAGGTGGTGGGGGATTTCGGCCAGGTGGACGTGGTGGTCAACAATGCCGGTGCGTCGGCGGCCAAGCCCTTCGAGTCCGTGACCGACGCCGAATGGGAAGCCGATTTCGCGCTGAAGGTGTGGCCGGCCATCCGTCTGTGCCGGCTGGCATGGCCGGGGATGGTGCAGCGCCGCTGGGGCCGCATCATCAACGTGCTCAACACGCACGCCAAGGCGCCGGCGGCCAACAGCGCCCCCACCAGCGTGTCGCGCGCTGCGGGGCTTGCGCTCACCAAGGTGCTGGCCAGCGAGGGCGCGCCGCACAACGTGCTGGTGAACGCCCTGCTGGTCGGCCTGATCGACAGCGACCAGTGGATGCGGCGTTACAAACAGCAGCCGGGCAGCAACAAGAGCTACCGCGAGTTCCTCGACGAGTTCGCGAAGTCCCGCGGCCTGAAGATCGGCCGGCTGGGCGAGGCCGACGAGTTCGCCAACGCCGCGTGCTTCCTGGCGTCGGATGCGGGTTCCTACATCAACGGCGTTGCCATCAACGTCGACGGCGGCATGTCGCCGGTCGTATAATTTGAGGTATGTGCCGGAGGGAACGATGCCTGTTGTCGTCAATCCGATCACCGACAGCTTTGCCGCCGAGATCGGCGGGCTGGACCTGCGCCGTCCGGTCGAGAAGGGCGAATTGCAGGTCATCGAGGACGCCTTCAACCGCTTCGCGGTGCTGGTCTTTGTCGAGCAGGAGCTGACCGACCAGCAGCAGATCGAGTTCAGCCTCAATTTCGGCCCGCTCGAAACCGCCATGGGCAATATCCGCAAGGATACGAAGCAGCGCCTGCGGCCCGATCTGGCCGACGTCTCCAACCTCGACGAGAACAACGAGCTGCTGAAGCCCGACGACCGGCGCCGCATGTTCAATCTCGGCAACCAGCTCTGGCACACCGACAGCTCCTTCAAGCGCGTGCCGGCCAAGTGCTCGCTGCTTTATGCCAAGGCCATCCCGCCGGTCGGCGGCTTCACCGAGTTCGCCGATTTGCGCGCCGCCTACGACGATCTGCCGGAGGAGACGAAGCGCCGGCTGGAAAACCTGGTGGCGGAGCATTCGATCTTCACGTCGCGCGCCAAGACGGGCTACGGCAACTTCAGCCAGGAGGAGCGCGACCAGCTTCCGCCGGTGCCGCAGGTGATCGTGCGCACCCATCCCGGCTCGCGCCGCAAGACGCTGTATCTGGCCTCGCATGCCGGCCGGATCTTCGGCATGGAGGATGCCGAGGGAAAGAAGCTGCTGGCCGATCTGATCGCGCATGCGACGCAGCGCCAGTATGTCTACACCCATCGCTGGCGGGTGGGTGATCTGGTGATGTGGGACGACCGCTGCACCATGCACCGCGGCCGGCCGTTCGACGATCTCAGCTACAAGCGCAGCGTCCAGCGCACCACCGTGGCCGACGTCGCGCCGACGGTCGAGCAGGAAGGCATCCGGCTGGTGGCATGACGGGCGACGAGGCTCGCTACCTGGAGCAACGGCAGCGCGTCGCCGAGGAGTTGCGCGACAAGCTCGACCGGCGGCCCTTCGGTACCGAGCTGGCTGAGAGACTGTGGCGCGCGCTGATGCGCATGCGCGTCGGCGGTGGCGTGATCGTCGACTACCACAGGGACTATTGCGGCCATGGGCTGATCCGGACGAAAGACGGCGTGATGTTGTGCGAGGTCGAGGATGGCAGTGGCTACACGCACACGACGACCGCCTCGTGGGACCAGAAGGAGGCGTTCGTCGCCTTCTTTGCTCGCCAGTCAGACTTCACCTGCAGCGGTTGGGATCCGTCGGAGCCGGCCTTCGCCTCCGCCGACGAGTGGCACCGCAACAACCAGCGCCTCACCCGCAAGGTCTTCGAACGATTCCTAAGGGACCACGGCGGGTGAACTGCAGCGGCTCCGCTGCGACCACAAGAGTTGCTTCATGGTGAGCTTGTCGAACCATGAAGCGGCCGGCGCTGCCGATCGTGCGTCGCCTTCATGGTTCGACAAGCTCACCATGAAGGCTCACTTGCCTGGTCCAGGGAGGCCACCATGGACATCAGCCAGATTCCGACCGGCGAGAATCCGCCCTGGGACGTCAATGCCGTGATCGAGGTGCCGCAGGGCGGCGAGCCCGTGAAGTACGAGATGGACAAGGCATCGGGCGCGATGTTCGTGGACCGCTTCCTGCACACGGCGATGTTCTATCCCGGCAATTACGGCTTCATCCCGCATACGCTGTCGGGCGACGGCGATCCGGTGGACGTGCTGGTGGTGGGCCAGGTGCCGGTGGTGCCGGGTGCCGTGATCCGCTGCCGGCCGATCGGCGGATTGCTGATGGAAGACGAGGCGGGGCCCGACGAGAAGCTGATCGCCGTGCCCGTCGACAAGCTGCACCCGTTCTATACCGGCGTCACCAGCTTCGAGCAACTTCCGCAGATCCTGCGCGACCAGGTGGCGCACTTCTTCCAGCACTACAAGGATCTGGAGAAGGGCAAGTGGGTGACGATCGTGCGCTGGGTCGGCCCGGACGAGGCCGCGAAGATGATCACCGACGGCATCGCCCGCGCGGCTGGCGCCACATCGTCATCCTGATTGCAGCGAGGCATTTCCCGCAGACATCCGCTCACGCTTCTGCCGTTCCGATGGAAATCGACGCCTCGATCTCTGAAGCGCAATGCGCTGGACACACCATTGGGCGTGACAAATAATCGGCGTCGGACAGTCACGTCAGATGAGCCATCGACAGGAGGGCCGGATGAGCCAGCCCGCATCGATTGATACCGACCCATCGATGACGACTACCGCGTACTTTCAGCGCGCCTGGTCCGAAATCGCCGATGCCTGCACGCGATGCGGCAAGTGCGTCGAGGTCTGCCCGGTCACGCCGACACTTCCCGCAGTAGCGGCCGTGCCACCCGCCGAGGTCATTTCGGGTCTGTTCGACTTCATGGGCGGCGGGCCGCTGTCCGAACCGACGCGCCGCTTCGGGAACGGCTGCAATAGCTGCGGAGTCTGCATCCCCGCGTGCCCGGAGAACGTCAATCCGCGCCGGATGGTGCTGCTCTCGCTGCCCCGGATGTCGGCGGTCGACAAGCCCGCGCCCGATGCGTTCCAGAAGATGGCCCGCGCTACGCGGATCTTCGTCGCGATGCAGCTTCTGCCGAATGACGTCCTTCGGATGCTCAAGCCCCCGAAGGCTCGCAAGGTGGACGTCGTCTTCCATGGAGGCTGCAACCCCGTCCGCACACCGAATCTCCTGTTCAATCTGATGACGCTGCTCGATGCGCTGGACGTCAACTACGAGTTCATGGGCGGCCCGTCGTCCTGCTGCGGCGTCGTCCACAGCAAGTGGGAGGGGGATCTGAAGCGGGGCGAGAAGACTTCCGAGGTGACGCTACGGCGATTCGGCGAGTTCAAGCCGAAACAGGTCATCGAGTGGTGTCCGACCTGCCGACTCCACTTCAACGAGACGCTCGAAGGCTACCGGCAGGTCGAGTTCAGCATCGATCACGCCACGGGGCTGCTCCGGGAGCGTTCCAGCACGCTCCGGTCACTGTTCACCACGCCTGTGCAACAGCGTGTAATCGTCCACACGCACCAGGGGATGGCCGACGTCGGCCAGAATGTCGTCGAGCTGCTGTCGATGGTACCGGGACTGACGATCGTCGACGTGATCGAGGAGCCTGGCTACACGTGCGGCGTTTCGGGCCACGACCGGTCGCCCGAGCTGAAAGCCCAGGCGCGACCGAAGACGCTCGAAGCCATGAAGAAGTCCGGCGCCGACGCACTGGTTTCGCTCTATCACAGTTGCCACCGGCAGCTGCTGGGCGAGGGGCGCGTCAACGGCTTCAAGGTGATCAACTACACTGATCCCCTGGTCCGTGCCTGCGGACTCGATCCCTGGCCTGATACGATGGAGCCGATGGCCGGGCGAAATGACTGGGCGAACCTGGTTCGCGAGGTAATGCCGCTGTTGATGCAGAACCACATCGACATCGACCCGGAGAGCCTTCTCGCGGTGATGCCCGAGCTGTTCGCAGGCGCCGAGTGGAAGGGTGGCCTGTGCAGCTTCGCTGCAAGCGTGCGTGCCTCGTCCCCGTCGGCATCGGGCTCGACCCGATAGGTCGGCGCACTGAGACGCGATTCCGGCGAGCACGGGCCGCCCCTGCCAACGGTGCGCAGGTCGGGCCGGTCGAAGGTGATGCTGGCCGTGCACGGCCATGGCGTCGCTCTCTTGCCTGGCGGCCCGGGACATCTCCGTGTGCACAGCCTCGACCTTTATTAGCGACGGTCCCTGCTCAAGCGGTTGAAGACCTATTGCTGCTTGCGGTGTGGGCGGCGCGCTCCTACCATTTTGCCGAAGCGGTCGGGGAAGAACATTGGCCCGGGAGCAGCGGCGTCTGGCGGCGATCGTCGCCGCTGATGTGGTCGGCTATTCCCGGCTGATAGGCCGGGACGAGAGCGGCACAGTCGCGCGTCTGCGGCGGAACCGTGCTGAACATCTTGATCCGGTCCTGGTCAAATACGGAGGTCGTCTGGTCAAGCTGGCCGGCGACGGGGCCCTGCTCGAATTTGGAAGCGCCGTCGATGCGCTGAGCGCCGCCATCGAATTCCAGCAGGCGATGGTCGAAGCCAACCGCGACCAATCCGCGGAGACGGCTCTCATGTTCCGCCTAGGTCTGCACCTGGGCGATCTGATCGTGGACGGCGACGACCTCTACGGCGACGGCGTCAACGTGGCGGCACGTCTGGAAGGCGAAGCGCCGGCAGGCGGCATCCTGATTTCACGCAACGTCCGTGATGCCGTTGCCGGGCGCGTGCCGGCGACGTTCGAGGATCTGGGCGGCCTTTTGCTGAAGAACATCGAACGCCCCGTCCGGGCCTTCAGGGTACATTGGGAGGCATCGGCCTGGCGGAAGCCGGCGGCCCCGGAGGTGACCGCGCCCGCAGCGGCGTTGCCATCTTTGGCGACACCACTGCCCTTGCCCGACAAGCCCTCCATCGCGGTGCTGCCGTTCCAGAACATGAGCGGTGATCCCGAACAGGAGTTCTTCGCCGATGGCATTACCGAAGACGTCATCACCGATCTGTCGCGCTTCCACTCGCTGTTCGTGATCGCGCGCAACTCGTCCTTCGCCTACAAGGGCAAATCGCCCGACATCCGGCAGGTCGGCCGGGAGCTTGGCGTCCGCTACGTGCTGGAAGGGAGCATCCGCAAGTCGTCGAACAGAATTCGCGTGACGGGCCAGTTGATTGACACGCTGACCGGCAATCACATCTGGGCCGAGCGGTACGACCGCGTGCTGGAGGACATCTTCGCGGTCCAGGAGGAAGTGACGCAGGCCATCGTGGCGGCGATCGCGCCGCAGATCGAATTGACGGAGCATTCGAAAGCGGCTCGCCGACGCCCAGACGATCTCAGCGCCTACGAAATGGCTCTTCTGGCACGGGCGCATGCGTGGCAGGGACATGACACAGGCGATCGGGCCCTTCTGGAGCAGGCGATTCGTGAGGCGACAGAGGCGCTGGCGATTGACCCGGGAAGCGTGCTGGCCCAGCAAACGATTGCCTATGCTCGAGGATTCCTGCTCCTTCTGTGGCCCGAGGATGGGGAGCAAGCCCTTCGCGAAGCCAAGGTGGCGGCCGCGCGGTCAATTGAGCTGGACAGTACAGACGCGCTTGGCTACGCGCTGCGCGGGTTGTGCGTCCTCGACGGTTTCCAGGTAGATCGCTATCCCGAAGCGCTTGCTGATGCCCGGCGCGCCCACGAGATGAATCCCAACGATGTGTTTGTACTCTGGTGTCTTGCATGGCTGGAGGCTGCAGCGGGTGAACACGAGCGGGCTATTGAACACGGTCACCAGATCTTGCGGCTCAACCCGCGTGACTCCCGCAGTCATGATACCTACCACATGCTGGGCTTTGCGAGCTTCGGTGCGAGGCAATACGCCGAGGGTGTCGCCTGGGAGCTGCGGGCGCTCAATGACAAGCCCGGGATGATACAGCCACTCGCCGTGCTCGCGAGATGTTACGTTGGTACCAACGACATCCGCAAGGCACGTGCTGCTTGGACAGAGGGCCAAAAGCGTGCGCCGGAGTTCTTCAAGAGCAGGCTGGAGGGCAATTCGTTTCACGCTCGTCCTGAGGATCGCAAGAGATCGACCACTTTCTTGCGGATCGCGGCGGGCCTGGAAGACCCCACTGCCGCCGACTCGCTGCGGTAGCCAGGATCAACTACGCATTTATGAGTCCACGACCTAGTACCTGAACTTCTGGATGCGCTCGGGATCGCCGACGAATTCCTCGTCGGCGAAGCTGCCGCCGATGACGCGCGGGCCCACCTTGCCCGGGTCCTCGGGCGGCTCGCGCGCCAGCACCTCGGCAGCATGGTCCTCCGCCCGGTCCTTCGGCCGGTAGCCGAGCTGATAAGCGGTGGCATTGTCGAACCACGAGCGCTCGTTGTCCGACACGCCGTAGACGATCTCGAAATGGATATCGGGGTGCTCCAGCCCGATGCGCACGAGCTGGGCGAGATCGCGCCAGCTGATCCAGATGCTGAGCCGGCGCTTGTCGATCGGCTTGTCGTTGGCATTGCCGATGCGGATGCACAGCGAGCCGATGCCGTACTTGTCGGCATAAAGCGCGGCGACCAGCTCGCCGAACGCCTTGCTGACGCCGTAGCGGCCATCGGGCCGGAACACGGCCTGCGCACCGACGCGGCGGGTGCGAGGATAGAACCCCACGGCGTGATTGCTGCTGGGGTAGATCACGCGCTTCACGCCCGCGGCGCGGGCGGCCTCATAGAGATTATACAGGCCGACGATGTTCTGCCGGTGTACCGTCTGCCAGTCTGCCTCGACTGACTGGCCGGCCATATGGATGACGCCATCGACGCCCTTGATGACCGTGGCGAGCGCGCCGGCATCGGCGATATCGACGCGGTGGAAGGTCTCGCCGGGGCCGACATCGTTGATGGCCTTGATATCGGCCAGCCGCAGCTCGCCATAGACGCCCCTGAGCTCGCGGCGCAGGGCCGAACCGATGGATCCGGCCGCGCCGGTCAGCAGTACCGTCTTCATGGACACCTCCGCGGGGTCGGATGGTAGAGGGTTGGCGCCATGTTGCAAGGCATGCGCGGCGGCGCGATAGTCCGTGCCACACAGATGAAACGCGAGGAGGACGCCCATGCCGTGCGTGCTGGGCCCGGCGCAGATCGCCGAATACAACGAGCGCAGTTTCACCATCGCCCGCGGGATGTTTTCGCCCGAGGAGGTCGGCCTGCTGACGCGGGCCATGGAGGAAGACCCGGCGGTGCGGGGCCACATGCTGGACCGGCTCGACGGCGAGGGCCGTGCCACGCGCATCTCCCTGTGGAACCGGGCCGGCGACAGCGTCTATGGGCTGGCGGCGCGCTCGGCCCGCATGGTCGACACCAGCGAGACGCTGCTGGGCGGGCCGGTCTATCACTATCAGTCCAAGCTCACGGCCAAGGAGCCGGCGGTCGGCGGGGCCTGGGAATGGCACCAGGATTACGGCTACTGGTACTACAACGGCTGCCTGCGGCCGGACCTGCTCTCGTGCATGGTCGCGCTCGACCGGACCGCCCGCGAGAATGGCTGCCTGCAGATCGTGGAAGGCAGCCACAGGCTTGGCCGCATCGACCACACGCCGCTGACGCAGGGGCAGAACGAGGTCGATCCGAAGCGCATGCCGCACATCCTTGCCCGCCATCCCGTGGCGTATTGCGAGCTGGAGCCGGGCGACGTGCTGATCTTCCACTGCAATGCGATCCACCGCAGCGACGCCAACCGCTCGGGCAAGCGGCGCTGGACCCTGCTGATCTGCTACAACCGCGTCGATAACGACACCGTCACGAAGGACGACGACCGCTACTACGTGCCGCTCGACAAGGTCGATGACGGCGCCATCCTGCGCGCGGGCCTGGCGTTCTCCCGCGCCGACCAGGAGCACTTCGCCTCAAAGCCCTACGTCCCCACCCTGCCCAGCGCGGCGGAGTAGGCCAGGGCCATGCGCCAGGCCGACATCTTCCACCCCGACTTCAGGGCGCGGCCGTGGTGGTGGGAGTGGTGGCAGCCGTCCAACGAACTGTCGCAGGATCCGCCGCGCCGCACCGACGTGCTGATCGTGGGCGCGGGTTATGGCGGGCTGTCTACAGCGCTGGAGCTGGCGCGCGGCGGCAGCCGTGCTGTGGTGCTGGAGCGCGGCGATTTCGGTACCGGCGCCAGCACGCGCAATGGCGGCATGGTCAGCGGCGGTGTCAATCTCGGCAAGGGCATCTCGGGCAAGAACCGCGACTCCGAGGCGTGGCAGGTGCGCAAGAAGGCCCTGCTGACCAGCGGGGTCGAGTCGATGACGGCGATTGAGGACATCATCGCGCGCGAGGGCCTGCAGGCGCATTTCATCCGCCACGGCCGGTTCATGGGCGCCTTCACGCCGGCGCACTACGCTGACCTCGCCTCGAGGGTGGACGATTTCAACGCCCTGGCACAGGCCGGCGCCGAGATGCTGCCGCGCGAACGGCAGCGCGAGGCCATTGCGTCCGACTACTACCACGGCGGCATGCTCGTGGCCCGGGCAGGCCATCTGCATCCTGCCTGCTATTATGGCGGCCTGCTTGCTGCGGCGCACAAAGCCGGTGCGATCCTCTGTGCGCAGACCGAGGCCCTGGCCTATGGGCGCAAACCGGGCGGCGGCTACGTGGTGAAGACCAGCCGCGGCGACATCGAGGCTTCGGACGTGGTGGTCGCCACCAACGGCTATACGGGCGATGTCACCCCCTGGCTGAAGCGCCGTCTGGTGCCGGTGGCGAGCCATATCATCGCGACGGAGGAGTTGCCGGCGGGGCTGGGGGAAGCGCTGATCCCCGGGAGCCGGGCGATTGCCGACACCAAGCGTGTGCTGACCTACTATCGCCTGTCGCCGGACGGCAAGCGGCTGATCTTTGGTGGCCGGGCGCGCTTTACCCAGGCCCCGCCGGAGGTCAGCGCGCCGGTGCTGTACCGCTACATGACCGACCGCTTCCCGCAGCTCAAGGGCACCCGGATCACCCATGCCTGGACCGGCAATGTCGCCTTTGCCTTCGACTGGCTGCCGCATATGGGGCGCACGCCCGACGGGCTGCGCTACCTGATGGCCTGCAACGGCAACGGCGTTGCCATGATGACTTATCTGGGCCGCGAGACCGCCCGCAAGATCCTGGGCGGCTCGAACGCGCCGGCGAATGCCTTCGACAGCGACGACTTTCCGACGCGGCCGCTCTATGGCGGTGATCCCTCCTGGGTCCTGCCCTGGGTGGGCGCGTGGTACCGCATGCGGGACTGGTGGGATCGCCGCCGCGCCGCGGCATGAGCAGATGCTTACGCTTGACGGACGGCGTACGCATGGCTGGCCTACAATTTGCGTTGACGTCCATAGTCAACCGGTGGTGAGTATTGCGCCTCGCATGGCTGCATCGATGCGGCCGTTCGCAACGCCCTTCAGGGGGGTCTCTCATGGATGAACGAGAACTGCGCGGCCTGATCGAGGACGTGAAGGTCGGCAAGCTGTCGCGTCGTGGCTTCGTCGGCATCATGACGGCTGTCGGGTTGACGGCCCCCATGGCGACGCAGCTTCTGGCGCTGTCCGGCGTCGCCCATGCCCAGCCGAAATCGGGCTACAAGCCGACCAAGCGCGGCGGCGGCGGTGCGCTGAAGGTGCTGTGGTGGCAGGGTCCCACCCTGCTCAATCCGCATTTCGCCGTGGGCACCAAGGACCAGGACGGCTCGCGCGTCTTCTATGAACCGCTGGCCGGGTGGGATGCCGACGGCAACCTCGTGCCGTTCCTCGCGGAGTCGGTCCCCAACCTTGAGGACGGCACGCTGGCGAAGGACGGCATGTCCGCCACCTGGAAGCTCAAGAAGGATGTCCAGTGGCATGACGGCAAGCCGTTTACCGCCGACGACTGCATCTTCAACTGGGAATATGCGCGCGATCCGGCCACGGCGTCGGTCACCATCGCCAGCTACAAGGACGTCGAGGTCGAGAAGGTCGACTCGCACACCATCAAGGTGAAGTTCAAGAAGCCGACGCCGTTCTGGGCCGATGCCTTCGTGGGCGCGCGCGGCATGCAGATCCCCAAGCACCTGTTCGAAGACTACCGCGGCGGCAAGTCGCGCGAAGCGCCGACCAATCTCAAGCCGGTCGGGACCGGCGCCTACAAATTCGTCGATTTCAAGCCCGGTGACCTCGTCAGAGGCGAGCTCAATCCCAACTACCATGAGTCGAACAAGCCGTACTTCGACAGCATCGAGATGAAGGGCGGCGGCGATGCGATTTCGGCGGCGCGCGCCGTGCTGCAGACGGGCGAGTACGATTTCGCCTGGAACATGCAGGTCGAGGACGTCATCCTGAAGCGGCTGGAGGAAGGTGGCAAGGGCCGTGTGCTCGTCACGCCGGGCGGCAATATCGAGCACATCCAGCTCAACAATACCGATCCGTGGACCGAGGTGGATGGCGAGCGTTCCAGCATCAAGACGAAGCATCCGTCGCTCAGCGACCCCGCCGTGCGCCAGGCCATGGCCTTGCTCGTCGATCGCAAGTCGGTGGAAGACCACATCTATGGCCGCACCGGCATTGCCACGGCGAACTTCCTGAACAATCCGGAGCGCTTCCGCTCCAAGACCACGAAGTTCGAGTTCAACATCGAGAAGGCGAACCAGATCCTTGAGGCCGCCGGCTGGAAGAAGGGATCCGACGGTATTCGCGCCAAGGACGGCACGAAGCTGAAGTTCGTCTACCAGACCTCGATCAACGCGCCGCGCCAGAAGACCCAGGCGATCGTCAAGCAGGCCTGCCAGAAGGCCGGCATCGACATCGAGATCAAGTCCGTGACGGCTTCGGTGTTCTTCTCGTCGGACGTGGCCAATCCGGACACGTACACGAAGTTCTACACCGACATCCAGATGTACACGACGACCATGACGCAGCCCGATCCGGAGCTGTTCATGAACCAGTTCACGTCATGGGAGGTCGCCACCAAGGAGAACAAGTGGCAGGGCCGCAACATTACGCGCTGGCGCAATGAGGAATACGACAAGCTGTTCCGCGCGGCGCAAGGCGAGCTTGATCCCGTCAAGCGGGCCTCCATGTTCATCAAGATGAACGAGCTGGTGGTGAACAACCAGGTCGTCATTCCCGTCGTCTATCGGCCGGCCGTGCAGGCGGTTTCGCAGAAGCTGCATGCCGACATCAGCGGCTGGGACAACAATACCTGGAATCTCAGGGACTGGTATCGCGACGCCTGAGATCCTGATGCGGGACGCCGGCCGTGACGGCCGGCGTCCATCGCTCCCACACGGGTGGGTCTGTTTGTGAGTCACTATCTTCTGCGCCGCCTGCTGATCGCCATACCGAGCCTGATCGGGATCAGCATCGTGCTGTTCACCATTCTGGCTCTGGCCCCGGGCGATCCATTCGAGGAGCTGGCGACCAATCCCGCCGTGCCGCCGGAAGTACGGACCGCCCTGCGCGCCAAGTTCGGGCTCGATGACCCGGTCCATGTCCGCTACCTGCGCTGGGCGAGCGCCATGCTGCAGGGCGACTGGGGCTTTTCCTTCGTCAGCCGTGTCGATGCCGACCGCCTGATCCTGCAGCGCCTGCCGGCGACGCTGTTTGTCATCGGCTCGGCGCAGATCCTGGCGCTGCTGGTCGCCCTGCCGGTCGGCATTTATGCCGCGACGCGGCCCTATTCGATCTTCGACCAGATCGCCAATACGCTGGCCTTCATCGGATTTTCGTTACCGACCTTCTTCACCGGCCTGCTGTTCATCCTGCTGTTCAGTATCTATCTGGACTGGCTGCCGTTCGTTTACACGGAAGTCAACGAAACCGGATGGCGATGGTGGTGGGGGCACCTGCGGCAGGCGATCATGCCGATCACCGTGCTCGGCCTGTTCCAGGGCGCCTCGATGACGCGCTATGTGCGGTCCGCGGTGCTTGACGTGATCCGGCTGGACTACGTTACGACGGCGCGCTCCAAGGGACTCGCGGAACGGATAGTGATCGGCAAGCATGTGGTGCGTAACGCGCTGATCCCGGTGGTCACGCTGGTCGCACTGCAGATGCCGGCGGTGTTCGGCGGCGCCATCGTCACCGAGCAGATCTTCCGGATACCCGGCATCGGCTCGTTGCTGATCAGCTCGATCCTGGCCAACGACACGCCGGTGATCATGGCGGTCACTTTCGTCTTCGCGTGCCTGGTCATTCTCTTCAACCTGATCGCAGACGTTCTCTATGGCTGGCTCGACCCTCGTATCTCCTATCGCTAGCGCCCAGGCGCGAACGGCCTCGGCCAAGCGCGTCTCGCCGTGGCGCGAGGCATGGCGCCGTTTCCGCCGGCACCGCCTGGCGGTGGGCGGCGTCGTGGTGCTGGGCCTGATGATTCTGGCGGTGGCCATCGGTCCGTTGGTGTGGAGCGTGCCGATCAACGAGATCGATTTCGCCGCCATGCTTCAGGGGCCGTCGCTCGCGCATCCGCTGGGCACTGACGATCTGGGCCAGGATATCCTCGCGCGCATGCTCTACGGCGGGCGTATCTCGCTGGCCGTGGGGCTGGCGGCCATGGCCGTGGCGATCTTTGTGGGCATCGTCATTGGCGCCATTGCCGGCATCTCGCGCGGCAGCGTCGATGCGGCGCTGATGTGGCTGACCGATCTCTTCCTCTCATTGCCGCAATTGCCGTTGCTGCTGCTGCTGATCTACCTGTTCCGCGATCCGCTCAAGGAAATCGCAGGGCCCGAGTTCGGGATTTTCATCCTTATCGTCATCGTGATCGGCGGCTTCCGCTGGATGCCGGTCGCGCGCCTGGTACGGGCACAGTTCTTCTCGCTGCGGGAGAAGGAGTTCGTCGAGGCAGCGCGCGCCCTTGGCGCATCGGTCCCGCGGCAGGTGGTACGCCACATCCTGCCGAACTCGCTGGGCCCCGTTATCGTCGCCGCCACCATCGACGTTGCCGCGGCGATCATCGCTGAATCAACCCTGTCGTTCCTCGGCCTGGGCTTTCCGCCGGACATCCCCACCTGGGGCCGCATGCTGTTCGATGCCAAGGACAATATCGATTTCGCTCCGCACTGGGTGCTGGCGCCGGGCACCGCCATCTTCCTCGCGGTGCTGACCATCAACTTCATTGGCGATGGCCTGCGCGATGCCCTCGACCCGCGCAAGGTGATGTAGGCATATGAAGTTGTTGCGCCTCTTCATGGACCTTTCCCCGGAGGGGGAAGGTGGCGCGCAGCGCCGGAAGGGGGATGCCTCAACCAGCACGACGCCGCAGGTGTTGCACCATCCCCCTGCCGCCCTTCGGGTACCTTCCCCCTCCGGGGGAAGGGCAGTTTTCAGGCCTTAGAGCATGCTTGGCCATCTGTCGTTTGGCGTTGAGGACCTGGGGCGGGCGGTGCAGTTTTATGACCGGATCCTGGCGCCGCTGGGCTTCGTACGGGTCTGGAGCAACGAGCGGGGTGCCGGTTTCGGCCCGAAGGGCGGCGGCGACAAGCTGGCGCTATTCGCGCGTCCGGGGCAGGTGATCCCCCCGGGACCAGGCTTCCATCTGGCGTTCGATGCCCCCAGCCGGGCCGCGGTGGATGCCTTCCATGCCGCGGCGATGGCGGCCGGTGGCCGCGATGCAGGTGCGCCGGGTTTGCGGCCGCACTACAGTGCCACCTACTATGCGGCCTTCGTGATCGACCTCGACGGCTACAAGCTCGAGGCGGTCCACCAATAAAGCGAGAGCGAACAGGGTGACTTCATGGCCGAGCGGCTGCTCGAGATTCGCGGACTGAAGACGTACTTCCGCACCGACGATGGTCCGGTGCACGCGGTTGACGGGGTTGATATCAGCATCGACCGCGGCGAGACGGTCGGGGTAGTCGGCGAGTCAGGCTGCGGCAAGACCGTGACGGCGCTCACGACGATGAAGCTGATCGCCATGCCGCCGGGCTACATTGCCGGCGGACAGATCCTCTGGCAGGGCAAGGATATCGTGCCCTACGGGCCGGACGAGATGCGCAGGATCCGCGCCAAGGAAATCGCAATCGTCTTCCAGGAGCCGATGACCTCGCTCAATCCTGTTTTCACCGTTGGCGACCAGATCGCCGAGGTCGTCCGCCTGCACGAGGGGCTCAATCGCAAGGAGGCGCTGGACAAGACCATCGAGATGCTGCGGCTGGTGCGCATTCCGAACCCGGAGCGCCGGGTGCACGACTATCCGCACCAGTTCTCGGGCGGCATGCGCCAGCGCGTGATGATCGCCATGGCGCTGTCGTGCAATCCCAAGCTGCTGATCGCCGACGAGCCGACGACGGCGCTCGATGTCACCATCCAGGCCCAGATCCTGGAGCTGCTTGGGGAGATGAAGGCGAAGTTCGGCATGGCGGTGATGCTGATCACCCACGCCATGGGCGTGGTCGCCGAAACGGCGCAGCGCGTCGTGGTGATGTATGCCGGCAAGGTAGTGGAGGAGGCGCCGGTAGGCGAGCTGTTCCGCGCCCCGCGGCATCCCTATACGCAAGGCCTGATCCGCTCGATACCGCGCATCGACACGGCCGCCACCCACAAGACGCGGCTGGAGGCGATCGGCGGTGTCGTGCCCAGCCTGCTTAACCCGCCGGCCGGCTGCCGCTTTGCGCCACGCTGCCGCCATGCGCGCGCCGCCTGTATCGAGGCCATGCCCGAGCTGCGCGAGGTCGCGCCCGGGCACAAGGTCCGGTGCATACTCTAGGGATTCGCAAGGAATACCGCCCGATGGTCGAGCCGCTGCTGCGAGTCAAGAATCTGGTGAAGCATTTCCCGGTGAAGGGTGGCCTGCTGCGCCGCGAGGTGGATCGCGTGCACGCCGTGGACGGCGTGAGCTTCGAGCTGGGTGCCGGCGAGACGCTGGGGCTGGTTGGCGAATCGGGTTGCGGCAAGTCGACGACGGGGCGCTGCATCCTGCGGCTGATCGAGCCGACGTCGGGCGAGGTCTGGTTCGAAGGCAAGAATGTGCCGGCGCTCGGCAAGGGCGAATTGCGCGCGCTGTGCCGCGACATGCAGATCATCTTCCAGGACCCGTATGCCTCGCTCAACCCGCGCATGACCGTGGGCGCCATCATCGGTGAGGCGCTGACGATTCATAGCCTTGCGAAGAACCGCCGGCAGTATGAGGAGCGGATCGTCGAGCTGCTGGAGACGGTCGGGCTCAATGCCGATCACATGCGGCGCTTTCCGCACGAGTTCTCGGGCGGCCAGCGGCAGCGCATCGGCATCGCCCGCGCGCTGGCGGTGTCGCCCAAGCTGATCGTGTGCGACGAGCCGGTTTCGGCGCTGGACGTGTCGATCCAGGCCCAGGTCATCAATCTGCTCGAGGACCTGCAGGAGCAGTTCAGCCTGACCTATCTCTTCATCGCCCACGACCTGTCGGTGGTCGAACATATCAGCACGCGCGTGGCGGTGATGTATCTCGGCCGTATCGTCGAGATCGCCTCGTCGCGGGACCTCTATACGAAGCCGCTTCATCCCTACACCGAGGCCTTGCTGTCGGCGGTGCCGATCCCCGATCCGTCGGTCAAGCGGCAGCGCATCATGCTGCAGGGCGACGTCCCCAGCCCGATCCGGCCGCCGTCGGGCTGTCATTTCCATACCCGCTGTCCGATCCGCAAGCTGCCGCTGTGCAGCGAGAAGGTGCCGGAACTGAAAGAATCGTCCCCCGGCCACTTCGTCGCCTGCCACCTCCGGGGTTAAGCATCGATCAGGGCGTCTGCCTCATCGGCGTCGATGCGGAATGCGAGCTGCGCTGCGTCGGGGTCGGGGGCGGCGATGCGCCAGAACGTGAACCAGTACTGCGCGTGGTTGGTGTTGCCGATCGGCACCGCCGGCGGGATCAGCAGGAACGCGGCACGGGCCAGATAGACGTTGAACTGGTCGTTGCGGGCCAGCAGTGCTTCCAGCGGGTGGCCTTCGGGGAACGCCGCCCCGCGCCCGCCGGGACCCCAGTCCGGCAGCGAGTGGGCGCAACGCACCAGCCCGGGCCAGCCCAGCCCGGAGAGCTCGCCCAGCCGGTGCGCCACACGGTCGGGCGGCGTGCGGGCCATGTGGATCAGCGTGTCCTTGGCGCGGTGGGCCTCGAAGGGAATGAGGCCGCCTGTCACGGCCTGGGGCGGCTCTGGCTCGGCCGGATCGCCGCGGCGAACCCGCAGGCGGCTGCTGTGCCAGGCCACATGCAGGAGAAAGCGCGCCATGTTTTCGCGCGCCGCCAGCGGCCGGTCGCTGTGCAGATCCGCAACGCAGGCGCGCGCCATGGCGATGAACTGCCGTGCGCGCATGGCATCCGGTGCATCCGCATCGACATTGGCCATGCGCAGCAGCGGCGGCGGCAGCTCGGCGGCGGCGGCCATTTGCAGCGCCACGATGTCCCACACCGGTATGGGCCGTGCCGCAACCCGCGCATTCAGAGACTCGACCATGGCGCCCCATGACACTTGCGCTTCTTTCGGCGTGGCTTTCCTGACCGCGCGCCGCGACTTGGCGGAAGCGACCTTCTCCCGCGGCACCTTGCGGGCCGCTGGCGCCTTTTTCTTCACGCCCGTTTTCCCGATCCTGCTTGCTGTCATCCCCAACCCCGGACGGCCCTGAAAACGCAAGTTGCCGCAGAGGCAGGTTCAAAGTCTAGCATGGCGCATGCCGACGGCGATTTCCACGAGGACAGCAGCACATGACGGGCGCGCTCATCTGTCTGGACTGGGGCACGACCGCGCTGCGCGGCTGGCTGGTTTCGGCCGATGGCGCAGTGCTGGACCGGCGCACGGGCGGGCCGGGCATCATGGCGGTGGAGGGCTCTTTCGAAGAGGCGTGCCACGCCTTCACCGGCGGCTGGCGCGCGGCGTCGCCGGCCCTGCCCATCATTGCCGCCGGCATGATCGGCAGCCGGCAGGGCTGGCTGGAGGCACCGTACGTGCACTGCCCCGCCGGCTTTGCGGACGTGGCATGCCGTTGCATTGCGGTCGAAGGGAAGGACCTGTCCTTGCGCATTGTGCCCGGCCTGTCGTGGCAGGCGCCCGACAACATGGCGGATGTCATGCGTGGCGAGGAAACGCAGGTGTTCGGAGCACTGGAGAGCGGCGCGCAGGATGGTGTCTTCATCCTGCCCGGTACGCACAGCAAATGGGTGCGTGTCGAAGCAGGCGGCATTGTCGGCATTGCGACGTGGATGACCGGCGAGCTCTTTGCCGTGCTGCGCGGCCACTCGATCCTGGGCCGCATGATGTCCGTCGACGCATCGCACGACGCCGGGGCGTTCGCGGCCGGCGCGGCTGACGGGCTGGAGCACGGCAACCAGCTCACACGCCGTCTTTTCGGCGTACGTACGCGGGGACTGCTGGGCGGGCTCGGCGAAGCGGCCGCTCCCAGTTTCCTGTCCGGGCTTCTGATCGGCGCCGAGATTTGCGCGGCGCGCCGCATGCCGGATATCGGCGATGGCGCCGCGCGCGTTCATCTGATCGGCGATGCAGTGCTTTGCCAGCGCTATGCGGAGGTGCTGGGGATGGCAGGAATCGCCGCGCACATTGCCGATGCGGAGGTGACGCCGCGTGGCCTGTGGCGCCTCGCCCGCACCGCCGGCATGATCGCGCCATGACTCCGCGCGGAGGACGGTATGTCGCTGAACACTGGCAATCTGCGTGCTGCGCTGACGGCCTGTCCGCTGATCGCCATCCTGCGGGGGCTGACGCCCGATGAGGCGCCTGCCATCGGCAAGGCGCTGGTCGATGCCGGCTTTGGCGTACTTGAAGTGCCGCTAAACTCACCCCGGCCGATCGACAGCATCCGCCTTTTGGCGGCAGCGCATCCCATGGTCCTCGTGGGCGCTGGCACGGTGATGACGCCCGCCGACGTGGACGCTGTGGCCGAAGGCGGCGGCCGGCTGATCGTCATGCCGCATGCCGACCATGCGCTTGTGGCTCATGCCAAGGCGAACGGACTGGTGTGTGTGCCGGGCGTCGCGACGCCGACGGAGGGCTTTGCGGCGCTGGCCGCCGGCGCCGACGCATTGAAGCTATTCCCGGGCGAGATGCTGACACCCGCCGTGGTCAAGGCGCTGCGGGCGGTCTTTCCACGCGACACGATGATGATCCCGGTGGGTGGCGTGAGCGAAAGAACGATGCCGGATTACTGGGCGGCCGGTGCCGACGCTTTCGGCATCGGCTCGGCGCTGTACCGGCCCGGCCTGACCGCCGCCGCGGTGGCGGCGCGCGCCGGCGCCCTGGCGGCGGCCGCGCGCGCCTTGCACCGCTGAAGATTCCCGTTTCGGACGGTCAACCGCCGGCGGGCGTCGTCGAACCACCGTCGCCCAGGTCACGCTGCATCAGCACGCTGTCGACCCAGCGGCCATGCTTCCAGCCGATCGCGCGCAGCGTGCCGACGGTGCGGAAGCCGAACTTGGCGTGCAGGCCGATCGAGGCCGCATTGGCGCTGTCGCCGATGACGGCGATCATCTGCCGGTAGCCGCGCGCCGTGCAGCGCTCGATCAGGGCCGGCAGCAAGGCCGAGCCGATGCCGCCGCGGCGGTCTTCCTGGTCGATATAGATCGAGTTCTCGACGGCAAAGCGGTAGGCCGGGCGGGGGCGGTACGCCGCGGCGTAGGCATAGCCCACCACCCGGCCGCCGCGCTCGGCGACGAGGTATGGATATCCGTTGGCAAGATACCCGGACCGCCGGCGCGCCAGCTCATCGGCCGACGGGGCTTCTTCCTCGAAGGAGGCGAGCCCGTGCAGCACGTGATAGGCGTAGATGCGGGCAATGGCGGGGATATCGTCGTCGCGCGAATCGCGCACCAGCAACGCAGCAGACATCATCCGGGTTTCGGTCCAATGGCAGGCGAAGAGAACCTGCCGCAGCCGCTGGCCGCTGTCGAGACCGACAGGTGCGGCGCCTATCGAGCCGAATTGCTCCGCCGCGCAATGCGCACGTCGGGATCGATGAACCGCTCGACGGCCGGATGGACCAGCAGCCTGCCCGCGTCGGTATCCTCCGGATCGTCAAGTCGCGCGGTGATCTGCAGCGCTGTCCCGATGAAACGGCACAGCGCTGCCATCTGGACCGGCGTGCGGATCGACGTCACGATCAGCCGGTCGTCGTAGTGCACCTCGTCCTTTGCCGAACGGCTGTCGTTCAGCACGACGATTGTTGGCGGCTCCTTCATGTGCCGCAGGGGATAGAACATTGCCATGCCGGTGGCGCCGGGCCGGCACAGCACCAGCCGCGGTCGCAACTCACGGATGAAATTGAGCAGCGCAGCTCCGGGAGGGCCGTCCGGCTGCGGACGGGCCTCGATGCCGCAAGCGTTGAGCCATTCGACGGTTTCCGCCCGCCGGGCGGCATCGTCATCCGCGACCACCACAATATTTCGGCGCACTGGCGTCTCTCTACGAATGTTCGAAATGAATGCCCCTTGCGGGGCGACTTCCATGAACCCGTCGTTGCCCTGGCGGGCGCCTCCGGCACGCGGTAATTGCGCTCCTTCTATTTCCAACAAATCGTTGAGGCCGTGAAGCACGAACTTGAAGGCGTCTCGCCACCGTTTGTGACCTCGCAAAATGCATGAAGTCAGAAAGGCAGCACTATCAATGCAATAAACGGGATCGTTTACAAGCCGTCTGAGTACCGGATTTGGGTCCAAATCCATGGGGTATTTTGCCGCGCGGAGGCGGATGGCGGACGGGGATCACGGCATTGCCCGGTGCGACGGGTTTCCGTAAGGGAATGGACCATCACAGAAGGAGTTCATGGACGATGGCGCTCGGACGTCTGATCGACGGCTTTGCCGATTTCCGTGCCGGCTTCTGGAAAGAGAACCGGGACCTCTTCGATCGGCTGGCGCGCGAGGGACAGTCGCCCAAGGTGCTGATTGTCGGCTGCGTGGACTCGCGCGTCGATCCGGCGATCCTCACGCGCACCCAGCCTGGCGATCTGTTGACCATACGCAACGTGGCGGCCATCGTGCCGCCGCATCAGCCCGACGCAGCCGGCTATCACGGCACCAGCACGGCGCTGGAGTTCGGGGTGCGTGGCCTCTCCGTCGAACACATCGTCGTGCTCGGCCATGCGCTTTGCGGCGGCATGCGGGCGCTGGTCGAGGAGGGGGCCAGCCACCTGTCCCAATACGAATATCTCGCCGACTGGATCGGCATCGTCCGTCATGCACGCGACATGGTCACTCTCGGCCTGCCCGATGCCAGCCCGGAGGAACGGCAGTGCGCCATTGAGCAGGCTGGTGTCATCGTCTCGCTGGGCAACGTGCTGTCGTTCCCCTGGGTGCGCGAGCGGGTGAGTGCCGGGACGCTGGCGGTGCATGGCTGGTACTTCGACCTGCGCACCGGCGAGCTCTCTGCCTTCGATCCCGAAACAGCATTGTTCCGGCCGATGCGCAGCACGGCAGATGCCGAGCGCATGGGGCTGCGCCGCGCCGGCGGGGACCATCCCGAAGGGAGCGACCGCCACCTCGTCCGCTTCATTGAGGCGCTGCGCGCGACCGGCATGCGGCCGGGCTTGACTGTCGGCCGCGCGGAGATCGGCTGAGCCTGGAGCGCGCCAGCAGAGTGGCGCGCGCCCGGCGGATACTACATGCGTGCCGGCAAGGGGATTCTGGCGTCCGTCAGGGCTTTCTCGAGTACCGGGATGGCCTCGGCGGCATTTCCCTTGTCGCACTGGTCCATGGCCTGTGCCACCTCACCGCGCGGCTCCTGCCGTCCGAGGTATTGCCGGAAGCTGGCACTCATTGCCTTGCAGTAGGCGAGGTCGTCGCGCGCGACTGCCTTGCCGATGACGATCTCGTCGCGGCGATTCTGCGGCTCCACGACTCCGTCCGCGGTCGGGACCAGCGGCTGGCTTTCACCCCGGGCGGTCACGGCGATCGCCGTCGCCGGAACGCCGCCGCGTACGAGCGCGTCCTTGGCCGCGTTGGCGCGACGCAGCGACAGGGCCATGTTGTAGGCATCCGGGCCCGAGCGATCGGCATGTCCGACGACCGAAACGCCCGCGTTGCCACCGGCCGTCTTGTATGTGCTGGCCGCCTGGCCAAGGGTGGTCTGCGCCTGTGGTGTCAGCGTTGAGCTGTTCAGGTCAAAAAACACCATGTAGGAATTCGCTCCCGCCGGCGGCGGCGCTGTTGTTGTCGGAGCCGGTTCGGGCTGCCCGCACGCGGCCAGAAGGAGCGCAGTCGCGGTCAAAGCAGAGAGTCTCATGTACATGCTGTTTCTCCCCTGATTACGCTGACAAGAATGCGGACAACTTTCGCCATCGTCCGGCCAGCAAGAAAACTATCTACCATTTGAGCACGATGTAAAATCGAATATTCACCCTGTTCAAAGGCAGACGGGGTTTTTAGACGCGGAAACTACTTGCATCCAGTTGAAGGTGACGCTTTGTTTTCGTGCGATCGTGTTTTACTTCCAATGCGAAGGAAGGCTTTCACCGGTATGCCGGCACAAGCAGGCGAGCAGCCGGAGATAGGTTGGGCCGGAAGCGATGCGGCCGAAACCGAACCTATGGTCGTGTACACCCGAACGTTACAAGAACGTGTGTCAAGTCTGAAAAGCAAATCAAAGGGTTAATTTTTGGCTTGTCGGGGAGAACAAAAAGCGTACAGTCGGCTTGCCCTTCGGATTTATCGGCATTGAAAGGCCCCCCGCGGCCGGATAACCAAGGAGGTCGGCATGTCGCTGGCGCAGCTCAAGGTAGTCGAGAAGGACGGCATGGAGAACAAGAACAAGGCGCTGGACGCGGCGCTGGCCCAGATCGAGCGCGCCTTCGGCAAGGGCTCCATCATGAAGCTGGGGCAGCGCGAGGCGCTGGAGATTGAGGCCATCTCGACCGGCTCGCTGGGGCTCGACATTGCTCTTGGCATCGGCGGTCTGCCCAAGGGCCGCATCGTCGAGATCTATGGGCCGGAGAGTTCGGGCAAGACGACGCTGGCGCTGCATTGCGTTGCCGAGGCCCAGAAGAAGGGCGGCACCTGCGCCTTCATCGATGCCGAGCATGCGCTTGATCCTGGCTATGCCAAGAAGCTCGGGGTGGATGTCGACAATCTGCTGATCTCGCAGCCGGACGCCGGCGAGCAGGCGCTGGAGATTGCCGACACGCTGGTACGATCCGGCGCCGTCGATGTGCTGGTGGTCGATTCCGTGGCGGCACTCGTGCCCAAGGCCGAGCTGGAAGGCGAGATGGGTGACTCGCTGCCCGGTCTGCAGGCGCGGTTGATGAGCCAGGCGCTGCGCAAGCTCACGGCCTCCATCTCGCGGTCGAACACGCTGGTGATCTTCATCAACCAGATCCGCATGAAGATCGGCGTGATGTTCGGCAATCCGGAAACCACCACCGGCGGCAATGCGCTGAAGTTCTATGCCTCGGTGCGGCTCGACATCCGGCGCATCGGCGCCATCAAGGAGCGGGACGACGTGGTCGGCAACCAGACCCGCGTCAAGGTGGTGAAGAACAAGGTGGCACCGCCGTTCAAGGTGGTCGAGTTCGACGTCATGTATGGCGAAGGCATCTCCAAGGTCGGCGAGCTGATTGATCTGGGGCAGAAGGCCGGCATCGTCGAGAAGTCGGGCTCGTGGTTCTCCTATGACGGCCAGCGCATCGGCCAGGGTCGCGAGAATGCCAAGCAGTTTCTGCGCGAGCACCCCGAGATGGCCGACGCGATCGAGAATGCGGTGCGCGCCAATGCCGGCATCCTGTCCAACGCGCTAATGGACGCCTCCGCCGCCGCCGACGAGGACGACTAGGCGCTTCCCGAGGTTCAGGGGCGAGGGGCCCTGGCCGGCGGCCGGACCGCCATGCGGCGAGGCCGCCGGCACAAATTCTCTCCGGCATGAAGTCCGGGACTTCCAACCCTGCATTCCCGGACATCTGGTGTCGTGACACGACGGCACCTGGCGGGCGGCGCATCCACGGCGCCGCCCGCTTTTCTCTTTCTGCCTTATGCCGCCCTGGGCTGCGCGCCCACCTGGTGCAGTGCCTGACGCAGAAGGCCGATCATCTGGTCGATCTCGGCCGCGCTGACCGTCAGCGCGGGCATGAAGCGCAGCAGGTTGGGACGCGGCGCGTTGAGCAGCAGGCCAACCGGCTGCAACAGGCGTGCCGCCTCGACGATCCGCCCACCATCCGGTGTGGCGAGCACCAGTGCGCGCAGCAGGCCAAGGCCGCGTTCGCCCGGCAGACCGAACTCCGCGGCCAGCCCGGCCAGGCGCTGTGCAAGGTGATCGCCGCTGCTACGCACCTGCTCAAGGAAACCGGGGGCCAGCAGCACCTGCATCACGGCGACGCCGACGGCGGCCATCAGCGGGTTGCCGTTGAAAGTGCCGCCCTGGTCGCCGTGCTCGAAGCAGCAAACTTCCTCGCGCGCGAGCTGCGCGGCCAGCGGCACGCCCCCGCCAATGCCCTTGCCCAGCGTCATGATGTCGGGCTCGACGCCATAGTGCTGATACGCGAACAGCGTTCCGCAGCGCCCCATGCCGGTCTGGATCTCGTCGAAGATCAGCAGCAATCCCTTGCGCTGCGTGAGCTCGCGAAGCGCGCACATGAATTCCACAGTCGCAGGCACGACGCCCGATTCGCCCTGCACCGGCTCCAGCATCACGGCGACCGTCTCGCTGTCGATCAGTGCCTCGACCGACGCGATGTCGTTGAGCGCAGCCTTCGCGAAACCCGGAACCTTGGGCTCGAACAGCGTGTCCCAGCCCGGCTTGCCAGAAGCCGACATGGTGGCAAGCGTGCGGCCGTGAAAGCCGCCGTCGAAGGTGATGATGCGGTAAGCGCCGTTCTTGTGACGCGCGCCCCATTTGCGCGCCAGCTTGATCGCGCCTTCATTGGCCTCCGCGCCGCTGTTGCAGAAGAACACGCGGTCGAAGCAGCTATGCCGCGTCAGCAGGTTGGCGAGCTGCAGGGCGGGCTCGTTGTAAAAGGCAGGGCTGGGCGTGATCAGCTTGGCGGCTTGTTCGGCCAGCGCCCGCGCGATTTCCGGCGGGCAGTGGCCCAGCGTGTTCACGGCCCAGCCCTGGACGAAGTCGAGATAGCGCTTGCCGCGATGATCAATCAGCCAGCTTCTCTCGCCGCGCACGAAGACGGCGTCGGGCCGGGCGGTGATGTCCATCAGGCTGTGCGTCGAAAGCGGGCTCATGGCATGTCCTCTCCGGAGAAGGCGTGCCGTGGCCTGCAAAACAAAAAAAGACCACGGTAACGCCCGTGGCCTCTTGCGGTTTGCAACGATGGCAGGATCGGTCAGCGGATCCGATGCCCATGCGCACGCCCACGCGGCCCCGGGAGAGGGTGCATGTGGCGTCGGCGTCGAAGCGTTGCGGTCCTGATCATCGCGGCGGCACTCTTCTCGTAACGCAGGCGGGGTGTCAACCGGATTCGGCCGCGCTGGTGTCCTCGACGATCGATTCCACCGCGTAGCCATAGCGCTTGACGTTGTGCAGCCGGTCGAAGAACCGGTTCAGCCAGATCTGTGCCGGCAGCAGCGGTCCCGGTGGCGCGGGATGTGTGGCCGCCCAGCGCAGCGCGCGTACCAGCGGAATACCCTGATTCTCGCCGGCGCTGGACAGCGGCGCCAGATGCCGAAGCGCAAGATAGGTGAGCGCGCTGGGCAGCACGTCGATCTGCACCGAGGGATCATCCGAGCGTGCGCAGTTTTCCGCCGGCGATGTCACCATGTGCTCGCGGCAGACCAACGGTCGCTCCTCGTAGATCGAGCAGCTTCCGCCTTCGAGAAGCGGGCAGGGTATCTTGAGGCCGAACCAGGCCGCGGGGAGATCGCCGTCTTTCCACGCGCCCTGTGCGAGACCCTGCTCGAATTCGGCAGCGCGATCCCACCCGGCGATGCGCCGCTCCGCCTCGGCGAAACGCGCGCGGACCTCGCTGCGGCGGGGTTCCGGCATGTCCTCGACCAGCGTCGCAATGCGGCGGGCTTCCAGCGAAGAAACGATCAGCAGCTCGTGACAGCAGGCCGTGCAGCCCGCGCGGCACGAGATCGGCTTGCCCTTCGCGGCGCTCGCGGCGATGACGTCCTGCACCATGGCGTTGGCGAAGGCGCCGAACGTCGGCAGCATGTCCGCCGCCGACACCATGCCCGGCGGAATCGCGACCTCGACCTGGCTTGCGGCATCGGGGCGGCTGTCGTCCCGATGCGCACCGCGGCCACCCAGGGGCACGAGCGCGGCGATTTCGGGCACCCGGCCGCCCCGGGCTTCGGCGGCCGCCTGGGCCTCCCGCAGACGCGTCGCGAAGCGCTCCAGCCAGAGCGCTGCGGGCAGCTCCGCCGACGTCTCGGGATGGGCGGCAACCCAGCTCAGCATGCGGATCATGTCGGTGCGCGCGCGGCGTGGCCCGTCATCCGCCGACAGATGGTCCAGCGCCGTTGCCAGCCGGGCGGACGGCACACGCTTCACCCGTGCCAGCTCGTCATCGAGCGCGAAGCAGAATTTCGGGTCCGACGTGACGAGGTATTCGCGGCAGATCAGCGGCCGGTCGTGATAGATTGAGCAGCTCTCGTCCTCGAGGAACGGGCACGCCAGCTTCAGCCTCATGTAGTCGATCGCCAGCCGGGGATCGCCCCGGCCCTCGGCGAGCAGGGTGTCGAGTTCGCCCAGCCGCTCCCACGCCGACAGCCGTTGCTCGGCGGCGGCGAAGCGCTTGCGGATTGTGCTGCGCCGGGGTTCGGGCATGCCATCGACCAGCGCCGCCAGGCGGCGGGCTTCGATGGCGCTGACGGGAATGATCTGGCGGCAGCACGCGCCGCATCCTGCTCTGCAGGCGATGGCATCGCCGATCGCCTCGGCCTGCGCTGTCACGGTTCGTGCAGCCTCATCGGCCAGCCTCTGCAGGACCGGCAGCAAGGCCTCGGCACGCACCTTGCCAGAGGGCAGGCGGACGCCGGCAACAACGCTGCCGTCCTGCCCTGGGCTGGCGGCCGTTGCTGGCGGCGACGGCTGTGCCGCCGCCTGCTGGGCCGGCGGGCGTGCCATGCGGCCGAGGAAATCCTGCACCCATTGCGTGCCCGGTCGCAGGGGCAGCGTGTCGGGATGGCGGTCGGCCCATGCGAGCGCCACCGACAGGCTGACCGCCGCAGGGTACTCGCCGCTTTCGCCACCGGAGAACCGCAGCAGCGTCGAGAGCTTGGGGACGGGCACGACGTTGATGCCGCCTTCATGCGGACTCGCGCACCGCGTCGGGGGTGACGTCACGAGGTACTCGCGGCAGGCCAGCGGGCGATCCGGGTGAATGGAGCAGCTCTCGTCCTCCAGGAAGGGGCAGGCGATTGCGAGCCTGAAATAGGCCTGATCGAAGACCTGCCGGGCCTCGACTCCCATTTCCCCGATCCGCATGGCCGCATCGTGCAGGCCCGCGTCCCTCAGTCGCTGGCCCGCCTCGGCGAAACGGGCCTTGATCGCGCTGCGCCGCGGCTCGGGCATCTGCTCGACCAGTTCCTGAATGAAATACGCCTCCGGTACCGAGATCGGCACGGCCTGGCGGCAGCAGGCACCGCAGCCGGCCTTGCACGACACGGTCTTGCCGGCACCGGCCAGCTCCTGTTCGGAGGCCGAGACAACTGCGTTCACGAGACCCTGCAAGGCCGGCAGCACCGCCTGTTGCTTCACCGGGGCGGTCGGTGCCGTGATGCGGGCCTGGATGACGAGCCCGCCGACGCTCATCCTGAGATTGCCGGTCGCCATCTCGGGCGGGGCCGTCCCGGCAGGGCTCATGCTCGATCTCCAGCGGCTGATTCCGGGTTGTGCAACAGGCCGTCCCTGTCGGGCGTTTCCCGGTGGCAGGGGTATACACCTGATCGGCAAAGGCTGCCATTCGCCGGCAGCGGCGCCGGCCGCTGTGTGGACACCGCACCGGCTGGCAGGGTAAGAACCCCGGTTTCCCACAGGATCGGCGGCAAATGGCGACGGCAAGTGAAATAAGACGGAAATTCCTGGAGTTCTTCCGCGATCACCAGCATCAGATCGTGGAGTCGAGCCCGCTTGTGCCGCGTAACGACCCAACGCTGATGTTCACCAACGCCGGCATGGTGCAGTTCAAGAACGTCTTTACCGGCCTTGAGAAGCGATCCTATAGCCGCGCGGCGACGTCGCAGAAATGCGTGCGCGCCGGCGGCAAGCACAACGATCTGGAGAATGTCGGCTATACGGCGCGCCACCATACGTTTTTCGAGATGCTGGGCAATTTCTCCTTCGGCGACTACTTCAAGGAGCGTGCGATCGAGCTGGCCTGGAACCTCATCACGAAGGAGTACGGCCTTTCGAAGGAGCGGCTGCTGGTCACAGTGTTCCACACCGACGACGATGCCGCCCGCTACTGGAAAAAGATCGCGGGCCTGCCGGACTCGAAGATCATCCGCATTCCGACATCCGACAATTTCTGGGCCATGGGCGATACCGGCCCGTGCGGTCCCTGCTCGGAGATCTTCTACGACCACGGCGAGGGCATTCCGGGCGGACCGCCGGGCTCCCCCGATGCCGATGGCGATCGCTTCATCGAGATCTGGAACCTTGTCTTCATGCAGTTCGAGCAGGTCACGAAGGACCAGCGCGTGGACCTGCCGCGTCCGTCGATCGACACGGGCATGGGGCTGGAGCGCATCGCCGCCGTCCTGCAAGGCAAGCACGACAACTACGACATCGATCTGATGCGCGCCCTGATCGAGGCCTCGGCCGAGGCGACGGGTGTCGATCCCGACGGCCCGCAGGCGGCGTCGCACAAGGTCATCGCCGACCATCTGCGCGCAACCTCGTTCCTGATCGCCGACGGCGTGCTGCCCTCGAACGAAGGCCGGGGCTATGTGCTGCGCCGGATCATGCGGCGCGCCATGCGGCATGCCCACATGCTGGGCGCGAAGGACCCGCTGATGTACCGTCTGGTGCCGGAGCTGGTGCATCAGATGGGCGATGCCTTTCCCGAGCTGATGCGGGCGCAGCCGCTGATCACCGAAACGCTGAAGCTGGAGGAGACACGCTTCCGCGCCACGCTGGGCACGGGGCTGCGCCTGCTCGAGGAAGAGACCGGCTCGCTTGCCCCCGGCAGCACGCTGAAGGGCGACGTGGCCTTCCGGCTCTACGACACATACGGCTTCCCGCTGGACCTGACGCAGGACGTGCTCCGGGCGCGTCAGATCGGCGTCGACCTTGACGGCTTCAACAAGGCCATGGCGGAGCAGAAGGCCAAGGCGCGCGCGGCCTGGGCGGGCTCGGGCGAGGCGGCCAACGAGGCCATCTGGTACGACCTGCACGAGAAGGTCGGGGCCACCGAGTTCCTCGGCTACGATGCCGAGACGGCGGAGGCCAAGGTCGTGGCCATCCTTGCCGAGGGCAAGGAAGTGCCTGTGCTTGAGCCCGGGCAGAAGGGCCAGGTGATCGTCAACCAGACCCCGTTTTACGGCGAGTCGGGCGGGCAGATGGGCGATACCGGCCGGATCACGGCGCCGGGCGGCACCTTCATCGTCAGCGACACCCAGAAGCGTCTGGGCGATGTGCACGCCCATATCGGCACCGTCGAATCCGGCGAGATCAACGTGGGCGAGGACGTTTCGCTCGCGATCGATTCCGTGCGCCGCGCCGGGCTGCGCGCGCATCATTCCGCGACGCACCTGCTGCACAAGGCGCTGCGCAACCAGCTCGGCGATCACGTCACCCAGAAGGGTTCGCTGGTGGCACCCGACCGGCTGCGCTTCGACATCAGCCATCCCCGTGCCGTCGAAGCAGGCGAGCTGCGCCAGGTCGAGGAAGAGGTCAATGCACATATCCGGTTGAATAGCCCTGTCGAGACGCGGCTGATGACACCGGAGGAAGCGATCAAGGCCGGTGCCATGGCGCTGTTCGGCGAGAAGTATGGCGACGAGGTGCGCGTGCTCAGCATGGGCGGTGCGCACGGAGAAACCTATTCGGTCGAGCTGTGCGGCGGCACCCATGCCCGGCGTACGGGCGATATCGGCCTGTTCAAGATCGTGTCGGAGAGCGCGGTGGCGGCCGGCGTGCGCCGCATCGAGGCGGTGGCCGGCGCTGCCGCCGAAGTCTGGGTGCGCGACCAGGGAGAGCGTCTGGCCGAGGCTGCTGCGACGCTGCGCGTGCGGCCCGACGAGGTACCCGCACGGATCGCCAGCCTGGTCGAGGCGCAGCGGAAGATGGAGCGCGAGCTCACTGAAATGCGCCGCGCACTGGCGCTGGCCGGCGGCGGCGGTACGCAGGCCGATGCGGGCGCGCGCGAGATCGCCGGCGTGCGGCTGATCGCGCGGCGCCTCGACGGCGTGCCGGGCAAGGACCTCAAGGGCATGGCTGACGACTTCAAGAAGCAGGTCGGGTCGGGCGTGGTGGCGCTGGTCGGGGTCGAGGACGGCAAGGCCTCGGCCGTGGTGGGCGTTACGGACGACCTCGCCGGACGCCTCAGCGCCGTCGATCTGGTGCGCGCGGCCGTGGCGACGCTGGGCGGCAAGGGCGGCGGCGGGCGGCCGGATATGGCCCAGGGCGGCGGGCCCGACGCCAGCCAGGCGGACGCGGCGCTGAAGGCAATCGAGCAGGCCATCGCGGCCCGGCAGGCGCACTGATGGAGACCCGGATCGTTGTTGTCGCGCTCGCCTTGACGCTGGCGACGCTGGCGTCCTGCACGAACGCGCCCGAATACAGCCGCGATGGCGCCAGCGACGATCAGCGCCGCACCGACGAGGCGCTCTGCCGCGCGCAGGTGGACAGCCTCATGGTCAAGGACCGCAACATCGCCGCCGACCGCGAGGCTACCCTGGGCGCGACCGACGAGCGCTTCGGCCGCAGCCAGCTCCCGCGCGACATGGCCGCGCGCGAGGACCGCAATCGCAGCCGCCGCCTGATGCAGAACTGCATGTCCGCCCGCGGCTGGACCGTGAACAAGGGCCTGTTCTGATCCGGCACACTCAGATACGCCTATGCCCGCGCTAGTCAGCCGGCGCCCGGATTGCCCTGGCGGGGTTGGTTAACCTGCGCCTGCGTAAAGCCGGCTATCGATGCGTAGCCGCGCACGACTGCCTCGCGCTCGGCGTAGCTTGCCACCTGTTCAATGTCGCCGAACCCGTCCGGCGCTCGCGCCTCAACCATGTCGATTACGCCTTCCGGTCCGCCCTTGCGGTTGGTCAGCACGATTGCGCCAGTTGCCAGGCGGCGCTCTGCGTCGTAGGCGGCCAGCGCTGCTGCCACCGACGGTGTCGAGGCCAGACATCGCGCCAGGCAGCTTGCATCGAGGATCGCCTGGCTCGCGCCGTTGCTGCCGACGGGGTACATCGGATGCGCCGCATCGCCCAGCAGGCTCACGCGTCCGAACGACCAGCGTGGCAGGGGATCCATGCCCGCCATGAATGACGTCGTCATGGCATCACCAGCGCAATGGCGCCCGGTGTTTACCAGCGATCGTCGCCGGACTACCGGCACGACCTCACCGCTTCCAGAACGGTTTCGCACACTCGCGCCGGGCCTCTGCCCGTGTCAGACCGACATCGCGCAGCAAACGGTCATCAAGTGCGCCGAGCGCACGTCGCTGACGGCCTCGATCGATCGACAGGCGGACGGCATTCGCCTGATGAGAGAGGCGAGCCGGCAATACCCGCCGCCATACCGCGAGAGGCGAACCGGCGTGCGGATGCCCGGCTGCCGGACGGATGATCAATGACATGTCCTGGCCTCGTCTGCCGGATATAACCGAACCTGATTACCCGGCTGGCTCCGCTGAGAGACGTTTAGCGACAGACATCCGCTTCATGGTGAGCTTGTCGAACCATGAAGCGGCCCGCACCGCCGCTCTGCCAAGCCTTCATGGTTCGACAAGCTCACCATGAAGGCTTCTTGACACCGTTCGTATGGGCTAGCGGAGCCAGCCGGGTCATCAGGTAACCGAATGCAGGGCCGCGCTCATAAAGCGGCCCTGCGGGTCATCGGCACAGGCGTGAGACCCGTGGCCATCTCGTTGGTCGTCAACATCGGGATGCGCCGTTACCCGTTGATTTCGGAACGAGAGAGTCCGGTTACGTCTGTAACGGCGAACAAGGGCCCGTTCTGATCGCGATCCCGATCACCTTTGCGGCCTTCCGTTCCAGCGCAACAGGGCCCCTTCGCGCCGTCCGTTGCGATTGACAACATGGAAAACCCGGAGTGTGGTTCGGCAATCTCAAACCATGTCGACGAAGCTCTATCGGCAGCTATCAAAGGAGGAAGCCATGGCTGGCGTAGGGACGGAAAAAGTGTTCGAGAACGACAAGGTCATCGTCTGGAACTTCGTGCTTGCCCCGGGTGAGGAAACGCCGATGCATACCCATGAGCACAGCTACATGTGGTATGCGATCAGCGGCGCGCCCTTGCAGGTCTTCGACGAGCAAGGAAAGGACCTGGGTACGCTCGATATTCCGACGGGCGCGATCTATTCGCTGAAGCTCGACAACGGCTTTCTGGAAGTCCTCTCCGAACCTGGAAAGGGCATGCGCGTTCCCGCCAGGCACAAGGCCCGCAACGTCGGCTCCGCGCCGTATCGGGAAGTGCTGGTGGAGTACAAATAATCTCCGTCCGGGCGGGCGCCATCCAGTTGATGGCGCGCGCCCGCCTTGCGGGTTATGCCGCCTCCCGGAAATCGCCGATCTGCGCATCGAGCGCGCGCTTGAAGGCAGGCCGGGCGGTGCAGCGTTCGATGTATGCCGCCAGACGCCTGTCGCGCGTGACGATGTCGGTGTGATTGAGGATCCGCAGCACCGTCGTCATCATCAGATCGCCGGCCGTGAAGCGCTCGCCGTCAAGATATGGCTTGTCGCCGAGTGATTTCGACAGTGCGGACAGGCGCTTCTGGGCAAACTCGACGGCGCCGGGGCGGCGCAGCTTCGCCCATTCCTCGTTGACGTAGAACAGATCGATCAGCGCGACGCTGAGGAGGAACGGCTCGATCGAATTGAGGGCGGCGATCAGCCATTGCGTGGCGCGTGCGCGCGCCTGCGGATCCCTTGGCAGGAGCGTTTCACTCCTTTCACCGATATGCAGCACAATGGCGCCGGACTCGAAGAGGACGAAGCCGTCTTCCTCGAGCATCGGCACCTGCCCGAACGGCTGCAGCGCGCGGTAATCCGGCTTGTCCTGATCGCCCTGCTCCAGCAGGCGCCTCCTGTAGGAGAGGCCGGCTTCCTCCAGCGCCCAGCGCACGCGCAAGTCGCGCACCTGGCCCCGGGCGAAATCCGGAACCCATCGGAAGGCGGAAATCGTAATCATGCGGCGTACTCCTTCATCTTGCGGTCGGTCCTTTTCGGCACACAAAGGACGTCCAGCAGAAGGACAATCCGACAGGGGCTCACCGGAAATCGGTACGTTGAGTTGAATCCGTTCGGGCTGGCCGCATATTGAGAGCAGATTGCCGCGCGCAGGAGTGGCTGCGTTGTCGTGCAACCTTGGCTGACGAGTGCCGTTTTCTGACTGTCACGCGGACGGCGGGGAGGGCGTTGCCATGCCAGACGCACCAGACACACCGATCTTTCCATTGCCTGTGCAAGGCGCATTCTTCTCCGGGCCGGCGGTGCCGCGGCGCCGGATCGGCGAAGATCTTGATGACGAAACGGTCGATGAGCGGATCGACCCGCCGGACCAGATCGTTCCGGAGGAGGAGGACGAAGACTGGGACTCCGAGGATCCCCGCCGGCCGCCGTCACCGGACTGACGCTGTGCTTTACGTGAAGGAGAGGCGCGTGCGCGAGCAGAACGACCCTTCTGGACTGCCCGAACCGCCGCCGCCCTGTGGTCCGGGTACGCCGGGCAAGCCCGCGGGGCGGCGGCGTCGCGATCGTGGTGCGCCCGAGAACAGGCCGAACAGCGGCGTGCCCGATGAACGCACGCGCAACGATCCGGCCGAAAAGGTGCCGCCGAAGACGCCGGAGGCCGGCGATATCAACGACCTGACATAGCCATGCCGCGCCTCAGGCTGTGGCTGCGCGACTGGTGGCGCCGCCTGTCCGCCGGCAGGTCGCGCAGGCAGCGCGCAAGCCGTGCGGCGGCGGAGGAAGCGCGCCTGATCGTGGCCAGCGGCGAGCTGGGGCTGCGCCACGCTGCCGAACTGGCGCATCCCGGCGCGGAGCGGCCGGAGCGTATCCGCCTCGAGCCGTCCGTGACGGTGCGCCCGCCATCCCTGCTGCGCGATGCGCTCTCCTATCTCGCCTCAATCGTGGCCGCGGCACTGCTGCTGGCAGCCTTCATGCTGTTCGTCGTCCCCACGGGCTGAGCACCGCCAGAGAGGCTGACTACACCGGCACCTGAGCGGGGCGGTAGCAGGCGATGGCGTTGTGGAAGAGGGCGCGTTCGGCACGGCCGGGATCGAGCGTGCCGGCGATCAGGCTGATGTCGCTGGGGTAGAATGGCCGTTCGGCGCGCAGCGAGGGCAGGTCGGTGCCGAACATCAGCGCGGTTTCATCTGCCTCGGCGATGGCCTGCAGCGTGGCGCGCACCGACAGCGACACCCGGCCGAAGCCGCTGGCCTTCACCTTGGCGCCACGCCAGACCAGCTCCAGCAGGGCGGGCAGGGCATTGGCGGTGAAACCGAGATGCTCGATCACCACGCGCGGCAGACCCAGCAGCGTCGGTTTGAGCTCATGCAGCGTGTAGCCGTCGAGGCAGAGCTCGATGTGCCAACCGGCGAGATCAAAGACGCGGTGCGCCATGCGCGCCATCGCGGCGGGATCGCCGGCCATGCCGTGAAGGAAATCGAACCGCAGGGCCCGCACCCCGGCGCTGTCGAGGTAGCGGATGGTCTGGTCGTCGACGTCTTCCGGCAGTTGCGTGACGCCGACATAGCAAGGGCCGAAACGCGCCAGCGCGTCCAGCAGACAGCCCTGGTCGTACGCCTGGAAAGGTGTGGAGACGATCGCCCCGCCGGCGACGCCCAGCGGCCCGGCCGTCGCCCAGTAGTCGTCCACGGTGTAGGGTGGCGGCATGAAGCCGTCGTGGATGACCAGCGGGAAGCGCGGGTCGATGATGTGGAAATGCGCGTCGAACAGCGCCATGCATCACCACGCGGGATCGATGGGCGTCGCTACTCCATGCACGGCTTCGACGATCTCTGCGGCATCCAGCGCCAGATCCTCGCGGAAGCGGGGGGCGATGATCTGCACGCCCAGCGGCAGGCCGCGCGGCGCGTCTGGCACGGCCGTGGTGCCCACCGGCACTGCCACCGAGGGCAGGCCCAGCATGTTGACGACCGTCATCAGGGCCTGGGCGTCGAGCACGTGCCGGAAGGTGGGCACGTCCTTGCAGTCGAAGCCGACCTCGAAGGGCAGGTCGCCCGAGTTGGGGCCGATCACGAGCGGGTACGTTTCCATGAACAGGCTCCAGGCACGGCGATGGGTCAGCACCTCGGCCAGGCCCTGCATGTACTCCTTCAGCGTGATGTCCGGCTGGATTTCCAGCCACAGACCGGCGCTCTTGCGCGCCTGCGCATCGCCCAGCTTCTCGATGCTTTCGTACGTCAAGTGCCGGGTTTCGGTGAAGACCAGCTTGCGCCACACCCTTATGGCGGCTTCGAACGATGGCGGCTCGACTTCCTCGACGGCGTAGCCGTTGTCGGCCAGCGCCTTGCCCGCCTTGCGCACCGCCTCGGCGACGGCGGGATGCGTGTACTGCCCCGCTGGCTGCGCGACCAGCGCCACACGTACCGGCGTGGTGGCGGGCAGCCCTTCCAGCGGCGCCGGGACCCACACCGGGTCGCGCGCATCGCTGCCCGACATTGCGGCAAGACCGATGCGCAGGTCGCGGACCTTGCGTGCCAGGGGTCCGTTGACGGCCATAAGCTGGTTGGTCGCGGAGCGCTCGACCGTTGCCGTGGCGTTGAAGGAGGGCACGCGCCCCATAGTCGGGCGGATGCCGGCAAGCCCGCAGGTGTAGGCCGGATAGCGGATGGATCCGCCGTAATCGTTGCCATGCGCCAATGGCGCGATTCCGGCTGCCAGGGCCGCCGAGGCGCCACCGGAGGAGCCACCGGGCGTGCGCGCCTTGCTCCAGGGGTTCAACGTCGCGCCATGCACATCGTTATCGGTATGCCAGCGCAGGGAAAAGGCGGGCGTGTTGGTGCGGCCGACGATCACGGCACCGGCCTTTTTCCAGTTGGCCACCGGCGGGCTGTCTTCGCTGGCGATGGTCTGCCGGAAGGCGGCCACGCCGTTGATGGTCGGCAGTCCGGCCTGGTCGATGTTCTCCTTGATGGTGACCGGAACGCCGTGCAGCGGCCCCAGCCGCTCGCCGCGGCGCACGGCCTCGTCGGCGGCTGCCGCGTCCGCCAGCGCCTGCTCCGAAAGATCGCGCACGACCGCGTTGATCTTCGGATTGACCGCCTGCATGCGATCGATCACGGCGATGGTCGCCTCGCGGCTCGAAACCTTGCGGCTGCGGATGGCGGCGGCGAGATCGACGGCGTCCCATTGCCAGAGTTCGGTGGCGGTCATTCTGCGTTTCCTCGTATGGCTTCGACCGCCGGCCAGCTTATCGCGCCGCGGTGCCGCCCGCGACAACGCTCGACGGGGTGCGCCGGCAACCCTGCCGCGCACCCCGCACGCGCCTGAGGAAAACGCTGTGAAGGCCTACTCTGCGGCCAGGGCGGCTTCGGGAATGGCGCGCAGCTCAAGCAGGGCGTTGCGCACGATCTCGAGCGCCGGCTCGTTGCGCCGGGAGCGGTGCTCGATCAGCGCCAGCGTGCAGGGGACCGACGGCGCGATCGGCCGCACGACGATCCCCGGCATGGACTCGCTGACCGCCACGTCGGGCACGATGGACATGCCGAGGCCCAGCCCGACCACATCCTTCATCGACTCGACCGTCCCCATGTGCATTGGCGTGCGCGGCAGCGGTAGCTGGCCCGAAAGCCACTCCATCACCAGCGAATACACGGCAGCGCGGGGATGCTCGAGCACCAGCGATTGCTGCGCGGCCCAGGCGGGTGTAACGAAATCCGGGATGTCGCGCATGCTGGCGGGCAGGATCGCGACCAGCATCTCGGCGCGCAGCGGCGTTACCCGCAGATGGGCCTCGTCGATCGGCAGCGTCACCAGTCCGAAATCGAACCGGCTCTTGATCACGTGCTCGACGGTATCGCGCGTGGCGGTGTTGGTGACCTGCAGCTCGATGCCAGGATGCTGCTCGCGGAGCTGGCGGATGACCGAGGGCAGCAGGTAGGTGAGCGCCGTATTGGTCGTGCCGATGCGCACCTGGCCCACCCAGCCGTCGCGGTAGCGTCGCATGGCCCCGGCGGCAACGTCGCACTCGCGGAAAATGCGACGCGCATGCTCGACCAGCTCCTGGCCCGGCGCGGTCACCTGGACCCGGGTGCCCGTCCGTTCGAGCAGTCTGACTCCGAACCGCTGCTCCAGCTCGCGGATCTGAAGGCTGACCGCGGGCTGGGTGAGGTTGAGATGGCGAGCGGCGGCCGAGAAACCGCCGAGTTCCGCGACCGCGGTGAGGGTCCGGAGCTGGTCGAGATTGAGGCTGCGCATCGCGAAGTTTCCCTGTTAAAGGCGGAATGAAAGACAATGCTTTCCACGCGCGGCCGGACTGCGGCCGCGGCTTGTCGACCTGATTGACTCGGAACTCAACGCGTTGGCGTGACGTGCACGCCGGCGAAGCGACCGCCCCGCGGTCAGCGAGTGCCGTTATTGCTCACCAGCAGCTCCAGTGGCAGCGCCGTCAGGGCAGAGGCGAGCGGTCCGTCCGGCGGGCGGTCAGTGACGAGATACGCTGCTTTCTCGAAATGCTCGACGCGCACCGGCGCGTAGCGGTTGAACTTGGCATGGTCGGCCACGACCACCGCCGTGCGCACCGACAGGAACATCTGGCTCGACAGCTCGCATTCCTCGCGGGTGTAGTCCATCAGCCAGCCGGCCGGCGATATCGCGCCGGCGCCGATGAAGGCGAAATCGGCGGAATAATGGGCGAGCATCGCGGTCGCGTCGCGGCCCAGCGCGATGTTGTTGGTGGTCTGCATCTCGCCGCCGAGCATGAAGACGCGGTTGCCGTTATGTCCCGTCATGCGGCTGCAGATGGCGATGCTGTTGGTCACCACCGTGAGCTCTTGCCGCGCGAGAAGGGCTTCGGCCACCGCCTGCACCGTCGTTCCGCCGGGCAGCATCACCGATGCGCCGTCGGGCACCAGATCCGCGGCCAGAAGGCCGATCGCCCGCTTGGCGTCGGCGTTCGTGATGGCGCGCACGGCCAGGACCGGCTCGCCGCGCTCGACCGCCAGCGCCCCGCCATGGGTCTTGCGCAGCACGTTGCGGTCCGACAGCGTCACCAGATCGCGCCGGATGGTCTCGCGGGATACGTTCAGCCGGCGCTGGATCTCCGTGATCGAGAGCGAGCCGCGCTCGTTCACCATCGAGACAATCCGGCTCTGTCGTTCCTCGGCCAACACGGCCGCGCCTCCCCCTTGGATTCAGAAATTTGCAGGAACTGGCGATCGTTGGGAGAGATTAGCAGAGTCGCGCAAGCTTGGCCATATGTTTTTGCTGATTTTTGGGAATAAGGGGCCGGATGTGCTGTTTCGTGTGCAATGTTGTGGAGACGTGCGCCTTTGCGCACGTCTGGGTCACCGCAGGTGGCAGGCCACGCGATGGCCGGGGGCGATCTCGCGCAAGGCCGGGGATTCGACCCGGCAGCGCTCGACGGCGTAGGGGCAGCGTGGATGGAAGTGGCAGCCCGGCGGTGGTTTCACCGGGCTGGGCACGTCGCCCTGCACCACCAGCTTCCGGCGCTTGATGGCGGGGTCCGGCACCGGCACGGCCGAGAGCAGCGCCTCGGTATAGGGATGCTGCGGGTTGGTGAAGAGGGTGGTCTTGTCGGTGTATTCGACGATGCGGCCCAGATACATCACCGCGATGCGGTGGCTGATGTGCTCGACCACTGCCAGATTGTGCGAGATGAAGAGATAGGAGAGCCGCCGCTCGCGCTGCAAATCCATCAGCAGATTGATGACCTGCGCCTGGATCGAGACATCCAGCGCCGAGACCGGTTCGTCGCCGATGATCAGACGCGGATTGAGCGCCAGGGCGCGCGCAATGCCGATGCGCTGCCGCTGGCCGCCTGAGAACTGGTGCGGGTAGGCGTCCATCTGGGCGCGGCGCAGGCCGACGCGCTCGAACAGCGCTGCAACCTGCTCCCGCCGCTTGGCGGTATTGCCTTCGCCATGGACCAGCAGTGGCTCGCCCACGATGTCGCCCGCCGTCATGCGCGGGTTCAGCGACGAGAACGGGTCCTGGAAGATGATCTGCATCTCGCGGCGCCAGGGCCGCATCTCGGCGCGGGGCAGGCTGGAAATGTCCTTGCCGCCGACCACGATCGAGCCGGAGGTTGGATCGATCAGCCGCAGGACGGTACGCCCGACCGTCGATTTGCCACAGCCGCTTTCACCGACAAGGCCAAGGGTTTCGCCCTCGGCGATGGAGAAGCTGACGCCGTCGACGGCGAAGACATAGCCGGCGGCGCGGCGCAGCAGGCCCTTGCGGATCGGGAAGTGCTTCTTGAGGTCGCGCACCTCCAGCACCGGCGTTGCCGAAGCCGAGCCGGCCGGCGACGGGGCAGGGGCAGAAGCGGATGCGTCAGGCATGGCCATTGCCCCAAAGCTCGCGCGACCGCCAGCAGGCGGCCCAGTGGCCCGGCCGCTTCTCCTCGTAGTCCGGATAGGCATCCCGGCAGCGGTCCTGCGCATAGGGGCAGCGCGGCGCGAAGGCGCAGCCCTGCGGCAGATCGCTGAGCGCGGGCACCATGCCGGGGATCTCCTGCAGCCGCTCCTCGGCGGCGGCGGTTTCGCCGCGCATCAGCCCCAGACGCGGGATCGAGGCCATCAGGCCGCGGGTGTAGGGATGCAGCGGCCGCGCGAAGAGTTCCTCGACAGGCGCCTCCTCGACCTTGCGGCCGGCATACATCACGATCACGCGCCGGGCCGTTTCGGCTACCACGCCCAGATCGTGGGTGATCAGGATCACCGCGGTTCCCAGCCGGCGCTGCAGTTCGACGATCAGGTCGAGAATCTGCGCCTGGATGGTGACGTCCAGCGCCGTCGTCGGCTCGTCGGCGATCAGGATCTTGGGATTACACGCCAGCGCCATGGCGATCATCGCGCGCTGGCGCATGCCGCCGGACAACTGATGCGGATATTCTCGCGCCCGCTGGGCCGGCTCGGGAATGCGCACCAGCGCCAGCATCTCCTCGGCTCTTGTCAGCGCGGCGGCACGCGACATGTTCTGGTGCAGGATCAGCGCCTCGGCGATCTGCCGGCCGATGGTCATCACCGGGTTCAGCGAGGTCATCGGCTCCTGGAAGATCATCGATATGTCGTTGCCGCGAATCTGGCGCATTGCCGGTTCGTCGAGCTTCATCAGGTCGGTGCCGTCCAGCCGCACCGAGCCGCTTACGATGCGGCCAGGCGGCTCGGGCACCAGCCGCATCAGGGAGAGCGCCGTGATGCTCTTGCCGCAGCCCGATTCGCCGACGATCGCCAGCACTTCGCCACGCTCGAGCGTGAAGGTGACATCGTTGACCGCCTTCACGATACCCTGGCGGGTGTAGAAGTAGGTGCTGAGGTTCTCGACAACCAGCGCGGCTTCGCCTGGCATGGCGGCAGGTTCGTCCTGAGCTGTCAGTGATCGGTGTTCTGCAGTGACTGTCATGTGCGCTCGCGGGGGTCGAGCATGTCGCGCATGGCATCGCCCAGCAGGTTGGTGCCGAATACGGCGAGGCTGATGGCGATACCGGGGAAGATCACGAGCCAGGGGGCAGTCCGCACATACTCCGCCGCGGACTCTGACAGCATGCGGCCCCAGGAGGGGTGCGGCTCGGGCACGCCCACGCCGAGGAACGACAGCGACGCCTCGGTCAGGATGGCGGAGCCGAGCTGGGCCGTGGCCAGCACGATCATCGGCGCCAGCGTATTGGGCAGCACGTGACGCACCGCGATGCGCAGCTCGCTCATGCCGGTGGCGCGTGCCGCCTCGACGAAAGGCTGCTCGCGCAGTGACAGTGTGCTGGAGCGGATGACGCGCGCGAAGTGCGGGATCAGCGGGATGGCGATGGCAACGATCGTGTTCTCCAGTGACGGCCCCAGGGCCGCGGCCATCACCAGGGCCATCACCAGCAGGGGCAGGGACTGCATGATGTCCATCACGCGCTGCACCACCAGGTCGACCCAGCCGCCGAGATAACCCGACATCAGGCCAATGATCACGCCCAGTATGCAGCCCAGTGCGGTGGAACCCGCGCCGACTGCCAGCGAGATGCGCGCGCCGTGCACGATGCGGCTGTAGACGTCGCGCCCCATGAAATCCGCGCCCATCCAGTACGTGGTGTCCGGCGGTGCCAGCGAGGCGCGGGCGTTGGTCGCGATGGGGTCGAAGGGCGAGACGAAGTCGGCAAACAGCGCCGCCAGGATGAAGACGGCGACGATCACCGCGCCTGCCGCGCCAAGCGGATAGCGCCGCAGGAGATGGGCAGCCGCGCTCCAGGGGCCGCGCACATGGGCGCCGGCGCGCAGCAATGCGGCGTCATGGTCGATGGTGGTCACGGCAGCCTCTCTGCTGTCGGCACAGGCGTGTCAGGAGCCAGGCCCTGCGCAAGCTGTGCGTTCGTCTCCCTGTTCCTCATCTTCCCTGTGCTCTTGCTTGTGCCTCAGTCGGCATACTTGATGCGCGGATCAAGCAGCATGTACGCCATGTCGACGGCGAAGTTCGCAAACACCACGACGATCGCGATGAACATCACCAGGTTCTGGACGATGGGATAGTCGCGCCAGATCGCCGCCTCGACCAGGAAGCGCGCTACGCCGGGAATGTTGAACACCGTTTCCGTCACGATCAGGCCGCCGATCAGGAACGCCGCCTCGATGCCGATGATCGTGACCACCGGCAGCACCGCGTTGCGCAAGGCATGGTCGTAGTTCACCGTGCCGGGCGACGCGCCCTTCGAGCGGGCGGTCCGGATGTAGTCCTGCCGCAGCACCTCCAGCATCGAGGAGCGGGTCAGCCGCATGATCAGCGCCGAGCTGCGGAAACCCACGGCGGCAGCCGGCACGCTGAGCAGCCCGATTTCCTTCCAGAAGCTGTCCGGCGGATCGGTGTAGATCGGGATGAAGCCCAAATAGTGCACGAACGCCATCAGGATCAGCAGGGCGAGCCAGAACGAGGGCAGGGACAGTCCGCTGAGGCTGAGCACGCGCAGAAAGTAGTCAAGCGGCGTATTCTGGCGCACGGCGCTGATGACACCCAGCGGCACGCCGAAGATGACCGAGAAGATCAGCGCCAGAACGGCGAGCTTCACCGTAACCGGGATGCGCGGCGCGATCTCTTCCGCCGCCGGCCGCTCGGTGACGTAGGCGTAGCCGAGGTTGCCCTGCGCCAGGTCGGAGATCCAGCGCCAGTACTGTGTGATGATCGGCTGGTCGAGGCCGAGCTCCTGTTCGATGCGCGCCTTCTCCGCCGGATTCACGAATCCTGCCGAGTCGAACAGGATGTCGCTGATGTTGCCGGGCACCACTCGCAACAGCACGAAGATCAGCACCGACATCCCGAACAGCGTCAGGATCATCAGGAACGTGCGATGGACCAGGTAGGCGGCCATGTCGCGGTTACCTCAGCCGGTTTCGTTTGAGGGCGGCGCGCGCCCGCTCGTCCAGGCGCGCGCCGCAAGCTGCCGTACTGCCTACTTGTCCAGCCAGACGTCGTCGAAGCGCCAGTTGTTGTAGATCGAGTTGTGCTGTAGCACGAGGCCCTTCATGTGCGGCTGCCAGCAGGTGTTGGCGACGTTATGGACGATGACCGGGCGCGCCCCGTCCTCGGCCAGCTTGCGCTCGACCTCCCACACCATCTTCTTGCGCTTCTCCTTGTCGAGCTCGCCCGACTGCGCGTTGATCATCTTCTCGACGTCCGGATTGCAGTAGCCGGTATAGTTGCGCTCCGACTTGCAGGTGAAGTTCTCGTAGAAGTTCACGTCCGGATCATCGACGCCGAGACCGGTCAGGTTCAGGCCGACCATGTAGTCCTTGCGCGCGACCTTGGCGTGCCACAGCGGCGTGTCCACGGGCTCCAGCTCACCCTCGATGTAGATCTGCTTGAGCTGGTCGATCAGGATGGCGGCAGGATCGCGGTAGACCGCGATATTGCGGGTCGCGACCTTGATCTTCAGCGGCTTGTCGGCGCTGTAGCCGAGCCCTTCCATGATCTTGCGCGCCTCGGCCCGGTTCTTGGCCACGTCGCCGAAGCCCGGTAACTCCTTCAGCATGTCCTCGGGCATGGCCCAGACGCCCTCCGGCGCCGGCAACATGGAGGCACCCAGCTTGTCATGGCCCTGGCTCAGGATGTCGGAGAAGGCCTTGCGGTCCAGCGCCAGCATCATGGCTTCGCGGATCTTCGGATTGTCGAACGGCGCCGCGTCGCGGTTGACGATCAGGTTGGTATTGACGTTGGTCGGCCGCGCCTCGCAGACCGCATTCGGCGCCTGGGCCTTGACGTCCTTCAGCAGCGGGAAGGTGACGTCGGAGTCGAAGGTCAGGTCGAACTCGCCAGCGACGAAGGCCAGGATGCGGGTGGAACGGTTGGGAATGATGCGCCACTCGATGGCGTCAAGATAGGGATGCCCCTTCTTCCAGTAGTCAGGATTCTTGACCAGCCGAATCGACTCGTTGCGCTTCATCTCGACGAACTTGAACGGCCCGGTGCCGATCGGCTTGGTGCGCATGTCGCGCGCCGAGACATGGCAGGGATAGACCGGCGTGTAGCCCGCCGCCAACAGCGCCAGGAACGACGGCTGAGGCCGGTTGAGCTGGAAGGTGACTTCGTAGTTGCCGTTGGCAGTCACGTCCTTGAGATTCTGCCACCAGACGCGACGGGGATTCTTGCGCAGCCTGTCGCCCTTGTCGGATTCTTCTGCCGTCAGCTTGTCCCAGGTGCAGACGACGTCCTTGGCGGTGAACGGCTTGCCGTCGTGCCACTTCACGCCTTCGCGCAGCTTCATTGTCAGCTTGGTCTTGCCGTCATCCCACGACCAGCTTGTCGCGAGGTCGGGTTCGATCTTGTCGATGCTGTTGATCTTCTCCTTGGGATCGAACATCACCAGATTGTTGTAGACCGCCATGAACGGCATGTTGGTCGAGATCGTCGCCTCTTCGAGGATCGAGGCGCTGGGCGGCATGTCGCGATGGTAGATGCGCAGCGTGCCCCCCGGCTTCTGGGCAAGCGCGGGTACAGCCAGCACGACGCTGCCCGCAAGAGACACGGCCGCAACGGCCACACGATGAAGTCGCATGGGTTTTCCTCCTGTTATCGCCACCCCGTACGGCCACGACGTTTGACCGTCCGGGCCGCCGGTTCTTGCTTTGTTGGCCGGGACGCTAACACAGGTCCGGGGCGCGCGTATACCCGCCGCGAAAAGGCCACAGAACTTCTGGCGCCGTGTCAGTTCACCACTGCCTGGTAGACCAGATCACGCATCAGATACCGGAACGGCAGCCGCTGCGCGGGGGCCTGCATCATCAGGATCGCGAACAGCTTTTCCTTCGGATCGATCCAGAAGTAGGTGCCATAGGCACCGCCCCAGTAATAGTCGCCGACAGAGCCCGGCAGGGGATTGCGGCCGGTGGCGGTGCGTACGCCAAAGCCCAGCCCGAAGCCTTGCCCCATCTCGCGGCCCGGCAGCAGCGCCTGGAATACTGGGGTCATGTCGGGCCCCATGCGCACCCCGGGCGGCAGATGGTCGGCGGTCATCAGCTCCACCGTCTTGCGTGAGATCAGGCGCACGCCGTCGAGCTCGCCGCCATTCAGCCAGAACTGGCAGAAGCGGGCGTAGTCCATGGCCGTTGACACCATGCCGCCGCCGCCCGATTTCCACGCAAGGTCGGCGGTGACGGGTGGGATGGTAGGGGCGCGGCCAGTGGAGGGGTCGGCCTGCGGCACGGCGGCGCGGTCCTTCTTGCCTTCACCAGCGGAGAAGCCGGTGTCGGGCAACTTCAGCGGCCCGGCAATGCGCTCGGCAATGAAACGGTCGAGGGGCATTCCGCTCACCACCTCCACGACGCGCCCCAGGACGTCGGTGGACATGCTGTACTCCCAGATCGCGCCAGGCTGGTGCACCAGCGGCAGCTTCGCCAGCTTGGTGATCAGCTCGGCGTTGGTCTGGCCGTTGTCGAGCAGCTTTGCATCCAGCCAGGCCTGCTTCAGCGGTCCCCGACCGGGTGCACCATAGGTGAGTCCCGAAGTATGCCGCAGCAGGTCGTGCAGGGTCATTTCGCGCAATGCCGGCTCGGTCACCACCTCGATGCTGCCGTCGTCCTTCTTCTTCTCGATGCCGACCTTCATCTCCTTGAATTCAGGCAGATAGCGCGAAACCGGGTGGGCGATGGACAGCTTGCCTTCCTCGGCGAGCATCATGATCGCCAGGGAGACGAACGGCTTGGTCATCGAGGCGATGCGGAAGATCGCATCCGGCTTCATCGGCGCCTTGGCCTCGCGGTCGCGGAAGCCGAAGCTCTCCAGATATGCGATCCTGCCGTTGCGGCCTACGAGCACAACGGCGCCGGGAATTTCTCCCTTGTCCACGGCGCTCTTCATGGCGGCCGACAGGCGCTTCAGACGCTCCGCCGACATGCCCGTTTCTTGCGGCGTCTTCGCCGCCGGCACCCCTTGGGCGCGGGCATGCGGAAGGGCAACAGCAAACAACGCGACGCAGAAGGCAGTCGCGGCCATGCGTCTTGCGATCATGGGAATTCCTCCCGGTCCAGTATAAACCGCTTTGCCCAAGCAGAAGCCCCGCCGCACGGGCGGGGCTTGAGACAAAAGCTTGACGACGCCCTCAGGTCACCGCGATCGGCCCGCCATTGGAGCCGGTGCCGCCTTTGATCGGCGCCGGCGAGAATATGTAGACGAACTGGTACTTGCGGTCGGCGATCAGGGCCGTGAAATCCAGGTTCTCGTGATTGAAAATGCCGTGCTTGGCGATCAGCTCGCCGTGCACGACAAAGGCGAGGTTCTTGTCGGGATTGGGCACCACTTCGGTGGCCCATTGGTCGGCCCCCGTCAGGCAGCAACCCTTGTCGGCGACCCATTTGGCGACTTCAAGCCCGATACCGGGTTCGCCACCATTGAACTTGTCGTTGTTCTTCATCCACAGCTTGCCCCAGCCCGTGTTGAAGAACACCGCATCGCCTTCCTTGATATCCTCTTCCTTCATGTTCTGCTTCTGCATGGCGGCGCGCAGATCGGCGACTTTGATCTCCTCGCCGGCTTCCATCATCTTGCCCTTGACGGCTTCGATGTCGAACAGATGCCCGCGCGTAAAGAACGGTTTGACGTGCTCGATGCCAAGTTTCTTCATGCCGTAGGCACTGGCCATCTCGAACTCGGTGACGCCGTTGTAGTAGCGCATCTCGTTCATGTCGCCATCCTTGCCCATCTGGATGCCGATATGGGCAAGTCCGTCGAATTGCGTGCCGGTCTGGCCGACTTCAGTCGCAAGATAGTCGTCGTGGTAGATCAGCTTGTTGGCACCGAACGGGCCGCCGGTTGGCGTGCCGGGAATGCGCAACGCGAAGGCACGCTCGCCGAATTTCGGCATGCCCGACTCGTAGACGCGGCCGATCCGGTAGATTTTGCCGTCCTTGATCCACTTCGCGGCATCCAGCACCTTGGCGGGCGTAATCCAGTTCGAGGCGCCAGCCTGGTCGTCCTTGCCCCACTTCGGATGCGGCCACCACGGCTTGTCGCTGAGTGCCGGCGTCGAGGCCTGCGCCACCTGGATATTCTGTGCCGAGGCGAATTTGTGCCCCATCGCGCCGAAGGCAGCGGCCGCGCCGCCGACCAGCGTTGCGGCCTTCAGGAAATCCCGCCGGTCGGCCGCCGGTGTATCATTCTCAACAGTCTCCTGGCGGGTTTCGTCCTTGTCCATGGCTTCGCGCTCCTCCCGGGCCGGGACCCTCGGCGTGTCAGCGCGACACGCAGCCGGCCTGCAGGAACTGTCCGCCGTTTCTTCAGCAGGCGTCAACGCACACAACTTGCGCTGGACGGCAAGATTATTGATGCCGTTGCTGAGGAAACGGGCGCCGCAATTGCCGGCGCCCGTCACCTGTCCTGATGGGTCAGGTCACGGCGATTGGGCCACCGTTCGAGCCGGTGGCACCTTTGATCGGCGCCGGGGAGAAGATGTACGCGAACTGGTACTTGCGATCGGCAATGAGCGCCGTGAAATCGAGATTCTCGTGATTGTAGATGCCGTTCTTGGTGATCAGCTCGCTGTGCACGGGAAAGACGAGATTCTTGTCGGGATTGGGCACGACCTCGGTTGCCCAGCAGTCGGCACCCGTCATGCAGGCGCCCTTGTCGATCACCCACTTCGCCACTTCGAGGCCGATGCCGGGCTCACCGCCATTGTACTTGTCATTGTTCTTCATCCACAGGTTGCCCCAGCCGGTGTTGAAGAACAGCGCGTCACCTTCCTTGATATCCTCTTCCTTCATGTTCTGCTTCTGCATGGCAGCGCGCAGGTCCGCGACTTTGATTTCCTCGCCTGCTTCCATCATCTTGCCCTTGACGGCTTCGATGTCGAACAGGTGGCCGCGCGTGAAGATCGGCTTCACGTTTTCGATGCCCAGCTTCTTCAGCCCGTAGGCCGTGGTCATCTCGAATTCGCTGATGCCGTTGTAGAAGCGGACTTCAGTCAGATCGCCGTCCTTGCCCATCTGGATGCCGATATGACCAAGGCCGTCGAACTGGGTGCCGGTCTGGCCAATCTCGGTCGACACGAATTCGTCATGCCCGACAAGTCGATTGGCACCGTATGACTCCGTCACGGGCGTGGTCCGCAGCGCAAAGGCGCGTTGGCCGTACATCGGCATCCTGGACTCATAGACACGGCCCACGCGGTAGATCTTGCCTTCCTTGATCAGTTTGATCGCATCCAGCACCTTGGCCGGCGTGATCCAGTTGGAGGCACCCGCCTGGTCATCCTTGCCCCATTTCGGATGCGGCCACCACGGCTTGTCGGTAAGGGCAGGCGGCTGTGCAGCGGCCGGCGTCGTTTGCGCGGATGCGATCTGGCTCATCGCTCCCAATGCCGCCGCGGCACCGCCGACCAGTGTCGCCGCCTTCAGGAAGTCACGCCGGTCCGCTGCCGGCACATCGTCATCAATCGGTTCTCGGCGGAGCTTGTTCAGGTCCATGGTCTCGGTTCCTCCCGCAGGCCGATCGTCTCCGGATGGGCACGCGGTTTCGACCCGCAGGGGAAATGTCCCGCCGGTTGCTGCAAGACGTCAACGCGAACAACTTGCACAAGACGCAGCAATGGGGCTGAGTGCCCTTGGCGATGGCAGCTTGGAGAACAGATCTTCACCTGCCAGGATGTCATCAATCACACGACAGACAGGAACATGATGAGCCTGTTCGATCCTGACCGCTCCGCCGGCCGCATGCCGGTGGCGCTGATCACCGGCTTTCTTGGGAGCGGCAAGACCACGCTACTGAATCACATTCTGCGCGATCCCCGGATGGCGCGCAGCCTGGTGCTGGTGAACGAATTCGGTGAGATCGGGCTCGACCATCTGTTCGTGCAATCCGTTGACGGCGACATGGTGCTGATGAAGTCGGGTTGCGTGTGCTGCACGATCAAGGGCGACCTTGAGCGGACCCTGCGCGATATTGCCCGACAGCGTCAGGCGCAGGCGCTGCCGCCGTTCGATCGTGTCCTTGTGGAAACGACCGGTCTTGCCGATCCCGCACCGATCCTGGCGCTGATGCTGAACAATCCGATGACGGCCCACGATTATCGGCTCGATGCGGTGGTGACGACCGTCGACCTCGTACACGGCGCCGCGCAGCTCGACGCGCAGCCCGAGGCGGTCAAGCAGGCAGCGGTCGCAGATCGTGTGCTTTTGACCAAGGGCGATCTTGCGTCGGACGAGCAGCGGGCGGAACTGGCGCATCGTCTCGCGATGCTCAATCCCGGCGCGCCGCGCTTCGAGGTGACGCAAGGTGACATTGACCCGGCCCTGTTGTTTGACGCCGGTCCCTTCGATCCGGCCGGCAAGACCGACAGGGTGCGGCAATGGCTGGCAGCCGAGAGCGTCGAAGGACATAGCCACGGACACGATCACGGCCACCATGATCACGCAGCGGCCGACCCCAATCGTCACGACGCGCGCATCGGCAGCTTCTGCCTGACCTGGGACGCGCCGCTGGAGTGGGATCAGTTCAACCGCTGGCTCATGGCCGTGCGTGCTAGCTGGGCCGACCGCCTGCTGCGGGTGAAGGGCGTGCTGAACATCCTCGGCGAGGCGCAGCCGCTGGTGATCCACGGCGTGCACCATGTGTTTCACCCGCCGACCCTGCTGGCGCACTGGCCCGATGAGGATCGCCGCTCGCGCCTCGTATTCATCACGCGCGACCTGCCGCGTGCCGACGTCGAGGCGAGCTGGCGCGAAATGTCAGAAGCGGCCTGACATTGCGACAGAAGGGCTGGCGTCACAGCCAACCCTTCGCGTCATCCCTGGTCGCGCGCCTACCACATCGCGACGGGGTTGATGATCATCTGTACGGCCCCGCGGATGCGAGCCTGCCCGAGCACGAACATGAACTCCTTGACGTCCTCTCTGGCAAGACGGCCGGTGTTCATTGTCTCCAGAATATAGATGCCGTTGTTCTTCAGCAGATGGGCGTGGGCGTAGAATATCTTCTGGCCCTTCGGTGGCGGCACTACGTCGAGGCCCCAGGTGTCGGCGCCCACTGCCATCGGACTGAGCGATGCGAGGAACGCGCCGGCATCGTTATCAATGCCCGGTTCACCTGATCCCCAGGCCTTGGGGTCCTTCTCGAACATGCCGTCAGTCCAGCCGGTGTGAATCAGCACCACATCGCCCTGGCGGACTTCGATGGCTTGCGCCTTCATCGCTGCCTTGAGGTCATCGGTGGTGATCGGCTGGCCCGACTTCATGGTTTCAACGCCGAAATGCTTTGCCATGTTGATGAGCACGCCGCGGCCGACCAGCGGCGGGATGTTGTGCGTGCCGAGCTTCTTCAGCCCGGTAATGTCGATGAAGTCGGTGGCCTTGTTGCAGTTATAGTACATGCCGCTCTCGCCAAGATGGCCGAGACCATCGAGCTGCGAGCCGACACCGAACCAGAGCTGGGCCAGGTCATCGTTGTAGACCACCGGCCACCCAACGTCCTTTTCAAGGCTGCGATCATTGTGCTGGCCAGGCTGGACAACCTGCAGGGTGACGCCACGCGGCGGGTAGGCCGGTGTCTTGGAATCAATGACGATGCCCAGCGGATGACTCTGGCCCTTCTTCACCAGCTTGGCCGCCATCATTACCTGTTCCGGCGTGACATAATTGGCGGCGCCGATCTCGTCGTTCGGCCCCCATTTAGAGTGTTTGCAGTCCTGGGCAGCAGCGGTCCCGGCGGAGGCGACCGCCGCCGCTGCAGCAAGCAGCCGGCGTGTCCGCATTGTTCGTATCCTCCCAAGATGGGCTGATCCCCTCAGCCCAGGGGGATGCTCCTATAGCCGCATGCGCTATGCAACCGGCATTCCCGGCGGCAAAAACGAATCAGAAGATCAATTCGGGCGCCTGCGGCACGGACTTCCAGAACTCGGAATCGTGACCGAAGAAAATGCGGGCGCCATTGCGCTCGAGGGCTGCCAGCCGGTCGAGAGAGGCCAGCATTGCCTCACGGTCGTGCACGAAGCGCGGGAGGCGGCGGTCGCGGAGCGTGCGGCAGAAGTAACAGGCGTCACCGGCCAGCACGACCTCCCCAGAATCGACGCGCACGCGTAGCGACTGGTGGCCCGGTGTATGGCCATATGTCGGGATGCAGACCACCCGGCCGTCGCCGAACAGGTCGTGCTCACCATCGGCCAGTAGCAGGGGATGGCCGTGGTCGAAATCCTGCTTGTAGAAGCCGGACTTCGCGGCAAGCTCGGGCGTCTGCGCCGCCTCCCATTCGCGGCGCTGCACCACAACGGTGGCATTGGGGATGAGCTGGTTGCCGCCGCAATGATCGAAATGCAGGTGCGAGTTGACGATGTAGTTGATCCGGCCGGGATCGCGGTCGATGGCCTGCAGCCGCCGGTCGATCTCGTCGCCAGGCAGGAACGTATCGAAGCTGAAGATGCGCGCCACGCGCTCGCCCAGCCGGCCGGCCGCGTCGGTTTGCAGGGAAGGGTGCATGCCGGTGTCGAACAGCACCATGCCCTTCGGATGCTCGACCAGATAGGAGGGGACCGGCAGCAGCACCGGCCCGTCCTCGCCTTCGATCATGTCCTTCAGCCGCCCCGTGATGCGGCCGCATGTCATGGCGTAGAGCCTGACGGTCATGCGCTTCCTCCGCCGATCGAGGAGGCTAGCCCTCCAGCATCTTCTTCAGCAGGTCGTTGACGGCCTTGGGGTTGGCCTTGCCGCCGGTCGATTTCATGACCTGGCCGACGAACCAGCCGAACATCGAGGGCTTCGCCTTGTAGGCGGCGACCTTGTCGGGGTTGGCGTCGATGACGGCCCGGACCGCGGCTTCGATGGCGCCGGTGTCCGTGACCTGACGCAGCCCGCGCTCCTCGACCAGGACAGCGGGATCCTTGCCGGTTTCCTCCATAGCCGCGAACAGGTCCTTGGCGATGCGGCCGGAGATCGTGCCGTCGGCGATCAGGTCGAGCAACTTGCCGAGGTGTTCGGCGCTGACGGGGCTCTGCTCGATGCCGACCCCGCGCCGGTTGAGCATGCCGAAGAGATCGCCCGTCACCCAGTTGGCCGCCTGCTTGGCGTCGCGCCCGCGCGCCACCGTCTCGAAGAACGCCGCTGTCTCCTTCTCGGCGACCAGCACGCTCGCATCGTAGCCCGAGAGCCCGTACGCGTTCACGAACCGCGCCTTTCGGGCGTCCGGCAGCTCGGGCAGATCGGCCTTCAGCTTCGCGACGTACTCCTCCGACAGCACCAGGGGCAGCAGGTCCGGATCGGGGAAATAGCGGTAGTCATGCGCGTCCTCCTTGGAGCGCATGGAGCGGGTCTCGCCCTTGCCGGGATCGAACAGCCGCGTCTCCTGCTCGATCGTGCCGCCGCCCTCGATGATCTCGATCTGCCGGCGGGCTTCGTACTCGATCGCCTGGCGCACGAAGCGGATGGAGTTCACGTTCTTGATCTCGCAGCGCGTGCCCAGCGCGCTGCTGCCGGCCTTGCGCACCGAGACGTTGACGTCGCAGCGCATGGAGCCTTCCTCCATGTTGCCGTCGCAAGTGCCGAGATAGCGCAGGATCGAGCGCAGCTTCGTAAGATAGGCCGTGGCCTCGTCGGCCGAACGCAGGTCGGGCTTGCTGACGATCTCCATCAGCGCCACGCCGGAACGGTTGAGATCGATGTAGCTCTGCGTCGGGTGCTGATCGTGCAGCGACTTGCCGGCGTCCTGCTCCAGGTGCAACCTCTCGATGCCGATCGTCTTCGTGGCGCCGTCCTTGAGCTCGATCTCGATCGCGCCCTCGCCTACGACCGGATCCTTGTACTGCGAGATCTGGTAGCCGGCCGGCAGGTCGGCATAGAAGTAGTTCTTGCGGTCGAACACCGAGCGCAGGTTGATCTTCGCGTTCAGCCCCAGGCCGGTGCGCACCGCCTGGGCCACGCAATGGGCGTTGATCACCGGCAGCATGCCCGGCATGGCCGCGTCGACCAGCGACACCTGGGTATTGGGATCGGCGCCGAACGCGGTCGCCGCGCCCGAAAACAGCTTGGCGTTCGACACAACCTGCGCATGGACCTCGAGGCCCATCACGATCTCCCAGTCGCCGGTTTCGCCCTTGATCAAAGACATGGTCGTTCCGCCAGATAGCGCGCAGTGGCGGGGTACTTAGAGCCTGCGATGACCAATGTCCACGACGACGGGACAGGGAGACAGTCGGAGACAGAAAGAAGGGCTGTTCGCGACAGGGTGGAGACAGTTTGAGACAGATAGACGAGGCATTTTACGCCGGCGCGTCTAGGAAGAGGGAAGGCGCGTTTCTATCGGATATTCCTTCACAATTTGTTCAGCGATGGCGGGGTTGTGGCGGGAAGGTGGCGTCCTACTTAACAGCGTTAGCTGAGCAATGAACACTCAGCGTTTACGTTGCAAGGGGTTCCTCATGGTACGTCATACTGTTGTCATCGCGGCGGGTCTGGTGCTGGGTCTTGCCGGCCTCGCCACGCCGCAGGCGTTCGCGCAGACTGTCGAGTCGGACGATGCCGCCTATTGCAAGAAGCTGGCCTCGATGTACGAGCGCTGGGGACGCTCGGCCAATACCAGCAACAGCATTGAAACCAACACCGCCATAAACAACTGCAACAATCAGCGCGCGCCCGAGGCGATCGCGCATCTCGAGAAGCTGATGCTCGCGGCCGGCTACAGCCTGCCGGAGCGCGCTGTCGGTCGCCGCCAGCAGTAAACTCTTGCCGGGAGCGCCACTCCAGTGGCGCCCTGCCGGGAGCGAAAGCGCAAGGCAGCCAGCGATCCAGGCCTTGCCGATGCGGGTTTTGGCTTCGCTGGCGCTTCGCCAAGGCGCCACTGGAGTGGCGCGCTCCCGGCGAATGACGGAGCCATTTGCAGGCCGCGACATTAGATTTGCGGCCGACCATCCCGAACGCCGGAGCGTCCCAATGATCGATCTCTACTACTGGCCGACGCCCAACGGCTGGAAGATCACCATCATGCTGGAGGAATGCGGGCTGCCCTACCGGATCGTGCCGGTGAACATCGGCGCGGGCGAGCAGTTCAAGCCTGACTTCCTGAAGATCAGCCCCAACAACCGCATGCCCGCGATCGTCGATCACGATCCGCCGGACCACGGTGCGCCAGTGGCCGTCTTCGAATCCGGCGCCATCCTGCAATACCTCGCCGAAAAGACCGGCCGGTTCCTGCCCGCCGATCTGCGCGGCAAGTACGAGGTGCTGCAATGGGTCAACTGGCAGATGGGCGGCCTGGGCCCGATGGCCGGGCAGGCCACACATTTCAACGTCTATGCGCCGCAATTCACCCCGGCCGAAAAGCTGGATTACGGCCAGAACCGCTACACCAATGAGGTGAACCGCCTGTTCGGCGTGCTCGATCGGCGGCTGGCCGACCGCGAGTTCGTGGCCGGGGGCTATTCGATCGCCGACATGGCGATCTGGCCCTGGGTGCTGCCGTACAAGAACTTCCGCCAGAACCTCGATGACTTCGCCAATCTGCGGCGCTGGTTCACCGACACCATGGGCCAGCGTCCGGCGGTGCAGAAGGGCAAGGAGGCCGGCAGCGAGCTGCGCCGGCCGCAGACTGTGCATAGCGAGGAGGAGCGCCGCATCCTCTTCGGCCAGACCGCCGCCACCGTGCGCTAGCGCAAGGGGCGTCAGTCCGGTTTCCGGCGATCAGGCGAGGGCTGGCCGGGTTCGCCGGGTGGCTGGCCGGGATACTCGTGCGGCGGCTGGCCGCCCTGGCCGTAGCCCGGCACCTCGTCCTGCGGGATGTTGGGACCGTCCGGTCCGGGCTTGCGGATCTGGCGCTGGATGTTGGGCGCCGGATCGTCATTGCTGTACTTCTTCATGGCGCATCTCCGGGACGGTTGTCATGACCAGCAGTCATGGCGAACAGCTCTTCCGCGGCCGCTTCTGAAGGCGGCAGCCCGAGGCTGATCTGCGACAGCAGGTGCTCGACCAGCCGCTGGGCCTCACCGAGCTGACCGCGCTTCAGGGGCACGCAGGTGTTGCGGTAGCCCTCGCCGCGAGCGTCGTCCTGCCAGATGATGTCCAGCGAAGCGGACGCTGTGTTCACCCCGGCGAAACGGAGGAACGGCCGCCCGTCGAAGATCGTCAACAGCAGCTCGCGCAGCCGCGCCGGCGAGTCGGGAATGGTGGGGGTCAACTGCATGCCGGCGCAACGTGACGGCTGTGCTGTTGTTCCCGTTGCCCTCGCGCCCATGTCATCGCAGCGTTCTTGCAAGGATGCTAGCCTGCGGCCGCAGGGGCTTTGGGGGGAACGGGATGCCCGGACGTATCGCGGCGATTGCGCTGGCGTTGCTGATCTCGATACCGGCGCGCGCGGCGGATGTGCTGCCGATCTTCGACGCGCACCTGCACTACAGCCACGATGCGTGGGATGTGGTGCCGACGCTGGAGGCGATCGCCATCCTGCGCAGGGCCGGGCTGAAGCGCGCCATGGTGTCCAGCTCCAGCGACGACGGCACGCAGAAGCTCTACGCCGCGGCGCCCGACCTGGTGCTGCCGTCGCTGCGGCCCTACCGCTCGCGCGGCGAGATCGGCACCTGGATGCGCGATGACTCGGTGGTCGGCCATGTTGAGGCGCGGCTGAAGCAGTACCGCTACGTCGCGATCGGCGAGTTCCACATCTATGGCGCCGATGCCGACCTTCCCGTCATGCGCCGGTTGGTGGAGCTGGCGAAGCAATACGGGCTCTTCCTGCATGCGCATTCGGATGCTGATGCCGTGGACCGGCTGTTCGTGCAGGACCCGCAGGCGCGCGTGCTGTGGGCGCATGCCGGTTTTGCCTCGCCCGGGATCGTGAGCGGCATGCTGCGCAAGCACCGGAACCTGTGGGCCGATCTCGCCTTCCGCAACGATCACGCCCCCGGCGGCAAGCTCGACGAGAGCTGGCGCGCCGTCTTTCTCGAATTCCCCGACCGCTTCATGGTGGGCACCGACACCTTTACGCCGGAGCGCTGGCACTATGTCGGCCCGCACGCCGATTTCTCCCGCGCCTGGCTGGCGTCCCTGCCGAAGGAGATCGCCGAGCGCATCGCCTGGCGCAACGGCGAGACGCTCTTCAGCCGCATGATGAACGGGCGATGAGGATCGGGCACGACAACGCTCAGGCCTTCTCCCCGCGAAGGCGGGGAGAAGGTGCCCGAAGGGCGGATGAGGGGCTTTGCGGCTTCCCATCCCGCTTCATCGCGCTTGTGGCGACGCCGGAAAGCCCCTCATCCGGCGCTGCGCGCCACCTTCTCCCAGCCTTCGCGGGGAGAAGGGAGACAGGCTATGTCGTTGCGGCAGCCGCGCTGCTGGCAGCAAGCGCAGCGCAGGCGTGCGAGCCGGCGCTACGTGGGGAGGGCGTGAGGGTGATGCGCTCGGCGGCCTATGCCGCGGCGTGGGTACCGAAGCCGGCGCCCATTCCGCTCGGGGTGCATTTCACGCTGGAGCTGGCCGTATGCGCCAGCCAGGGACAGGCTGCGGTGGAGGCGGTGGCGATCGATGCCGTCATGCCCGAGCACCGGCACGGCATGAACTATCGCGCCACGGTGGCGCCGCTGGGGGAGGGCCGCTACCGCGCCGAGGGCCTGCTGTTCCACATGCCCGGCCGCTGGCGGCTCAGCGTGGAGCTGCGTGCGGCCGGCAAGACCGCGCGGCTGGCCGACGAGTTCGTCGTGGAGTGAGGCGCCGTGCGGCGTTGCATTCTGGTGATCGCCGCCTTCGCTGTGCTGACGTGCGTGGCGCCGGCAAAGGCGCGGCCCGAATTCACCGACGCCGAGCGCCGGCGCATCCTCGCGCACGGGCCCTGGCCGCTGCCCGTGCCGCGCGATCCCAGCAATCGTGTCTCCGGCAAGCCCGAGGCGATTGCGCTGGGCGAGCGCCTGTTTTTCGACCGCCGGCTTTCCAGCACCGGCGCCATGGCGTGCGACTGGTGCCACACGCCGTCGCTGGACTGGACGGACGGCTTTGCGCGCGGCGTCGGCCGCCAGACGGTCGATCGCAACACCCTGTCGCTGTGGAACGCGGGCTTCGGCCGCTGGTTCGGCTGGAGCGGGGCGCACGATTCGCTGTGGGCGCAGAGCACGCGGCCGCTGCTGGATGCGCGCGAGATGGACATGAGCGCGCCCCGCGTAGCCGAACGCGTGCGCGGCGATCCTGATCTTGCCTGCCGCTTCCGGCAGGTCTTTGGGCAGCCGCCATCGGCCATGCATGACGAGGCGGTGCTGGTGGCAACCGGCAAGGCGCTCGCGGCCTTCCAGGAGACGCTGGTCAGCGGCCGTACGCCCTTCGATGCGTTCCGCGATGCGCTGGCGCGCAACGACACTGCGGCGATCGCGCAGTATCCGGCCGATGCGCGCCGTGGCCTGAAGATCTTCGTCGGCCGCGGCAATTGCTCGCTCTGCCATCTGGGGCCGCTGTTCAGCAACGGCGAGTTCGCCGATGTCGGCATCCCGTTCTTCCTGCCGCGCGGCGGCGTCGATCCCGGGCGGCACGACGGCATCCGCCAGTTGCGCGCCAGCCCTTACAATCTGTTGGGACCGCACAATGACGATCGCAGCGGCGCGGCGGCCATACGCACGCGCCACGTCGAGCTGCAGCATCGCAATTTCGGCGAGTTCCGGGTGCCGTCGCTGCGTAACGTCGCACGCACCGCGCCCTACATGCACAACGGCTCGCTCGCCACGCTGCGCGACGTGGTGCGCCACTATTCAGAGCTCGATGAGGATCGCCTGCATGCCGACGGCGAGCGCATTCTCAAACCGCTACGGCTGAGCGATGGCGAAGCGGACGATCTCATCGCCTTCCTGAACTCGCTCTCGGATGACGGCACGCCGTTCATCCGGCGCAGCACGGCCACGGATCCGCCCTGCCGCTGACGGGTAGCGCCTGTCGCAGCGATGGCCTAGGCTCGCCGCGCATCATTCCGATCGTTCGCGGGGTTGATCATGATCGAGCTCTACACCTGGGCCACGCCCAATGGCCGCAAGATCAGCATCATGCTGGAGGAGTGCGGCCTGCCCTACAACGTGCACAAGATCGACATCACCAAGAACCAGCAATTCACGCCGCAGTTCCTAGCCATCAGCCCCAACAACAAGATCCCGGGAATCGTCGACAGCGACGGGCCGGGCGGCAAGCCCTATGCCTGCTTCGAGTCGGGCGCGATCCTGCTGTACCTCGCGGAGAAGACCAACAGGTTCCTGCCGGCGGATCGCGCCAAGAAGTACGACGCGATCCAGTGGCTGATGTGGCAGATGGGCGGCTTCGGCCCGATGCTGGGCCAGACCCATCATTTCGTGCGCTTTGCCTCGGAGCAGGTGCCCTACGCGATCAAGCGCTTCAGCGACGAGACGCGCCGCCTCTATGGCGTGCTCGACAAGCGCCTGGGCGCCGTCGAATGGTGCGGCGGGGCTGAGTACACCGTGGCTGACATCGCCACCTATCCCTGGGCGGCGCGCCACGAGTGGCACAAGATCGATCTGGCCGAGTTCCCCAACGTCAAGCGCTGGTTCGACAAGATGGGCGAACGCCCCGCCGTCAAGAAGGGCATGACGGTTCCTTGAGCCGCATGCATTGCTTCATGGTGAGCCTGTCGAACCATGAAGCGGACCGCACTACTGTGCGCCTTCATGGTTCGACAGGCTCACCATGAAGGCTTGTTGGCGTTCTGCCGAAGCGCACGGGGGCTGACAAGGGCGGGGGCAGCGGTGATGACGGCGTGGCTGTGGGCTTATTCGGATCGTCTGTCGGCGCGTGCAGGTGAAACGGTGGCGTTGCATGTGTCCGGCACCGGCGTGCGCTGCGCGATCGAGATCGCACGCGTGGCCGCGACACGCGAGGTGGTGTGGCGCCGTGAGGGTGTGGCGATCGGGCGTCATCCGATTTCGCACAACGCGCATGTTGCGGGCTGCGACTGGCCTGTCGCCATGTCGCTGCAGGTGCCGGCCGAGTGGCGCAGCGGCAACTACGATCTGCTGCTGACGGCCGATGATGGTGCGCAGGCACGCCACATGCTCTGCGTGAAGGCCGCCACGCGCGCTGCCCCGGCGGCGCTGGTGCTCGCGACCAACACGTATCACGCCTACAACGCCTGGGGCGGCGCCAACACCTACGCCTGGGTCGGCGGTCCCGAGCCGGTGGTGGCAGTTCCCGAAGACAAGGCCGGACACGTCGTGGCGCCGGTTCTGTCGGCGCGCCGGCCGTTCTCCGCCGGCCTGATGAAGCCGCGCGCCGAGCGCCACCGGCTGGTGACCGAGACGCGGCGCGCTTTCGGCGAGCGGCCGGTCCGCAGCGAGGTCATCCACGAGATGAAGGCAGGCGGGCTGAGCTGGGACTGCCCGGCCGGCTTCCAGGACAAGTGGGAGCACGCCTTCGCCGCGTGGGCCGAGCCGGCGGGCTACGCCTTCGACTATCTCACCGACTTCGATCTGGAGGCGGACCCCGAGGCGCTGGCGCCCTATCGGCTCGTGATCGTGGTGGGACATAGCGAATACTGGAGCCATGGCCAGCGGCTCCAGGTGGAGCGCTTCGTCGATGCCGGCGGGCGGCTCGCGATCTTCTCGGGCAACACCTGCTACTGGCAATGCCGCTGGGAGGACGAGGGCCGCAGCTTCGTTGCCTACAAGGGCCGCGCCGAGGATCAGGACCCGCTGGCCGCCGACCCGCAGCGCCGGCATCTCACGTCAGGCCTGTGGTCGAGCCCGTGGGTGGGCCGGCCCGAGGCGGCGCTGACCGGGCTCTCCTTCCTGTTCGGCGGCTATCACCGCATGGCCAATTGCGTGGCGCGCGGCACGGGCGGCTACACCGTCTGGCGCGACGATCACTGGGCGCTGAAGGACGCCGATCTCTACTGGGGCGACGTGTTCGGCGACGATTGCCGGCTGGTGGGCTACGAGAACGATGGCTGCGTCTTCACCATCGGCGCCGACGGCCTGCCGGTGCCGGTGCCGCGGCTGGGCGTGCCGGAAAACCTGGAGATCATCGCGACCGCGCCCGCAACGCTTGCCGAGCCCGAAGCCGCGCCATGGCCGCGCATCGTGCCGCCCGAGGCTTGGCCCGTGCTGACCCGCGCCTATGCCGGCTACGACTCGCCCGCCAACACCAGGCGCATGATGCGCGGCCACGCCGTGATGGCCGCCTTCAGGCGCGGCGCAGGCGAGGTGTTCAACGCCGGCACCACGGAATGGGCCTACGGCCTTGCCGCGCGCAACCCCTTCGTGGAGCGCATCACCCGCAACGTGCTCGACCGCTTCCTCGCGACCTGACGGCCGAGCAGGCCGCGCATACGCCGTCATTCCGAGCGCAGCGAGGAATCTCCCCGCCGACGTGGAACGGCTTGATTTTCCAAGCAAATTCGCACCGTCCTCAAGGCGCTTCATTGACAGGGCCAAGGCGCCCGGCTAGAACCGCCGCACATCCGTCGTGGTCATAGGCGCTCGGGTCTTACGGTTGCCCGCGGAGGGGTGGCCGAGCGGCTGAAGGCGGCGGTTTGCTAAACCGTTATACGGGCTTAAACCCGTATCGAGGGTTCGAATCCCTTCCCCTCCGCCACTTCTTCCGAATTTGCCACCTTCGTGGTAGCGGTCACGCCTGCGGGGTGAGCAGAGTGGGCCCGGACGTCTCTACGTTCGGATCTTTCTCTATCGTCGAACGATCTCGCTGCGCTTTCAGCTACTGCTAGGCGCTTCGGCACTGCGGCACGAAGGTGGAGTTCGGAGGATGGCACTTGGCCAAGCTGAGATCTAGGCGAAGATGTCAGCGTGCAGGCATCGTCGATCAATCTGGAGCTTGCGGAAAGGACGGCGCTGGATATCCGCCGGTACATTTCGGGCGATCGATCTTCGACAAAGGCAACCATTCATCCCGAAAGCTTACATATGTTCAAAAAGCTAAATGGCCCTGCTGGGCTTCAGCTACGAGGATGTCGCAAGCTCAACCCCGGCTGGTCTACGCGGCGGCGACTGGTTTCGGCTAGGATGGCCCCTGGGCGGCCGGCCGAGTGTTTGAGAGGTCGTACAGGCGGCTTCGCGTTTCGCGTCCGCCATGGCACGGACGACGCGCCGCCCTTCGCCCATGGTATCGATTCGCGTTACGCTGCTTGCTTCAGGTGCCTTGTGCGTTCGATGCGTGCACGTTCCCTGCGCTGTGCATCGCTTCCCATAGATCGCTGCGGCGCTGCACGTTCAGCCAGAAATCCGGACTGTTGCCGAACACGCGGGCGAGGATCAATGCCGTCGCGGCGGTGACAGTGCGCCGGTCGTTGCACAGCTCGTTGACGTGCTTGCGCTGCACGCCCATCGCTGCGGCAAGAGTGCCCTGGGTCAGCCCCAGCGGTCGCATGAACTCCTCGACGAGGATCTCGCCAACCGTGGCCGGCCTACGGCGGGTCATCAACATGGCTGCTGCCTTTCCGGTTCTGCTTCACCTGTAGGTATGATCGTCCCGACAAGACGGCTTCTGTTTCATCTCGAACGCAACCTGGCTGCCGGATAGATTCTCGCCTCTACAAAGGCCGATGATCGGTCGCCCGCGCCTTGAACGGCTGCACCTTGATCTCCTTCTCGCGCTTGCGCACCTGTGCGATGTCGTAGCTGTTCTGCATGCGCATGAGCGTGTCCATCGAGACACCGAAGGCCTTCTCGATGCGAAGCGCCATCTCGGGGGAGAGATGGGCGCGCTCATTCAGCAGTGCCGACAACGCTGGGCGCGTGACGCCCAGCACATGCGCCGCATCCGTCACCGACAGGCCAAGCGGCTCGATAACTTCGCTCCTGACAAACCCTCCGGGATGCGCAGGGTTCTTCATCCTCAGTCCCTGCATCGTCGCCATGACCGTCTCCTAGAGGCTTTGGCACAACGGCCGGCTGCTATCAGGAAGCTGCGTTATGCGTCAAGTTACGCTTTGTGAACCGCAGCGCCCAGGACGAGTTCTGTCTCATCAGCGGCCGCGCGACGTTGTAACCTTTCATGTAGGACAAGTCCGCAGACATGGCAGGCAGGAGGTCGAACGTGCGATTGCTTGCAGGTAACCGCCCAGGTGCGCAGCGCTTCATCCAGTCATTTCGCGGCGAAGCAGTAGCCCAACCCATCGCGTTCGTGTGCCGCCGTCATGACTGAGGCGAGCGGCCCGCTGCAGGGCGTCCGGGTCCTTGACCTCACCACCATCCTGTTCGGCCCCTATGGCGCCGTGACCCTGGGCGACTGGGGCGCGGACATCATCAAGGTCGAATCGCTGGCCGGTGACGGGTGGCGCTTTTCGGGCCAGTTCCGCAACCGGGGCATGAGCGGGCAGTTCATGGCCGCGAACCGCAACAAGCGCAGCCTGGCGCTGGATCTGAAGCACGCGGACGGCAAGGCCGTCTTGCGGCGCCTGCTGCCCGCGGCGGATGTGCTGGTGACCAACGTCCGGCCGGCGGCGATGGCGCGGCTGGGCTTCAGCTACGAAGACTGTCGCAAGGTCAATCCGCGGCTGGTCTATGCGGCGGCCACCGGCTTCGGCCAGGATGGGCCCTGGGCCGCCCGCCCGGCGTTCGACGAGGTGGTGCAGGCGGCGTCGGGTTTCGCGTCCGCCATGGGCACGGACGACGCGCCGGCCTTCGTTCCCAGCCTGATCGGCGACAAGCTGTGCGGTCTGTCCCTGACAGCCGCGGTGATTGCCGCCCTGTTCCGCCGCGAGCGGACCGGCGAAGGCCAGCTCGTCGAGGTGCCGATGCTTGAAACCGTCGCCGCCTTCAACAGCATCGAGATGTTCGGCGGCCATGCCTTCGTTCCGCCGATCGGACCGTCGGGGTACAAGCGCATGCGGGAGCGGCGCCCGGTGCGCACGAAGGACGGCTGGATCACCATGCTGCCCTATTCGGGCGACAACTGGTGCACCTTCTTCGAGACCGTCGGCCACCCGGAGTGCATCGAGGAATTCTCGGTGCGGGACCCGGTGCTGCGCGCCGCCAATATCGACAGGATCTATAATTGCATGAGCGAGATCGCGCTCAGCCGCACGACGGCGGAGTGGGAAGAACTGCTGTTGCGCATCGACGTCCCGCACGCCGCCTTCGCCAGACTGACCGAGGTCGCGGAGCAGCCGCATCTGCAGGCAGTGGGCATGTTCGTGGAGCTCGATCATCCGACGGAAGGGCGCATCCGCCAGGCGCGCCCATCGGCCCGGTTCTCGGAGAGCCCCGCGGGTATTCGCCGCCTGCCGCCGCGCTTGGGCGAGCACACGAAAGAGGTGCTGCGCGAGGCGGGCTACAGCGAGGCTGAAATCACATCCCTCATCGAGAGCAAGGCCGTCGCGGTGCCGTCGTAAGCATTCCGCTTCACCCCGAGCTTGTCGAGGGGCATGGTTCGACAAGCTCACCATGAAGGCCAACTGACGCGGTGCTGTATCAGTGAAGGATCGGAGGATGCTGGCTGTCCGTTCGGGCCGCCAACTCCCACGCCCGCGCGACCTGGTACAGCGTCGCTTCGTCGAAATAGCGGCCGACGAATTGCACTGACAGCGGCAGCCCGCCGCTGGAAAGGCCGGCCATCATGGCGATCGCGGGATGGCCGGTGACGTTGAACGGCGTGCGCGCCTGGCGCGGATAGGTGCGCTCGACGTCCTCGGGACGGTCGATGCGGCAGGCCGGCTCCATGGAGCTGGCGCACAGCAGCACGTCGACGCCGCGCAATACCTCCTCGATATGTGCGATCATCGCGGTGCGCAGGCGCTGTGCCTCTACGTAGTCGCCCGCCGACATGAAGGCACCCGACATCAGGCGCCGCCGCGCGAGCCGGCCGTAGTCGCCCGGCCGCTCGCGCAGCCATCGGGCGTGCACGGCCCACGCCTCGCTTTGCAGGATGACGCGGTTCACATCACGGAATGCGCCCAGGGCCGGCAGGGTGACGTCGCGCAGATCGGCGCCGTCCTTCTGCAGGGTGCTGGCCACCTGCTCCAGCGCGGCCGTCATCTCCGGATCGGCCGTCATGTCCTTCTCGTGGAAGTGCCGCACGAAACCCACGCGCAGGCCGCGAACGCCGCGCTCGAGCCGTTCGCTGTAGCGGCCCGGCCCGCTCGGCGCGCTGCCCGGATCGAGCGGATCGTGGCCGGCGATGGCCTCCAGCATCAGGACGTTGTCCGCCACCGAGCGCGTCATCGGGCCGACATGGTCGAGCGTGAAGGAGAGGGGAAAGACGCCGCGCCGCGAGACCAGGCCGTAAGTCGGCTTCATTCCGACGATGCCGCAGCAGCTCGCCGGATTGCGCACGCTACCTCCGGTGTCGGAACCCAGCGCCATGGGAAAGAGGCCGGCCGCGACGCCTGCGCCCGAGCCTGACGACGAGCCGCCGGGATGATGGTCGGGGTTCCACGGATTGCGCGCCGGCGGCCACGGCAGATCGAGGCTCGGGCCGCCGATGGCGAACTCGTGCGTCGAAAGCTTGCCCAGCACGATGGCGCCGGCCTGGCGCAGTCGGGCAACGCAGACCGCGTCCTGCCGCGCGATATTGCCCTCCAGGATTTTGGAGTGGCAGGTGGTCGGCAGGCCGGCAACGTCGATGATGTCCTTGATGCCAACCGGCACGCCGTGCAGTGCGCCGCGCGACCGGCCGGCTATGATCTCGTTCTCGGCCGCCTGCGCCGCGGCCAGCGCGGCCTCGGCATCGAGCTGGATGAAAACGTTCAGCTTCGGGTCGAGCCGCTCGATACGCTGAAGCAGCGCCTGCACCAGCTCGGCGGGCGAAAGCTTTCTGGCCGCGATCGCTGCCGCCGCCTGCGACGCCGACATGAAATGCAGGTCGGTCACAGGCCGTCTCCGACACGCATCGGCGGCCAAGGCTCCGCACGGGGATCGTCCACCGGCTTCATGCTTTCGGCGACTGTCGCCGCCTGCCGGGCCGCGGCCTCGACGTCATCGGGAAATTCGGCCAATGCCTTCTGCAACCCCGCACGACGCGCCAAGGTCTCGATCATTAATTTGTCCATCGCTTCACTCCTCGGCGAAGCCAAGCACGCTTCGCACACCGGCGTCCATGGCCGCATGGCCATCCTTCGGCCTTCGACCGTCACCTCCCGAAGGTTCAGATCAGTTCGACGCGCGCGTGGTGGTTTGCCGCCGCGGCGAGGCGTCGATCGCGGGTCAGCAGCGGCGCGTCGAGTGCCTCCGCGAGTGCGACGTAGACCGCGTCATAGGCGGTAAGGTTGTTTCGCAGTTCCCAGATGCGCGGCAGGAGAAAGCCGTGCGGGTACCGCCGCAACGGAAAGTCGCCCAGATCGTCCAGCGCCTGATACCCGCGTTCCGGGTCGATCGCACCGGCAGCCGCGTAGCGACGGAAGACCTGTGCCACTTCCACGTCGAGCAGATAGGGGGCGTGCAATGTTTCCCGCTTCCCGAACAGTCGCTCCTCCACGACTTCGCCAGCCGTGGTGCGCAGCAACGTTTCGACGATCGCGGAGGCGTCTACGACGATCACCGTGAATCGCGTTCCGCGCGAACCGCAGCAGCCGGATCGACAGACAGCGTTGTCCTGGACCGGCTCCGCAGCCGCGCGCGCAACTCCTCCAGGGTCGGCCGCTCGGCCACTTCGCGCAGCTCGTTCAGCAAGTAGTCGGACAGGGACATCCCTGCCATCGCTGCGCGGGACTTCAGGCGGCGATGCAGCGTATCAGGCACGTTGCGGATCTGGATCATCGCGGACATGTGCATAACATTAAAGCATGTGTATCACATGTCAATGGTTCGTGACCCAGTGGGCTACTCCAGACGATAGATCAGGATGGCGCTTTCCAGGCTGACCTTTACCTCGGAGCCGGTGAAGCTCCGACGGAACGCAGCAACCATCTTCCTGGCAAGGTCGGAGTCGCGAAATTCGCTGTCGTACAGGCTCGCCAGGCAAGTCAACGGCATGGCCTCCTTGGCCAGCACGGTTTCGCCGTCAAAGCACTGGTGCTGGAACGACTCGTACTTCGCACCCAGAGACTGCGCCAGCTGTTCGACCGACAAATGCGAGTTCTCGATGAAGAACTGGTCCCAGAAATCCTTCGTCCTGCTGAACTGGCCGGCGAGCTTTGCGTCGCCCTTCATCAACTTCGCCATCAGCGTGATCATCCAGTCCTCCCTGGGTCAGACCGGCGCGCGCCCGGAACCAGGAATGGGGTCGTTGCAAACACGGGTGCGGATCGCCACATAACCATTTCGTCGGGAAGGATTGCCTGGCGCGCCTTGAACGATGAGGCCACCGGCGGGACGTCGCCGAACAAATGGTGACGAATGTCTGAAACACAACAGCCAATCCCGGCCCCTGACGCGGAAGATGATGCCGTCCGAGACCACGCCATGCAGCCGAGACCCAAGGTCGCGTGGATCGGCAGCGGCTCGGGTTTCAGCGCCACCATCGATGGCCGCGCCTATCGCGTGACCAGGTACCCTGCGGATTCGCCGATGGCGTCGCCATATGGGGCCTATGCCGAGGGGCGGTTCATTGGAGGCGGATCGACGCTGGACAACGTCAAGGGCCGGTGCAACGCGCATGCCGCCCGGCTGCGCCTGCGCAAGCCACAGCAGCCACTGCCTGATTCCGGCAACGATCCGGTGAAGTGATCGCGCGCTTGCGACCGTCGCAGCCCTATCGTCCACCTGAGCGTGAAATCGACTTGATCGCGCCGCGCGGACGGCCGGAGAGGGCAGCGATCTTGCGGTCCTGTGCCTCGATGATCGCCTTGGCCGGCCTGTCGCCATCGGGTCCGGCCAGCTCCGAATTGGCGATCCTGCGGTTGGAGCTGAGCGATCCGTCCTCGTAGACGACGTCGAACGCGGTGAATTCGCCGCTGGATTTCTGGCGGGCCATTCTCTGCCTCCATGGGCCGCGCGTCAGCCTTTGCGCGGCTCGTCGCGGCCCGGCACCGCAGCGGTCAGGTCATTGCCCGGCGGCTTCGCGGCGTCGGCCTCGCCGGCAGCGGCGATAGCCTTGCGCTGGTCGGAACGTTCCTGGCGCTGACGCTGCTTCTCGTCGCGCCGGGCTTCGCGCGCGCGGGCGCGGTCGGCGCGCTGCATACCATAGTTCGGTTTGAAGGGCATAGGGCACCTGTCGAATGAATGCTGTGGAAGCGGCCCACGCCACTGCTGCCGGTCGGTCTACTTCTCCCGTCGCGGTGGCATGCTGACGCGGGTATGGACCGCCCCTGCTGACCTCGCATCGGCGGCTTCCTTTGCCAGCCGCAGCGCCCGCAACCGCGCCGTATTGGCCGCATCCGCCTCCTGCTGCCGCACACGCTCTTGCGCGCGCGTGGCACTCAGCTCGCGCAGCAGCTCTTCCCGGCGCACGGCGCTGGTGCGCACCAGCTCCCGCTGGCGGCGCGCCGATTCCGGCGCCTGCGTGTCTTTCGTGGTCATGGCTGCCTTTCCTTGTGGCCGCCGATCACACCCGCGACCGGGGCGCTTGTAGCACCCTTTTTGCGTCGGCGGCCGGGAAATCGGCGGCTCAACCGCGGTCGGCCGGGTCTGGCGAGGCGCCCGCGAGGCGCGTGAAATCATCGAGTACGCTTGCGATGAGGCGGCGCCGGCGGGGGTCATCGGCACCCGGCGAAGCCGCAAACAACTCGATCAGATAACGGGCCTTTTCGGCGGCCTCGGCCCAGGTCTGCGCCGGCGCGGCCGCCAGCACCTTCTCAAGCTCGGCCTGCCGTTCGCGCAGTGCCTTCTGGTCAGCCCTGACCTCGGCGAGATGGCGGCGGATCTCGGTCGCCTTTTGCGCCGCCATGCCACGGTGCTGGTCGAGCACGATCGGATCGTCTGACATGGATCTTGCCTCATCTGGTCCGCAGAGGCCGCATCAGCGTATGTCGACGTCAGGCCTGCCGTGAGCACGGTATATTGCCCTATGGATGTCCGCCTGCCCACCTCCGTCGTGCTGGACCGGCTGCTCGACGACGCTGCAGGTGATCACGTGACGCCAGCGTGGGTCCTGACGCGGCTTGGTGAGCGCGGCTTCGGCCTGCTGATGCTACTGCTTGGCCTGCTGGGTCTGGTGCCGGCGCTGGCCTCCGTCATCCCCGTCCTGCTGATGTGGCCCGCGATCCAGATGATAATGGCGCACCGGGCGCCGCGCCTGCCCCGGTGGATCGCACATCGAGCGCTGCCGACCCGCCGGCTGGAGCATCTGATTGCGCGGCTGCTGCCGATCTTGCGTCGCATCGAGGTGCTGGCCCGGCCGCGCTGGCACACGCCCTTCGAGGCGACCAAGCGGTTCGTGGGCGGCGTCATCCTGCTGCTGGGACTGAGCATGCTGGTGCCGATCCCGCTCGGCCACATCCCGCCAGCCGTCGTGATCATGCTGCTGGCTTTCGCTTTCCTCGAAGAAGATGGTGTGCTCCTGTTGCTCGCGCTCGCAGCCGCCGCCGTGTCGCTGGGCGTCACCGGAGTTATCGTATGGGGCACCATCATCGGCATCGAGGCACTCGATTGATCTGCAGGAGGTAGCGTCATGACCACCATCGCTGCGCTCGATGTCGGCTGTTATCACGTGCCGCTGCCGGTGGTGTTGTCGGACAGCACGCATGGCGACATTCATCACTTCGCGCTCGTCACCGTGCGGGTGCGCGATACCGACGGGGCGGAGGGGCTGGGTTACACCTACACCGTCGGGCATGGCGGCCGCGCGGTCGCCTCGCTGGTGCGCGACGATCTCGCGCCGCTGCTGGTCGGGCAGGATGCCGGACGCATCGAGGCGCTGTGGCAGCGCATGTGGTGGGGCCTGCACTATGGCGGCCGCGGCGGGGTGGCGTCGCTGGCGATCTCCGCGGTCGATATAGCCTTGTGGGACCTCGCCGCGCGTCGGGTGGGACAGCCGCTGTGGCGGCTGCTGGGCGGCTTTGACCCGCAGGTGCCGTGCTATGCCGGCGGCATCGACCTTCAGTTCCCGCTGGAGAAACTGTTGGCGCAGAGCGATGAGTTTCTTGCCCAGGGCTTCCGCGCCATCAAGATGAAGGTCGGCCGGCGGCATCTGCGCGAGGACGTCGCACGCGTGCGCGCCATGCGGAAAAAGCTCGGCGATGATTTTCCGCTGATGGCCGACGCCAACATGGGCTGGTCGGTCGATCAGGCCGTGGCCGCCGCCCGTGCGCTGGCCGAGTTCAACCTGGTGTGGCTGGAGGAGCCGACGATTCCCGACGATGTCGCCGGCCACGCGCGCATCGTGGCGCAGGGCGGGGTGCCGATCGCCACCGGCGAGAACCTGCATACGCTTTACGAGTTCCAGCAGATGATCAGCGCTGGCGGCGTGACGTATCCCGAGCCCGATGTCAGCAATTGCGGCGGTGTCACCGTATTCATGAAAGTGTGCCGGCTGGCCGAGGCCTTCAACCTGCCGGTCACATCGCACGGCGTGCACGACCTCACAGTGCACTTGCTCGCCGCCGCGCCGAACCGCTCGTATCTCGAGGTGCACGGCTTCGGTCTCGACCGCTACATGGCCGAGCCCATGCGGCTGGTCGACGGCAACGCCATCGCCCCCGAGGGGCCCGGCCACGGCGTCGAACTGCTCTGGGACAAGCTTGCCCCGCTGGCGCTGTAAGCGGGGTCGGACATCTTCTTCCGGACAGACGCATCGCATTCGCATGTGAGCCGGACAACCTTCACCAGGAGGGAGGTAGTCGCACATGGCCACGTAACGGCATTTTCGTCGTCCTGAGCGCAGCGAAGGACCCTGCGGTGGTTCGGCCAAAGACTGACAGAATCGGTAATCGACTCCCACCGTTGGTCATTGATCGGACGACCGCAAGGTCCTTCGCTTCGCTCAGGACGACGGCAAAATTCCCGTATGCGGATGAAGGCGCAGGGCTGTGAGGGGAACCGCCATGCGCAGCACGTCCTCACGAACCTCCGCCGGCAGGGCAGGATCACGTACCAGGTCCTATCCTACGCGAACTCCACGACGTGCCGGAGCTGGAAGCCGCCAAGTAGGTCATTGCAGCGCTTCGTGATCGCGTCGTTTGACTGACCGTCGCTGTCTGAGATCCGCACCACTGCCAGCGTGCCGTGGGTGGCGTCGTTGCGCACCGTCACGTCGGCCCTCACGCCCTCGGCGCGCAGCGGCGCCAGGGCGGCCTCGAAGGCGCGTTGCGCGGCCTGCTGGCGCAGCGCCGGCTTGAAGATCTTGCCCACGCCGGTCACCGGCATTACCGGGATCGGCACGACCTGCACGGGCACGGCGGCGCGTTCGGGGATCTCCTTGCGGCAGAACTCGCGCAGCTCCTCGGGTGTCGCGGCAGCGCCGGGGCGGAGCTGCACGAAGGCCATGGGCAGCTCGCCGGCATAGGTATCGGGGAGGCCGACGGCGGCTGCGGTTTCGACGGCGGGGTGGCGGCTCAGCGCCTCCTCGATCACCACGGGATCGATGTTGTGTCCGCCGCGGATGATCAGGTCCTTCGAGCGTCCGGTCAGCCAGACATAGCCGTCACCATCGAGCCGCCCGAGATCGCCCGAGTCGAGCCAGCCCTCGGCCAGCATCGCGCCCGCGTTGTGCCGCGGATCGAGATAGCCCGGCGTAACCTGCGGGCCGCGCATCAGCACATGGCCGATCTCGCCCTGCGCGCAGTCGCGGCGGATAGTGCCGTCCGGTGCCACGTCGGCGATGCGCACCTCCAGATAGGGCAGGCGCAGGCCGACCGAGCCGGGGCGGCGTTCGCCGTGCGGCGGGTTCATGGTCGAGTAGCAATGCACCTCGGTCATCCCGTAGCCCTCGATCACCGGCACCTTGAGCTCGCGCTCGATGCGGCGGATCAGCTCGACGGGCACGGTCGAGCCGCCGGTGACGAAGAACTGCAGCGAGGAAAGATCGTGCCCCTCGCGCGGCACGTTCATGATGGCGGCGAGACTCGTGGGCACGGCGCCGCCCACCGTCACCTTGTGGCGCTCGACGATGCTCCAATATTCGCGCACGACGTTCGGGTTGCGCGCGCCCAGCGGCGTGGGGATCACCACGGTCCAGCCATTGGCGATCGGCGACAGCGCGCCGAAGATCGAGCCGCCGACATGAAACTGCGGCAGCGGGTTCAGCAGCACGGTGCCCGGCCCCAGATCGAAGGGCAGGGCATTGCTCCACGCGGCGATCGCCAGCGCGCCATGCGTATGCTGCGCGAGCTTGGGCAGGCCGGTCGTGCCGCCGGTGTGGAACAGCGCGGCCAGCGTGTCGCGTCCGATGGCCCGCGGCGCCACCAGACGGTCGGGCGTCTGCGCGGCGCAGGCAGCTTCGAACTCGATCACGCCTGATAGGGGCGCGCTGTCGCTGGCGCCGACGCGGAACACCTTCAGCTCAGGCATCTGCGCGCGGATCGCCGCCACCTTGGGCCAGATGTCGGGGAAGATCGAGGCGTCGGCCGCGATCAGGGCACGGGCACGCGCCTCCTTCATGATGCCGGCGATCTGCACGGCATCGAGGAAGTAGTTCACGGGGTTGGCGACGGCGGCGATCTCGGCGCCCCACAGCGCGAAGAACGTTTCCGGCACGCTCGGCATCAGCAGGGTCACGGTATCATCCGGCCCGATGCCCTCGGCACGCAGCAGATTGGCGGTCTGGCGCGTGGCGCGCAGCAGCGCATCGAAGGTCACGTCCCGTACAGGATCGGCCGCGCCCGTGCCGGCGAGATAGCGGATGGCGATGCGCGGCCCGTGCGCCGCCGCGGCGTGCTCCAGCAGGTCAAGCACGTTCTGCGCCTTCAGGCGCTGCCAGACCGGTACCTTCTCGTATTCGACGACATCTGCCTCTGTACGGATCTTCATGATCGTCCCTGTGCTCTCGCTCGGGGACGGACCGTACGGAAAGCGGCGGGCATGTCAATTCGGCGGCGCGCGGCTCAGGATGGTCCAGCTCCGGCCTTCGACGCGGTGCGGGAAATTGGCCTGGAGATAGTCGCCGTAAACAGCCTCCGCCGCCTGCGTCCAGCCGATGCTGGTCGTGAACTTTGGCACAAGGACACGGTCGGCATCGCCGAGCCAGGCGTCGGCCGGCAAGGTCGGGGCACCCCGGCCCGACCAGAGATTACCGCCGCGCGGCGGCTCCAGGCCCAGCATGAAGGGCAGGGGATTGACCTGGTCGAGCATGGCGATCCTGCCCGATGCCAGGCCGTGCTCACGCAGCAGCACCACGGCTTCCTCCAGGGTCTGCACGTATTCGTACGGCGACAGCTCGTAGCGCGGTCGCACGGCGCGGGCCCGGTTCAGCAGGCGGGCATCCGCCTGGCCGCTGGCGAAGGCGGCCATCACGCCGTCCGGCTCGGTCGGCACGGCAAGGCCACGGAGCTGCGTCGTCTGCACGACCTTGAGGTTGCCCGCCGTGGTTCGCCAGAGATAGCTGCCGATGCTGAAGCCGGAGCTCACGATGGATGCCAGCGGGAAAACCAGCAGCGCCGCGAGCAGGGCCAGTGACACCTTGAGTCGCAGTGCGTCGTAAAAGACAAAGGCGATGAGGATGGCGAGCGGCACGCTGTGCGACTGCGAGTTCTGCGACAGCAGCCCCAGCCCTGATGCCAGCAGGAACGCTGCGGCAATCGGAACACGCGCGGATACGACGCCGCGCCACCACAGCCATGCCGCAAGTCCTGCGGCCGCGAACCACGGCGCATACTCGGCGGCGTTTCCGGCGAAGTCGTTGAAGAAGAACAGGGCATCGTCGCGGACGACGCCGGCGCGCACCGTCGCCATGAGATCGCCCATGTAGGGCCAGTTGAAGGGCAGCAGCGGCAGCGCGGCGCAGGCGACGCCGACAGCGGTCCACCTCGGCCAGCGCAGCCGGACATGCGCGCACGTGACCAGAGCGACGGCTATGCTGGCGATCGCGACCGCGAAGTAGGTGATCTTGAGATAGAAGAGCGCGACCGTCAGCACCGCAACCGTCGCCATGTCGGCCGGCGCCGTCCAGCCGTCACGCCGTGGCGGGACGAAGAGAACAAGGCCGACAATGCAAATGCTGCTCCAGCCGTAGCGGTTATAGGTCATGGCGAACGACCAGGCGTTCGGCGAGTCGCCGACATTGACGGGACGCAGCGCGATCAGGCAGACGACCACCACGAACAGCAGCGCGGGCAGCAGCGGCAGGCGCCGCCATGCCGCAAGGCTCGCCAGCAGGAAGAGGACGGCCGTGACGATGGCCGAGCCCGCCAGCAGGGCCCGCGGTGAGAAGCCGACAAGGCTGAAGCCGATGTTCGTCAGGATAAAGGTGAGCCGCCCGACCGCTTCGTGGAAGTCAACATGCGGCACATGGCCGAAATACAAATGCCAGGCGCCCGCGAGATTGAACAGCAGGTCCCACGTCATCTCGGCGGAGAGCACGACCGGCGGCGAGAACACCGCCCAGCCGGCTCCGAGAACCGCGATCCCGGCCAGCAGTGCCACGGGTGCGAAGGCGGCATCGCGGATCAGAAGCGCTGCCGCCAAGTGTGTTGTGCGCGCGCTCAGGCCACGTCCGTCAGACAAGTTCGCGCACGGTGTCGGAGGCGATGGTGAGGGCGATCTTGCCGCCAGCGGGTGTGCCGCGGGCCAGCGCCTCGGCCAGCTTCGCCGCCTGTCGCAACGTCGCCTTGGGCGGCATCGGCGGCTCATGCGGATCGACAACCGCTTCCACCAGCACCGGCCCCGGCTCGGCAAGCGCTGCCTTCAGCGTGTCGGCGCAGCGCGCGGGATCGTCGATCACGTAGCCCTTGATGCCGAAGCCGCGCGCGACCGTGGCAAAGTCGATGGGCTGCAGGTCGCAGACATATTCGGGATTGCCGAGGAACACCATCTGCTCCCATTTGATCTGACCCAGCGAGTTGTTCTTGATGACGATGATCTTCACGTCGAGGCCGTACTTCACGCAGGTGGCGAGCTCGCCCAGCAGCATGGACATGCCCCCGTCACCGATGAAGCAGATCACCTGCCGGCGCGGGAAGGCGATCGCGGCCGCCACTGCGTAGGGCAGGCCACAGGCCATGGTTGCGAGGTTGCCCGAGCAGGAGAACCGCATGCCGGGGCGGATGGAGAGATAGCGCGCGGCCCAGGTCGTGATGGTGCCGGAGTCGGTGGCGATGATGGCATCGTCGCGCAGCAGCTTGTTCAGCTCGAAGGCCACCACCTGCGGCTTCATCGGTTTGTCCTTGCGCGTGCCACGCTCCGCCAGCAGCTCGTTCCATTCCTTGACGCCAGCCTGCGCCTTCTCGAGGAAGGACCGGTCCTTGCGCTGCTCCAGATGCGGCAGCAGCGCCGCCAGCACTTTTGCGGTATCGCCCACCAGCCCGGCCTCGACAGGATAGCGCAAGCCGATGCGCTGCGGATCCAGCTCGATCTGCGCCGCGCGAGCCTGGCCGGGCTTGGGGTAGTATTCGATGTAGGGGAAGTTGCTGCCGGCGATCAGCAGCGTGTCGCACTGCTCCATCGCCTCCTGCGAGGGCTTCGTGCCCAGCAGGCCGATACCGCCGGTGGCGTAGGGGCTGTCGTCCGGCAGTGCGCCCTTGCCCAGCAGCGCCGTGACCACGGGCGCGGCCAGCCGCTCGGCAACCGCGGCCAGTTCGCTGCCCGCGCCGTGCGCGCCCTGGCCGGCGAGGATCACGGTCTTCTTGCCGCTGTTCAGCAGCGCGGCGGCGCGCGCGAGCTGCGACTCGTCTGGCAGCCGTGCCGAAACGGCCATCACCTCCGAGACATGCTCGGGGATGTTGCGCTTGGACCGCTGGCGTGCGTCCACGGGCTGCGACTGCACATCGACCGGCACCGTGATATGCGCCACACCGTGGTAGGCCAGCGCCGTGCGGCAGGCGAGCTCGACGGCGTTCTCGACGTGGTTGGGCCCCATGACGCGGGCGTTGTAGACGGCCACGTCCATGAACAGCTTGTCGAGCTCGACGTCCTGTTGCGTGTAGGTCTGCAGCAGGTCGTGGAACTGCAGTCCGGTGATGGCGAGCACCGGCTGGCGGTCGAGCCTGGCGTCGTAGAGCCCGTTCAGCAGGTGGATGCCGCCCGGCCCCGATGTGGCGATGCACACCCCCAGCCGCCCGGTCCATTTGGCGTAGCCGCAGGCCGCCATGGCCGCGGCCTCCTCATGCCGCACCTGGATGAACCGGATCTTGTCCTGACGGACGCGCAGCGCCTCGATGATGCCGTTGATCCCGTCGCCCGGGATTCCGAAGATCGTGTCCACTTTCCAGTCGATGAGGCTCTCGACCAGGATATCGGCGGCGGTCTGCTTGGCCATCGCGGCATCTCCACGGGCTAACCTGCCGTTCCAATGTCCGGGGAGGGATGGCGTTCCATTGGCGCCGGAAAAGGGAACTCGTTGCCGGCGGCTGCGTTCACGCCGGACGGCAAGCGGAGGTCCCGATGGCACAGACGACGCAACCCGGACTGGCGGCGGACCGAGGGCTCGCTTCACGCCGCATTGTGACGGCCGACGAAATCGAAGGGACGCCCGTCCATGCCAGGGAGGGCGGGAAGGTTGGCACGGTGGACCACGTCATGATCGACAAGCGAAGCGGCGAGGTCTGTTACGTGCTGGTGGCGCTCGACCGGCCGGGCGGCGGTCTGTGCCCGATCCCATGGCAGAAGCTTGCCTTTGATTCGGGGAAGGGGGTCTTTGTCAGCGAGGTTGACGGCGGCCCTCTGGAGCGCGCCCCGCGGCCAGCCGGAAAGGGAAAGGACTGGAACGCCGTGCTGGGGAGCCGGGTCGACGAGTATTTCGGCCTGCCCACCCGATGGACGCCGGACGAATAGCAGCCATTGCCGGCAAGGCCGCGCGGGTGGAGAATGCCGGCATCGCAGGAGACATCGATGTCCGGCGTGACCGAACCCTTGGTGTTGGATCTGGTGGAGTGGGTGAGCAGGAGGCCGCGCGCCTACAGCGAGGTCATGGAGGCGTGGCGCACATCCTGCCCGCGCCTGCCGGTATGGGAAGAGGCGGTGGAGCGCGGCCTTGTCACCCGCCGGGCCATGGACGGCCAGGGCACCTGCGTCGTGCTGACTCCGGCGGGTGCCGCATTCCTGGCTGCCAACGGACGCATTAGCGTGCCATCGGATTGCGCGGAATCTGCCGAGTTCTCTCCCGGCTGACCAGCACGCAGCCGCGCGGATATTCGCACGCGGCCGATTTCGAGCAGATCGTGCCGTTGCCGCAGTCCTGGAAATACTCCGGGTTCATGCAGCTTCCCTGGCTGCTGCAAACCCGTCCGGCTGCGCATCGCCGTCCACCGCAGACCGGTCCCGTGGCCGGCGGTCCACCGATGCAGGTGCCGTCGTTGCCGCAGCGTGTGCCGCCGGGGCAGATGGCGCCGTTCGTGCACTCGATGTATGAGCCCGGCACGCAGCTATCGGGTTTGTAGCGGTTCTCGCGGAAGCCGGGATCGCACCACTTGCCGCCCGACGTGCGCACGCTTCCCGGAACCTGATCGACCATCTCGCCACAAAGGCCGCCCACCAGGCAGGCATTGTTCGGCGGGCAATAATGGCCATTGCGGCAATCGACAGGCTGGTTGGGCTGGGCCTGGCCGGGACTGGCCATGAGCAGGGCGCCGCTGAGGCTGGCGGCGATGACAAGGACAAGCCAGCGGACTGCACAAAAACGCATGTTCACACCCCCAATGCTTGCCTGTTCAGTAACACCACGCATGGTCGAATGGAACGTTAGTCGGCGGCGAGGTCGCCCCAGGCGGTGACCCGCTCGATGCGCAGGGCAATCACCGGCAGGGTTTCGATGCGCATGTTCGCCAGTTGTGGATAGCGCGCGCGTAGCAGGTTCTGGGCCTGCGCGTGCTCGGCGCCACCTGTCAGGATCTCGGCACGGCCGCGCAGCATCACCCAGCCCAGGCGCCGCCAGTCCTCGTCGTAACGGTCGAAGACGATGGCGGCCGCCGGGTTCTCGGCAATGTTGCGCAGCCGTTTGAGCGGCTGGTCCACCCGCTTGGGCTTGTCGTCAATGGTGATGTAGAGCGTCTCGCTGACCAGCGCGAAGCACACCGGCACCACGTGCGGTGCGCTATGCCGGTCGGCCGTGGCCAGGTGGCCGACCCGTCGCGTCGTCACGAAGGCGCGTTCGCGGGGCGAGAGCATGCAGGTTACCGATCTGTTGCGGCGTGATGGTCAAGGCTAGCATCGCCGCATTGTCCTGTCCCGACGGAGAGCCGCCGATGATCGACTCCATCAGCGCCATTACACTGGGCACGCACGACATGGCGGCGGCCGTGCGGTTCTACCGCGACCTCGGCTTTCTGATGGCGTATGGCGGCGAGACGGCGTCATTCACCAGCTTTCGTGTGGGCACGGGCCACCTGAACCTGATCGCACAGCCGGCGGACCGGCAATGGTCGTGGTGGGGACGCGTCATTTTCTATGTCGCGGACGTCGATGCCTTACACGCGCGGGCTATCGCCGCTGGCCTGCGGCCGCAGGCACCGCCGCGCGACGCGGAGTGGGGCGAACGCTTTTTTCACCTGACCGACCCGGATGGCCACGAGCTCAGCTTCGCGTGGCCGCTGGCCGGCGGCCGGCGATAAAGCCTCTTCAGTCCGGTAGCGCCGTGCCGACCCAGTAGAGCGGCCCCGGTCCCGCCCGCGCCGCGCGGTCGTCAGCGTTGACCAGCTTGCAGCGGGTGAGCGACAGGCAGCCGCAGCCGATGCAGCCGGTCAGTCCCGCCTTCAGACGCTGCAGTTCGGCGATGCGCTGGTCGATACGCGCCGACCATTGCGAGGAGAGCCGCGACCAGTCGCGTCCTGTGGGCACGCGGTCCGACGGCAGCTTCGCCAGCAAGCCGGCGATCTCGTCAAGCGACAGGCCCATGCGCTGGGCAAAGACGATGAAGGCGATGCGGCGCAGCACCGCGCGCGGATAGCGGCGATGACCCGAACCGGCGCGCGACGAGGCGATCAGCCCGCGCGCCTCGTAGAAGCGCAGCGCCGACGTCGCAACCCCGCTGCGCTGCGCCACCTGGCCGATGGTGAGCTCCCTTTCCATGGCGCCAGAGCTTACGCGTTGCCGGGGCTTGACTTCAAGTTAACTTGAACTTGTAGGTTGGGCGCCATTCCAGGGACTAGCACCCAAGGAGTTTTGTCGTGAGCGTGCAACTCAATCACACCATCGTCTGGTGCCGCGATCAGAAGAAGTCAGCGGCCTTCCTCAGCGAAATGCTCGGCTTGCCGGCACCCGCCCGGTTTGGACCCTTCGATGTTGTGGAGGTAAGCAACGGCGTGTCGCTGGACTTTCTCGCAACCGACCGCGAGATCGCGTGGCAGCACTACGCCTTTCTGATCAGCGAGCCGGAGTTCGACGCGGTTTTCGGGCGCATCAAGGAGCGTGGTCTCGACTACTGGGCCGATCCGGGGCGAACGCGCGCCGGCGAGATCAACCACAATGACGGTGGCCGCGGCGTGTACTTCCCCGACCCGGACGGGCATCTGCTTGAAGTGATCACGCGGCCGTACGGCAGCGCATAGGTGATCCCTCCCGGGGCCGCGCTTTACAGCCCGAAGCGCTGGCCTGTAGTCTTGCACGTCCGCGCAAACTGATAAGTCGGGATGGCGTTGACTGGCTGCGCCGCGTGGCAGTGATGATGCGGCCTCGGGAGGATGAAACATGACGACGATCAAACGCAGGAACTTTGCGAAGACGGCGGCGGTGGGCACCGCAGCCGCGGCGGCAACCACCGTCGTGGGCACGCCCGCCATCTCGCAGAACCGCACGGAATGGCGCATGGTCACGAGCTGGCCGAAGCTGTTTCCGGGTGGCGGCACCCACGCCGAGCGCTTCGCCAAGCGCGTCGGGGAGGCGACGGATGGGCGCCTCACCATCAAGGTTTTTGCCGCCGGCGAGCTGGTGCCGGCCTTCGAGGCGTTCGATGCGGTGCAGCGCGGCACCGCCGACTGCATGAGTTCGACGCCGTACTACTATCAGAACAAGGCAAGGGTGCTCGCGCTCTTCACCACCGTGCCGTTCGGCATGACCAACTACGAGCAGGTCGCCTGGCTGCGCTTCGGCGGCGGCCAGGAGCTGTGGGACGAAATCTACGGCCGCTTCGGGCTCAAGGGCTTCCACGCCGGCTCGACCAGCGTGCAGATGGCGGGCTGGTTCAACAAGGAGATCAAGTCCGCGGCCGACATCAACGGGCTGAAAATGCGCATCCCCGGACTGGGTGGCGAGGCCTTGCGCAAGCTGGGTGCCACGATCGTGAACCTGCCTGTGGGCGAGATTTTCGGCGCCCTGCAGTCCGGCGCCATCGATGCCACGGAGTGGGTCGGCCCCTGGCAGGATCTCGCGGCGGGCTACTACAAGGTGGCCAAGCACTATTACTGGCCGGGCACGCATGAGCCCGCCACGCTCAACGAGATCTCGGTCAACAAGGCGAAGTTCGAGGCGCTGCCCAAGGACATCCAGCAGATCTTCGCGGCCATCTGCGGCGATGAGCACGCCACGACGACGGCCGAGAACGACGCCAACAATGCCGGCGCGCTGGCCACACTCATCACCCAGCACAAGGTGCAGCTCAAGCGTCTGCCTGACGAGTTCATCAAGGCCTATGCCAAGGGCTGGAACGAGGTGCTGGCGGAGCTGCGCGAAAGCAGCGATGCGCTGGGCAAGAAGATCTTCGAGTCCTACTACAAGTTCCTGCGCGAGCAGATGTCCTGGACTCGCATCGGCATGCAGGAGTACCTCAACGCCCGCCTGACCGGTTTCAAGTTCGACTGAGGCTTTCTTACCCTTCTCCCCGCGAAGGCGGGGAGAAGGTGCCCGAAGGGCGGATGAGGGGCTTCGCGGCCTCTCCTCATCGAACCATCGTGTGGGTTGCGGCGCCGCCAAGCCCCTCATCCGGCGCTTCGCGCCACCTTCTCCCCGCCTTCGCGGGGAGAAGGCGTAAAGCTACTGAAACGCCGTCTCCAGGAAGCTGCGCAGCTTGCGGGAGTGCAGGCGCTCGGGCGGCATGGCGCGCAGCTTCTCCAGCGCGCGGATGCCGATCTCCAGGTGCTGGTGCACCTGCCGACGGTAAAAGGCGGTGGCCATGCCGGGCAGCTTCAGCTCGCCATGCAGCGGTTTGTCCGACACGCAGAGCAGCGTGCCGTAGGGGACGCGGAAGCGGAAACCGTTGGCGGCAATGGTGGCTGACTCCATGTCGAGCGCAATCGCGCGCGACTGCGAGAAGCGGCGCACCGGCTCGCTGTGATCGCGCAGCTCCCAGTTGCGATTGTCGATGGTGGCCACGGTACCGGTGCGCATGATCTTTTTCAGCTCCCAGCCCGAGAGCCCCGTGACTTCCTCGACGGCGTCCTCCAGCGCCACTTGCACCTCGGCCAGCGGCGGCACGGGTACCCAGGTCGGCAGGTCGGCATCGAGCACATGGTCCTCGCGCACGTAGCCATGCGCCAGGACGTAGTCGCCGAGCTGCTGCGAGGTGCGCAAGCCGGCGCAATGGCCCAGCATCAGCCAGGCGTGCGGGCGCAGCACGGCGATATGGTCGGTGATGGTCTTGGCATTCGAAGGGCCGACGCCGATGTTGATCAGGGTGATGCCTGAATGGTCCGGCCGCACGAGGTGATAGGCCGGCATCTGCGGCTGGCGTTGCACCGGCTCGGCCGGATCGGGTGACTGCGCGCCGCTGCGGGTCACGAGATTGCCGGGCTCGATATAGGCAGTGTAGTCCTCGCTGCCGGACGCCATCAGGGCGCGGGCGCGTGCGGCGAACTCGTCGACGTAGAACTGGTAGTTGGTAAACAGCACGAAATTCTGGAAGTGCTCCGGCAGCGTACCGGTGTAGTGCAGCAGGCGATGCAGCGAGAAATCGACGCGCGGCGCGGTGAAGGGCGCCAGCGGCAGCGGTTCGTCGTCGCGCGGCGCGGCCGTGCCATTGACGATCGCGTCATCCATGATGGCGAGGTCCGGCACGTCGAAGATGTCGCGCAAGGTACGTGGCAGGGCCTCGACCGTGCCTTCGACATAGGTGCCCTCATGGAAAGCGAAGTGCAGCGGGATCGGCACGTCGGACTCGCCGACTTCGACGGAGATGCCGTGGTTGCGCATGATGAGGCCGATCTGCTCGCGCAGATAGGTATCGAACAGCTCCGGCCGCGATATCGTCGTCTGGTAGACGCCCGGTCCCGGCACGTAGCCATAGGCCAGCCGCGAGTCGACAGGGTCGTAGGTTCCGGTTGCGATGCGGATGGCGGGATAGCAGGCCCGCACCCGCCCTTGCGGCACCTGGCCCTGCAACAGCCGGTCGAAATGGTCGCGGATGAAGGCGGTGTTGCGCTGGTAGATCTCGGTCAGCCGCTGCACGACAGGGGCCACCGCGTCGAACGACTGGAACACGAGCGGTGGGGCAGGTTGCAGCAGGGGGAGCGACTCGGCCACGAAAGCGCCTTCCGGCAGTTTTGCCTACAGCTATCATCGATCGGCGCGGCCCAGCAATGCGTATGAGGCCCATGAACTCCCGGAATGCCCATGATCGATCTTCGGCTGTTGCAGCAATTTATCGCCGTCGCAGAGGAACTGCATTTCCACCGCGCAGCGCAGCGTCTGAACATGGCTCAACCGCCGCTCAGCCAGGCCATCCGCAGGCTTGAGAGCGAACTGGGCACCAGGCTGTTCGAGCGCAGCAGTCGCCTGGTGAAGCTGACGCCGGCCGGCACGGCGTTGCTGGAGGCGGCGCAGCGAACCCTGACCACGCTCTCGGAGGGTATTTCACAGACACAGCAGGTGGCGGCGGGCCTGCAGGGCCATCTTGCCGTGAGCTTTCTCGATATGTCCCTGGCCGACCGGCTGCCCGGCATTCTTCGCCGCTTCCGCGCGGCCTATCCGGGCGTCGCCCTGCGGCTGCAGGAGGGCACGACGGCGGAGCAGGTCGAGGCGATTCTGGCCGGCAGCATGGATGTGGGATTCATGCGTCGCCCCGGCGTTGCCGTCGGCAATCTCGCCATGGAGCGGGTGGCCCGCGAGCCTGTGCGTGTTGCCCTGCCCAGGCAGCATCCGCTGGCGCGCCGTACGACGGTCCGGCTGGCCGATCTCGCGACAACACCGTTCGTCGCCACGCCGCGCGAGAAGGGTGCGGGCTTCCATGATCAGATGCTGGGGCTTTGCCGGGCCGCCGGATTCTCGCCGGTCGTAGCGCAGCAGGCGCGCCAGATGCAGACGGTGGTGAGTCTTGTGGCAGCCGGTTTCGGTGTAGCCCTTGTGCCGGGATCAGTGGCCGTGGCGCGGCGGCCCGGCGTGGTCTTCAGGGCCCTGCGCGTGGATGCCCCCGATGAGATGCGGCACCTCGATCTGATGATGGCGTGGGATTCCCGCCGGACCTCGGCGGTGCGGGATCGTTTCGTGGAAACCGTCCGCAAGATGAAGCTATCGTGATCGATAGGTGAAGAATATCAATCAGCCACAAAAGATATATTTAACAACATGCGACTCCGTGACGACATTGCATCCAGCGTCCTGGTGCTGGAGGAGTTGCCGATGACTTGTGCTGTTTCCCGCCGCGGGGCGTTGGGCTTGGCGGCAGCGGCGCTGGCGTCAAGCCGTCAGTCTGCGGTGCGGGCGGAGGCGACGATGCGCGAGGATCTGTTCGTTCGAACGAAAGACGGTTACGACATCTGGATGCGGGCAGTGCCGGCTGCCGCGGACGCCTCACGCGTGCCGGTGGTGCTGGTGCACGGTGCGCGCGTACCGGGCATAGGCTCCTTCGATCTGCCCGTGCCCGGCGGTTCGCTTGCGGCCGATCTCGTCGCCGTCGGCCATCCGGTCTACATCATGGATGCGCGCGGCTATGGCCGCTCGACGCGGCCTGCCGCCATGGACGCGCCGCCTGATACAGCCGCGCCGCTGGTGCGTGCCTGGGCCGTGATGCGCGATCTCGATGCTGTGACGGCAATGGTATCCCAGCGCCACAGTACGGCACGCCCCGCATTGCTGGGCTGGGCAACCGGCGCGATGTGGTGCGGCATGTTCGCGGCGCTGAACCCGGACCGCATCAGCCACCTCGTGTACTACAACGGTCTTTACGGTGGTTCATCGGAGCACCGGATGCTGGGCCACGGAACTGCGAACGAAGATCCCCAACGCGCTGGTCGCTTCAACCGTCGCGGCGCCGGGGCGTGGCGCCTGAGCACGGGGGCCGACCTGCTGCGCGGCTGGGATGGCGCCATACCTTTCGAGGACAAGACGAAGTGGCGTGACCCGCGCCTGGCCGAAGCCTATGTGCAGGCGGCGCTGGCCAGCGATCCGACATCGGCCACGCACGATCCGCCGGCGCTGCGTTCTCCCAGCGGCGCGCTCGAGGACAGCTTTTGCCAGGCGACGGGCCGGCAGCTTTTCGATGCGGCCTCGATCGCGGCGCGCGTGCTGGTGCTGCGTTCGGCGCGCGATTTCTGGAGCCGGCCGGAGGATGCCGAGACGCTGGTCCGTCACCTTGACCGCGCGACTGCCGTCGAGCTGGTGACGATCCCGGAGGCCACCCACTTCGCGCATCTCGACCGGCCCGAGCACGGCCGGGCGCAATTCCTTCGCGAGGTTTCGGCTTTCCTCGCTGTGCCATGATATCCCTGCACGAAGGGACATGCGCAGGAGGAACGAATGGGCCGGCTTGACGGGCGTGTTGCTTTGGTCACTGGCGCTGGCAGAGGCATCGGTGCCAGCCTGGCGCGGCAGTTGGCGGCGGAAGGCGCGCGGCTGGTGGTGAACGATCTTGACGCAGGGCCGACACAGGAAACCGTAGAGGCGATTCTCAGCTCAGGTGGCGAGGCCGTCGCCTGCGCGGGAAGCGTCACCACCCCGGATTTCCCGCAGCGCTTCATCGGTACGGCGCTAGAGTCGTTCGGCGGCCTGCACATCATCGTGAACAATGCCGGCTATATCTGGAACGCGCCGCTGCACCGCATCGCCGACGAGCAATGGGACGCGATCCAGGACGTCCATCTGAAGGCGCCCTTCCGGATTCTGCGCGAGGCCTTCAAGCACATCAGCACCGCGGCCGAAGCCGAGGCGCAGGCTGGCACGCGCATTCAGCGCAAGGTGGTGAACATCTCCTCCGTCTCGGGTACGCGCGGCGCGGCGGGGCAGGCCAACTATGCCGCGGCCAAGGCGGGTCTGGTGGGGCTGACCAAAACGCTGGCGCGCGAGTGGGGGCGCTACAACGTCAATGTCAATTGCGTCGCGTTCGGGTTCATCGAAACGCGGCTGACGCAGGAGATCCGCGGCGAGACGACAATCGACATCGAGGGCCGCAAGCACCGGGTCGGTCTGCTGGCGCAGGGACGCGCGGCCACGGTGGCGCAAATCCCGCTGGGCCGGCCCGGCACGCCCGACGAAGCGGCCGGCGGCGTGCTGCTGCTCTGCCTTCCCGAGGCCGACTACATCACCGGCCAGGTGCTCGAGGTCAGCGGCGGCCTCACGATGTAAGCAGGCCGGTATCTCTCAAAGGAGGGCGACCATGCCCAAATGCTTCATGGTGAGCCTGTCGAACCATGAAGCGGCCGGCGTTACGATGCCTTCATGGTTCGACAAGCTCACCATGAAGGCAGTCCTTGACACCGCCGGCGCTCGCAATTGTCAGGCGCGCACGAGCTGGCGGTGGCCGGTGGGCGCGGAGGCGCGGCCGGCAAGGCCGTTGCGCACTTCACGCGCCATGCGCACCAGGCGCGGACCCCATTCCTGTTCCAGCCGCTCGCGCGAGACCTGGTAGATTGGTGCCGAGACACCGAAGCTGTAGAAGGTTTCGCCGTCGGGGCTGCGCAGCGGTGCGCCGACGCCGCACAGCTCCGGCACCCAGTCCGCCCATGACAGGCAGAAGCCGCGCTCGGCGATCTCCTTTTCGGCGCGGTCGATGCCGGCCTTGGTCTTGGTCCAGTCATCGCGCCAGCGGCGGCGGATCGAATCCATCAGCCGGCTCTTCTCCGGCTCGGGCAGCACCGCGAGATAGGCCCGGCCCATGGCCGTCGAGGCGATCGGCATGCGTGAGCCGACATCATAGGTAATGCCGATGGCCGACGGGCCACGATGCGACTCCAGCCAGATCATCGAATGCCGGTCGCGACCGCCCAGTGCCACGGAGCAGTTCAGGGCCTGCGCCATCTGCTGCATCGGGCCGCGCGCCACGTGGCGCACATCCATGTTGGCGAGCGAGGCATAGCCCAGCGCCAGCACGGACGGCCCCAGCTCGTACTTCCGGAAGCGGCGCATGTAAACCAGGTAGCCCAGCTCAGTCAGCGTATGGGTGAGCCGCGCCACGGTCGGTTTGGGCAGACCGGTGCGCGCCGCGATCTCCTGGTTCCCCAGCATGCCGTCACCCGCGTGAAAGGCGCGCAGAATGTCGAGGCCCCGCGCCAGGGCAGTGACGAACTGGCGATCCTTGCTGCCATCCTCTTCGAGGGCGGGGGTGTGGGCGGCAGGCGCGAAGGCCTTGTTGGAACGCACGGCAGCAACAGGCGGGACCGAAACGGAAGGACGGCGGGTACCGACGATCGACTGGCTCATGGGGTTTCCTACGGAACGTTGTTTCGCGAAGCGGGGGCTATCTGCCACGCACCATGCGGCAGCGCAACATGACAAGAACAACTTTCAGCTATGCAGAAGCGCGGCATGAGTAATTTAATTGCTCACTCATAAGGGGCCATCCGGAAGCGCTGCTGGGTTGCGTGCGTCCGCGCCCGGTGACGAGATGCTTTCCTTCCCGGGGCGCGCTCGTTAAGAGCAGGAAAACCGGCGCCGCCAACGCATGCGGTGCGTTGCGGGGAAACGAGCCATGACGACGCTGCTTTACACGCATCCCGCCTGCCTTGGGCACGACACCGGTCCGGGTCACCCCGAGCGGCCGGCGCGCTTGCAGGCCATTCTCGCCGCGCTGGAGGGGCCGGAGTTCGCTGCGTTGCAGCGTCGGGAAGCGCCGCTGGCCACGCCCGAGGACCTGATGCTGGCGCACCCGGCCCGGCATGTGACGGCTGTCCTGGAGATGATCCCCTCGGACGGCATTTCGATGCTGGACGGCGATACGCTTGTGTCACCGGGCAGCCGGGAGGCGGCACTGCGGGCGGCCGGTGCCGTGGTTGCCGCCGTCGATGACGTGATCGCCGGCGTCGCCGCCAATGCCTTCTGTGCAGTGCGTCCGCCGGGCCATCACGCCGAGCCGGACCGCGCCATGGGCTTCTGCCTGTTCAACAACGTGGTGGTGGGCGCGCGCCGGGCGCAGCGCACGCACGGCCTGCGGCGGATCGCCATCATCGATTTCGACGTGCATCACGGCAACGGCACGGAAACGCAGGCGCTGGCCGACGGCACGCTGTTCTATGCCTCGACGCACCAGAGCCCGCTTTATCCCGGAACCGGCATGGGCAACGATCCGCGCCACCCTAACGTTGTCAACGCGCCGTTGCCGCCGCGCGCCGGATCGGATGAATTCAGGTGGGTGATGAGTTCGGAGGTTCTGCCGCGGCTGCGTGCCTTCAGGCCGGAGCTGGTGATCGTTTCGGCTGGCTTCGATGCGCATCGCGACGATCCGCTGGCGGAGTTGCGCCTGACCGAGGCCGACTATGCATGGGCAACCGAAGAGCTGCTGGCCGTCGCGCGCGATTGCGCACAGGGACGACTCGTCTCGGCACTGGAAGGCGGCTACAACCTTGCGGCGCTGGCCCGTTCGGCGGCGGCGCACGTGAAGGCGCTGATGGCCGCCTGAGTTCGAGGAAGGAAAGCGCATGGCCGACACCAAGAATGCAGCGGCAGCGGACGTCGCCACCCTGTCGTTCGAAGATGCGCTGCGCGAGCTGGAAGGCATCGTGCAGGACCTCGAACGCGGCCAGGTGAAGCTCGACGAGGCCATCGCCCGCTATGAACGCGGCGCCCTGCTGAAACGGCATTGCGAAGCCAAGCTGGCCGAGGCCAAGGCCAAGGTGGAGAAGATCGTACTCAGCGCCAATGGCGTGGTAACGACCGAGAACGCCGGTCTGGGCTGAAGCGGCACCGCCGAGCAGCCCATGCCATTGTCGGGACAGTCCGATTTCCGTTCAGCGATCGACTTCACCGCGCTGGCGGTGGAGCGCACGATGGACCGTCTGTTGCCGAAGGGCAGCGATCCGGAAGCAAGGCTCTTCGAAGCCATGCGCTATTCCGTGCTGGGCGGCGGCAAGCGCCTGCGCGCCTTCTTCGTGATGGCAAGTTCGACACTGTTTGGCGTTGCCTCGCAGGCGGCCTTGCGCGTCGCGTCGGCCGTCGAGTTTGTCCATGCCTATTCGCTGATCCATGACGATCTGCCGGCCATGGACGATGATGATTTTCGCCGCGGCCAGCCGAGCTGCCACAAGCGCTTCGACGAGGCGACCGCCATCCTGGCGGGCGATGCGCTGCAGGCGCTGGCCTTCGAGGTGCTGGCGCATGAGGACACGCATGGCGATCCGGCCGTGCGCACGCAGCTCGTGGCGGGGCTGGCGCAGGCGGTCGGCCCGCACGGCATGGTGGCGGGCCAGATGGTCGACATGGACACAGAAGGCAAAGCCCTGTCGATGGGACAGATCACGCGCCTGCAGCGGCTGAAGACGGGCGCGCTGATTTCCTTCGCCTGCAGCGCGGGCGCCATCCTCGCCAAGGCCTCCGAGCCGGCGCGGCATGCGCTGATCGCCTACGCCCATGATGTGGGGCTGGCGTTCCAGATCGCCGACGATCTGCTTGACGTCGAGGGCCGGCGCGAGGACACCGGCAAGACGCCGGGCAAGGATGCCGCCGCCGGCAAGGCCACTTTCGTCTCGCTGCTGGGGCGCGAGCGGGCGCGCGACCAGGCGTCGCTCCTGGCCGACCAGGCCGGCCGCCATCTTGACATGTTCGGCAACAAGGCCGAACTGCTGAGGCAAGCGGCGCGTTATGTCGTCGATCGCCGGGCCTGACCGGCGCAAGAGGGAGCATGGCCAACTCCAACGAACCGCTGCGCCCTGCGACACCGCTGCTGGATGCCGTGCGCATACCGGCCGATTTGCGGCGCCTGCGGCCGGACCAGTTGCGCCAGCTTGCCGACGAGCTGCGGCAGGAGACGATTTCGGCCGTGTCGGTGACCGGCGGCCATCTCGGCGCCGGCCTGGGCGTGGTCGAGCTGACCGTGGCGCTGCACTACGTGTTCGAGACGCCGCGCGACCGCCTCGTCTGGGACGTGGGCCACCAGGCATATCCCCACAAGATCCTCACCGGACGGCGGGACCGCATCCGCACCTTGCGCACCGAGGGCGGCCTCTCCGGCTTCACCCGCCGTAGCGAAAGCGAGTACGACGCTTTTGGCGCTGCCCATTCCTCGACGTCGATCTCGGCGGCGCTGGGCATGGCCGTAGCGCGCGACTTTGAGGGCAAGCCGCACCACGTGGTGGCGGTTATTGGCGACGGGGCGCTCAGCGCCGGCATGGCCTACGAGGCGATGAACAACGCCGGCCATTTGCGCAGCCGGCTCATCGTCATTCTCAACGACAACGACATGTCGATTGCGCCGCCTACCGGTGCGCTGTCGGCGCATCTCTCGCGCCTGATCTCGTCGCGCCCCTACCTGTCGCTGCGGCAACTCGGCAAGGCCTTCGCCGAGGCGCTGCCACGGCCGCTGGAGCAGGCGGCGCGGCGTGCCGAGGAATTCGCGCGCGGCTTCGTGCAGGGCGGCACGCTGTTTGAGGAGCTGGGCTTCTATTACGTCGGCCCGGTGGACGGCCACAACATCGAGCATCTGCTGCCGGTGCTGCGCAATGCGCGCGACAGCGATGTCGACAAGCCGATCCTGATCCATGTCGTGACGCGCAAGGGCAAGGGCTATCCGCCGGCCGAGGCCAGCGACGACAAGTACCATGGCGTGGTCAAGTTCGATGTCGTCACTGGCAAGCAGGCCAAGGCGCCGAGCAATGCGCCGAGCTATACGTCGGTGTTCACCAGGGCGCTGATCGCCGAAGCGGAGGCGGATCCGAAGATCGTCGCCATCACGGCGGCGATGCCCGGCGGCACAGGCCTCGACCAGTTCGCGAAACGCTTTCCGCAGCGTTGCTTTGATGTGGGCATCGCCGAGCAGCACGCGGTGACCTTCGCCGCCGGCCTCGCCTGCGAGGGCTACAAGCCCTTCGCCACCATCTATTCGACCTTCCTGCAGCGCGCCTACGATCAGGTCGTGCACGATGTGGCGATCCAGAAGCTGCCTGTGCGCTTCGCGCTGGATCGCGCCGGGCTGGTTGGCGCCGACGGTGCGACGCATGCCGGCAGCTACGATGTGACCTATCTCTGCTGCCTGCCGGATTTCGTGGTGATGGCGGCGGCGGACGAGCTGGAGCTGGTGCACATGGTGGCCACGGCGGCTGCCATCGACGACCGGCCCTCGGCGTTCCGCTATCCGCGCGGCGAGGGTGTCGGCATCGAGTTGCCGGCGCGCGGCATGCCGCTTCAGATCGGCCGCGGCCGCATCGTGCGCGAGGGCAGCAAGATCGCCATTCTCAGCTTCGGCGCGCGCCTGCAGGAGTCCCTGAAGGCGGCCGACGAGCTGGCCGCGAGGGGATTGTCCACGACGGTTGCCGATGCGCGCTTCGCCAAGCCGCTGGATACCGCACTGGTCGATCGTCTGGTGCGCGCGCACGAGGTGCTGATCACGATCGAGGAGGGCGCCATCGGCGGCTTCGCGGCGCAGGTGATGCAGCATCTCGCGGTATCAGGTGCGCTCGATCACGGGCTGAAGATCCGGCCGATGATCCTGCCCGATCGCTTCATCGATCACGCCTCGCCGGCGCGCCAGTACGAATGGGCCGGCCTCAACGCCCGCCACATCGTGGCCACCGCCCTGCAGGCCCTCGGCCAGCCGGCCGACTCGGCAGACACATCCGCCCGCGCCTGAGCAGGGTGTCAGGAAATCGCTTCATGGTGAGCTTGTCGAACCATGAAGCGCCCAGGCTGCCAGTCGTGGGACGCCTTCATGGTTCGACAGGCTCACCATGAAGGCTACGTGTGCGAAGCGGATTGTGCTGGCTCTGTGCGCTGCAACTCTGTAAGACGGCGCCCCCATGACCGTTCTGAAGGAAGCGCGCGCCACGCTGGCGCTGGCGCTGCCGATCGTCGGCACCCAGCTTGCGCAGATGGCGATACACACGACTGATGTCTTCCTGCTGGCGCGCCTGTCGGAGCGTGCGCTGGCCGCGAGCGCGCTTGCCATCTCGATCTTCAGTTTCTTCATGATGATGTGCCTTGGCCTCGCGATGGGCACCTCGGCGCTCGCCGCGCAGGCGCGCGGTCGCAATCGCGCCGATCGCGAAAGCGTCCGGCACGCCGTGCACGACGGGCTGATCGTCACCGGTGTCGGCTCGATCATCTCCATGGGCGCATTGTGGTTCAGCGGCCCGCTTCTGCGGTGGTCGGGCCAGGATCCCGATCTGATCACGGAAACCGTGCCCTTCCTGCGCGTGCTGAGTCTGGGCTTCCCGGCCCTGATCTGGTTCGCCGTGCTGCGCGGCTTCACGGCGGCGCTGGAGCGGCCGCGGCCGGCCATGGTGCTGATGGTGGCCGCCGTGGGCCTCAACGCAGTGGTCAACTACGGGCTGATCTATGGCGCCTTCGGCCTGCCGCGGCTGGAGCTGATCGGCGCTGCCATCGGTTCCGTGACCGTAGAAATCGCGATCCTTCTCGCGCTCGCGGTTTATCTGCGCATCGACCCGCAGTTTGCCGCCTATCACTTGGCACGCGGCTGGTGGCGTAGCACGGTGGCGCGGTTGACACATTACGTCCGTATCTCGGGGCCGATTGCGCTCACGTTCGCATCCGAGGTCGGCCTGTTCTCGGCCGCCGCCCTGCTGATGGGGCGCCTGGGCGAGAGCGAAGTGGCGGCGCACCAGGTCGCGCTGCAATGGGCGGCCATCAGCTTCATGGTGCCGATGGGCATCTCGCAGGCGGCCACGGTGCGCGTCGGGCTTGCCGCCGGAGCGCGCGATCCTGGCGGTGTGCGCCGCGCCGGCTGGATCGCCATCGGGCTGGGCGTCGGCTTCATGGCCTGCGCCGGCCTGATGTTCTGGCTGGCGGGCGGCTGGCTGATCGCAGTGTTCGTGCCGTCGCCCGCTTCGCCGGTCTACGCCCTTGCCGTTGCCTATCTGGGCTGGGCCGCGCTGTTCCAGATCGTTGACGGCGCGCAGGCCGTGGCCAATGGCAGCCTGCGCGGCCTGCATGACACGGCGATCCCCATGGTGATCGCCGCCGGCGGCTACTGGCTGGCGGCGTTTCCGGCCGCGATCTGGCTGGGCCTGTTCACGCCACAACGCGGCGAAGGCGTGTGGGCGGGTCTGGCTTTCGGGCTGGCGCTGGTGGCCATCCTGCTGGTCTGGCGCTTTGCCGCGCGCACGCGGTGGAGTCGGGCACCTGCCGTGGCACCCGCCGTGGCGGAGTAGGCTAACGCGGCTCCACGCCAATGGTGTCCTTGATGGCGGCGAAGAGGCGGGCGGGGCCAGCGGCCATCATGGCTTCGTGCCAGACATTGGCGGCATCCGACAGGGCGAGGCTGAAGCGGCTGGGCGGCAGGTTCTGCGTCCAGCGTACCAGCCCTTGCGAGTTGAAGACGAAGAGCAGCGCCACCGCGATCGTCATCACCGGAACGAACGAGCGGATGTGCGAGGGCCGCATGCCCGCTTCGAGATCGTGCGTGCCCAGGGCAATGTCGTCACGGGGGCTCATCAGGCCATTCCTCAGAACTGGAAGTAGATGAAGGGCGCGGCGCCGTCGCCGCCGACCGCTTCGATCAGCAGCAGGCTCACGCCCGCAGCGACGCCAACGCCCCATGTCGGCAGGCGGTGGTACAGCCGGTCCAGCCGCTGCAGGGTATCGGCCGGTGTGAACTGGATCGCCATGCCGAAGGCGATCAGCGCCAGCAGGAAGCTGTTCAACAGCGTCACCGGCTGCGACCAGTTCGCGAGGCCTGTCAGCAACTCCCACGCGCGGGGCATGTCCTCGGCACGGAAAAAGACCCAGCACAGGCACACGAAGTGGAAGATCAGGAACACTGACAGCACGCGCTGCCAGAGCGGGCGGCCGATACGCGCGGCCGGATCGTGGCCCTTGTACAGGAACCGTTCCAGTGCCAGCACGCCGCCATGAAGCGCGCCCCACAGCACGAATTTCCAGGCGGCGCCGTGCCACACGCCGCCTAGCACCATGGTGAGCAGCAGGTTGCGGTAGGTCTTGAACTCGCCGTGCCGGTTGCCGCCCAGCGGGATGTAGAGATAGTCGCGCAGCCAGCTTGACAGCGACATGTGCCAGCGGCGCCAGAAATCCTGCAGCGACTCGGCGCGGTAGGGCTGGTTGAAGTTGCGCTGGAAACGGTAGCCCAGCAGCGCCGCAACGCCGATGGCGATGTCGCTGTAGGCGCTGAAGTCGCAGTAGATCTGGATGGCGTAGCCGTAGACCGCGAACAGCAGGTCGACGGCGCCGAAGCTGGCGGGCGCGAGGAACGCATGGTCGACCAGCAGCACGGCAAGGTAGTTGGCGATGACGGCCTTCTTGAAGACGCCCCACACGACCAGCATCACGCCCAGCCCGACGAACACGCGGTTGGGATTGGGCGGCTGCTCGAGCTGCGGCAGGAAGCTGGCGGCGCGCACGATCGGCCCGGCCACCAGGTGCGGGAAGAACGAGATGAAGAACATCACGTCGACCAGCGGCCGGCTGCGGTCGAGATGGCCGCGATAGAGATCGACGATGTAGGAGATGCCCTGGAAGGTGAAGAAGGAGATGCCAATCGGCAGCACGATCTCGAGGAACGGCAGCTCGCGCTCCAGCGACAGCGCGCGCAGCGCCTCGTCGAGCGAGACGATGAACCAGCCGTAGTATTTGAAGAAGCCCAGCAGCGAGAGATTGGCCGCCACCGCCAGACCGACGGTCCATTTGGCGGCCCTGGTGCCGCGCCAGCGGTCGATCAGCCGGCCGGCAGCGAAGTTCAGCACCACGCTGCCGAGGAGCAGGAACATCAGCTTCCAGCTCCAGAAGGCGTAGAAGAAGTAGCTGGCGCCAATGATCAGCAGCTTGTGCAGCAGATGCTGGCGCAGCAGCGCCAGCCCCCACGAGGCAGGCCACACCACGAGGTAGAACAGCAGGAAATTGAGCGTCGGAAAGATCATGCCGGCACGCACCGGCCGTGGCGGACACGCAGGCGTCTCCTTCTGCCTTCTCCCCGCGAAGGCGGGGAGAAGGTGCCCGAAGGGCGGATGAGGGGCTTCGCAGCCTCTCCACATCGCGCCGCCGTGCTTGTTGCGAGGCCTTGAAGCCCCTCATCCGGCGCTGCGCGCCACCTTCTCCCCGCCTTCGCGGGGAGAAGGAAATACTTTCGTCGTTCCGCATGGCCGCAAGGTCCTTCGCTTCGCTCAGGACGACGGCAGATCGCCATATGCGATGGACTCACCGGCATTCTGTGCGCACTACCGGCATCGGTCCGTCAGCGTCCGCGGTAGCCGCGCATCAGCGCCGCGAAGAGCTGGTCGGCCGACTGCCAGTAGCCGTCCTGGCGCATGTGAACGCGGTCGCGATGGGCCAGCTCCTGGCGGGCCCAGCGGTCGGCGCCGCAGGTGCCGCCCTGCACGGCGGCCCAGTTCCAGAAGTACATGTTGAGCTGACGCGCCACCTGCTGCTGTGCCTGGCGCACGTAGTCGACGGCGGCAGGGGTGTGCCAGCGGCAGAGCTTGCGGTCGTTGTTGGCCAGCAGGCTGGAATAACTCGCGGCCTCGGCGCGGTTCAGCGGCACGCAGGGCCGCTTGTCGCCGATGTTGCGCCCGCAATAGCCGGGCAGCCGGTTGGCATCCGGCGGCCCGACAATGACGATCGATGCGCCCGGCGCGGCGCGCTGCAAGGTCAGCAGGCGCTCGCGGAACTCGCCGGCATAGTCGCCGAGCTGCTCCTGCGGCGCGAAGCCCTCGTTGGTGCCGAATGCCACAATGATCAGCGCCGGCCGCAGGTGGCGCATCTGCTCGGCCACGAGATGGAAGTTCCAGCGGCCCAGCAGGTTGATCTGCGCGCCGCTGAAGCCGTGGCTGGTGAGCACCACGCCCGGCGTGCGGCGGTAAACCGCCCAGTCCGCCACATCCACCAGGCCGTTGCCGCGGGGCCGCAATTCGACATGCGCCGATCCCGGTGCATCGAAGCTGCGCCGGAGGATGTCGTAGACGGCGCCGCGCGTGTCGATGGCGCCGGCGCTGCGGCCGTCGATGAACACGTCGAGCGTGCCGCCGCCGGGCTGGCGCATCACTTCGACCTCGACGCGGTCGAAGGTGCGTCCCTCCGCCGCCGAGAGTGTCATCGAGTCGTCCCGCGACCGGCCGCGCACCACAAAGCCCGAGAGCCCGTAGATGCCGGCATTTCCGTTGCCATTGCTGTTGCTGCTCAGCACCTGCCAGCCGCCGGTCTGGCTTACCTCGACCTGGTAGGGCCGCCAGTAGGGGAAGGGCGAGCCGGGCGGCAGCATGCCACGTCCGCCATCGCCGAAGCGCTGCTGGAAGAGCTCGCGCAGCCGGCCGCTGAAATGGTCGGTGGCGGTGTGCGAATCGCCAATCTGAACAATGGTGACGCGCCCGATCCGGTGGCTGCGCAGGTCAGCCAGCGCCTTGTGGAAATTGGCGAGCTGGCCGGGATTGGGCGGCTGGGCCGCCACCTGCTGATCGCCGCGGCGGTCCTCGGCAGCGGACTGGCTCAGGCATGCGGCGGTGGCAAGAACGAGAACGGCGGCCGCCAGGAGCGCGGCCGCGGAGCGGAGAGGGGACATGGCAACTCTTTGACTCTTCTTGCGCCGGGAGGGGTCCGGCGAGGGCCATTATCGCGGCAGAAGGCGGAATTTGGGAGAGGCTTCTCGCAGAAGGTTGAGGACGGATTCGGCGATCAATTCGTAGCCTGCCGGCGTGAAGTGCACCCCGTCATTGTCGCGCATCAGACGGGTCTTGCCGTTCAGGTCCTTGAAGTAGGCGGCGTATTCGCCGTCCGCATCGGCTGTCAGTGCCCAGGTGTCGAGCGTATGCACCCACGGCCGTTCGGCGGCGGCCTTGCGCACCAGATCGTTGATCAGCTTGGCATCGCGCGAGGCGGTTTCGTCCCGCATGACCGGCAGCAGAATCCATACCACCGGCACGTCGCGCCCCTTGAGCTCGTCCATGAAGGCCGCGGCCCGCCCGCCATAGAGGTCCTGCCATGACGGCGTGGCGAACAGCGCCTTCGATTTGCCGTTGACGAAGAAGCTGCGCCGGTCGTTGGCGCCCACCATCATCACTATCGCGTCGGCCGGTGTCGGCTTGAAGGCATCCTCGATCTGGTCGATCAGGCCTGCGGTGGTGAACCCCGTCGAGTTTCTGGCAACGCGGCGGACCGCGTAGCGCTTGTCGCGCACCAGCCTGCGGTAGAGCGCGCCCCAGATGCCGTCCGCCAGCGAGTCGCCGGTGACGGCTACCGCCACCTTTTCCGGCACAGGCGGCTCTTCCTTGACCTTGCCGCGCGGCAGGAAGGCGGCGGGAAAAAGGGGCACGCCGGCGCGCGCCAGCAGGAGCTCGCCGGCTTGCAGATCCTGCTGCGCCTGCGCTGCTGTACCGAAGCACAGGCAGAAGGCGACGATCAGGCCCAGAAGGTGCATCGTCATGGTGGGCACGGACATACCAAATTCATACTACATACCTGTGCAGGATGTGAGGGTTTGCCGTGCCGCACCCGTGCATCATCAGAGCGCCGGCCGGGGCATCCAGCTGATCGTGTCCATCCCGCCGTCAACGGCAATGGTGGCGCCCGTCACGTAACGGCCGAAGCGTTCGCTGAGGACAGCCACCGCCATCTGGGCGATGTCATCAGGGGTGCCGACGCGGCCCAGCGGAATGAGATCAACCAGCCCCGGCATGCCGGCAAACCCGCCGCCCGGCACGGCGCCGGGCGCAATGGCATTGACCCGGATGCCGTCGGGGCCCAGCGCGCGGGCCAGCTCCTTCATCACCATGGTCGTGCCGGCCTTGGCCGCGCTGTAGTGCGGCAAATTGCGCGGCGTCTCGGCATGCAGCGAGGTCACATAGAGGATACGGCCCTTGATCCGGTGCTGGCGCATGTGGCGCGCCGCCTCCTGGCCCAGCACGAAGCCTGCCCGCAGGTTGACGTTCACCATCGCATCCCAGGTCGCGTCCGTGACGCTCAGCACCGTGTCGCCTTCGACGCGACGCGGGCTTGCGCCATGCACCAGGACCGACACCTTGCCGAGCCGCGCGACAGCGTTTGCCCAGAGCGCGCGGGCTCCTTCCGGGGTGGCGAGATCGGCAGCCGCGAATGTCACATCCAGCCCGGCCCGGCGCGCCTCGGCTTCGACTGCGGCACCCTTGCCGGCATCGATGTCGGCGCACAGCACGCGGGCGCCTTCCTGCGCCAGCGCCATGACAATGCCGCGCCCGATACCGGCAGCGCCGCCGGTCACCAGCGCGGTATCTCCTTCCAATAACCTGTCCGCCATGCCTGCCGCTCCCGTTTCCGGCGCGACCCTATCGGCGCCGCGGCCGGGCGTCGAGCCCGGTGCGGGGTCGGGTTGCAGCGGCTATACCGATGGCAGGATGGCTGACGAACACACTGCCAGAAGCAGGCCGCCGGCGCGCGTCAGGGTCGATGTCGCGCTGGTCGAGCGCGGCCTTGCAGCCACGCGCGCGGTAGCGCAACGGCTGGTCATGGCCGGGCTGGTGTTCGCCGGCGAACGGCGCATCGACAAGCCCGGTGCGACGGTGGCCGCCGATCTGCCGCTGGAGGTGCGCGGCCAGGCGCATCCTTATGTCTCGCGCGGTGGGCTGAAGCTGGCGCATGGGCTCGATGCGTTCGTGCTTCCTGTCACAGGCCGCATCGGGCTCGATGTCGGCGCCTCGACCGGCGGCTTCACCGATGTGCTGCTCCAGCGCGGGGCCGAGCGCGTCTATGCCGTCGATGTCGGTCACGGCCAGCTTGCGTGGAAGCTGCGCCAGGACCCGCGCGTCGTCGTGCTGGAGCGCACCAATATCCGCGACGTGACGGCCACGCAGGTGCCGGAGCCCGTCGGGCTGATCGTGAGCGACGTCAGCTTCATCGGCCTGCGTACTGCGCTGCCTGCGGCGCTGGCGTTGGCCGGGCCAGGGGCGCATCTGGTGGCGCTGATCAAGCCGCAGTTCGAGGTCGGCAAGGGCCGGGTCGGCAAGGGCGGCATCGTGCGCGAGGCCGCGCTGCATACCGAAGTCTGCGAGACGATCCGCGGCTGGCTCGAGGCACAGCCCGGCTGGCACGTGCTGGGCATCACCGACAGCCCCATCGAAGGCGCCGACGGCAACCGCGAGTTCCTCATCGCCGCTGTGTTCGCTGGCTAGTCTCTGGCCGGGGGCGCGCCACTCCAGTGGCGCATCGCCCGCAGCGAAGCAAAGGGCGACCAGCCGCGTGTGTACAAGCCTGGATGATGGCGGCGTTGGCACGCCGCCGACGCCACTGGAGTGGCGCGCTCCCAGCAGAATTACTGCCACAGCGGCGGCAGGGGTGGGAGGCGCATGGCGTCGGCGTGCCAGTAGAGGCCGAGCGCGTTGAGGCGGCGCAGCAGGGCTTGGGCGGACGCGCCGGCACCAACAGCAAGCCGCGGCGAACGGTCATCGTCGCCGAAAAGCAGTGCCATGAAACGGTCGAAGGGATCGCGCTCGGCCGGATAGCGCCGGACCTGCACCATGCGGCTGGCGGGGATGTTCGCGCGCACCTTGGCAAGCGCTATGGCGTCGTGCAGGCCGCCCATCTCGTCGACCAGCCCGGCGGCCTTTGCCTGCGCGCCGGTGAAGACCCGGCCGCGCGCCGCCTGGTCCAGCCGCGCCGCATCCAGCGTGCGCGCCGCCGCGACCTTGGCTGTGAAGTCGCGATAGATGCGGTCGAGCTGGCGATCGACAATGGCCTGCTGCTCGGGCGTGAAGGAATGCAGGGGCGAGTACATCGCGGCGTTGGCGCCAACCGTCAGCGTCTCGACATTGATGCCCAGCGACTCGACCAGATCGCTCACGACTGGCTTGGCCGAGAACACGCCGATTGAGCCGGTGATGCTGGCGGGCTGGGCCATGATCACGTCGGCCGGCAGCGCGGCGAAATAGCCGCCAGACGCCGCGACGTCGCCGATCGACACGATCACCGGCTTGCCGGCCGCCCGCGCGCGCTCCAGCGCACGGCGCAGCGTGTCCGACGCGACGTAGGAGCCGCCCGGCGAGTCGAGGCGCACGACCAGCGCCTTGACGTTGCCGTCGCGCGCGGCGGCCTCGATCGCCTTCACGATGCGATCGGCCGCCAGCAGCGTGTCGCTCTGCAGTGGCGCATCCTCTGGATCGCTCGAGACAATGGTGCCGGTGGCCACGATCAGCGCGATGGCTTCCTCGGAAACCTCGCCGTCGCGCGGCAGTGACGCGTAGTCGCCCAGCGGGAAGAGACCGGCGCCGTTGCCGGCAGTGGCCAGCACCTCGCCGCGTGCCTCGTCGCGGTAGAGCGTGCGATCCAGCAGCTTCGCCTGCATGGCGTCGGGCGCGGGCAGCGGCGCCCGGTCGATGAGGCCGCGCACATCGGATGCGGACACGCCGCGCGCCGAGGCGATGTCGTTCACCATCTGCTCGAACAGGCCATCCAGCAATTGCCGCAGGTTCTCGCGGTGCGCCGGCGTGAAGCCGGTTTCGGTGAAACTGTTGGGCGCCGTCTTGTACTCCATGCGCCGGCCGCCCTCGACCGTTATGCCGATCCGGTCGAGTGCGTCCTTGAGGAACGGCACCTGCGCCGCCAGGCCGACGACGGCAAAGTCACCCGAGGGTTGCACCCAGATCTTCTCGAAGGCGGTCGCGAGATAGTAGTTCTGCAGCGCGCCTATCCCACCCCCGAAGCTATCGGTGTAAGCGATGGCGAACTTGCCGGCGGTGCGGAACACGTTGATGGCATCCCGCAGCTCCTGCACCGACGCCAGCCCCGGCGCATCATCGCCGAGCACCGCGATCATGCCCGCCACCCTCGGATCCGCCGCGGCGCGGTGAAGCTGGGCGACGGTCTGCGACAGGCCCGGCTGGCGCGCGCCGAACAGGTCAAGGCCCAGCGCCGTGCCACCGGAGGTGCTCTCCTGCGGCAATTGCCGCCAGTCCACTTCAAGCACGATGCGTGCGGGCGGCGCCGGCCGGCCGCCATCGGCGAGCGTGAACAGCGCCACGATGCCGCCGACGCCCAGCAGCGCGATGAACCCGATGACCGCCAGAAGCCCGACCAAAAACCGCCGCATGCCTGCGTCTCCTCAGGACTTTCCTTCCCCCGGAGGGGGAAGGTGGCGCGCCAGCGCCGGAAGGGGGATGCCTCAACCAGCACGACGCCGAACGTGTTGCACCATCCCCCTTCCGCCCTTCGGGCACCTTCCCCCTCCGGGGGAAGGCCGACCGTAGTGGCGAATAGTGTCGGATGCCAGCGTGCCTCTGTTCAACGTTCTGCCCTCGGGTCGAGGGCGTCTTGCAGGCCGTCGCCGACGAAGTTGAAGGCGATGACCGTGATTAAGATCATCAGGCCAGGCCACAGAGCCAGCAGCGGCGCGCTCCAGACGAAATCCTGCGCGCCGGTCAGCATGTTGCCCCAGCTCGCATGCGGCGGCTGCACGCCCAGGCCGAGGAAGCTCAGCACCGATTCGAACAGCACGATATTGCCCACTGACAGCGTGGTCGCGACCACGATCGGCGAGGCCGCGTTGGGCAGGATGTGGCGGAACATCAGCCGCAGCGGCGAGGCACCCAGTGCGGTCGCGGCGCGCACGAAGTCGCGCGCTTTCAGCGACAGCGTCTCGGCGCGTACGAGGCGCGCCACGGTGGTCCAGCCCGTCAGCGCCACGATGACGATGATGCGATAGAGCGAGAGCTGGTCGGACTGCGCCACTTCGGCGGGCACGCCCAGCTTGGTGACATCGACCGCCGCGAGCACGATCAGCAGCGGCAGTAGCGGCAGCGCGATGACGCCGTCGGTGAGCCGCATCAGCAGCGAGTCGAGCCGGCCACCGACGAAGCCGGCCACCACGCCGATGGCCGCGCCGATCACGGCCGACAGCAGCGCCGCCGCCAGCGCCACCAGCAGCGAGACACGTCCGCCCTGCAGCAGGCGCTGGAAGACGTCGCGCCCGACATCGTCGGTGCCCAGCCAGTGGCGCGCCGAGGGTGGCTCCAGTCGCGCCAGCAGGTCGGTGGCGGTGGGGTCGATGCCGCGCCAGGCAGCGATCCAGGGACCGGCCATGGCGAGCGCCGCCAGCAGCACCAGCAGCGCCAGCGACCACAAAGCCAGCCGGTGGGCGCAGAAGCGCCGCCATGCGCGCTGCCCCGGTGTGCGTGCGCCCGCTATCTCCAGAACGGTGCCGGCCGTCATCGCTCGCCCTGCAGGCGCACGCGCGGATCAAGCCACGCGTAGCCGAGATCGGCCAGCAGGCTGCCTGCCAGGGTTGCCGCGGTCGCCAGCAGCAGGCCGACCAGCGCCAGATTGTAGTCATTGCCCATGATGGCGTCGTAGATCGCCTTGCCCATGCCCGGCCGCGCGAACATGGTCTCGGTGATCAGGGCGCCCGAGAACAGGCCGCCAAACGACAGCGCCAGCACGGTGAGCGTGGGTGCGAGCGCGCCGCGCAAGGCATGGCGGCGCACCACGTCGCGCTCGGACAGACCCTTCGCCCGCGCCGTGCGGATATGGTCCTGCCGCATCACCTCGATGGTGGCGGCGCGCACGAAGCGGGTGTAGTGCCCGACATGCGTCAGCACCAGCACGGCCACCGGCATCAGCAGGTGGCGCATGCCGTCGAGCAATCCTTCGCCGGTACCGCTGGCGGGCAGCCAGCCCAGCAGCACCGCGAACAGCATGATCAGCAACAGCGCCAGCCAGAAGGGCGGCACGGAAATGCCGGCGAAGCACAGCAGGTTGACGCTGTAGTCCGCCGCCGAGCGCGGCCGGCGCGCGGCCAGCATGCCGATCGGCAGGGCGATCGCGGCTGACACCAGAAGCGACACGCCCATCAGCAGCAGCGTGTCGGCCAGCCGCGGCAGCAGCACCTCCAGCACCGGCCGCGAAAAGGAGCGCGAATAGCCGAGATCACCCCCCAGCGCCGCGCCCAGCCAGCTCAGGTAGCGGGCGGGCAGGGGCCGGTCGATGCCGTAGAGCGCGCGCAGCCGGGCGACATCCTCCGCCGTCATATGGGGATCGCCGGCGATCATCAGGTCCACGGGATCGCCCGGCATCAGCCCGATCAGGCCGAACACCACGGCGCTCATCAGCAGCAGCACGGCCAGCATCTCCGCGAGCCGGCCGGCGAGGTAGCGGATCATGGCGGCGCGTCGGGTCCGGCTAGTAGCGCAGGCGCCGCTCGAGGCCGGCCTTCACCGCCGGCCAGTCGGCGTCGGTGACGCTGAAGTACACCGAGTCGCGCACGTGGCCGTCGGCGAGAATCATGTGGCGGCGGAAGGTGCCTTCCTCGACGGCACCCAGTCGCGCGAGCGCGTCGCGGCTGCGCTGGTTGCGGCTGTCTGTCTTGTACTCGACGCGGTTCCAGCCCAGCGTCTCGAACACGTGACGCATCAGCAGCAGCTTGCACTCGGGGTTGACTTCGGAGGCCCATACGGCGTGGGCGTACCAGGTGGAGCCGATCTCCAGACGCTTGTGGGCCGGTTCGATCGCCATATAGCGCGTGCTGCCGACAAGGCTTTCGTCGCGCAGCAGGCACACGGCGAACGGCAGCTCGCGGCCGGCGTCGCGTTCGCGCAGAGCGCGGTCGAACCAGGGATCGAAGTCAGGGCCCAGCGCCGAGGCCGTGAACGCCCAGATGCGCGGATCCTGCGCCGCCGGCCGCAACGTCTCGCGATGCCGCTCCTCCAGCGGCTCCAGCCGCACGTAGCGGCCCGTCAGCGTGACTGCGTCAATGGACATGGCGTGATGACCCGTTCATCGTGGAACTAGCCTTCATGGTGAGCTTGTAGAACCATGCCCCTCGACAAGCTCGGGGTGAAGACAGAGAAGCCTTCATGGTGAGCTTGTCGAACCATGCCCCTCGACAAGCTCGGGGTGAAGACAGAGAAGCCTTCATGGTGAGCTTGTCGAACCATGAAGGCGTCGCACAGCGGGAGTGCGGGTCGCTTCATGGTTCGACAAGCTCACCATGAAGCGGCTGTCTGCTGCGGAAGGTCGCCCTGATTCCATGCTCCTACCGCCCATCGGCTTCCCAGCGCCATTCCTCGACCCAGAGGGTGGAGGCGTTGAGGTGGCCGGTGGGGCGTACGCCCTTGAGCTGTTTGGGGAAGACGAAGGCGTCGGTGCGGAAGTAGAGCGGCAGGGCGGGCAGATCCTCGGTGTAGATGCGCTGGATCTCGGCGAACAGCGCCTTGCGCTTGCCGGCATCGAGTTCGATCTCCGCTGCGTCCAGCACGCGATCCATGTCAGGGTTGCGGTAGCCGCCGCTGTTCTGGCCGCTCCAGCCATTGCTCTCGTCGGGGATCTCCTCCGAATGCAGCGTGGTGCGCGGCACGCTTTGCGGCGCCGATACCCAGGCATACATGGCAAGCCCGCCGTATCGGCGTTTGCGTACGGTCTCGCCGAAGAAGACGCGCGGCGGCTCGACCTTGAGACGCACATCGATGCCGAGCTGCTTCCACTGGCTCTGCAGAACCTGCTGCACCTGCTCGCGGATGCGATTGCCGGCGGTCGTCGCCAGCTCGATCGTCAGCCGCTCGCCTTTCGCGTTGTGCCGGATGCCGCCCCGGATGTCGCTGTAGCCTGCTTCATCGAGCAGCTTGCGGGCGGCGGCCGCGTCATAGGCATAGTGGCGCGCGCCGGGGCTGTACATCGGGTCGAGTGGATTGATGCTGCTGTGCGCCACCGGCTGCTTGCCGTCGAACAGCCGCTGCGAGATCGCCTCGCGGTTGATCCCGTGCAACAGGGCCTGGCGCACGCGGCGGTCGGCGAGCAGGGAATTGTCGAGATTGACGTCGATGTGCTCGTAGACGAGGCCGGGCTTGTAGACGACGTCGAACCGGTCCTTGTGGCGCTTCTCGAAGGCCAGCGCCTGGTCGAGTGACAGGCCCAGCTCGCCGATCACGTAGTCGACCGAACCGGACAGCAGGTTGGCTTCCAGGGCCGCGGTGTTCTCGACGATACGAAAGACGATGCGCTTGAACTGCGGCGCCTTGCCCGGCCAGGCGGGGTTGCGCTCCAGCTCGATGGATGCGCCGGGCACGGTCCTGGCGATGCGGTAAGGGCCGAACCACAGCGCTGCGTTGGTGGTATCGGTCTCGTATTTCGACTTGTTGCGGTACTCGGCAGGGCTGGCCTCGAAGACCGGGCGCTCGATATGCGCCGGCAGCAGGCGGAAATCGCCGACGCTGGCATATTCAAAGGTGACGCGATCGACGTGGAACGTGAAGGTATGGTCATCCCGGATGTCGAGCTTGCGGATGCGGCGGTAGCCTTCCGCGGCGGCGACGCCCGACTGCGGATGCTTGCCGACCTCCATCGTGAAGGCGACATCCCGTGTCGTGACGGGCGTGCCGTCGCCCCACTTGATATCCGGCCGCAGGGTGTAGGTGACGGCGATACCACGTTTGCCCGCCGCGTACTCCTCGATGACGGCGCGGCCGTTCTCCAGCGTCGGCAGCTCCGTGCACAGCAGGCAGACCAGCTTCCAGTCCGGATCGTAGGCGGTGATCGGCCGCGAGGTCATGTTCTCGACCAGCGTCTTGGCCAGCATCGAGCCGATATTGGGATTGAAGGACGAGGGATACTGCGTCATCCCGATCACGAGCTCGTCCTTCGCAGACGCAGGTAGCGTCCCCGCCGACACGGCAGCCGCGAGCAGCAGGGCAACAAGGCGGCGAACGATCACACGGCCTCCCTTCCTGTCATCCCGAGCGCAGCGAGGGATCTTTCGTTCAGCGGTGCGGTGACGCGCGTTCGCCGAAAGGCCCCTCGCTGCGCTCGGGATGACACATGGGACACTAGCGCGGATTGCTCATGCGGCGTTACCCAGAAGCGGGTTCAGCCTGCGCGCATATTGCCGTCCGTAGACGTGGTCGGCGATCGCAAGGATCGGAACCCGGGCCGGAACGGAGACAGCCGGAGACAGACCCGCGGCTTGGGCGCGAACTGAGACAGCCGGAGACAGAAGCAGGGGTCGGGCGCGAACGGAGACAGTCGGAGACAGAACTGGAGCGCAGACAGTTGGAGACAGAGCCGACGGCAGGGCCGGAGCGGAGACAGTGGGAGACAGAACGCGGGGCCTGGGAGGAGCGGAGACAGTCGGAGACAAATCCGGCGGGGCCGCAACGGAGACAGTCGGAGACATTTGGCGCAAGGCTTCTTCGCGTTCCCGCACCGCCGCCTCGCGCTGCTCCACCGCCTTCAGCCGCCTGGCGAGCTGCGCCTCGGCGACGCGCAGCGATTCCTGCTGGTTGGGAGACGGCCGGCGACGCTGCAAGAGCAGCATCAGGAGGCGGTCGTTGTAGCTCCTGAACGAGCCGACCTGCTTGCCGCGGTAGAATACCGGCTTCTCGACACCCTCGAGCGCCCGCCGCAGCGCCTCGTCCTCTATGGCCTCGGTGGCCGCGGTCGTTGCATCATCCCATTGCTCGGCGAAGTCGGCATACCGCCGCCGCCATTTATAGAGGAGCGTGCGATTGACGCCTGCGGTCTCGGCCGCCGCGCTGACCGACAGGCCCTTTTCGGTAGCCGCAATGAACCTGGCCCGCTTGCCGCGCGCCGCTGCCTCACGCTTCATCTTCGCACTCCTGCCTAACGAGGAATGCGGCCTATGAATACCTGATCTTATGAAAAAATCAAGCCTACCGCGTGGCGCTGGCCGGGGTCGGCGGGCGCACGGCACCGGCCGGGGGATTGCGGCCGCCATGCGCGGCGGACCAGGAGTCGGGGGCGTTCAGGAAGGCGCGGGTTTCCGCCAGACCCTTTTCGTCGAACAGCCGATAGCGTTCGGCCGCATCAAGCACGTCCCACCAGGTGGCAAGCGCGTGCAGCTTCACCCCCATGGCGGCCAGCACATCGACGCTCTGCTGGAAGATGCCGTAGTGAAAGACGACGAAGCAATCCGTCACCCGGGCATCAGCCTTGCGCAGGGCATCGATGAACATCACCTTGCTGCCGCCGTCGGTAGCCAAATCCTCGACCAGCAGGACGCGCTGGCCGGGTTTCAGCTCACCCTCGATCTGAGCCATGCGCCCGAACCCTTTGGGCTGCTTGCGTACATAGACCATCGGCTTTTTGGCGGCGGCGGCGATAAAGGCGGCAAAGGGGATGCCAGCCGTTTCGCCGCCAGCCACGACATCGATCTTCGACCAGCCGATCTCCTCGCCGACCAGCTTGTGCGCGTGCGCCATGATCCGGGCCCGCGCTTCGGGGTAGGAAATGATCTTGCGGCAGTCGATGTAGACCGGGCTGGCCCGTCCGGATGTGAAGATGAAGGGGTTTTCCGGCCGGCAATGGACGGCCTTGATGTCGAGCAGAAGCCGCGCCGTATCGCGGGCGGCGGGGCTGTTGCCGTGACGGCCGTTGACCCTGCCGGCGGGCGCCGCCGCGGCGCGGACAGCGGTCTTGACAACCGCCTTCCCGGCAGCGTTCCGGCGCACAGGCTTTTTCTCCGCCGCTGGCCGCGATTTTGTCTTTCGTTTTGGCGCCATGAACTGGTCCCCGCCGATGCCCCCAAATGCCGGCGACGCTATCTACCGTCCGGCTGGAAAGGCCGCAAGTCGTGCGCCGGGTTTGTCCTTCCCCCGGAGGAGGGGGAAGGTGCCCGAAGGGCGGAAGGGGGATCTCGCAACAGGCACCATGCTTGTTGAGGCATCCCCCTTCCGGCGCTGGCGCGCCACCTTCCCTCTCCGGGGGAAGGAAAACCGGCCTGCACGGTCACGGCGGGAAGGTGTAGCGGGAGACGATGGCGGGCACCCGGCTGGTGCCGTCGTAGCACACGATCAGCGCGTCATGGGCCATGTTGCCCTTGCCGTCGGAGTAGTAGTCGGTGGCCAGGCCGCTCCAGCGCATCGCGGACAGGCGGGCGCGCACGGACTCGCCCGTGACCGCGCCCGCACCGCCGGCTTTCACGATCTCGCCGATCGCTGCGTCGAGCATGTGGACGGCATCATACTCGGCCACGGCAAAGGCATCCGGATCGCCCTGGTGCTCGCGTCGCCAGGCAGCCACGAAATCGCGCATCTGTGCATTGTCGGTAACGGCCGCTGGCATTGCCGCCGTCTCGGCGCAGACGCCCTTCAGCTCGACAGGCTCCAGTAAGGCCGCCGTGGCGGGCTGGGCCATCGCCGAACCCGCGATGATGGGCAGGGCCGGCGCCAGGGTGCGGGCCTGGCGGATGGCAAGCGCCGTGGACTGCGAATGCAGATGCAGCACCAGCGCGTCGGCCTGCGCGGCCTGCGCGCGGGCGATCATGGGCGCGATGTCGTTGACGCTGGCGGCGATGCCTTCTTCCAGCACCGGCTTGACGCCCAGCTCGGCGAAAGTACGCGCCAGCGCCTCGCGGCCGGACTGGCCATAGGCGGTGGTCTGGTAGATCACGGCGGGCCGTTTCGCGCCGGCCTTCTCGATGACGTATTTGGCATGCGCCACCTTCACGGTGCCGTCGCCGGGAAAGAACCGGAAGAACCAGGGATTGCCCATCTCCGACAGCCGCGCCGTACCCGAAGGGGTGAGCACAGGTGTCTTCGCTTCTGCGGCCAGCGGCAGCAGCGCCAGCATCTGCGTGCCCAGGATCGGCCCCAGCGCGGCCACCGGCGGCCGTACGCCGTCGCGCACCTCCTTGTCGCGGAAGGCGCGCTGCCAGGCGGTCGCCGCGCCTTCCGGGCTGGTGCCGGTGTCGATGATGTCGGGGACAAAGCGGGTGCGGGCTTCGCGGATGGCGAGCAGGGCGCCGTCGCGCTGGCTCTTTCCTTCAAGCGCAACGAAGCCGGTCAGCGGCACCAGCAGGGGCAGGCGGAAGGCCGGCCGCTCCTGCGCCCGCACGATAGCGGGCGCACTGGCGACGAGCGCGGCGGCGCCTGACAGCAGATTGCGCCGGCGCATCGCCTACACCGCCGCGCCGCCAGCCCAGGGCGACATGATCTCGTTCATGCCGGTGACGGTGCCGGTCATGGGATCGCGGCGGATGCAGCTCGGATTGGCGAAGTTGAGCGGATAGACCACGTTGGGCACGTCCTCGACCGGCAGCCGGGCGGCGATGGCGTTGCGCACAGCCTCGGGCAGATCCCAGTTGGCGCGCACCGGACCAGTCCCGGAAACATCGATGCGCGGCAAATGGAAGGCGGTTTCGACGTCAAGTCCGCGATCGACCTGCATCATGATGAGCTGGGTGATGGCCGGTACGATGCGGCGGCCACCCGAGGCGCCGATGGCAAACCAGCCCTCGCCGTTCTTCGACACGACGGTCGCGCAGATGTTGCACAACGGCCGCTTGCCCGGGGCAACGGAGTTGGGCTTTCCAGGCTCGGGATCGAACCACAGGATGCCGTTGTTCATCATGATGCCGGTTTGCGGCAGCATGACCCGCGAGCCGAACAGCGACAGCAGGGTCTGGGTCAGGGCCACCATGTTGCCCTCGCTGTCGACGGCATTGAAATGCGTCGTGCAGGTGGGGGTGTGCGCATCGCCCATGTCACGCAGCCGCTCCTGGTAGGCGACGTGCAGGGCTTCGGCCACGGCCACGAAGGCTTCGGCGTCGGGCGCACCTTCGCCGACTGTGCGCGTGCCCATCAGCTCGAAGGCGCGCTTCATGGTCGGGCCGGCGGTCAGGTACGGCACGGTATGGATGGTGGCGCCGTTGCGCTCGAAGCTCAGCGGATCAACCACGCGGGCGTGGTAGCCGGCGAGGTCTTCCAGCGAGATCGGCGAGCCGCCATCCCGGAGATCGGCCACGATGCGCCGCGCGATCTCGCCTTCGTAGAAGTCACGCGGACCGGCGTCGCTCAGGCGCTTGAGCGTGTCGGCCAGCCGCCCGAGCCGGATGCGTGGCGGCGCGCCTTCCCAACCGACGACCGGCGGCAACCCGCCAGGCAGGTAGGTGGCGCGCGATGTCTCGAACTGCGAGAGCATGGCCGCGCCGGTGGTGATCATCAGCGTGGCGTACCAGTCGCAGAGCATGCCACGCTCGGCGAGCTCGATGCCAGGAGCCATGACCTGCGGCCAGGACCAGGTGCCGAACCGCTTCAGCGCCGTCGCCATGCCGTCCACCTGGCCGGGGACGGCGATTGAGTGGTAGCCCTTGAGATTGCGATCCTCCAGCACGGGCGGCCAGCCGAACAGATCGGCCGCCGGACGGCCGGGGACGATGGGGTAAGTTTTGGGATCGAGCTTGCGGGCGGCGATGGCGCCATAGTCCACGACATAGGCGCGGCGCTCGCGGGCAATCCACACCGCCATGTAGCCGATGCCGCCGATGCCGCTCATCCATGGCTCAACGCAGCCGATGGCCATGGCCGTGGTGACGGCCGCGTCGATGGCGTTGCCGCCCTGGGCCAGGGTGCGCGCGCCGATTTCGGCGGCCAGCGTGTTCTGGGCCACGACGGCACCGCGGCCGCGCACCGCCGCCTTGGTGATCTTCTGACGGCGGCTGAAGTTCTCGCTCATCGGGAAGGGTTTCCTGCCGGCTTGTGTTGATTTGGTTGCTAGCGCGTTTGCTGGCCCCGGCAAGGCGGCCAGCGGCCTGTCATGTCAGGTGCAGCGCATCACGGATTCGCAGTTTGCCGGACTGTCAGCGGCCTTCCAGAACGCTGATGCGGCGCTCCAGCTCGGCGAGCCGGTCGGTCGTGCGCCGGGCGCGCCCAAGGAAGTCACCGAAATCGCCGGTCAGGTTAGCCAGCTCCTGATGAATGGCACCCAACTGTTGCTGCTGTGCTGCCAGAAGATTGCGATGGCCTTCGGACAACCGCTCGAGGCGCTCCAGCCGCTCGTCCTGGCCGGCCAGAACTCTGTCTACATTGTCGAAGCGCTGGACTACGGCCGTGCGCAGCGCCGCCACCAGCTCGGCCAGTTCATCAATGCTCATTGTCTCCGGTCCTCGTCGTGTGGCGATGCTGTCTCTAAATTAGGGTGCCCATGCTGTTCGTGTCGAGCGGGTCCAGCCCAAATGGCGGCTGAAGTTCTCGCTCATCGGGAAGGGTTTCCTGCCGGCTTGTGTTGACTGCCTGGTAGCGGGCGCAGCCTGCCACAGAAAAGTCGTGTAAGATCATGAAGTTGCAGCATAGGGGGGATGTTCCGGGCACATCCTCCGTAGGTTTGGCAAGTGGCGTCCTTCGACGACATAGATTTTCGCGCGCTGCTGGCGGGCAAAAAACGGGAATGGGACCGGTTCGTGGCCGCCGCCGCGCCGGTGATCCATGCCGTGGCGCGCCGCGTGGTGGCGGCGCACGGCGTGGCCGTCGAGGAAGCCGTTGACGTGGCACAGGACGTCTTTGTGCGGCTCTGCGCCGATGATCGCCGGCTGCTGCGCAGCTACGATCCGGCGCGCGCTTCGCTGGGCACGTGGCTGGCGGTGGTTGCGCGTTCCTGCGCGGTGGACCACCTGCGCCGCCGGCGCCAGCAGCACGCCCCGCTGGACGATGTGCCCGAAAGTGCCGTGAGCGTCGAGGACCGGCATGTGGAGCGGCTTAACATTCCGCCGGGCTTGCTGACGGAGCGCCAGGCGCTGGTGCTGAAGTTGCTCTACGACCGCGAAATGGATGTGGCCGAAGCGGCCGCGCTGCTGAAGGTCGATGCCCAGACCGTGCGCAGCACGCATCACAAGGCCATGCTGCGCCTGCGCGAGCATTTCCGTGTCGAGGCATAGGTTTACGGGCGGTTTTTCGGGGATGAGGCATGAGCCGGGGACGTATTGGGGATAAGGAGGGGATCATGAACGAGAAGGATCCCGTGGGAAGCGAGGCGCAAAAGGCGCTGTGGGCGCGGCTGAAGGCGGGCGCGGCGATGCCCCCTGCCGCCAGCCTGCCGCCCGTCGCCGACGCGGAGCTGGCGGCGTGGCTGGACGGCGGGCTCGAGCCGCAGGCGGCGGCACGGGTCGAGGCCCGGCTGGCCGCTGATCCGGCGCTGCTCGACGCGGCGCTGGATGTCGCGGGCGCGCTGCGCGAGGCGGGCGAGCCCGCGCCGGACCGGCTGGTGACGCGGGCGCAGGCGCTGGTTGGCTTCGAAGCCGAGAGGCAGCAGCGCGCCGCCGGCGGCCTGTCCCGCTGGTTCGCCGGGTGGCGCCGGTCACTGGAGCTGGCGGCTGTCGCCGGTGCCTTCCTGGTCGTTTGCGCGACGGGCTTCTCGCTGGGCGGCGGCTTCCAGGAGGCCTATGCCGATGACAGCTTCGATGTCGCCTACTACGTGACGAGCCCGCTGGATTCGGGCGTGACGGGCTTCCTCGTCGAGCAGGGGGATCAGCAATGATCCGCCGCAACCTGGCCTGGATCCTGCTCGGCCTGTCGCTGGCGCTGAACGTCTTCTTCGTCGGCGGGTTCGTCTATGCCCGCTATTTCGATCCGCCCTGGGGCCATCACCGGATGGAGATGAAATGGCGCCAGGAGCTCAACCTCGATCCAGACCAGCAGCGCGCCGTGCGCGAGGCGTTCCGCGAGATGCGCCAGCGCAACCGCCCGCGCGTGCAGGAATTGCGGCAGCTTCGCCGCCAGCTCGTGGACGAGCTGCGCAAGGAAAAACTCGACTTCGCCGCCATCGATCCGATGATTGACCGCGCAGCCAATCTGCGCAGCGATATCCAGAAGGATGGGCTGCGTACGGCCGGCGAGATTGCCGCCACGCTGCGGCCCGACCAGCGCGAGCGGTTCCGCGAGGTGGTGATCAACCGCACGCTGGCATTCCACGGCCCCGGCGGCCGGCGCAAGATGCGCCGCCAGTCGGACGAGTAGCACCGGCCGCGCGCTTGCGGCCCGGGCAGGGAGAGGAGCATGGGTTCGCCCGCTGGCACGTTCGTGCGCCGCAGCCTGTTGCGCGGCGCGGCATTCGCCGGTGCGGCCGCACTGATGCCGGCCGTGCGCCCGGCGCGGGCGGCCGCGATGGGCGCGCAGGAGGCGCGCCATCTGCTGTCGCGCACCGGCTTCGGCCCGACGCCTGCGGAGATCGCCGCATGGCAGGGCCTCGACTATGGCGCCGCCGTCGAGCGGCTGCTGGCTACGTGGCGCGCCGAGCCGCAGACGCCGCCACCGGACTGGGTCGACATCACGCCCCCGCAGTTCCGTCAGGAGGTGAAGCGTCACAAGGAGATGCTCGCCGAGGTGCGGGCAGGCAGCGATGCGCCGGAAGCCAGGCCGAACGGGAAGAAGCCGGCCCGTCTGGAGCGGCGCGAGCTCGCCAATGCCAATCCCGTGCGCGAACAGGCGCGCGAGCTTGAGAACTGGTGGGTCGAGGAGATGCTCGAGACGGACCAGCCCTTTGTCGAGCGGATGGTCCTGTTCTGGCACAACCACTTCACCTCCAGCCTGCAGAAGGTGCACTACGCGCCCGCGATGTACCGGCAGAACCTGCTGTTCCGCCGGCATGCGCTGGGCAATTTCGCGACCCTGCTGCGCGAGGTCGCGAAAGACCCGGCGATGCTGACGTATCTCGACGGCAGGCAAAATCGCGCGGGGCGGCCCAACGAGAACTTCGCCCGCGAGCTGCTTGAGCTGTTCACGCTGGGCGAAGGCCATTACAGCGAGGCCGACATCAAGGCCGCCGCGCGTGCCTTCACCGGCTGGGGGCTGGACCCGGAGACCGGCGCTTTTCGTCTCCATCGCCGGCAGCATGACAACGGCGAGAAGACCTTCTTTGGCCGCACCGGCAATTTCGGCGGCGACGAGATCCTGTCGCTGATACTGGAGAAGCCGCGCGTGGCGGAGCTGATTGTCGAAAAGCTGTGGCGCGAATTCGTCTCGTTCCAGCCGGACGCGGGCGAAGTGAAACGGCTGGCGGCGGTGTTCCGCGCGGCACGCTACGAGATGAAACCGCTGTTGCGCGCGCTGTTCCTGGGCCCGGCCTTCCGCGATCCGGCCAATCGCGGTGCGCTCATCAAGTCGCCGGTCGAGCTGATCGTCGGCACCGTGCGCCTGCTGGGACTGCCGGTGCCGGAGAAGACCCGTCTGGTGCGCGCGCTGCGTGCCATCGGCCAGGTGCCGTTCGCACCGCCCAACGTGAAGGGCTGGGCGGGCGGCGAAGCATGGATCACCACCAACACGCTGCTGATGCGCCAGCAGATCCTGCGGCGGATCATCGAGGCCACCAACGTGGCGCCGATGGGTGGGCCCATGCAGATGGCGCCGCCGCGGCCGGGCCGCCGCGCCCCGATGGCCGAGGGCGGCGAGACGATGATGGAGCCGCCCGAGACCACGCCGGTCGAGGGCCGCAGCCTGCGCGGCGCCGGCAGCAGCGCGCGGCTGGGGCCGGCGCTAGCCGGTCTCGACACACAGGCGCTGCAGCAGGCGCTGCTGCCGGTGCCACCGCAGCTACCGCTGGAAAGCAATCTGTCGGCGGGCGAGGCAGTGGCGCGCCTGCTGCTCGATCCCGGCTATCAGCTCAAATAGGCGAGGAGCGCCATGCTGCGTCGCGACTTCCTCCAGGTATCCGCGGGCCTCTCCATCGCACTGGCCACGCCGCAGGCGCTGGCGCAGACCGGCACGCCGGCGGCGAAGGCCGCGCGCAAGGCCGCGCAACCGGCTGCGGCCGGCGGTGCGGCGCGCTGGGACCGCATCCTCGTTCTGGTCGAGCTGAAGGGCGCCAATGACGGGCTCAACACCGTCATCCCGTTCGCCGATCCGCTCTACGCGAAGCTGCGCGGTCCGATCGCAATTCCGCGCGAGCGCGTCGTGCAGCTTGATCAGCGCGTCGGCCTTCACCCGGCACTGAAGGATCTCGTCGAGCCGTGGAAGGCGCGCGATCTCGCGATCGTGCAGGGCATCGGCTATCCCTATCCCAACCGCTCGCACTTCCGCTCGATCGAGATCTGGGACACGGCCTCGGCCGCCAGCCAGACCCTGACCGAGGGCTGGATCGCGCAGGCCTTCGAAGGCGTGTCGCGGCCGGCCGGGCGCCGGTTCGATGCGGTGGTGATCGACACCAACGCGCTGCCGGCGACCGGCGCGGGCATGCTGCCGATCGTGATGCAGGACGCGGAGAGCTTCATCCGCCAGGCACGCGCCATGGGCGAGGGCAACCGGCCGCCGCCGGCAAACCCGGCGCTGGCCCATGTGCTGAAGGTACGCGCCGAAATCCATCAGGCCTCGCTGGAGCTGGCGGAGCGCATGCGCGGCGCGCCCGACCCGGCGCATGCCTACGGGACGGATGGCTTCAGCCGCCAGCTTGCGCTCGCCACGCGCATCCTGATGGCCAAGGTGCCGGTGGTGGCCATCAAGGTGGCGCTGGGCGGCTTCGACACGCACGCGCGCCAGATGGAGCCGCACGAGCGGCTGCTCGGCATGGTGGGCGAGGGGCTGGCGCAGTTCCGCCGCAACCTGCGCGCCGCCGGCCTGTGGAACGACGTGCTGGTGATGACCTATTCCGAGTTCGGCCGGCGCGTGCAGCCCAACGCCAGCGGCGGCACCGATCACGGCACGGCCGCGCCGCATTTCGTGATGGGCGGTCAGGTGAAGGGCGGCCTGCACGGCGCCTATCCGCCGCTCTCGGACCTGCAGGACGGCGATTTGCGCCACACCGTCGATTTCCGCGACGTCTTCGCCACCGTCGCGCGCCGCTGGTGGGCCCTCGACCACACCTTCGGCCGCCGCAACCCGGTGATGGTCGATTTCCTCGCCTGAAGAAAAATGAGCCGGCGGGTCAGGTTCCTCATTTGGCGGTGATGATTCGTTTCGCTCGCGGTCGAACTGTAAGAGCGCGACCCGATGCCCCGCATAGTCTAAGACGGGACGCATGGCCTCGATGAGGGTGCGTGACCTGGCTGATGCGTCCGATACCCGCGAGCACGTCACGCGCGCCTGCTTTCGCAGACCAGTACCCCACGGGACTGACGGCACGGAACCGGGGAGCTGAACGATGCGAAAGGGCCTCTCGGCCGCGGGCGTGACGGCAAGCCTTTCCTTTTGCCTCGTCGCGAACCTCGTACCCCTGATGACGTTTCCGGCCGTGATGCCTGACGTGGTCGGGGCGTGGCGTCTCACGGCCAGCGAGGCAGGCTGGATCGGGGGCATCTATTTCGCAGGCTACGCCGCCGCTGTTCCAATCCTGGCGAGCGCGACCGACCGCGTCGATGGCCGTCCAATCGTGGTCGCTTCGTCGGTGCTGGGCGCGGTAGCCAGCCTTGCGTTTGGACTCGCCGCCGACGGGTTTTGGGTTGGCCTTTTTCTTCGCCTTCTCGGCGGCGCAGCCCTCGCGGGCGTGCACATGCCCGGGCTTGTGTTGCTGACCGAACGTCTCGAAGGCCCGGACCAGGGTCGTGGTGCTTCAATCTATACATCGTGCTATGCGATCGGCTCCGCCGGCTCGTTCCTTGTCGCCGCTGGTATCGCCGTGTGGCTGGGATGGCGTGCCGCGTTCATCGCTGGCGCCATCGCGCCGCTGCTTGCGGTTGCTGCGCTCGCCGGCCTTTCAGCGGCGCCGCCGCGGCAAACGACCGTCCAGGCACAGATCGGGTTTTGCGACGTGCTGCGCAACCGGCCTTTCATGGCCTATGTGTTCGCGTTTGCCGGTAACACATGGGAGGTCTTTGGCATACGGGTGTGGTTTGTCGCCTGCCTGGCGTGGATGGTGCAAATCCCGGGCAATGAGATGGACCTTCCCAATCTGGCGCTGATCTCCGGTCTGGCCGCGCTTGCCGGCGTTCCTGTCAGCATTGCGGTTGCAGAGGCCGCATCGCGGTGGGATCAGGCGGCGGTCATTGTCCTCACCTGCGCGGTGTCGGTGGCCGTCTGCCTTGGCCTGGCGGCGACGGCCGGCGGCAGCATCGCCGTGGTTCTCATACTTCTCATCCTGCTGCAGATCACGAGCTTTGCTGACGTCGGCGCACTCGGCGCAGGGGCGGTCGTCCTGGCCGAACCGGCGCGACGCGGCGCTTCCCTGGCGGTCTACGCTCTGGCCGGGTTCACGACCGGCTTTCTGGGACCAGTCACTTTCGGCCTGGTGCTCGATTGGTTCGGCAGTGACAGTGCTGCCGGGTGGCGCGCAGCGTTCCTGACGCTGACATTGGGCTCCGCGGTCGCAGCATTGGCCGTCTGGACGGTGCGCCGCGCTGGACCGCCAGGGCAGCCCGGCTCGGGTGGCGCACGACACCGCGAATAGTTGCCCGCCGAGACATCAATAGGCAAGCCGGTGTTGCGTCCCAAGCTTGCCGCGGGTCTTCTTCAGGAACCGTGCGGTCGGATCTGGCCGCGCCCGCTTCGCCAGCAGGCTGGCTGCACGTCGAGTGGCGCCGCGTTTGCGGGCCTTTGATGTATTCGGTCGCATATGCGCTGAATAGGACCTGACGTCCCACAAGACAAGACGTCGGGAGCACGGTCTCGATAACCTTCCCCCGGAGGGGGAAGGTGCCCGAAGGGCGGAAGGGGGATAGTGCAACACCTGCGGCGCCGTGCTTGTTGAGGCATCCCCCTTCCGGCGCTGGCGCGCCACCTTCCCCCTCCGGGGGAAGGACAGACGCGCATACGGCGAGACCTCGGTACGTTGACGGGCGGGAGGGGGCGGCGAATAATTGCGCGGCCTTGCCGGGGAGGAAGCGAAGATGACAGGCGCAGGCGCGGAGCGCACGGTCGCTGATCGCGGACGCGATCCTGCGTTGATCATCGTTGACATGCAGAACGATTTCGTCCGTGTGGGCGCGCCGCTGGAGGTGCCGGCGGCGCGCGACACGATCGCGGCCCATCGCAAGCTGATCGCTGCCTTCAGGGCCGCAGGCCGCCCGGTGGTCTACACGCGCTTCATCTCGCGACCCCACGAGACGCTGCTGTGGAACTGGTCGCCACAATGCCGTCCGCCGGTGAAGTGCTGCTGGCGCGATCACGTGCGCACCTATGGCGACTGCGAAGGGCCGCGCGCCTGCATCGACGTCATCGAGGAGCTGCGGCCGGCCGAGGGCGAGCTGGTGATCGACAAGTACGGCTACGGCGCATTCCATGACACTGATCTTGGGGAGGCACTACGGGCGCGGGGCGTGGTCTCGCTGTTCGTGACCGGCACGGTGACGCAGATCTGCGTCGAGGAGACCGCGCGCGAGGCCTTCCATCACGGTTTCCCCACCACGCTCGTAGCCGATGCGGTGTCCTCGTTTGACGAAGGCCTGCATGCCGCGGCGCTGCGCAACTTCGCGATGAAGTTCGGCTGGGTGGAAGAGTCGGATGCCGTGGTGGCGCGGCTGACCAGACTGGCGGCATGAGGGAGGTCCCGATGCAGACGCTGTTCGCCAACGTGCGCATCATCGACGGGTCGGGCAGCGCCGCCCGTGACGGCGAGGTGCTGGTCACCGGCAACCGGATCGAGGCGGTCAGCGAGCGGCCCGGCGGCCTGAGAGCGGCGGCCGATGCGGCGGTCATCGACGGCGGTGGCGCCACGCTGATGCCGGGGCTGGTAGAGGCACACGCTCATCCCAGCTTCGCCAACACCGCCAATCTCGAGGCGCTGGGCGACATCCCGCCCGAGGAGCACACGCTGCTGACGATGAAGCATGTGCGCCTGCTGCTGGACCACGGCTTCACCAGCATCAGCAGCGCCGCTTCCGCCAAGCCGCGGCTGGACGTGGTGATCCGCAATGCCATCAACGCCGGTGAGATACCGGGCCCGCGCATGCTGGCCGCTTCGCCGGAGCTGACGGTGACCAGCGGGCTGGGCGATGTGAATCGCCTGCACATGCGGCGCGACACCTTCGCCGTCGTCGCCAACGGCGCCGACGAGTTCCGTGCCGTGGCCCGCATGTTCGTGCGCGAGGGCGTGGATACCCTGAAGATCAACCCCTCGGGCGACGAGTTCGTGCCCTATGCGCGGGCCCGCCATACGGTGATGACCGAGGCCGAGATCGCCGCCGTCTGCGAAGTGGCGCGCTCGCGCGAGAAGCGCGTTGCCGCCCATGCCCGCAGCGCCGAGTCGGTGAAGCTCGCGCTGCGCCACGGCGCGGAGATCATCTTTCACGCCACGCTGGCCGACGCGGAAGCGCTGGACATGCTGGAGGCGGCGAAGGACCGCATCTTCGTGGCGCCGACGGTGGGTATTACCTACGCCACCTACAAGGAGGCGGCGCAGAACGGCATCACGCTGCCCGACGACGTGCGGCGTGCGCTGGAGGTCGAGCTGGAGAGCGCCTGCGACAACATGAAGGCGCTGCAGCGCCGCGGCGTACGGGTGCTGCCCGGCGGCGACTATGGCTTTGCGTGGAATCCGATCGGGCGCAACGCGCGCGACCTGGAGCATTTCGTCAACCTGTTCGGCTTCAGCCCGATGGAGGCGATCGTCGCCGCCACGCGCATGGGCGGCGAGCTGATGATGCGCGGCGGCGAGCTGGGCCGCGTCGCGCCGGGCTTCCTCGCCGACCTGCTGCTGGTCGATGGCGATCCCTGCGCCGACATCCGCATCCTCCAGGACGCGAACCGGCTGCTGGTCATCATGAAGGACGGGCGCGTGCACAAATCGGCCGTCGCCGCAGGGCGGACGGCGCGGCCCCTGGCGGCGGAGTAGCAGGGACGTTCCCGGCGGCGGCTTGACTTGCCGTTGCAAGGCCGTTCATGCTTTCCAGCGAAGAAAAGGCGGCCCCGTGCACGCCCGTGGGAGGAACAATCATGTATCGCCGATCGCTGCTTGTTGGTGCGTCCTCGCTTGCCCTCGCCGGATCCAGGGCTGCCCAGGCCCAGGGCGTGATCAAGGTCGGGTTTCCCATGATCCTCTCGGGTCCCGGCGCCCTGTTCGGCGAGCCGGCGATGAAGGGCGCCCAGATGTTCGTCGAGGAGATCAATGCCAAGGGCGGCGTGCTCGGGCGCAAGATTGAGCTCATCCCGCGCGATACCAAGGGCAATGCCGACGAGGCCGTGCGGCAGGCGCGGGACCTGATCCTGCGCGATGAGGTGCAGTTCATTGTCGGCACGCTGACATCGGCAGAGGGGCCGGCCGTGTCCACCATCGCGAAGGAGAACAAGATCGTCTTCATCGCGCCGATTCCCAAGACCGACCAGCTCACGGCGCCGGCCAACCTGCATCCCTACGTCTTCCGCTCTTCCTCGAATACGACCATCGAGGGGCGCACCGCGGCCGAGATCGTGGCCAAGTGGCCGGTCACGAAAATCGGCACGATCGCGCCCGACTATGCCTACGGGCAGGACGTGACCAAGGCCTTCGTCGAGCACCTGAAGAAGATCAAATCGTCGGTCGAGATCGTCGATCAGCAATGGCCGAAGCTGGGCGAGGCGGACTACACGCCGTTCATCAACGCCCAACTCGGCAAGAAGCCGGAGGCGGTGTTCTCCGCGCTTTGGGGCGGACACTTCGTGACGTTCGCCAAGCAGGCGAAGCCGCTGGGCTACTTCAAGGCGCTGAACAACAACCTGATCGGCGTCGGCGAGGCCGGCTCGATCGAATCGACCAAATCGATGGGCGCCGACTATCCGGTCGGCATCTGGGGCAATACCTACGATGTCTTCAACTGGCCGGACGCGCCGCCGGCGCACAAGGACTACATCACGCGCCTGAAGAAATACACCAACCAGGAGCATCCCTCATCGTGGCCGATCACCGGCTATATCGGTATGCAGTTCCTCACGGATGCCATTGCCAAGGCGAAAAGCCTCGACTCCGACAAGGTGTCGGCGGCGCTGAAGGGGCTCACCATTGACTGCCCATTGGGCAGCATGACCATGCGCGCCAAGGACCAGCAGGCCAATCACGGCCAGTTCTGGGGCCGCACGAAGATGGATCCGAAGTATCCCTTCGCGATCCTGGAAAACGTGACCCGCATCGATCCCGAGCCGTTCATGGGCTGATGGTGTTGGCCGCCGGCCCAATCTTGTTGCCGCGAGGCCGCGAAGCCCCTCATCCGCCCTTCGGGCACCTTCTCCCCGCCTTCGCGGGGAGAAGGGCTGAATAGCAGGCGAACTGATCTCCATGCCCGAGCCTTCGTTTCTGTTCGGCCAGTTTCTGGGCGGACTTACGGCCGCGATGTTTCTGTTCACCATCGGGGCCGGCCTGTCGCTGATCTTCGGCGTGCTGCGCGTCCTTAACTTTGCGCATGGCTCCTTCTACATGTTCGGCGCCTATATCGCCTGGCAGGTCATGACCTGGCTGGGGCCGGGCACCGAATATTTCTGGCTGGCGGCGCTGGGTGCAGCGACCGGCGTGGCCGTGCTCGGCGTTGTCATCGAACGCCTGTTGCTGAGGCATCTCTACGGGCGCGAGGAGCTCTACCAGCTTCTCTTTACCTACGCGCTGGTGCTGATCCTCGCCGACAGCGTCAAGATCATCTGGGGTACGGGGCAGCTTTCCGCCTCGCGTCCGCCCAGCATGACGGGCGCGGTGCAGATCTTCGGCACCACGGTGCCGTACTACAACCTCTTCATCATGCTGCTGGGACCCGCCATTGCCCTTGGGTTGTGGCTGCTGATGCACCGCACGCGCCTGGGGCGGATGATCCGGGCGGCGGTGATGGACCGCGAGATGCTGGAGGCCCTGGGCGCCAATGTCGGTGTGCTCTACACGGTCATGTTCGCCGTCGGCGCATTTCTCGCCGGCCTGGGCGGCGCGCTGGTGACGCCGGTCAAGAGCATCGTGCCCGGCATGGACGTGGAGGTGATCGTCGAGGTCTTCATCATCGTGGTGATCGGCGGGCTGGGCTCGCTGTGGGGCACGTTCCTCGGCGCCGTCGTGTTCGGCCAGGTGCTCGCCTTCGGCATCCTCATCATGCCGCGCTTTTCGATCTTCGCCGTCTTTGCCCTGATGGCGATCATCCTGATCGTCCGGCCGTGGGGCCTGCTCGGAAAGCCGCTGTCGCGATGAGCCGCCGCCCTGTCCCCTGGGTCCTGGTGCTGTTCCTGGTCCTGCTGTGTATTCCGTGGCTGGGATCGCGCCTCTACACCTTCATCGCCACCGACATCGCGATCCTCGCGCTGTTCGCGCTCAGCCTGAACCTGCTGCTGGGCTACACCGGGCTGGTGTCGTTCGGCCATGCCGCCTATTTCGGCATCGGCGCCTATACCACCGCCATCCTGATGAAGACGTATGGCGTGCCGTTCGTGGTGGCCTTTCCGGCAGCGGGCATCGTGGCGGCAGGTTTTGCGCTGGTATTCGGCTTCTTTTGCGTGCGGCTGACGAAGATCTACTTCGCCATGCTGACGCTCGCCTTCGCGCAGATCGTCTGGGCCATCTGCTTCAAGTGGAACGACGTCACCGGCGGCGAGCAGGGCATGCCCAACGTGCCCTATCCCGACCTCGGCTGGATGTCGGCCATACCCGGCCTTGGCAGCCTCCGTTCGGGTGATCACTTCTATCTGCTGGTGCTGGCGCTCGTGGCCGTGGCCATCGCCGCCTTGCGCCGCATCGTCGCCTCGCCCTATGGCCGCATGCTGAGCGTGATCCGGGAGAATCCCGAGCGCGCGGAGTTCATCGGCATCAACGTGCGGCTTTATCAGCTCTCGGCCTTTGTCGTGGCCGGATTCTTCGCCGGGCTGGCCGGCGGGCTGTTCGGAATCTTCAACCGCGGCGTGTTCCCGGACTTCGCCTACTGGACCAAGTCGGCCGAGGTGCTGATCATGACCATCCTGGGCGGCATGGGCCATTTCTGGGGACCGGCGGTCGGCGCCATGGTGCTGACCCTGCTGAACCAGCAGATCACCTCGTACACCGAGTACTGGCCGCTGATCCTGGGCATTATCCTGATCGTGCTGCTGTTCGGCTTCCGCGGCGGCATCGTCGGCGCCGTGGTGGCGCTGAACCGCCGGCTGCGGGGGCGCTGACATGCTGGAGGTCCAGGACCTGCACAAGCGCTTCGGCGGCTTCGCGGCCGTGTCGGGTGTCAGCTTCAAACTGGAGAAGGGCACCATCATGGCCATCATCGGCCCCAACGGTGCCGGCAAGTCGACGCTCTTCAACCTGATCACCGGCCATGTCGAACCCACCGCCGGACGTGTGCTGCTGGCGGGGCGCGAGATCACCGGCGCGCCGCCGCACGAGATCTGCCGGCTGGGCGTGGGCCGCTCGTTCCAGCGCACCAACATCTTTCCCAATCTGACGGTCTTCGAATGCGTGCAGGCGGCGGTGCTCGCCCATCACGGCAAGGGGCGGAACTTCTGGTTGCGCGCCGATCAGCTCTATCGCGAGCAGACGGAGGCACTGCTGGCCTCGCTCGGCCTTGCCGACAAGGCCAATAGCCTTGCCGGCGAGCTCTCGCACGGCAACCAGAAGCAGATCGAGCTGGGCATTGCGCTCGCCAGCGATCCCGACATCCTGCTGCTCGACGAGCCGACGGCCGGCATGTCGTCCGGGGAAACGCACGAGACGATCGCGCTGATCGCCCGCATCGCTGCAGAGCGCGGCCTGACGCTGCTGTTCACCGAGCACGACATGGAGGTAGTGTTCTCCATTGCCGCCCACATCGCCGTGCTGCACCAGGGACGGCTGATCGCGGAAGGCACGCCGGACGAAATGCGGCGCGATCCGGAAGTGCGGCGCGTCTATCTCGGGGAGCGGTCATGAGCGCGCTGCTCGAGCTGCACGACGTCCATACCGCCTACGGCCTGTCGCGCGTTCTCTTTGGTGTCTCGCTCCAGGTCGCTGCCGGCGAATGCGTCTGCCTGCTGGGCCGCAACGGCGTGGGCAAGACGACCACCATACGGTCGATCATGGGTTTGACCCGGCCGAGCTCCGGGCACGTCCTGTGGAAGGGGCGGGATATCGCCGGCTGGCCGCCGCACCGGATCGCGCGCGCGGGCATCGGCTTTGTACCCGAGGATCGGCGTGTCTTTGCCGAGCTCAGCGTATGGGAGAACCTCGACGTTGCGCAGCGCGCCTGCGAGCGCAGCGGCCCGTGGACGATTGCGCGCGTGTACGAGGTGTTCCCCAAGCTGCAGGAGCTGGCGAAGCGGCAGGCGGGCTTCCTGTCGGGCGGCGAGCAGCAGATGCTGACCATCGGCCGCACGCTGATGTGCAACCCCGAGCTGCTGCTGCTGGATGAACCCTCGGAAGGACTGGCGCCGATGGTGGTTGACCGGCTCCTTGAGCAGGTCGCGGCGCTGAAGGACCAGGGGCTCACCATTCTGCTGGCGGAGCAGGGTGTCGAGTTCTCGCTGCGGATCGCCGACCGCGTCTACGTGCTGGAGAAGGGTACCGTCCGCCATTCCGGGCCGGCCGCCGAGCTGCGCGAGGACGAGGCCCTGCGCCAGCGGCTGCTGGCGCTGTAAGGGAGGAGAGCGGCCATGAGCGTCGAGATTCGCGATCCCCGCTTCACCGCCGTAGTGGGTGAGGCGGTGCAGTTCGAGCAACTGGGTACCGGCTTCATGTTCACCGAGGGTCCGCTCTGGCATCCCGGGGAATCGTATCTGCTGTTCAGCGACATGCCGGGCGACCATCTGCGCCGCTGGAGCAGCAGCGGCGGCGTGCAGACTTTCCGCAAGCCCAGCAACATGTCCAACGGCCTGGCATGGGACAACGAGGGGCGGCTGCTGGCCTGCGAGCACGCCAGCAGCCAGGTGACGCGTACCGAAGCCGACGGGCGCATCACCGTGATCGCCAGCCACTACCAAGGCAAGGAGCTCAACAGCCCCAACGACATCGTGGTCAGGCGCGATGGCGCCATCTACTTCACGGATCCGACGTTCGGGCGGATGGAGTATTACGGGCGCAAGCGCGACTGCGAGTTGTCGTTTCGGGGCGTCTATCGGGTCGATCCGAACACCGGCGCGCTGACACTGCTGGCCGACGACTTCGCACAGCCCAACGGTCTCTGCTTTTCGGCCGACGAGCAGCGCCTGTTCGTGAACGACACGGAGCGCGGCCATATCCGGGTGTTCGATATACGGCCGGACGGATCGCTCGGGAATGGGCGTGTGTGGGCCGAACCGAAAGGCGAGGGGCGCGGCGCACCCGATGGCATGAAGATCGACAGCGGCGGCAATCTCTATTGCTGCGGCCCGGGCGGCATTCACGTCTTCGCCGAGGATGCCACGTGCCTGGGCGTGATCCGTACGCCGGAAGTCGCCGCCAATTTCTGCTGGGGCGATGCCGACCTGCGGAGCCTGTTTATCACCGCCTCAACCTCCCTCTACCGCATCCGCCTCAAGACTCCTGGCCGCGCGTAGTTTTTTTCCTTCCCCCGGAGGGGGAAGGTGCCCCGCAGGGGCGGAAGGGGGATGGTGCAACACCTGCGGCGTCGTGCTGGTTGCGGCATCCCCCTTCCGGCGCTGCGCGCCACCTTCCCCCTCCGGGGGAAGGTCTTAAACAGGGTCAGTGGCCGCGGAAGGCGTAGCGGACGGCGGGGCGTTCGGCTTCGATCCTGATGAACCAGATGAGGAGCGCGGCGATCGCCTTCACGGCGACCGGCAGGACGATATAGACCACGATCAGCGCCGTTGTGTCGAACCGGCCGGCGCCGGGATTGAAGCCAAGCCATGCCGCCACCGGCAGCGAGCAGGCCGCGCCAATGGCGGTGGCGAGCTTGGTGGCGAGCGCCCACAAGCCGAAATAGGCACCGGTTTCACCCCTGGTATCGGCGCCTTCCTGCGCATTGATGATGTCTGCCAGGATCGAGGGCGGCAGGCCGTAATCGGCGCCCAGGCCAAGGCCGATCACGGCCGACAGCGCCACGAAGAGCCAGATGTCGCTGGGGCCGAGGAACACCGCCAGCATCAGCGCCACCGCCGTGAGGACCATCCCGACAAACCAGGCGGTGGCCTTGCTGGTACTGCGCGAGAGGATGAGCCACAGCGGCACGCTGGCGGCGCCGGCGATGAAATAGGCGAGCAGCACGATGCCGGCGTCGGTCTTCGAACCCTTCAGCACGTGCTCGATGTAGAAAAGCATGACGCTGACGGCGATGCCCAGCGCTGAACCGTTGACTACGAACACCAGAAGCAGACGGCGGAACAGCGGATTTTTCAGCGGCGCCATGAAGTCATGGAAGATCGAGCGTCTGGCCTTGCGGACGACGACGCCATGCACGCTCGGCGGGGAGCGCAGCAGGGCCGGCAGCGCCGCCAGTACGGCGATGCCGATGAACAGCACGCCGAAGAGCCCGTAGCCGTGGATCTCGGCCTGATGCTCCGCGACCTTGAGTTGCGCCTGGGCCAGCGCCATGGCTGTCGGGTCGCTGAGCGTGGTGGCGGCCAGCAGCGCCGCCCGGGCCTCTTGGGCGGCAAGCCGCGTGTCGGCGAAGAAGCCGGTCGAGGTGAACACGGCGGGCAGGACCACGGCAAGGGTCATCCCGGTGAGCCCGAACACCTCGCGGCCCACGGTCACGCGCGTGCGTTCGTTGTAGTCGTCGCTGAGTTCTGCACCGTGCGCGTGATAGCTGATCGAGGTTCCGGAATAACCCAGGTGCACAAGCACCAGGGCCACAATGAGCCACACTTGCAGGCCGGTTTTGCCCAGGACGCCTGTTGGCGGGTAGAACAAGGCCGCAAAACCGCCGACCAGCAGCGGCATCATCAGCGCCACCAGCAGCAGCCGCCCGTTACGGCGTGCCGTCATGCGGTCGCTGATGAAGCCGATCACGGGATCCTGAAGGGCGTCGATCACCCGCGTGATCAGCAGGAACAGCCCCAGCGAGGCCAGCGACAGGCCCAGCGTCTCGCCATAGAACTTCGGAACGTTGAGCACCACCGGCAGCGCCGCCATCGCCAGCGGGAGCTGCAATGTCGAATACGCGACCAGGCGGCCAAACGGTATCTTCACCTGGCGCGCGGTCTGCAGCACGCCGGACGGGGGAGGATGCAAGTGGGCCTTCCTGCTCGGGCAATTCGTCTTTCAGGGCAAGGGATATGTGCATTCGGGTGCCCTTGGCAATGGCGAAACAGTCCGGCCCGCGACGCTTCGGTTTCGCCCGGCCAGCCCGTCGGGTAAGGTCCGCATCGGCGCCTGTCCGAGGGGGAGGCACGTCCTGCCATGCTGATGGAGCGAGACGCGCCGCTTGACGCGCTGCAAGGCGTTCTCGCGCAGGCCGGAGCTGGCCGCGGCTCGATCGTCGTGCTGGGCGGCGAGGCGGGAATCGGCAAGACATCCCTGCTGCAGGAATTCGCGCAGCGCGTGGGCAAGGATTGCCGCGTCTTCTGGGGCGGCTGCGAAGCACTGTTCACGCCGCGTGCGCTGGGCCCCTTGCAGGACATTGCGCCGGCTCTGGATCCTCGTGTCGCGCGACTACTGGAACAGCCGGCCGCGCCGGACCGGCTGTTTCCCGCAGTGCTGGCCACCCTCCAGGAGGTCCGTCGCCCCACGGTCCTGATTTTCGAGGATGTGCACTGGGCCGACAACGCGACGCTGGATCTGGTGAAGTACCTCGGCCGCCGGATCGCCCTGCTGCGTGTGGTGCTGGTGCTTTCGTTGCGCACGGATGAAGTCGGTCCGGATCATCCGCTGGCCCGGGTGCTGGGCGACCTTCCCGCCGCTGCCACGGTACGGATCACACTGCAGCCGTTCTCGCCGGACGCCGTTGCCACGCTCGCGGAGCAGGCAGGGCGCCCCCTGGAAGATCTGTATCGCATCACCGCGGGCAATCCGTTCTTCGTTACCGAGCTGCTGGCCAGCCGCGATGTGGCCGCACAGATGCCGGCCTCGGTGCGCGACGCGGTGTGGTCCCGCCTGTCGCGTCTGCCGAAAGCGGCCCGGGACGTGCTGGAGGCGATCAGCATCATTCCCGGCAGCGTGGAACCCTGGCTCGTCGAGGCTTTGGCAGGGGCAGGTGCAGATAGCGCGGTAGATCAGTGCGTTGCGCGTGGCGTTTTGGTGCGCGACGAGCAGGGCATGCTGCGCTTCCGCCACGAGCTGGCGCGCCAAGCCGCGCTCGATCGTCTGCCGCTCTCGGTGCAGCAGGGGCTGCATGCCAGGGCCGAAGGAGCGATCGCCGCCGGGTCAGCGGCGCAGGAAAGCGATTCCCTGACGCGGCGGGTACACCACGCCGCCAGCGCAGGCGATGGCGCCCGTGTGCTGGGGTTGGCACCGCAAGCTGCCCGACACGCGGCACGGCTGGGCGCCCATCAGCAGGCCGCGGCACATCTGGCTGCCGCCCTGCGCTATGTCGCGCAAGCGCCGAAGCGCGTGGCGGCGCAGCTCTATGAGGAGTGGGCCTACGAGGCTGGCCTGGCGCTGCGCATCGACGAGGAGGTGATCGAGGCACGGTGGCGCGCGGTCGCGCTCTGGAAGGAGCTGGACCAGTCTGACAAGGTTGGCCTCAATCTGCGTTGGCTCTCGCGCCTGCACTGGTATCGCGGCGAGGCGCAGCAGGCGCAGCAATACGCTGACGAGGCGGTGCAGGTCCTGGAGGGACTGCCGCCTGGCCCGGAGCTTGCGGTTGCCTACAGCGTGCGCGCGCAGCTCCACATGCTGCATGACCGCTTCGATGCGGCAATCGAGTGGGGCGAGCGTGCGATCGCGCTGGCTCAGCAGGTTGGCGACATCGAGACGCGGGTGCACGCGCTGAACACCGTCGGCACGGCGCTGCTGGTGTCGGATCGCGCCGGCGGACGCGAGAAGATGGAGGAGAGCCTGGCGCTGGCGCTGCGCCACGGGCTCCATGAGCAGGCGGCACGCGCCTACACGAACTATGGCGAGTATGCCGTGCTGTTCAAGGACTTCGCGCTGGCCGAACGGCTGCTGGCCGAAGGCATAGCGTTCGACACGCGCCACGATCTGGATGCGTGGACGCATTACCTTGTCGGCCGTCAGGCACTGCTGCGCATGGAACAGGGCCGGCTGCACGAGGCCGAGACGATCGCCCGCGGCGTGATGGGCCTGGAACGCCTGACGGTGGTGATGCGGCTGCCGGCGCTCACGGTGCTGGGGAGAGTCCACGTCCGCATGGGCGAGGGCGATGGCGTCACGCTTCTGCAGAGGGCCCTTGGCGAGGCGCTGGCAACCGGCGAGCCGCAGAACATCGTGCCCGTTCGCCTGGCTTTGACCGAAGCGGCATGGCTGACCGAGGATATCGCCGCGTGCCGCGAGCAGCTGGCCGCGCTGGCAGCCATGGACGTCGCCAGCTTCGACCGTTGGGAGCGTGGTGAATTCGCGTGCTGGCGCCAGCGAAGCGGCCTGGCACTCGGCATGACGACATTGGATGTCGCCGGTCCCCGCGCCGCGGAGTTGGGCGGCGATGCGCTCGCTGCGGCGGGAGAATGGTCGCGGCTGGGTCTGCCGTACGAGGCCGCGCTGGCCCTGATGCAGGTACGCGGCGCAGGTGCCGCCGATGCCGTGTCGCGGGCGATCTCGATACTGGAGGAGATCGGCGCGCGGGGTGCAGCCTCGGCGGCGCGCCGGCTGGCCCGCCGGCTGGGACTCGACGGCAAGCTGCCCAAGGCGCGCAGAGGCCCTTATTCGGCGGCGCGGCATCATCCGCTGGGTCTCACAAGGCGCGAACTGCAGGTCCTCGAACTGGTGGCGCAAGGGCTGGGTAACCGCGAAATAGCCCAACGCCTGGTGCGCTCGCCCCGGACTATCGAGCACCATTTCTCGGCGGTGCTGGGCAAGCTCAACGCCAGCAGCCGGATGGACGTCGTGCTGCGCCTGCGCAGCGAACCGTGGCTGCTGTCGCCCTCGAAAATTGGGGGCACAAGACCCCAAAAATAGGAAACGTCCCTCAAGAGACGAGTGAGCGCTTCAAGTAGTCTGACTGCCGTCCATTCAGGGCGATCGACAGGAGGCAATCATGAAGCGCGAAACCTGGAGCGTCAGCCGCATTTTTACCGCCAGCGACCCGGCGCCGGTGTGGGGCGTTGCCGGCGGCTTTCCCGATACGCCGATCCTGCAGATCCCCCTGCCGCCGAGGCCAAAGCCGTGGCCCAAAATCCTCACGGACGGGCGGCTCAGCCGCTACTACGACGATCAGAAGAACGAGGAATCGTACTACGGCGTTCTTGCGCCCGATACGACCGACCTGATCGTCACGAAGGTCCACAGCAAGATCAAGTTCCTGATCGACCAAGGGGCCGAATCAGCCCTGACCAAGCTGACGGCGCTCATGCTCGGCGGACGAATCGCCCCCATTGTCGGCGGCATCCTGACCCTGCTCGTGCCGTCCGACGTCGCCCAGACCTACGTCTGGAAATCGACAACGAAGGACGGCGCTGCGGTGACCTTCGTCGTCACGGGCTTTAACCTGTAGGAGCCGGTCATGGCACACTTCGTTTCGCTGCAGCGCAATCCGCCCTCGCCCGAGGACGATATCGATGTCCTGTTTGCCGACGCGGCCGGCAATGCGCGCGCCGGGCTATGGGGCTTCATGGACGGCAGCACGGCCTGCACCGTGAAGATCACGGGACCCGGTTCCGCGACGCCCGGAATGAAATACGGCAACACCACCCAGGTCTGGACCTTCACCGGCCTGACGGCGGCCAGCCGTATCCAGGGTTTCTCCGGCACGCGCCCCTTCACCGGCGTGCTGGAGGTGCACATCGGCGCTGCCGGTGCCAGCCTGGGCGAGCAGAACAAGGCGCTGCTGGCCGGCAGCGATCCCGACGAGCGTGCGCGCGTGGCCGGTGCCTTCGTGCCGGCCGTGCCGCTGGAGAAAGCAATCGGCGACTATCACTACGCACCGAAGATGGGCACGGTGCGCGGGCTTGCCGTTCACATCACCGCCGGCGGCGGTGCCGCCGACAGCTTGAAGAAGACATTCGAGGACCGCGGCGCCTCGACGCATTTCGTGATCGACCGGGCGGGCAGCATCGTGCAGTACGTCGCCGCCTCGATCCGCGCGCAGGCGCAGGGGCCCGGCAACGGCCATTTCCTCAGCGTCGAAATGGTCGGCGTCGGAGCCGCCAGCGGCGCCTGCCAGACCATGACCGGGCCGCAACTCACGACGCTGCGCGGCCTGTGGGGCTGGGTGCGCGAGCGCCATTCCGGCGTGCCCAACAAGCTCGCGCGGGCGTTTGCCGGCAGGAAGGCGCTCGGCACCGAGCTCGCCGAGGTCTATGTGAAGCTCGCCCATGCGCTGGGCAGTTCGCCGGTCGGCAGCGGCGTCAGCGACTCGATTGCTGCTTGCATCGATTCCTATGGCCTGTCCTGTCACTACTGGCTCGACACCGCCGTCAAGCCGTGTCCGGGCGTCGGCATTATGGGCCAGCTCCCGCAGGTGCTTGGCCAGCCGGACCGGGTCGCGGTGGCGGGCGACGGCAAGTACATCCTGGCCTGAGGTTCCGCCTCAGGCGCGCGGCACACGGGCGGGGAGGGCTGCCATGCGTCCCTCCAGCAGCGTGTTGGCGATCAGCGCGCCAAGCACGACAGCGCCCCCGAGCAGCCCGGCGGCACTGGGTGTCTCGCCGATGGCCAGCCATACCCAGAGCGGGCCCAGCACGGTTTCGAGCAGTGCCACCAGGCTGGCCTGCGCCGCGGGCAGGTAGCGCAGGCCGAGCGTGAACAGCACCAGCCCGAGGCCGAGCTGGACGACGCCGAGAAATGCCAGCCACGGGATCTCCCGGACAGGTGCGGGAAACGGCCACGCAAGGGGCAGGGTGATGGCGGCGGAGATGAGCCCGGCCAGCACGACGGTGGGCATCATGTCGACGTCGGGGCGGGTGCGCAGCACGACCATGTTGGTGGCGAAGCAGGCGGCGCAGCCGACGGCCAGGATCGAGCCTGCGAAGCCGTGCGTGGACAGCGAGTCGTTGACCATCAGGCCGACGCCGACCAGGGCCGCGAGCATCGCCAGCCAGGTGTTCCAGCGCACCGGTTCGCGCAGGATCACGCGGGCCATCAAGGCCGCCATCAGCGGTGCCGATGCCGTTACCACCAGCACATTGGCGACCGTCGTTTCCTTGAGCGCGAGGATAAACCCGACGAAGGCGCCGGACAGGCACAGGCCGCTCAGCATCATCGCGCCCGTGGCGTGACGCAGCCCGTAGAGGGTTGCGGGCCGCCGCCAGATCGCAAGATAGAGTCCCACCACCACGGCCATGACCGCGGAGCGCCAGAAGACCACCTCCCAGGCGCTTGCCTCGAGCGTGCGCACCACGAGGCCGCCGAAGCTCCAGCACACGGCGCCGCTCGCGACCAGGGCGACGCCCAGCGCATAGGGATGGCGGGTCATGAGCGGTTGTGGGTCTGCGGGCTCGGCAGATGTGACGGGAACATCACAGGGCGAAACATGCCCTGCCTATGCCATGGCAGACGCCTTCATGTCGATATGAGCGTCACCGCTCGGCCGGCCGCGCGATGTACCAGGCGATGACCAGCAGGGTGATCCCCAGAGTCGCCCAGGACAGGGCATCCCAGAGGTGATCGCCGAGCAGCGCCGAGAGCAGCCCCACGAGGCTGAGCAGACCCATGAGCGCAGGCGCGGCAAAGATGCGACGCACGCCGCCGCCGGCGCGTTGTTCCCTGGTGGTGCTCATTCTGCGGGCTGCCTCGCGATACCGTCATCATCCCGCACCGCTTCGCCGAGGCCGGCTTCCACCGGTTCCCGCCGGCGCGCCAGCCACAGATAGAGGCCGCTGCCCAGCACCACGATAGTGATGATGTCCAGCAGCGCCCAGATGATCTTCAGCGGCAGCTCGCCGTAGTCCCCGAAATGCAGCGGCTGTGAGACCAGCAGGGCGGTAAGGTACCAGGGCATCGCTCGGCTGTCGGTAAAGGCCGCCGTCTGCGCATCGACCAGCACCGGCCGGATCAGGCGGCGGGTCAGCGCGGCATCGCCGCGCATCGCAACCATGTAATGGTGCGCACTGGAGAACAGTGTGCCGGGGAAGGCGACGAAGCTCGGCGTCATGTCAGGTGTGGCGGTCCGCGCCGTGGCTATTGCGCGGTCGAGCGACACGAGCTGGTGAGTCTCCAGCGGCGGCTTGCCCTGGTAGGGCTGGACCATCTCCATGAGCTGGCTGCCGCGCCAGTACTGGATCATCAGATCCGCCCAGGTGTTGATCACGCCGGTGAAGCCGACCACCAGCGCCCATACGATGGTGACCACGCCCAGCAGGTTGTGCAAGTCGAGCCATTTGAGCCGCGTTGAGCGTTGCACGCGCACGGTGCCGAAGCCGAGCTTGCGCATGAAGGGCGCGTACAGCACCACACCCGAAACGATCGCGATGACGAACAGCAGGCCCATCGCACCGAGGAAGAGCTTGCCCGGCAGGCCGGCAAACAGCTCCACGTGCAGCATCAGGATCACATACATGAAGCCTTCGTTGGTCGTGGGTTCGTTCACCACCTGCGCCGTGCGCGCGTCAACGGCGAGGACCTTCAGCTCGGTCGGCGGCGCGGTGACGGTCCTGGCCATGCTGACATAGACGAGGTTCGGCTCGTCGGGATCCCAGAACATGTACTGGATGACCTCGCCGGGACGCCGTGCCAGCCCGGTTTGCGCGATGCTGTCCAGCGTGGCGCGCGGCGTGTCCGCCGGCATCGCCGGTGGATCGACGGCATTGCCGGTCAGGTGATCGATCTCGTGGTGGAAGATCAGCGGCAATCCGGTCAGGCACAGCAGCAGCAGGAACGCCGTGCAGATCAGGCTGGTCCATTTGTGCACCGCGGACCAGGTCCTGATGCTCTTGGCTGTCATCATGCAGGGGCCTCACGCGGGCGGTTTTGACGTGTCGCGAAACCAGCTTGCAACGGATCGGGTCCTGTTTACAATGAAAATGCGAGTCAGTCGCATTATCGAAACCAAGCCAGCGGCGTTGAGCAAAACCGGGGGTGGTCCATGGGGGCGAGCGTACGGGCGCGCGCGGCAACGGCTTGCAGCGCAGCGCTGATGGCGGGGCTGCTGGCCGGGCAGGCAGGGGCGCAAACCCCGCCCGCCGAGGCGCAGCAGCCGGCGCCCGCCGTGCCGGGCGAGGTAACGGTGCTGGAGCCGCTGACCATCGGGGCTGACCGGGCGACGACCGCGACCAAGACCGACACCCGGCTGATCGAGACGCCGCAATCCATCAGTGTCGTGCCGCAGAGCCAGATCACCGACCAGGGTGCCAAGGACCTGCAGGATGCGCTGCGGTACTCCACCAGCGTGCGGGCCGAGCCCTATGGCACCGACACACGGCAATCGAACCTGATCGTTCGCGGCTTCTATCCGATGGAGTATCTCGACGGGATGATCAGGGTGGCCGGCGCCGGCACCTATCCGCTGATTGCGCGCAGCGATCCCTGGACGCTGGAACGCATCGAGATCCTGCGCGGACCGTCCTCGGTCCTGTACGGCGCCGGAACGACGGGCGGCGTCGTCAACATGGTCAGCAGGCGGCCGCAGTTCGACTTTGGCGGCGAAATCGGCGTGCAGTTCGGCTCGTACTTTCGCAAGCAACTGCAGTTCGACGTGACGGGTGCGCTGAATGAGGAGCGCACACTGGCCGGCCGGCTCACTGGCGTGGTGCGCAACAGCGACATGCAGACGAAATACGTCCCGGATGATCGCTACCTGGTGCAGCCATCATTCACCTGGCGGCCGGACAACAAGACCAACATCACGCTGATCAGCCTGTTCCAGAGAGACGAAACTGCGTCCAGCCAGCAGTTTCTGCCCGTCGTCGCCACACTGCACGCGCCCAGCCGCAACCGGCGTTTGCCGGACAGCTCGTTTCTGGGCGAGCCGTCCTATGACAAACTGAACACAGAGCAGACGAGCGGCACGCTGCTGGTCGACCACCGCTTCACGGACTGGCTGAAGCTGCATGTCGGCGCGCGTCTCGCCAGCGCGAGAACGCACTTCGCCGAGATCTATCCCGACGTCTACTCCAATCCGCTCGATCCCTTCATCGATCCACAAGACCGGATCCTGAACCGCTTTGCCTACGAGACGAAGCACAACATCACGACCTACACGACAGACAGCAACCTTCAGTTCGACTTCATCACCGGGCCGCTGACGCACAAGGTTCTGGCGGGCATCGACTACGTCAATTTTCGCATGAAAAGCTCCACCGGCTCGGGCGCCACGACGCCGATCGACGCCTATGATCCGGTGTATGGCAACTTCGTCAGGCCGGCCATGTTCCGCAACCCGAACCTGAAGCAGTCGCATGTCGGCTTCTACGTCCAGGACCAGATTCGCTACGCTGACCGTGTCCACCTCGTGATCGGCGCACGGCGCGATCGTGCGACCGCCGAAGTGCAAGGCTCGCGTCCGCAGGTCGACCATGCCACCAGCTTCCGCGCCGGCCTGATCGTCGATGTCGGCTTCGGCCTGTCGCCCTATGTCAGCTATTCCGAGTCGTTCCTGCCGGTGCTGGGGCTGGACCTGTTCAACAGGCCGTTCAAGCCGCAGCGCGGCTATCAGTACGAGGCAGGAATCAAATGGCAGCCGGAGCCGGGCATCCTCGCCATGATTTCCGTGTTCGATATCCGGGAGACCAACCGGCCGACCAACGATCCGGACAATGTCCTCAACGTGGTGCAGACCGGCGAGGTTCGTTCCCGCGGCGTGGAAGTCGAGGCATCGTGGACGGTTGCCGACGATTTTGTCGTGCTGGGCAGCTACACCTACACGGATGCCGAGGTCAAAAAGAGCGGCTTTCCCTGGGAGGTCGGCGCACCGCTTGAGGGCGTTCCCGAGCATGCGGCATCGATCTGGGGTGTGAAGACATTCCGCGTCAATGACGAGGTGGCGCTGCGGGTCGGCGCCGGCCTGCGTTACGTCGGCGAGGCCGTGTCGACGTCAGCCGACCGCAAGCTCACGACGCCGGACTACCTGCTGGTGGACGCGCTGCTGGCGGTTGACTGGCAAAAATGGAGCCTGGCACTGAGCGCGAACAATCTGACGGACAAGCGGTACTACACGGTCTGCCGCACCTTCGGCGACTGTTTCGTCGGCAACCGGCGCAGCGTCATCGCGACGCTTTCCCGCAGGTTCTGACGGTTCTGCTGTTCCGCTTTTCGTCTTCAATCCTGCAAAATAGGGAGCAATGGACATTGCCGCTGCTCCCGACTTGCCACCATTCCGGCCGCGCTTTCCTTGGCTGACGGGCGATCTGCAGACGCTGGCCAACAGGCTCGTGCCGCCGCTGGCCGGGCTGGGCGCCACGTCGAGCGAGCGGCTGCGCCTGCCGATGGATGACGGCAGCGGCGATACGCTGTTGGCGGTCCTCGACCGTCCGCCCCAGGATAGCGGCGGGCCGGTGCTGATCCTGATCCACGGCCTGACCGGCTGCGAGAGCAGCGCCTACATGCTGAACACCGCACGGCATTTCCTGACGCTGGGCCATCCCGTGCTGCGGCTGAACCTGCGCGGTGCCGGCCCGTCACGGCCCGTATGCGGCGACATCTACTACGCCGGACGCTCACAGGATTTCCGGGCGGTGCTGCGCCTGCTGCCGCAAGAACTCGTGGCGCGCGGGCTGGTGGCGATCGGCTTCTCGCTGGGCGGCAACATGCTGCTGAAATATCTCGGCGAAGAGGGTGCCGCCGCGCCACTGAAGGCAGCGGTCACCGTATGCGCGCCGATCGACCTTTCGGCGACGTGCCAATACATGCTGCGGGCCCGCAACTGGCCGTACCATCGCTACATCATTGCGATGATGAAGCGCGAGGCCACGGGCGAGGGCGCGCGGCTCACGGCCGCCGAGCGCGCCGCCATCCTGGGGTCGCGCAATGTGTGGGAGTATGACGATCGCTTCATCGCGCCGCGGCACGGCTTTGCCGGCGCTGAGGACTATTACGAGAAGAACAAGGCGCTGCGCTTCATGCCGGCGATCAGGACTCCGACGCTGGTGATCGCGTCGGCCGACGATCCCTGGATTCCGGTTTCGATCTACCGGAGCTTTCCGTGGCAGGCCAATGCTGCGCTGGTGCCCCTTCTGCCGGCCGGCGGCGGCCATGTCGGGTTCCATACTGCGGGCAGCGCCGTGCCGTGGCATGATCGGGCCATAGAACATTTCATAAGGGGGAGATCACCATGAAGGCATGGACAGGCGCCTTGGCGACAGCCGTATCGCTGCTTGCCGCGGGTGCGGCGATGGCCGGCGACAAGGTCGGCAAGGACTGCACCTTCAATGGCAAGAAGCTCTGGGGCAAGGTGCAGTTCGTGACTTCCAGCCCCGACCTGAAGATCGAGGTGGTGAACTCCTTCCCCGACCTCAAGGTGATGCACGTGAACTCGTTTCCGGACGCCTGCGGCAAATGGCAGGTGGTGACGTCGTTTCCCGATCTGAAGGTGCAGATCGTCACGTCCTTTCCGGACATCAAGATCCAGTACGTATCCAGCTTCCCCGGCGTGCCGTAGCTAGCATCTCATAGACCTTCCCCCGGAGGGGGAAGGTGGCGCGCAGCGCCGGAAGGGGGATGCCTCAACAAGCACGGCATCAAAGAGCGAGACGCCGAAGGTGTTGCACCATCCCCCTTCCGCCCTTCGGGCACCTTCCCCCTCCGGGGGAAGGATCACACCGCGATCTGGATCGGGTGGTCGGGCCATTGGCCGTGCAGGATCGGGGGCAGCAGGCGGGCGAGGTCGCGCGGGACGAAGCGCTCTTCGGAGGCGGCGATCTCGTCGGCGGACCACCAGCGGAAGCCGCGGAAGGTCTCGTGCTCCTCGGCGGTAAGCCCGGGTGGTGAGGGCTCGAAGGCCGCGACACGCTGCGCATAGACGCGTGCCACTGTCATAACGCGCTCGCCATTGCGCACGAGTTCCTTCTCGCCGGTCCATATCCAGCGGCCTTGCTGGCGCAGCACCAAGCCGGTTTCCTCGCGGATCTCGCGCAGCAGGGCGTCCTCGAACGATTCGCCGGCATCGAGCGAGCCACCGGGCGTCACCCAGAAGGTCGGCCGCGTTGCGGAATCAGAGAGCTCGATGCGGCCACCGGCCAGCCGCATCAGCAGCACGCGACCATCAGGATCGATCAGCAGGGCCCGCGCCGATTCGACGATGCGCATCGCGCTGGCTACTTGCCGCGCAGCAGCTTCGCCGCATCAACGGCGCCGTAGGTCAGAATCCCGTCGCAGCCCGCCCGCTTGAAGCAGGCAAGCGTTTCCAGCAGCACCTTGTCCCAGGCGAGCCAGCCGTTCTCGCTCGCCGCGCGCAGCATCGCGTACTCGCCGCTCACCTGGTAGGCATAGGTCGGCACACCGAACGTGTCCTTCACGCGGCGCACGATATCGAGATAGGGCAGGCCGGGCTTGACCATCACCATGTCGGCGCCCTCGGCAATATCATGGCCCACCTCCCGCAGCGCCTCGTCGGAGTTCGCCGGGTCCATCTGGTAGGTCTTCTTGTCGCCTTTCAGGGCGCCCAGACTGCCGATGGCGTCGCGGAAAGGATTGTAGAAGGCGGAGGCATACTTCGCGGCGTAGGACATGATCTGCACATGCTGGTAGCCGGCCTTGTCCAGCGCCTTGCGGAACGCGCCGATTCGCCCGTCCATCATGTCGGATGGCGCCTGCACGTCGCAGCCGGCCTCGCTCTGGACCAGCGCCTGCTTCGTCATGACCTCAACGGATTCATCGTTGAGGATTTCGCCGTCGCGCACGATGCCGTCATGGCCGTCGGCATTGAAGGGATCGAGCGCCACGTCGCACACGATGCCGATGCCGGGCACCGTCTTTTTTGCGGCACGGATCGCGCGGCATACGAGATTGTCGGGGTTCCAGGCTTCGCGCGCGTCGCTGGTCTTCTTCGCTGCATCGACCTCGGGAAAGATCGCGATGGCGGGAATGCCGAGATCGCGGGCCTGCTTCGCCGCTTCGACGAACAGATCGACCGAGAGGCGGTCGACGCCAGGCATGAAGGCCACCGGGGTGCGGCGGTTGGTGCCTTCCTGCACGAACACCGGCCAGATCAGGTCATCGACGCTGAGCTTCGTCTCGGCCACGAGACGGCGCGACCAGTCACTGCGCCGGTTGCGGCGCATGCGGGTCGTCGGATAAGCACCAAGCGTGGTGAAGCGCGGCGGCATGGTTCATCCCCGGGACAGGGCCGCGGCTGGCGGCTGGCTGGGGTTATGAACCGCGGCCGGGCGGGCTGCAACGGGCAGGAGCCGGCATGAAGGGGCGGTCGGCAATTCCGGCCGGCGAGACGGCCACCCTTCCCGAATGCTTGCGTTGACAGGCGGCCCCTCCCCTCTATCCTCCGCGCGCGACAAAACGGACACCGCATGGACTTTACGCTCACCGACGATCAGCGGGCCTTCCAGGAGACGGCGCGCACCTTCGCGCGCGAGGAGATGGCGCCGCACGCCGCGCGCTGGGACGCGGAAAAATTCTTTCCCGAGGAAACGCTGCGCGCCGCCGCCCAGCTCGGGTTCGGCGGCATCTATGTGCGCGACGACGTTGGCGGCAGCGGGCTGACGCGGCTGGACGCCGCCCTGATCATGGAGGAGCTGTCGGCCGCATGTCCCAGCACGGCGGCATACATCTCCATCCACAACATGGCGGCGTGGATGATCGATGGCTTTGGCGATGATGCGCAGCGCCGGCGGTTCCTGCCCAAGCTGTGCGCGATGGAACACTTCGCCAGCTACTGCCTGACCGAGCCCAGCGCCGGCTCCGATGCCGCGGCGTTGCGCACGCGCGCCGTCCTGGAGGGAGATCACTACGTCCTCAATGGTACCAAGGCATTCATCTCCGGCGGCGGGCGCAGCGACATCTACGTCGCCATGGTGCGCACCGGCGGCGAGGGGGCCGGCGGCATCACCGCGGTCGTGGTGGAGAAGGGCACGCCGGGCCTGTCCTTCGGCAAGCAGGAGGAGAAGCTGGGCTGGAACAGCCAGCCCACCGCCGCTGTGATCTTCGAGAACTGCCGCGTGCCGGTGGCGAACCGGCTGGGTCCGGAAGGACATGGCTTCAAGATCGCGATGATGGGGCTGGATGGCGGGCGCATCAATATCGGGGCCTGCTCACTGGGCGGCGCACGCGCCTGTCTGGAGGCGGCGTCGCGCTACGCGATCGAACGCAAGCAGTTCGGTAAGCCGCTGGCCGATTTCCAGACCACGCAGTTCAAGCTGGCCGACATGGCGACCGAACTGGAGGCCGCACGTCTGTTGATCCACAAGGCCGCCGCGCTGCTCGATGCGAAATCGCCCGATGCAACGCAGGCCAGCGCCATGGCCAAGCGCTTTGCCACCGATGCCGGATTCCGCATCGTCAATGAGGCATTGCAGTTGCATGGCGGCTACGGCTATCTCAAGGACTTCCCGATCGAGCGCTACCTGCGCGATCTGCGCGTGCACCAGATCCTTGAAGGCACGAACGAGATCATGCGTATCGTGATCTCCCGCCGACTGCTGACCGGCGCATGAGGCGGCCGGCTGCGGGGGCTACAAAATGGAGATGATGTGACAAGCGAACCCGAGATTCTCTTCGACGTGCAGCAGGGCCTGGGCCTGATCACGCTCAACCGTCCCAAAGCGCTCAATGCGCTGACGCTGGATATGATCCGCGAGATGGAGCAGGTCTTGCCGGCGTGGGAGAACGATTCCGCCATCAAGGCGGTGATCGTGCGTGGCGCCGGCGATCGCGCCTTCTGCGCCGGCGGTGATGTGGCGGGGCTCTACCGCGAAATGCGTGATGATCCCTCGGGCACGCTGCGCCGCGACTTCTTCCGTGAAGAGTACATCATCAATCGCCGCATCTACCGCTACCGCAAGCCGTGGATCAGCCTGATCGACGGCATCGACATGGGTGGCGGCGTCGGGCTGTCGGCGCATGGTTCGCATTCGATCGCGACCGAGAAGTTCATGTTTGCCATGCCCGAGACGGCCATCGGCCTGTTCCCGGATGTCGGCGGCGGCTACTTCCTGTGCCGGCTGCGGGGCGCGCTGGGCGTCTTTCTCGCCCTGACCGGACACCGCCTGCGCGCGGCCGACGCGCTGTGGGCCGGGATCGTGCAGGCATACGTGCCCGGCGCGAAGCTGCCCGAGCTTGTGGCTGCGCTGGACGCGGCCGATCTGGCGGGGGAAAGCAGCCGGCGCAAGGTCGATGGCGTGATCGCGCAGTTTGCCGAGGATCCCGGTGCGCCCTCATTGCCGGCGATCATCGAAGACATCGACCGCTGCTTCTCGGGCGGGACGTTGCAGGAGATCGTGACCAAGCTGCGGGCGCACAACGAATGGGCCCAGAAGCAACTGGACGTCCTGGCGAAGATGTCACCCACCGCGATGAAGGTGACTCTGGAGCAGCTCAGGCGCTGCGCCAACCGCTCGTTTGAAGACACGATGACCATCGAGTACCGCATTGTGCAGGCCTGCATGCGGCCAGGTCACGACTTTTTCGAGGGCGTGCGGGCGCTTCTGATCGACAAGGATCAGAACCCGAAATGGAATCCGCCGACCATCGAGGGCGTCACTGCCCAGATGGTCGAAGCGCATTTCGAACCGGTAGCGAACGACCTTGTGTTCGAGTGAGACCCTGTCCAGACGCAAGCACGATCCGGACGAGCCTAGCTCCAATCCTGGAAGAGGACTCCTTTCTCGGCCGGTACGATGCGTGAGAACTCGCGCGGAAACGTGCAGGGCTGGCCTGTGCAGGGCTTGGCTGTGACTGGCATCAGCTTCGGGACGAAACGCTTGTTCTGTATGAATCCCCACGGCTGACCGTAGTAGCCGAGGTCCCACATCAGCAACGACTCCTCCTTGCCGAGCTGACCGCACTTTCCGGGCAGGTCTTCCTGCCTTATGCCGTGGTCGCGGTCGAAGATGACGTAGAAGCCGAGCAGATTCGACACCAGGTCCTCGGCGCTGAACCCGCTGTTGAACGGGATCCCGAGCTCGCGCCGGGGCGCTTCCTGGAGAGACTCGAAAAGGAACGTGACTTCGATGAAGATCGCCAGGGCCACCGACTTCTTCTGCTCAAACGTCAGCCCGCGGCTGACGACATAGGTCCGCTGCCTGCCGACATGACCGGTCATCTCCTGCCGGTACGTCACGAGGAACCCTCCCCGGCCGTTGGGGAACTTGAACGGTTCCTTCCAGGTCCCGGGTCCGGGATCGGGGACGAACTGTCGGTGCGGTGGCGGCAAGCGGCGCCGGAAGTCTTGCCAAAGATCCTTTCCTATCCGTTCGAGAGGATTCGGGTCTTTTCGAATATGGTAGGCGGTGTAGGCCGCGTTCGACTCGTTGTGGACGATCTCATACCATAGACTCCAGGCGCCGATGTGGGCACCGCCTCGCTGCGGGTTTGCGTGGCCCAGATCAATCCAGCCGCAGTTGCAGGAGTAGCGCAGTCTGCCACTCTCGATATCGCTGCGTCTCATGATCAGACCTCACGTGTTTCACTTCACCTGGCGGTCGAGCCCGTTCCAGTGGGGCTTGCCCAGCTCGCGTTTCAGCACCTTGCCGGCGCCCGACATCGGCAGCGTCGTGACGAACTCACAGCTGCGCGGGGCCTTGTAGCCGGCCACCCGGGCTGCCCCGGTCGACGTGCTCAAGCACTACGCGTACATCGGACGGCCTTTCGCTTGCCCATTATCCAGGCCAGCAATATTGGGAAGAGCGCGTCCGGAACGCTTGGGCCTTAGCGAACAGGGATCTGGCTTCAAGTGAACAGGTCAGGCCGGCTGCCGTGGCTCTTGCCCCCCGCGACGTTCCGTCGGAAATAGGGTGCCAGATGCCGGGACCAGATTGGGAGGACGCGTCATGGCGAGGATTGCATTCATCGGGCTGGGCAACATGGGAGGGCCGATGGCGGCCAATCTGGTGAAGGCCCAGCACCAGGTGGCGGCGTACGACCTCTCGCAGACGGCCGTCGCGGCCGCGGTGGAGAAGGGCGCGAGTGCCGCATCCGGCATTGCCGAAGCGGTGAAGGGTGCCGAGGTCGTGATCACGATGCTGCCTGCGGGCAAGCACGTGCGCGATGTCTACGAGGGCACGGTGATCGGCGCGGCGGCGCGCGGCACGCTCTTCATCGACTGCTCGACCATCGATGTGGAGACGTCGCGGTCAGTGGCGGCAGCGGCGGCGAACGCCGGGATGGATATGCTGGATGCGCCGGTCTCGGGCGGCACCGGTGGCGCGGCCGCAGGCACGCTGACCTTCATGGTCGGCGGTCCCGACGCCGCCTTCGCGCGGGCCCGGCCGCTGCTGGAGAAGATGGGCAAGAACATCGTTCATTGCGGTGGCAGCGGCAATGGCCAGGCTGCCAAGATCTGCAACAACATGATCCTGGGCGTGTCGATGATTGCCGTGTCGGAGGCCTTCATGCTGGCCAGGCGCCTGGGGCTCGACGCGCAGCGGCTGTTCGATGTCGCCTCGACGTCGTCGGGCCAGTGCTGGGCGCTCACCAGCTATTGTCCCGTGCCGGGCCCGGTGCCGGCCTCGCCGGCCAACCGTGACTACCAGGCCGGCTTTACGGCGGCGATGATGCTCAAGGACCTGATGCTGGCGCAGGAGGCCGCGCGTGCGGCCAATGCCACGACGCCGCTGGGTGCCGAAGCGGCACAGCTCTACAGCCTGTTCGTCAATGCCGGGCGCGGCCCGCAGGATTTCTCCGGCATCATCCGCATGCTGGACGGTCAGTAAGCTCACACACTCACAGGAACCCGAATGTCCGGTCTGATCATCCCGTTCAACAATTTCGTACCGAAGGTCCACCCCTCGGCCTTCGTCGCGCCCAACGCCACGCTGATCGGCGAGGTCGAAGTGGGCGCCATGTGCGGCATCTGGTTCAACGTCGTGTTGCGCGGTGACGGGCCGGGCATCGTGATCGGCGAGAACACCAACATCCAGGACGGCGTGGTGGTGCACGTCAACTACGGCCGCCAGAACACGTCGGTCGGGCGCAACGTCACCGTCGGCCACATGGCGCTGCTGCACGCCTGCACGGTGCAGGACGACGCCTTTATCGGCATGCATTCGACGGTGCTCGACGGCGCCGTGGTCGAAAGCGGTGCGATGGTGGCGGCGGGCGCGCTGGTGCCGCCGGGCAAGATCGTGAAATCGGGCGAGCTCTGGGCCGGCAATCCGGCGCAGAAGCTGCGTGACATCACAGACAAGGACCTGCAGGTCTTCAAGTGGTCGGCGCTGCATTATATGGAGCTGGCGAAGGCCTATACCGGCCGGCCCAACATGATCGACGGCTCCGGCCCGCCGCCCAGGCCCGAAGACCTGCTGAAGAAGGCGTAACCTGCCGCGCGACGGCCCTCTATGCAGCCGCCGTGGCTGCACGTCGCGGCCAGAGTCCCCGAAGGAACGTCCGGGCCGGCCGCTCCAGGAACTCGTAGCTCACGTGGCTCAGGGCCAGCACGATAATGGTGACCACCAGCAGAAGGCCCAGCGACATCCAGCGCGTCCCCTCGATCAGGCCTTCGCGGATAGCGTCAAGGAAGGCGGCGCTGGCGAGGAGCACGACGATGTAGTGGGTCATGTAGATGGAGTAGGAGATCCGGCCCAGCCACTGGAAAGGACCGCGCAAGAGCATCGGGCAGAGGCCGCCGCGGTCATGGCTGCAGGCCACGATCAGCACGGCGAAGGCGACGGGAGCACCGTAATCCATGTAGGGGACGCGGCGGGTCGAAACCGCCAGCATCACGAGCAACGCCGTGATCGCGACAGCCTGCATCCATGTCAGCGCGCGGGTAGAAGGCGCCGGCAGCCTGATGCAGACACCGTACGCCACGACACCCAGGGCGAATCCCAGCACGTTGCGGACAAATCCCCAGTCGTGCATCACGTGGATGCTGGGTGTCCTCGCAGCGAGCCAGGCATAGGCCGCAACTGCCAGCAGGACGGGGACGAGAAAGGGCCTGTCGCGTCCGATCGCGCCGGCCCAGAACAGCACGCCGAAGAAAACGTAGGTGTAGAGCTCGGTGCTGATGCTCCAGCTCGGGATGTTGAATGACGGCCCCTCGAAAAGGTGCAGCCCGTGCACCGCAAACAGGTTGGCCAGAAGCGACCAGACGTCGTTGTGGGCGAAGATTGGCCGCAGCATCGCCTCGAGGCTGCCGCCGCGCGCGGCAACAGCCGCCTGCAGGACAATGAACGCCAGCAGCGTCGCCAGATGAAGCGGATAGATGCGTGCGAGGCGCAGCCACAGGAAGCGGCCGTATGCCTGTCCGTCCCTGATGGCGTCACCATAGACGGCGTAGATGATGAAGCCGGAGAGGACAAAGAACAGGTCCACGCCGAGATAGAAATTGTCGAACCAGAACGGCCAGCCCAGGCGGTCGTCGAGGTGATAGGCGACGATGGCAACCGCGGCGATGCCACGCAGCGCGTCGAGCGAGCGGAACCGCCTGCCTGCTGCCGCACTACCGGGCGCGGCAGCCTTGTCCGGTGATCGCATCAGGCTGTCAGTCGATGATGCGCAGCTTCACGTAGCTGCCGGGCGCGTCCTCGATCGGCGGCACCCCCCCTTTCGCTGGATCGCGTGCAGGCACCTTCGGGCCGCTGAGCGCGGAGAGCCACTTGTCCCAGTCGTGCCACCAGGAGCCCTTGTGTTCGGTGGCACCGGCCATCCACTCCTCGAATGTGGGCGGGTTCTTCGGCGTCTCATTGAGCCAGTGGTTGTATTTCTTGGCGCGGGGCGGATTGATGACGCCGGCGATATGCCCTGATCCGGCGAGCATGAACCGCACCGGTCCGGCCATGACCTGGGTCATCTTGTAGACCGATTTCAGCGGCGCGATGTGGTCCTCCTTGCCCGCCTGGATGTAGCAGGGGATCGTCACCTTGCGCAGGTCGATGGGCTCGCCGGCGAGCGTGATGCCGCCAGGCTGCACCAGCAGGTTCTTCTGGTACATGTTGCGCAGATAAAAGCTGTGCATCGCCGCCGGCAACCGCGTGGCGTCCGAGTTCCAGTAAAGCAGGTCGAAGGGGAAGGGGTCCTTCCCCAGCAGGTAGTTGTTGACGACGAACGACCAGATCAGGTCGTTGGCGCGCAGCATGTTGAACGTCGTCGCCATTTCGGCGCCGTCCATATAGCCGCGCTCCTTGATCAGCGCCTCGATGTTGCGGATCTGGTCCTCATCGATGAACACTGTCAGCTCGCCGGCCTCGGTAAAGTCGACCTGGGCCGTGAAGAACGTGCAGGCGGCAATCCGGTCGTCGTGCTTCGCTGCCATCCAGGCCAGCGTCGCCGCCATCAGCGTGCCGCCGATGCAATAGCCGATCGCCGTCACATGGCGGGTGCCGATGGCCTTTTCAATCGCATCGAGCGCCGCCAGCGGGCCTTCCAGCATGTAATCCTCGAAGGATTTCCCGGCGAGCTTTTCGTCGGGGTTCACCCAGGAGATCACGAACACCGTGTAACCCTGGCCAACGGCCCAGCGGATGAACGAATTCTCCGGCTTCAGGTCGAGGATGTAGAACTTGTTGATCCAGGGCGGAACGATCAGCAGCGGCCGCTCGTACACCTCCGCCGTGGTCGGGCTGTACTGAATCAGCTGCATCATCTCGTTCTGGAAGACGACCTTGCCGGGTGCGGTCGCCACATTGCGTCCCACCTGGAATGCATTCATGTCGGTCTGGCGGATCGCCAGCCGGCCCTTGCCGCGCTCGAGGTCCTCCAGGACGTTGCGCAGGCCCTTCACCAGGTTCTCGCCGCCACTCTCCAGCGTCGCACGCAAGACCTGCGGATTGGTGGCCACGAAGTTGGTCGGGGCCATGGCGTCGACGAACTGGCGGATGTGGAAGTCGACCTTCTTGCGCTCGCGGTCCGACAGTCCCTCGACGTCCTTCGTGAGGCCGGTCAGCCAGCGCGACGTAAGCAGGTAGGCCTGCTTGATGTGATCGAAGATCGCCTCGTCCCGCCACGCCGGATCGGCGAACCGCTTGTCCTTCGGCGCATCGATCACCGGTTCGGCCGGCTTGCCCGCGAGACGGTCCGCCGTAGCCTGCCAGAGCCTCATGTATTGCTGCCACAGCTCCATCTGGGCGGCGACCACCTTCTGCGGATCGGCCAGCAGCTTGGTCGTGAAATCGAGGAACGTGCCGGTAAGGTTCAGCACGTCGCCGGGCGGTGTGGCACCCTCCTTCGCCTGCTTCTCGGCAAACTCCTTCAGCAGCCGCTGGCTGCGTTCGGCGATGTCCTGCCATGCCGCCTGCATCGCAGTGGGGTCAGGCAGGCGAGGTCCCGGGCCTTGTGCTTCCGCCATCTGATGTTCCTCCCGGAGAGCGCCGATTCTCTTGTCAGATCATTGCCTTTATGCCGATTAATACGATAATCGCCCAAGGCAGGCCGTCAGGTTAGGCAGCCGGCCGGCAGGCGTCAAACCAATGCTCGAACGGCTCAGGGTTTCGGAGAATGGAACATAGCTATCGCTCACGATCGCGCCTGCCCGCCATGCTGGCCATCGCCATGTTGGCGAGCGAACTTGCCGGCTGCGGCTGGTTCGAATCAAGCCCGCCCGCCCCGCAGACTGCCGACGATCAGCGCGGCTACCCCAATCTCGGGACCGTGCCGCCCCGGCCGCCGACCTCCACCGCTGCGGACCGCGCCGCCGTCGCCGGCAGGCTGGAATCCGATCGCGCCCGCGCCCGTTACAGCGACGATACCCGTGCCATCGACGAGACGCGCGGTTCGACCATCGGCTCACTGGTGAGACCGAGGCCGCCTGCACCGCCGGAGCCGGCGACGCCGCCAGGGCCACCGGAACCTCCGGCCGGCGCAACACCGCCAACACCGGTGCCGTTGCCGTCAGCGCCGGACGCATCGCCACCGCCGCCAGCGCCGGAGCCGCCACCGACGCCGCAGCCGCGGCCATAGGGCACTGAAATCGCCCTCGACTTCTGAAAGCACTGGCGGCAGAAAGCCTGCCCCCGACCCGCCGCGTCGGCACGGCCCCGAAAAAGGCAACCGCCATGGATGACAGCGAGTTCCACCGTATCCGACGCCTGCCGCCCTACGTGTTCGCCGAGGTGAACGCAATGAAGGCCAAGGCGCGTGCGGCCGGGCAGGACGTGATCGACCTCGGCATGGGCAACCCCGACCTGCCCACGCCGCCGCATATCGTCGCCAAGCTCGCGGAAGCCGCCGGCAACCCCAGCACGCACGGCTACTCCAATTCGCGCGGTATCCCCGGTCTGCGCAAGGCCCAGGCGCGGTACTACGCGCGCCGCTTCGGCGTGGAGCTGGATCCCGAAAACGAGATCATCGTCACCATCGGATCGAAGGAGGGGCTTGCCAACCTGGCGCAGGCCATCACCTCGCCCGGCGACATCATCCTGGTGCCCAACCCGAGCTATCCGATTCATCCCTACGGTTTCATCATCGCCGGCGGTTCGATCCGGCACATCGCCGTGCCCGGCCAGATCTCAATCGACGCGTTCATGCCGGCGCTGGACCGGGCGGTGCGCCACAGCGTGCCCAAGCCGCTGGCGCTGGTGCTGAACTATCCGTCCAACCCGACCGCGCAGGTGGTGGACCTCGACTTCTATGCGGCGGTGGTCGATTACTGCCGCCGGGCCGGGATCTGGATCCTGTCGGATCTCGCCTATGCCGAGATCTATTTTGACGGCGCGCCGCCGCCGTCCATCCTGCAGGTGCCGGGCGGCCGCGACATCGCCGTCGAGTTCACCTCGATGAGCAAGACCTATTCGATGGCGGGCTGGCGCATCGGCTTCGCCGCCGGCAACCGCCGCCTGATCCAGGCGCTGACCCGCATCAAATCCTATCTGGACTACGGTGCCTTCACGCCCATTCAGGTTGCCGCGGTTGCGGCCATCGACGGCCCGCAGGACTGCGTCGCCGAAGCGCGTGCCACCTACCGCGAGCGGCGCGACGTGCTGATCGAAGGGCTAAAGGCTGCGGGCTGGAGCATTCCGTCGCCGCCGGCCAGCATGTTCGCCTGGGCGCCCTTGCCCGAGGCGTTCGCCGGACTGGGCTCGCTGGCTTTCTCCAAGCTGCTGCTGACTCAGGCCAACGTTGCCGTCTCACCCGGCATCGGTTTCGGCGAATACGGCGACAACCACGTGCGCATTGCCATGGTCGAGAACAAGCACCGGATCCGCCAGGCGATCCGCAACATACGGGCCCTGCTTGCCGATCCGGACAAGGCCATCGACCTCTATCAGCGCGGCCTGGGCGACAACATCACCCGCCTCAAGGCACGGGCCTGAGGATCGGTTGCCATGTCCCAACCGGTTCGTATCGGCATCGCCGGCCTTGGCACTGTCGGCGCCGGCACCGTCAAGCTGCTGCGCGCGCATGCCGAGCTGCTGGCACAGCGCAGCGGCCGTGCGCTGCACGTGATCGCCGCCAGCGCGCGCGATCTCAAGAAGGACCGCGGTCTCGACCTGTCGGGTATCCGCCTGGAGAGCGATCCGCTGGCGCTGGCGCGGGCATCCGATATCGATGTCATCGTCGAGGTGATCGGCGGCAGCGACGGCATTGCGCGGGCTGTCATCGAGACGGCGATCGCCAATGGCAAGCATGTGGTGACGGCCAACAAGGCGCTGCTGGCATTGCACGGCAGCGCCATCGCGCAACAGGCCGAGGCAAAGGGCGTGATCCTGGCCTTCGAAGCCGCGGTCGCGGGCGGCATCCCGATCATCAAGGTTCTGCGCGAGGGGCTGGTCGGGAACCGCGTGCGACGCCTCTACGGCATCCTTAACGGCACCTGCAACTACATCCTGACCACAATGCGCGAGAGCGGCCGCGAGTTCGCCGATGTGCTCGCGGAAGCGCAGAAGCTGGGCTACGCCGAGGCTGATCCCGGCTTCGACATCGACGGTATCGACGCGGCCCACAAGCTGGCGTTGCTGACCGCCGTTGCCTTTGGCCGCCCCGTGGATTTTTCCGGCGTTTACATCGAGGGCATCCGCAAGGTCGGTGCGCACGACATCCGTTTCGCCGAAGAGCTCGACTGCCGCATCAAGCTGCTGGGCCTGGCGCGCGAGACGCCGCACGGCATCGAGCAGCGTGTGCATCCCTGCCTCGTTCCGAAGAACGCACCGATCGCCTCGGTGGACGGTGTGCTCAATGCTGTGGCGGTGGAGGGCGATTTCGTCGGACCGACGGTGTTCGAAGGCCGCGGTGCGGGCGCGGGACCGACAGCCAGCGCCGTGGTCGCCGACCTCGTCGATGTTGCCCGCGGCCACGGCCTGCCTGCGTTCGTGCTGCCGGCGGCGCGGCTGAGCGCAACGCCCGGCTCGCCCATCGACCGGCATCGTGGCGCCTACTATTTGCGTCTGATGGTGCTGGACAGGCCGGGGGTGATCGCCGACGTGACGGCGGCGCTGCGCGACGAGCAGGTTTCGCTGGAGTCCATGCTGCAGCATGGTCGCGCGCGCGGGCCGGACGACACCGTGCCCGTGGTGCTCACCACCCACGAAACCGAGGAGGCGGCGATGCAGCGTGCGCTGAAGCGCATCGCCGGCTTGGCGGCAATGCGCGAAGCCCCCACATTGATCAGGATCGAGGATCTGTAGCGCGCGGAGGAAACGATGGCCAACTCGCAGACCAAGATGGATCGCAACCTTGCGCTCGAGGCGGTACGGGTGACCGAGGCGGCGGCGCTGGCGGCCTCCAAGCTGATGGGCCGCGGCAACGAGAAGGCGGCCGACCAGGCGGCGGTCGACGCCATGCGCCAGGCGCTCAATGCGCTCAACATCGAAGGCACCGTGGTGATCGGCGAGGGCGAGCGCGACGAAGCGCCGATGCTCTATATCGGCGAAAAGGTCGGCACCGGGCAGGGGCCCCTGATCGATATTGCGCTCGATCCGCTGGAAGGCACGACCATCACCGCCAAGGGCGGCCCCAATGCGCTGGCGGTCATCGCCATGGCGGAGCATGCCAACTTCCTCAATGCGCCCGACGTGTACATGGACAAGATCGCCGTCGGTGGCGGCCTGCCCGAGGGGGTCGTGGACCTCGACGCGGCGCCGGGAGAGAACCTGCGGAATCTCGCCAAGGCCAAGGGCGCGGAGGTTTCTGACCTCGTCGTCTGCATCCTCGACCGGCCCCGGCATGCCGAGCTGATCGCCAAGGTGCGCGAGGCGGGTGCGCGCATCATGCTGATCGGCGATGGCGACGTCTCGGGCGTGATCGCCACATCGCAACCCGACTCGGGCGTGGACATCTACATGGGTTCGGGCGGTGCGCCGGAGGGCGTGCTGGCGGCGGCGGCGCTGCGCTGCATCGGCGGCCAGATGCAGGGCCGTCTGCTGTTCCGCAACGACGATGAAAAGTCACGCGCGGCGCGCTGGGGCATCAAGGACCTGAACCGCAAGTACGGCATGCTCGACATGGCCAAGGGCGATGTGATGTTCGCCGCCACGGGCGTGACCAACGGATCGATGCTCAAGGGCGTGCGGCGCTTCGCCAACGGCGCCGAGACGCATTCGCTGGTGATGCGCTCAAAGACCGGCACCGTGCGCTACGTCGAGGCCAGGCACAATTTCACGGTCAAGAGCGGCCTGCCAAGTTGGGCCTAGTCTTCGTCACGCCGGGAGCGCGCCACTCCAGTGGCGCATTGGCGAAGCGCAGCGAAGCCAAGTTTTGCGACGGTACTGGCACGACCCGGGGGTTGCCCTGCGCTGCCGCTCCGGGTAGGGCGCCACTGGAGTTTGCCACCGGCGGGGCCGACCCTCGGGTATGAAACGATCGGCCGGCAGTGACTGATCGTTCTTCCTTCCCCCGGAGGGGGAGGGTGGCGCGCAGCGCCGGAAGGGGGATGCCTCAACAAGCACGACGCCGCAGGTGTTGCACCATGCCCCTTCCGCCCTTCGGGCACCTTCTCCGGGGGAAGGTGACGTCAGGCGCTCCGACCGCAAGTTTCCTACCTTTGTTTCTTGTTGGTGGCGCGCTCCCAGCCGATGAGTTATTGGCGACTCCCACAGCCTGGGCGGCTTGCGGCGCGGACGCCGCGATGTTTGGCTGCGCGGGCATGACGCTGCTGCTTGAACCGCCGCCTGTCGCCGGGGCGCCGGCCTTTCTCGGAGTCGAACGGTCGTTGTCGGGGCGGCGCTGGATTTCGCGCGCGGGTGAGGGCGCCGAAGTGATGGCGATTGCGCAGCGCCATGGCCTGCCCGAACCGCTCGCACGCCTTTTGGCGGCACGCGGCGTTGCTTGCGAGGCCGTGCCGGAATTCCTGGAGCCGACGCTGCGGCAGGGTCTGCCGGATCCCGCTCATCTCAAGGACATGGATGCGGCTGTCGGGCGGCTGGTGCGGGCGGTCCAGCAGGGAGAACGCATCACGGTGTTCGGCGACTACGACGTCGATGGCGCCACCTCGGCGGCATTGCTGCTGCGCTTCTTCCGCGCCGCCGGCGGCACGATCGACGCCTATATCCCGGATCGGCTGAAGGAGGGCTACGGCCCCAACGCACCGGCGCTGCAGCGACTGCGTGCGCAGGGAAGTGCTGTCGTGGTCACGGTCGATTGCGGCATCACCGCTTTCGAAGCGCTGGAGGCGGCGGCGCAAACCGGCCTGGATGTGATCGTGATCGATCATCACAAGGCGGAGCCGCGTCTGCCGCAGGCGCTGGCCGTGGTCGATCCCAACCGGCAGGACGAAGAAAGCCCGCACACGCAAATGGCGGCCGTGGGTGTGGCGTTCCTCCTGGTTGTCGGCGTCAATCGCGCCTTGCGCGAAGCCGGCTGGTACGGCGCGGCACGGCCCGAGCCCGATCTGCGCCAGTGGCTCGATATCGTGGCACTGGGCACGGTGTGCGACGTGGTGCCGCTGACCGGCGTCAACCGTGTCCTGGTGCGCCAGGGAATGAAGATCCTGAACGATCGCAGCAACCCCGGCATTGCGGCGCTGGCCACGACGGCACGGCTCAGCGAACCGATGGATGCCTGGCACCTCGCTTTCATCCTGGGGCCACGCGTCAATGCCGGCGGCCGGGTGGGAGAGGCGGCGCTTGGCGCGCGTCTGCTTGCCACCGACGACGCGCAGGAGGCGATGGGGCTGGCGATGCGGCTGGACGCCTTCAACGCGGAGCGACGCGCGATCGAGCAGGCCGTGCTGGAGATGGCGGTGGCGCAGGTCGAGGCGCTGGGTGCCCTGCCGCCGGTGATCGTGGCCATCGGCGAAGGCTGGCATCCGGGTGTGATCGGCATTGTCGCCAGCCGTCTTGTCGAGCGCTTCCATCGGCCGGCCTTTGTGATCGGCATGGACGGCGATATCGGCAAGGGATCGGGCCGCTCGCTGCGCCCGCTCGACATGGGCGCGATGGTGATTGCGGCGCGGCAGCGCGGCTTGCTGGTCAATGGCGGCGGCCATCCCATGGCGGCCGGGCTCACCGTGCAGCGGACGCGGCTGGCCGAGCTGGTTGGCTTTTTCACTGAAGAAACGATTGCCGCGATCGGTGCCCGGCCGGCCGCGCGTACGCTGGCCGTGGATACGGCCGTCCAGGCCCGCGCCGTCAGCGTCGATCTGGTGCGCCTGCTGGAGCGCGTCGGGCCGTTCGGCGTGGGCAACCCCGAGCCGCGCATCGTGCTGCCGCATGTGCGCGCGGGCTGGTCGCGGCCCGTGGGCGAGGCGCATGTCCGGTGCACGCTGGTGGGCAGCGACGGCGGCGCGGTGCAGGCCATCGCCTTCCGCGCCGCCGGCAGTCCCTTGGGCGCCGCGCTGATGGACCCGACCTCGCCGACGTTGCACGTCGCCGGCACATTGCGCATCGACCGCTTCAACGGCAGCGAAACCGTCAGCCTTCACGTGGAGGACGCAGCTTCGGTGCGGATGGCGGCGGACGTGCCAACTGCTTGATTCGCCGGAGCGTACACGGTAGATCGACCGCGCCCGCTAGCCGTCCCCATCGTCTAGAGGCCTAGGACACCAGCCTTTCACGTTGGTAACACGGGTTCGAATCCCGTTGGGGACGCCAATCCTTTCTGAGCGACAAGAATCAAGAAGATTCAAAGGCCTAAATGATGATGCGATTCACGGTTAGGGGAAAGACTTAGGGGATAGGGGAGTTTTCCACAGCCTCCTAAGTACCTACCAATCCGTTGGTTCAGGTTGGTTCATTTTCGGCGCCCCGTCATCGTGACTTTCACATAGGCAGGCTGTTAGCGTTCGCCTGACCTGAGAAGCAATCGTCTAGTTGGGGTGAGCGTTGAACGGACATGGGGAGATCGTCAGTTTCATCTGGTCCATCGCCGAGCTTCTGCGCGGGGACTACAAGGCATCTGAGTACGGGAAGGTGATCCTGCCGTTCACGGTGCTGCGGCGGCTCGATTGTGTGCTGGAGCCTACCAAGGATGCCGTCCTGGCTAGGGCCACGTCTGTATCGGCGAAGACCGACGCAGCGATGCGCGACACGCTGCTGAACATGGCGGCGGGACAGAAATTTCACAATCTCAGCCGCTTCACCTTCGCCAAACTGAAGGCCGATCCTGACCACGTTGAGGCCAATCTAAACAACTACCTCCAGGGCTTCTCGGCGAACATCCGTGACGTGTTCATCGATCATTTCAAGCTGCCCGAGCAGATTGACCGCCTGGCGAAGGCGAACCTGCTCTACCAGGTACTGGGCCGGTTTGCCGATGTGGATCTCCATCCCAACGTCGTCTCCAACATCGTCATGGGGACCATCTTCGAGGAGCTGATCAGGCGCTTCTCCGAGCAATCCAACGAGACCGCCGGTGAGCACTTCACGCCCCGTGAGGTCATCCGTTTGATGGTGAACCTGTTGTTCGCCGAGGACCGGGATATCCTGAGCAAGCCGGGCGTGTGGACGCTGTATGACCCGGCTTGTGGAACGGGTGGAATGCTCTCGGTGGCCGAGGATTACCTTCGGGAACAGAACCCGAGGGCACGGTTGGAGGTCTTCGGGCAGGAACTCAACCCGGAGTCTTACGCCATCTGCAACTCGGACATGCTGCTCAAGGGGCAGGACCCGACGCATATCAAGTTTGGCAATTCGTTTACCCAGGATGGCCTTGTGAACGAGCGGTTCGACTACCTGCTGTCCAATCCGCCCTTCGGTGTGGACTGGAAGAAGATCGAGAAGGAGATAAGCGCCGAGCACGAAAAGAAGGGAACGGCCGGGCGCTTTGGGGCTGGCCTACCAAGAGTCAGCGACGGCTCTTTGCTCTTCGTCCAGCACATGATCTCCAAGTTCAAGCCTGACGCAGTCTCACGGCTGGCTATCGTGCTGAACGGGTCGCCGCTGTTTACGGGTGGTGCCGGATCGGGTGAATCTGAAATCCGGCGTTGGATCATCGAGAATGACTGGCTGGAGGCGATCATCGGCCTGCCGGATCAGCTTTTCTACAACACTGGCATCAGCACCTACATTTGGGTCATCACCAATCGCAAGCGCCCGCAGCGGCGCGGCAAGGTCCAGCTCATCGACGCGACCAAGATGTTTGAGAAGATGCGTCGAAGCCTTGGTAACAAGCGAAACTATCTGACGGCCGCGCATATCGGGGAGATCACCCGGCTCTTTCAGGAGATGACGCCGGCCGCCAACTCCAAAGTTTTCGACAATGAGGACTTCGGCTACTGGCGCGTGACCATCGAGAGACCTTTACGATTGAACTTCCGTATCGATCCTGAGCGGATCGCCCGCTTCCCCCACTTCACGAGCAGCAGGAGATTGTCGACGAGATTGAAATCTTCTCCGCACGTATAGACGACCTCACACGTGCCGCCCAGAAAGCGATCTCTCTCCTCCAGGAACACCGGTCAGCGTTGATCACGGCTGCCGTTACCGGCCAAATCGACTGTAACGCCGTTCGAGCTGCGCTTACGAGGGGAGTTGGTGCTTTCTGCAACTAACGGTAAGCTTACCCTCAGGGCGAGACCGGGTGGGGTGATGGCGGTCGATCATAAAGAGAAAGGTTTCGAGGCGGCTATTGAGGCGGACCTCTTGTCACTGCGGGGATACCAGAAGAGACCCGCAGCGGCCTTCAATGGCACACTGGCGCTTCAACCCGCCGATCTCGTTGGTTTCTTCAAGGCCACACAGCCTGACGCCTGGAACAAGCTCCAGACGATCTACGGTGCCCAAGTCGAGACAAAGGTCCCGGCCTACGCCGCCCAGCAGCTCGATCAGCAGGGTACGCTTAATGTGCTGCGCAGGGGCATCTCGGATCGCGGTGTAAAGCTTCAGCTCGCGTACTTTCGGCCCTCCAGCGGTCTCAACGCTAAAGCACAGGCGCTTTACGACCAGAATGTCTTGACCGTCACTCGGCAGGTCCATTACGCGACCAAGGACGCGAGCCAGTCTATTGACGTGGTGCTCTGCCTCAACGGCATTCCTGTCGCCACGGCGGAACTGAAGAACCCCTTCACCAACCAAACGGTGAAGCACGCGATCAATCAATACCGCTTCGACCGTGATCCCGGGGAACCCCTGCTGAGGTTCAAGACTCGGGCACTCGTCCACTTCGCGGTCGATCCTGACCAAGTCTACAAGGCAACCAAGCTTGCCGGGAAGGACACCAAGTTTCTGCCCTTCAACAAGGGGCGCGATGGTGGGGCAGGCAACCCCGACAATCCGAATGGCTATCGGACGAGCTACCTGTGGGAATGGGTGTGGTCGAAGGATGTATGGCTGGATATCCTTGCCCGGTTCATCCACCTCCAGCGCGAGGAGCGGGACGGCAAGGTCCGCGAGACTCTGATCTTTCCGCGCTACCACCAGCTCGATGCCGTGCTGAAGCTCATTGAGGATGCGCGATTAGGTGCTGGCCGAAACTGCCTGATCCAGCATTCGGCAGGATCGGGAAAGTCGAACTCCATCGCGTGGCTCGCACATCGCCTGGCAAATCTGCACGACGCCAAGGACCAGTCGGTTTTTGACTCGGTTCTGGTGATCACCGACCGTCGCATTCTCGATAACCAGCTCCAGGACACCATCTTTCAACTTGACCATCAGAGCGGGGTGGTGGAACGGATCAGCCATAGAATCGGTGCCAAAGGTGCCCAGTTGGAAGCGGCCCTCAAGGCAGGCAAGCGGATCATCGTTGTTACCCAGCAGACTTTCTCGGCGGACCGATCGCTGAACCTGATCGGCAGTCTGCCTGATCGCAGATACGCCGTGATCATCGATGAAGCCCACAGCGGTCAGACTGGGGAAGGCGCGACCAATGTCAAGAAAGTCCTGTCTACGGGTACCCCTAAGGATGACGAAGAGGAGAACGGAGGAGAGGAGGAAGACGAGGTTCTGAAGGCCATCGCTGCACGAGGACCTCAACCGAATCTCAGTTTTTTCGCCTTCACCGCAACGCCAAAGAAGCGGACCTTGGAACTCTTTGGGCGACCTGGGTCAGATGGCAGACCACAGGCTTTTCATCTCTACTCAATGCGCCAAGCCATCGAGGAGGGCTTCATCCTCGACGTGCTGGCCCACTACACCACCTACAAGACCTACTACCGCCTGACCAAGGCCATCGAGGATGATCCGACTATAGACAAGGCGAAGGCACGTACATCCATTGCGCGGTTCGTCAGCCTTCATCCTCACAACCTGGCCGAAAAGACCCAGGTGATGGTGGAGCACTTCAGGAACTTCACACGACAGCAGATCGGAGGTCGGGCGAAAGCCATGCCTACTATCGGCTCCAGAAGACAAGTGAGGGCAAGGCTTCACTTGCACCAGGGGAGACGGCGCCAGTCACAGGCCCTGGAGAAGTCGGCACGGTGCGGCAAAAGGACGATCAGGCTGCGCCGCTGTCAGAGATCATCAAGACCATTAACGACCGGTTTGGCGAGCTGCTCTCGACCCTTGTCACTCGCGAGATCAACCCAGGGAAGGGGTTTGCCTTTGGCATCTCCTTTGGCTCTCTCTTGGTCGCCCAACTGTGCCAAGCGCGGCACAAAGAGGATGTTCTCTCCGGCGACCTTGGGATCGATGATGTCTCGATAGCCCTCCGCAAGAATCTTTAGACGCGCCTCAAGGTTGGACTTTGGCATCTCTCCGTCGATGTAAAGGACACGGCGAGGTTTATTGGTCTGCCACTGGCCAACCTCGCCACCTCCGGCGATAACCCACGCCAGGGTCATGGCGAACCAGGTTTTACCTACACCAGTATCCGCATAGATCATCACGTTCTGTCCTTCGTGAAGCCAAGGCGACAACACGAACTCAGGCACGGGGCTATTGCTGGATAGCAGATCACGGCCGGTGAATGAGGCATAAGGAATGCGGCCCTTGCTCTCTGAGAGCCGCGCCAGATCAGTTTTCATTGCTCTCCTTTAAGTTTGGAAATCCAGGGTCGGCCGCTGTCTGCTGCTGTCTTTGGTCAATCCAGCGTGCTTCCAAGCCCGCGACAGGCGAATGCGATTGGGATCGCTGCTGACAACGACTGCTTCCTGGATAAGTAAGCTTTTAATCGGCGTCTCTCGTGCTGAGGACAATTCCTATTGTTGAATCAATGAGGTAGCGGTCTCCTGAGTTAGCAACCGGAAAAACTGCCGCGTTTGGTCTTTTACGAGCGCCCACCCATCGGAGCCCATCCGCGTTACTTGCTTTCAACTCGATGCTTGGCCCCAGATCGCCGGCTGTCCTCTTTCTTCTCCCGCGCCGCCTCTCATGATCCCCCGTATCCCCGGAAGCTTGCAGAGCGGCGGGCAGATCGCGGGTCGCTGTGGCCTCCTAGGGTTCCCACGACCCCGGTGACGACTCAGGTAGTACTGTCACATTGACAGCAACGGACGATGCGGCTAATGAGACGACCATCCAGAGAGGGGGCGGAAGATGGCTACAGGTCGCTTCGTGGCGTACTACCGGGTCTCTACGGCAAGACAGGGACGCAGCGGCCTCGGCCTGGAGGCCCAACGGGACGCCGTGGGGAACTACCTGAATGGCGGCGACTGGAAGCTGATCGCAGAGTTCACCGAGGTAGAGTCCGGGAAGAGGGACGACCGCCCCGAGCTGGCCCGTGCCCTGGCTCTGTGCCGCGTTCGCAACGCTACCCTGGTGATTGCCAAGCTTGACCGCCTGGCCCGCAACGTCGAGTTCATTGCCCGCCTGATGAACAGCGGGGTGGACTTCGTGGCCGTGGACATGCCCCAAGCCAACCGTCTCACGGTTCACATCCTCGCAGCCATCGCTGAGCACGAGCGGGAGATGATCTCGGCCCGGACCAAGGCCGCCCTGGCCCGCGCAAAGGCCCGTGGAGTCACCCTTGGGGGAGACCGAGGGAATCTCCCAAGGATCGCGAAACGAGGCGCCAAGGCCAGCGCAGAGGCCCGTAGCGAGGCTGCGGCGAAGCGGGCAGGGGACTTGGCGGAAGTGATCGCTGATCTGCGCAAGCAGGGCGCTACCTCCCTTCGCCAGCTCGCGGCAGGGCTCACCGAAAGGGAGATACCGGCACCACGAGGAGGCCCCTGGAGTGCCATGCAAGTCTCTCGGGTCATTCGGCTGGTGGAGACAAATGTAACGCCCTAGCGGGCGGAATATCCTTCGTGGGGCGTTGTGGTCCGTTCAGCAGGGTGCCGACAAACCAAGGGTTTCTCGCGACACGCCGACGAGACAGCAGGGCGCCTCCAGATTTCGTGGGAGTCCTGACCTCCCTAAGGGTGTCGCTTCGGCCCCACCCCCACACCCCTCTTTCAAAATGCCGGTAAAGGGCCGCTTGTTGTTGTTAGATGCCACTTATCGTCGCGGGCGCGTCCAACTCCAGGGCATCCGAGACTACAACAGCCAACGCTACAACCGCTCCGACAATTCCCCCGCTACCCGGAACCAGTTGGAGAACGCATCCCGATCCGCTTCTAGCGGGAACGCGTATCGGGTCCGGTTGGGAGGATCAGTAGTGGCCCAACTCGCGTGTCGGCCAGGCGCGAGTTGTTCAGCCTTTTTCGTGGAGCAGGCGGAACCGCTCTGGACCCCAACCGCCATCCAGCATGTGTACCTCGATCCGACAGCGGTAGTCACGCTTGTACGTGTCGTGGGGATTGGTCCGGCGAAAAGTTTCTCGCTGGTGCAAGTTGAGTAGATTCCCACAACCATTTTGATGCAAACTGTGTTGGGGGTGAAACTCAATGCCAGACGCCAACAGCGAAAAACCAAAGGACTATTCGAGTAGCCGCGAGAAGCATCTCGACTGGATTGAGAAGGTCATCGAACGGATGTCCAACAACTCCAGTTCGATGAAGCGGATGTGCCTGCTCGTAGCTGGGGCAGCGATCGGGCTCTGGTCCCAGCGTCGATCTCCCGAAGTCCTGTACGGGGCGATTGGGATCACCACCGCTTTCTGGACACTCGATGCCTTCTACCTTCGTCTAGAACGGCGATTCCGACTGCTCTTCGATGAAGTCCGGCAGGAGTCAGCCAGCACTCCTCCGGACTACCGAATGAAACCGCCCGTCCTGCATGACAGGCGGAAAACCCCCTTCAAATGGCTGTTGTGGTGTTTTCTGTCCGGATGCTCCGTCACGGTGTTTCCGCTGTATGCGGTCCTGGTCGTGATTCTGTTCGTTCTAGTATTCCGATCACAGGTGTTAGCATGCCCAACCTTGTAGATTCCGGCGTGAGGGAGCCGGTACGTCGAGTTTTCTTTAGCTTCCACTACCAGCGCGACATTTTCCGGGTACACGTAATCAAGAACCATTGGGTTCCTACGGGATCACGGATGGCCGCGCGCTACTTCGACGGGTCATTGGAGGAGGAGTCCAAGAGGCAGAATGATTATGCGATCAAGCAAATGATCGGGAGGGCTCTCAACGGGTGCAGCGTGACCTGCGTGCTGATCGGTGCCGAGACGTACACTCGCCGTTGGGTTGATTACGAAATCTTCAAGAGCATTCAAGAAAGGAAGGGGCTGTTCGGCATCCGAGTCCACCAAGTGAAAGATGCTCGCACGCAGCAACCAGACAGTTGGGGCACAAATCCATTCTGGACGTTGGGGTTCGGAACGCACCAAAATAGCGATCTGCTTTGGCCGAAGGTACGACTTACATCGGGATGGGCCGACCACTCTCTGTTTACCGATGGCGTGCCAAGGGATGCCGCTCCATACCTGCCGGCCCAGGGCACTGTGTTGTTCAGCGATCTATTCTCCGTCTACGACTGGGTAAACGATGATGGTCCAAGAAATTTCCCGAACTGGGTTGGTGCTGCTGCTCACCAAGCAGGACGCTAATTTCTGAAGTGAGCGTGACGCTCGTCACTCGATAGGGAAGCCGTGCTTTTGGTCCAGGCTACATAGACGGAGCGCCATGTCTCCTGTGCCTGCTCATAGGTGATCCCATCCCACCTCTCTCCGAGGTGCTGAGGTATCTTGGCTCCGCAGCTCCCGCACCCTCGTTAGGCCGAGGACGAACTGCCACGGGTTGTCGAGCGGTCCATCGACCCGAGGCGAGACGGCTATGTGAGCGGCATTCTCGGTGGACCCGCAATTGGGGCAGATGAAATCGGAGCCAAGTGAGACTGGGGGAGGGACTTGGGTGTGGCGGGGGTATCCAAAGGAACCTCCAAGCGAAAACCTGGAGGACCGACGCACCGCTACGGGACCCGCTTCGTTGCCGACGAAGTCAGCCGCATCTCCGGATTGGAGAACCACCTTGCCGGGGTAGGCAGGTTGGCGAGGGCGTCAGCCCTTACTCTTGATGCCGAGTATTATTTGCCCGATCACGAGTAGAGGATCAAGAGTTGCTTCGGATCAACGATGCCTAGGACCTTGTCCCGCCGAATCTCCGATCTTGAATGGAGCGCGTAATCGGTGGTCAATTTAGTTAGCGTTGAGTCCGTGGACACGACTTCCGAGCATCCGCTTCCATTGACCTTCTGCCGACAAGATTTCCTCATCATTCGCCGACGATCCAAAGTGTTCCAACACGCTGGCCGCTAAGAAGGCGGGGCTTACCTTTCGCTGAACAAGCAGGAGATTGCCGCCATGGCCATTTGCGGCATACGCCTCCCAACGCCCCAGGAAACCTCGACTCCCAATCGCGGCACCCACGTACTGCTCACCGTTGCGTTCATCAATGAGAATGTAGACACCGCGTGCTTGTTCCAGGTGCGGGCGCCAGGAAAGGTGAAGGGTTCGGCACTGAGGCTACACGGACGGTAAAGCGCCGAAGCCCAGGGAATGGTGGGTCAGGAGGAGATTCGATCGCTGTGATCGACTTGTCCTGCTTCTGGACCCATGCCCGATCACTCTCACCCCAATCAATGAAGAGCCTCCCAACATACTTCTCCAGTGTTGGCTCGCGTTCCAATGTGTACAGAACTTCGAGATTCTCATAGACCTTTTCCGCGATAGGGATGAATAGCGAGGGTACGTTGCGCTTAAGGCCCACGATACGGTAGAGCCCCACGAACATAACTCGCCGGTCACTCAATGCTACAAACATAGCAAGATGCGTTGTTGCTCCATCCTCGTATCGAACAACCATCTGCTCGGTTCGGGCTGATTGGTGGGACGCATAGACCTCAAATCCTGAGCGATCTCCTCGCAAAGACTCCAAGAGCCGCGGGTATTCATGCGGCCTTACGACATGGCGCATTGAGCGCACCTTCGCCGGATCAAACCCGTAGATGCGCAACAGAGAATGCAGCGAAAGCACGTGCAGCCCTCCCGCCCTAGTTAGCCTTGTGCGGCATTGACCCAGAGGCGCCCCTTTGGACTGTTCATGTTAGCTCACCATTGCGTCTCCGGAAGAGACGAAGCACTCTCGGTTCGCCCCCGGCAGGCTGTACAACATCGAGCGATGGCCTCGGCTCTCATCCCGACTTCAAAAGTGCTTCTTGGACCACAAGGTCTGAGGGACCAACCCGTCCTTACTCGACCTTCACTTCGAGTCCGGGGTATCTGAGCTTTCCAATGGCTTTTTGGCGCTGCTCAAAGGACGTGCCGCCGCTGTAAGTTCCGTAGGTAATTCGGGGTTTCTCATGCCCCACTATGTCCGCGGTGACGTTCTCTGGAACGTATGCTCGCTCCAACTGGGTCGTTACCGTCTTGCGGATCGAGTGGAAGACGTGCCGGTCCGAGAACCCTAGCTTCGTCTTTAGCCGACCGAAGCGCTTGCCGATCCCGTTGGAGCGTTTGCCGTACTTACCCTTGGTATTCAGGCCGGATAGCAGGTAACCATCAGTGCTCTTCTGACAGAGGCGCTTTACCACGCCCTTCAGGGAGGAGTGGATAGGCACCTCACGGATGCCTGCTTTGGTCTTGCTATCCGCTATCCTGAAGGCCTTGTCGGACACATCGGCAACCTTCAAGGCACACAGCTCTTCGAGGCGTGCCCCTGTGTAGGCAGCGAGGGCGATCAACTGAGCAAGCGCTGTGTCTCCATCATCAATTGCGGTCTGATAGAGCGTAGTGACCTCCTGGTCCTCAAACGGAACGTAGCCACGCCCATTCTTGCCATTGGTTGACTCCTTTGCCCGCTGAGCAACCTCAAGCCCGTCGAAGGGGTGACGTTCCCCATCGACGTACTCTCGATCCTGCAACCATTTCCAGAAGCGGCGAATCGACGTGAGCTGCCTGGTGATGGTGGCGGGGGCTACTCCTGCTTCGAGAAGTCGCTGTATCCATTCGTTAACAGCCTTTCGCGTGACCCTTTCCGCTGTTGGGAACTCGCTAACGAACTTCTCAACCGTGCTGACTGCCATGTCCGCTGTCTTAGCCTCAACCCCCAACGCATATGACTGGCGCCACTCAGATACGAGCGGCTGTAGGAGGATGGACTCGCCAAAGGCGGTTTTCAAATAGCGCTTGGCGGGTTCTCCTCCAATGGCCTCAATTGCCCTTCGGCGATCCTGACAACGATTGAATTCATTTTGGAGGTCGATGCGTTCGCTGGGGGCCACAAAACGCCTCTCTGCGCTGTCGAGGATTTCATCGACAACGTCATGGATCAGGAAATCGTCGCCGGAGGCTTTCTCCCTACGCTCGGCCAGTTGCAGTCGAGTCAGAAAGGCAAGCGCTTCGGCGTCGGCACCCGTTTCCTGATTGCGGGCAGCTCGCACCCTGGCCCTGAAATGGTCTAGGGCGACCAAGGCCCGAAGCCGAGCGTCGCGGGCGATCGCAGTTCCGAGGGAAACCCATTCCTCTGACTTCCCGAATGCAGATCGTATGTCTCGGGGCACCTGGAAGCGGGCGTAATAGTGCCCAGAACGAATCTTAAGATAGCTGCCCATTGGGAGCGGAATAGGGGAAGAGGTTAGGGGAAAAGAATAATCAAAAAATCCCAGATTTCAAGGTTTCAATTCCACGGGCGCCGTGTCCCGCGCCTCCCGTTGGGGACGCCAGAGGTCGGCTGGAAATACCATTTTCGCGAGCAAGCGGTTTTTTCCGGCGAATCGGTCCGAAGCAGACCATCGCTTTATTTCAATCTGTTACGTGATCTGCTGTCGTTCGCTCCTGACGAGGAAGGTCCCTCGCAGCAAGGGCGCCATCATCCTTGCCCGGCGCTCACATTGGGAGGGTCCGTTCCTTGACTGCAAGTGCAAGGGTTTTGAAGCAATCGATTTCCTGTATGTGCTTTCTTGTGCCAGGCCTGTTCGGGACAGCCGCATCGGCCCAGACGGCAACGGGTTCGTTCAACGTCCGTATCACCATCCAGGCGGATTGCCGTATCAACTCCGCCACCGCCCTGGATTTCGGCACGACCGGCGTCATTGCCGCCAATATTGATCAGAACAACCTGGTCTCGGTCCAGTGCACCAACGGAACGGCCTACAATGTCGGCCTCAGCGCCGGCGCCGGGTCCGGCGCTACCGTGTCGAACCGGCTGATGACCGGGCCCGGCGGTGCCACCGTGAGCTACAATCTCTATCGGGACGCGGCGCGAACCCAGCAATGGGGAACGACTGTCGGCACCAACACCGGGACCGGTGCGGGCAATGGTCAGATCCAGACGATACCGGTGTACGGACGGGTGGCGCCGCAGGCGACACCGGCGCCGGGCGTGTACACCGACACCATCACCATCACAGTGACGTTCTGAAGCGGGTTTGCGCCGCGCGCAGCGACTTCACGTGCTGCGTTGCTTCGGTTGGTGCCGTAGGCATTCGCAATAAGACCTGAGGCTCCCTTCCCCCTCCGGGGGAAGGCAGGGCTGGCCCGTTCGGCATTGCTGGTGGTCTTTTGCGGCGGATGGGCCGTGCTCCACGATATGGTCACTGCGCGTGGGCCAACCTCCGATGGCATGCTCTGGATCGGTGAGTACGAGCCAACCATTTCCCCGGAGGTCGGAGGCCAGGGATCGATGCAAGAGTCAGTCCCAGGGTTTTCGCGCGGCCTGAATTCGCTTCGCGGGATCGCGGCGCTAATCGTCGTCGTCTATCATGCCTTGCTGATCTTCCAGGTCGGCGAGGTGGACGACCCGCACCATCAGGCCCTTGATGGCAAAGATCCCTGGCTGCTGCTCGTCCATGCCTTGCTCGCCCTGTTCAATGGCTCTGCTGCCGTCACCCTCTTTTTCGTCCTCAGCGGAACCGTGCTCTCGATCTCGCTGGACAGGGCCGGCCAGTCGCTGAAGGGAACGGGCATTCTCGGCTTCTACCTGAAGCGTGGCTTCAGGCTCTATCCCATCCTTGTCGTGACTGCTGTTGGTTCCGCGATCCTTCACTGGCTTTACTTCGACGAAGGGCAATACGAAGCAGGCACGAGCTGGATGAACCGCTATTTCCAGCATGAGCCGGGGTTCAGGGAAATCGTTGCGAATGCCGCCGGGCTGAGTAACAGCCTCAACTCGCCGGCCTGGACGATCTATGTCGAGATCGCCGCGTCCTTCCTCTTTCCGTTGGTCTACGCGCTTTCACGCAAGCCGGGGGCGGCCCTGCCGGCGGTCCTCGGGCTGACCGCGCTCGCCGTCGTTCCGGTCCCCGGTCTGAGATTCCTCGACGAGTTCCTCATCTGCTTCTTCGTCGGTGCGCTGATTCCCGTCCATGGCCATCGCCTGGCGCAGGCGTTCTTTGCCGTTCCTGTCTGGATGCGCGCGTCTGTTATCCTGCTCGTCACGGCAAGCCTGATGTGGTTTGGCCGCTTCGTCACACCCGACGTCTTCAATCACCCCTTCACGATACTGGTACAAACAGGATGCGCCGCGTTTCTGGTGACGGTCGTGTATTTCGGCGGCACGATGTGGCCGCTGTCGAACAGGCTTTTTGACTGGCTGGGCGACATTTCCTACAGCATCTACCTCGTTCACTTCATCGTTCTCTTTACGCTGGCGCATTTCGTTGCACCGCGGCTCCTCGACGTGCAGCCGGTGGAGGCGCTTTTTCTCAATGTCCTGCTGGCAGCCGCGACAATCGCGGTGACCATCCCCGTGGCAGCCACGCTGTATCTCGCGGTGGAACGGCCCTTTCAGAACTGGGGACGAACGCTGGCGCGCGAGGTCGGCCGGCGATCCTATGGAGGATCGGTTCTGTAAGGAAGATCAGCGACTTGTGCCAGTTTGCTGCGGATCAACATCCGGAGCTGCAGAGAGGGTCGTTGGTTTCATCATAAAGGATGAAATGAAGGGTATTTCCGCAACCGGCCGCGCGGTGGCAGCTATGCAATTCCTCTTTTCCGCAAGGCGATAGGATTATGCTCGTATCCCTGCGGTCCGCAAGTGAGGGCTGTTTATGCACTCGATCCCAACAACCAAAACGCGGATTGAAGAAGTCTCGATATTCATGAAACTATTTCAGGGACCTTCTTTCATGCCTCCTGCCGTCCCCCGCGGACCGACAATGTCCAGCATGAGCCAATCGACCAGTGCCTAGCCGCAGCGTCCTTCTTGCCGCACCAGGGTACCCAAAGTGGGCGTGTGCAACTTTCGCGCATGTCCGGCGTAGTTACTTGCCCGTTTCTTTTAAATCGGACCGTGCTCGCGTTGTTTCTTTGCCGACCCAAGTGGTTTTTTGACATTTCAGCGGCTCAATTTTGACGATTGGTTCGAATTCGACCATTGGCTCGTTTTATTGCGTTCCGTGATCTGTCATTCCCTGCGCGCCTGACGAGGCAAACGCCCTCGTGCCAAGGGCGTCTCATCATTCTTCCCGGCGCCGACGTTGGAGGTTAGGTTCTATGAATCCGAGTGTAAAATTCCGGAAGCAGTTCATTTTCTGGGCCTGCCTTCTCGTGCCAAGCTTGTTCGCGCCGGCCACATCGGCGCAGACCGCAACCGGATCGTTCAACGTCCGCATCACGATCCAGGCGGAGTGTCGGGTCAATTCTGCCACCGACATGAATTTCGGCACCGCCGGTGTCATTGCCGCCAATATTGATCAGCAGAGTGCAATTTCTGTCCAGTGCACGAACGGCACGCCGTATAACGTCGGCCTCAACGCGGGCACGGGTACGGGCGCTACCGTGTCGAACCGGCTGATGACCGGCCCCGCCGGGGCGACCGTGGCATACAACCTCTATCGCAACACGGCGCGAACCCTGGAATGGGGAACCACTGTCGGCACGAACACCCTGGCCGGAACGGGTAACGGTGCAGTCCAGACGATCCCGGTGTTTGGACGGGTGGCGCCGCAGACAACGCCCGCTCCGGGTGTGTACACTGACACCATCACCATCACGGTGACGTTCTGAGGTGAGGTTCTGAAACGAGTTGCTTGTGCGCAGGCCGTTCCTGCTCGCCGTTGGCGTAGCGCTGCTGCTGTTGGGGACCGGCGTCAGCCTGGCCGCATCGCTGCGGGTGGCGCCCACCATCATCGACCTGGTTGCGCCGGATGCGGCGGCGACGCTGAACCTGCGCAATGACGATGCCCGCCCGATCGACGTGCAGATCCGCCTCTTCCGCTGGCGGCAGACCGGATTGCAGGAGCAGCACGAGCCGACCACCGATGTGGTGGCCAGCCCGCCCGCGACACGACTCGGTCCGAAGGAGGACTATGTCATCCGGGTGGTGCGTGTTTCCACCCGACCGGTAGTGGGCGAGGAAAGCTACCGCGTGGTGATCGACGAGCTGCCGGATCCCTCGCAGCGCAAGGCCGGTACAGTCCGCTTCGTGCTCAGGCACGTCATTCCGGTCTTCTTCCGCGCATCCAATGCAGCCGCCGCAGACGTAAGCTGGACAGTTCAGCCAGCCGCCGGTGGCTTCGTCTTGCGCGCGCAGAACAATGGTGCCCGCCGCCTCAAGATCTTCGATCTGCGCCTGACCGATAGCGGCGGCCGGATCGTCGCCCGCAGGGATGGTCTCGTCGGTTATGTCCTCGGCCGCTCCACCATGGAATGGACCATATCGGCCGCTGGCGCTGGTGCGCGGTCAGGCGCCGTCTCGATTGTGGCGCAGAGTGAAGACGGGCCCATCAATGCCGCGGCAACTGTGCAGGGGCGCTAGCGCGGCGCTGGCCCTGCTGCTGGCCGCGAGCGGCGAGCCCTCCGCGCAGGACATTCCCCCTCCAACGCTTCAGGCCGCGCCGCCGGCAGCGAGCGCCGAGCCCGCGGCTGCGGACATTCCCGCTCCTACGGCTCAGGCCGCACCTCCGGGAGCGGCCGAAGGACGTCCGCTTCAGCTCGAACTCTTCATCAACGGCGCCTCAACGGGATTTATCATTGGTGTGAGACAAATGCCCGATGGGGCACTGGTGAGCACGGCCCGTGAGTTGCGCGGTGCCGGCCTGAAACCACCGCAGGGGAGCGAGGGGGATACCCTCGTCCGGATTGACCAACTCCCGGGCGTCACCTGGCGCTACGACGAGCGAGCCCAGGCGCTGCATGTCCAGGCCGCCGGGGCGGCGCGCGCGCCGCGGCAGCTCGATTTCGGCACGGGCGAGACCACGGAGGGGCTGCCCGTCCTTCGCAGCTATGGCGGGCTGTTGAACTATTCGCTGTTCGGCACGGCGGAACGCACGTCGTGGCAGGATTCGAACACCTACTACAGTCTGTCGGCCGGCCTGGAAGGCCGGTTCTTCACGCCGTTCGGTACGTTGAGCCAGTCCGCCATTGCCACGGCCACCGCGGCACCCTGGCAGGTCAACGACGTGATCCGGCTGGAGACGTACTGGGCCTATTCCAGCCGCGACAGCCTCATCACGTGGCGGGCAGGCGACACGGTGTCTGGCGGGCTGGCGTGGACGCGGCCGGTGCGCATGGGCGGCTTCCAGATGCAGCGGAACTTCGCGCTGCGGCCGGATCTGGTGACCATGCCCATTCCGGCCATCTCCGGCTCCGCCGCAGTGCCGTCGACCGTCGATATCTACAGCCAGAACACGCGCATCTTCTCCGGCCAGGTGCCGGCGGGACCGTTCCAGGTGGTGAACCTGCCGATCGTCACCGGCGCGGGCAACGCACGCGTGGTGGTGCGGGATGCGCTTGGCCGGGAGGTCGTCACAACCCTCCCGTTCTACGCCAGCGGCTTCCTGCTGAAGCCCGATTTTCTCGATTTCTCCGTCGAGGCCGGACTTGCGCGCCGTTCCTTTGCCCTGAAGTCGAACGACTACGACGAACGCCCGATCGGCTCGGCCACCCTGCGTTATGGACTCAATGACTGGCTGACGCTGGAAGGGCACGGCGAAGGCGGCGCCGGATTGATGAATGGCGGCGCCGGCGCCGTGTTCTCGGTGGGCACCTTCGGCATCGCGGGCGGGTCGCTGGCCGGCAGCCGGCTGCGGGGCCGTACAGGCTTGCAGTACAGCTTCTTCGTGCAGGCGGAGCACGAGCGGTATTCCTTCTTCGCCCGCACGCAGCGCACGGCGGGTACCTACGAGGATATCGCCTCGGCCACGGCCGATGTGCCGCTGGTGTTCGATCCGCTGACGGGTTTGATCAACACCTTCAGTGCGCGGCCGCCCCTCGTTTCGGACCAGGTATCGCTCGGCCTGCCGTTCCTGGGCGACTCCTCCAGTCTCAACCTCAGCTATTCCTATCTGAAGTACGAGGACCAGCCGTCTACGCGGATCGTCAGCCTGTCGTATTCGCAGCAGCTCTTTGGCCGGGCCACGCTTTATGCCACCGGCTTCACCGACCTCGCGGACCGCAATGCCTACGGCATCCTCGCCGGCATTTCGGTTCCCTTCGGCGGCCGCAACGTCGCGTCGGCGGGCATTCAGCGCGATCGCGACGGCTACGCCGGATTTGTCGAGGGATCGCGTTCGCTGGATCTGGAGGAGGGCAGCTTTGGCTGGCGTGTGCGGGCTGCCCAAGGCAAAATTCCCGATCGCTTCGCAGGAATGGGCTACCGCGCGCGGTTCGCCCGGCTGGAGGGCGGTGTCCAGCAGATCGGAAAGAACGTGCGCGCCACGGCCGAGGTTGACGGCAGCATCGCCCTTGCCGGCGGCGGCGTGTTCCTCGCGAACCGTATCGACGATGCATTTGCCGTGGTGGACGTAGGCGCGCCGGGCGTGGCGGTCACCCACGAGAACCGGCCCATCGGAGTGACCGACAGCAGCGGGCGGCTGCTGGTGCCCTACCTGCTATCGTGGCAGCGCAACGCCCTTCAGATCGATCCCAGGAATCTCCCGGTCGACGCCGACATTCGCAGCACGCGCAATGTGGTCGTTCCGGCCGACAGCAGCGGCGTGGTGGTGAAATTCGGCGTGACGCAGCACAGCGACGCAGCCCTGGTTGTCCTTGTCGAGCAGGACGGCAAGCCGGTGCCCGTCGCCTCCCAGGGCAAGCTGGAGAAGGGCGGCGAGACCTTCGTCGTCGGCTACGATGGCCAGGCCTATATCAGCGGACTCTCGTCGCAGAACCGCGTGGTCATCCGCCGCCCGGACAACACCACCTGCCGCGCCGAATTCGCCTACACGCCCAAACCGGGCCAACAGGTCCTGATCAAGGACGTGGTCTGCCGATGACTCCGAACCAGAATTCCCTTCCCCCGGAGGGGGAAGGTGCCCGAAGGGCGGAAGGGGGATGTATCAACCTGCGCGGCTTTTCGCCTCTGGCACCTTGCTTGTTGAGCCATCCCCCTTCCGGCGCTGGCGCGCCACCTTCCCCCTCCGGGGGAAGGCGGAAGCAGCGCCGGACCGGAAGTCAGATTCTGAGATGCCTCGCCGTGCTGGCAGTGCTGGCGCCCGCTCCTGCGGTGGGGCAAACCTGCTCGTTCACTATTTCCGATGTGTCGTTCGGGAACGTCAACGTCCTGGGTGGCGCCGCCGTCGATGTCACTGCGACAGTGACCACCAATTGCGCGTTCGGTGCTGTCGCGGAAGTGGTTGGAATTTGAAGGAGGCGTAATCTCCGGCTTGGACCAACAAGCAACAACCGGCGTTAGCGCGCCGGCGGAGATCACGCCATGACAACAGATAGCACA